>DATDIQ010000027.1:0-234323 GCA_036520995.1 Occallatibacter sp.
GCGATGCCTGCCGTTTCGCAAAATACCAACTACTGCCGGGCAGCCGGGCTAACGATATGCGGAAGTCACGCAAATTACACAAGGATCACCCCCAACTGAAGAAGCAGAGTACCAAGAAACCATGACCGCAATCACACTTCAAAAAGTTGAGTTAGACACAATCCTTGCTGCTCTGCGTCTCTTCCGCAGCGTGACTTATCTTGGTGAACTGCCACAAGAGCGACGCGAAGAGGCAGCAACGATGATCGGTATGCAGGTAACGAGATCAGAAACCGGAGAACGGCTTGAGCTGCTCGGAGATGAGCAGATAGACACCCTTATAGATCGCCTCAAGCTTGGCGCCGAGGGTTGAGGCAAGGCACAGGCAAAGCCGCGACGGTTCTGTCCGCACAGGACCGACATTTGTTCTGAATCGGACATGGATCGGACATGGACGATTCGCGCAGGTCGAGGTAAGTGTGGAGGATATTGATTGTAAAATGTTTATTTTGATGAGTTTTCAACTGGTGCGCCCGGAGAGATTCGAACTCCCGGCCTACTGATTCGTAGTCAGTCGCTCTATCCAGCTGAGCTACGGGCGCACATGGTTCAGGGCTGAACCTCTGTCAGAGTAACAGGGTTTCAGGGGTGGCGCAAACATGCGCGATCAGGCCGCCGGCGCCGGTTCCGGGACAGCCTGCGGAGGAATCAGGGGCAGTTCGGCCTCGATCTCCAGGCCCGCCTGGCGCACCAATTTCATGACCGCGGCGGCGTCAAGGCGTGTGGCATCATATTCGACGCGAAGCGTGCGCGCGGCACGATCGAAGAGGAGCCGGCGAATTCCGTAGACCTCGCGCGCATTGGCCAACGCAAAGGTGACGGCCTCTGTGGGAGGGGTCGCGTAGCGGTAGAGAATGTCTACGGTTGTCATAGTTTAAAGATAACAGCTGCGAGGGTTCGGTTGCATCGATCTTCCGATCGCTAAGGCATCTCTTGATCGTCCGCGGACGAGTTCAACGACCCGGAGCATCGGCCGCAGGTGGCCTGAACAAATTTTCTGAGATTTCAGTTTTGGCCTGGCCCCGCACGATCTGGAGATTTTCAAAAAAGGGTTCAGAGCAGGAGACAACCGGCCCCAAAGAGAGCCAGGCACGCACTGACTTTCGCCCGTTTTAGGTTTGCCTACAGGCTGTTGAGGTAGGTGCGGATCTCGGGATCGGACCAATCGGTGGCACCAATGAATTTCCGGCGGATAACGCCTCTTCGGTCGATCACATACGTTTCCGGCCACATGTCGGTGTGGAAGAGAGCGGCCGCGGTCTGCTGGGGATCGCGCACGGTGATTAGGTCGACGTGACGCCTGCGGATGAAGGAGGTGTAGCTGGCGGGGTCTTCATCGATGCTCACGGCAAGGACCACGAGGTTCGGGTCGTCGTGGTGCAGTTGAAGAAGCGAGGGCAACTCTTGAATGCATGGGGCGCACTGGCTCCACCAGAAATTGAGCAGCACAACTTTGCCGCGATAGCTCGCGAGGTGGACCGAGGTGAGGCCGTCGGAGACGGTGAAATCGGGCGCCGGCTTGTCGGCCTGTGCGGGATGTGCTCCGCGGTCGCAGCCTGGGGCCAGGACCAGGGCGCCAAGAAGAGCCAATGTGAGAAAGCCGTGAGACCGCACATCCTTATAATACTGAGCGGAAGGTCGCAACGTGGGCAAGGACAGCTCGGAGCAGGACGAACCGTCGGTCCAACGCGCATGGAAGCCTGTTCTGGGCCTCTCGTCGGAACCAGGCGAACCGCTGACGCTGCCCGCCCGTGCCGGCACGGTCTTCGACCAGCCGGAGCCTGCGGAACTGATCGAGCTGACGGTGATTGTTCCTGCGCGCAACGAAGAGGACTGTCTTGGGGCGTGCCTGCGATCGCTGGTTGCGCAGTCGGACGACACTTTTCTGCTTGGCCGAAACTGGGACCTCATCGTCGTGAACGATCACTCGACCGATCGGACCACGGAGGTGGCGCGAACTTTCACCGGGGTTACGGTGACCGAGGCCGCCAAGCTCGAAAAGGGATGGACGGGGAAAGCCAATGCCATCTGGAGTGCGGCGCGGACGGCGCGAGGGCGGTGGCTTCTTTTTACGGATGCAGATACGGTACACGAGCCCGGCGACCTGCGCCGAGCCCTCCATGAAGCGATTCGGCACAAGGTGGGGATGCTCAGCTACTCGCCACGCCAGATGGTCACCGGCTTTTGGCAGCGAGCCTTGATGCCCCTGGTCTTCTGCGAGCTGGCGCTGGCCTATCCGCCGTCGAAGGTGTCGGACCCGAATCAGCGGGTCGCTGCGGCGAATGGGCAGTTCCTGCTTGTGGAGCGCGAGGCCTATCGAAGGATCGGCGGCCACCCAGCAGTTGCGGACCGGGTGCTGGAAGATGTGGAGCTGGCTCTGCTGGCCAAGCGGCGCAAAGTGGGCCTGCGGTTTCGCTATGCCGAGGATGCCCTTGGGACCAGAATGTATCGGTCAACTCTCGCAATGATAGAAGGTTGGACGAAAAACATCGCGCTTCTGTTTAATAATGCATTGGCCTTGTCTTTCTGGCGGGCATTGGATTTCGTTCTGCTTATCTGTCTGCCTGTTTTGGCTGTCGAGCTCTGGAGTGCCCACTTCACAGCCCGCTCGCTGGAGTGGCTGGGGGCCGGTTGGGTGCTGCTCCTGCTCTGGATACGGACGCTGGTTCGGTTCTACGGGCGGGTTGCCAAGTCGAACTTCGGCTTTCTGAATTGCGCCCTCTCGCCCCTGGGACTGCCGCTCTTTGTGTTTCTGCTCTACCGCAGCTGGTTTCAGCATCGGGTACTGAAGCAGGTAAGCTGGAAGGGACGAACCTACAGGAGTTGAGGCGTATCGGTTCCAAGGACGTCGAATGCCGGGAGGCGAGTTGACTAATTTGCCAGGCCTCTCCAGCTTCTGTTGCATCCATTGATTGAGGGTTGTTGATGATCGAGCTTACGCGGCGCGCCACCTTTTCGGCTTCGCATTACTACTGGAACGAGGCCTGGTCTGCCGAAAAAAACCAGCAGGTTTTCGGGCGCTGCGCCAATCGCAATGGCCATGGGCACAACTACACGCTCGAAGTGACAGTTGCCGGCGTGCCCGATCCGGTGACGGGTTTTGTGGTCGATCTGAAATGGCTGAAAGATGTGATGGAGCGCGAGGTGCTTTCCGCCTACGATCACCGGCATCTAAACCTCGAAGTGCCGGAGTTTACCAAGGCCATTCCAACCACGGAAAACATTGCCATCGCTGCGTGGAAACGCCTGGAGCCGGCGGTCCAAGCAGCCCAGAGAGCTCGGCTCAGCAGGGTGCGGGTGTATGAAACGCCGGAGGTTTTCGCCGAGTATCGGGGAGCGCCATGAGGGCATACTTCGGCCGCCGGTACTCTCTGAGCGCCAGCCACCGGCTGCATACCCAGGCTTTGTCGCCCGAGGAAAACCGCGCTGCCTACGGCAAGTGCAACAACCCGCATGGCCACGGGCACAACTACGTGATTGAGGCGCTGGTGGGCGGCGAGGTTGATCTGCAGACCGGCATGGTGATCAACCTGGCGGAGCTGGATGCCGTGGTGCAAACAAATGTCCTGGAACGATTTGACCACACAAACCTCAATCTCGATCCGCTCTTTGTGAATCGGGTGCCGACCACGGAGAATCTTTGTAGGGCAGTGTTCGATCTGCTGAGGGAGGCCCTGCCTGTCGGCGTGCTCGAGCATGTGCTCATTGAGGAGACCGAGAACAACTTCTTTCAGTGCCGGGCGTAAACAACGGGCCGGCACGGTGTGGGCAACGGCAGTCGCAATAGAAGTCCAGATCTCTGCAGCAAAAGGAACGAGAAGATGGCGCATCCGGTAGCAGTCAGCAAGTCCGTAAGGCATGCAGCGAGTCCTGAAGAAGGCCTGGCGGAGTTCAGCACGCAAGAGATGTATCGCGAGATTCTCAGTCGACTGGGCGAGGACCCGAATCGAGATGGACTTTTGGCCACGCCGAGTCGCGTGGAGAAATCGATGGCCTTTCTCACCAAGGGCTACGATGAAGATCCCGCGCGGATCCTGCACGGCGCCCTCTTCGATGTCGACTACGACGAGATGGTCATCGTGAAAGACGTGGAGATGTTTTCGCTGTGCGAGCATCACATGCTGCCTTTCTTCGGCAAGGTGCATGTCGCGTATATTCCCAAGGGAAAAGTTATCGGATTGAGCAAGATTGCTCGTCTTGTGGAAGTGTTTGCCCGGCGCCTTCAGGTGCAGGAGCGGTTGACGCGCCAGATTGCGGACGCGATCGAAGACGCGATCCACCCTCAGGGCGTGGGTGTGGTGGTTGAAGCGCGCCACCTCTGCATGATGATGCGTGGTATCGAAAAGCAACACTCCTCCACCGTGACCTCGGCGATGGTTGGATGCTTCCGCCAGAAAGAGACGCGCGCGGAGTTTCTCTCGCTCGTACGGCATCCGGCTTCGGGTGCTCTGTGAAGAGAAGGGCCGTCGGCTAAAGTAATGGAGTGAATGGCCTGCTGGTCGTCGACAAGCCGGGTGGAATGACCAGCCACGACGTGGTGGCCCGATTGCGCAGGATCACGGGCGAGAGTTCTATCGGGCATTTGGGGACGCTCGATCCTATGGCGACGGGTGTTTTGCCACTTCTTTTGGGAAAGTTCACGCGACTCGCGCAATATTTCTCCTCTGCAAAGAAAAGCTATTCCGGAACAATTCGTTTTGGCTTTGCGACGACGACGTACGACGCCGAGGGCGAGCCCTGCGGACCACACACCGCGCCGGACTTGACTCTCGACAAGGTGCGCGTTGCGGCTTCTCGATTTCACGGAGAGATGGAGCAGATGCCGCCGGCATTTTCTGCGAAGAAGGTCGCAGGCACTCCAGCCTACAAACTGGCGCGGGCCGGCAAACCTGTCGTTCTGAAGCCGGCAAAGATCCAGATCGATACCTTCGAAATTGTTGCTCTCGCGGAAGAGACAGCGGAGTTCACGGTGCGGATCAGCGCCGGCGGGTATGTCCGCTCTGTCGCGCACGAGCTGGGCCTGGACTTGGGATGCGGCGCGCATCTGGCGAGTTTGCGGCGCACGCGGGCGGGAGCATTCACGGTTTCAGAGGCGCACACGCTCGAGGAACTCGAAGGCTTGTCGGGGAATCTCGAAATGCTCGAGGCTCTCTGTGTCCATCCGCGATGCTTGCTGCCCGAGATTCCATCTGTCACGGGCGACGAGACTGCATTGGGACGGTTGCGCAACGGCCAGCAGGCAAACCTTTCAGAGTTTTCGCAGGCGCCCCTGGTGAAGGTATTCGCTGGACAGCGCGAATTGACGGGCATTGCCAAACGGGTGGCGGGAACCTTGTTTCAACCGGTCGCGGTTTTGGGATGAATGTCGGTCTTAAGGAGTCTTGCGCAGCATCGGCTTGAGCGCGGGCAACAACGTGTGCGCGAGAATCTCAGAACCTTTCGCCGTGGGATGAATGCCGTCCTGTTGGATTGTGCCGGGGACGGTCACGAGGTCTTTGTAAATCATGGGAACAAACGCCGTGTGGTGTTTTTTCGCGAGGTCCGCATAGACTTGCGCGAATTGATGAATATAGTCCGGTCCGTAGTTTGGCGGCAAAGTAATGCCGGCGAGCAGCACTTTGATGTGCGCCGATTCCAGACCAGTGAGTACCGTATCGAGATTGTGACGTGTCTGCACGAGAGGAAGTCCGCGAAGCCCGTCGTTGCCGCCGAATTCGACAATCACGATCAAAGGATGAAGCCGGAGGATCGACGGCAGGCTGGCTACGGCGTCTTTAGTCGTCGCGCCGCTGGTGCCTTCATTCTGGACCGTGTAGTGGTAGCCCAGTTCACTGAGATCGCGCTGCAGCGCATCCGTGTAAGACTGGCCCCGGTCAAGGCCATAACCCGCCGTGATGCTGTCGCCGAAGCAGACCAGCAGAGAATTTTCGGCTGCCAAGAGAGGGAAAGCGAAGAGCAGCAGTCCAAATGAAACGAGAAGTATGCGGCGAACGTCCACTTGAACAGTGTAGCCGGGCCAGGCAGGGAACAGGAGGGCGCGCCTTTGCGTATAGTGCAGACAAGGCGAACTGCGTGCGCGATAGCCGAGGACAGGGAGGCTTGATGAGGAGGCGGGTGGGTGATTGAAGTCCGCGATGTGAAGAAGTGGATTCAGAATGGCTCGCGCCGCGTGGACATTCTGAAGGGGATCAGCCTGAGTATTCCGGCCGGCCAATTTGTGGCCATCGTGGGCGCGAGCGGCAGCGGCAAGAGCACGCTGCTCGGCTTGCTGGCAGGTCTCGACACGCCCAGCGAAGGCGAAATCTGGCTTGATGGAACTCCGATTCACAACCTCGCCGAGACCGAACTCGCTACCGTGCGAGGACGAAAGATAGGCTTTGTTTTTCAGTCGTACCAGTTGATCCCCACACTGACGGCGCTCGAAAACGTGTTGCTGCCGTTTGAACTAAACGCTGAAGGAAACGGCATGAAACGGGCGCGAACGCTGCTGGAACAAGTCGGTCTTGGCGAACGCATGGAGCATTATCCGATTCAGCTTTCCGGCGGCGAGCAGCAGCGCGTGGCACTGGCGCGTGCGTTCGTCGTCGATCCGCCGATTGTGATGGCCGATGAGCCCACCGGCAATCTCGACTCGAGCAACGGCCGCCTTGTTCTCGATCTGCTTCTGCGGCGAAACAGCGAAGCGGGAACGACACTGGTGCTCGTAACGCACGACGTGGAAGTAGCAAGCCGTGCGGACCGCAAGATCGTGATCAAAGACGGCATGATCATCGAAGATACGTTGGCGCTGGTTGAGGGCGCGGCCGAGTTCCTTGTCCAAAACGAAGGGAAAAATGGCTAAGCGCGCGCTGAGCTGGGGCAGGGCGGCAGCGATTGGCTGGCGCGACTTGAAGTCGGCGCCAGGCAAGTTCGCGTTCGTCGTTCTCTCGGTCGCGGTGGGTGTGGCTGCGCTGGTTGGTGTGCGTGGCTTCAGCGAAAGCTTTCGGCGGACGCTCACCACGGAAGCGCGGTCGCTGATGGCCGGGGATCTGAGCGCCCGCATCTTTCATATCCCGACCACGGATGAACTGAAGAAGATCGCAGTCATCGAAGCCCAGAATGCAGGGATGCGCTCGACATGGGCTGTCGAAACGATTTCGATGGCTTCCGTGCCTCCGGATCCAGTTCCCCTGCTGGTCACACTCAAAGCAGTCGATCCCACTCAGTATCCCTATTACGGCGAAGCGCAGCTGGAACCGGCGATGAGCCTGCCGCGGGCGCTCGAAGGCGATTCCGCGATTGTGGCCGAGGAGTTTCTCATCCGGCTGAATGCGCATGTCGGAGAGTCGCTGCGCATGGGCGGACGCAACTTTAAGATCACGGCGGTGCTCGAGCAGGAGCCGGACCGCATGTCGGCAGGCGCGGGCATGGGGCCACGGGTGATGATTTCGCGTGCTGCTCTGGACCGCACAGGACTGATGGCACCGGGAAGCCGCATGAGCCAGCGTCTGCTGATGAAGTTCCCAGGGAATACCGATGCGGTTGCGATCCGCAAACAAGTGGAGAGCGCGCTGCCCGACGCGCAGGTGATGGATTTCAAGGAAGGCAATCCCGCGCTCAGCCAGGGACTGGACAACGCGACAGCGATGCTGAGCCTGATTTGTCTTGTGGCCATGGTGCTGGGTGCGATTGGCGTGGCGATGGCGATGCATGCGCACCTCGAACAGCGCATGGACATGCTGGCCATTCTGAAGGCGGTAGGCGCGCAATCGAGCGACCTGCTGCGCACCTTTCTCCTACAGACACTGGGCCTCGGGTTAGCCGGCGGTTTGCTGGGTGTCGCAGCCGGCGTGGGCGTGATGGCGGCGTTGCCGGCGGTCTTCGGCAAACTTCTTCCCGTGCATACAGTGCTTGGTTTTCCGTGGCGCTCGGTTTTGGCGGGGCTGGGAACTGGCCTGCTGACAACCCTGCTCTTCTGTCTGCCTCCACTGCTCGATGTGCGCGCGGTACGGCCAGTCCTGGTGCTGCGCCGGCTTGTCGAACAGGCGCCACCCGGCTTTCGCGCCTGGTTCGGGCGCTGGTGGTCACGCCGACTGCAACTGGGCATCTCGGTGCTTGTTGTGCTCGCGCTGGGCGGCATCGCATGGGCGCTCTCCGATTCAGTCAAAGTCGGTGGATGGTTCGCGCTGATTTTCGCAGTTGCGCTCATTGTGTTATTGATTCTTGCGGCAGTGGCTCTTAGGTCGTTGCGCTTCGCTTTGAATCGGGTCCGCCTGTATCTTCCCTCGTCGCTGCGCCACGGCCTGGCGAATCTCTACCGGCCTGGCAACCAATCTGCAGCCGTGCTGGCTTCGCTCGGAACCGGCGTGATGTTGATTCTCGCTGTCTACCTGATGCAGAACGCGCTTTTGCGCGATATCCACGAGACGGCATCGCCCAAACTGCCCAACGTATTCCTGATTGATGTGACGGGCGATGAAGTCGCAGGAATCCGTGACTTCTTCAAGCACCAACCAGGAGTGACACAAGAACTCGATCTGCTGCCCGTGGTCACCGGCCATTTTGTCTCGCTTAATGGCAAGACACTGGACCAGTTAAAGGACAAGCATTTTCCCCGCCGCATGCTCGAGAATGCGGAGCTGAGCTGGTCTGACTCTCTTCCCGCAGGCGACAAGCTGACGCAGGGAAAATGGTGGAATCAGGCGAACGCCACCGAACTGGCCATCAGCGAAGGCGTCGCTAAACGGTTGGAGCTTGGTGTCGGTTCAGCGGTGCAGTTGGAAGTGGGCGAGGGCACACTGAATCTGAAGGTCGGCGCCATCTATCGTCCCGACGGCGAGCATCCCGGCGCGCGTGTTTCGTTTGAGTTGCCTTCCAGCCTGCTGAAAGACGAGACCGCCACCTGGTATGGCGGCGCGCGCGTGGAGATGAGCCAGATTCCCTCGATGGAGCGCGCCCTTTTCGTCGCCTATCCCACCGTGACGGTGATCAACATTGCGGACGTGCTCAACCGCATTGAGACTGTCGTCGATCAAATCACGTTCGTGGTGCGCTTCCTGGCCGGCTTCTCAATTCTTGCCGGGCTCATGGTCCTGGCATCGAGCATCGCCAGCGCGCGCTTCCGGCGGATGCGCGAGGCCGTGGTGTTGAAGACTCTGGGCGCAACGCGGATGCGCATCGTGCGCACCTTCAGCGTGGAATTCAGCGTGCTCGGCTTGCTGGCCGGTTCGGTCGGCGTTGTCTTCGCCAACATTCTCACGCGCGTTTTGCTGCGTCGCCTCGAGGTCGCTTTCCATGTGGATTGGAACGCGACCTTGTTCTCGCTGGTGGGCACGGCGATTCTGGCCACCGCCACAGGATGGATCGCCAGCTACCGCATTCTGGGTCTGCGGCCGCTCGAAGTGCTACGCGAAGAATAGCCCCTTGTCGACATGGCCGACCCGGTCGTATCTCGAGTTTTAAAACTCCTCCGCGATCTCCACCGGCGGCAGGACGTCGTCCTCGCGCGCCATCCAGACATAAAGCGCCGGCATCAGGAAGACACCGATCACCAGGTTGGCAAGCAGGCCGCCGACAATCACGATGGCGAAGGGACGCTGGGAGTCTGAACCAATGGCGTGCGAAAGCGCTGCCGGCAAAAGCCCTAACGTAGCCACCAGCATGGTCATCATCACAGGCCGCAGACGGAGGACTGAGCCTTCAACCGCCGCGGCGACAATGTGCTCGTAGTTCGATTCCTCCATGCCCTTGCGGCGCGAGCGCAACTGGTTGATAAATTCGATCATGATCACGCCGGTTTCAACCGAGACGCCGAAGAGTGCAAGAAATCCGACCGCAGACGACACCGAGAAGTTGGTGTGGGTGAGAAAGAGCGCGAGCGGGCCGCCGATCGAAGCCATTACGACAGACACAAGAATGAGGACGGCCCATTTGGCGGAACGAAACATGGTGTAGAGGATGAGGAAGATTGCGAGCACAGTAATAGGAATGACAATCGCCATGCGCTTATTGGCGCGCTGCTGGCTCGCATATTCCCCGGCCCACTCCACATGGTAGCCGGCGGGCAGCTTGACGTTGTCTTCGACCTTGCCGATCGCCTCTTTCACCGTTGAGCCGAGATCCCGTCCCTCCACCGAAAACTTGACAGCGATGTAGCGTTGCCCGCCTTCGCGGTTGATTGCCTCAGCTCCGTCGTCGGTAGAGACCGTTGTGAGCTGGGCGAGAGAGACGCGCTCGCCAGAGGGCGCAAGCAGGCGGATGTCTTCGATAGCCTCTCGCGTGTCGCGATATTCCTTCTGGTAGCGGAGGGTCACATCGTAGCGGGCTTCGCCTTGCTGCACCTGCGTGACGGTGTTGGCTCCGACGGCGGTCTGGATGGCGTCCTGGATGTCTGCAACGTTGATTCCCCAGCGTGCGGCTGCTGCGCGATCAACAGAGAAATTGAGATTGGGCTGGCCCACGATGCGAAAGATGCCGAGATCGGCGACGCCCTTTACCGTGGCCATCTGCGTCTGGATCGTCTCTGCCGTATGTTCGAGCATACGCAGGTCATCACCATAGAGCTTGACCGCAAGTTCGCCCTTCACGCCGGAAACGGCTTCTTCCATGTTGTCCGAGATGGGCTGCGAGTAGTTCCAGATGACGCCAGGGAAACGGGAGAGTTGCTTGTCGATGGCCGCGATCAAACCTCCCTTATCCTGATGAAAGACGGAACGCCACTGGTTCTTTGGCTTGAGATCGACGAAGTACTCGGTGTTGAAGAAGCCGGCCGTATCTGTGCCGTCATCGGGGCGACCTGTCTGGCTTACTACCTGTGTGACCTCGGGAAACGAGGCCATGACAACGCGCGCTTTATTCGTGAAGTCGATGCTCGCGGTTGGGCCTTCACTGGGCGGGAGAGTTCCGCGCACCCAGATGGAGCCTTCGTCGAGGTGGGGCAGGAACTCGGACCCAATGGGGCCCCCGAAGGTGAGATAGATGGCAATGAGGAAGAGCGCGGCGGATAAGGCGAATGTCAGATTGCGGCGTACAATCGCTGCCCGCACGGCGGTGCGGTAGTGGCGAATGAGCCACTCCATCATCGGGTTCTGCCATTCCTTGGCGCCATTCTTGAACATCATGCTCGCGCCCACGGGAGCAACAATGATGGCAAAAACCAGCGCGCCAATCAGGGCAAAGCTCACGGTCCATGCCATCGGCTTGAACAGTCTTCCCTCGACGGCCTGCAGAGTAAAGATCGGCAGGTAGGACGTGATGATGATGGCACGCGCGAAAAAGACCGGCCGCTGCACTTCGTGCGATGCCTCGCGAATCTTCTGTGCCGGCGTTCGCGTGTCATCGGTATGAGCGAGGTGGCGAACGATATTCTCAACCATCACCACGCTTCCATCGACAAGCATGCCGAAATCCAGCGCGCCCAGCGAAAGCAGATTGGCCGGTATATGTGCGAGGTCGAGACAGATGGCGGCAAAGAGAAGGGCAAACGGAATAGTGAGCGCGACAATAAGAGCTCCGCGAACATTGCCCAGGAAGAGAAAGAGGATGATGGAAACAAGGATCATGCCCGCACTGAGGTTGTCTTCGACTGTGCTGACGGTGTATTTCACCAGTACGGATCGATCGAGGAAGGGAACGACCTTGACTCCCTTGGGCAAGATGCCGTTGTTGAGCTTGTCGACCTCCTCGTGAATGCCCTGCAGGACGGGATCGGAATCGTCGCCCTTCTGCAAAAGCACGATGCCCTCGACTGTGTCCGGATTGTCGACGATCGTGCCATCCGGCAGATGGGTGGCTCGACCGATCTGGCCGAGGCGGATCTTGGGGCCCTGCACGACTGTCCCGATGTCTTTAACCTTGATGGCCGCGCCATTGCTGGTCTTGATGACGGTGTTCTCGATGTCCTGCACGGTGCGGTAGAGACCGAGAGCCTGTACGTTGATCTGTTGCGTACCCTGTTCGATGAAGCTCCCGCCGCCGTTGGAGTTGTTGTTTGCGATCTGCTGCTCGATCTGGCCGATGGAGAGCCCGTAGGCGACCACCTTCCCGGGATCGAGTCGAATCTGATACTCCTTCGTGGGTCCGCCGAAACTCGACACGTCGACGACACCGGTGACACCTTTGAAGTCTTTCTCGAGCGTCCAGTCTTCGAGGGACTTCTTTTCCATCACGTCGTAGACAGGGTTTGAACTTTCGAGGGTGTACCAGAAAATCTGCCCTACGGGGCTCCAGTCCGTTCCCATTTGCGGTGTGAGTCCCGCTGGGAGATTGACCTGGCTGAGACGCTCGAGCACATGCTCGCGATTGAGATCGCTGGTGGAACCGTCATCGAAAATGAGCATGAGGCTCGAGAGGCCGGCGAGTGTTGTCGAGCGCAGATGGGTGAGATGCGGAATGCCGGCCATCTGGATTTCGACCGGCACGGTGACCTGGCGCTCGATTTCCTCTGCACTGCGCCCCGGCCATTGCGTAATGATCTGCACGTAGTTGTTGGCGACGTCGGGATAAGCCTCAATGGGCAGGTTGCGGAAGGAAATGACACCCCATGCGGTGAGCACAATGACTCCGCCCAACACCAGCCAGCGGCTCTTCAGCGCGAAATCGACAAGAGCCCGGATCATTGGTTCCCCGCTGCATCAAGCAACAGTGCGTTGGTTACGACCTGCTGACCGGGTGTGAGGCCGGAGAGAATCTCCTGCTGGTTGCGCGGCAGCATTGCTCCAGCACGCACTTCGATGCGTTTGAAATGATTGCTGCCCGCGGGTTGATAAACCCAGTCGCGATCGTGAAGATGGAGAACCGCGTCTGCCGGAACGGTGGTGTACGTGAGTTTGTTACGGCTGGAGAACGTGGCAGTGACGAACATGCCCAGGCGGAGGGTGCCGGGATTGTGAACTTCGATGCGAACTTTGGCGGTGCGGATCGACGGATCGAGCACCGGACCGATGTCACTGATGTGTCCGGTCAGCGAGCGATCAGGGTAGGCATCCAACTTGATGCGGGCTTCCTGCCCCAGCGTGATTTTTGGAATGTCATTCTCGTAGACGTCGCAGAGGATCCAAACGTCGGAGAGATCGGCGATGGTGAACGCGGTGGCCGATCCCGACAGCGTGACGCCGGCTGCGGCGGCATTGGTCACGTTCTGCCCGATGACCACCCCGGAAATTGGCGCGTACACATTCACAATGGGGCTGGGATGATTCTTGTCCACGCCCAAGACGCGCAATTGCTCTTCCGCGGCAACCAGGTCAGCTTTCTCGTCCTTTTCGGTATCGTCGGCCTGGTCGAGCATGGCCTGCGAGATTGCGCCATGCTTGAACAAGTCGTCGGCGCGCAGATAGGCCTTGTTGGCGAGCTGCTCGTCGTTGACTGCTTTCAGATAGGAATCGAAGGCATTCGTCACATCGCCGCTTTGCACGCTGAAAAGAAGTTGGCCCTTCTTCACGTTGTCGTCGAGACGCGTCTTGATGTCGACAACACGGCCGTTGGCCAACGAAATCACCGGGACTTCCTTCGAAATGTCAGGGAACACAGTGCCCGTGGCCTTGAGCTCTGAAGCAGCCTCAACCTGACCGGCAATGGCTATCGGAAACTTTGCCACGTCCTTGTCATCGATGGTGATCAGACTCATATCGGAAACGGTGATCACCTTTGCCGGCGGCGGTGCGCTTGAACCTTCCTCCTTGCTGCTGCATCCGGCAAGGACCAAGGGCAGAAGCCCACCGGCTGCGACTTTTGCGAAGGATCGAGTGGATCGTTTGAAAACGGTAGACCTTGTCATGGAAGTACCTCTCGACCAACTGCAAGATTGAGTTGCGCCGCCGCGGTGAGATAGGAGCCGATCAACTGGAGATACGCCTGCTGGACAGCTCGATAGTCACTTTGCGCATTGAGAAACTCCATCAGAGACGCGCCTCCATGCTGGTAGGCATAGGTCACGGTGTCGCGCACTCTAGTGGCCTGTGCTCGGTATTTGTCCCTGTATGGCTTTAGCAAAGTGATGTCGCTTTCCACCTGTGCGTATGCGGAGTCCACATCGCCGAAGACCTGTGCATGCGTTGCTTCGCTTGCCTGCTGACTGCGATTGATATCGATCAGAGTGCGCTGTTTTTCGCCCTGGTTGCGATCGAAGATGCGCAGGGGGATGTTCACGCTGGCACCGACAGTTTGAACTGCGTCGGGGTTGTTATTCGAAGCGTTGTAGGTATACCAGCCGCTGAACGTGGGATCCGTGGAACCGTTCGCAATGGCGAGCTTGTGGTTGGTATGCGACTGCTGAATTGTCCGCAGAGCTGCCTGTAGATCGGGACGCGCATTGAGCGCCGCCTGGCGCATCTCGTCGAGCGGCTGCAGATTGTCGGCAAAGTCAAAGATTCCGGCGACGTCGAACTGCTCAACCGGCGTGCGGTCGTTGAGGAGCTGGAGTAACTGAATTTTCGCGGTCCGCAGGTTGACGGTCGCTGTCTGAATTTCTGTTTCGTATTGCACGCGCAATAACTCGATGCGGTCGAGGTCGATCTGCGCAATGTCTCCGGCCTTCAAGCGATCTTCGCTGATCTGGATGATGTGGTCGTAGTACTCGAGGTCGACTCTGGCGAGATCGAGAATCGCTTTGGCTTCGAGTGTGTTCACAAAGGCCGTGCGGAGCGTGAATTCGAGGGTTCGCTTCAGGTCCTCATGCTCCGACGCGGCAATCTGAGTGCCTTCTTTAGCGCTTTCGAGGCGCAGCTCGCGCTTGTGGTCGCGCTCGTGCAGGTAGCTGAGGGTCGGAACCACATCCGTCCCCTTGAATGGCGCCCATACCCCATTGTGCGGGACGATCTGGGTTCCGTCCGCGGATGCCGTGAACTGAGGATTGGGGCGCAGATTCGCCGTGATCTCTTCGGCCTGCATTTCATCCACATTGAGCGCATCGGCTTTGAGCGCGGGATTTGCTGCTTCAAACTTGGATTTAGCCTGCTCCCAGGTGAGGGCCTGCTGTGCCTGGCATGAAACAGCCATGGCAAATAGCAGCGCAACTCCGCAGGCAGCCCGGGAGAAGAGAACACGCTTCATACTTATCCTTTCGTCGCACAGAGTGTCGACGACCTGGAAATCTACAGTTCAGTAAGGATGGACGGCTAGAAGGGGCGTCAGGCGACAGGAGGGGGGCGACTCTCGATTTCGCTGAGTGCAGAAGTGTCGACGAAAAGCACCGGAGCGTAGAAGAGGATTTCGGAGCCAGTGAAGCCGAGCGAAAGTTGCGCAAAGACCGGCTCAGGGATGGCAGCGGACCCTGGAAAGACCGCGTGGACACGGCCGCCGAGGTGATCCCTGCGTTGGCATGTGTCCATTTCCGCTGGATTCTGAAGCGACCAGAGATCGTCGCTGACGGAAATGACAGGGAAGAGAATGACGATGAGCATGGCCAGCGCAAGCAGTGGTAGCCGACGTTGCGCTCCAGCACGCTTCTCAATGCGCAGCCACGTGCACACCCCCGCGAGGGCCAACCCCGCCCATGCCAGATTGAGAAAAGTCTCCATTCTCCGAACCGATTCTACACGACGGGCCGCGCGACTCGAAGCAAGCCGGAGAACCGGGAGAAAACCAAGTGTGACAGTTCCGAAAACTAGGTTTTGGGCTGTACAGCAGAAGGCGGGGATCGATCGCGATGGGTTCGCCCCGGAACTGGGTGGCAGGATTATGAGATGGGCGGCTATGGGTCAATGTGAAAGGAACCTTTGTCGGCCAAATTGACCCAGTAACTGGAGGGTCTCGAAGTTTGACCCCTCCGCAGCATCCCCCGTATGATGATGAGGTCGACCCAACGCAGCCAGAAACCCGCTCTGAGTTGCAATACGGTCGCTGATTTTGTCGCGCGTTGCCCCCTCGTTCAATGGTAGGACAGCTGACTCTGGATCAGCATATCGGGGTTCGAATCCCTGGGGGGCAGCCAGTTAAATCACTTACATCTATCCTACTGAATCCGATCCTACGTTGCGGAGATCTGCTAGTTCAACGATTCCCTTTTGTTCCGGGTGCAGATACCGCGAAGTTTTGGCGATTAATTCGCGTCCCATCATGCTTGCCGGATCAAGATCACGAACGCCCACGATCAAAACCCTTGAAGCCCTGATCAGCTGTGGCATGTAATCGTCTCAGGCGGGTCCTAAAACGCTGCAGGTCAACACTGATTTCTCATCGACGGTCAAGGCTTTCCGGTAGATAGTCCGTCCAGGATCGATGCAGTCGGCGGAAGCGTGCGTAGTGCTCTAGCCTACGACAATAACAGTATCGAGCACTCGTAGCAGGCTTTCATCCGGAGGAAACTTCCTTGCGAAGAGCGCTCCCGATGATAGGAGCTTGGGAAAGTCGTAGCCAAGAGACTTTGGGTGAGATTCCCCTGAACTCCAGTCTGTATCGACGAGTCTCCGGTTGTAATCGAATTCGTGCTATCGATAGAGAATTTGCTTTCGAGTCGGTTCTGCTAAAGAAAGCCGCCGCCTTACGGTATGAGCGCACCACAACAGATTCTCGGTGGGCGATGCAACGAACGTCATTCCCTTTGCACGCTGAGAGTGGACGTCATGGAGTGCTCTGCACCCGTTTCAAGCAAAATCGCCGATCCCAGAATATTGCTGGCCTCGACGCAAATCATCTGCCGCCACTCGTCGTTGCCAAGATCGGCAAGCGAAGCAGCACCGCGCTCCCACGGATTCCAGACAATCGTCGCGGCTGAGTTTTCTTTGGCAGTTTGAAGGGTTCGATGCAGATCGGGATCGAGAATTTCCGCCGCGCCGTGCGCGCTGATGTACGCGTTGTCTGTGGTCGTGGTCAGAACCAGGTCGCCCGACTGCAACTTCTCGCGGTTCGCGTCGGTGTTATCGAGATAAGAAACGCCGTCGAAGCCACGTATCCGGATGTTCTGCACCTGGCCGACGCGGAAATAGGTGTGGAGAGCCTCTTCGAACTGAAACGAGGTGGACCCGGTGTTGGTCACAATCAGTTCCATGCGTAGTTGCTTCCCGACCGTGACTCGATGCAGAAGGAGAAACTCGTGGGGCCACCAACGACGTGTGGCATCGTCACTGGTTGTCGAACAGGCTACAGTGACGGCGCCTTCGTCGCTGGATGTAATGGAGTCAAGCTGCCACAGCTTCGTCCGTACAAACCCATGCGCAGGCGCGGTGGGATCGCCGGCTTTGGCACGGAACCATGGAAAGCAGACTGGGACGCCGCCCCGGGTCGCGCGGCCTTCCTGCCAATGCGAGTGCTCGCTGAGAAAGATCACTTCATCCGAACCGGCTGGAATCCACGAAGTGACCTGGGCGCCGTGGAGGTAGATCTCCGCTGACGCGGCGCTGGTAGTGAGGCGAATCTTCGGGAAGGCACCGCGGCCGGCGACAACCTGCGCGACACCGGCGATGCCGAAGCGGAGGTTTAAATCGTCAATGTGCGAAGGCTCGCTCATTCTTTTCGGTCTCTCGCTTCACGGCTTAAACTCGCTCGTGCCCGTGATCTCTGCTTCCGCGTTGACCGGCAGCTTGTCGCTCGATCCGCCCGCAAGCACGCGTACGCGTTCCTTCTCCACGTGCCACGCATGGCTTGCTGCATTCCAGTAAGCAAGGTCGTGTGCCTTCAGTTCGAAGGTCGCGGTCTGCTCTGCGCCGGGTTCGATGCGTACCCGTTTGAATCCCTTCAGCTCCCGAATCGGGCGTGTCACTGCCGAACCAAGATGCTGCACGTACATCTCCACCACCTCGTCGCTCGCAATCGCGCCGGTATTTTTCACCGTCACACTCACGGCAACATTGCCATCCGGGCCCATCGACGGCGCGCTGAGTTTCACTCCCTCGTATGCGAATGTCGTATAGCTTAGGCCATAGCCAAAGGCATAGAGTGGCTTCTCCTTGCTGTAGAGATACGTCCGCCCGTCCAGCAAGTTGTAATCCATCATCGGCAACAGCTGCGCATCCCCCGTGGGCCAGGTCTGCGTCAGCCGTCCCGCGGGTGAGTAGTCGCCAAAGAGCACATCGGCGAGCCCATTCCCCTCTTCCTGGCTGTTGTGCGTCATGTGCACAATGGCCGGAACATTCTGCTCACTCCAGACAATCGCATAAGGAAAGCTCGAACGCAGCACCTCAACGGTATGCGGATTGGCGGCGAAAACCTGCTTCACCAGCGATTCCTGCTCCAGCACGATCGTCTTGCGATCCACATCTTCCTTGCCGTTCGACGGCGTCGGGCACTGATCCCATCCGGCATTGCATTCGGGATGATTGCCCACCACCACGATCGCCGCGTCGGCCTGTCTTGCAATCTTCGCGGCTTCATCTGCATTCGACCCATCGGCAAAAAGAACCTTCACGTTTTTGCCTGCGGCCTCACGAATCCCATCGAGAATAGTCACTGAGTAGGGCCACGTTCCGCTGTACCAGTCCTGCAACACTTGGTCGGTCCATGGACCAATCACCGCAATGGTCTTCAGCTTTGCGCGATCCAGAGGCAGCGTGTGATTCTCATTTTTCAGCAGCACAATCGACTCATCGGTCGCCATCCGCGCCAGTTCCCTGCTGCTCTCACGCTCCCAAGGCGGCAACTCGCCGTTCCCTTGCCGGCCAATTGCTCCATAGTGATCCTCGCTGGAAGCGTCCATCTCACCCAGCCGCAGATACAGGCGCAACAGGTTTTTCAGCGATGCATCGATATCCGCCTCGGTCACCAAGCCATCCTTGACTGCTTGCGTCAGGTCGTCTTCATAGGTATCGAGAAAGTGATTGATCCCCGCTTTCACTGCAGCGGCGGCGCCGTGCTCCTTGTCGGGGAATGTCTTGTGCGACGTGATAAGCAAGCCCAGCGCGCCGCCATCGGTGCAGATGAGCCCGTCATTGCCCCACTCCTTGATCATCACGTCTTTCAGCACCGGATGAATCATCATGGGGATGCCGTTCCAGGAGTTGTAGGCAGCCATCACCGCGCGCGAGCCGCCTTCTTCAAATCCCATGCGAAACGGCACGGAGTAGTATTCGCGAAAGAGTCGCTCGTCGAAATCTGACGAGCTGTGCGTGCGCCCATCTTCATTTTCATTGGCCAGGAAATGCTTCATCAGCGACGCTGCCTGCCAATGCTTCGGATCGGGCCCCTGCAGCCCTTGCGCAAAAGCCACCGTCAGCGTCCCGACAAGAAACGGATCTTCCCCATACGACTCTTCCGTTCTGCCCCACCGCGGATCGCGGCTCAAGTCCGCGTTGGGGGCGCGCACCACGACTCCGCCTCGATCGAAAACCGGGTTTTGGTAGTAGTAGCGGGCCTCGTAGCCTTCGAGCGCGCCGGCCCTCTTCAGCAATTCCGGATCCCACGTTGCGCCAAGCCCTTTCTCCTGCGGAAACGTTGTCGTCGGCACCGGCTGCCGGCCGCGACCGCCCCAACCCGCCGGACCGCCCAGCGCCAATCCGTGCAATCCCTCCACCTGGCCTGAGAAAACAACGCCCAGCCGCGGAATCTTCGGATGGTCCGACATCAGATCGATCTTCTCGTCGAGAGTCAACCGCCCAAGCAAATCGGCAATGCGTTGATCGTCCGGCAGCTTCGGATTGCGAAAAGGGTAGTCCGCCTGCGCGAGAGCCACGCTGGCCGAAGCCGTCAGCAGCAACACTCCAACGATTTGCATCCTCCAGGCCGTGCATGAAATCTTCACGTCGATTCCTCCTGGCTCAGAACGAGCGAAGCTTATCACACGACGGCCCCGTAGGCGCCGAAGTGAATCGCTCGACCGGAGACTTACGACGCAAACTAAAAGGGCGAAGCGCCGTGCGCCCCGCCCTCGTCCATCCTGCTGCTGCAATCAGTAGAGCCGGAAGTTAACCTCGATCGTGATGCGGACCGGCACCGGCGTTCTGCCATCTTTCATCGCCGGCTTGAACTTGTATTTGCGCACCGCTTCGAGCGCCTTCTCGTCGAGCCCCATGCCCAGCGCGCGAATTACGCGCGGATCTTGCGGATTGCCCTGTGCATCCACGATCAGCGAGATCAGGCAGACACCTTGATACTTCGCGCGGCGTGCTTCGTCTGAGAACTCCGCTTCCGGCGTAAAAATCGCTACCGGCGCCGAAACGCCGCCGCCAATCTGATAAATACCGCCGCCGGTGTTGCCGCCATACCCGGGACCAAAACCGTTCCCTGTCCCCGAGCCCATGCCGCCGCCATAGCCCGTCCCCATGCCGCTCCCGCCCCCCTGTCCATTTGAGGCCAGGGTCACGTTGGCAGACTTGGTCACGCCGATGTTCGGCATATTCGGATTATCCGGCAGCTGAATATTCTGCTGCACGTTGATCGCGGAAGGCACCGCCAACTTGGGCTGATCCAGAATCGGCACCATCGGCGGTGCAATCGGGTCCTTCATGCGCGGAGGCAGCTTACCCTTGATCGGATCGACAACGTCATGCGCGCCACCACCACCACCACCGCCGGCAGCAACACCGGCTTTCGGAGCCTTCAGATCGAAGGTCCCCACATCGACATTCGTTGCCTGCAGCGGAGGTTTCACCGCTTCAATAATCTTTTTGCCCACGAAGAAGAGCAGCACGCACAGAATAGAAAGATTGACCGTGGTTGAGATGCCGATGGCCCATGGGTTTGGCTTGACGGCCATCCGGTCTGGAACCGGAATGGGCTGCGACGTCAACTCGAGAGGCGGCAGCTTGACTGGAAAGAAGAAGTCGCGAACGTTCTCGTAGAGAGTCTGCCAGACCGGCGTCTCGTCAAAAGCCTTGCCGAGAAAGGCATCCAGCTCATGCCCCGTCGACGCCGGCGCAATAGAGCGGTTCTCAGTCTCGCTTAGAATCTCGTTTGCCATGTCGACCGCTGGCTCCGTTGCTCGCGCGTGCTCCCCACGGAGCCGGTCCGTTCCCGAACCGTTCCAATCATTATGCTCGACACCGCCTTCGCTTGTCTGTAGCGCTGACGGTTCGGGCTCCACTTTAACAACCTTCTGCGTCTCATAGTCCGCGGAAGAGAGGATTCCCATAAACAATAGACGACGCACTCTGTCACTGGTTACCGGGATTGTCCGGTCATTTGTTTGATTCTGCTTGCCGACTCCCGTTTGCCCGGCCTCCGCTGTGAAAATCTGCTTTCCCGCCCCATGCGAACCAGGATGATCGGGAGCCTCGCGACATTTACACTGGAGAATGAACACCTTTTGAGCGAACCAGGGAGTGTCCATGTCTCCAGCGCCGGAGTTGAAGGCGACCTTGACCTTGCCGCAAACCGCCTTCCCCATGAAGGCAAACCTGCCCCAGAATGAGCCACTTCGGCTCGCCCGCTGGACCGAACTGCGGCTCTATGAAGAGCTCCGGAAGGCCGCCAAAGGTCGTCCGCCCTACCTGCTGCACGACGGCCCGCCCTATGCCAACGGGCCCATCCACCTCGGCCATGCTCTCAACAAGGGCCTTAAGGATTTCGTCGTCAAGTCGAAAACCATGGCGGGCTTCGACGCTCCCTACGTCCCGGGCTTCGACTGTCACGGCCTGCCGATCGAGATTAAGGTCGATGAGCAACTCGGCCGCAAAAAGCTGGAAATGCCGGCCCCGGCGGTCCTGGAGGCCTGCCGCGCCTACGCGCAAACGTATGTCGATTTGCAGACCGAGCAATTCCGCCGCATTGGCTGCTTCGGACGCTGGGAAACGCCCTACAAAACCATGGCCCGCGACTACGAAGCCCGCACCCTCGAGGCCTTCTACGGCTTCCTTGAGAAAGGCTTCATCTATCGCGGCCTCAAGCCGGTCTACTGGTGCATCCACGACCGCACCGCCCTGGCTGAGGCCGAGGTCGAATACGCTCCCCATACAAGTCCGTCCATCTACGTGCGCTACAAGCTCACGTCCGAAGCTGAAGCGCTCGATCCGTCTCTCGCAGGGCGCGAAGTCTACACCATTATCTGGACGACTACGCCCTGGACGATTCCAGCGTCCATGGCGGTCGCTTTCCATCCCGATTTTGAGTACGTGGCGCTTGCCGCCAGCGGCGATCCGAAAACCACCGCGAAGCCAACGGATCCCGTCTATCTTGTTGCCGCGGAATTGGCCACCTCGGTAATTTCAGCCTGCAAACTCGGCCAGACCGGTGAGCTTGCGCGCTTCAAAGGAACCAGGCTCGAACGTGTCACCTTCAAGCACCCGTTCCTCGAGCGCAGCATCCTCGGCGTTCTGGCCACGTACGTCACCGCCGACACCGGTACGGGCGCCGTTCACACCGCCCCCTCGCATGGCGCAGACGACTTTTATACAGGCCAGCGCTACGATCTCGATCCCACCTGTCGCGTCGACCCTTCCGGCCACTTGCATGTGGATCATGACGCATGGCCGCTCGCCACGCTTCCCCCCTTTGAGGGCTTGACCGTATGGGCCGCCAATCCCATCGTTCTCGCCATGCTTGAGGAGCAACGCGCACTGCTCGGATCTTCAGACCTCGAGCATGCCTATCCCCATTGCTGGCGCTGCCACAACCCGGTGATCTTTCGCGCCACCGAGCAGTGGTTCATTTCGCTGGATACCAAGGTAAAACGCGCCGACAACTCTGAAACGACGTTTCGCCAACTCACGATCGAAGAGATCGACAAAGTCGTCTGGGATCCAGCGTGGGGCAAAGAGCGCATCACGAACATGATCGCCACGCGCCCTGACTGGTGCATCAGCCGCCAGCGCATCTGGGGCGTGCCGATCGCTGTCTTCCTCTGCGAAGGTTGCAGCCAGCCCATCCTCGATCCTGCGCTCAACCTGAAGATCGTGGACCTCTTTGAGCGCGAAGGCGCCGAAGCCTGGCATGCCACGCCCATCGAAACGCTGCTTCCGGCGAACGCAAAGTGCGCGCACTGTGGAGGTCAGGGCTTTCGCAAAGAGACCGACATTCTCGACGTCTGGTTCGATTCCGGGACCAGCTGGTTTGCCGTGTGCGAGGCGGACGCCGACCTTAAATCAGCCTATGCGTCCTTCCAAAAGGAAAAAGGCACGGAGTGCCTCTATCTCGAGGGCGGAGACCAGCACCGCGGTTGGTTCCACTCTTCCCTCCTGACGTCGGTCGCGCTTCGAGGCCGTGCGCCGTATTCCCATGTGTCTACAGCCGGCTGGACGCTCGATGAGCAAGGCCGTGCGATGTCCAAATCGCTGGGCAATGGCGTCGATCCCGTCGATATTGCCGAAAGACTGGGCGGCGAAATCGTGCGTTTGTGGGTTGCGTCGATTGATTTCCGCGAAGACATGGCGGCCAGTGAAAATCTGATGCAGCGCTGCGCCGATCTCTATCGCAAGCTGCGCAACACCTTCCGCTTTTTGCTCGGCAACCTAAAGCACTCCCTGCCGGCTTTTGGGATCTCCGGCGAGTTCGATCCCGCGCGCGATCGGGTCGCTGAAGCCGATCTCCAGCCCCTCGATCGCTACATGCTCGCCAAGACGCGCGATCTCGCCGAGAAGATCGTCGGTCCAGATGGAAAAGGGGGTTGGTGCGCGGCCTTTGAGTTCCACCGCATTTATCACGCGCTGAACGAATTCGCTATCGTGGACTTGAGTTCCTTCTATCTCGACGTGTTGAAAGACCGCATGTACACCTACGCGCCGTCGCATCCTGCGCGGCGCTCGGCGCAAACCGTCCTCTGGAAGATCACCGAAGCGCTGGTTCGCCTCGTCGCGCCCATCATGAGCTTCACAGCCGACGAGGTGTGGGAGTACCTGCCCAAGGTGACCGGCCGCGAAGCCAGCGTGCACCTGGCGCAGTTCCCCAAGCCTGAAGAAGTCTTCAGCGAGGACCCGACGCAGTTGCTCGAGGAGTGGAAGCAGATCTTCAACCTGAGAGATAGAGTCATGCTCGCACTCGAAGAGGCTCGCAAGGAAAAGCGCATTGGCAAAGGGCTCGAGGCGGATGTTGAAATTCGCTTCTCCGGCGAATTGCTAACCGAGCGGACCGTGTGGAGCAAATACTCTGAAAGTCTGAAAGAGATTCTCAACGTGTCTAAGGTCACGCTTATCGACGACCCATCGAACAAGATCATCGCGTCGCCCGCCTCCGGCCACAAGTGCGCCCGCTGCTGGAACTTTATGCCGGAGGTCTCGGACTACGGCATCTGGCACAATGTCTGCACCCGCTGCCAGGGCATGTTGAAGGAGATGGGCATCGATCCGCCCTGCGCGGAGTCTGCGTCGTGACGAATCCTTCACCAGACCGCGCGGGATCCGCATCGGCACCTTCAGGTCGATGGTTCGGGCGCCGTCTGCCCTGGCTGCTGCTCATCTCGGCCGTCGTCGTCTTCCTTGACCGGCTGACCAAGATGCTCGTCTCGACCCGCATCCCTATTGGCGGGGCGATCCCGGTAATCCCCCACATCCTGCGCATCACCCACTGGACCAATGAGGGCGCGGCCTTCTCGCTCTTCGCCGATTCCACCTCGCCCAATACCGTGCGTTGGGGTCTAACCGCCTTCTCTCTTTTTGCCGCCCTCGTTGTGCTCGTTGTTCTCGTGCGCATGGGTGATCGCATCACCCTCACCACGATTGCCTTGGCGCTGGTCTTCGCCGGCGCTCTCGGCAATGTGCACGACCGCATCGTCTACGGGTCGGTCGTGGACTTCATCGAGGTGCACATCTTCGGCTATCACTGGCCCGACTTCAACGTCGCAGACAGTTCCATCGTCACGGGAGCATGCCTTCTGATGCTCGATTCTCTGCTGCCGAAGAAAGCCGCACCCGGTTCCGAGCAGAAAACTCCGGCCTGAGTGCAAACAAAGAATGGCCGCAGGCTTCGCGCCCAGCGGCCATTCTTCTATCCTGATGGTTCGCTACTACCAGTCGATCTTCTCCGGCAAGAACTCCGCAAACAACTCGTCGTAGTAAGGCTTGAGCTGTTTTGTATCCGGCTTCGCGTGCCCCTTCGAGTACAGATCGTACTGATTGAACTTCAGCACCCACTCCAGCATGGCGCGATCCTGCTCATTCGTCAGTTGCTCATAGGCGCCATGCCGATGCCATGGGTAGAAGGAGTGGAAGCGCAACATGTACAACGATTCGGTCCGCAGATACGGCTTCATCACCTCGGCAATGTAGCCGTCATGCCCAAACGACATGTGGACATTCTCAAGCCCGCAGTTCGGTTCATAGATGCCGTATTTGGTCTGATATTGCGGAACGTTGCGGTCTGGATTCTTTGCGAAATACTCAGGAAACACGATCGCGTCGGACCACGCACACCCGACCGGGAATGTGTCGCCCACGACCGCCCATTGCGGCTCGCCATAGAGGCATAGGCATTTTCCCAGGTCATGCAGAAAACCGGTCAGCACCATCCAGCGCGGATGACCGTCTCGCCGGATCGCTTCCGACGTTTGCAGCAGATGCTCGATCTGGGTCAGGTCGGTATCCGGGTCGCTGTCGTCCACCAGCGTGTTCAGGAACTCTGCGGCTTCCCAAATCGTCTTCTTGCCTTTGGTCAGGCCGAAATACTCTTTCTCTTTGCCGAGAACGAAATCGACAGTCTGGCCTTCGTGATTCAGCCGGTAAAACTCGGCCACGCCCGGCTTCGCCGCGGCGTCATATACACGAAACTCTTCCTGCGATTTCCCTTCCTTATACCGCCCTTCAACAAAATCATCCCATTCATCCAGTTGAGCAAGCGGGGTATGGGGAATTGTGGCGCTCATGAGCATCTCCTGACGGTCTGCGTGCAACAATCCTGCTGGGCCTCTTTTACCAAACCCAGGAACCCAACGCAAGACCGCGGCCCTTTGCGCCCATTCCTTTAGATCAGGTGAAAACACGACAATGCAAGCTGCAGGAAGCTTTGAGGTCAGAACATCCCCCTTGGCGCCCGATGAATCGCTGGCAGGAACAGCCATCGGCCGCTTTGCGCTCGACAAAACCTTTCACGGTGACCTCGATGCAACCAGCAAGGGGCTCATGCTGAGCGCGGGCAATCTCGCCAGGGGCGTCGCCGGCTATGTCGCCATCGAGCAGGTTATGGGCAGTTTGCACGGCCGCAGCGGTTCCTTTGCTTTGCAGCACAATGGAACCATGGGCGGCGGGGCATTCGATCTGTCGGTCAAAGTTGTCCCCGGATCCGGCACGGGCGAGTTGGATGGAATATCCGGAGAAATGAACATCCTGATTGAGGCCGGCAACCACGGCTACACGTTCGTATACGAACTGCCTGCCTCTGCCTGAATCTCGAGTGAGTTCCCGATCTGCGTTCACAATTCCACAGTCGTCCGTGCACGCGTTCGGCGAAGCGAGTTCGCTATCCTGCAAATATGCCCCCGCTCCCCTCCCGACAAACTCTGCTCATCGATGCCGACGACACGCTCTGGGAAAACAACGTCTATTTCGAGCGCGCCATCGCCGCTTTCATCGGCTATTTGAACCATCGCGACTACACCCCTGCAGAAGTGCGCCAGACCCTCAACGCAGTCGAGCGGGAAACGATTCTGGCCCATGGATACGGGCTTTCCAGCTTCACGCGCTCTCTGCTCGCCTGCTACGAACGGCTCACGGCAGGGCCTATCGACGAAGAAAAACGGGCGCGCGTCACCGGGTTCGCACAGACGATCGCCGATCAGGAGATCGAGCTGTTACCCGGCGTCGACGAAGCGCTGGCGGAGTTATCGATGCGCCATCAGCTCATCCTGATGACCAAGGGCAACCACGCCGAACAGGCCGACAAGCTGGCGCGCTCCGGGCTCGCTCCAAACTTTGCGCATGTCGAGATCGTTGCAGAGAAGAATCCAGACAGCTATCGCCATGTCGTCGCCTGTCATGGTCTTTCGCCGCAATCCACCTGGATGATCGGCAACAGCCCAAAGAGCGACATCAACCCGGCATTGGCCGCTGGTCTCCATGCAGTCTTCCTCTTCCATAAGGACACGTGGATGTTGGAACACGAAGAAATCGATCCCCCACCGCAGGGACAGCATTTACTTGAGGTCGATTCGTTCTCCAAACTCTGTGCTATCTTCTAGCTAAGTGGAATCGTGAGGTGACCTGCGATGGACCGGACGACCCCGATCCCGCCAATCGCACGCTACAAAGCAACCTATCCCCCGCCGCCACGCCTGAACTGGGCTCTGCTCTTCATCGCCATCGCCGGCGCGGAAGGCCTCGTCCTCTGGCTCGTCCCGCAGCCCTACCGCGAGTTTCTGGTCAATGTTGTCATTGCCGTCTGGCCAATCTACCTCTGCATCTGGATCCGAAAAATCGACCACAGATCGCTCTCGCTCTATTGGGCCCTCGCGTCCTTTGCCACCGGCTTTCTGTTCTCGTGGCTTCTCTGGATCGTCGTCATCTTCGAGATGCGCGAAGAACTCCTCGAGCACTACAACACCCGTGAACCCATCGGCTTGAAGCTCAACTTGATTTTGACGATCCTCTTCTCCTTCGCTTACTTCCAATACCATCTCAATCGCATTACACGAGAGAAAACTCATCAGCCTGAAGAGGTTATCCTCGCCCCACGGCGATCCGCAGTGGAATAGGCTCCCTTGCTCCTTCAACCGATCCAAGCCCCTGCCAATCTTGGACCTGCGGGAATTCCTTGACGTCGCCTTTGCGGTCCATGCAGAATTGAGGGCATCGAGGGGAATGTCATAACCCTCTTGCCAGGAAGCATAGAAATAAAGCTCGTCAGGCCCCAGTTAAAGTAAGGACTTTCCCATCGGCTGTTCCTTACATCCCTTCGTTGGCGCTATGCAAAACCTGCCGGAAGACGGCGATTGACCCGCAGGCGAAGCATTCTGGTTGGTAGTAAGATTTGTGCTGAATTGGTTCCCTGGATAGGCGCGTGAAAGACGTTCTCTGGGAAGACCGGCCGGCGAAGGGCTGGAGCTCTGGGTTTGTCCCTTGCGGACCGGAAGCTCTCACCCTGACGGGGGCCTATGGATTCTAAAAAATACATCGTCTTCAACAAAACCAGAGATAGCTTCCTCAGTTCTTCGGTAACTCCGGTCAATGCGGCCCTCGAACCGCTCAAGGTCCTCAAAGTTCTCATTGAAGGCCTTCCAGCCAATGCACGCACCGGCCTCTGGCTCACAAATTTTAAAGGCGTTCCTGTCGCCCGCACGCTCTCGCCGTTCGATCTGGTCTACCTCAACAAAGACCACCGCATCGTGCACAGCGTGGAGTTGTCGAAAGACGGTGAATTTGCGCCCTTCAAAGGACAGCCGGCAAGCGCCCTGGTGCTGCCTCCGCGCACCATCACTTCATCGAAGACCCGCGACGGAGACGAGCTGGAGCTGCGTGTCGCCGAAGCAACCGGGTCCGAACCGTCAAGCGCCTCCGGCCCCACTGAGACCGCTCCCGAGCCGCGGGCAGCCACAACCGCCGTTGAACAGGCTCCTCCCGTGCCTGCCGAGGCGGCTTCGAGCGCGCGTTTCTATTCCTCCACCACCCCGGCTCCTGCCGCTCCTCTCAACCAGGCGCCGCTTGAGCGCTTCGTGAGCGAGCAGGCTGCTGCGTCGCCGGTCGCCAGCGCGCGCGCGGAGACAGCAACCAAACCGACCGGACCGCCTGCTCCTGAACCAGCGTCTGCACCCAGCGTCTCACCAATCGCTCCCGCAGAAGTCGCGTCCGCGGCAACCGCGCCGGAGGCTCCAACGCTGGACAAGCGACGTCGGCTCGTGACTGGCCCCATCCTCACGCCATCTTCCGCCGCAGCCAAGAAACCGGCAACGCCCGAAACACCCGCCACTCCAAAGGCTCCCATCCCTTTTCCCTCCACGCCGGCCGCGCGCAGCGCCGTCACCATCCAGGAAGCATCCCCGCCGATCAATCTCTCGCCACAGCAGCGCGGCTCTGCCAAACCTCAAGAGGCGCCTCCCACCGCGGTTCCACCCCCAACTCCACCGCAGCCCCCCGTGCGTCGGGGAATCCGCGTCGCACCCGCGGTTGCCCCGTCACCACAAGCTTCAGCGGCGCCACAAGCCCCGGCTGCCCCCTCGGAGCCTCAGCCCACACTCCCGGCACAAACGGAGTCCGTTCAAAGCGAAGCGCCCGCGGCGGTTCCCGAGATTCCGCAGTACGACACAATTCCCGACTATGGACCGCCGCCACCCAAGCGCAAATACTCGTGGAAAATTCACGTGCTGCGGTGGCTCTTCCCAGAACTGGTCATTCACGAGGCTTCTCGGCCGCGCGACCGCCGCCGCGCCGACCGTCAGTCTTTGCCCGGACTGATTGCCTACTTCTTCACCGGCGGAGCACCCGAGCCGCGCCGGATCCGCAACATCAGCGTCACGGGTTTTTATCTGCAAACTGAAGATCGGTGGATGCCGGGCACTGTGGTGCGCATGACGCTGCAGAAGCTAGGCTCCAAGGGCGATGACCCCTCCGACACGATCACCGTAAACTCGCGCATCGTGCGCTGGGGTCCAGATGGCGAGGGTTTCGAATTCATCCTCACCGACCTCGAAGAGTAGTTTTCCGTCCGGCTCGCGTACGCAACACAATTCTTGATGCGCTGACTCAAAGTCCGCAGCGCGACGATCCAGTGGTCCCTACTGCGCGCCGGTTGCCTTGACTCCCTGACCGTCACTCTGCTGTACTGCAAACATCGCCATGCGCCTCCGACACCTCAGCCCAAGCGCGTTTCTCATGGCCTGTTGGCCTGCGCCCGGTTTGCCCGGCCGGCGAATTACGCTCCACAATCCCCGCGGGACGATCGGCTGAAGCACCCCGAATTCGTAGAGTAGTTAGGAATTCAGGCCACCTCCCGCAGACGCGGCAGGTGGCTTTCATCTTGGTTCGCACTTTCCTCTTCAGGAGTTTGTCTTGGAATCCGTGAGTCTCTCCAGCATTCAGACAGCTCGTGCGCGCATCGGCGAGGCCATTCACGTTTCCCCCTGTCATCTGTCGCATCATCTCTCCGAGTTGGTTGGCCTGCCCCTCCACTTGAAGCTCGAGAATCTGCAACGCACCGGCTCGTTCAAAGAGCGCGGCGCGCTCAACAAGCTGCTCACGCTCTCTGAGACGGAACGCAAACGCGGCGTCATCGCCGCCAGCGCCGGCAACCATGCGCAAGGCGTCGCCTTTCACGCCGCGGCACGCGGCATCCGCGCCCAGATCGTCATGCCCCTGGCCACGCCTCTGGTGAAGGTTGCGGCCACGCGCAGCTACGGAGCAGAAGTGATCCTGCACGGCGACAGCTACGACGAAGCATGCGACGAGGCGATGCGCCGCCGCCTTGAAGAAGGCTGCACCTTCATCCATCCCTTCGACGATCCAGAAGTGATCGCCGGCCAGGGCACCATCGCGCTCGAATTGCTCGATCAGGTCCCGGACATCGAAGCTGTCGTCGTTCCCATCGGCGGCGGCGGCCTCATCTCCGGCGTTGCGTGCGCTCTCAAGGAATCCAATCCCCGCATCCACGTCGTCGGCGTTGAGCCGGAGAAACTTCCTTCGATGCTCCGTGCCCGCGAAGCCGGAAAGCCCGTCACCATCGCTCCTGAAGCTACCATCGCCGACGGCATCGCCGTGCGTCGCGCGGGAGACATCACGCTTCCCCTGGTTCGCCGTTATGTCGACGAAATCGTCACCGTCGACGACGAGGAAATCGCCAGCGCCATCCTCATGCTCCTCGAGCAGGAAAAGACTCTCGCCGAAGGCGCAGGCGCCGCAGCCCTCGCTGCGGTCGTGCAGGCCAAAACGAATCTGCGCCATCGACGCACCGTCGTGCTGGTTTGCGGCGGCAATATCGATGTGACGCTGCTGGCAAAGATCATTGAGCGCGGCCTCGTCAAAGATGGCCGCTTGCTGCGCATTCGCGTCTACCTGCAGGACCGCCCCGGAGCGCTCTTCCACCTCACGGAGATCCTCGCCCGCGTGCGCGCCAACATCGTCGAGACCGTGCACAATCGCGCCTACTATGGCGTCAGCCTAGGACAAACCGTCATCGACGTCACACTCGAAACCCGGGGCGCGACCCATATCACCGCCATCAGTCATGCATTGCGCGAAGCCGCCTTCCGCTTCGAGCGCATTCAATAGAGGCCGGCATGTACATCCCCAAGTTCAATCAGGTCTCTGACCGGGCGGTCCTCCTCGAAGCCATGCGCCAGAACTCCTTCGCGATCCTCTTCGGCCCTTCTGCGCCCGATCCTACGAAGACCTCCGCCGCAACACACCTGCCCCTGGTCGTCAAGGACGAGGGGGAACACGGCATTCTCGAAGGACACTTCGCCAGGGCTAATCTTCATTGGCAGGCTCTCGCCGGCCATGAAACGCTCGTCGTCTTTCCCGGTCCGCACACCTATGTGTCACCCACTCTCTACGCTGAACCTTTCTCTGTTCCCACCTGGAACTACATCTCCGTCCATGTCTACGGGACAATGGAATTGATCGAAGACGAAACTGCGAAAGATACGTTGCTTAAAGGGCTGATCGCGATCCACGAGCCCCCCTATGCCGACCAGTGGCGCACTCTGCCTGACGGTTTTCGCCGCACCCTGCTCGCCGGCATCGTCGGTTTCCGCATCCCCATCGCGCGCATCGAAGGCAAATTCAAGGTGAGCCAGAATCGCCCCCCTGAGGATCGCCGCAATATCCAAGCCACGCATGCATCGGGAACCGCGGACCAGCAAGCCCTCGCGGCCTGGATGCAACGTCTGGGCGTCTCCGAATAGCTGCGCACCCGACCACGAACCGCGTAAAAACCTGCCCTCCACAGACCATCCCGCACTTCCCGCCGAGCAGTCCAACTTTGGTATACTCAATAGGTTCGCCTCATGCGGAAGTGGTGAAATTGGCAGACACACCATCTTGAGGGGGTGGCGCCGAAAGGCATGCGGGTTCAAGTCCCGCCTTCCGCACCATCGATTCGCCTGTCGCCCTCCGCGGCGCAGACTGAAAGCAGCTTAACCAATGCAGATTTTCTTCATCTTCATCGTCGTCGTGCACGTCATCGTTTGCGCGTTTCTCATTGGAGTCATCCTTCTCCAGCAGGGTCGCTCGGCCGACTTGGCCGGCGCATTCGGCGGCCAGGGTTCGCAAACTGCCTTCGGTCCGCGCGCAGCCGCCAACATGCTCACCCGCTTGACCACCTGGTCCTCGGTGATCTTCCTGTGCACGTCTCTCACTCTGACGATCCTCTACATGCGCGGCAACAATAGTAGTCACTCCGTGCTTGACGACACCAAGCCCGCATCCGCGCCTGCAAAATCGGGCAAGTAACTAACTCCGCGTTCCATCCTTTTTGGGCCACGAGCGGCTCGCCTCAAGCAACGAGACGCTCTTCGTTCTCTGCCCGCGAAGAGCCATCCCACTACAATGAGGGCATGATCCTCGAGACCTTCCCCGTCGGCCTGCTGCAGTGCAATTGCACGCTGCTGGGCGACGAAGCGGCGGGCGAGGCCCTCGTCATCGATCCTGGCGACGGAATCGACTGCATCCATCGGCGCCTAACCGATCTCGGTCTCAGACTCACGCAGATCCTCATCACCCATGCCCACATCGACCACATTGGCGGCGCCTTGAAGCTCAAGCACCTCACCGGAGCTCCCATCCTGCTCAATGAGAACGACCTGCCCCTGCTTGAAATGATGAAGGAGCAGGCCAAATGGCTCGGCGTGCCGGCTCCTGAGACCGCGCCACCCGACGAGGGCCTGCGCGACCATCAGCGCGTCGGGCTAGAGAACTATCCGGCTAGCGTGCTCCATACACCCGGGCATACCCAGGGATCCGTCTGCCTCCATTTCGCGCCGCTCAAGATGATCATCGCCGGCGATACTCTCTTTGCCGGCAGCATCGGACGCACCGATCTGCCCGGCGGCGACTTCGACCAGATCCTCGATTCCATCCACGCGCGACTGCTCAAACTGCCCGACGAAACGCGGGTGATTCCAGGCCACGGCCCAGTGACCACCATCGGCAGCGAGCGCAGAAACAACCCATTCCTCCGCACGTAACAAATGCCCTCTATTACGAAATTAACCCTTCCCTTTTCATAAACTTCTCGGCCTTCTTCAAAGTCCTGGTTGAAGCGCAAATCACATTTTGTTACCACCTTGATGCGTTCCTAAAAAGTCAACGAGAATGGTTACTGCAGTGACGAATTCCCTTTCACCGCTGAGCAGGCTCACCACAAGCCAGCCCGTCGATTCCATCCCGAAAAAGTAGCCGGGATGCACCCACACTCCCCGATTGAGCAGCTCGCGCACCGTCTGCTCGTCCGGTTGCAGAGCCGGAATACGGAGCACCGCATACCAGCCGCCTTCGACTTCCAATCGCCGGATCGCATCGTGCCCTTCGAGCCGCCGGTCGAGCTCCGCCAGGTTCGTCGTCACCCGCGCACGAATCTGCCGCTGAATTCCTTCCCGTCCATCGAGCCAGCCCGCCATTGCCCATTGCACCGGCGCATTCATCGAGAGGAATGTGTCGGCGATGACTTCCAGCCGTTCCAGCGCCTGCGTTCGCCCTGGCCCCGTTGCCACGATCCATGCTGCCTTCATCTGCGGCAGACCCGCAACCTTGCTCAGCCCGCTCACCACATACACCGGCACGCCCTCGACCCCGGCTGCAAAACTCTGCGCCGTCCCGCCAAATCCATAATCCAGAAACACCTCGTCGACGATCAGCGACAAGTCATGTTCCCGGCAAAGCAGAGCAATCGCCTCGGTCTCCCACGCTTTTGTAAAATGCCCGGTCGGGTTATTCGGATGAACCAGCACAATCGCCCGCGTCTCCGCAGTGATCGCCCGCCGGAATCCTTCAGGATCGATTTGCCAGCCGTAGTCATAGACCAGCGGCGCAGCCTTCAACTTCACATCGTCAAGGGTCGAGAGAAAATCAAAGAGGGGATAACTCGGGTGCGGAACCAGCACCTCACTCCCCGGATCGCAGAGCAATCGAAACAGATAGCTGTAAGCCTCGCTCGTGCTCGTGGTGAGCATAATCTGCCCGGGATCGACCCCCACCCCATGCGCAGCATAGTAGCGGCACACCGCCTCGCGCGCCTGCATCAGTCCCCTTGGCTGCGGATCGTAATCGAGAGCGCGCAGATCCGCCAGCCTTTCGAGAACGCCCGGCCCATAATCAAACCCGCAGCGTGTCGGGTTCGACGCGGTCAGATCGGCAATGGGCAAACCCGACCCGACTCGTTCGCGATGCGCGCGCGCCAGTTCGTTCTCGTCTGTATTCCAACGCGTCCTTCGCGAAAATCGCATTCGCCCGCCGCCGTTTCCTGCTCTGGATTCTGCGATCCCTCATGCCCGCGCGTCATCATGCACAATAGAAGCAGGGCATGTCCCTAACACGATACACGGGCAACCACGGAGGAACTTTGGCGCTGCGGGCGGTGGTCTTTGACTTTGGCATGGTGCTTACGGGCCTTCCGGATCAAGCCGCGCACGACGCCATGGTGCGCATCACTGGCCTTCCTCCCGATCGCTTCGAAACCCTCTACTGGGCAGACCGTCACGCCTACGACGAAGGCAAGCTGAGCGGCATCGCCTTCTGGCAAAAGTTCCTGCACGACGCCCAACTCGACGACAGCCCAGCAAAAGTCGAAGAGCTCAATCGCTGGGACGCTCGCATGTGGACCACGCAGGATCCGCCCATGGTCGACTGGCAGGCGCGCCTCAAGCAGCACGGTATCCGCACCGCCATCCTCTCCAACATGGGTGACTCGGTGCTCGAAAGCATCGAGCGCGAATTCGCCTGGATCAAGAGCTTCGACGTTCTCGTCTGGAGCTTTCAGCTCCGCATCGCAAAGCCCGACCCCGCAATCTACCTGCACACGCTCCAGCAGCTCGGTACTCGCCCCGAGGAGACGCTCTTCCTCGACGACAAGCGCGTGAACATCGACGCCGCAACAGCTCTGGGGATAAAGGGCATCGAATTCACCACCATCGATCGTCTTCGCGATGATCTCGTCGCCGTCGGCCTCGACGCGGAACTGCCCCTTCCCTAGCTTCGAGTCACTCGAACCTTCCGCTCCAACCCCTTCGTTCCCGCCGCATCGCAACATTCCGCGCAAAGGGACAGTGGTACGCGCATGCCCCGGTGTACTACACTTTCATGCCGTCAGGAAATAAGCGACCAGCTCAAACGTTTAATTGCGCTGGAATTTCTCACCGGCGATCATGCATCCACCCGGTCGCCTCGAAAATCTGCAAGGGGGCTACCTTGAAATCGAAAGAGAATCAGATTGCAATCAACCGCTGCTCTCATCGCGCAGCCGGATTGCTCTTCACCTTCGCCATGCTCGCGGCAACAATCGGCGTGGCGCAGAGCGTCCCCGTCGTCACAGGCGACGCACGAGTCGACAAGCTGCTCAGCCAGATGACCCTTCAGGAGAAGCTCACACTCATCCATGGCACGCAAGAAGATCCCGCGGTCTACCAAGGGCAAGCGGGTTATCTCGCCGGCGTTCCGCGTCTCGGCATTCCCGGCTTGCGCTTTGCCGACGGGCCTCCCGGCGTGCTCACGCGCCATCCGTCTCAAGGCGAAACCGCAACCATGGGTGTCGCCGCCACCTTCAGCGTCAAAGACGCCGAAGACAACGGCCTCGTGATCGGTCGCGAAGATCGCGCCCTCGGCATCGACGTTTCGCTGCAGCCCTTCGTCAATATCGATCGCGATCTTGAATTCGGCCGCGGCTACAACACCTTCGGCGAAGACCCCTTCCTCACCAGCCAGATCGGCGCTGCCGAAATCAAGGGCATTCAGTCCCAGCATGTTATGGCGCAGGTGAAGCACTTCGTCGGCTACGACTCCAACGGCGGCAGCACCTGGATCGACGACCAGACGCTCCACGAAGTCTACGTGGCGCCCTTCGACGCTGCCATCAAGGCTGGTGTCTCGTCGATCATGTGCTCCTATAACCGCCTCAACGGTACGTTTGCCTGCGGCAACAAGGACACACTGACAAAAATTCTTCGCGATGAGCTCGGCTTCAAAGGATTCGTCACCTCCGACTGGGGCGCAACGCACGCCGTCAACTTTATTAATGCTGGCCTCGACATGGAAATGCCCGGCGGTCAGCCCGGCCCCATGGGATCGTTCATCCCCTCGTTCTTCGACTCGCTGCCTCCGCCGCCTCCGCTGCACATCGATCCCAAACAGGCCGCGGAGATGAACGAAGCCATGTTCGGCGGCCACATTCCTGAGGAGCCCGCTCCCGTGCGCGAGGGTGGCGGCGACTTCGGCGTCAAGCTCAATCCTGAAAAAATGCCCGAAGCTCTCAAAGACGGCACGGTCAGCGAAGCCACCGTCACGCGCGCGGCCGGACGCGTACTCTACGAGATTGTCCACTTCGGCTATCTCGACGGCCAGTCGAAGCATGAAGTCACCCCGCAGGCCATCGACAGCAACGCAAAAATCATCGCGAAGACCGGCGAAGACTCTGCTGTTCTGCTCAAGGATGAAGGCGGTGTCCTTCCATTGAAATCCGGCGACCTTGACTCGGTCGTCCTCATCGGCCCGACTGCCGGACAGATCGACTCCATCGGCATCAATGGCGAGCGCTCCGTCGGTTTGCCGCAACGGCAGATCGGCCCTCTTGCCGCCATGAAAAAGATCTCCGGCAACTCCGACATCGCGTTTGCGGTGAACGATGACATGACCGGCTCGCCGATTCCAGCCGGCGCACTCAGCCACGATGGCCAACCCGGTCTCGATCGCACCACGTCGGGCAAAACGCAAACCGACGCCCAACTCAACTTCACCGTGAAGAACGGCAATCCGCTTCCGCCGAGTTCCATCGTCACCTGGAAGGGCACGCTCACCGTGCCGCATGCCGGCGACTACTGGATCTACCTGCAGGCCCTCGGCACCAATGCGGTCCTTCGTCTCGACGACAAGCGCCTCGCCGGCACGGGCGCCTTCCAGGGAGGCGTCCATGGCGACATCCTGCAGGCCAATCAGGACAACGCCATCCCCACCACCGATGGCCTCGACAACGTGCGCCGCGCGGTCAATCTGACTGAAGGGGCGCACACGATCGAAATCACCACATCGTCCGACACCTCCAAGGCGCCGGTCCAGGTTCGCCTCAGCTGGTATACGCCAGAGCAGCGCAAAACCGATCATGAGGCTGCGATCGCTGCGGCAAAGCACGCCAGGGTCGCAGTCGTCTTTCTATGGACGCGCCTCGAACCCGTCTTCGGATTGCCTGGCGATCAGAACCAGCTTGTCGACGAAATTGCCGCAGTCAATCCCAACACCGTGGTCGTGCTCAACACGAGCCAGCCCGTCGCACTGCCGTGGATCGACAAAGTGAAAGCCGTTCTTGAAATGTGGTGGCCCGGCGATGAAGGCGGATGGTCCACGGCCAATCTCCTCCTCGGCAAAGCGAGCCCCGCGGGCCGTTTACCCGTCACCTGGGCTAAGAATCTCACCGACTATCCAGCCACCGACCCTAAGTATCCTGAGCGGTCGCTCAAAGGCATCGACGGCAAAACAACTTATAGCGAAGGCGTGAACGTCGGCTACCGCTGGTTCGACAAAGAAAACATCGACCCACTCTTTGCCTTTGGCCACGGCCTCAGCTACACAACGTTTGAGTACTCCGGCCTGAAAGTTGCAAAAAGCTCTGACGGCGGCCTCGACGTGAACGTCACGATCAAAAATACCGGCAGCGTAGCTTCCGACGAAGTGCCGCAGGTGTATCTCGGTGCACCGAGCGAAGTCCCCTCAGGCGTGCAGTTCCCGGTGCGTTCCTTCGTGGCCTTCGATCGCCTTCACCTCGGCGCAGGCGAATCGAAAGACGTTTCGCTTCACGTGGATCCGCGCCAGTTGCAGTATTGGTCAACCGCCGACAGCAAGTGGGTCACAGCGAGTGGGAAGCGCACGGTGAGCGTCGGCGCGTCTTCCCGCGATCTGCGCCTGCACCAGGACATCGACTAACTCAACCCGTCCATAGCAAAGCCGGAGCCCTAGCTCCGGCTTTGCCGGTTCCCTACCCTCTGTTCCCTGATCCCTGTTCCTACGTCGCCATCCCCAGCCCCACCAGGTTTGCGGCCGCAATAATCACCAGGATCCCCGCCCACAGCAGCCGAATTGGCCGGCCCTCCACCTCGGACCATTCGCCCAGCGCCAACCCCACCAGCCCGCCGCAGAGAACGTAGATGCTCATGTGCAGCATCCAGTTCACATAGGAGAGATGCTGTGGAATATTCGCCGCCCCCCACGCGTAAAAGAAGAATTGAAGGTACCACATGATGCCGCCCGTCGCTGCCAGCGCGGCATTTCTCATTAATGTCGGCCTCGCCTGGCGCAGATCCTCGCGAAGCGATAGCTTCTTCACAAATCCCAGCCGAATAAAGCAATAGGCCAGGTTGACAACAGCCCCACCGCCCATGATGAAGACGTAGCTCGGCAACGCAGCATAGAGCGGATTCACGCCAAGGTGCCGCGCCGCAGCCTCCATGGGTTTCGCTGCATCGATGGCAAAGGACATCCCCGAAGAAAAGATTCCGCAGAGCACCGCCAGAAATAGCCCCAGCGTCAGGTTGAACTCCTGAATCTCGCCCTGCAGCTGCCGCTCCTTCTGATGGCCGGCATAGGAGACGATCGCCACACCAATCAGCGCCACCAGCACGCCCGCCATCGTGAACAGGCCACTGCGGGTCTCGAAAAGAGTCGCGGCCTGCCCATGCATCAACGGCGGCACCAGCGTACCCACAATCAGCGTGACGCCAATGGCCACGCCAATGCCCAGCGACATGCCCAGGTGCCGCATCGTGAGGCCGTAGCTCACATTGCCCACGCCCCACATTGCGCCAAACAGCGCCACTTTCAACAGCAGATCGGGTCCCATCGACGCATAGAACCCACGAAAATCGGGCAGCAGGATCAGGCTCACGCCAATCGGCAGCAGGATCCAAGAGAAGACCCCTGCCAGCGCCCACGTCGTCTCCCACGACCACTTCTTCACCTTCTCAATGGGCGCGTAAAACGAAGCAGCCATGCCCGCGCCAATCACGTGCCAACCGATCCCGGCCACCACAGATGTCATTCCATCTCCTTTGCCGCCGAGACTCCGCTGCGGGCTTCTCTCGCTTCTTCTTTCGAAGAAAACAGATTCGCTGAGAACCTTAGGGAATCCTTCACGCCCTTGTCAAAGAAACCTCGATCCTCCCGCCCCGCGCGGTTCGCAGGGCGCCTCCGCCCGCGCCGGTACACTGTCTCCATGGCCCTTCGGCTGCTCGCTGCCACCACAAGTCAAGGAAAACTGCGCGATTTTCGCACCGCGGCTCAGGCTCATTCCGTCTCCCTCGACCCGCTCCCCGGTCTCGAAAACATCGCTCCACCCGACGAAGACGGCGACACCTTTCTAGCCAACGCAGCAACCAAGGCCATCTTTTATTCGCGCTTTGCCCCCGGCGAACTGATCGTCGCCGACGATTCCGGGCTCGAAGTGGATGCGCTCGGAGGCGCACCCGGCGTGCGCTCGGCGCGTCTCGCCGCGGACGCCGGCCTTACCGACTCGCCCGATGCCCCTCTCGACAACACCGATGTCTGGAACAACATGATCCTGCTCCAGCGCCTCGACGGCATACCACCCAAGTTGCGCACGGCCCGCTACCATTGCACCCTCGTCGCCGCTCGGGATGGCAAGGTTTGCCATGTCGCCGACGGCTCTGTCGAAGGCATCATCCTCGAAGCGCCGCGCGGCACCGGCGGTTTCGGCTACGACCCACTCTTTTATCTCCCGCAGCTCGATCGCACCATGGCCGAAATCGATCTCGAAACCAAGCTCTCCCTGAGTCATCGAGGACGCGCCCTGGCTAACCTTCTTGACCAACTCGGCCATACCCCCTGACACCCGTCGCAAATAGCGAACCGGCCGCCTTGACGGTGGCAATCACGGAATCGAATAATGCAAATGGGATAAAAGCTTGGTCCCTCCTTGCACCACGCAAAGAGTCGCTTCCCTTCCCAGCCTATCGAGGAGCCGCAAAGCGCATGGCAACTGCTCAACATCCGTCCACGCCCTCCGTCCGTCCGGGTGTGCAACCGCTGCGCGCCGGACAGGGCCTCAGCTTTTTGCTGCGCAAGCTCCATTCGCTTCTGGGCATCATCCCCATCGGTGCCTTCCTGCTCGAGCATTTGCTCTCAAACTTCGAGGCCCTTAAAGGTCCGGCAGCCTACGCGGCGCAGGTAAAGTTTCTCAACAGTCTTCCCCTGGTGCGCGTGCTCGAGTGGGTGTTCATCTTCATTCCCCTCATCTACCACGGCGTCTACGGCATCTACATCTGGCTGCGCGGCAAATCGAACATCGTCTACTACCCATGGGCCGGCAACTGGATGTATCTTGCCCAGCGCTATACCGGTCTCATCGCCTTCGCTTACATCCTTCAACACGTCCTGCGCCAGCGCTTCATGGGCATCAGCCTGCCCGAGAATCCCGGCGCCGCCTTCGCCAAGGTGCAGCATGAGCTCGCTAACCCCTGGATGCTCGCTGTCTACGTCATCGCCATGATTGCCATCTGCTGGCATTTCTCCTACGGCATTTGGCTCTTCGCCGCCAAATGGGGCATCACCCCGGGCGAAACCGCCCGCCGCCGTTTTGGCTATGCCTGCGTTGCTTTCGGTGTGCTTCTCTGCGCCATGGGCCTTGCCAGCATCTGGGCCTTCGTCTCGCCCAAATACGCCAACACCCCCGACATCGTTCCACCGGCGCTCGTGCAATTGCACGTCGACGCCCCACACCCGCCGATTGTGCTCGTGTAGGCAGAATAGGATTTACCCCCCATGCCCAATGCTGAAGCCACCGCCCGCATCGACTGGAAAGCCTTTCAGGAATACGTTCCCCAAGTCTCCACCGGCATGGCCGCCATCAATCACGCGCTCCGCAACTCCGGCATCGAGCCCGAAATCCGCGAGATGATCAAGGTCCGCTGCTCGCAAATCAATGGCTGCGCGTTCTGCATTCAATACCACCTCAACGATGCGCGCAAGCTGAACATGCCGGCAGAGAAGCTCGATCTGCTTCCCGCCTTCCGCGAAGCGGGTATCTACTCCCCGCGCGAAATTGCGGCACTTGCCTGGGCAGAGCATGTCACTCTGCTCGCGCAGCATCACGTAGACGACGCGGCCTATGCCGACATCGCGCACCGTTTCTCAGAGCGTGAGGTTGCACTCCTCACCACAGCCATCGGCCAAATCAACTTTTGGAACCGGCTTGCGGCGCCGTTCCGCTTTACTCCGCCCATTCCGGAACCAGTAAGGCTCTCAGAGCCCGCAACCGCGTCGTAAGACTTGCGCCCCAGGCGCTCTTGCCTGGATGGCCAAGTCCTGAAAGGATTCGATCGAACATGGCAGGACCCAGAATCATCGTGGTGGGCGGAGGTCTCGCAGGGCTCGCAGCAGTCATCAAGATCGCCGAAGCAGGCGGCGGAGTCGATCTCTTCTCCATCGTCCCCGTCAAGCGCTCCCACTCCGTGTGCGCACAGGGCGGCATCAACGCCGCCAAAAACCTGAAGGGCGAAGGCGACACCACCGACAAGCACTTTGACGACACCATCTTCGGCGGCGACTTTCTCGCCAACCAGACGCCCGTCAAGGCCATGTGCGAGGCCGCGCCCAGGATTATCGACCTATTGGACCGCATGGGCGTGCCCTTTAACCGCACCCCCGAAGGCCTTCTCGACTTCCGCCGCTTCGGCGGCACGCTCTACAACCGCACCGCGTTCGCCGGCGCCACCACCGGCCAGCAGCTTCTCTACGCCCTCGACGAGCAGGTCCGCCGCTATGAAGCCGAGGGCAAAGTGCAGAAGTACGAGGGCTGGGAGTTTCTCTCCGCGATTGTCGATTCCAAGGGCATCTCCCGCGGCATCACCGCGCTCAATCTCCGCACCATGGAGTTGCGCGCCTTCTCATCATCAGCAATCATTCTCGCCACCGGCGGCATCGGTGCCATCTTCGGCAAAAGCACCAACTCCGTCGTCTGCACGGGCTCCGCACAATCCGCCGTCTTCCAGCAAGGCGTCTACTATGCCAACGGCGAGTTCATCCAGGTCCATCCCACCGCGATTCCCGGTGAAGACAAACTGCGCTTGATGTCGGAGTCGGCGCGAGGCGAGGGCGGACGCGTGTGGGTTCCGCGCACTCAGGGCGACAAGCGCCCCATCAAACAAATTCCCGAGTCGGACCGCTTCTACTTCCTCGAAGAGTGGTATCCGAAGTACGGCAACCTCGTGCCGCGCGATATCGCCACGCGCGCCATTCACAAGGTCGTCTATGAGCACCACCTCGGCATCGATGGCCAGCCGATGGTCTATCTCGACCTCACACACATCGATCGCGCCACGCTCAATCGCAAGCTCGAAGGCATTTTGGAAATTTACGAAAAATTTGTAGGCGACGATCCGCGCGACGTGCCGATGAAGATCTTCCCCGGCATGCACTACACCATGGGCGGCCTCTGGGTCGACTTCAACCAGATGACCAACATCCCCGGCATCTTCGCCTGCGGCGAGTGCGAATACCAGTACCACGGCGCCAATCGTCTCGGTGCCAACTCCCTCGTCAGTTGCATCTTTGGCGGATTTACGGCCGGGCCCAATGCTCTCAGTTACGCGAAAAGCCTGGAAGCCCCGGAAGGAGACGGTGGCCAGGCAGCAGAGCTACAGCGTCAATCCGAAATCAACAAAAAACTGATCAGCAACGAAGGCGGCGAAAACCCCTTCAAGCTGTGGCGCGAACTAGGCGAAACCATGACCAAGCACGCCACCGTCATTCGCTACAACAAGGGCCTGCAGGAAGCCGACGCAAAGATCGTCGAGCTGATAGAGCGCTTCAAAAAGGTCAACCTCAGCGACAAGAGCCAGTGGGCCAATACTTCATTCGCTTTTGCCCGCCAGTTGAAGAACATGCTGGAGATCTCGCGAGTCGTGGTGCGCGGCGCCGCCCTGCGCGACGAATCGCGCGGCGCGCATTACAAGCCCGACTTCCCAGAACGCAACGACGAGAGATTTTTGAAGACCACGAAGGCCAGCTTCACCGGCGTTTGCACCGGCCCCAAATTCGAATTTGAAGACGTCGACATTCAGTACATCAAGCCGCGTCCACGTCGATACGACGTGGCGAAATGAGCGTTGCTTGCAGCGGGATTTAGGGCAAGCTTGCCCGAATAGAGAGAAAGGAAACATGGCAAAGACCGTGCAATTCGAAATCAGGCGCCAGGCCAGCCCCGACGCCCCCGCCGTGTGGGAAAAATTCGACCTTCCCTGGCGCTCTGGCATGAACGTCATCTCCGCCATGATGGAGATCGCCGCCAACCCCGTCACCGCCGACGGAAGACCCACCACGCCCATCACCTACGATTCCAATTGTCTTGAGGAAATCTGCGGCTCCTGTGCCATGAGAATTAACGGTCGCGCGCGCATGGCCTGTTCGGCTCTCGTCGAGAATCTCGAACAGCCCATCCGCGTCGAGCCCCTCAGCAAGTTTCCCCTCGTCCGCGATCTCCAGGTCGATCGGTCCGTCCTCTTCGAAAACCTGATGCGCGTCAAGGCCTGGGTGCCTGTCGACGGCACCTATGACCTCGGCTCCGGCCCCCGCGTCTACCCCCAGCAGCAGGAAGCCAATTACCCGCTCTCCAACTGCATCTCCTGCACCTGCTGCATGGAGGTCTGCCCGCAATTCAACGAGGAGACAGGCTTCGTCGGCGCCGCCACCATCGCCCAGGTCAAGCTCTTCAACAATCATCCCACCGGGAAGGTCTTCAAAGAAGACCGCCTGCGCGCGCTCGCCGGTGACGGCGGCGTCCAGGAGTGCGGTTTCGCGCAGAACTGCGTCGAAGTCTGCCCCAAGCAGATTCCCCTCACCAACGCCATCTCCGACATCAGCCGCGACGTGACCCTGCAGGTCGTGAAGGACCTCCTGCGCAGATAACCCTGCTAACCGGGGCATTCAGGTTGCAGAAGGGTTGCAAGAGAGGTAACCTCCGGTCAGACGGTCACTCGCCTCTGAGGCTTCGAGGGCGATGCCTCGCTTGTGGTCGTTCAACCATCCGACGGGATTAAAGAGGATCAGCAGGACCCCAATGGAGCATGCCTGGTGGCGTGTCACCCGATAGACACCTGTGCTGGGGCTGACACAGCTGGCGGTGCAAGACCGCCCGAAGGCCGTTTGTTTTCAGTTGAACGAAAATGGCCGTAAGCTTGCTTCGCTCTCTGGCAGGAGCGGAGGAGGCTGCGCTTGACGGGATTCGTTCAAAACTGGCGATCTTCCTCTGTGGTCCGAAGTGCCTTGCGCGCCAACGGATGGAAACTCCGCGAACATTTAGAATGGAATCTGATTCTTGTGATCGTCTTGCGTCCGTGGCAGATCCGGCTGGGCAAGGGTTGTCCCTGGCTGGGGAGAGCGGGCGGGAAAGCACATCTCCACTCTCTTATGCATCGTTGGTCGAAGCTCTTTATTCCTACCCTTCGCGAGGCCCCGACGGACGCCGAAGTGGCCAGCCATAAGTTCCTCCTTCGGGCCGGATATATCCGGCAGCTCGGCGCAGGCATTTACAACTATCTCTTTCTTGGGCAGCGATCGCTGAACAAGATCATCGCGATCGTGCGCGAGGAGATGGACACCATCGGGCAGGAATTCTTTCTGCCCGCGATCTTGCCCAAAGAACCGTGGGTGGAGAGCGGCCGCTGGTCGGTGATGGGCGACAACATGTTTCGCCTGAAAGATCGCAAGGGCGCGGAGCTGTGCCTGGGCATGACGCACGAAGAGATCATGACCGGCATCGCGCGCAGCGAGCTGCGCAGCTATAAGCAGCTGCCGCAGATCTGGTACCAGATTCAGACCAAGTTTCGCGATGAGCCGCGGCCCAAGGGAGGACTGCTGCGCGTGCGGCAGTTCACGATGAAGGACAGCTATTCGTTCGATATTGACAAGGCAGGACTGGACACGAGTTTCGACCTGCACGATGCGGTCTACCGGCGGATCTTCACACGGTGCGGCCTCAACTTCGTCGCAGTCGAAGCCGATTCCGGAGCGATGGGCGGATCGCAGTCGCAGGAGTTCATGGTCTACACCGATGCGGGGGAGGACTTGATTGCGAGCTGCCCGGTATGCAGCTACGCCGCGAATCTAGAAAAGGCGACGTCGCGCCTGGAGCCGGCCGCCGAGATGGAGCCGACCGGAGACGGCAAGCCAGAACTGGTGCATACGCCCGGTTGCGCGGCCATTGCGGATGTGGCGGCATTCTTCAAGATTTCGACGGCAAGCGACATCAAGTGCGTGGCGTATATGGTGCTGAAGCATGGCGCCAGCGCGAAAGGCGGCACCAAGGATACCTGGCACGGCGTGGCCGCGTTTCTGCGCGGCGATCACCAGGTGAACGAGACCAAGCTGCTGGGTGCGATCGGCGGCGCGGAGCTCCGCACGATGGGCGCGGAAGAACTCGAACAATACATGCATGGTCCGGCAGGATACCTCGGGCCGGTTGGATTGACGTACGACGACAAGCCGCTCGGCGAGGGGCTGACGGTCATCGCCGACAAGTCGCTCGAAGGCCGCAAAAACCTGGTTTGCGGCGCAAACAAGGTGGACTATCACCTGCGCAACGTGACACCGGGCCGCGACTTCACGTGGACCCTGAGCGCTGACATCCGCAGTGTGAACGAGGGCGAAGCCTGCCCGACGAGCAAGGACTGCAACGGGAAACTCGTAGTAGGCAAGGCGGTCGAGGTGGGGCACATCTTCAAGCTCGGGTACAAGTATTCCGAGTCGATGGGAGCGCGCGTACTCGACGCGAACGGCAAAGAAGTGACGCCGATTATGGGCAGTTACGGCATCGGCATCGAGCGGATTCTAACCGCTGCAGTGGAGCAGTCGAATGACGCCAATGGATTTTGGCTGCCCGAGTCGATTGCGCCCTTCACCGTCGTGGTCACGGTGACGAACATCGCCGATTCCCTGCTGCGCGAGACGAGCGAGAAGCTTGCCGCGGAGCTTGATGCGGCGGGGATAGACGTACTGCTGGATGACCGCGACGAGCGCGCCGGCGTCAAATTCAAAGATGCGGATCTGGTTGGGATTCCTTTCCGCATTACGGTGGGGAAAACGGTCGCGCAGGGCAAAGTGGAATTCGTCACGCGAGGCACTGGCGGCAAGCATGAAGTGGCACTCGGCGAAGTGGTGGCGCACTTGAAGAGCCAGGTGCAGGAAGATGTGCTGCTGACCGAAGCAGCAGGATAGACGTGGGTCGTGAGATCGTTCGAGCCAGGTTTTCGCATGCAGAATCTGGCACCGTAAACCAGAAGCCGCAGTCAGGTGCTTAAGAGCGATTGGGAGCAGCAACGATGGCGCTAAAAATCAAGCTGGCGATGCCGACCGGCAAGCATCCATGGACGATGCTTGTCTTGCGCGTTGCCTTGCTGGGCGTTGCGGTCGCGGCTGTCGCGATGGCGGGTCTCTTCAGCTTCTACTACTACAAGTACCAGGGCATTGTGGATACGCGCCTGAAAGAGCCTCTCTTTGCGCAGACGGCGCAGATTTATGCGGCACCGCGCGAAGTACGTCCGGGACAGAAGCTCGGCATTCAGGTGATCGAGCGCGAACTGCGCGCAGCTGGATACACCACCGATGGAGCCTCGAAGGCTTCTCCCCTGGGGACATACACCGAGAGCGGGCAAAGTGTGACGGTGCGGCCAGGGCCGCAGTCGTATCACGCACAAGATTCGGCAACGATCCGGCTCAGCAACGGCGAAGTTCAATCTGTCACCGACGAGCGCGGGCAGCAACTGGCGAGCTATGAGCTGGAGCCACTGCTGATCACAGGCCTGAGCGATGCCAACCGCATCAAGCGGCGCATCGTGACGTATGACGAGCTACCGCCGAACCTGGTACGCGCGGTGGTGGCCATCGAAGACCGGCGGTTTTTCGATCACGGCGGTGTCGACTACATTCGCATCCTGGGCGCGATTCGCAATGACCTGACGCCTGGGCACCATTATGTGGAAGGCGGCTCGACGCTGACGATGCAGCTGGCGCGCGGGTTCTTTCTGACGCCGGAGCGGCGCATCAAGCGCAAGCTGAAAGAGATCGTGATTACGTTTCAGCTCGAGCATCGCTTTACCAAGAAGCAGATCTTCGCCATGTATGCGAATGAGATCAACCTGGGACAGCGCGGCAGTTTCGCCATCAATGGATTCGGCGAAGCGGCGCAGGCGTACTTCGGGAAAGATGTGCGGCAGCTCGACCTGGCCGAATGCGCGTTGCTGGCGGGCATTATTCAGAGCCCGAATCGTTTGAGCCCCTTCCGGCATCCGGAGCGCTCGATGGAGCGCCGCAACCTGGTGCTCGACTCGATGGTGGAAACGGGCACGATTACGAAAGAGCAGGCCGAAGAGGCTAAGGACGAACCGCTGCATCTCTCGCCGGGGAGCGTGGACGCAAGTGAAGCACCCTACTTTGTCGACCTGGTGCGCGATGAGCTGACGCAGAAGCTGGGCGATCGGGATTTCAACGCCGAGGGGTTGCGCATTTACACGTCGCTCGATCCCGATCTGCAGACGCTGGCAACCGAATCAGTGGATTCGACCATGCCCAAGATCGATGCGCTCGTCGACAAGCTGCATGCGCGCGCGAAGAAGCTGGGGAAACCCTACGACGACATCCATCCGCAGGTGGCGCTGATTGCGCTGAATCCCCACACCGGGCAGGTGCTGGCGCTGGTAGGCGGACGCAACTACGGGGCCAGCCAAGTGAACCATGCGGTTGCGCATCGGCCGACCGGCTCCATCTTCAAGCCGTTTGTCTTTGCGACGGCATTTGCCACCGCGGCCGAGGGAACCATGCTGCCAGGGCAGGATAAGCTGTTCTCGCCTGTGACCATGATCAGCGATGCGCAGCAGACCTACGGCGAGGGGACCGAGTACGAGTACACGCCGCGCAATTACAAAGGCGAGTACTACGGCGACGTGACGGCGCGTTACGCGCTGATGCGGTCAGACAACAATGCGACGATCAGCCTGGCGAGCATGGTGGGCTTCGATCGGGTCGCCGCCTTGGCGCGGGACGCCGGCGTGAAGAGCGCACGCGGAACTCCGTCGATGGCGATCGGCTCGTATGATGCGACGCCGCTGGATATGGCCGGCGCGTATACGGTTTTTGCCAACAATGGCCTGCACCTTGAGCCTTGGATGCTGGCCAGCGTGCGCACGCCTTCCGGCGACGTGATCCAGGATTACACGCCCGCATCGCGCCAGGTCCTCGATCCGCGTGTGGCCTTCCTCACCACTTACATGATGGAAGCCGTCTTGCAAGGCAACGGAAGCGATGGCTGTCGGATTGGGGGGCGAGATTACTGCGGAACGGGCGCCGGCGTGCGCAACTTGGGCTTTGTTTCACCCGCAGCGGGCAAGACCGGAACCAGCCACGACGCATGGTTTGCAGGATTCACCACTAATCTGCTTTGTGTTGTGTGGGTGGGCAACGACGACTATACAGACGTGAAGCTCGAAGGCGCCGATCTGGCCGCACCCATTTGGGCGGCTTTCATGAAGGGAGCCGTCCAGCTTCCGCAATACAGCGACGTACACGACTTTGAACCGCCGGCAGGCGTGCAGGTGGTGAGCCTGGATAAGGCGACGAATCTGCTTGCGGACGCTGCCTGTCCCGATGACTACAACGCGGCGTTTCTCGACGGCACCTCGCCCATCGACCCATGCGATCATCCGCCCGATCATCGCAACATCTTCCAGAAGATCCTGGGAATTGGTAAGCCGGGGAACTAGATCGCGGACCGGCGCGCGGTGCGGAAGATGGTATCGCCTTCAGGCATCATTCCTATTGAACCTCGCCCGTGAAGCTCTCATGATTCGCGACTGGCATTGGGATACGCCGGAGGTGCATTCCGAGCGGGCCGGCGTAGAAACCTGCGTCCATGAGGAAGCGCGCTAAGTAGTGCGCGGCGACGGGTTGGCCGTTGATGGTGGTGATGAGGACGCCCTGGTGGCCGCTCTGGCGCATGCGGTCAGTATCCGGATGGCGTATTCGCGCCTGTCCGCGAGCGCAGAGAAAATGTGCGAGCCCGGACGCGGCCTGCGAGCGTTCCGGCTCGTCCGCGGGAAGAAAAACGAGCAGGTTGGGACTATTGCGGCGCAGCCAAGCCACCAGCTGCCCATTGCGCAGGATGACTTCAGCATAGGCTGCGCGAGTCAAAATGCGAGGCGCGGTTTCAGAGTCGTCGCCCATTGGGGGCAGATCGGGCCAGTGCAGGACAGACCCATAGGGGTTGGCTGGATCGGCGGCGGCGAGCTGGACGAATTCGGGTTTATCCGCGGGAGGCTCCGAGCGCAACTGTCGCAGCAAATCGACCGCAGCGGGCAACGCAAATTGTGTGGCGCCGAGGCCGGCTACGAAGTAGCCGCGGCGGATGCGGCCACCCTGTTCTAAGGCCTTGAGCACGTCGTAGACGGCGCTGAAGCCGCCCGGAATATTTTCGGCGGCGACGGATTCGCGAGTGAGAATTCCGTAGCGGTTCAGAAGCTGGAGAGCGACGGCGTGAGAGGCTTTGGTGGGGCTGGGCGCAGAGGTCGGACTCGATGCATGGTCTCCCACCCTTTCTACGGTAGAACTCGAAAAGGATGGTGCTCCCTCGGTCGCGCTGGAACCGACATTGGGGAGGGGGGAATGCTTGCTTTCCCAAGTCTCAGACACGAGATTTGGGGCACCCATGATGGTGCCTGTGCGGGACGATTTCGACAGGGTGTTGCGGGTGGGCAGCAGAGACCAGCGGCCCTGCGCATTGGGCGGGGTTGTACGGCGCGATCGAAAGACCATCCCCGTCTGGAGACGGCGCGGAGTGCGCGCGCTTTCGGGCCGCGCGATGTAGGCGCGCAGAGCATGCAGCGAATCGTTGGTGACGAGGCCGCGCCAAACGAGGCTCCATAGCGCACCAATGGATTCGCCGGGATAGCCGCCGCCAGCGGCCGAATGGAGCGGATCGAAGAAGCTCGCTCCGGTGGATTCGAGGAGAGCAAGAAGCTTCTCTTCCCTTTCGGTGAACGGCTCGCCGATTGGCCGTTGAGGGTTTAGTAAGGAGAGTTTATCGGCCAGATAAAGGGCGATGCGGCCGTCGCGTTCGCCGATGGGCTCGACACCGGCCCAGGCCACCTCGCCCGCTGCGATCAAGGTGTCGAGGCCGGCAGGATCGTAGCCGGAAACCCTGGCGGGCAGGATCGACGTTTCAAGCAGCGACGCGGGAACGGGCGCGCCTTGCAGGTTCTCAATGGCATCGAGCAGCGCATCGAGATGTGCGGGGCCGCTGCGTCGTGGCGCGAGCACGCCCTGCCAGTGGGTGAAGAACCGTGCCAGCGTGTGCTGCTCGACTGGTTCAACCTCACGGCGCAGCTTGGCAAGCGATTTGCGACGGATCTGTCGCAGGATTTCGGCATCGCACCATTCTCGATGAAGTCCTCCGGGACGGAATCCGCCTTCGAGGATGCGGCCCTCCTGGGCGAGGAGATGCAGCTCCTTCTCGACGGTGGACGGGTCGAGCGCAAACCTATCGGCGGCTTCGCGCATGGTAAAAGGACCATGGGTGCGCGCATACCGGCGCACGAGTTCTAGCACTGGGCGTGCGACGGGTTCGAGCAGCGCGGTGGGCAGACCCGGCGGCAGAGGAATGCCGAGGGCATCGCGATAACGAGCAGCGTCTTCGACGGCGATGAGCCGGTGTTCGCCGGCAATGCGCAGCTCAAGCAGGCGGCGCGAACGGACGAGCCGGGGAACGGCATCCAGCAACGATGCAGTCACTGCGCGGCGCGCAAGTTCGTCGGGGGACAGATCGCCCAAGCGCAGGCAAAGATCGTGGATGCCATCGGGTGTGCGTGCACGCATGTTCTCAGCGAGGCACTGGGCAGTCTCTTCGACATCGGCGATGGCAGCGGGATCGAGCAGTTCGCGCAGATCGGCTTCGCCGAGCAGTTCGCGCAGCTGGTCCTGATCGATGGTGAGAGCCTGGGCACGTCGCTCGGCCAACGGCGCGTCGCCGTCGTAGACAAAGTTGGCAACGTAACTAAAGAGAAGGGACGAAGCGAAGGGCGACGGCTTGCGCGTCTCGACAATATGGACTCGCAACTGGCGCTGTTCGATGGCCCGCAGTGTTTCGAGCAATGCGGGCATGTCGAAGTAGTCGTGGAGGCACTCGCGATAGGTCTCGAGCAACAGCGGAAAAGACGGATAACGCGAGGCAACGCTGAGTAGATCGTACGAGCGTTTGCGGAGCTGCCAAAGGGGCGAGCGCTGGTCGGCACGACGGCGTGGCAAGAGCAGCGCGCGACCGGCGGCCTCTCGGAACCGACCGGCAAATAAAGCCGTGGACCCGAGCTGGCTCAGCACGAGGCGCATCGCCTCGGCGGATTCGACGAGGAACCAATCGGGATCGGGCGGCTCGTCGGTATCGGGGAAACGGAGGACGAAGCCATCGTCACCCCAGAGAGTCTCGACCTCGGGTCCGCCGGCAGCATGGATGCGGGCACTAACAGCCATGGCCCAAGGAATGTGAATACGGCTACCAAAGGGGGTGAGCACGCAGACGCGCCAGTCGCCAAGCTCATCGCGCACTCGTTCAATCACGATTGTCCGGTCATCGGGAACCTGGCCCGTGGCGGCTTCCTGATCGGCGAGGAACTGGAGCAGATTTTCCGCGGCGTTGGGGTCCAGGTCATGCTCGGCCACAAGGCGCGTGAGAGCGACCGGCTTGGGCAAGGCTCTGAGTTCGCGGACCAGTGCGCCGATGCGGCGACCGAACTCCAGCGGCCGACCCGGGCCGTCGCCTTTCCAGAAGGGCATTTTGCCGGGTTCGCCAGGTGCGGGAACGACAAGCACGCGGTCGTGGGTGATGTCTTCAATGCGCCAGGTTGAAGCGCCGAGAATAAAGGTCTCGTTGGGGTGCGACTCGAAGACCATCTCTTCATCCAATTCGCCTACGCGGACCGACTTTCCTTCGGTGTGGGCGAGGAAGACTCCATAGAGGCCGCGATCGGGAATCGTGCCGGCATTGAGAATGGCGAGGCGGGCAGCACCTTCACGCGCGGTGATGACGTTGCGAATGCGGTCCCAGGTGAGGCGCGGTCGAAGCTCGGCAAATTCGTCGGAGGGGTAACGGCCACTGAGAAGATCCAGGACGCCTTCAAAGCTGGAACGGGTCAGTCCTCCAAAGGGCGCAGCGCGTCGGACCAGATCGTAGAGGAAGTCGACGGGCACCTCCAGATCGAAATTCGGCGACGGAGCGTTCCTGCTATCCGAGGTTTCAAAATCGAGACCTGGGGCACCGAGCGTCGTGCGGACCCGCTCCCGCTTTTTCAAATCAACGGTCTTCGGAGCGTTCGGAGGGTGGGCGCAGATGGCGACTATCTGCTGGGCTAGGACGTCGAGCGGATTGCGGGGGAAACGGGTGGACTCGATATGCCCCTCGTGCATGGCCCGGGTGACGGCGGCGCAGGCGACCAGGTCGGCCCGGTATTTGGGAAACAGGACTCCTTCGCTGACGGCATCGACGGAGTGGCCGGCGCGGCCGATCCGTTGCATACCACTTGCGACCGAAGGAGGCGCCTCAATCTGGATGACCAAATCGACCGCTCCCATGTCGATGCCCAGCTCGAGAGTCGAGGTGGCGCAGAGTGCCTTGATCTGGCCTGCCTTGAGCTGCTCCTCGATCAACGACCTTTGCTGGGTGGCGAGGGAACCGTGGTGGGCCCGGCAGATGGGTTCGCCGGCCAGTTCGTTGAGTGCACCGGCCAGGCGCTCGGCAATTTGGCGTGCGTTGACGAAGAGGATTGTGGAATTCCGCTCCCGAATCAGCTCGAGAAGGCGGGGGTGGATCGCGTTCCAGATAGAGACGCGTCGCGGCATCTGCGAGGCCGGGCCGCTGGGTAAATCCTCGATAGCTTGAAGCCGCGCCATATCTTCAACTGGAACTTCAATGCGCAGCTTTAACTGCTTTGGACAAATGGCATTAACAATCGATACAGGACGATATCGAAGCAGCGCCGGTTCAGGGAGATCGACCGCAGCCGAGGAGAGCATCGAGAGTTCATCTGATTCTTGAGCTTTTAAACCGAAACTTATTGAAGGCTGCCCAGAGAGTGCGGTTGCGGATGTCGCCGTATTAGAGTTTTCCACAGCGATTTCCACACCTCCTAAAAAGCGGGCGACTTCCTCCAGAGGGCGCTGCGTGGCGGAGAGTCCAATGCGCTGCAGGGGCTTTTTCACGAGCGCCTCCAGACGCTCAAGAGAGAGGGCAAGGTGGGCGCCGCGCTTGGTGGGAACAAGGGCGTGAATCTCGTCTACGATAACGGTGTCGACCATGCATAACGCGTCCGCGGCCTGCGAGGTCAGCAACAGGTAGAGCGACTCGGGTGTGGTGATCAGGATGTCGGTGGGCTCGCGGCGGAAGCGAGCGCGCTCTCGCTGGGGAGTGTCTCCTGTACGGATGCTGATGAGCGGTTCTTGAAACGGCACCCCTCGGCGCCGCGCCATGTTGGCAATACCGGTGAGTGGCGAGCGGAGGTTGCGCTCCACGTCGACGGCGAGCGCCTTGAGTGGCGAAATATAGACGATGCGCGTGCCTTTTCTTGCATTCTCAGGCCGGGGATGGAGCATCAACCGGTCGAGGCACCAGAGGAAGGCAGTCAAGGTTTTACCCGTTCCCGTGGGAGCGAGGATCAGGGCGCTCTCGCCCCGGGCAATCACAGGCCATCCCATTCGCTGCGGGGCGGTCGGGGCGTCAAACACAGCACGAAACCACTCCGTCGTTACGGGATGAAAGCAGGAAAACAGATCAGACTCGGGAAGCGGATTGGGAGGAAGCAAAGGCATTTCAGCTTTGACGCTTCTTGAGGATAGTGCAGCGCAGGAGGAAAGAAAAGGCGAAAGCATCAGAAGAGGATAGGACGCGATAGACGCTCATAAAGCAGGCGTCATGGTTACTGCTACGATGCCGGGGAAATATGCGCACACACCTGGTTACATTTCTGGACGACTTTCGCCGCTTTGGCAGCGACCTGGCCGCGGTGCGCATGGAGGGCGTGCGACGGCGCGAGACTTCCTACGGAGAACTTGCCCGGATGGCGGGGCGGTTTGCCGCTCTGCTCGAGAAACGAAACATCGGTCCGGGAGATCGCGTCCTGTTATGGGCAGAGAACAGCGCCGAGTGGATGGCTGCGTTTTATGGTGCGATGCTGCGCGGGGCAGTGGCTGTACCTCTGGATGCTTACGGCAGCACGGAATTCGCCGCACGCGTAGCCACCGATGTGCGACCAAAGCTGGTAGTCGGCGATGCGACGTTGTTGGACTCGCTGAAGTCTGTGCTTTCCCCAGCCTCAAATTGGAGATCTGGGGCACTGGACGTTTCTGGCAAGTCTGAGGAGTCTGAAGTAAGTTGGCCGATGGTAGCTTTCGAGGAGTGGGAAGATACGCTTCCCTCCCAGGAGGCCGGTTCGGTCGCCGGCCTGGGCCGCGAAACGCCGCTGCAGATTCTTTTCACCTCAGGAACGACGGGCGAACCCAAAGGAATCATGCACACCCATGGGAACGTGCTGGCCAGCGTGGATCCCATTGAGCAAGGCGCCAAGCCTTACATGCGCTACGAGCGTATCTTTCACCCCCTGCGTATTTTGCACACGCTGCCGCTGAGCCACGTGTTCGGTCAGACCATGGGCCTATGGGTGCCAGCCCTGTTTGCAGCCGAAGTGCATTTCGAAAATCGGCTTGTGGCGCCGCACCTCGTAGAAACGATCAAACGAGAGAGAATCAGCGTGCTTGCCGCTGTGCCGCGCGTGATGGCGCTCCTCAAAACGCATCTTGAGGCGACAAATCCGGACCTCGCCGAACGTGTGGCCGGCGCAGCGGCGCCGGTCGCCGGTTCGAGAGGCATGAAGGCTTTGAAGCGCTGGTGGGCTTTTCGCGACGTACACCGCATGCTGGGGCTGAAGTTCTGGACACTTATCTCAGGAGGGGGCGCCCTGCCGGGGCCACTGGAGCAGTTCTGGACCGCGGTGGGGCTTGTGGTGGTGCAGGGCTACGGGATGACGGAAACCACAGCGCTCATCACGTTGAATCATCCGTTCCATGTGGCCAAGGGAACGATCGGGAAACCGCTGCCGGGGCGGGAGCTGAAGTTGGGCGCCGACGGCGAGGTGCTGGTGCGCGGACCGATGATTTCGGATGCGACGTGGAGCGGTGGCCAGGTGCTGCGCAGCAACAGCGATTGGCTGGCTACGGGGGATCTCGCGGAGAAGACCGCTACTGGCGAGCTGCGTTTCCTGGGACGCAAAAGCGAAGTGATCGTGACTGCGGCCGGCATGAACATTCATCCTGAGGACCTGGAGGAGGCTCTGGAGCAGCAGCAAGGCGTCCAGGGAAGCGCCGTCGTTCCGGTGGAGACGACGAATGGGCCTGAAGTGTACGCCGTGCTGGCGGTACGAGGCGGCGAAGCGCAGGCGCAGAGGGCCGTCGAAAATGCCAATACGCGCCTTGCTGAGTTTCAGCGCGTGCGAAGATGGACGGTTTGGCCGGAGCCCGACCTGCCCCGCACGTCCACGGGCAAAGTGCGCAGAAAAGCAGTGGCAGCCTGGGTCGCTGAACATGCACAGACGAACGGGCACGCTGGATCAAATATGTCTCACGCGAAGGGACACGGCGACTGGCTTTACACGATTGTGGCTGGGATTGCCGGCGAGCATCCACTTGGGGATGATGATCTGCGACTGAATGAGGACTTCCATCTCGACAGCCTTGGACGGGTACAGCTGGCGGCTGCGCTCGAAGAGCGGTTGGGAGAGTTGCCGCACACACCGGCTCTGGAACAGCTGAAGACCCTGGCAGAGCTGCGGCAGTGGGTCGGCGCCGAATGCGGAAGAGAAAGGGCTAACAAACAGGCCGAAATGGCGGACTTTGATGTTCCGCGCGGAGCAGCTCAAGTTTCGGACTTTCCTGCACGTGATGCCGAAAAGCCCACCCCCATCTATCCATACTGGCCGTGGTGCGCACCGGTGGCTTGGATCCGTGCCGCGTTTCTCGAACTGATTGCTCAACCACTCATCTGGTTCTTAGCCAAACCGCGCGTAATCCGCAACCATGCATTCGAGGTAAAAGAACCGATGCTCATCGTGGGCAATCATGTGACGGCCTACGACGGACCGCTGATCGGCTACGCCCTCCCCGGTGCGATCCGCCGGCGCGTCGCCATTGCCATGTCCGGCGAAATGCTCGAGGACTTTCGGCACTTCCGCGATCCCGAGCGGAAGCGCTTCATGCTGTTTGGGCCTGTCGCGTATCTCCTTCTCACTGCGCTTTACAATGTTTTCCCTTTGCCGCGGCGCAAGGACTTTCAGCGCAGCTTCGCGCATGCCGGCGCGGCACTCGATCACGGCTTGCACGTGATGGTTTTCCCCGAGGGCACGCGCTCGGCGGCCGGCGAGCTGGCGCGATTCCGCCCTGGCATTGGGATGCTGGTCAAGCAGGCGCACGTGCCCGTGCTGCCAGTCGGCCTTCGCGGTCTGGGTACATTGAAGGCAAAAGGACGGGGCTGGTTTCGGTCAGGAACGATCGAGGTGCGGGTCGGCGAGCCATTGAGATTTCGGACGGGTCAGAGCGAGGCTGAGATCACTGCGCGGCTCCACAAAGAAGTGGAGACATTGGTCCATGGGGTGTGATCTTGAAAGGCCGGCGACTCGCATGAACCACAACGGTGCCTTGCTCAGTTCAAGGTGGCGTCGGTGTGGACCAGAACCTCCGCACTGCGGGTGCGATCTGACAAGGTCCGGCCGGGAACGCCGTAAAACTCCTGCGTCGTGCCGCGATGGCCATTCGACCGAGCAAAGAGTTGCAGTCCCAGGCCTGTCGGAGCGATCTCCGTTCCCTCGATCAGCGAAAACGACTGATTCTTCACGACAGTCTTGAGGAGCCCGAGTTCGGACAGATATTCCAGATCGCGATGAATGCGATTGAGGTCGCGGCAGCCTGTAATTTGCATCATGTCCCGCGCCGACAGTGTCACGGGACGCGAGGAGATCCGCTCCACGCCAGCCATGAACTTCACCGATTTTGTGCACGCAGCGGTAAGAAGCCGCACATGCGACGAGGTCAGCTGGCAAAGCAGATCGACAAAAACAAGGTTCGACTCATCTGTCCCTGTCGAAGAGCAGGAGGTTGCCAGCAGGCCGGCCCACAGATGCTGCGTTGATTCCGCGTCGGCCCAGGAGCCTTCCTCGAGAACACGCAGAGCGATGCTCGCCGGCGCGCGCATTTTGTCTGGAGTGGCGCCAAAGGAGAGGAATCGCTCCGCCGTCAGGGCAATTTCCATCGCGCTGGCCACGCGGAAGTTGCTCAGACCTTCGCGCAGAAGACGCCGCACGTCCTCGGTCACCTCGGGAGCAATGCGATTAAGGAAGGCGAGCGCTCCAGCCATGCGGAACTCGTGCAGGATGTCTTCGGGTTGGGTCTGTTCGGCGGCGCTCTTCAGCGGACTCTCCCACAAGTGGAGGACCATCCCTGAGGGCAATACAAACGACATGGCGATACCGTCTTCGCCAGAGCGCACGGCGCGTACCTTCACCACCACGCGACGGTCGAAGCTCCCCTCGAGAGGCCCTCTTCGCTGCAGCGTCATTGAAATTACATCCCCGGGGTTCCAGCGCTCGCCGGTCAGCAGGTAAACGCCCGTCGAACTGATGTCGCGAATTCCCGCCGGCTTCGCCAGCGTGCCGATCCAAAGATAGGCGGCAAGGTCCGGCGAAGCTCTGCGCTCACTCCGGCGTCGATCCGGGGGCAGGTGTTTCTGGGACGCACTGTTCGGGTAACTCATTGGGGAACTCCCATCTGAAGAATCCGGCCCGAGGGGGGTTTCGCCAGGTGCGGGGGATGTTGAACCGGCTCGCACAACCCTTTCGGAGGCAGGAGAGACGGCTTGATCACTAGAGCATCATACCCCTGTCAATCCCACTTTTGTTGTGGCAGCGGTACGATTCCAGGGCGCAATGCCCATTACTTTGGGCATATCGCATGGTTTTACGATGCTATGCGTGGTCGGAAGTGGCAGGTGCCCCCCGCCAGCACTGCGTTCCACAGGGACGGGTCAGCGGGCTGCTCGGACGATCCGAGAAAGAGCACGCCATCCGGCGCAAGCAGACGGTGGATTCCGGCAAGCAGGGTGCGGCGAGTTTCGTGGGAAAAGTAGAGCATCACATTACGCAGGAAGATCACATCGAAACGCTCGTGAAACGGCAGCGGCATCTGCGCAAGATTCGCCTGGCGGAAGGTGCAGAGCTGGCGAATCTCCTCTTTCGCAACCCAGTCTTCTCCGGCGCGGTCGAAAAAACGCACCAGGTTGCGTGCCGGAAGACCGCGATTCATCTCAATGCGGTGATAACAACCCTGCTGCGCCCGCTGCACCACTTCGTCGGAGATGTCGGTGCCTTCGATCCGCACATTCCAGGTGGCAAGCATCGGGAACTGTTCGCGAAGGAGCATGGCCAGCGAATAGGCCTCCTGGCCCGTGGAGCAGGCTGCGCTCCAGAAGCGGAGAGTGCGGGTCAAACGGCGCGCTTCGATCAATCCCGGAAGCAGTTCTGCGCGGAGAAGCTCAAACGGCCGGCCATCGCGAAAGAAACTTGTCTCGTTGATGGTCATCGCTTCGGCAACGGCACTTTCCAGACCGGGATTTTTGCGGATTTTGAGATGGTCGACGAGCTCTTCAAGCTGCGTCATGCCCTGGTTGCGCAGAATGCGGGATAGACGCGTTTCAAAGAGATAATCGCGCGAAGGATCAAGCACATTCTGCGAGAGACGATAGACCGTCTTGCGCAGAAAATCGAAATCGACGGTGACAGGGACGGTGGTCACGGCGTCACCGCCCGGGGAATGTCCTTGGAGACGCTGGGTGCCCACGGGACAAGACGCAGGATCTCAGGAGCAAGGGCCTGAATGGGCAGAACGCGCTGGGCCAATCCCGCACGCGCTACCGCGCCGGGCATGCCCCAGATGGCGCTGGTGGCTTGATCCTGGGCCAGGACTGTACCGCCACAGGAGCGGATCAAGCGGGCTCCCTCCAATCCATCGGCGCCCATTCCCGTCAACACCGCGGCCAGCACGCCCGATCCATAGACCGCGACCGCCGAACGATAGAGCACGTCGACTGCAGGGCGGCAGTGATTCTCGAGCGGAGCCTGCGTGAGCCGCAATGTGGGCTGCCTCGCACGCGCGCCAACCGCCACTTCCAGGTGCCAGTTGCCGCGCGCGATGAAGATGGTGCCGGCAGATACCAGCTCGCCTTGCGAGGCTTCGCGCACTGCCAGAGGACAACGCTCATTGAGACGCTCGGAGAGCAGCCGCGTAAAGAGCTCGGGCATGTGTTGCACCACAAGAACAGGAAGGGGAAACTGAGCCGGCAGCGCGGGCAAGAGTATGTCGAGTGCGGCCGGTCCACCTGTAGAAACACCGATCGCCAGCACAGAAGGAACGGATGCGATGGTTTCGCAGGGGAACGGCACGCCGGCAAGCGGCACACCACGGAAGGGCGCGAGCGGGATCGCCGGTGACACCGAGATCGACGCCGTCAAGGCGGAAATTTTCGGAAGCAACTCACGGGCCAAAGCAGCTATAGCCTCCACGGGACTTGCCTGGCCCGAGGGCTTGGCTACGTAGTCAGACGCACCGCTGGCCAGCGCTTCAAGGGTCACGCGGGCGCCGCGCTGCGTGAGCGAACTGCACATGACGACCGGCATCTTGTGTCCGCGTTCGCGGAGCTTGCGCAGGGTTGCCAATCCGTCCATGACCGGCATCTCGACATCAAGAAGCACCACGTCGGGGCGAAGCGTCTGAATGGCGCCCAGCGCAGATTCGCCGTCGGCTGCCGTACCCGCGGTCTCAAATCCTGGTTCGCGCCGCAGCACGGAACGCAGGAGACTTCGCATAACCGCAGAGTCGTCGACGATGAGGACGCGCGTGGGTCGGCCTGGCGCCATGCGTCAGTTCTCCGTCAGGCCGAGCATGGTCAGTTTCTCGTTGAGAGCCTCGTCGTCGAAGGGTTTCATCAAATACTCGTCGGCTCCCGCTTCGAGCGCGCGCGCAATGAACTCATTTTCGGCCTCGGTCGTCACCATCATCACCTTGATGCCCATGAATCCCCGAGCGCGCAGCTTCTTCAGCATCTCAAGGCCGTTCAGAATCGGCATGTTCCAGTCGACGAGGGCAACGTCGAAGGAAGGGCCGGCCTGGAGAAGTTGCAGACCTGCCTCGCCGTCCCCTGCCTCTGCACACTCGATTCCCTTCTTTTCAAGAAGGCCCCGAAGGAAAATCCGGACAAAACGCGAATCGTCGACGATCAAAGCACGCATGGTTCACTCCTCGTGTCAGGCGGCTTCCGCGGCCGCACTGAGCCGCACCGGATCAAGTCGTTCTGCATCAAGCATGACCAAGAGATTGTTTTGCAGCTTGTAGGCTCCGGCAATCAGATCGCGCCGCGTCTCTTCGAGCGTCGACGGGTTGGGCTCGAAGTCGGCCGTCGATACCGTGAGAACTTCACCGACGGCATCGACCAGCAGGCCGAAACAACCGCCTGTGCCCTCGATAACCAGGAGATCTTGCGGGCCGTCATGCGGCGGCATGCGCAAGAGTTGCCGCAGACTGACCGCCGTGAGCACATCTCCACGGTAGTGCACCAGACCGCCTACGAAGCCGGGCGCGAGCGGTACTGGCTGCGGACGCGCGGCGCCCACGATTTCGAGGATGTGACGGATGGGCATTCCGTAGAGCGCCTTGCCCAGGCGCACTGAGCAGACTTCGACCAGCGTCGAGGCAGATTTCTCTTTGCGCCGTATTGCCGAATGACTCATTGTAGTGCCTCCGCAGGCTCATTCCAGAGTTGCTCAGCTCCCTTGGCCGGCAGGGCCGCAGCGCTGGCCAGCCGCACCACGCCGGTTACGCAGTCTTTGAGGAGCGTGACGCCGTCGGTATGCAAGCCGGTCCCGCCCTCCGCCAGTTCCGCCCCGGCCGCCACATCGAGCACATGCGAGACCGCGATGCCGACATGGCGTTGCCCGTCGCGGCAAACCACCACGATGATCGGCGCCTCGGGATCGCTCTGCGCCGCTTGCAGCACGCCGCCCGTATCGTCGACCGGCAGCAGCTGGCCCTCGAAGTTGATCACCGGCTGCACGCCGACATACTCGATGCGCTTGGAGGGAATCTGCTCGATGCGCAGCACGTCGCCGAGCGGCACCGCGGCGCGGCGGCCTGTCACTTCGACCAGCAGATACTCGGCAGCGTGATTCACTTCGGCCACGCTCTCTTCGCCGGGCTGGGCAGCTTCTTCCTCGTTGTTCATCAGCACACCGGCCCGTTGCGCAATTGCGCTGGGATCGAGGATGAGCGCCAGATCGCCGTTTCCGAGCACAGTGGCGCCGGAATAGAGGCCGATGCCTTTGAACGCCGCCGAGAGGGGCTTGACCACGATCTCTTCGGGATCGGCCAGACCATCGACGACCAGACCGAAGCGGCGCCCGTCGGCATCGAGGATGGCGATGAAGCTGTCTTGCGCGCCCGCTTCGTCGCGTGCGCCAGCCGGGATGAGCAGGCGATCGAGAAAAACCAGGGGCAGCAGCTTGCCGCGCAGACGATAGAGGGGCGCGTCCTCGATCCATTCGATCGTCGAAGCAGCCTGTTCGGGCGGCACATGCACCAGTTCGGAGAGCGAGCCCTGCGGCAGGGCAAAGCTCTGCTGTACGCTGCGTACGATCAGCGCGGGAATAATCGCCAGCGTCAGGGGAATCCGCAGGCGGAGGGTTGTTCCCTTCCCCGCCCGCGATTCGATCTCGACCTTGCCGCCGATCTTCTCGACGTTGGTGCGGACCACGTCCATGCCCACGCCGCGGCCGCTGACTTTGGTGACCGCCGCGGCCGTCGAGAAGCCGGGAAGAAAGATCAGCTGTAGCAGTTCGCGCTCCGATTGCAGGGCCGCGCGATCGGCGGAGATGAGCCCGCGCTCGATGGCCTTCTCACGGACCTTTTCGACGGATATGCCGGCGCCGTCGTCGGAGATCTCGATCAGGACATGACTGCCCTCCTGCATCGCGCGCAATCGCAGCGTTCCTTCAGGATCTTTGCCCGCCGCCTCGCGCACCGCGGGCGACTCGATGCCGTGATCGAGTGCATTGCGCACCGCGTGCGTCAGCGGATCCTTGATGGCTTCGAGAAGGCTCTTGTCGAGTTCCGTCTCCTGGCCTTCCATCTGCAAGCGCACCCGCCGGTCGAGAGACTGCGAGAGGTCGCGCACCATGCGCGGCACTTTCGAGAAGACATTGGAGACCGGCTGCATGCGGGCCTTCATCACCGACTCGCGCAGATCGGCCGTGACCATGTCGAGACGGCGCGACAGCAGGGTCATTTTGGGATCGGACGATGTGGCCTGCAGCACCTGGTTGCGCGTCAGCACCAGCTCGCCCACCAGGTTCATCATGCGATTCAGCAACGTGACGTCGACGCGCAGCGTGCTTTCGGCGGCCGAGCCTCCCGATTCGGCGCGGGGCGCAGCGGCAGCCGCAGGCTCGGGCGCGGACCCGGCGGGCGGCGCGACCGCCGGCGCTTCCGCGACCTCCACTCTCGCACTCGATAACGACGAGGCCGCAGGTTTGCGCGGGGCCCGGGGTCTTGCTGCGCGTTCGCGGGAGTGGCCCGCCGGCTTGGCTGCCGTCTCTGGTTGCGGAGATTGCAGGCGCTCGATGTCGCCGATCAGCCCTTCGTCCGACCCATCCCCTTCGGAGCCGTCGCTCTCGATCGACTTGAGGATGGAACGAAGACCGTCGAGAAGCTGCAACAATGCGGTAATCACCGCAGCGCTCGCCGCCAGCTTGCCATCCCGCAGCATCCCGAGCAGGTTTTCGCCGGCATGAGCAAGTTTTTCGAGGCGCTTGAATCCCAGAAACCCGGTCGTGCCCTTGATGGTATGCACCGAACGAAAGATGTCGGCGATCAGGGGGGCATCCTCGGGCCGCGTCTCGAGCTCCGTCAGACAGCGCTCCATCCGGTCCAGGCCTTCCTGGCTCTCGATCAGGAATTCTCGTGTGAGTTCGTCCATCGCATCCATTCGCCGCGCGCCTGCAAGGGTGGCGAGGCATTCCTCAAAGGTTTTATCGGATGCCCGGGAGAAACCTTGAGCGCGCGCCTGCCGATGCTTCGACTCCGGTGTACATGAGGCGCGGCAATCGATTAGCCTCAAGATTCGATCCCAGCGAAGCAGGACACACGGCCCAATATGACGACCTCACTGGACGCGACGCTCGACGATTTAATGGAACAGGCACGGCGCGCGGCGCAAAACGCCTATGCACCCTATTCAGGCTTCCGGGTGGGCGCGGCGCTGCGCCTTGCGAACGGCGAGATTGTGACCGGGACCAATGTGGAGAACGTGAGCTACGGGCTCACCATCTGCGCGGAACGCGCGGCGATGTGCGCGGCAATTGCCCGCTTCGGCCCGCAGGCGCGCGTGACTGCTGTCGCGGTGGCCAACCTGAATGGGGCCGCAAGCCCGCCGTGCGGCGCATGCCGGCAGGTTCTTTCGGAATTCGCCGCGCCCGATGTCCCGGTGGCTTTTCAGACCATGACGGGGACGCGCGCGATGCGCTTCGCGGATCTGCTGCCCCTGGCCTTTGAGATGACGCTGGAGAAGCGGAGCTAGCCAAGTATGCGTAGGACCCCCGCAAGGGCCGAAGGACGCGAAGAGAATGAGTGGAAGAGCGAAACAACCCGGTGAGGGACCGATCCATGTGATCGACTTGATCCGCAAGAAGCGAGATGGCGGCGCGCTGGATGCACGTGAGCTGACGTATCTGGCGCGCGGCGCGGCTGACGAGTCTATCCCTGCGGAGCAGCTTGCGGCATGGCTGATGGCCGCATGGATTCGGGGGCTTTCTCTCGAGGAGACGCGGGCTCTGACGCTGGCCATGCGCGACTCCGGAGAGAAGTTCAGCGCGCGTGGCCTGGGCAAGGTCGCGGTCGACAAGCACTCGACGGGCGGTGTGGGAGACAAGACAAGTTTCCTGGTGGCTCCGCTGGCGGCAGCGTGCGGGCTGGCGGTGCCGATGATCAGCGGCCGCGCGCTGGGCCACACGGGCGGTACGCTGGACAAGCTCGAAGCCATTCCGGGATACCGAACCGCTTTAAGGCTTGCGGAGTTCGAAAACGTGCTGGCGCGCTGCGGCGCTTCGATTGTGGGGCAGACGCCGACGCTGGTTCCCGCGGATCGCGTGCTGTATGCGCTGCGGGATCGAACGGGAACGGTGGAGAATCCGGGACTGATTTGCGCGTCGATTCTGAGTAAGAAACTGGCGGCGGGACTGAACGCGCTGGTGCTCGATGTAAAGACCGGATCGGGCGCGTTTCTGAAGAAGCGCGAGGACGCCGAGTATCTGGCGGCGCTGATGGTGGCGACTGCCGAAGCGGCGGGGACGCGCACGGCGGCGCTGATGACCGACATGAGCCAGCCTCTGGGGACTGCGGCCGGCAACTGGATCGAACTGGCGGAATGCGTCCGGTTGTTGCGCGGCGAACGGCCGGCGGGAAGCGAAGATCTGCGCGAGCTTTCGCTGCAGCTTGCCGGCTGGATGATTCATCTCGGCGACAAGGCGGAGACGCCGGTAAAGGGCTACCAGTTGGCCGAGGCCGCACTCACCGACGGCGCGGGGCTGGCGGTCTTCTTGAAGATGGTGGATGCGCAGGGCGGAGACGTTGCCGTCTTCGACGATCTCAACGGTTCGCACAAACCGGGCGCAACACTGGAAGTGAAAGCCTGGGAGAGTGGCTTCGTCGCCGAGATGGACACGACCGCCCTGGGCTGGGCCGTGCAGCGGTTGGGCGCAGGACGGGAGAAGGCTGGCCAGCCAGTCGATCCGCATGCAGGCATCGTGTTCCACGCCAAACGCGGGGCATTGGTAGAACGAGGGCGGATTTTTGCGACGCTCTACGCGACGAACGAGTTGATGCTGGCTGAGCCGGAAGCACTCCTACGCCGATCCGTGCGCATCTCGAAGAATCCGCCGGAAGCCCTACCGTTGATCGACCGCGTCTTCACGAAGGCATCCGCTGCGGCCTCTCTCGCCACATGGTCGCGCGGGACAGCGCATTGAGGGATACTTTACTGTCATCTACTTATACCTAGGATTAAACTCCGCAAAGCGGCGCTGCGTGGCAGCCGATTTTTTTCTCGTGTCAGGCGGCTCGTCGGGCGACGCGGCGGGCCTTCGGGCCGGTGCTAGCGATCCTCCTTGGCTGAGAACATTCGGCCACGAACGAAGCGAGTCCTCCCTTACGGCATCCATGAGCGCATTGCCCTAGGGGCAACAGATAGCTTCCATCGCTGGCCCTGGTCAGCCGCTCTGGACATCTGTCTGCTATCTGGAGATCGTGCCGACAAGATTGAGATCGATCGCGACGTCGTCCTCGGCCTTCCAAATCAGGAAGCTCGGATTTTTGAGTCCCCACTGAACATAAGGCACCACAAAGCGAGCCTTGGCGGTTGCGCTGGCGCCATCGAGATGAATCAGCACGGGAACGAGAATTTCGTGAGGGGTTCCCAGCAAGGTAAAGATTCCGGTTACCTGGACGGTCGAATCGCCTGAAGGAGCGATGCTTCCGGCATAGCTTTTCGGTTCAAAGGAAACAGTTGCATATTGTTCGACGTGCAGGACGTCCTTGTTCATCTTCTTGTCGCGACTGCCATTGCCCGTCTTGCCGCTGCCTGCGACGACGGCTATTGAACCCGACATTGCGGGAGCGCTGCGGTCAAATTCAATCGATCCGGATTGGACGCGAAACGCGCCGTTGACGAGCTCGTGCGTTGTTTTGAGCGTTATCTTGACTTCGCTGCGATCGGGGTTGACGACAAAGGCCTGGCGCTGGGAAAGCGCAGCCGGAGCGAGTAGGACAGCGAGGGCGAATCCTGCGAACAATTTCACTTCAGCTCTTTTCGGGCACGACTACCGCGAGTTTCTTGGTTAGCCGGCAACTGCCTGCGGAGCAACCGCGGCGTGGTGGGCGACCCGAGTTAGACTGGCCGTCACGCGCATCACGCCGGGCCAGACCCTGAGGCAAAACGGCAATACAGCGCGCGCGAGTGAGTTGTTCAAGCCATCGGCGGCGAACTCGGCAAGACGCATCTGGGCCCGCAGGGCGGAACGCAGTCTTGCCTGGAAAAGAGGCGCCGGCTCCGCGGCAAGACAGGCGGCGGCGGCGCAGCGGGCAGTATGCAGCGCGATGGAGATGCCGTCGCCGGTGAACGAGGGAATGACGGCTGCCTGATCGCCAATGCAATAGAGCCCATCCTCCGTTGTGCGGCGGATGTAACCATAGGGAATATGGGTGATTGCGATTGGCTTTGCCAGCAGCGGCACCGCGCCGGCAAGTCTCATTGCGAGATGTGGACAGTCCTGCTGCATCTTCGCAAGGAAGTTTTCCCAGCGATGCCCCGCACGCGCCAGATAGCGTCGCTGCACCACGCAGCAGAGATTTGCGATGCCGCCTTGCACGGGCTGGATACCGCCATAGCCTCCGGGATAGAGCATCAGCTCAGAGGCGCCTGTCAGCTCAGCGGTCTGCGCGGGCGTCAGACGAAAATACATCTTGAAGGCGACCCATCGCTGCAGGTCTTTTGGGCGCGCGTGACCGCGCAGATCATGCTTGCCGGTGGCGAGAAAGGCGGTAGAGGCTTCACGGGTCGTCCCGTCATCGAGCGTAGCCTGCCAGACGTTGGCGGTGGTACGGCTGAGCGACTGCACACCGCGACCTCGCTCTACGCGGACTCCGGCTGCGACAGCCTCGGCGATGAGCGCGGTATCAAGCGCCTTGCGCGTGATCGAAGCTGCGGGAAAGGGCAAAGGCGCCTCGGCTGCACGCCGCGAGGCCGCGAGGCGAACGGTATCGATGGGCACGGCGCCCAGCGAGGCTACGTCGATCCGAAGCGCGTGCAGGTCCTCAAGGGCCTCACCGCTCAGGAACTCTCCGCAGACCTTATGGCGCGGCGTGGGCTCGCGTTCAATCAGTCTGACGCCTTGTCCCCTGCGAGCGAGCGCGATCGAAACGGCGCAGCCTGCCACTCCTCCACCAATGACTAAAACTTCATCTTGCAAGACACATTGCTCCTAATTCTAATTCATGTTCAATCGATTTGCAGCGGCACTTCATCTCTCTAGTAGACGCTCTGCAACCAGATTGGCAGCTCCTTCTGTACAAATCGTCATTTTGGGAACTGGCAAAGACCAGTCTAAACGGAGTTATAGTCTTTGCTTGCTTCACCGATTCAGGGGAGCGTTTTCAGCATATAAGTTACCTCTAAGGTTAGAGGGGAAAAGCACATTCTCACCGGTGGTGGGCAACTCGGCAGTTCACACCTTCCTACCGGTGAACGATAGGATGAAGTATTTGATGGCGCCAAACAATTTCTTGATATCCGTTTTGTTGGCGATAACGTTGGGCGTCCCTATGTCCGCAGAACAAATCTCAGTGAGACATGTTCAACTCCCGATGCATGGGTTTATGGTGGCGCGTTCCGCGGCTGGGACAGTCATCGCCCGGGTTGAGTTCTCACAGGCCGTACAGGGAAGCGAAGTGACGATGCGCCTGACCTATCGCTTTGTAGACGGGTCGATTGACGATGAGACGACGACGTACACGCAGCAGGGCAAGCTGCGTTTAGTACGCAACCATCATGTACAGAAAGGCCCGTTCTTTGCCAAGCCCGTGGACTTTGCGGTCGAAGCCTCTACAGGCATGGCGACAAGCCGCATCGCGGACAAGGGGGGCAAGATACACGTCGAGAGCAATCGCATCGACCTGCCGGATGACTTGGCAAATGGATTTGTTGGAACGTTGCTGCTGAATGTGTCAAATAATACGGCGCCATTTCGAGTGGGGCTACTGGCGCCGCTCGGCGGGGGACGGCTGGTTCGGATCTTGATCTCGCCCGAGGGGGAGGAGTCGTTTCACGCGGCGGGCCAGAACCTTCAAGCAACGGTGTTTCGCATCCATCCAGAGTTGGGCGGAATTGCAGGCTTTCTCGCGGCGCTGATCGGCGTTCAGCCGAAAGATGTGAGGGTCTGGGTGAGAGAGGGAGAACAGCCCGCGGTGGTGAAGATAGAGGGCCAGCTCGGCGGTTACGGGCCCGTCGTCACCTCGGTGCTGCAGGGGACCAGCTTTGGAAAATAAGCCCAACCTGTAAGCACCATCTTATGACCGCGAAGGCGACGATGAGTCATGGCGGTTGGTGAGCTGGCTCCAGTTGAGTCCGAGGTCAACGATCAGCAGCGAGGCAAGGGTGAAAGCGATGACGCCGACGGCGGCGAAAGTGTCGCCGAGGTGGCTCCAGTAACGCGGCCACAGGTTGAGCACCCGGCTAGAGACAAAAGTAAACGTGACGGCGTAGGAGCGGGCCATCCATTGACGGTGCACCGCAATTTGGCGGTTGCGTGCAGTGACGAAAGCGGCGGTGGTGCATACCATCCAGGCGGCGGCCTGCATAGAGGTTCCTGGAAGACCCGGGCGGCCCGCCGCGAGAGCGATCCCCGTGAAGGAACCAACGAAGACCGAGAGGACGTAGATACGGCCGAGGATGCGGTGGAGTTGGAGGTAACGCCGGCGGATGCGCGTGGAGAAATTGATGGGACCGATCAAAAGAGCGAAGGTCCCGGCGAGCGTATGCGGGATGAGCAGATGTCGGTCGGCGATGACCTGTAGACGGTAGGCGTGGTACATCGGATAGTCGGTGATGAGGAGTAGCTCTGAGGTAATGAAGACAAAGAGCACGGTGAGGCCGAGCGAGACCCAGAGAATCGTTTTGAATCTGGAACCGGCTGAGCTGATCTCTAGCGTGGAAGTGGGCATGATTCGCCTTTCAGATGGTTAGGCGGAATGGAGTGCGCGACAAGGAGATATCCATCGGCTCCAGAAAATCGCGCGGAGCGACGCGCCGCCTGAAGCCGATCTCTGCACAAGAACCCAGGGAAACGCACCTCTCCTCTTCAAATCCTACGTGGCCCCGGCGCAGTGCTCACTCAGCTCATGAAGACATTGCTTTTCGGCATCCGTCCCCTCGATCCCGTAACTTTTGCAGCTGTTCCACTCGTCCTGGTAGCCGCAGCGGTGCTTGCAAGCTATCTGCCGACTGGTCGCTCTGCTGCCGTCAACCCGGTAGACGCGCTCAAAGCCGAGTAGTCACAACCGGCCAGGGCGCTTCTCCTTGCAGATCGGCAATTTGCTCTGTCGGCGGGGATTGATTCTAGTCGCTGTCCGAGGTCCGCACCCGATGCGGTATGGTAGTCGAAAGTATTTCTGCAGTTCTGGAGAGAGCGATTGGGGCGCTTTACGGGTGTGCTTGGCATTGTTGCCGTGCTGCTGGCGGCATGGCTGGGGTCAACGGATCGCCGGCACATTCGCTGGCGCACGGTGGCATGGGGTCTGAGCCTGCAGCTGCTGTTCGCCTACTTTGTGTTGCGCTTTGATTTTGGGCAGCGTGCGATGGCCTGGGCCGGCGATGTGGTGAACAGCATGCTGGGCGCGACGGCGGCGGGCACCAAGGTGCTGTTCGGCGCGCTGGGCACGCCGGACACGTCGCTGGGGTCGATCTTCGCCTTCCAGGTGCTGCCGACGATTATCTTCATCTCGGCGTTCTTTGCCGTGATGTACCACATCGGAGTGATGCAGATTGTCATTCGCGGGCTGGCCTGGGTCATGCTGAAGACGATGCGCATCTCGGGCGCCGAGAGCATGAACGTGGCGGCCTCGATCTTCATGGGGCAAACGGAGGCGCCGCTGACGATCCGGCCATTTTTAGCCGGGGCCACGCGCAGCGAGCTGATGACCATCATGACCAGCGGCATGGCGCATGTTTCTGGCGGCATCATGGCCATGTACATCGCGCAGCATATCGAGGCGCGCCACCTGCTGTCGGCGGTGATCATGACCTCGCCGGGGACCATTCTGATCGCCAAGATGCTGGTGCCGGAGACGGGAGTGCCAGCTACGGAAGGGCGGGTGGTGATCCCAGAGGCCGAGGAGCACAAGGACGAGAACCTGATCGGCGCCATTGCGCGGGGCACCATCGACGGGGGCAAGCTCGCGCTCAACGTTGCCATTATGCTGATCAGCTTTCTGGCGCTGGTAGCCCTGCTTGACATGCTGCTGACCTGGATTCACCTGCACAACGGTTTCCACTGGATTCCGGGAAGCCTGGGCGAGATTCTGGGATTTGTTTTTGCCCCGGTGGCGTGGCTGATCGGCGTGCCGTGGCGCGACTGTGGATTGATCGGAAACCTGCTGGGCACGCGCATGGCGCTGAACGAAGTGATCGCCTATATCGCGCTGGGCGCGCACAAGGCAACGCTCGATCCACGGTCATTCACCATCGCGACCTTCGCGCTGTGCGGGTTTGCCAATCTCGGTTCGATCGGGATGCAGATTGGTGGCATCGGCGCGCTGGTGCCTGAGCGGCGCAACGACCTGGCGAAGCTTGGCGTGCGCGCCATGCTGGCCGGGACGATGGCGAACCTGATCTCGGCCTCGATCGCGGGAATTTTTCTCGGTTAACCCCGAATTCTCACGGGGGCTCTTGGATGAGCCTCTTCAAGCACCATTTGTCGGAGGTGCTGGCGCAGCGCATCTACGATCTGGCGCTGGGCGGCGAAGACCTGAACGCTTGCGCCCGCGCGTTCCCGCCCGCGCCTCAGAGCGGTCTCGGGGCGCATGCGGCCGCCCGCTACTCGGTGGTCAGCGAGAAGGTCGCGGTGCGCGCCATCGATCCCGAAGTTGCCGTCACCGTGACTGTCTGGGTGACAGGGTTTTGCGGACGGATGGTCAATCCTGCGCAGCCGTTGAGGAGTGTCATCCCGAGGACGGCGATCAGCGCGATGCACGCTGAAGCCAAGACTTTGCGCCTCTTCCGCAAACCCAGCAGGCAGAAGACCAGGCCTAGCATTTCTGCGCGAGCCGCATTGGAGCCGTTGCGCGCGGTCATGTTGCTGGAATTCACAATCGTCAGGGTCGTGTTCACGGGCGCAGAACCCGACGGCGTGATCACCGAAGGCGCAAAGCTGCAGGATGCACTGCTTGGCAGGCCCGAACAAGCGAAGGTCACTTTGGAATTGAAGCCATTTTGCGGAGCGACACTGATGGAGGCCGCGCCACTTTGGCCCGACTGCACGGTGAGCGCCTGGGGATTCACGGCAACCGAATAGTCGGCAGGCGGCGCCGGTGCGTTGATCGAGTACGCAGCGGTGGCGATCGAGCTCGGGCTATAACCCGACGCGACGGCGATGGCTCGCACTGTTTCCGTTTGGTTGACGGGGATGGCTCCGCTGTACTCATCCGACTGGAGGGTCGGCGTCGAGCTGTCGGTTGTGTAGTAGATTTTCGCTCCCGGGGTGGAGTCGGCGAGGATCAGGGTCTGTGCCGCCGTATAGGTTCCTGCAGCAGCGGAAAACATGGGAGTCGCTGTGACCGGCTGCGCGGGAGCCGCCTGCACGACCTTAGCAATCCGAATTGTGGTCACGCAGCTATTGGCATTCACCGTGTAGGTGGATTCGTTGGGCGTGGTCTCGGTGATGCTCCCGTCGGGATTGAAACTGGCAACGTAGGATACCGTGTCGCCGGCCGGCACGGTGAGCGTCAAATTGTGCGGAGTTTGCGGCGTCGATACCAGCTTGTTCACGTCGTAGATGGAACCGTTGAGCCACACATTGAGATAGAAGTCACCGTTGCTCTTTTGCAGAAGCAGGCTCTCGACGCCGTCCATGTTGCCGTTGAGCGAATAGTCAAGCGATCCGGGAGTGAAGGATGTGCCGCTGTCGTTGAGCACGCTGAGGAGATTGCTGATGGCCGAATAGGCCGGCTTCGGAGACAGATCGTAGCGCAAGAGGCCATAGCCGGTCTGCGTGACCGGCGTTCCCGGCGGATCGTCGATCAGTTCGTATATGTAGGTCCTCGGGACGCCGTTCTTGAAATAGTCGAGCAGCAGCCGCGGCGCGTAGGCGCCTTCGACTTGCTCCGGAACCTGGTTTTGGGTCGGCTTGCTGGTGGTCTGATAGCCGGTCTCGGTGGCATACGCGGGAAGGCCGGGGCCATACGCGTGCACCATGTCCAGATTCCAGGCGAGCGAGCCGTAGCTGTTTCCCTCGGAGTCGAAATCGCCCCATCCCTCGGTCTCGGGATTCCGGCCTCCGCTGTACGAGTGCATGTTGTCGACATCGATGTACTGGGCCAGATTGCCGAGCTCGTCGGCGTCGTCATCGTCAATCATCGACGGGCCCAGCACGGTGAGCCCGAGGTCCGCGCCAGCCTGCTTGAGCTGGGGCAACTCGTTCAGCAGCGTGGACCGCCAGTTCGGGCCTCCGTTCGCGTCCCATTCATTGAATGGCTCGATCGCCTCGATGCCCGGATAGGCGCGCAGGCCGGATTCGAGCTGGGAGAGCGTTTGGCCCTGCGCAACGATCAACTCCGCCTTGATCCCGTTGGACGCAAGCTGCTTGTAGAGCACCGTGATCCACGGCGGCGTGTTGTAGCCTTGTCCGAATTCGCCATCGCGGAAGTGGTCGATCCCGGCCTGCTTCATCCGGTCGATCAGAGTGGAGAACTGCGGCTGGTATTGAAAAGGGGCGCCGTAGTACCAGTGCGTGTTCACGCCCACGGAGTTATCAAAATCAAAATTGCGAGCTGCCTGAACCTGTGCCTGGATGGTGCATGGCAACACGATCAAGGCGAGCAAAATCTTCCCGTATGAATGCATTGAATGAGCCCTCGCCTGTCGTCTGGGAAATGTTGAACGCAGCGAGCGCGGCTCAACGAAATCGGATGAAGAACGTTGAAGTGTATTTCTTTCTATTTTGACGCGAGAGGGACGCAAAATCCAAGTGGAAAAAAACAAATGTAATCTTGCAATGTGAAAAGTCAGCGCGGCGAGTTCAAGCACACTCGCAGGGTTCATCGAGCGACGCGAGGCGATGCAGGTTCCGCCAGTTTCTAGAGCGAGTTTGAAAACCGTCTCAGTGTTTACACCAATTCATTGAGCATCTTTCCGCAGGCATAATGTCCCCGATCCAACTGACTCAATCCTTAGGCGAAACGTGCTTCATAAAAATACTGAAGTGGCCGCTTGACAATTACCCGGATCTGCGGGATACTGAAGCTGCCACTTCAGTATTGGCGGAATGGAGACACCTCATGGCAGAACCTGGCACCGTCCACAGCACCTTCGTGATCGAGCGCAACTATCCTCAAAACCCACAGCGGGTGTATGCCGCGTTTGCCGAGCCGGTCCGCAAGCGTCGCTGGTATGCCGAGGGCGACCACGAAATCCAGGAGTTCGAAATGGAGTTTCGGGTAGGCGGCGGCGAACGGTTCCGGTACCGCTTCAAGGAAGGACATCCGATTGCCGGCTCCGAGATTGCGAACGAAAGCACCTATCAAGACATCGTTCCCGAGAAGCACATCGTGATGGCGTCGAAGATGTCTTTGAACGGGAAGGCCATCGTGGTGATGCTGGCGACGCTGGAGTTTGTGCCCGCAGATGCGGGGACGGCCTTGATCCTGACCCATCAGGCAGCGTATCTCGATTGGCCGGACGGGCCCAAAATGCTCGAAGCCGGCTGGGGTGCGCTTCTCGACCGCCTGGCCAACGAAGCCGCGCGTTAAGGCGATTTCAGAATCGATCAACTAGCGCAAATCGTGCCAGATGGCCGGCTCTCTGAGGTCCGTGGCGTCTCGAGAGCAATGGGGCCGGTACAGCAACTCTGGAATCGCGCGAGCGGGCTAGAGAAAGGACTTCCCGATGAAAAGATCCACGATCGACATGGATCGGTTGTTTCATGCACTGGGAGATCCCACGCGCCGCGCGATTCTCGACAGGCTCGTCGAGAGGCCCTTGTCGGTTTCGCGACTGGCAGAGCCCCTCGCGATCACCCTTACTGCGATTGGGCAGCACCTGCAGATTCTTGAGGAGGTTGGTTTGGTGCGCACGGAAAAGCTGGGCCGGGTGCGCACTTGCCGCATCGAGGCTGCGGGATTTCGCGTTCTTGAAGGGTGGATCCGCGATCATCGCACGGCGTGGGAACGCAAGCTCGATCGACTGGGCGACCTGCTCGCCGAGGAGGATGAGAGCCGGTAGTTGGGTGCTTCACTACGGATGGTCGCGTTCCATCCGTGTAATTGGAGTTCGTGCCCCATCCTTGCGACCGGAACAAGTCGCAAGGATAGAGCACGGAGTGGTACCAATCTTGCGGGTTTGATCGTCGTGTTGCTGAACAAGCGAGTAGGCGCGTCAGCAGCTGAGGGCGGCTGCGGGAGCAAGAACTGGCTCGTCGTGCTCGACCCTGCTGAGAAGCAAGCGGACCACGTCGGCAGCGGCGTACGACGTTCTACCCGGCGCAAGGAATTGCACTACCGTATTCAGATCGTCGCCAACCGTGACCAGGGCCGGCTCAGCCGGCGCGTCTTTGCGCGTCTGTGCGTGGCCAATGTTGGCCAGCAGTGCGTTGCAAAGGCACTTGCGGCCGACGGTATCTTCGACCTTGCCGCCTTTGGCAACATAGGTTGCAACAGGCTCGGAGGCGCAGCGATAGCCGATGCCGCCATTTTCAGTCGCATAGGGTTCGCGCAGATAGCCGAGGTCGCAGACGCGTTTGCGCGCCTGGTACACGCCTGCGTCCGACGAAGTGCCATTCAACTGCGCAACCTTGAAGGGAAACCCGGTTGGCGAGGCGAGCGGATCGGTAAAGACTTCGCCAGTTCCAGCCACGGCCCGCGCAATCAGTGATGCTTTCAGATCGGCTCGGAGCCCCGACTCTTCGCTGAACGCGAACGCGGTTCCGACCTGGACGCCCGCGGCGCCCAACGCGACCACTTCTCGAAGCTTGTCCGCATTCCCGTATCCGCCTGCCATCCAAAAAGGAACGCCAAGTTTGCGCAATTCGGCAAGATCCACTCGGTCCCGCTCGCCGTAGATGGGCTCGCCGGACTGGTTGAGTTGCAGCTTGCCACGCGGAGGCGCATTGTGCCCTCCGGCCGTGGGGCTCTCGATGACCAGGCCGTTCACTGGTCCCGACGCACGACGCAGCATGGTGGTGGCCAGCGTATTCGACGAAACGATGGCAAGAAAATTGGGCCGCGACAAAACCGGCAAGGGGTCTTCAATATAGTCTGCCGGGTCGAAGCGCATCATGGTGTCCATTTCAGGAGAGGCACCGATGGTTGAAAGCTTGTACTCTACCGGGCGTTGCGCGGCAAAGTTGTCGAGTACGCCGGGAATGTGGAGGGGGATGCCCGCGCCCATGAGGACGTAGCCGACGCCCGCGAGCATGGCTCCATAGATGGAAGCCAGGTGAGGCAGCTGCACTTTCTCGAGAAAATTTACGCCAACTTTGTTGATATGACCTTCGCGGGCGAGGAAGACCTCGACGAAGTTGGACACCATGCAAAGCTCGATCAGCTTGCGCGGTTCCACGCGCTGGTGCATCGGTGTGGTCGGGTAGGGCGTTTCTCGGGGCTTGCCGCCGGGAACGAAATAGTCCTGCCAGATGCGTCGAGCCATCTCAGGGAACGGAAACGCGTCCAATCCCCGCTTCATGTTTCCGCCCTTATCGCCGTCAGCAAGGCGCCGCACAAAGAGCGAATCGAGCGCCGTGCCGGAGACGACGCCGAGTTGGCCAAGCCGCGAGACAGCGTTGGCCAAGCGCCAGTTGGACACGCCGACGCCCATGCCACCCTGTATGATCTGCGGAAGCTGGGGCATGCATGAATTGTTTCACAGAATTGGGTGCAGCCGCGCAATGGCTTGAGACTGTTTTCCCCGAAAGGAATCGAGTGAGCCCAGGTTCAGCGCAGGGAGGTTTCGCTGAACGCTTCCTGCATACCGGGATAGAAGGCCAGGTAGCAGCAGATCGCCAGGTTTACGAGGAGCGGAATCACCGGATCCTGGTGCACGATGGGCGCGCCCTGCGTCGGGTTGGGCGCCGGGTGATAGGTGATCCATAAATAGGCACTGTTGGCCGCGGTGACGCCGGAAAGAAACATGGCACCCCATCGCGCCCGCCAGTCGCGCCGAAACCACCGCCATCCCACCACCATATAGAGCAGTGCCTGGGCCAGGAATGCTGCGTCCGGAGGAATTGGCGGAGGAATGGGATTGAAGTGCACATTGGCAAACAGGGTGATGGGCGAATCCGGAGAGAGCCGTGCCAGGACAGCCAAGGTGAGGTCGGCCGTCGCGCGCAGAAAGCAGTACCACGTAAAAAGCCGAATGAGGAGCGGCACTTCCACCCTTGGGGCCTGCCGGATCGCTCTGCGGCGTCGCTCGACCTGCGACTCGGGCGGCATGCGAAAGGGTGGGGGCACTATCCCCTTAATCTGCTGGGACATAGGAATAAACCCTTGTGTTGTTGCTTGAGTGTTGAGACTTTCTACCGCTCGTCGCGCAGGGTGGCCCGGATGCAGGGAGCATAGCAGAACCGCAACGCGCATTTGCAGATGTTTTCGCGGAGCCCTCAACCTTCTCAACAACTAAGAAGGAGAACGTCACTCCCAGGGAGTTTCCTTGAAAGCTTCGGCGACTCCGGGAGAGAAAGCCAGATAGAGAACAATGGCAAGATTCAGAATTGAGCTGACGAGCAGTGCCTGGGTCTGCGCCGGAGTGAACTGGGTGTCGACTCCCGAAGCGCGGTCGGCGAAAAGGTTGATGCCGGTTTTCAGCAAGGTGGCCCCGGCAAGGAACATCGTGCCCCACCGTGCCAGCCAGTAACGCGTCAGCCACTTCCATGCGACGACAGAGTAAACGATGCCGACCAGCAGAAACCCGATCATCAGGAAGTCGTGCGCCGATTGCTGGACCTGCTCGACGGTGTCGAAATGACGAGGACGCTTGAAGAAGAAATCGGAGTTCGCGACGAGATAGGTACCGATCTTCGATTCGGGGAAACTCCACAGGATGTAGGCGAGCGAGAGCAAGGCCGATGCCCGTAGGATGAGGATGTAGGTGATCAAGCGCAGCAGCAGCGGATCTTTCTTTTCCGGCGGCCTCTGGCGCTCGCGCAGGTGTGCCGGCATCGCCAGCGGCGGCTGCACAATGCCTTTCATCTCTCCGGCCATTTCCCTCTCCTCGAGCACGGATTCCACGCGTCTGCGACGCAACAGGACGTTCCGGCAGATACGGCGGCAGAGCCTGTTTAGAAATCTGCAAGAAAGCGTAGCAGAGTTCTGGGCCGGGCTGCAGTGATATGTGTTTTGCGAGGATTGTTTAGTCGTGCCACGGGTGTGGCCAAGGTTGAGAGGAATGTCGTTCGACAGCATCGAGCCCAATCCAGGTTGAGCGAGGACCCCTGAGAGCGTCGTTCTCACGCAGAGAGATTTACGGCAATTCGTTGAAGCCGACTTGGCGCGTTCAGGCACAACGAGTACGGGATCGCCATGATTGCCAAGCCGCCACGCGCCCGCAAGCGGTCGCATCTGCCTTTCGTCGATCAGCCACGTCTCTGTCGCGAAAATGATTCGGCAACGAACGATGTGATCAACCCTCGACGCGAGGATCTACAGTTTTTCGCGCAAGAAACTGATGACGTGATCAGCCTGGACGACGCCGACCATGCGGTTCTGCGCGTCGACAACGGGGAGCGCGTGCAGGTTGTACTTGTCGAAGATTTCGGCGAGGTCGTTTTGGCGCATCGCGGCGGGGCAGGAGAGGAAGCGCGGCTCGGCAAGAACGGAGAGGCGCGTCTCCGGCTGCGCCATCACCAGGCGGGCCAGCGCGATGGAACCGCGCAGCACCTTCTTCTCGTCGAGGAGATAGATTTCGGTCACGCTTTCGGGATCGCCGTCGAAGACACGCAGCGCTTTCACGGCCTCGGCTACGGTTGCGTCCGCGCCGACTGAGACGAAATCGGTGGTCATGGCGCCGGCTGCTGAATGCTCGTCGAATTCGAGGAGCTCGGAAACTTCTTGCCGCTCTTCGGGCTCCATCTCTTCGAGGATGGCGTCGGACTGCTCTTCGGACAGCTCGCCCAGCAGATCGGCGGCGGCGCCGGGATCCATCTCCTCGACAATGTCGGCGATTCGTTCTTCGTCGAGTTTCTCGAGGAGAGACTTCTGCAGCTTGGGGTCGACCTCTTCGAGGGCTTCGGCAGCGACCTCTTCGTCGAGCGAGGTGAAGACGGCGTCACGCTCGGCGGGAGCCAGATCTTCGAGAATCTCGGCGAGGTCGGACGGGTGCATGTCGGCCAGGCGTTCGTGTTCAATGCGCAGCTTGACGCGGCGTGCGGGGTCGACTTCGATGACGTCGACGTAGTGCCAGGGAATGCCGCGATCTTTAAATCTGCGCGAGAGTGATTCCAGGCGGGCGCGCGGCAGCAGTCCCTTGAAGACACGGCGGAAGGCGCCCCGCAGGCCGACCTCGACTTCGACGACGCGGAGTAGGCGACCTGGGCCATGACCGGTCCACTCGAGATCGACATCGTTGACTCGGACGACCTTGCGGCCGTTAATGTCGATGATCTGGCGGTCGACCAGGTCCTGCTGGAGAAAGAGGAAATTGCCCTCGTCTTTGAGCGGAGTAACCGCGCCTGCGGAGCGCAATTCCAGAGTGCCTGCGGGCGTCTCCAGCACTTCATGCGAGGGCACGATGGACAGGCCGTCGCGCGTTTTGAGGACGAGGCCGGCAACCTTGCCTGCATCGGACCCGGTGGCCAGCGCGATGTCTTTGAGCTTGCCGCGCAGCTGGCCCTGCGCATCGGTCACGGGAGCGCCGAGCAGCGCGGTAAGGCTGATGCGTCCTGAGGCGCGAAGCTGCATGACGAGAGTGTAGCCCGTTCAGGCCCCTCCGCGTGCCCGGGCGCATCTGAAGAAACATGGAAACCCGCGGCGGCAAAGTGGTCGCATCGCCCGCGCTTGACACAACTGGCCCCACCCTTGAAACTGCCCGTGAGGTTCCTCAGACGGTGCGGCCCAGCCTTCCTCGTTCCGGCAGAGGTGGAGAGAAGTCTTTGGAGAAACCACGACCAGACCGGTTGAGATTCTCATTGAGCTCAACGATGGAAAGCGTGAGCGAAGTGGAAGCCACCGCCGAGAAGGTTGCCACCGAGGCCGGACTCGACGAGGACGAGCGGTTTCGATTAACCATGGCGGTGCGGGAAGCCGCGGTGAACGCGGTGCTGCACGGGAACGACTACGATCCGGCCAAAAAAGTTACGGCCAGCTTTGAAAACACGGGAAAGTCGCTGGTGATCACCATCTCGGACGAGGGACGGGGGCTGGACCCCGACACCCTGCCCGATCCGACGGCCCCGGAGAACATTCTTCGCGGCACCGGCCGCGGGATCTTCCTCATCCGGTCTCTGATGGATGAGGTACACTTCCGACAATTGCATCCTGGAACCGAGTTGACGCTGGTGAAACACCTGGCGCCGGCCGCAGAGAAGAGCTGAGGGGCCGGCCTGTTTCGCGTGACTGAAAGCTGCATTGCGCCCCCGTTCCCCTGATCCGCGCCTTTCGAGCGCATGAGCGCGCAAAGGTGCTATAACCGTATCACCTGAAAAGGAGGAATTTACGTGGCATTGACGATTGCTTCCCGTGAAGTGGACGGCGTGACCGTTCTGGATCTCAGCGGGCGGATCACTCTCGGCGAGGGCAGTGTGCAGCTGCGCGAGGCCATTCGCGACCTCATCAGCAAAGGCCAGAAGAATATTCTGCTCAACATGGGTGATGTGAACTACATCGACAGCTCGGGCCTTGGCGAACTGGTGAGTGCCTACACGACATCGAAGAATCAGGGTGCGTCGCTGAAGCTGCTGAGCCTGACCAAGAAGGTGAAGGACGTTTTGCAGCTTACCAAGCTTTATACGGTTTTTGACATTTACGACGACGAAGCCAGCGCAATCGCCTCGTATAAATAGCCTCGCAGAGGCACGCTCCTACGGCCTCCGGTGAACTTGGAAAGGCCATCCCATTGCGGGATGGCCTTTTTGCGTGCCCTGGGTCCAAGGTTAGAACCACTCGCTATTCAGGCATTTTTTGGAACGACTGAAGTCGTACCCTGGAACACACAAATGCTGAAACGCGTCCAAAAACTTAAGAACATTGAACTCCGAACTGTCCCTAAAACTTCACATTGGGAACCTGCTGCGCCGCCGGGCTGGCCGTGAAGTAGGCGGTGTTCTGCTTGTATCCGGCAATGCCCGCCCAGATGTTGTTGGGGAATTGCAGAACGAACGTGTTGTAGGTGTTCAGTGCATCGTTGTAGCGTTTGCGCGCCACGGCGATGCGATTCTCAGTTCCTGCCAGTTCGTCCTGGAGGCGCATGAACTGGTCGCTCGATCGCAGTTGCGGATAGTTCTCAGACAGGGCCAGCAACCGTCCGAACGCCGAGTCAAGCGTGCCATTGGCGGCAATCTTGGCGGCCGGGCCCTGCGCGTTGAGCAGGCCCGCGCGGGCATTGGCAATGTCGCCAAAGACGGTGCTTTCTTCTTTCGTGAAACCCTTCACCGTTTCCACCAGATTGGGAATCAGGTCGGCCCGCCGCTCCATCTGCACGTCAACTTCAGACCACGAAGCTTTGACGTTCTGGTCGAAGCCGACCATCTGGTTGCGCGCGCTGACGTAGCTGCCAAAAACCATCAACGCTGCCAGCACCAGCACGCCGATCACACCGAGAAAAATCCAAAGCGCCTTCATACGTTCTCTTCTCTCCTCCGGCTTCCGCGAGCAGAAGCCCCTACGCCTTCAACCGCCAACTCGTTAGAGTTTCCGATTTTGAACCAATCGCATTCTTTCTGATCCCTGATCACTGAACCCTGATCCCTTCTATTACCAGTCGCCCCCGGCGCCGCCGCCGCCAAAGCCTCCGCCGCCGAATCCGCCAAAACCGCCTCCGCCACCACCCCCACCGCCGAATCCGCCGCCTCCGCCCCACCCGCTGCCCATCCAGGGACCGCCGCGCCATCCTCCACCGAAGAGGCCAAGGAAGAGGAGAATGCGCACGATCGTGAATCCGCCAAAGAACAGGAAGATGAGAATGAAGAGAACGATCGGAAGGCCGCCCGACTGATGGTGCACCGCGGGCTCGGGAGGAGTGGGCGCATCATTGAGGGTTACATGCGCATCGGCGGCGATAATCTGGGCAACTTGTCCCACGGCGAGCGCCATTGCGCTGTCGTAGTCGCGCGCCCGCAGGTAGGGCACCATGGTGCGACCGATATCACCGACTTTGGCATCGTTGAGAATGCCTTCAAGGCCGTAGCCGACGTCGATCCTGTATTTGTGAACGTCGACCGCGAGCAGAATAAGGGCACCCCTGTCGGAGCCCTTCTTGCCCATCTTCCAGGAGTCTTCGAGCTGGTTGGCCCAGTCGGCTGCGTCATCGCCATCGAGGTCGTGCACGGTGACCACGGTCAGCTGCGTATTGGCCGCGGAGTGATCGAGCTGGCTGCAGAGGCTGTCGATCTGGGCGATTGCCTGCGGAGACAGTACATGGGCAAAGTCGCTGACATAATCGGTGGGCTTGGGCAGGTTCTTTACCTGCTCGGCCTGCACCAACGGAACGAGGGGAACCGGCAAAATCGCAACGCCCAACAGCAACCAACGGGGGGCAAGCCCTTTTACGCGGCGAAAAACGTTCATTGCATCTCATTGTACGAGCCAGAGCGGGGCATGGTCCCCGGGCGGCAGGAAGTCGTTTTGGCTCGGCTTGGGCGCGAGGTGGTGGCCGGCGCTGGCGATGGATACACTCGGGTTAGGCCCTGCTTGCATCCCCCTGTGCCAAAAGATCATCGAATCGCTTGTCCGTGGGGATTCGCACAACAGGAAAGTCTTCGTCTGAGGACAGACGCAGGCGGCGCGCGCCGGGAGTCCCGCTCGGCCTCTGCACGGTGCCCCGCGCGCAAAGAGCAAAAACCGCGAAGGCCTTTTCGATAGAATCGGGTTGCCATGGGTGATGTTTCACATCGATTGGGATGGGAAGGACGCACCGTCGACGGAAGGTTTGCGCTTCTGGAGCAGCTGGGTGGCTCCGCGAAGAGCGATGTCTTTCTCACCGTACGCCATGGCGTCCAGAGAGCGGCAATCAAGCTGATCAACGCCGCAGATGTGGACGCCGATGCCTACCTGGCGCTTTGGGACGAGGCGCAGTCTCTTGCGCATCCGCATCTGGTAACGATCTTTGAGACGGGCCGCGCCGCGCTCGACGACACGGGCCTTGTCTACGTGGTGATGGAACTCGCGGAGACCAATCTCAGCAAAGTGCTCGCCGAAGCTCCATTGACACCGCCCGTGGTACGGGACATCTTCAACCCCATTCTCGATGCGTTGTCGTATCTTCACGCGGCGGGAGTGGTGCACGGTCACGTGAAACCATCGAACTTTCTGCAGACCAGCGAGGGCTGGAAGCTCGCTGCGGACGCGCTGCTGGACGCCAACGGGCGGCGGGAGCCGACGCCCATGGCGAGCGCCTACGACGCGCCTGAAATCGCCAACGGATCCATTGTGGGTGCGTCCGATACGTGGTCGGTGGGGATGACGCTCACCGAGGCGCTGACGCAGTTGCTGCCGATACGCGACGCAGTGACGGGGAAAATGAATGTGCCCGCGTCTCTGCCGGCATCGCTTGCCACCGTGGTGCGCGAGTGCCTGCGCACCGACCCCCATGATCGCTGCCCGACCCGGGAGATCCGCGTCGAACTTGCTTCTATCCCAGCGCCTGCCGCGCCCGGCGTGCCTGCGACTCCGCCTCCTGCGGATGAGCAGATTCCGTTTCCGACAGTGCGTTTCGAAGCGGTAGCAGATCCCATCCCTGCGGTGCCTGAGCCCGTGAGCCGCGTGCCCGTGACCCAAGAACCCGAGCCCGTCATCCGCGAGATCGACCCCGCTGTTTTTGCCGCCGAGACACAACACACGCCGCGGCGTTCTGCTCCCGAGCCACGCTACGTGCCCATCGCCGAGGCCGACAGTGTTCCCGAACCACGCTACGCTCAGGTTCCCGAATCGCGGTTCGCTCGGGAACGCCACCCTGCTCCCGAGCGATTTGAGCCCCCCGCGGCTTCGACCCTTTTTGCCGAGGAGGATGAAGAAAGCAGTTCGTCGCGATTGCGCTTGGTTGTTGTTCTGATCGGAGTGCTCGTGCTGGCGGGATGCATCGGTGCGCTTGTATTGCGCAACAACGGCTTCAACTTCTCGCTCCCGAACGCAGCGCGAACCGCGCCCGCTGCAGGTCAACCTGCGCCCCAGGCGCCAGCAACTGCCTCGCCGGCTTCTTCCGACGATGCGTCGCAATCCGCATCGCAATCCGCGACGACGCCGGAATCGCCCAAGGCAACACCCACGAACCCCACCGCCGCACCGCCGGAGAGCTCGGCACCCTCGAGCGAAATCGCGGACGCACTGCCTTCGAAATCTGGCGCGCTGCCGGCACCGACTCCCGCCGCTCCCGCGAAAAGCGCGCAGCCAGCCGCGGAGACGAAGGCCGCCGAGGAAACTCCGCAGGTGGCTTCGCCGAGGCCAGCGAATGCTCCCGGCGCAATTGCGGAGCGGGTGATGCCCAACGTCTCGCCCAGTGCGTGGGTCAGTATGCATGGGCCGGTGGAAGTAATCCTGCGGCTCACGGTAAATCGCGAAGGCGCTGTGGAAGATGCCTCCTATGTCTCGCCGGGACCGGGCAACTATTTTGCCCGTGTTGCGCAGAGAGCCGTGCAAGGGTGGAAATTTGACGCGCCCCAGCGCAGCGGCCGCGCGGAACCGAGCTTCTGGATAGTGCACTTTCGCTTCGCCCATCGAAACATCGAGGTTACCGCGGCCGAAGAAGGCCGCTGACCGGCGAACGAGGCGCTTCGGATGCGCGGAACCAACTCGCTCGCACATCGAGAAGAGGCAGGATGGCGGGGATCACCGCTCGGTGCGTCTGGACACAGCCTCGGGCGCAGAGCTTGAGAGCGCCTCACGCTGTGCATGGGCGCTTTTGGCCAACGCCGACAGAACGCCCTCCATGTGCGGTGGGAAGTCTCGCCGCCGCTTCGCCAGCGAGAAACAGACGATCCAATAGAGCAAAACAAGCGCATAGCTGGCCGACACTAGCTGATCGACCAGGTGATAATCGGCGCCGACCGGTTGGTGCGCATGAAGAATCGACCCGATGAGGCTTGCCAGCGAATAGGCTCCGAGGCCCGTGGCAACCTGCAATTCGCGATCACGCCAGCCGAGCGACAAAACGTGGCTGCCGCCGGCAATCAACAGGAAGAGCAGAATGCGCAGCATGGAAATGGATGCCTGCAGCCGGAAAACGAAATGGGACAGCGGCGTAAAACCAGCGAATCCGGCGGCGTCGGAGAACGGCCAGATCAGCGCTCCCAATGCCAACAGCCCGGCGATCACGCCGATCAGCGTCCAGCGCGTAAACGAAATACCAATGCGGCGCAGCACGGACCAGGTGAGCTCGACGAGCACCGCATATTGGATCGCTGAATCAATCGACACCTCAGCGACATAGAGCTTGATGTAGTGGAGGTAGTCCATGGACTGCAGGGCGAACATGATGCAGTCGCTCGTTACGCCCCATGCAAGGTAGATGAAAAAAAGCGGGAGGAATCGATAGACACGCTTGCGCGTGATCAGGGCCAGAAACGCGATCTCCGCGGCAATGCCCGCAATCAGAAGGGCCCTATCCAGGGTCATCTTTCGGTTCCTGTCCTTTCATCGGCATGTGGACCAGGAAAATTCAGTCCCTCCACCCCTGCGGGCGATTGAGGCGTGACCTCATCCCCAAGCCGTCCAGGTCAATTCCCGTCAAGGCCGAACCAAGGCCGGTGAAGATCCCCGCCATCCTGCAAAGTTCAGTCCCACCGGCGCCGAGGGCTCCGCCGATGCTCTTCGCGACCTGCAAACCTTTCGTGGGCCGCCCACTACACTGGAAGAGAGATGACTCCGATCCCCGCACCTCCACTCGCTCGCAAAGAACATACCGAAACGAAACTGCACGGCATCCTGTTGACCGACGACTACGCGTGGCTGCGCGACAAAGAAAACCCCGACGTGAAGGCCTATCTCGACGCAGAGAATGCCTACGCCGACTCGGTCATGGCACCCCTGGCAGATCTGCGCGATCAGCTTTACCAGGAGATGCTGAGCCACATCAAGCAGACCGATGTCTCGGTTCCCATTCGCGACGGAGACTGGTGGTATCTGACCCGGACCGAAGAAGGGTTGCAGTACGCGATCCATTGCCGGAAGCGTGGCGATGCTGCCGGCCCCGATGCAAACGCGCCGGAGGAAGTCATTCTCGATGGCAACAAGCTTGCCGAGGGGCACGCGTTCCTTGCGATCGGGGCTATGGAAATCAGCGACGATGGGCGATGGCTCGCCTATACAACCGACACAACGGGCTTCCGGCAGTACACGCTGCAGATCAAGGATCTTCAAACCGGCGAGACACTGTCCGGCACGGTGGAGCGCGTGGGATCGGTGGTGTGGGCCGCCGACAGTCGCACCCTCTTCTATACCGTGGAGGACGAGGAGCAGAAGCGGCAGTTTCAACTCTTCCGCCATGACCGGCACGAGCAGTTCCCGCACGACGTGCTGGTCTACCAGGATGACGATGAGCGCTTCAACGTAGCTGTGGGCCGCACGCGCGACGGCAAGTTCCTGGTAATGGAGTCGGCCAGCCACATCACCACGGAGTGCTGGTATCTCGCCGCCGACCAGCCGGAGGGCTCGTTTCACATCATCCTGCCGCGCGAAGACGAGCACGAGTATGCGATCGATCATCGCAACGGATTCTGGTTTATTCGCACCAACGACAAGAGCCGCAACTTTCGCCTGGTCACCGCGCCGGTCGACACGCCGGATCGTGCTCATTGGGTGGAGCGCATTCCCCATCGCGACGACGTGATGCTGGAGGATGTGGATCTTTTTGCCCGCTTCTTTTTTGCTTGCGAGCGAGAAAATGGCTTGCCGCGGCTGCGCCTGTGGGCGTTCTCGGGCGATGAGCCGGACGCGCAGCCGACCCGCGAGATCCACTTTCCGGAGCCGGCGTATAACGCACATCCGCATATCAACCGGATCTTTGAGGCCACGACGTACCGCTATGCGTACCAGTCACTGGTGACGCCCAGCTCGGTGTATGAGTACGACGTTACGAGCGGTCAATCGACCCTGTTGAAGCAAGTGGAGGTTCCGGGCGGGTTCGATCGCTCGCTCTATGCCAGCGAGCGCGTACATGCGGCGGCAGCCGACGGAGTGCGGGTGCCGGTGTCTCTCGTATATCGGAAAGACAAGCGGGCGGCGGGCAAGAATCCGCTGTATGTATATGGCTACGGATCCTATGGATACTCGCTGCCGCTGGGCTTCAGCTCGAGCCGGCTGAGCCTGCTTGATCGCGGGGTAGTGATGGCCTATGCGCACATTCGCGGGGGCGGCGACCTGGGCAAGCCCTGGCACGACGCAGGCAAAATGCTGGTCAAGCGCAACACCTTCACCGATTTCATCACGGCGACGGAGTATTTGACAGGCGCGGGCTATGGCGATCCGGCGCGCGTGGCGATTGAGGGCGGATCGGCAGGCGGGTTGCTGATGGGCGCGGTGACGAATCTGCGGCCGGAGCTGTTTCGCGCGGTGCTGTCGCATGTTCCTTTCGTCGATGTGATGAATACGATGCTCGACGCTTCCCTGCCCCTCACGGTTCCCGAATACGAGGAATGGGGCAATCCCAACGTCGAGACTTACTTCAAATACATGCTAAGGTACTCGCCCTACGATAACTTGACGGCCGGGAGTTATCCGGCGATGTTAGTGAAAACGTCGCTCTATGATAGCCAGGTGATGTATTGGGAGCCGGCCAAGTATGTGGCCAAGCTGCGGACGCTGAAGACGGACGAGCATGTGCTGTTGCTGGTGACCAATATGCAGGCGGGACACGGCGGCGCGAGCGGGCGATATGACTACCTGAAAGAGACCGCGTTCGACTATGCATTTCTGCTGCGGGAGTTGGGTGCCGTCTAACCTACTGACCAGCCTTTACCGTTGCCCCGGCAAGTGCGGAAGGTTCCAATCGCGAAGGGTGCGCCCACAAACCGAGTCCCGGGTTGGCGATGAAAAAGATGTCTTCGCCGTCGACGCGGTTGGGGCCGTGCATGAGTTTGGTTGGATCGTAGCGCTTGAGCATCGCGGCAAGATCGCCATAGCGATAGCCGACGCTCTCGATCTCTTCGCGGGTGAGATGGCCAGGGCACCAGGTGATGGTAAACCGCCCCTCGGACGAGCCGTGAATCAGGTGCGCGGCGGCGCTGAGGTCGCCCGCCAGATCGGGATTCGCGTCAACCGCGGCGAGCGTGGCCGGCGTGCCATGGTAGCCGTATTTGCGGATCAGCGTATCTATCCCCTTGTCCTCGCCGAATTCGCGCACCGCCGGCGCGAGAATGATGAGCTCCCCGCCGTCGGCGAGCGCCATGCGCGTGCGATAGACAGCCTTGTTGCCGATCCAGGTGGAGTGAAACTCATGCGGATCGAGGTAGACCACCGCCTTGCGCATCGGCTCGGAGACGATCTCGAAGTTTACCTTCAGGCTGAGCTCGGCAGCGCGATAGAAACATTCCGAATCGTCGCCGATATACAGCCCGCGTACCGCGAGCGTGCCATCGGCCTTTCGGCCCACGACGGTTTGCACATAGACGATGGGCAGGTTGCGCAGGAAATGGTCTGAAGCATAATTCAACACGGCGCGCACGGGATTGTCCGCTCGGCCCATGATGCGCTCCATGCCGTAGACCGCGCCCAGATAGTGGCTGCGGCTTATGCCCTGGTGGCCGCCGGTTCCCACCAGAATGTTCTTGGTGTAGTTAGCCATGCCGATCACTTCGTGTGGAACCACCTGGCCGATGGAAAGAATGAGGTCGAAACCGCCCTGCGCAATGAGGCGATTGGCCTGTGCCGGCCAGGAGAAATTCAGCTTGCCTTCGGATTGCTCGTGAATGAAATGGGCCGGCACCTCGCCCAGGGTCACAATGTCGGTGCGCCAGTTGTGGACGCGGAAAAGACCCTGGGGCACGTCGCCGAACATGTGCTCGAGCTGCGCCGGCTGCATGGGCGTGTGAGTGCCGAGGGCGGGCAAAACCGCCTCGAGGTGAGGGCCATAGTACTTCCACGCGGCACGGGTGAGAAGGCCGGCCTGCGAATGAAACCGCGTCATGTCGGGCGGGACCGCGAGAACGCGCCGGCGCGGCCCCGGTTTGGCTAGCGCCTCCGAAAGCAGGCTGGTCAATTGCTGCGCGGAATAATCTGCGTCGACAGCGCCCACGGCGCAGTAGAGACTCATGCCGTTATCTTCGCTCCCCCGGGACCGCTTGTAAATGCCGCCGTGGTCTGCGTGGGCTGACCAGCAAAGGTCTCCGCGACTGGGCCGCGGCATAAACTGTTTCGGTATGCGCCTCTTTGTCGCAGTCCCCATGCCGACCGAGATTTGGGAGAGGCTGGCAGGCCTGTCGGCACGCCTCAAGAAAACCATCGAAGGAATGCGATGGAGCGCACCCGAGTCCTGGCACATCACGCTGCAGTTTCTCGGCAATGCAAGTCCAGAGCAGTTGGAAGCTCTTCAGGCGCAGCTTTGTCCGGTGCAATTGCCTGCGTTTTCTGTTCAGCTCGGCGGTCTCGGCTTCTTCGACCGCGCGGGAGCTCTCATCGTTGAAGTGTCTCTTTCGCGGGAGCTGGCGTCACTCCAGGAAGACGTTACGGCAGCGACGGCGCACTGCGGTTTCCGGGCAGAAGAGCGACCTTATCATCCGCACATCACACTGGCGCGGATGCAGAATGCACAGTGGAGTCTGGTGCGGCACGGCGTCGACGCAGCCCGGTGCGAAACACCGCGCCTGCCAGGATTCGTGGCTCGGGAGTTTTGCCTTTACGAGAGCTTTCCAGGTCGCGAGAGCGCCCAGTATGAGATTCGTGCCCGGTTTCCCCTGGGACTTTGACTATTCGATTGCCCGCTTCAGGTTTCGCGGTTTCTCACCTTTTCCGAAACAAAGACGAAAGGATGGGGCACGGGGCTGATACCAATCAAGCGGTCAAGACGTGGAGAATGAAGCGGCGCGGCCGCCCAATGAGGCCCGTCGCAGGGAGCCTGGCTATCGCATGTGACCTGGCTCACGAGTGAATCCGCACTTCATTTCCTACAATCTCCGAGGATCATGCTGTCGCCAGCCCAAGCGGCGGAGCCGCGTGCCGCGCGACAGTGTGCCGTCGGCTAGCTGCGCGAACGCCGGATGCTCGATCTCTGCGATGAAGTTCACCCAATGGCTCTGGAATCCCGCTCCCTTCCCACGCCGCGTCGGCTTGCGCCGCCCGGCGCCAGGGTGCACGGCCCTGCAGTGGAACGACACTTCGTTTCGGCAGCACACGATCCGCGATATAAGCGCCACCGGTATCTATCTCGTCACCAATGAGCGTTGGCCGCAGGGCACGCAGATGCTGCTCACGCTGCACCGCACAGGCGCGCAGGGTGCGAAAGCAGAGGATCAAATCACGCTGTCGGCGCGCGTCGTTCGCTGGGGCGAAGATGGGGTCGGCCTGGCGCTCAATTTGCCGCAGGCGGTCGATCCGCGACTTTGGGTAAATCTTGTCGAGATTGGCTGGCAGGAATCCGCTCCCGACGATCTTGTGAGCCCGTTCAAATATGCAAAGGCTCTTTCGTTCCTGACTCGCATTTGTGCCGCGTCGGGCAGCGCGGCGCGCAATGCAGTCCGCGAAGGACTCAGTAGTCATCGGCGTGCGAACATCATCGAAATTGCATTGATGGCAGAAAACCTGGTGGCCGCGTGGCCCGACACGGAAGCACCGTGCGCGCAACCAGGCCTCATTGTCCGCATTCTTCAAGACGGATCGTGGGCCGATGACGAGCTTGTGCAACAGTGCTGGGCGGGACTGCTGGCCACGGCATGCGCCGGGGATACGCTTGTCGAGCGCCACCTGCGGCTCGCAAATCTTTTGAGCCAGCTCACCGCGATGCACATCCACGTTTTCACCTCGGTATGCACCAAAGCCGGCAAGATTCTGTTGGACGACGGAACTGTCGCCGCGCTGCACCTCGACTGCACACCCGACGAACTGATGAAGTTTTCCGGATCGAGAGATCCGCAGCGGATCGACCGCGACCTGGAGCATATCTCGGACTTCGGGCTGCTGGAGAAGAGGATCAAGTCGTCGTTCTTCGTGCAAGAGAGCGAGATCAATGTCACCCCCACCAGCCTGGGCCTGGAGCTCCACGCCCGCTGCCACGGTCATCACGGTTCCCTGCAGGACTTCTATGGCCCTGCGCCGCACGAAGCCGAGACCCTGGCTGTTACAGGCGCGGCACACTGACGCATCGAGGTGGCGCCTGCGGACTCCTTACGAAAGGCGACTCTGCATACTCCATCGGGAGATGGCAAACCCGGAACACCTGCGGTAGAGTGTTGGACAATGGATCCGGACGGCTCTGCGAGTCTCGAAAAGCAGGTTGGGGAACTGCGCGCGCGCGTTCTGAGGCTCGAGGAGCTTGTGCGAGTCCACGGCCTCGTTTCCCCGCCGGAAATAACGGCGCCCGCTCCGACCGTCGCGGTAGCTGAAGCGCCACCATTCCCTCCCGCGCCCGTGCCCACGTATTCTGTCCCCCGCACCGCGCCTGTCGAACCGCCTCGCTTCGCCAGTCTGCCCTCGGCGGCGCCGCTCGATACGCGCTCGTTCGAAAGCCGCGTCGGCTCGCAATGGTTCAACCGCATCGGCATTCTGGCAATTCTGATTGGGATGGCCTGGTTCCTCAAACTGGCCATCGACAACCACTGGATCGGTCCACTGGGACGCGTGCTGATCGGCTTGATCGCCGGGTCCGGTTTGATCGTATGGTCGGAGCGATTTCGCGCGCGCGGCTACGCGGCATTCTCCTATTCGCTCAAGGCGGCGGGCAGCGGCATCCTCTATTTGTCGTTGTGGGCGGCTTTCTCGCTCTACCACCTGCTGCCCGACTCCGTTGCCTTTGCCGCCATGATCGCGGTGACGGCGTGCAACGGGTTCCTGGCCTGGGCGCAGGATGCGGAGTTGCTGGCGTTGTACGCGATTGTGGGTGGCCTCAGCACTCCTATACTTGTCACAACGGGCGAGAATCACCAAGTCGCGCTCTTCAGCTATTTATTGATGCTCGACCTGGTGGTGATCGTGCTGGTCGCGCTGCGGCCGTGGTCGCGCTTACTCTTCGGCGCGTTTCTCGGCACGGTGTTCTATGTGGGCGGCTGGTGGTTCACATTCTACAAAGAACCTGAAATCGAGACCACGGCATTCTTTCTTGCGTGCTTCTTTCTGATCTTCGCCTGCGCGCCGCGCCTTGTGCGCCTGCGCATCGATCCCAACGGGACAGCATCTGCCTGGGACCACCTGGTGATCGTCGCGCTGCCGGTCGCGAATGCGGCGCTGAGCTTTGTCGCGTTCTATGGCCTGTTTCCGTCGCGCATCGCGGAATCGGCTGGCCCGTGGCTGGCTGTTGCCTTCGCTTCGTTCTATCTGCTTCTGCTGCGGGTGCCGGCAACCGGAAATCTCCATCAAAGCCCGCCGCTTCTTTCGTCGATTCATCTTTCGACAGCGGTCGTATTCCTCACCCTTGCGATTCCCCCTGAAGGCCCAGGGCCATTGGCTCACCATCGGCTGGCTTGCAGAAGGAGCTGCACTGTTGTGGGTGTCGACCTGTGCGCGCTCCCGCTTGCTCTTTGTTCTGGCGGCGTGTTGTCTCGGGCTGGGACTCTGCGCGCTTCTCACGGCCAATCCGGAAACCGCGGTGATCCGGCCGTTCTTCAATGCGAGGTTCGGCACCTATTGTGTAGCGATCGGAGTTTTTTCCTTCGTGGTGGCTCTTGCCCGGCGCGCCGAGCGAGGTGGTTTGCGCGTTGGGTCGGTTTCGTGGGCGGCTGTCGGAGCAACGGCGTTGCTGCTGATCGATCTGCTCATCCTGCTCGCGGTGAGCCTCGAGATTCATAGCTACTGGCTGCTGCGCCGGTGGACCGGCGACGATCAGGTCTTCCGCGACCATCAGATCTACGAGCAGTTCAGCTATTCGGCGTTTTTCATGGCCTTTGGCGCTGCGCTGCTGGCCGTCGGGTTTTGGCGGCGCTCGGCGTTCTTCCGTTGGCGGGCGTTGGTGCTGCTCGCCATTTCTGTGGCGAAGGTCTTTCTGGTGGACGTGAGCGCCTTGAGCCAGGGATTCCGAATTCTCAGTTTTCTCGGGCTCGGTGCGCTGCTGCTGGCCGTGAGTTTTGTGTATCAGCGTGACTGGCTCAACCTGCGTCCGCGCGGAGGCTCCACGCCGTGAAACGACTCGCCGCGTTCCTCTTGCTCGCTGAAGCCGTTGCGCTGCCCGATCTCCGCTATTTCCGGTCCGAACGCCCCGTGCAGATCCCCGCATCCTCGGCGACGCACACATGCCTCGTGGTGGATGCCAACCTGTTCGCGCACGCTGCGCCGGCCCTGGCCGATGTGCGCCTCTATCACGATCGCACCGAGACTCCCTATCTCATCCAGACATCGGCGCCGCCGGCAGTGCGAGAGCAGACAATGGCCGCGCTGAACCTGGGTACACGCGGAGGACAGACCGTTTTTGACGCGGCCATGCCTGCCACCAGCTACAGCGACCTGCGGCTCAACGTCACCGGCAAGGATTTTCTGGCAACGGTGACCGTGAGCGGGAGCCAACAGCAAAGTGGACCGGCGACGCGGATCGGCGCCTTCACCATTTTCGATCTCTCGCGCCAGCGCCTGGGTCGCAGCACGGTTCTGCATTTACCCACTTTGGACTTTCGTTTTTTGCATTTCCGGATCGCCGGTGCGCTGCATCCCGAGCAGATCGGCGGCCTCGCGATCGAGCAGCGATCGACAGCGAAACCCATATATCTGACAGTCGCCAAAACCATGCCGGCGGCAATCAAGGGACGCTCCACGCTGATTGAATTCACAGTGCCGGCGCAGGTTCCGGTGGAGCGAATCGAGTTTGTGCCGGCGCGTACGCCGGCCAATTTCAGCCGCGACGTGACGGTCGCCGTGACGGCCACTTCGCCGAATGAGCAGAGCGAAGCCGGTGTTCCTCCGCAGACGGTGACCTCGTACGGCAATCTTCTCCGCGTGCACACGGTGCAGGACGGACGAGCCATCGACCAAGAGCATCTTGACTTCGATGGCCCCCAGGCGATCTTCGATGCTCCGGCCAAGTGGACGATCACGATTGAGAACGGAGACGATGCGCCGCTGGTGCCGAGCGCGGTTCGGCTGCAGATGCTGGAACGCGACTTATGTTTCGAAGCCAATGGAGCAAACGGCTATTCGCTCTACTATGGCGATGCCGCGCTGAGCCCGCCGCGCTACGACCTTGGGCAGCTGGTTCATTTCCGAGTACAAGATGCGGCACGGGCAGTGGCGCAGGCAGAGCAGCCGAATGCGGAGTATCAGCCGCGTCCGGATGCGCGCCCGTTCACCGAGAGACACCCGGTGTTGCTGTGGATTGCGCTTGCACTGGTGGTGGCACTGCTTGGCATTCTCGCGTTTCGCACAGCACGCACGGAGACGCATCCGGCTTCGTGAATCACGGCGCATGGCACAGGACCTTGGTGGACACGATCTTGCGATGGAAGTTCTCTTCTGTTGAATGGAAACGATTCCATTCTCGACTCGTGTTGCGTACAATAGACCGTTCTGGCCAGGAGGCATTCTTTGAGGACTCTCTCGTTGCTGGCGGTTTTGCCTGCTTTTCTTCTCTCTCTTGCCGCCCTGTCGACTGGTTCAAACGCCGTCGCACAGACGGACAAATCGCTGGGGCTGATGCCTTGGCCTGCGCATCTCACGATGGGCAGCGGCCAGCTCGTTATTGACTCGATGTTCACTGTGGAGATCGAGGGCTATACCGAACCGCGCCTGGTTGCCGCGAAAGAACGCTTTCTGGCAAAGCTGTTTCGCGAAACAGGGATTCCCTTCTCCCCGGAACCCGAGAGCGCGCCCAAACTCGTGATCAAGGCGGGCGCGGCCAGCGACGCGGTCCAGCAACTGGGCGAGGACGAGTCGTATCACCTCGAAATCACCGCAACACAGGCGCAGCTTTCGGCGCCCAATCCGCTGGGTGTTCTGCACGGCCTGCAGACGTTTCTGCAACTGGTGCACACCACGCCCGATGGTTTCAGCGTGCCTGCGGTGACCATCGACGATCAGCCGCGTTTTCCTTGGCGGGGATTGATGATCGACGCCGGCCGCCACTTCATGCCCATCCCTGTGATCGAGCGAAATCTCGACGGCATGGAGGCCGTCAAGCTGAACGTCTTTCACTGGCACCTTTCTGAAGATCAGGGTTTCCGCATCGAGAGCAAGGTCTATCCGCTGCTCCAGGAGAAAGGCTCGAACGGGCTTTACTACAGGCAGCAGGAGGTTCGCGGCATCCTCGCGTATGCGCGCGATCGCGGCATCCGCGTGGTACCGGAGTTCGACGTCCCCTGCCATACGACTTCGTGGTTCGCCGGATATCCTGATCTTGCCAGCGGTCCCGGCCCTTTTAAGGTTGAAACGCACTGGGGCGTTTTCGATCCGGCGATGGACCCCACACGCGAAAGCACCTACCAGTTTCTCGATCGGTTCATCGGCGAGATGACTGCGCTCTTCCCCGATGCCTACTTCCATATTGGCGGCGATGAGTGCAACGGCAAGCAGTGGGACGCGAATCCGCGCATACAGGGATTCATGCATGCGCATCATTTGAAAGACAACGCAGCGCTGCAATCCTATTTCTCGGGAAGGGTGCAGAAGCTGGTCGCTGGCCACCACAAGATCATGGAAGGCTGGGATGAGGTGCTGCAACCCGATACGCCGAAGGACGTGGTGATCCAGTCGTGGCGCGGTCCCACGGCACTGGCTGCGGCAGCGCGCCAGGGCAATCGCGGCCTGCTCTCCACGGGCTACTACATCGACTTGAATCAATCGGCAGCACAGCACTATCTCGCCGATCCGCTAAGCGGCGATGCGGCTTCTCTCACCCCCCAAGAAAAGACACGAATCTTGGGCGGCGAAGCGACGATGTGGAGCGAGTTCGTCACTCCGGAGAATGTTGACAGCCGCATCTGGCCGCGCACCGCGGCCATCGCCGAGCGCCTGTGGTCGCCGCAAGACGTGCGCGACGTGGACTCGATGTATGCGCGCCTGGCGCTGGTTTCGCAAAAGCTGCAATATGACGGACTGCATCATCTCTCTTCGACGCCGTTGATGCTCGAGCGCATGAACGGCACGCTGCATCCCGAAACATTGCGCGTTCTGGCTTCGGTGGTCCAGCCTCCGGAGGGGTATCAGCGCGAAGAGCTGCGGCAGTACGATTGGCATTCCCCGTTGAACCGTCTCGTGGATGCAGTTCCGCCGGAGAGCGATACGGCGCGGGCATTCAGCGGGCTGGTGAAGCAGATCGTGGCCGGTAATGCCACGCCGCAGCAGTGGCAGCTGGCGCGTGCGTGGCTCACCCGCTGGCGCGACAACGATGCGAAGCTTCAGCCACTCCTGAACCATTCGGATCTGATGGCCGAGCTGGCTCCGGTTTCTTCGACGTTGGCGCAGGTGGCTACGATTGGACTTGAGGCGCTCGACAACTTGCAGGCGCAGCGCACGCTTGATGCGGGCAAGGCGCAAGAGGAAAAACAAGCACTGCAGGCGGCTGAGAAACCGCAGGCCGTGTTACGCGACATGATTGTGGCGCCGGTGACGCAGCTCCTGGACGCGACCGCGGCGCATTAAATAATGGGCGTCTTCGATCGGGACAGAACGCCGGATCGCGGCCTCGCGCGCCTACTAGCGTTGCCGCTCGCGGAACTTCCACGTCATGCCCCAGGAGTAGAACGCGACGATGATCATGACATCGGCGGGCATGGCGAAAATGATGTAGAGCAGCGGCATGTAAAGCACCGTCTTCTGCAGGAACAGGGCCTGGAACAGCACCTGGAACGGCACAAAGAGCGCAAGATAGGCCATGGTGAGCCCAGTCAAGAATGCTTTGCGCAGGATGCCGAAGTCGAAGATGTAGTAAGTGAATCCGAGAACCAGCGGCACAACCGTGACGATGGCGATGCTCGAAAACATGAGACCCTGCAGGTAGCTGTCCGGCGTGTGCGGAAACTGCGACGGCCACACCGCGAAGTAGACACACGCGGTGACGTGAACCAGGAGAATGGCGCGCGAAAGATAGACAATCGGCACCATGTGTTTGGGGACCAGGTAAGTTGCCGCGAACAGGCCTGCGGTGACGAGGCAATTCCAAAGCCAGATTTGGAAACCGGGCAGCACCGGCGCCTCGCGCAGGCACGGTATGGCGAGCTTTAGAAAGCCATGGTGCCACGTCACGGCGTCGAGCTGGGCGCTGAGCGGCAAAGAGTGAAGCCCGGCGACGAGAAGCCAGCGCCAGAACAGACACACGTACGGAAGAACCAGAAGCCAGAGCGCCGAGAACGCCACACACAGAGCAATGGCGACAAGCAGGTTCATGGGCCCAAGATGGAAGTGCCCCATGGCGCGATGCATCGAGATCACGCCGCCGCGATGGCCGCGGAAGCGATCCTGATCAACCCGTTGCTGCTCGGTCAGATGATGGGATGCGCTCGCCACTAAAAGTCCTTGAAGAAACCGAGGGTTGGCCCGCCACGCCCGTAGTAGGGGTTGTGATAGTAGTCGCCGACCAGATCAAAGCCCCAGTTCTTGCCGAGCCACTGGCGATAGGTTCCGCTGATGTCCTGACTCTCGAATCTGGCGAGCGTCACGGTGGGGCCGACCAGCTGATACCCTTCTTCACCGAGCCCGACGCGCATCGTCACATAGTGATGCTTGTTGGTTCCCTCGGTGACCGCGACAAATCCCGACGGGGCAAAGACTCTTCCGGGATTGCTGATGCCGAGATAGAGGCCTTCCTCGACGATCCATGGCTTTGCGAAGTAGTAGGTGCTGCCGAGATAGACGTCCTGGTTGCGATGGACGTCTTTGGCCGCGTAGTAGCCATAGCCGACGGTGGCGATGAACTGCTGGCGCGAAAGCAGCTTGTGATTGAGAAACGAATCGAGCCGGTACCGCGGCCAGAAGAATCCCTGCACACTCGAGCCCACCGTCAGCGCCGCATACCAGTTGGGCGAGAACGTGTGCGTGTCGCCGCCCGCAAGATAGACGCCCTTATCGCCGAATTCGCGTTGCCCGTTGACCTCGCCATTCCACACATTTTTGCCGCGTTCGTACACGCCGCGCGCATAGCCACCGGCCCACGAGCCGTAGTTGTTACTAAGCTGCAGGTAGTCGGCTCCGCTCTCCACATAGTTAGTGAGAAGCTTCGGCGATTCTTCGGTGGCTGCCGGCTGAGGGGTTGTTTGCGAGCTATTGGTCGCGGGCGTTTGCATTTGCGCAGCCACTTGAGCGGCGCACGGCAAGGTCAAAACCGAGAGCAGAAGCAGAGCGGGAAGAATAGAAAACGATTTGATTGCGGCGTTTTTCATTTTGTCGAAATCCGTGCGTTGAACTCGAGGTTCTGGCCTGGGCCGGCGATTAACACCCAGGTATCTGCATCGCGCGCGACACGCGCCGCGCCTTGTACAACAGTGGGCTGCTCGAACCGGCTAGCCGGGAGACGCCACGTCATGTGATCGAGACTCGTGGGCTGGCTCGCACGAATCGTCACCACACCGGCCGTCTCTGTCGTGGTCCAAGCCACCTGCTTGCGGGCATTCAGAAATTCCGCCAGTCCCGACATGGTGTACCAGCGAAATGCCCCCTCGCTCTTCAAGCGTCCGGTCAGGTCCATCCATTGATCAATGATGTCGTGGTAGGCAAGAATTCCGGGCGGGTGGAAATAGATAAGGCGCGCGGTGTGATGGCTCGCGGTGAAGTCGGCCATGCCGTCGAGCCATTCGAGAATCTCGGGTGACTGGAAACCGAAGTCCGGCATTTCTTCAAACGCGGCCGCGGGACCGAGATGGGCCACAGGAAAAGCCCAGATATTTTTCCCGGGACGAATTCCCTGCCGATAGCCCTGCGTCGGGCCCATGCCCGTGTCGCCGGTGAAGTAATAACCGAGGAATCCATGCGCGTCGAGCCACTTGGTCACCCACATGGGCTGATCGCCGCTGGGCGAGGAATACTCTGTCACCGGCCGATGCGTCACGCGTTCCAGCGCATCGTTGTTCTTCTCGATGAAGGGCAGCATCGTCTCCGGCGGATCTTTGTCGATGTGCGCGGCAAAGTAATCGTGGACCCAGCCGCCGTGGCTTCCGATGGCATCTCCTGCGCGAAGATATTGCAGGATGCGGTCCTGGCCGGTGGGATTGTGATCGACGTCGAATCCGCGGCCGTCACCGATGGTGTGCGCATCGGGACCGGCCGTAATGTGAATCGAATAGGGCCCCTGCTTCAATAGACTCCACGACTCCATCGCCTGCAGCGGCTTGATGGCGGCGTTGGAGTCGACGTGCCAGTTGAGAATGATGCCGCCCACGCCGTCGGGCACAGAGGCGAGATAAGGCAGTCCGAGCGTGTGCTCGGCGAAGTATTTGAGAAAGGCATGCAACGGCAGCCCATCGGTGTTGGCCTTGAGGTAGCCAAGGGGCACGTTCACAAAAAGAACCGACCCCTTACCGAAGTCGTGTACGCCTGCCGCAACTCCCGCCTTGGAGTGCAGAAGAACTTTGCCGGGAAAGTTTCCTGAGGTGACGAAGCTCGGGTAGTCGAGTGTAGAAAAACGATAGCGCATAAGCGTCGCTTCAGACGCGCCTGGGTTGCTGCCCGGCGCTCCCGAAGTGGTGAATGGATAAAACTTTCCGGGCGGAATATCGAGCTGCGCGAACGCATCCATCGGCCCCGACACGGTGTTCCACGCGATCGTCCCGTTGTGCAGGGTGTCATACAGGGCATAGTCCACGCCGGCCAGCTGCGAGAGGCGCGATTTCCCAGCCGCGTAACGGCCCTCGGGTGAAAGCGATCCGGCATCGTAAACCAGCATCAGCTTGCCGCCGTTGGCAACGTAGTTTTGCATCGAGCCGATAAAAACGTCGCTGGCCTGTTTATGAATGCTGTCGGGCAAGATAATTCCGGCGCAGCGATTCGCCGCAAAGAGCGGGCGAACGAACTCGGAGTCGTGCACCGGCGTAACATGCAGTCCCTCTTCGCTGGCGGCATCGAGCCACAGGTTCACCTGCGCGTCGTTTGCCGGCACGTTATCGGGGAGCAACAGCAGGATCTGGTCTGCGTTCGAGGGGCGGCGGTTCCAGCGCATCCACGCAAGGGCCAAGGCAGCAACCCCCAGTAGAAGCACGCATGCCAGAATCCATCGCTTCTTCATGCGCGCTCCATGACCCGGCCCTGGTCTCTCGCCCACAACGTGCCGCAGACCACGACGCCCTCGGCGATATCGATGTTGGGAGCGCTCACCGTAGTCGGCGCTTGCGAAGAACCTACATGGGTTCCTGGTTGGATCGAAATGGTGTGTTCGGCAATCACCGGCCCGCGCAGGCGGCAGTCGGGGCCGATCTTCAAAGCGGTTGCGCTGATCAGGCTTCCGTGGGCGATCACGCCGGGCTCAAGGAACGCGGTCTTCTGCGCCTTCACATTGCCCAGCATGCGGGCGCCGGCGCCGATGCGCAGCTCCCCGCGTACAACGAGATGCTTGGTAAATACTTCGCCGGGCGCAATCGCAAGGTCGCCCTCCTGCAGAACGCGGTCGACAATCTCCGTGGCGGTGTTCTCCGGCACCTCTTGCCCTGGACCGGCAGCTTCATTCGTATTGCTTCGGCCCGTCAGAATGAGCGGCGCGTGCACACGCGTGAAACGGCAGCCGGCATGAAAGCGGATCGATCGCTCCGAGGAAACGCGGCCGTAGAGGCGGCATTGGGTCGCACATTCCAGCTCTCCCACGGCATGCACCCATCGCATGACGACCGATTCTTCGGCCAAATGGACGCCGCTTTCGCCCAGAAGGGCACGATATCGATTGCCGGCGCCGCCGCGTAGATGCTGCCGTGCATAGATATCCCTCTCGAAGGTGACACCCGCGGGCAATTCCAGATCCCCGAGCGAGGCGATCATCTTGGTGCAGGCATTTTCGCGGTCGATTCCGAAATCGTGGGACGCGGCCGTCTTCGCCAAAACGAGGCAGGGGATGCCGTCGGGCATGACGATAAGTGTGTCGGAGCCATACACATCGGATTCATCCAAGTTAGCGTGGATGGGCGCAAGGTAGTGGCGGAACCCGTCGGCGAAGAAGCGCACGTCGCCGGCGTGCTGCTGCACCACCTTGAGCGGCTCGTGATCGGTCTTGTGAAGCAGCTCGCGGCAAGCGGGCGTGAGCGGCAGCGCGAGCATTGCAAAAAACACCAGGACGAGAACCGACGTAGCGATGATCGCGGTCATGACGACGCCTTTCTGAAGCGTTCTGTCTTGTCCCAATGAAACTCCGCTCCCGTGAGGGCGTCGATGGTTTGGGCCACGGCGGCGCGCGAAACCGAGAAGATGCTGACCGTGAATCCGAGAATAAGAAATGGAAGCAGAGCAATGCGATTGCGGTTTCCGTCGAGACGCACAGCCGCCGCAATCTCAAAGAACGCGGCGAGGTTGCCGATGGCCGCATAGGCGGTGAGCGAGAGCAATGCGATGATGCCGTGCAAGGGGGCGATGCCGCGATAGAACACGGCGAGGGCCAGCATCCAACCCACCAGCGTGACCGGGGCCATGATGTAGACGCCGAGAAGCAGCGCTCCATCGAGGCGCTCGCGCAGCGTGGCGCTATGCTTGCCAAACAGGAGCCGCAGCGCATACGTCACCATGGCCTGGTTATGGCCCTTGGCCCAGCGCATGATCTGCTTGATGCGCACCGCCCAGGTTTCCGGCACCTCTTCGTAGCACTCTGACCGGTTTTGATAGACGGTCTTCCAGCCGTGCAGCAGAAGACGGTACGTCAGGTCCGTATCCTCGGTCAACGATGCATCGTTCCATCCACCGATCTCATGCAGAGCGCTGCGACGCACACCGGCCACAGTTCCGCCATGCTGCGGAACAAGACGCAGGTTCATGCGCGCCTGCTGATCGACCTGGTAGCCGCCGGAGCGTTCGAGATCGAGCAAACGGGTCAGCAGGTTGCCGCCGGAGTTCAAAGGAACGACGCGCCCCATCACGCCGCCCACTTCCGGATCGAAGAAGGGCGCGGTGAGCTGGCGGATGAGTCCCATGCCCGGAATGTAGTCGGCATCGAAGATGAGGATGATTTCGGTTTCGACCAGTTCCATCGCATCTTTCAACGCGGCCGCCTTGCCGCCTTTGCCGGCGGTGCGATGAAAGGGCCGAATGCGTCCCGGAAAGCGCTCGACAAACTCGTCGATGATTTCGCGGGTGCGGTCCTGGGAGCGGTCGTTGACGGGGATGACGATCATGCGATCCGCCGGATAGCGAACCGTCATGAGCGCGCTGAGAATGTTGGCGATGACTTTCTCTTCGTTATGAGCGGCGACAAGGATGGTCACCGGCGGCCAATCCGCCGTGTCGACGTCGATATAGGGATGGCGCTGAAATCCGAAGAGCCGATTGAGCGTGAACCAGTAGTGCCGCGCGGTGTATACGCAGATCAGCGCGACGATAAAGTAAAGGCAGTAAATCATGGCCCACGTTTGCTTCTTGCGGTTGTGGCGGAGAAACTATTCCTTGCTTGCGGCTACAGCATCGAGCGCGGGCGCCACGAAATCGGACTTGCGTCTGCGCGGATGCGGCCGCGGCGGCAGCTTGAACTGCTGATCGGGCTCGAGCAGCGGCGTTTTGTGCGCATGCCATCGTGCGATGGCTTCCACAATGCGCTCCGACCCGCGGCCGTCGCCGTAGGGATTCCTCCCTTCCGACATGTCGAGATAGGCATCGTTGTCGGTCAGTAGATGGTTAGCCTCGTCCACAATGGCGTCGCGCGACATGCCGATAATCTTGGCCATGCCGAATTGCGAGGCTTCAGGCCTTTCCGTGACTTTGCGCAGCACCAGCACCGGCTTGCCGAAGGTCGGCGCCTCTTCCTGGATGCCGCCCGAATCGGTCAACACGAGGAAGCATTTGCGCAGCAGGCTCACGAAGGTGACGTAATCGAGAGGCTCGGTGAGATGAATGCGATCCATTCCCTCGAGCAGCCCGTTCACGGTGTTGCGCACGTTGGGATTCATGTGCACGGGATAAATGACGCGCACATCCTTGTGCTTCTCCACGATGTCTCTGAGCGCCAGGCACATGTGTTCCTGGTCGGTGCCCCACGATTCGCGCCGGTGCGAGGTGACCAGCACAAGACGCGAACCATCCTGCGGAATGCCTTCGAGCGGCGTGCCCTTCCACGAGTGCTCCGGCAAATCGCCGAGCGCGCGCAGTGTATCGACAACGGTGTTGCCGGTAACGACGATCTTTTCTTCGTGAACGCCCTCGGCGAGCAGATTGTCGCGCGACTGGCCGGTCGGCGCAAAATGAATTTCGGTGACCACCGAAACCAGCCGACGGTTCACTTCTTCAGGGAATGGATTGTAGATGTCGCGGCTACGCAATCCGGCTTCGATGTGCCCCACGGGAATCTTGCAATAGAACGCGGCGAGCGCCGACGCAAACGCCGTGGTTGTGTCGCCCTGCACCAGCACCATGTTCGGCTCGAAGCGGTGGCAGGCATTCTCCACGGTGTCGAGCACGCGGCAGGTCAGCGAGCTCAGCGTCTGGTTGGGACGCATCACATCCAGATCGAAATCCGGCTTGATTTGGAAGAGTTTCAGTGCATGGTCCAGCATCGTGCGATGCTGCCCGGTGTGGACGACCGCGATTTCAAACTCTTCCGCGCGGCGACGCAGTTCCTGAATCACCAGCGCGAGTTTGATCGCTTCGGGACGGGTTCCAAGTACGGCAATGATACGACATTTCATGGTGAATCCTGAGCGTTGCAATCGAACCCGGAGCAGACATGACGCCAAACTCCTGCAAACACTTCTTCCTTGGGAATTTAGTGTCTTGATTGTAGGGGGGATCTCACCGCGCTTATAGATTACGGAAGTGATAGATAGACTGGACTTTCTGGCCACCTGGGGTATCGAGTCAGGTTCGTCTGGCTCAAAGGGGATCGCCGTTCGGGGGAAATGGCAATGAAAGCCTTCGCGGCATGGCCGCTCGTCGGCGAAAGGACCACGCGACCGTCAGGAGCAGGCGCCTCGTTCGAGCCATTCGGGCGGTTTGCCCGCCGGAATCGATAAAACGTCGACCACGGGCGAGACGGTGGGATCGTAGACGGCCGTCTTCTGGATGTAAAAGGCGACGTGCTTCCACGCGAGTTCATTGCCGGCGATGTTTTCTGAGAGATCGTCCCACTCGGCGGTAGCCTGTTGGGCACGATCGGTTGTGCCGTCGATCAATTCCTGCGTGACGGCATTGGTCGAGAAGGGCGCGTCGTTAATGGGGCGATCGAACGCCTTTACCTGGATCACAGGAGAGGAGTCCGGCTCATACGAAAGGATCTCGACAACGAAGACTGGAGCCGCTTTGTCCCAGCCTGCGAAAAAGGCGACTTGCAGCAGGCGGTCGGGATTCGTGCCTGCCAGTTGTTTCACCCTTTCGGGGTCCGCCTCATAGAGGCGCGTGAAGTGCGTCGCGGAGCGCTTTGCCCAGTCGGCTGCCAGGTCGTGAAGATTGGCGCCGGCGCTCTTCCATGCCGCGGCCGCATCGTCATACGCGTTCCAGTCCGGCAATGTTGCGGTCAATCCATGGCCGTCGTATTCTACGATGCCCGTCATGGCGAAACCCATGGATCCGAAGGCGCGCACCTTGCAGCGAGCATCGCCGGCCCCCGATTGCCGCATCGTCTGCTGGATCGGGTTGAGACGCTCCTGGCGGGTATCGGCGGCGAGAAGAATGCGGCCATTCTCAAGCCGCACCACGAGCGTGGTGGCGCGGAGAGGCAGGGCGCAAAAAAGCAGCAGCGCGGCCAGAAGGCAATTTGAGATGGATCGCATGCGCGTCATCGCTGGTATCGACGGACCTTGTTGAGTTCTTTGTAGCACTCGGGATGCGGGGCGCAGAGCAGAAACGAAGCCGGCATTCTCACCGGCGTAACGTAGTCACTCAAAGATCCGAGGAAAGCAAGCAAGCGAAGGGGATGCGGCAGAGGGCAATTGGTGGGCAGTGAGGGACTCGAACCCCCGACTTCCTGCTTGTAAGTCGGTTGGAGAGTTTTTCTCCCACTGCCTGCCAATGTCTCTACATGCTGCAAAATCAGGGTGTTTCGAGCATTTCTGTAGATCCGCGATATCTGCGAATATCTATGAATTTCTTTGCAGGGTACCCGCAATTTTCACCGCAGTTTTCGTTGAAGCGATCTAAACGGCCCGAACCTGGAATCAAACCATTTTTCGGCTAGTACGTGAGATTCGGGCCTTCGAACCTTTTGTAACTTCTTAAATCCTCAAATCCAGCCTAGAATCTCTCCTAAGCTCACTCATTGGATGGCCGAGACACATCATGTTCGACACCCTTCCTAACTCCCAGCAAGACTTCTACACAACGGTTCTCACCGCTGCGATTCACAGCCTCAAGATAAATACGTATCTCGATAACTATGATGCCCTGCGGTTCAACCTCGACGGGAAAGATCATTCGATGGAGTTCGACTCAAACGCTCGGGCTTTCTACTTTGACTGGTTTTTCAAGCATCATCCAGGTCTGTTTGACGCATACCAGCAGTTGGCCGACGATTCGTCGAGACGCTTGTACCTCTACCTGATTGCCTTTCGGCTCGCCGGACATCACAGCATTAGATTGCCGCTTTCATTTGCGGCGAGAAAGGCGGAGTGGGAGGAGTTTTGCGCATTCGAGGCGCGCTCGAGCGAAGAAAGCCTCCTTCCGTTGTCGGGCATGTTTGGGAAGCTTAGGCACTATGATTTCGAATATGAGGGCAGTCGGTATATTGTGGACTGCCTGAAGCTCGAATACTACCTGTTTCGCCGGCAGTATTTCTATTCTGACAATGGCATCAACATCGCCCCGGAGCCTGGGGATGCGGTGATCGACGGGGGAGCCTGCCTAGGCGATACCGCTCTCGTGTTTTCGAATGCCGTGGGGCCAAAAGGCAAGGTCTATTCCTTCGATCCGGTTGCGGAGCACCTGGAGGTGCTGAGGCACAATATCAGCCAGTTCCCTCATAAGAACGTCCAGGCAATGCCCTATGGGTTGTCCGACAAGAATGAATCTCATCCGCCGCTGGTTCTGAATCAGTACGCGCCGGGTTTTAAGGCGAAGGACCAGCAGGTTCCTCTGCGTTCGATCGACAACTTGGTGATGTTCGGTGAGATTGACCGGATCAATTTCATCAAACTCGATATCGAGGGCGCTGAGTACGAAGCGCTCAAAGGTGCGCGAGAAAGCATAAATCGCTTCAAGCCGAAGCTTGCGATCTCTCTCTATCACAAGCCAAACGATATCTACGAACTGATTCGGTACGTTCGGAACGAGCACCCGTTCTACAGGCTTCACCTTGGCCACTACACGGTGCATCAGGAAGAGACCGTCTTATACTGCGCTGCTTGAGTCCAAGACAGGCAAGCGCACCATAAAAAGGCGTCACAGCTCTGACTGCGATTCCCGTTCACCGCGTGTCTTCTGCGTGTGCAGCAGGAATGCGCAGGTATTCTGTGTGCGGCATAGGACCAGTGGGTACTGGTCAAGTTTGATTGCTAGCGGATATCGCTTGGCTTTGGAGTAAAGATGGCATGGCATCGCGGGCACCGCACTTTATCCTTGCTAACGAATACAGCATATTTTGATGGATTGCAGCGCTGCAGGCCGTGCACTGCACCGAAGTGTCGCAATTGTTCTCGGCGGTTAATTTCTTAGGTTTCGGCACAATGCTAGCCTAGCAGCCCGACCAATTCTTCGAGCGACCAAACGTGCTTGCTGATCCCCGCTTCCATGGCAGGCGTCACTCGAAGCGAGCTGTGAATCCGGCAGAAGTTGTAGTGCATGTAGTGCAACGCAACCGCCGCTTCATGGTTAGCGAGCTTCTTCGAGTGGCCATTTGTCAGCCGGGTGAATCTCCGAATCGACATGCGCATAGTGAGGTTGCTGCGCTCCACAAACGATGTGCTGATGTGCTTAGGATCGAACTTGACCAGTGCCGACCGGTGCTAGTATTTCCCTGAAATCCAATTGAAATCCAAACGAGTCCGGTCCGATGCGAAGTTCCTTCGTAGCATTCGCACTTTCGATGTTTGCGCTTCCGGTGGCGGGCCTGACTCCCACCATCTTCGATCTAACTAACGTGGTGAAAGGCCCAGAGCGGATTCCTACTCTCTGGCTTTTCGCTGAAGGGAAATGGTCTGATGCAAGAAATGTCTCTTGGTCGTCTACCGAGATTCATTGCTATGGGGCATTCGGATTCTGCGAGGTTGCCAACGCATATGCGGATGCGAGTGTCTCGGAGAACAGCTACGACATTCTTCGTTGGGACAGCAACGAGATCATTGCTGTCGATAGCACTCCCGTGTGTGTCGTAAACACGTTTCGGGCTGATCTCGCTCAAAGGAGAATCACTCTTTCCTCTGCGGTCAAAGGTAGCGATAATGCAGCGTGCAAGACACTGGGGCTGGACAAGCCATCGACCGCATTCGTGCTGGGCAGTAAGGACGTTATGAACGGGCCGAAGTAAACCCGCATGAATCCGGCATTGTCACCCATTGTCACCGAATAGTGGCTTTGTCACCGAATAGTGGCTAATAAATTCCAGGCGTATGATTGTAAAGTATTTATATTATTGCAGATCTATCTATTTTTGGTGGGCAGTGAGGGACTCGAACCCCCGACTTCCTGCTTGTAAGGCAGGCGCTCTAACCAACTGAGCTAACCGCCCACGCGATCAGGCCGGGACATCATTGGCCAGCCTCTCTTTCATGATAGCAGCGCACAAGTTGTGGACAGCATGCGGCCACGTGTGTCCCTCTTCACAAACCCGTCGCGCCGCCACCGTCGCGCCGCACCCTGCGTTGATACACTTGGCCGGTGAGCCGCCTCATCGTGAACGCCGACGACTTCGGCCTGACCCGCGGAGTGAACCGCGCGATCGTGGAGCTGCATTGCGCCGGCGTTCTGACAAGCGCCACCCTCATGGCCAGGGCCGGAGCGACGGACGAGGCTGTCGAACTTGCACTCGCTCATCCGGATTTGGGCGTGGGCTGCCACATCGTGCTGGCCGATGGCGAGCCGGTGCTGGCGCCGCACCAAGTTCCTTCACTCGTCGACAAGCGAACCGGGTGCTTTCCGCCCAAACTGACCACGTTTTTGCGCCGTCTTTTCACGGGACGAATCCGCGCCGGCGAGATCGAAGCCGAAGCCGCTGCGCAGATCGCGCTGCTGCAGAACCGCGGCCTGCGCCTGACCCACGTCGATACGCACAAACACACACACATGTTTCCGCCGGTGCTGCGTCCGGTGTTGCGGGCGGCGCGGGCCGCCGGTATTTGTGCGATCCGCAATCCCTTTGAGCCGGAGTGGGCAGTGCACGCCACGCCGCGTGCCTCAGTTGTGCGTTCGGCCGAAGTGTGGGTTCTGCGGCGCTTCGGACCCTATTTCCAACGGTTGCTCGCCAAAGAAGGTTTCACGACAACCGATGGCACCATCGCGGTGGCCGCGACCGGCGTGGTGAACACGGACACGGTGCGCGCGCTGCTGGCCAACCTCCCCGAAGGCGCCTGGGAGCTGGTGACACATCCCGGCTACAACGACGCGGACCTCGACAAGGTGCGGACGCGGCTGCGCGCCTCGCGCGAAATCGAACGTGTCGCCCTGGCCGCGATTCGCGAATTTCCTGCAATCGACCTGATTTCGTTTGCTGCCGTTCATCCCACACGCATGGCGTCTGCTGTCATTTCCTAGAGGTTCTGCATCTTCCCTGCCCGCGCGTACGTCAAAACACGCAGGCACACGCCAATTTGAGTTAGTTAAGAAGAAGAAGAACGGAGCGGCTCGACGTCATGCGCATTGGCATCACCTGCTACCCCACGTATGGCGGCTCGGGCGTTGTGGCTACCGAGCTGGGCATCGAGCTGGCCGCGGCCGGCCACGAAGTTCACTTCATCTCGTATTCGCAGCCCTTCCGGCTCAACGGGCGCGACGACGGCATTTACTACCACGAGGTCCCGGTTTCGAATTACCCGCTCTTCGAGTTTCCGCCGTATGACCTGGCGCTTGCCTCGCGCATGGCCGAGGTGGCCGAGTTCTACGAGCTGGACTTGCTGCACGTTCACTATGCGATTCCCCACTCGGTGAGCGCGCTGCTGGCGCGACAGATGCTCGCTGTCCGCGGGCGAAAGCTGCCCTTCGTCACCACGCTGCACGGCACCGATATCACACTTGTCGGCCTCGATCGCAGCTATCTGCCCATCACCCGCTTCTCCATCCAGGAGAGCGACGGCGTGACGAGCATCTCGCAATACCTCAAGGATAAAACCATCGCAGACTTCGAAATCGCGCGGCCCATCGAAGTCATCCCCAACTTCGTGAATTGCGATGTCTATACGCCCTATCGCGACGAAGTAGTCCGCGCCGAGGCGCGCAAGCGATTCGCCAAACCGAGCGAGGCGCTCCTCATTCACCTCTCCAACTTCAGGCCGGTGAAGCGCGTAACCGACGTGGTGAAGGTCTTCGCGCGCGTAGTCAAGGAACTTCCGGCACAACTTGTCCTGGTGGGCGATGGACCGGATCGTTCGGCCGCGGAGTGGCTGGCGCACGAGCTCGGAATCCACGACAGAATTCACTTTCTCGGCAAGCAGGAGCGCGTGAACGAGCTGTTGCCGCTGGCCGACCTGATGCTGATGCCGAGCCAGCTCGAGTCTTTCGGCTTGGCTGCGCTCGAGGCCATGGCCTGCCGCGTTCCCACGATCGCAACGCGCGTAGGCGGTGTGCCTGAGTTAATTGATGACGGCGTCAATGGCCTGCTTTATCCAGTGGAAAATGTGGAGGATATGACCCAAGGCGTGATCCAGTTGTTGAAAGATCGCAAGCGCCTCGAAATCATGCGCGACGCGGCGCGCAAGACCGCGCGCACACGGTTCTGCTCGACCCTGGTGCTGCCACTCTATGTCGCGTTCTATGAGAAAATACTCGGCGCCGCGCGCTGAGCCCGCTCACGCTTCGCGCGAAGTGTCCTGCTGAAACGCCGGCCGAAAGCCGACCCGCTCAAAAAACCCGCGCACGAGAGCAATGGTCTCTGGAGCAGTCTGCGGCGTGATGCGCAGCAGCAATTCTCCGCCGGCGCAATCTGCCAACTCACCTGCCTCGGCGACGATCGCCACGCATTTGTCGGCGCGATAGGTGCACGCCGCGAGATCGGCGATTGAAAGCCGCATGGTAGGAGTCGCCAACACGGCCCGCGGCGGAGCCATGCGGTCGACCAGGCAAAAGATTTCGAGCTTCGACTCGAGTTCGTCGGGCAAGCAGTCGATCACGAGATCGGCCTCGCGCAGTGCGTCCTCAAGAGTGGAGACGAAGGAGACGGCGGGCAACGCCGCTTCGCTCAGTTCGCGGCGCAATGCCTCACGCGCGTGGTGCAGGTTGGCGGGCATCACGTCTTCCAGCAGTACCCGGTAACCTGCACGCGCCGCCACGAGGGCGAGCCACCGGCCTAGAGGACCGGCCCCTACGATGGCCACGATTGTCAACGAAGAAAACCTTACTTGGCGTTGAGCGCCTGGAACACGTCGTCGGCGTTGGGCTTGGAGCGGCGCAGATGCTCGCTGAGGAGCGTGCGCTCTTCGGCGGGCAGTGTAGGCGCGAGGACCAATACCCGGCGCAAGGTCACGGCGACGTCGTCAATATAGTTCATCAGGCGGATTGCTTCTCCGGACAGCGGCATGGATTCCCTCGTGTGTGAAGTCAGCCCATATTGTAGTGGAATCGCCCGCGTGCTCACATCGGCGGAGGTGCCAGCCTCGAATCTTCTGGAATTGGCCCGACGCTCGCCTCACCGCAGGCTTGCCGGCGGCGAGCTGACGGCGGAGAGTTCCTGGAAGATCTCTTCGGGCAGCTGCAGGCCCGCCGCCTGGATATTCTCTTCGACATGCGCGGGCGACGAGGTTCCGGGAATGGGCAGTGTAGCCGGCGACCGTTTGAGCAGCCAGGCCAAGGCGACCTGCAGCGGCGCGGCGCCGATCTGTTTCGCGACTTTCTCGAGCGCATCGTGCGCCTGGCGGTTCTGGCCCAGCGGAGCCCAGGGCAAAAACGCGATGCCGTTCTTCGCGCAGTAGTCGAGCACAAAATCCCACTCGCGGTCGGCGAAGCTGTAGCGATTCTGCACTGAAACGATGGGCACGATCTTGCCCGCGCGTTCGATGTATTCGAGGGCCACGTTTGACAGCGCGACGTGGCGAATCTTGCCCTGCTCGCGCAAGCGCGCCAGGGTTTGCACCGAGGCTTCGAACGACACGGCCGGATCGGGAACGTGGAGCTGGTAAACGTCGATGCGCTCGAGGCGCAAACGCTTGAGGCTGCCATGCACCGCTTCCTCAAGGTGCTTGGGACTGGCATTGTGAGTCCACTGCCCTGGGCCAACGCGCTCCCAGCCGCCTTTCGTGGCTATGACAAGTCCAGTGGGGTAAGGCGCGAGCGCCTCGGCAATCAGTTCTTCTGAAACATACGGACCGTAGGAATCTGCGGTGTCAATCAAGTTGACGCCGAGCTCGACGGCGCGACGGAGGGTCTGGACGGCTCCCGCGTGATCGGCGGGCGGTCCCCAGATGCCTTTGCCGGTGATGCGCATGGCGCCGTAGCCGAGCCGGTTGACCGTCAAATCTCCCACTGCGATGGTGCCGGCAGCCGCCGCTGAAACCGTCTGGGTGCTCATCCTCAAAGATCTCCTCGTGTTTTAGGATGAGCGATCCGCCCTTGGCGGTGCAAAGAGAAAAAGTTGGCAGGAATTCTGGCGCACAAAAGATCTGAATGCGGCCTGAAAGCGCCGAGGCGGCCCACCCTCCCACAAGGAGTGAACCGCCTCATTGCATTCCGGACTGTTTTTTGCTTCCCGGCCGGAAACTTTGGACGCGCCGATATCGCACCTACAGCGTGCGTTTGAAGAGCGGCGTGGCAATCAGCAGCGTGCCGATGCCGAAGACAAAGAGAAAGAGCAGGTCGGTGCGAATAGCCATAAACCCGCCGTCCTTGAGCAGAATCGCCTGGAAGCCGTGAATGGCATAGGTGAACGGATCGACGAGGGCAATCGCCCGCAGCCACCCGGGAAACGCGTCGATAGGATAGATGGCGCCGGAGGGAAAGAAGAGCAGCGTGTTGAGCACGCCGAACATCGCGCGCGGCACCAGCGGATCGTCGATGCGCACCATCATCAGAAACATCATGCCGTTGAAGGCAATCGATGTGCCCAGGATCAGCAGAAACAACTGCACCAGCGCCACGGGATGAAAGATCGTTCCAAGCCCCGACATCAATGTCCCGATCACGGTCAGTGATATGCCGCTCAAGACGGCCTTGATGGCTCCCGCGATGTTGAGGCCCATCACCAGTTCGAGCTTGCTGATGGGCGTTACCAGGTAGCCCTCGTGCACGCCGCGCGCCTTGTCGTCGATGTAGAGCATGCCCCCGCCGATCATCACGGAGATGTACATCGCCAGTGCGATGGAACCGGAGAGCAGGAACTTCATGTACTCCATGTAGGGATACAGCTCGACGATCTTGAGCGCGACGCTGTTCACGATGCGCGGCTGAATCACGGGCTGATTGAGCGCGTCGACCAGCGACTGCATCTCCGATTCAATCGAACCGCTCTTGAATTGGTCGGTGTTATCGACCACCAGGCCGATGCTGGGAGCGTCCTGCGCGTACACACGGCGCGAAAATTGCGCGGGTATGATGACCGCGGCATCGACGCGGCCCGTGCGCACATCTTCGCGCGCGGTGGTTTCATCGTCGTACGGAACGGTCCGGAAGGTGTTGATGTTGGCGGCAATGGCATCGAAGGCCTCGTGGACCTTCACTGCCTGCGGGCCGTGGTCGTAGTCCACCACGGCCACGCGTGCGTTGCGAATCTTTCCGCCAAAGGCGTTGCCGAGAATGACGAGCTGCACCAGTGGCAGCATCATCGACATGATCATCAGAACCGGCGAGCGGAAGAACTTGCGCATCTCGCGCTCGACGATGGCCAGCATTCGATTCATGGCTGTGCTCCCGGCCGCGGCGGCATCGAAAAGACGGCCTTCACCTGCTCATCGCGAAGCTGGCGGCCGGTGTAGTGCACAAAAACGTCGTCGAGCGAAGTGTTCTGCACGCTGAGCGAGGTCAACTGCTCGCCTAGTGAAGAAGCCATCTCGACAAGCTGGGTGGTGGTTTGCGAACCGTTGGAAGTGAGCACACGGTACACGCCGGCCGACTGCGACTGCACCTCAGTGACATTGGGCAATGCTTCGAGCCGCGTCTTCCATTGATCGTCTTCGCGATTGAATTGCACTTCGACCACGTTGGAGCCGGGCACACTCTGCTTCAACTCCACCGGCGTGCCCAGCGCGACGAGCTTGCCATGATCAACAATGGCAATGCGGTCGCAGAGACGGTCGGCCTCTTCCATGTAGTGCGTGGTGAGCAGCATGGTGAGGTTGCGCCGCTTCTTCAGGTTGTTGAGCATCTCCCAGACAGCGATGCGCGAGACCGGATCGAGTCCGGTGGTCGGTTCGTCGAGAAAGAAGATGCGCGGATCATGCACCAGCCCGCGCGCGATCTCGAGCCTGCGCCGCATGCCACCGGAGAGCGTCTTGGTCTGGGCATCGCGCCATTTCAGCAGATCGACGGCTTCGAGCACTTCGATGATGTTCTTCTCGCGCTCGGCGCGGGGAACACTGTAAAGCTTGGCGTAGATGCTGAGGTTCTCGCCGACCGTCAGATCCGGATCACTGGTGAGCGCCTGCGGAATGACGCCGATCATGCGGCGCACTTCATCGGACTCTTTGGTGACATCGTGGCCGCCCACGATTGCTTTGCCGGCGGTGACCGGAAGCAGAGTGGTCATCATGCGGATGAGCGTGCTCTTGCCCGCGCCGTTGGGGCCCAGCAGCCCGAAGATCTCGCCCTCGGCCACCTGAAAGTCGATGCCCTTTACCGCCTCGAAATCGCCGTAGCGCTTGACGATTTTCTCGACCGCGATGGCAGCGGCCCCGCCATTCTTGGCCTGACCATTGATCGCCGACGCGTGCGTTCTCGTGCTTTGGACCTGCGCCGAGGAGGACCCCGTCATGGCTTCACCAGCTTGCTCTTCGGTATATAGACGTCTGCCGTCATGCCCGGCACATAGCGCTCATCGGGATTGGGGATGAGCAACTTGATCTGCACCGTCCGGATGTCGCGTTTGCGCCCGCCGTTGATGTCACGCTGGGTGGCAAAGTCCGCGAGCGATGACTTGGCGATGACCTTGCCCTCGACAGTGGCCCCGCTGGGCATTACCACTTTGAGCGTGTCCCCCAGTTGCACAGCATCGGCCTGGGTTTCGGGCAATGGCGCGTACACCCAGGTCTGCGTCAGGTCCATCACCGTGGCGATGGTGCCGCCGGCGGCCAGCACTTCGCCCTGTCGTGCGGCCAGCACATTCACCTTGCCAGTCACCGGCGCATAAACCTTCGCATAGCCCAACTCGACGCCGGCTTGATCCGCGAGCGCTTCCGCATTCTGCATCTGGCCGCGCGTTGAGGCCACGGTACGCGCCGAAACCAGCGCCAGCAACTCATGCGCCTTGGCCTGCTTCAGAGCGGCTTGCGCGGCTGCCACGCTTTCGCGCGCCGATTGCAGCGCAGCCTGGTCGGCTTCGAGACTGGTGACCGCATCGTCCTTGGCCTGCGCGCTCACGATGCCCTGCTGCGCTAGCCCGAGGGTCCGCATGGTGTCGGCCTTCTGGTGGTCGAAGTTCGCTTGCGCCTGGGCCAGCGCCGCATGCGCCACGCGCACCTGCGCTTCGGCGTTAACCGATGCGCTTGCAACTTCGCCTTCGTTCTGCTGTTGCGTCGCCTCGGTCTCGTTCAACTTCCACCGATCGCTGGCCACCGTGGCTTCAGCCGCTTTGTGCGCCGCGGCCAGATCGGCGCTCTCAACCACGGCGATCAGATCGCCGGCCTCCACCTGTTGACCCTCTTCCACGTTCAGCAACTGAAGGCGGCCCTGAATCTTGGCACTCACCAGCACTTCGTTGGCATCGACGGTGCCGATCAGCTTGAGATCGGTGGGCGGCCGGCTCGTCGCCAGGTACCAGATCAGCGACCCTAAAGTGAGCAAACCCAAAATCATGAATACTCTATTGCGCGCGTTCATCGTTCCTCCCCAACAGCAGACACTGCATATTCAATTCCGGCATCGGTGTATCGGCCAGCACGCGCGCGGCAAGCTCCGAGCCCCGCTGCCGATCGATAAAAACCGCCTGCCCCAGATACTCCACCAGCGCTTTCCTGCGCAGCGCCAGGGCCTCGGGCGCAAAGGGCTCGGCGGGCAGCAGCATGCGCCACACCGGAGCGCTGAGAAAATAAAAGACATTGGCTCCCAGGCTCGCGAGCTGGATCTGCATCCAGTCGGCCCGGATGAGTTCGCCCGACTCGATGCCCTCGCGCACCATCGACTGATACATGGTGAGCACCGGAGCGAAGACGCGTTTCACCAGCACTTCCAACGCACTCGATTCGCCTTTGTGCAGACGAATCATCTCCTGCTGCATCAGGCCCTGAAACTCGTGCTGCGTCAGGATGCGATCGAAGTGTTCGAGCGCCGAACGCAACAACCGCTCACCCGCCGAGCCCTCGCACAGAAACACGGCCATGGTCCGATCGCGAACCTTGGCGGAGATCGATTCCAGCGCCGCCAGATAGAGATTTTCCTTGCTCTCGAAGTAGTAGTAGAGAAGCGCCTTGTTGACGCCGGCCGCGTTGGCGATGCGATCAGTGCGTGCACCGGCAAGGCCGTGGGCGGCAAATTCGCTGAGGGCGCTGTCGAGAATGCGTGTACGGGTGTCGGCGGCGCGGCCAGAAGCGGGTTGTATGGAGGTGGGAGTCATTTGTCTAACCAGTTAGTTAAACTAACTAGTTAGTAAAATACTCCGAGTCAGACCCAAAAAGCAAGCACTCACTCCAAGAAATCCCGAAGCCTGTTTTTGATCGTGGCGATTGGGTTTCGAACGACGCTTCGTTTTTCCACAGCTGGCGAGCCGATTGTGGGTTAGCGGCGAAGCAGTTCAAGAAGGGGCCGCCCGGGGTCGTCAATCGCGCGGGGTAGCTGGACTTTGGGAGCGACTTCAGGCAACGATCGACTTCAGGCGACGATATTGATGGTTGTGCCGGAGGTTGCATCCTCGGGAGCTGCCAGCGCTTCGTCGGCTTGCGCATCCGGTTCGGCGGCCTGGGACTCGGAATCCGCTTCCTCGAGGCCGCGGTCGGGCGTCTGGCGGCTGGCGGAGTACTTTTCCTCGCCAGTGCGCGTCGAAGCCCCGATCTCGAAGCGTGGCGCAGTGTTGTCTGCCTTGAGCGGAGTTCCCGGAGAAAAGATCCGAATTCCGCCAATCGGTGCAATATCCATGGCGTTCGCTCCTGTCTCCCTTCAGGGGGGTTATCGGCACAATCCCACGAAAGTTTAACGCCGAAGCTTCTTTTCCACAGGCCGGGTGCCATACCATGCACCCCCCACATCCGGATCGAGCAGCCGCGGCCCCGGCCCCTGTTCCCCTAGCGCATCCCAGGGATTCCGCAACGGGCAGACACCCAGGGACAAACACCCACAGCCGATGCAGCCGCTCAGTTGATCGCGCAGGCGCGTGAGCCGCTCGATACGCGCATCCAGATCGGCACCCCACACCGTAGAAAGGCGCTTCCAGTCGGCCGCCGACGGCGTACGCTCATCGGGCAAGGTCGCCAGGGCCGCGCGAATCTCGGCCAGCGGAATCCCGGTGCGCTGCGCCACCTTGATCACCGCCACGCGCCGCAGCACTTCGCGCGGATAGCGCCGCTGGTTGCCGCCGTTACGCCAGCTGTGGATCAATCCTTCCGTTTCGTAAAAGTGCAGTGCCGATATGGCCACGCCGCTGCGCGCCGCCACCTGGCCCACGGTCAGTGGCTGGGATACTTCTTCACGCGTATGCTTCATCGCAATCCCTCTTGACCTCAACCTTACTTGATGTTCTATGCTTTATTCAAGAGATCGAAACGAGGAGAGCGATTTGATGACCTCACTGATCAAAGTTGGGCTGATTTACGGATCGACACGCGCTGGGCGCTTCTGCGACCGGGTCGCGCAGTGGGCCGGCCAGCGCGCCGCAACGGCCGGCTTCGAAGTGGAAGCGATCGATCCGGCAAAGTTGACCGATCCCGGCGAAGTGCAGCGGCGCATCGGCGCATGCGATGCCTTCGTGGTGGTGACGCCGGAATATAACCACGGCTATCCTGCTCCGCTGAAGGCGCTCATCGATTCGGTAGGTGCCGAGTGGCAGGCGAAGCCGGTCGCCTTTGTCTCCTATGGCGGCATTTCGGGCGGACTGCGCGCCGTGGAGCAGCTGCGCCTGGTCTTTGCGGAGCTGCACGCCGTGACTGTACGGGATAGCGTCAGCTTTTCCGGCGCATGGGATCAATTCGACGCGACCGGAGCGCTGCTGCATCCCGAACGAACTGAGCGCTCCATGGCCGCGATGCTCGCGCGCCTGCGGTGGTGGGCAGTGGCGCTCGCCACGGCGCGCGCACAGATCCCCTTCAATGCGCCGGCATAATGTGGCGCCTCAATTGTTTTCGCGTGCAGAAATGATGCCGGGCGGCGGGCCTCAGCGGACACCGGAATATGTCGCCGGCGTCATCGCCAGGTTGGTTTGCGATGGTCCGAGGAGTCGCATGCCTTGCGCAAGACTCATGCCGGCGGGCACCGGTGCAAACCCGCCGCGAACTTCGCTTGTCTCGCGCGAGATGGTCTTCAGGAAGAGCGCGCGGCCGTTCATGTGGATCTCGAGGCGCTCTGTCTTCCAATCCGTCGGGCCCACCTGCGTGCGCTCCAGGCGGAACCATCCGCCCTTGTAAAGTCGGCCGAAGATACCGTAGCCGAAGTCGACATTCTCATCGAGTTCTCCATCCAGCCGCGCGAGCCGCTTGAAACGCAGGTCGATCCAAATCTCTCCATGCATCGCGTGAAAGATGCGCGCTTCGATGGAGCGCGGCGGATAGTCAGGATTGGGCCGGAAGCGCAGATGCGCGCCGCCATTCTCGACACCTGCATTCTCGAAGAGGAAGGCCTCCGGCAGCAGCCCCAAGATACGCCCTACGCGTTTCTCGTCGTCGCTGTAGTCCTGACGATGCCGCGCCTGTTCCTGCGGCGAATGCAGTAAGTGTTCCAGCCGTTCCTGTTCTGATTCCTGATCTGCTGGGCTGAGCGGCCGCCCGCTCTTGGCCACCAACCGAGTGAGCGGGCCATCGGCCGTTTCTATCTGTTCCTCGATACGTACCTGCTGCTGCGCCGTCTGCTCAATCCAATACCGCCAGTAGCCGTGACGCTGGTGATCATGGAGCTCGTTGTAAACCACTTCGCGCACCAGCTGGGCGGGCGGTTCGGGCTCCTGCCCTTCGCCGAGCAAAGCGAACGGCGCGCACCCCAGAATCCACGCAGCGATCCATCGTTTGCGCATCACGTTGTCTCCCAAACTGCAGGATTGGGAACCTGGGCGGAGTATGACTGCGGGGCGATGAACGAGGGGCCACCACTTGATGAATTTTCAGAAGAAATAGGGAAGAAACCTGAAGAAGAGCCGCGAATTTCCGAACCATAATCAACAACAGGCCAGGAGCCTCTTGCTACACTGGCTCCATGCAGGATGAACAGGAGTTCCGCCGCGCAGCCGAGAAGGCTCTCGATGGGCTGAAGAAGCATCTGTTCGCACGCGAAGAGGAAGAGGAAGCCGGCTTCGAGGTGGAGGAGCAGAACGGCGCCCTGAACGTCGTCTTCGAGCAACCGCCGGGAAAATTCGTGATCACCCCGAATACGCCGGTGCGGCAAATCTGGATCTCGGCTCTGGCCACGAGCTTCAAGCTCGACTGCGATGAGAAGGCCGGCACTTTTGTCCTGCCGCGCACGGGCGAGAAGCTGGAGCCGCTGGTTGACCGGCTGATCGATCAGCGCGGCCAGGAAAAAACCGCAAGCTGATCCGCATGGCCGAGCATAAAATTTCGGCCCAAAAGAAAAACGAGTCCGACCGATAGGCCGGACCCGCTCGCTTGATTCTTCTCTCCTCTACTTCAGCGCATAAACCGTGTTTAGTTCCTTCTGTGCCAGAGCTTCGGGCAGGGGCGCGTAGGAGAGTGCCGAGACTTCGCCTTCGCCCGACTTGATGATCCAGCTCAACATGTCTTTGAGCACTTTGCGATTGGCGTCGTTGGTGCCGGTGGCGGGAATCAGCAGGTAGGTAAAGCTCGAGATCGGATACGCGTTTGCTCCGGGAGCATTGGTAATTGAAACGCGGTAGTCGGCGGGCATCGACTTGACGCTCGCAGCCGCGTCGGTCACGCCTTCGATCGAGCCCTTCACCCAGCTGCCCGATGCATTCCTCACTTCGCCGAAAGCGATGTGATTCTGCAGCGCGTAGATCAGCTCGACATAGCCGATGGCTCCAGGCATCTGGCGCACCAGGCCGGCGACACCCTCGTTCCCCTTCCCACCCACACCCACGGGCCAGCTCGGCGAGGTGCCCTTGCCTGGGCCGCCCGACCAATCCTGGCTCACTTTGCTCAGGTAGTCGGTAAAGATGAAGCTGGTGCCCGAACCATCGGAGCGGTGCACCACAATGATCTTCTGGTCGGGAAGCTTCACGCCCGGATTGTCCTTGGCGATGCGCCCATCGTTCCAGTTGGAAATCCGTCCGAGGTAGATATCGGCCAGCACGTCGCCGCTGAACCGCATGTCGGTCGCGCCGGGAACGTTGTAGACCGGAACGACGGCGCCGAGCACAGTAGGCAGGTGAATCAGCTTGACCTTCGATGAGGCGAGCATGTCATCGGTCATCGGCATGTCAGAGGCCCCGAAGTCAACCAGGCCGCTCGTGACCTGGCGAATTCCGCCGCCCGAGCCGATCGACTGATAGTTGACTTCCACGCCGGGATGAGAAGCGCTGTATTCACTGAACCACTTGGAGTAGATGGGGTAAGGAAACGTCGCGCCTGCCCCGGTAAGTTTCTGGGCCTGCATCGAAGTGAGAGCAAAAGCGAACAAGCCTACGGCGAGCAATGTCTTTTTCACGGAGATCTCCCCTTGCAGAATGGTTACCGAAACCGATTCTCTACGCCAAATGTTACGGGGACTTGAATAAGGAGAGATTCGGGCGATCAACTCAGCTGGAGGCGCGCGCAGCCGCCGCGGCTGGTTCCGTCGCGTCTCCCCCGGCCTGTGCGCGAGGCGCCAACGGCAACGTGAAGTGGAAGGCGGCACCGGCCCCCAACTCGCTTTCCGCCCAGATACGTCCGCCGTGCGCCTCTACGATGTGCTTCACGATGGCGAGGCCAAGGCCGGTGCCGCCCGACTCGCGCGACCGCGCCTTGTCGATGCGATAAAAGCGCTCGAAGATACGCTCGATATGTTCTGAGGCCATGCCCGGGCCAAAATCCTGGACGAAGAATTCGACTTCGTTCTCAAGCAGCTCGGCACCGACGACAATCCGTTTCCCGGCTTTGCCGTACTTCACACCGTTTTCAATGAGGTTGCCGAAGACCTGGTTCATTGCATCCGGATCAGCCAGGACCATCGCGTCTGGTGCGCCGGCCGACTGCAGCTCGATCTCCGAATCGACGACGAGGCCGCCAAGCGACTCGATCGCATCCTGCACTAGGGCACAGGCCTTGAAGGGCTGCGTCGCGAGCTTGTAGTCGGGGCTCTCCACGCTGGCCAGCGCCAGCAGATCTTCGGTCAGGCGATTCATGCGGCTCGCGTTTTTGTGGATGATGCCGAGAAACTCGCGGGTCGTCTCGGGAGTTGCCTTGCTGTCTTCGACGAGTGTCTCGACATAGCCCTGAATCGAGGTGAGCGGGGTGCGCAGTTCGTGACTCACGTTGGCGATGAAATCGCGCCGCGACTTCTCGGCGGCCTCGACGCGCGTGACATCGTGCAAGACGGCAATGGCCCCTCCCGAGGGCAGCGGCGCGGCGCTGATCTCGAAGATGCGGCCCGGCGCAAGCGAGCTGGCGCGGCCAAAGCGCACTTCTCCATCCTGCAAGGCGCCGCGCACACACGCCAGCAGCTCGGGATCGCGCACCGAATGAATCAGCGGCCGGCCCGGGCGGATCTGCGTGCCGGCCATCCGCTGCATCACCGTATTCGACCAGCGCACCAGTCCTTCCGGGGTAATCGCCACCACGGCTTCCTGCATCGAGTCGAGCATGGTAGCGAGCTCGTGGCGACGGCTCTCGATCTCGGCAAAATTCTGACCGAGGCGCTCCGCCGTCTGGTTGAGAGCGTTCTCCATCGCCGCCAGTTCGTCGCCTCCGGATACATCGAGGCGCGCGCTCAAGTCGCCCTGTGCAATGCGGCGGGCAAAGGCCACTACGCGCTGCAGCCGCCTGGTCACGCCGCTAGCCGCCCATGCCGCCAGAGGCAACGCGACTGCCAGCGCGATCAAGCCCGACCAGAGCGACTCGCGGTCCAGCAGATGGAGCGTTCCGATCGCCGTGTGCTCCACAAACCGGCGCAGAATGAGCTCCATCGCCACCGTCTGAAAGACGAGCAGGAGGACGAACAGTCCCATCAATTTGATGAACACTTTGCGGGTCACGGGGGCCTGCTCAATGGGGCGTTTGGCTCTGTCCTTAATCGCTCCGCGGAATCTCGAAGCGATAGCCCGCGCCGCGCACTGTCTTCAGGTAACGCGGGTTCTCCGGGTCGACCTCGATTTTCTCACGGATGCGCCGTACATAAACGTCGACCGAACGAGGAGTGACAAAGCGCGCATCGCCCCAGACCGCGTCGAGCAGGTGATCGCGGCTGAAGACGCGCCCCGGATGCCGCGCCAGGTAATCCAGCAGCCGGAATTCGGTGGCCGTCGTCGTCGTGAGCTCGCCGCGCACCTTGAGTTGCATGGCGTTGGCATCAATAATCACTTCTTCAAAACTAATGACCGAGGGCGTGGTCGGACGCTCAAAGCGCCGCAGCACGGCTTTGACCCGGGCCACCAGCTCGCGCGTGGCGAAAGGCTTGGTGATGTAATCGTCGGCGCCGAGCTCGAGGCCCAGCACGCGATCGTTCTCGCCCGCACGCGCGGTGAGGAAGATGATGGGCACTGTCGACAAGCCGGTGTGACTGCGCAGCCGCCGGCATACATCGAGGCCATCGCCCCCCGGCACCATAATGTCGAGCAGGAACAGCGCCGGCGGCTGCCGCTCGGCGTCTGGAATCAAATTGGTGGGGGTATGAAATAACCGGGCCGTGAAACCCGCCGCTTCCAAGTGATGCTGCACCAATCGCGAAATATCTGTGTCGTCTTCCAGTACGAATACGGTTTGACTCAACCGCGTGCCCTCGCTCGGCGGCCCTTGGAGTTGGTACTGGGCTCGCACGAAACCGTTAACAGACTAATGCAGCATGGCAAACAGAATGCAAACGTTTGATGAATTTGACTTGGCCTTCACTAACCGCCAAGCACGCCATCGGGAGCCACGGTTGGCGGGGTCTCGGCGCAGCGGGTCGGTCGCGGCTCAGCGGGTCCAACCAATACCTTCGCCACACGCTCAGCCTCCAGTTGCTCCCGCCGGATTTCCTGCTGGTTCTGCTCGCGTCGGATGCGTTTTTTGCGGACCTCGTCGGCTGCCACAAGGATGAGTGCCGTAAACGTGACCACCAGCAAGGCGATCGCCGGAAGCCCATGGAGTTGATCGAGGCCATCGGCGTTGAAGTCGCCGTAGAGGAGGGCGAGCCCCACCAGGACAAAAAACAGGTGAGCGCAAAAAACGCGCAACGATGCCTTGCCAAGGGTAAGGAAAGGCTCAATCGCGACCATGCGCAAAACAAACTTGCGCAGCCAGTAGAAGAAGAGGGTGAAGGCCATGAGGTTGACGACCCGCAAAGGGCCAATCTGCCACTTGTCGAGCTGCGTGCCCAGGGCCTGCACGGTGAGGTGCGGACCGAGCCACCCATAGCGCACCCCGACAAAAAACAGGCAAGTCGCGGCCGCAGAGGCTGCCATCCATCCCGGCACCTTTGGGAACGGCTCCCGCTGAAGCGCCGTACGTGCGCCGATCCACAAGCCGACCGCCCAGACCGCCTGCCACGCAAACAGGTTGAACGCGCCTGTCTCCTGCAGCGGAATGTGCAAATGCGTGACATGGACGACCCAGTTGTGCACAAAGTCGCGCAAACCAAACTGGGCCAGAACCCACATCATCCCGCTCACCGCAAGAATGACCCGCCAGCCGAAGCGCATCGTGGCCGAAAGAACCAGCGGCGTGAAGAACAGGAAGGTGACGTACATGGGAAGGATGTCGAGCAGCGGCGGGCAATAGAGAAGTAGGACCGATCCCACGATCGCCGCCTTGGGACGGGCAATATAGAAGTTGAGCAGGTTAACCAGCGCCGCCTTGTGGGTGTGTTCGGCATACGCCGCCACCACAGTAAAGGCGAATGCGAGCATCAACAGGTGATACCCATAAATCTTCAGGGATCGCTTCCACAGCTTGGAGCGCACATTGGCCGGATCCTGGACGAAATCGCGAATATAAAGCCGGCCCACGAGTAGGGCCGAGATAAACACAAAGCCTTCGGCAGACGAGATGAACCCGACCGGCTGGTTCACGAAGTCGCTGAAGCGCGTGGGCAGATGCGTCAGCGTCATCCACACCAGAAAGAGTCCCCGCAGGGCGTCGAGTTCGGGCCGTCGTTCAAGTTTGTGGAGCATCGTCCAAGTTCGTCTCGGCGCTCGAGATCCGATCGGCGCGGAAGGGGAAGCCATACATCCGATATAGATGCGTTTTGGAACGGCTTGTTGTGGTCCTTGCCGCGTAGTTTAGCGAGTTCCTGCTTCACCGCCACGGCTTTTTCTTGACGGAATCGCGCAGGCTCTGCAAAACTCCGAGCGCGTATCTAGGAATAGACGGAATTTACCTTGTTTTGGTGCGACCTGCGTTTTGGTGCGAACCTGCGCAGCGCTACTGGGTAGTTCCCTCCCCTGATCCGCGCTGCGCGCTTTGCTGGTTTCTGAGAGAGGAACAACGAGGAGGATGCTATGAAGAAATACTTCGCGGAACTGGTGGGAACCTTCATCCTGGTGCTGTTCGGTTGCGGAACCGCCGTCGTGGCCGGCGACAAAGTCGGCATCGTGGGAATCGCGTTGGCCTTTGGCCTCGCGCTGATCGGCGCCGCCTACGGCATCGGTCCCGTCTCTGGCTGCCACATCAACCCGGCGGTAAGCCTGGGAGTGTGGGCCGCGGGCCGCATGTCGATCAAAGACATGGTTGGCTACTGGGTCGGACAATTTGCAGGAGCCATCCTCGCTGCCTGGGTGCTCTCGTTCTACATCGTCGGCGGCATTCCCGGCGGCTACAACCTTGCAGCCAACGGATTGGGACAAAACGGCTGGGGCCCCGGCTACCAGGGTGAATACAACCTGGCCTCCGCCATCGCCTTCGAGTTTGTGGCCACGCTCATCTTCGTGATTGTGATCCTGGGGTCGACGCAGAAAAGCGCTCCCGCTGGGTTCGCCGGCCTTGGCATCGGCATCACCCTGGTCGCGATCCATCTCTTCGGTATCCACATCACCGGCACCAGCGTGAACCCTGCGCGGAGTTTCGGCCCGGCTCTGTTCGTCGGCGGTCACGCCCTATCCCAGGTCTGGCTCTTCCTGCTGATTCCCAGTCTCGGCGGACTCGTTGCCGGATTCCTCTACCGCATCGGTGTTCTGTCCGGAGAATCACTTTCCCTGACTGCCGGGGCGCACAAATCCTCGGTCGGTTTCGCCGCCGCCGCAGAGGCTCAGGCCACCGCAGACTCTTCGGGCGGACCGAGGGCCGTGTAGTCACGATCGCGCTTCAGCCATCGATGCGTGCTCGTGCGGCGTTGCCGGCTTCGAGCGTCAGCGCCGCGCCACAAACCGCAGACGGACGTAGTCGGCTGTCCAGTGACCGTCTTCATCGCGCAGGGCGCGCGCGAGGAGCGCGGTCGTTTCCTCCACGACCGCGTGGCGCAATGCGGCAGGCAGGCTCTCAAGAACACCGCGGCGAAAGGTGCCCAGCCATTCCTGCATACCGCCTGCTTCGAGCGGCGTGGGGCGTGGAATCAGCGCCATGCGCTCGACGCGGAATCCTGCCCGCTCCAGCCGACGCGTGTAGGCCGCGGGAGTCGGGTAGTAGTTCACATCGTTCTCGAGATCGCCGAAGCCGTGGCGGCCCAGCACAGCCATCATCGCCACGCGAATCGCGGCAATGTTGCCATGGCCGCCCATCTCCGCAACAAAGCGCCCTTCGGGCCGCAGCACGCGATGCACTTCGGCCATCATCGCCTCCTGGCCGCGCACCCAATGCAGAGCTGCGTTCGAAAAGACAGCGTCAAATCTCTGGTCGTCGTAGGGCAGTGATTCGGCTGGAGCGACTTCGGCGGAAGCGCCCCGTGCCCGCGCAGCTTCGACCATCTCGGGCGATGCATCCACCCCTTGCACTTGCGCTCCCGTCGCGGCGAGCCGCAGCGTCAACTGCCCGTCGCCACAGCCGAGGTCAAGAATCCGCTCGCCCGCCTGCGGCGCAAGCCACTCCACCACGCCGCCCGCCAACCCGTGCACGAATGCGCCGGCTCTCCCATACGCTTCAGGGTCCCAGGTCTGCGTCACAACCACCTCCGACTCCAGTCTCGGGGACACGGCGCTCATAAGGCAAACTTATTCTTCTTTGCATCTGGATAACGAAAAGTTATCGCACAACCCAGAGGTTCACTTTCTTCGGCGCATATCGAATCTCTGAGAACACCGTCGTACACGCGTCTCCCTTGGGCGATTGCGATGAGAATCCGACGCGCAGGTCAGGAGATTTCCCCAAACTGAAGGCGCGAATGATCGACCAGTTCTGACCGTCGCTGGAGGCATAGAAGAAGATCGCCTGGCCGGCCTTCGCAACCTTGAGATAGACCGACGGACCGCTAATCGCAATGGAATTGTTGTCGTCCGAGAGTTCCCTCGTCACCACCGAGACAATCGCGGGATGCTTTTCAATCGAGTTTTCGAAGCAGAGCTTCGCCCAAAGTCCGTCGTTGATATAGAGCACAAGGACACCGGCATCCCACTGCGAACGAAAATCCACTGTCACTTTCGCGCTCAGAACAAAATCGTCCGCGGGCTTGAACAACAGGTGGGGGGAATTGTCGCTGTGGCCATCTCCCATGGGAGAAACAAACCAATCCGTCTGCTTGCCCCCGGTAATCGAGAGCGTCTGGTGGTTCTCGATCTTCCATTCCAGGGGAGGGTTCTGCCAGTTCATCGGGCCTGGAATGCCATCGACTACCGGCGTTGCGTCCCTGCTCTGTATCTGTCGGGCGAGGACGACTGGACTGAAAGCAGGGAGCAACAAGACCGACAACAGCCAGGAAGGATGGGCGCCTTTGCGCATGGAGGTATTCTCCTGAGAAACGGGAGAATTGTAGCGCCGGGGGCAGAGGCAGGTCTGTGAGCAGAGGCTAGATCGATTGCACCGGTAACAATGTCAGATCGTCGACCAGCCCCACTTCTTTCTGTACGAACGGCTCGCCGAATTTCACTCCCGCCAGCAGACCGTAGTGGCGCGCCTCGGCAAAGATCCGCTCCCGTATCTCTTCTTCCGGCACAAAAAGCCCGCTGCCCGCTGCTTGATTCGCGTACTGCGACTTGTAAGCCATCAGCGCCGCGTGGCGCTGCTCGATGAACGGCGTGATGTCGACAACGAAGCTGGGCCGCACATCCGCATAGAGGCTTGCATAGACGATCTTAAATGGACGATACGGCTCGGCGCCGGTTTCGATCTTTTGGATGCCCGCGAGAAAACAGGCTTCGTAGCCCAGCGTCGCAACGATCGCGTGATCGGGATGCCGCGCCTGACCATAGGGCAGGATCACCACGCGCGGCCGCAACCGGCGCACTACGCGCGCAATCTTGATCCGGTTCTCGAGCGTGTTTTCAACGGCGCCGTCGCGAAGATCGAGCGCATCGCGCCATGCCACACCCAGCAGCCTGGCCGCCTCTGCCGCTTCCTGCCCACGCTCTTCTGCGGTTCCGCGCGTGCCGGCTTCACCGCGCGTCAGGTCCAGGATAGCCGTCCGCAACCCGCGCGTCGCCATGCGCAGCAGTGTGCCGCCGCAGGTTTGTTCCACGTCGTCGCGGTGGGCGGCGATAGCCAGCACATCTGCCTGAAAAACTGCGCCTGCGCCGGCCATCGGTATCAGTAGACGGTGTTGTTGGAGTCGGTGGTCGCGTCCATGAAGGCCACGTCGTATGCCGTGCCGGCCACAGTCACGTACTGGTTGTTGATCGACGAGCCGTCCCTGGTCGAGAAGATATACACCTGCCCGCCCTGCGCAACGTAGACCTTGTGATAGCCCGCGACATCGGCGATGCCGGTTGCGTCGCCGAGGTAGGGCTCGATCATCGAGACGGAATTGGTTGCCGTGTTGTACATGGTCAAGCACCCGAAGGGCTGCCCCGTCTCAATGCGCTCGCCGTTATTGCACTTCGTCATGCCGATCCACAGCGTATTATCGTCGGCCAGGATCATCCGGCTCACCGCGCCAGGCGCACCATCGCTGATGGATGTGGGGCTGCCCGCCGTGTTGTTGGCCAGATTCACGACCGTCAGGTTGCCGGTAAACAACCCATCAGAGAGCAACTGCTGGCCCGCGACGTACATGGTTGACCCGGTGACCAGCGCATTGCTCGAGCCTCCGGGGATGGGAATGGTCGTGAACGGCGTCGTACTCGGATTCGCGCATGGAGCAGTGTTGCACGGCAGCAAGCCCGACTGCTGGCCGGTATTGAAGATCATGGGCGAAACCGGTAGCAGAGAAATCGATGCCGCCGTGCCGCCGCACTCCGGCCCGCAGTTCAGAATATAGGCGGTTCCGCCATCCTCAGAGAAAACTGCCTTGGCCGGCCGGTCGAAGCTGAGAGGCGCTCCGTAGGCGTTGCCCGTGGCATCGACCGCGTCGGGGCTCTGCGCCTGAAAAAGACACCATAGCGGACCGTTTTGAGGTTCGCAGTCAACCGCAGCCTTCGGCCAGGTGCTCGATCCGCCGGAATATGCCACCGTCTGCGCCGCCGTCAATTGCCGCGGATAGTAAATGTAATTGGAGTTCTGGACGAATGCCAATGCCATCGACCCGCCGGGATTCACGCTGACTCGATAGATGCCCGGAAGCCCGAGAGAAACGCCCCCCCCGGTGGCCTGGTTGACGATCGTCAACACATGGGACGCCTGCTGCGCGGCGAAGAGATAGTTTTCACTGCGCGAGACGAAGATGCTCGACGAGAGGCCGGATAATCCTTTGACGGCGCCATTGGAGCTTTCCTTGGCATAGTTGATCAGCGTGAAGCTGCCGTCGCCCGATCCATAGACCGCGCCGAGTTGCTCTTCGGGCATGTTCTGGATGCTGATGGGCAGCGCGCCGGAAAAGCCGGAAATGGCGTAGGTGACACTTGTGTTGTTGAACCTGTAGCGCGTGTCGTAGAAGGCATCGACAATCTCGAGCGCGCCCTTGCTCAACGCACTCGGGTTCTGAATGGCGATCAGGACGCGCGTCGTCAACTGGCTTGGCGGAAGCTGCCGGCCCGCAAAGAAGGTTGTTTTTCCGCATCCGGCCAGCACGATTGCAACTACCAGCGCTCCAGCGGCACTGAACCAAAAACTTCTCTTCTTCAAAATCCCTTACCTCGAGGGTTAGCGCGGAGCGTGCCGCAGCGGTATCGTGAACAATTGGATGGCGATTTCCGCTTCATCGAACGCGGCCTGACGCATCGTTCGGAGTCGGTTCTTACCCTTGTATTGACTCCCGAAGTATAACAAAGCAACCCGCGTTGCTGGCGCACCGAGGCGGGGTGCCGTAGCATGAATGGAGCATGCCGACCTTCGCCGACATTTTCTCGAGCCGCCCGGTGCTGGCCGATGGCGCGATGGGGACCGTGCTCTATGCGCGCGGCGTGTTTATTAACCGCTGTTACGACGAACTGAACCTTTCCGACCCCAACCTGATCCTCTCCATCCACGAGGAGTACCTGCAGGCGGGCGCGGAGATCGTCGAAACCAATACCTTCGGCGCAAATCGCTTTCGCCTCGCGCGTCACGGGCTCGCCGCCAAGGGCCGGGATATCAACGCCGCAGGCGTTCGGCTGGCGCGCCAGGCCGTCGAGCACCTGCGCGACAAGCAAGCCGGAACGGCCTGGGTGGCCGGGTCGGTTGGGCCGCTCGGCGTTCGCCTGGAGCCCCTGGGCAAAACCGGGCTCGATGAAGCACGCGAAGCATTTGCCGAGCAGATTCGCGCTCTGGCCGAAAGCGGCGTCGACCTGCTGTGCATTGAAACCATGCCCGCGCTCGATGAAGCACGCGAAGCCCTCTTCGCCGCGCTCGAGACCGCACCCCATCTGCCCGCGCTGGTGATGGTGACCGTCGACGACGACAGCAACTGTCTTGATGGATCGTCTCCCGCGCAAGCCGCCGCGCTGCTCACCGAGTGGGGTGCAGGCGCCATTGGCGTCAACTGCTCGACCGGTCCGGCGACCGTGCTCACGGCTCTTGAAGCCATGCGCGGCGCAACTGCCCTGCCCCTGGCCGCGATGCCCAATGCCGGTATGCCGCGCGCCGTCGAAGGCAGGAACATTTATCTGTGCTCGCCCGAATACATGGCCAGCTTTGCGCGCAAGGCCATCGGCGCCGGAGCACAATTTGTAGGTGGATGCTGCGGCACCACGCCCAATCACACACGCGCCATGCGCTCGGCCATGCGCGCCCTCGATGCGCAAGCGCGGGTCTCGGAGGCTGGCGCAGCCGTCGCCATTTCGTCTGAAACACCACCGGCCACGTTGGGACAGCGCTCCAAAATTGGCTCGCTCGTGGAGCGCGGCCAGTTCGTCACGCTGGTCGAAATCGTGCCTCCGCGCGGGATCGACTGCGCGAAGGAAATCGAAGGCGCACGCCTGCTGGCACAGCTCGGCGTCCACGCGATCAACGTGCCCGATTCGCCTCGCGCCTCGGCACGCATGAGCGCACAGAGCCTCTGCATCCAGATTCAGCAGCACACCGGCATTGAAACGGTTCTTCACTACACCTGCCGCGATCGCAACATTCTCAGCATCCAGTCCGACTTGCTGGGCGCCTCGTCCATCGGGCTGCGCAACATTCTCTGCCTGACCGGCGATCCGCCGAAACTGGGCAACTATCCGGATGCGACTGCAGTGTTTGACGTGGATGCCATCGGTCTGGTCAACCTCGTGCGCCGTTTGAATCACGGGCTCGATATCGGAGCGAACTCCATCGGAGCCAGCACCAACTTCACCATCGGCGTGGCGGCCAACCCCGGCGTTCCCGACATCGAGCAGGAGCTACGCCGCTTCGCCTACAAGGTCGAGGCGGGCGCGGAATACGCCATCACGCAACCGGTTTTCGACCTGCGCCTGCTCGAGGAGTTTTTGCGGCGCATCGAGGGATTCCGTATTCCCGTCATCGCCGGCGTGTGGCCGCTGACCAGCCTGCGCAATGCGGAGTTCATGAAAAACGATCTGCGCGTCTCGATGCCCGAGGAGATCATGCTGCGCATGGCCCAGGCCACCTCACCGGAAGCGGCTCGGAAGGAAGGCATCAAGATTGCGCAAGAGATGCTCGAAGCCGTGCGTCCCGTTGTGCAGGGCGTCCAGGTGAGCGCCCCCTTCGGCCGCTACAACGCCGCAGCCGAAGTCATCGCCAGCGTGCTGCCGCAGGCCTCTACTGTCTCGGAGTAACGTGCTATGCCCTCGTTTGAAGAATCGCTCAAGAAACTCGAATCCCTCGTCGATCGGCTGGAGAAGGGCGACCTGAGCCTCGACGACTCGATCAAGCTCTTCGAAGAGGGCGTCGGCCTTTCCGCGGCTTGCAAAAAGGAGCTCGAAGCTGCCGAGGGCAAGGTGCAGATGCTCATCAAGCAGCGCGATGGCTCGCTCAAGACCGAGCCTTTTCCTCCGGCCGACAAGTCCTCGTAGCCTTCTCTGCGAAAACAATCCGGCAGCTTTGGCGTGACGGCCGCCCGTCACCCAAGCATCTGCGGCTTGTGCGCCGTGCCGTCGAAGTGCGCCGTAGTTTTGTAGAGCTCGTACTTCCCTTCTTGCGCAGCGGGCTTTGTGCGCTCCAGCAAGCTTGCCACTTCGGCTTCGGAGAGAGGCTTAAACGTGCGCGCCGCTTCCAGGGCCTGGTCCAGAACCTGCGCGCTGTCGATGCCCGTGATCTGCACGGCGATGGGCAGATTGAGGCAGTAGTGCAGAGCTTCAATCGGCTTCACCGTTTTGCTGTCGAGAATGAAATGATCCCCGAAGCACTTCATGCCTAGCGGCGCGATGCCTTCGCGCGTGAGCACCGGCAGCACTTCGTGCGTAAAGCTGCGAAAATGCGCGTCCATCACGTTGAGCGGCATCTGCACCGTGTCGAAGTGAAACTCGTTCGCACGGGCGTGGTCCAGCATGCGCAGGTGCACATACGGGTCCTTGTGCCCCGTGAAACCGACGTGCCGCACCTTGCCCGCCTGCCTGGCTGCGCGCATCGCCTCCATCGCTCCACCCTCGGCAAAGATGCGGTCGGGATCTTCGAGGCGAATCACCTCGTGAAACTGCATCAGGTCCACGTGGTCTGTCTGCAGACGTTGCAGCGACTCGTCGATCTGCTGGGCCGCGGCAGCCTTGGTGCGGCCGTCGATCTTCGTCATCAGGAAAACTTTATTGCGGTATCCGTCGGCAAGCGCCTTGCCCATGCGGATCTCGCTCGCGCCATCGTTATAGTCCCAGCAATTGTCCATGAAGGTGATGCCGCGATCGATAGCTTGGCGGATGAGCTGAATCGCGTCCCGCTCGGCGATGTTTGCCCGACCGATGTGGAAACCGCCCAGCCCGATGGCCGAAACGCGCTCGCCCGTGCGTCCCAGCACGCGGTAGATCATGCCGTCCGCCTCGGGCGTTTTCGCCTGCGCTCGCAGTGCCGGCTGCATCCACTCCGACGCCGCCATTGCGCCTGCAGCTGTTCTCAAGAAATCGCGCCGGTCCATGGTTCCTCCTCCTTTGACGACTGTGGAAACTGCGCCGGGCTCAATCAACTGCGCACCAGCCGCGCCTGCAGCCACCGTTGCATCGCGGCAGGAATCTGCCCGAGGTCCGCCAGTTCAAACCGCGGCTTGGCTCCTTCGATCATCCGGTCGCACTCAGCATGCATCACCATTGCATCGATACGATGCGCGATCCGGAGGAAGGATGGCTTTGGCTCAAAGGGCCCTTCGACTGCGAGGCAAAGGTCGGGCACTGCGCAGTCCAGGATGCGATTGGACTCGAAGATCAAGTTCGCCCCGGGCCCGATCTCGGTCAGCAACTCTCTGGCCAGCCCCGATAGCTCCGCATCGGCAGCCGTGATCAGGAAGGCACGCCGCGCGCCCGCGGCCAGATACCGCGCAGTGTCTGTTTTCAGCCCTGGGATCATTTCCTCCCATACAGGCGCTGCAGTCTCGCCATGCGCGTGACTCGTGATTTTCACCGCGGTCCAGTGAAACTCCGGCAACGCGGCCAGCAGTCCGCAAACCAGCGTTGTCTTGCCCACACCGCGGCTACTTCCGCCTACAACCATCACTGGCATGAACCGGCGCTCGATACGTGCAACCGCTGAACGGCGTGCTTGATCATCACAGTTCTCTCGGCGAAGGCTATTCCACGCTCTCTGTGCCTTTGCTTCGATCGCGCCAGCCCAGTCGTGCCAGCCGGATGAGCATGGCCTGCTCGCGCAGCACCTGCTTGAGCGGCCGCGCCGGCGTGCCCCACAACACGGTGCCCGGCCTCTGACCTTCGTTGGTCACGGACTTGCCGCTGAGCACGCCGGCCTGCCCGCCCAGCATCACGCCGGGGCCTACTTTGGCATGATCGCCGACCCCCACCTGCCCGGCAAGAATCGCCCCTTTGCCGATCGCGCACGACCCCGAAATCCCGGTGAGCGCCACCAAGATCACGTCCTCGCCGATGTCGCAGTTGTGGCCCACATGAACAAGATTGTCGATCTTGGTGCCACGTCGAATGCGCGTCTCGGCCAGCGCTCCGCGATCGATGGTGGTGTTGGCGCCGATCTCCACATCGTCTTCAATGACCAGCGTCCCTTGCTGCGGAAACTGCGTGTATGCGCCGCTGGCCGCATCGCGCACGTAGCCAAATCCGTCGGACCCAAGCACCGCACCGGCATGCACCAGCACGCGATCGCCAATGGTTGTGCCGGGATAGATCACGGCACGCGGAAAGATGCGGCACTTCTCGCCCACCTGCACGCCGTGACCAATCACTGCGCCCGCTTCCACGCGCGTGTTTGCGCCGATGCGCACACCCGACTCGATCACCGCGCAGGCTTCTACCGACACGCCTACTCCGAGAATCGTGTCCGGCGAGACCACGGCTTTGGGATGCACACCGGAGGGCGGGATCGGCGGCGCCAGCAGTTTGCCGGCTTTGGCAAACCATAGACGCGGATTATCGTATTCCACGATGCAGCGCCCCCGGGGATACGACCCGGCAATGCCAGGCCGCAGCACCACGACGCCCGCTTTCGAGCCGAGCGCCTCCAGCACACCCGCGGGCGTGTCCCCGAAGACAATATCGAATGGATTCGCGCGTTCGCTCTGATTGACGCCGTCCACCATCCACTCCGGATCGCCCTGCACCAGCGTGCCGCCCAGCCTGTCGATCAATTCGCTTAGCGTCATGCGCACTTCTCCTGGAAGTGGTGAAGAAAATGCCCTCGGCATCACGCACTTCAGCGATGCGAAGTAGATTCATAGAGTCCGAACTCACCGACAGGACGCGTTTTCCAGCGGCGATGAATCCAGAGCCATTGGTCGGGATAGCGGCGGATCCAGGACTCCAGTACATCATTGCATTGCTGCGTGAGAGCCAGAACATCTTCTTTCGCGCGGTGTGTCCGCTCAATTACGAGTTCCGGACCGAAATGGAGCACGTAGCGCTTCTCCCCTGGCTCCCACACAAGAAAGCCGGGCAGCACCGCCGCGCCGGTTTTAAGCGCGACGTGCGCGAGGCCCGACGCGGTGCATGCCTCGACGCCGAAGAAACGCGCAAACACGCCCTGCGGCGGCGTCATGTTCGTGTCCATCAGAATTCCTACCGTGCCGCCCTTGTGCATCGCCGTCAGCAACCCGCGCGCAAAGTCGTCCTTGTGGAGCACCTGATTCCCGTGCAGACAGCGAATGTCGTTGACGAAGGCGTCGAGGCAGCGGTTGTCGAGCCGGCGGATCACCATCCCCATCGGATAGCCCATGAGCGAGTGATAGAAACTCGACAACTCCCACGCCCCCAGATGGCCCGTGAGGACAAGTACGCCCTTGCCGCGCGCGCGCGCGGCGCGATAATGCTCCAAACCCTCGGTGCGAATCCAGCCCTGGATGTTTTGCGCTGTGTAACGGCGCATGCGGCAAAATTCGACGAGCTGCCAGCCCAGATGCCGGAAGACCCCGCGCAGAAGCGTTGCTCGTTGCCCCTCTGAAGTCATGTCAGGAAAAGCGAGCTCCAGGTTGCGCTCGCCGACGCGGCGCAGGCGCCCCAGCAGCGCATAGACGATCGCTGCGATTCCATCGGCCAGCCAGCGTGCCGCGGCGCGGGGCATCCACCCCAGCACGCGCGCCACCGCCACCACCAGCCAGCACTCGATCTTTTCCCGCATCCTGAAGGTTAAGTGTAGGCCATCGCGGAGGCCGAAAAAGAACGATGGCCCCTGTTGGAAGGGCCGCCTTTGTCGCTTCGCTTTGAGCTAGCTTTTATCTGTTCTTGGCCTGCACGAAATACTGCGCGACGGTTCGCACAAAATCGACCGCTCCCGATGGAACCGGCACGTCGCCCTTCAACACGGTCTCGAAATGCTGAGGCGAACCGTAGTAGATCTCCGTGTCGTCGCGATTCTGGCTCACGCTGGTTCCGTCGAGATCGATGCCGGCAAAGATGCCCCTGTTGCGCGAGTAGCTCAACAACTCGGCAGTCATCTTCCAGTCGGTGGAAGCCTGGCCGGCGCGACCGATCGGGCCAGCGGCCGCCGAAGCATCACCGCCAATCTTGAACTTGCTCTTCAGCAGGTCCTGCAGCCCCTTGTCATTCACTGCGACCAAAACCAGGTCCGTCGATTGCCCGCCAATCTGCAGTCCGAACGAACCCCCGGCCATACGGATGAATACCGGGCCGCTCCATCCATGTCCGGTCCGGCACGTCACAACCCCCTGGCCATACTGCCCTCCGAAGATGAAGGCGCCTTTCAGCATCCCAGGCACCACCGCGACACAGGTGGCCTGCTGCAGAATGTTCAGCGGGATGCTCCTGTCGCCGGCCGACATAATCTGCTGCATCACGGTCTTCGCGGATTCGAGGCGGTCCTGCAGATCTTGCTTGGAGCTGGCGGCGAAAGAGGGGCTGCTCAACAGAACGCAAAAGCAGAGGGCGAGAATTGCTTTCTTCATGGGGGATCCTTTCCGATGCGCGCCTCTTCGCGGCGCGGTTACAGTGCGTTTCCTGGGCATGCCGCCGATTCCAGCGGTATGACCGGGTGAAGGTGCCGCCGCCGATACGTGTCGTGCAGCGCCAGGTAAGCACCTTGAAGTACCAACAACAAAGACGGAAGCCCCTGCGCGAAGTCACGCATCGAAAGCCCCCGCGACCCTGAATCGTCAACTGAAGCGGGAAACCAGTCGCAACGCGGCATTGATCGCAGTGTAATGCGACGGCAAAGCCCGGGCACAAAGCCCCTTAGATCAATCTAAGCCTTTGAATTGGATGGGATAAGAAGGGATACTGTGGAAATCGAGGGGGGAGGGCTCACGCAGAAAAAAAAGAGGAGTTCTCAGGCATCATGGGAAACATGGGGCCTGAGAACTCCTTTCCCCAGATCTGCGTTGTTTCTGTAGTGAGTTTGCTTGAGTTACCCGATAGGTACAAGAGTACGAAGGTGCCTGCATCTTAGTAATGCGGTTTAGCTACCTTTCGTCACCGCTTCCAGGGTGGAAGGATTCCCCTGCCCCTCGGAAGGGCAGGGTCTGCGCCATGCCACCGCTCAAGGCCCGCATCGAGAGATCGATGCGGTTTTCGGCGCCGGTTTTCCGCATCAGCCGGCCCACATGCGCCTTCACCGTGCGCTCTTCGATGCCCAGTTCACGGGCGATTTCGCGGTTGGAACGCGCCAGCAGGATCAAGTCCATCACCTGGCGTTCGCGGGCCGTCAGGTGGGGCCCTCCGTTGTTAGCTTCTCCCTCGACCGATACCAGCAGCTTGTCAATCAGCCGCGAAAGCAAACGGCGCGGCGCCCAGATGGAGCCGGATACCACGACCTCAATCGCCTCACGCACTACACGCGGACCTGCCGTCAAATCGAGATAGGCACGGGCCCCGCCAATGATCGAGTCCATCACCAGGGCATCGTTGCCCGCCGGCCCGATCACGATCAGCCGCAACGCCGGGCGCTGCCGCCGAATCTCGCGGATGGTCTGCAGGCCGCGCGCCGACGCGTTCAGGTCGATCATCAGGTATTCCAGATCCTGCTTGGCCATGAGTTCGTCGAGCGTTCCGATGACGGGAATGAGCGCCGACTGGCCAAACTCAGGCTCGCGTTCAAAGACGCTCGTCAGCCCTTCCAGGCGGATAGGCTCGCCGGCCACCACGCCGACCCGAATCGCAATCCCTTGGCTGTTCGAGGACATTCCCATCTCCCGGCCGCGCATCAAGGCCGATTAACCGCAGCTCCGCCGCAAAACCGGCTTGCAACAGTGGAGTGCTTCAAAGGAAATCGTGCAGCGCGATCTCGCCGGTTTCTCATAACTTGGGCAGAACGATACCCTGCTGCTTCTGGTACTTTCCTCCGCGGTCGGCGTAGCTGGTTTCGCACGGCTCGTTTCCATGGAAGAACAGGATCTGGCACAGTCCTTCGTTGGCGTAAACCTTCGCCGGCAGCGGCGTTGTATTTGATATCTCTAAAGTGACGAACCCTTCCCACTCGGGTTCAAACGGCGTCACATTCACGATGATGCCACAACGCGCGTAGGTCGACTTGCCTACGCAGATGGTTAGGATGTCGCGGGGAATTCGAAAGTACTCGACCGACCGGGCAAGCGCAAAGGAATTGGGCGGAACGATCACCGAGCTCGCCTGAACGGTCACGAACGACCGCTCGTCGAAAGCCTTCGGATCGATGATCGCGCTATTGACGTTGGTAAAAATCTTGAACTCGTCGGAGACCCGCAGATCGTAGCCGTAGGATGAGAGTCCGTAAGAAATCACGCCTTCGCGCACCTGCTTTTCGCTGAAAGGCTCGATCATCTTATGCTTGATCGCCTGTTCCCGAATCCAACGGTCACTCTGAATCGACATGCGTCTCCTGTGCCGGATCGTCTTGCGCTCCAACCCGCTCTCGCTGGTCCCGATACCCGCCTGAATGCTTCATCTTACGAAACGCGCCGGGCGAAGACAACGGGAGCGGCCGGTTGAGAGTGTCAAAAAGTCATCCCGGCCAGGGCAACCAGGCTGCGCTTGTCTTCTTTTCCTCATCCAAGCCCTTGTCGTGGTTCCCTAAACGGTGCAAAATCTGTACCATCAATTCAGTAGGGCGTGCTACAGTCTTCTCCGTGGCATGACCGGGAACGATGGAAAGCTCTCGACCCCCGGGTCCGCGCCCCCAATTGCGCCAGCGAGGTAAACGCTTTGATTAAGCAAGACATCGTCCATCACGTGATCGAGCGCACTGGGCTGCCCCGCACCAAGGCTGAGGCTGCGGTGGACACAGTCTTCGAAGGGCTCAAAGAGGCTCTGGCTGCCGGTGAGCGCATTGAACTGCGCGGGTTCGGCGTCTTCAGCGTGCGTGCCCGCAAAACCGGCATCGGCCGAAATCCCCGCACCGGTACCGAGGTGAGCATCACCCCCGGAAAGGCCGTCCGCTTCAAGCCGGGCAAAGAGCTGCACACCCTGGCTGAAGGCGCCGCCAACAACAAGCCGCATCCGCCTGCCTCAGGCCAATAGCCGGACTTCTGTAAAGTTGCGAATCGGAGCCCTGTTGAAGCGGCTCGAATGCTGAAGCTCGCCAGCGCAGCACGGACTGGCGCGGGCGGTCCCGCGGCAGGAAGCCCGTGCCCCAGATGCTGCAGGTGGCCCCGAAGGCGCGGTTAGTCCCACAGTTCGCCCCACCGCAGATGGCGCAGTTGGCCCCCGCAGGTGGCGCAGGTGGCTACATCAGGCGTTGCGCGTCGATATCCACCACAAGATTCCGTCGCGGCACCCCGGCTTCCTCCGCGTGCGCCAGCGCGCCGCGCAGCATGGTGTTGAGGGTTTTGCGCGAAGCGGCCTTCAGAATCAGGTGAAAGCGATACACGCCCTTGATGCGCGCAATCGGCGCCGTACACGGTCCCAGCACCCGCACAGCTCCGCTGTCCTGACTCTCAAAATATTTACCCACGACAGAGGACCAGCGCGCCGCGTCCTCCAACTGCTCGGATTGAACCAGCACATTCGCCAGCACGCCGAAGGGCGGGTAGTGCATCCAGCGCCGGTACTTCAGCTCGCGCTCTACAAAGCTGGCGTAGTCGTGCTTCGTCGCCGCCAGAATCGCGTAGTGGTCGGGATAGTAGGTCTGCACGATGACCCGTCCCGGCAGTTCCCCACGTCCCGCTCGCCCGCTTACCTGGGTCATGAGCTGGAAGACGCGCTCGGCCGCGCGAAAATCGGGCATCGACAGCGCATGATCGCAGCCCACCACGCCAACCAGCGTGATGCCGTGAATGTCGTGGCCCTTGGCGATCATCTGCGTTCCAACCAGCAAGTTGATCTCGCCAGAATGGAGGCGCGCCAGCAGCCGCTCCAGATCGTGCCGTCCGCGCACCGTGTCGCGGTCCATGCGCCCAATGCGCGCGCCCGGAAAAATCTCGGAGAGCCGTTCTTCCCCCTGCTGCGAACCCGCGCCCAGGTAATAGAGGTGCTCGCTGTCGCACTTGGGGCAGCGCTGCGGCACGGTCCGCTTGTAGCCGCAGTAGTGGCACTCGAGGCGTTGTCCGGCATGCGCCAGACCCGACTCATCCAGGGTCGGCTTGTGGTGCGTCAACGCAATCGCGCAGTTCTGGCACTCGAGCTTTTCTCCGCACGCGCGGCAGATTACGGCAAACGAATAGCCGCGCCGGTTGAGCAGGATCAGCGCCTGCTCGCCGCGCTCGAGCGCTGCCCGCGTCTCTTCGACCAGCGCGCGCGAAAAAAGCTGCTCCTGCCCTGTCTCCTGAAATTCCCGGCGCATGTCAATCAGCTCAACGGCCGGCAGTGGCCGGTTCTTGACCCGCTCGCGCATCGCGATGCAGGTGTACTTGCCGGCGTTCGCGTTCTGCCAGCTCTCGAGCGACGGCGTCGCCGAACCCAGCACCACCACCGTGCCCAGCAGCTTCGCGCGCACCACCGCTACGTCACGCGCGTTGTAACGCGGCGTTTCTTCCTGCTTGTAGCTTTGATCGTGCTCCTCATCCACGCAGATCAGGCCGAGATTCGGCACCGGCGCAAAGATGGCCGAGCGCGTGCCGACCACGATGGGTGCTTCGCCGCGATGAATCCTCCGCCACTGCTCGCTGCGCTCTTCGGGCGTGAGCGCCGAGTGCAGCAGGGCCACCCGCGCACCAAACGCAACATCCAGCAGCCCCGCCATCTGCGGCGTAAGACCAATCTCAGGCACCAGAAGAATCGCAGCTTGCCCGCGATCGAGCGCGCGCCGCATCGCGGCGAGATAAACCGCCGTCTTCCCCGAGCCCGTGACGCCGTGCAGCAAAAAGGCATGAAACCCGCCCAGCGCCGATGCGATCGAAGCCAACGCGTCGGTCTGCGATTCGTTCAGGTGTGTCGGCCCCGTCGTCGGCTCGATGCCGCCCAGTCGAAACGCCGCGGCGCGCTCCTCGATGCGTACCAGTTCGCGCCGCACCAGCGTCTCCACCGTGGAGTGAGGAAGCCCCTTGCTGCGCAGCGCGGCCAGCGCCACCTCACCACCGCACGCCGCCAGTTCGGCAAGAATGGCCTGCTGCTTTTCGGTCAGCTTCGGCAATCTCGTGTCGGGTATCAACACCGCGAAGCGCTCAGTGCGGCGCGCATCGCGCTCGAAGGCTGCCGTCTCGCGCGCTATCCACTTCTTCTTCGTCAGCCGCGCCAGATCCGGGAGCGAAGCCGCGGTCGCCGTGCGCAGTGTCGATACTTTCACCGGCTCCCCACCGGCCAGGCGCTCCAAAACTTTCCGTTCGAGAGAAGAACCCTCGCCCGCGGCGCGGCCGCTCCTGCTGCGCCGTGCGGCCGCCGCTGCGATCGCGGGCCGGCAAGTTGACGGCTTCAACGTAAGATCCGAAGCATTCTCTACCAGGCGCGCCAGCACATCGCGTCCCAGATCGGTGATGCGGTAGTAGACCGTGCGCCGCACTTCGGCCGTCAGCGGCAGCATGCCGCGCAGCACCTCACCCAACGGTGCAACGTAATACTGCGCGATCCACTCGGCTAGAGCCATCAGATGCTCGCCCAGCAAAGGTTCGTCGTCAAGCACCGCCTCGATGTCCTTGGCTTCGAAGTCGCCGGGAGCCGCGCTCGCCAGGACCGTCACCACACCGATCATTTTTTCAGTCCGAAACGGCACAATCACGCGCGCTCCGCGATGCGGCTGCTGCCCGATGCGTACCGCATAGGTGAAGGTGCGATCCAGCGGCACGGGCAGCGCGACTTCGCAATAGCGGGTCATGATCGACAACCCTCAGTGTAGGGCACGCACTTCACAGATTGACCGGCCCTGCGCCCGTGTTCACATCGTTCCCTTTCCTGTCCCCTCATCCCCTGTTCCGTGATCCCTGTTCCCTGACCCCTGTCTTTCAGTACAATCCATTGCTGATGACAGTAAAGACTGCGAAACCCTCCGCTCCCGCACCCGCCGCTTCCACCAAGAAGGCAGCTATCACGCTCTGCATCGATATTGGCGGCTCTGGCCTGAAAGCGATGCTGATGGATGCCGCGGGCAAACCCGCAAGCGAACGCGAGCGCGTGGACACGCCGGCCGTGCCGACACCGCCTCTGGTGCTGGCCGGCCTCGAAGAACTCCGCAAGCATCTGCCGGCCTTCGATCGCGTGTCGGTTGGATTCCCCGGCGTCATCAAGCGCGGCACCACCTATACAGCCGCCAACCTGCATCCGGCGTGGGTCGGCTTTCCGCTGCAGGTGGAGCTCGAGAAGCGCTGGAAGAAGCCGGTCCGTGTAGCCAACGATGCCGCGGTACAAGGCTACGGCGCCATCAACGGGGACGGCGTCGAGCTCGCGCTCACGCTCGGCACGGGACTCGGCTCCTCGCTCTTCACCAATGGCCGTCTCTGTCCCGGCCTCGAACTCGGCCATCATCCCTGGCGCAAGGGAAAAACCTATGAGGATTTCCTCGGCCGGCGCGGCCTCGACAAGTACGGCAAAAAGCACTGGAACAAGCTGCTGCAGGAAGCCATCGAGCAAACGGCAAAACTCTTCAACTGGGATCATCTCTATCTCGGCGGCGGCAACACGAAGAAGATCGAATTCGAGCCGGGCAAGAAGGTCAAGATTGTCTCCAACGAGGCAGGACTTCTGGGAGGCGTTGCGCTGTGGCGTGAGTGGAACTGAGGTTCGCGTTCCGTCGCGAGGCCTTCGCCGCAAAGCATAGGGCCGCTGCCACTTCGCGCCTTCCATTACTTCGGGCATGTGAAAAACTGCCTCCATGCGCCGGTACTTTTGTGACCCTCGGGGTGACATTAATCACTTCCATTCCAAGAAGATACCCTTCAGATTAGAACTCAAGGCCGCGCCACAATCGGCTGGACAGAGAGCAGCGTCCTGCAAAACTCGAACCGCAACTTCAATCGCCGTTCGAGTCTTTGCATCGCGCCCCCATACTCTGCATGAGGGACACATGATTAAAGGCCCGAGCGGCACGATCTCGGCAGTGGATTTCGTACGCAAGATGCCCGGCAAGTCGCAGGCGGCTTTGATCAATGCCAGCGACCACGAGCAGTACTTCGTCAAGTGGATGCATGGTCCGCGCTCGACGGTGAGCGTGCAGCTCGAAGCGCTGCGCAACTCGGTCTACCAGTTTCTGGGCCTTCCGGTGTCTTCATGGACTACGATCGACATTCCCGATGAGCTAATCGACGCGCATCCGGAGATGTGGATCTATTCGGCTTCAGGCATGATCCGGCCGCATGGCGGCGTGCACTTCGCCTCGCACCTGGTCTCGGCGCGCGACGGCCTCTTTTATGAGTACCTGCCCGAGAGGCTTTTCCCGCGTGTCACCAACCGCTCCGATTTTTGGGGCGCCTATGCGGCCGACGTGTGGACCGAGCGCTTCGATATTCGCCAGGCTGTCTTTGTGCCGGATCAGGCGCCGTGCAGTCTGCGCGCAGTCTTCATCGACCACGGCAGTTCGTTCGCCTTGATGACCTCGAAGGACAAGGCTCGCCTCACCTCGTGCCTCTATACAGACCGCCATATCTATCTCGAATCGGAGATGGTCAACGACCTGCACGACTGGATCGAGGAGATTCGCCGCAATGGCCATTCAGCCGTGGCCCGCGCACTCGAGAGCCTGCCGCATGACTGGCTCTGCACATCGGTGACCGAAAAAGCCGAGCGCTACGTCGATCGCATCCAAGAACTGAAGGAAATCATCTTCCCGTCAATCTCCCGCTTCTCTTCGGCTTCGATGAAGAAGACGCGCAAGCTCTGCACTGTGCGCGTGCTGCTCCGCGCCGGCCAGATTCTTTAGCCCAGCAGTTTTTGTGACGTCAGGACGCGACTGAATTCGCGTCCTGGCACTTCGCGCCTTCGGCAAAGCACCTTTTTGGTGTTGCGGGTTTGAAGACGCCGCCTCCACGCAGCGAGGTTCTAGTGGCCTGCGGCCTCCAAACGAGTCCGCGTCCCGGTCCTTCGCCGACCACTAGCGCGAAGGCAATCCGGTCTGATTGCGCCGATCGCGGAAGAAACTGCGCAGCAATTCGCCGGCTTCGCCGGCAAGAATACCCTGGGCGATTTCCATCTGATGGTTGAGCTGCGGATGATTGAGAACGGGGAGAACGGACCCGCAGGCGCCGGCCTTGGGATCGGCGGCGGCGAAGACGAGCCGGTCAAGGCGTGCGTGGATCATCGCTCCAGCACACATGGCACACGGCTCCAAGGTGACAAAAAGCGTGCAACCGTTCAGGCGGTAATTGGCGAGGGCCGCAGCGGCCGCGCGTAGCGCGACGATCTCGGCGTGCGCGGTTGGGTCGTTGTCGCGGAGAACACTGTTTTGGCCGCGGGCAATGATCGCGCCTTCATGGGCAATGATGGCGCCGATCGGAACTTCACCGGCTTCGGCGGCGAAGCGCGCTTCAGCCAGCGCGGCCTGCATGGCTTCGAGGTCGGTGATCATCCGTAGGCTGTATTCCTTTCCCGGCACGCCTGCGTTCTCCGCCCGCCGCTTTGCACCTTTTTCAGGGAGTGGAGGGAAGGGTGTAGGACTCCCTTGGGGGCCCCCCAAAACCGCTCACCCCGCCACTGTCTATTGTGCCGCGTCGGTCTGTAATTCTTTGCAATACAGGAACGGAAATCAAGAAGATTTTCAAGATATAAACCCAAACGAGGAGCCTATTTTCTCGAAGGTTTGAAATGGAGACATGTACGGACTGGCTTGGCGGAAATCTGACATCGTTGACTGCAAGCCTTCGCGTGGGCCTGCGATGGGGCCTCAGGCGCAGGCTCTCAAGGTCGACGGGAGCGGGCTGCGGTAGTGTCCCACCCTTTCCGCAGCAAAAAGAGGAAAGGATGGGGCACGGAAGTTTGTCGGGTGTATGGAATCGATCGCTGATGAACGCTACCGGTCAGGAACTGCAGGGGGAGGACCGATCAGCAGCCGCCAAACGAGAAGAAGTCTCCATGCGGGTTGGGGAGGGTTGGGGTGAACGGCTTGAACTTGTAGAACTTTGCGGTGTCGAATCCGGCAGAGGCAGCAGCGTCCTTGTCGACAAACGGGGTAAGGGCCGTCACTGCCTGGCTGATGTCTGTCCAGCAAAGCGTGCGCTCGTAGCCGTTGTTGTTGGGCGGCGCCACACTCTCTGAAAAGCCCTGGGCCCCGGTGATGAAGGTGATGGGGCCTCCATCTCTGCGAGCCACGTCGGGGCCGATGACACGGGCGAGAGTGCGGTGGTCGCTTTCGATGCCCATGATGCGGGCGGCTGTCACACGCAGAGCCGTGGAGCTGAAGTTTCGTACTCCGACCAGATACGCGGCGATGAATGCATCTTCGAGGGTGACCAGGGTGTTGAGCGTAGTCTGGGTATCCTCGAACATGTTTTTGGGGTAGAAAAATTCGTCGAAGGGCGTGTTCTCGTTGGTCACGGACTGCTCGAGGGCGTAGTGTGACATTTCTTCCTGCAGAGCGCCTTCGAGGTAGTTCTGATCGTCGTCGGGGATGCGCTTGAAGAAGGGCGATCGCTTGATGATGTGCATATAGGTGGTGACCGCCAAAGCTTCGGCGATCTCGGCAGCGATCAGAATTGCCTTATCACCTGCTGCCAGGGTATTTGCCTGGGGTGTGTCGTCGTCGGAGTCGCCGCGACGGGAGCTGAGAGCGGACGCGGCGGGGGTCAGGATGGTGCCGGCAGCGGCTGCCGTTGCCCCCAGAATGGTTGCCTGTTTGAAGAATGCCCGTCTCGATAGTCCAGACTGTTCTTGATTCTCGAGCCCGAGCGATTCGCGAAGCTTCAGTGTGCTCATTCTGTCCTCCAGAGGTTTGGCGAGAAACATGGGGAACCGCGTTGCGGGGAATGGCGGTGCAAACGGTCGATGGTCCCGTGTCCTGCCTGACTCGAGAACGGGTGGTTGGAGCGAATGGATTGGAGGGCGAAGAGAATTTTTGAATGCGTGTCTTCGCTCCCCGTCCTGGCTGCGCAAGGATGGGGCATATGACTATCGTGTGAAATGCAGGCCCTTCGACTCCCTGCGCTCCGCTTCGGTCGCTCAGGAGGACAAGGCGGACGAGACGGCGAGGCTTGCGGCGGGTTGCTGCTGGGTCATGCAGTGGAGGGCGCCGAGGCCCCAGATGAGATCGACGCTATGGATGCCGATGACTTCGCGATCGGGAAAGACCTGCGCCAGGATGTTGAGCGCGACGCGATCGTTGGGGTCGTGGAAGGTGGGCATGAGAACAAGGCCATTGGCGAGGTAGAAATTGGCATAGCTTGCCGGCAGGCGCTGGCGGCGGAATACGACAGGGCGCGGCATCGGCAGCTCGACCAGCTCGAACTGTTTTCCGGATAACGTGCGCGCGGCTTTGAGGCAGGCGAGATTTTCGGCCAGCGGCTCGTGGTTGGGGTCCTTAGTGTTTGTCTCGACGGCGGTGAGGATGGTGGCCGGCGCGACGAAGCGGCTGATGTCATCGACGTGGCCATGGGTGTCGTCGCCGGCGACGCCGCGATTGAGCCAGATGACATGATCGATGCCTAGATAGTCGTAGAATGCTCGTTCTAGTTGGTAGCGGCTTGCGCCGGGATTGCGCTGCTGGACCTCGCTGAGCAGGCATTCTTCAGTGGTGAGCAGGGTGCCGTGGCCATTGGTATCGATGGACCCGCCTTCGAGGACCAGACTGCGCTTTTCGCCTTCGATTTCGATCGTTGGCTCCCATGCGGGCAGGCCGAGGAGTTCGGCGACGCGCGTGGGAAGCTGGTCGTCGAGGTGCCAGTCGGAGTATTTGGCCCAGGCGTTGAAGTGCCAGTTGGTGACGGCGACCTGCCCCTGCGCGTTGCGGACAAAGATAGGTCCAGAGTCGCGCGTCCAGACGCGGTCGGTAGGCCAGATGTGAAAGTCGACGTTGTCGAGGTGCGCTCCGGCGCGCTTGAGGATGCCGGTGGCGCGTTTCTGCTCTATGCTGTTGCGGACCAGAAGCTGCACGCGCTCGCGCGCGGCGAGAAGGCGGATGATTTCGGCATAGAGCCACGGGATGGGCTGGAATTTGCCCGGCCAGTCTTCGTGGTTCCAGGGCCACGCAAGCCAGGTGGCTTCGTGCGGCTCCCACTCGGCGGGCATGCGGTAACCGAGTTGGTTGGGCGTGCTTTCCGGCATTCCTATTTTGGATCTCCGTCGGCGGACCAGGTGTGGACTGGGTCGAGGAAGCGGCTCGTGATCGGCGCGTAGGCATCGATGCGGCGATCGCGCAGGAAGGGCCAGTTGCGGCGCGTGTCCTCAAGATGCGCGAGGTCGATTTCGCCGAGCAGGACTTCTTCGGCATCGAGCGATGCTTTGGCGATGATGCGGCCGAAGGGGTCGGCGAGAAAGCTGCCTCCCCAGAACTCGAGGCCGGGTCCCTGGGCGCGATTTCCCAGGATTTCGCCGTTGGCGAGTTTAACCTCGCCGTGCTCGTGACCGACGCGGTTGACTCCGGCGACATAGACGCCGTTGGCGATGGCGTGGGCGCGTTGGATGGTTTGCCAGGCCTCGTATTGCGCCGGACCGAACTCCTCTTTTTCCGCTGGATGCCAACCGATCGCGGTTGGGTAGAAGAGCACCTCGGCACCCTGCAGCGCGGTCAGACGCGCGCCCTCGGGGTACCACTGATCCCAGCAGACGAGCGTGCCGATGCGGCCGAAGGCAGTATCGGCGGCGCGGAACCCAAGATCGCCGGGCGTGAAGTAGTACTTCTCGTAATACAGCGGATCGTCGGGGATGTGCATTTTGCGATAGACGCTGGCGATCGATCCGTCGATGTTCAGCGTGACTGCCGTGTTGTGGTAGAGACCGGCAGCCCGGCGCTCGAAAAGAGACGCAACGATGGCAACGTGGGCTTCGCGGGCGACTTCGCCCAGCTTCTCGGTCGATGGACCGGGGATGGGCTCGGCGAGGTCGAAGAGGCGCAGGTCTTCGCGCTGGCAGAAGTATTGCGCGCGAAACAGCTCCGGCAGGCAGACGATATTGGCGCCGAGACGCGCCGCTTCGCGGATGTGGCGAATGGCCGAAGCAAGGTTGGCTTCGAGATCGGGGCCCATGCGCATCTGGACCAGACCAACGCGATATTTTCGTGGATTTGTCATGATGGACGATCCATTGCTCAAGATGCTGCACCGCGCATCTGGGATGCAGCAAGGCCAACCCCGGCCGGCGGGATTGGCCGGAAGCTTGCGCACGGGCGTTAGGACTCGAGGATCAGGACGGCGGCAGCGATAGAGGTGGTCCAGAGACCGCGCTTGTCGCCGACGGCTGACTGGGTAACGTTGCTGGTACGGACAATCTTGTTCGAGATGCGGTAGATCTCCTTCTTCTCATCCCAGCTTTTGTCGGGATCGAACTCGACATCGAGCGTGGTGGCAAGCATTTCCGCGGCGAGTTCTTCGGCGTATTCGCCGGCCTGCTCCTCGGTTTCGCCGAAGCTGTGATGCTCGCTCAGATAGCCGTAGGTGTCGCGGTCAGCGGGAATGGCGACGCCGATGCTCGAAGCGAGCAAACGGTGCGGCTCCCGGGTGGAGTTCTCTGCAATGACCGCAAAGACCACCTCACCGTGGTCCAGATACTTGAGGCCCTCTTTGCGAGGGATGAGCTTGCATTGTGGGGGGAAGATGGACGAGACGCGCACAAGATTCTGCGAGGCGATGCCGGCATCGCGGAGTGCAAGCTCGAACGAAGTCAGACGCTCTTTATGCTTGCCGACGCCCTTGGTGAAGAAAATCCTCTTCGGGACCATGCTCTTTCCCAATTTCTATGTATCCTCCGTGACGTTTTCCGTCGTGCGTTTTGGAACGTTCCCGCATGAGTGTATCGCATCTTGACGGGCGGCAAAAGAGATGTGGGCGATTTCATCGCACGTTCACAGGACAACGAGAATCTGTGCGGACAAAAGCGACGGAAAAGACCGGAACCAAGAGGGCCGCAACGGACGCCCGGATCCATGGACGCCGGGAGCTTCGCAATTTTGCCGTAACTTTTTCGGCCGATCCGCGTTTAAGAACAGATGAAATGGATGATGCTTGTCGCGACTCTTGCCATTTGCCCAGGTTGGGTGTGCGCAGGAGCGCAGGGTGTGTCCCCGGGAGAGCCGCAGGATTCGGCGGTGGCCGCGGAATCGGGGCCACCCGCCCACGTGGACCAATCGCCGGTGCCGCTGGAATGGACGCCGCCCGCGCTGGGGCAACTGCAGGCGCAGGCCGCGGTGAAGTCCAGTTTCACCCTCGACCGCAACCTGCTGAATGCGGCGGCGGGGATGCTGCCGGATTCAGAAGCCGCAGATCGCCAGGTGATTCGCAAGCTGGACGGCGTGAGCGTGCACACGATGCGCTTTGGCGATGCGGGAATTCGAGACGAAGGCGCGGTGGAGCAGATTCGCGCGGCGTATCACCTGCGCGGATGGAAGCACCTGGTGACGACAACACAGAAGGGCGGCCCGGTGCATAACGAGACAACCGATCTGTGGGTGGTGATGGACGGCGTGAACCTGCGCGGGGCGGTGATCCTGGCCGAAACGCCGAAGAGCCTGACGCTGGTGACGGTGGCCGGCAATCTGAACCCCGTGGACCTGCTGCATCTGCGCGGGCATTTTGGGATTCCTCGATTTGATGGCGATGGCCTGAACGGAGCACAGGAGAAATGAGCGCGGCACTCGTGGCAACGCCATGCTGTCTCTCTGGGTTGCTCCGCATTCCCTAAGCTGATTTTGCGTGCCCAAGTGACCTCGACCCCATTCGAATATGGATTTGCCGACTTTGGGCTCGGTCTGCAAAGGTATAGAGGAAAGGGACCTCGCAACCTCCATGCAGACCACCTACAACGGGCTCGCGCTGCCCAAAGACGGTGCAGCGATCGAATACAAAGACGGCTCCTATCACATCCCCGACAACCCAATCGTTCCTTTTATTGAAGGCGACGGCACGGGCCGCGACATTTGGAAGGCTTCGCAGAGAGTCTTCGACGCGGCGGTGGAGAAATCGTCGGGCGGCAAGCGGAAGATTCATTGGTTTGAGATTTTCGCAGGCGAAAAAGCCTATCGCCAGTTCAGCAACTGGCTGCCCGACGACTCGGTGAACGCGGCGCGGGACCTGCGCGTTTCGATCAAGGGACCGCTGACGACACCTGTAGGCGGGGGCATTCGTTCTCTGAACGTGGCGCTGCGGCAGATTCTGGATTTGTATGCGTGCGTGCGGCCGGTGAAGTATTACCAGGGCGTGCCCAGCCCGGTGAAGCATCCCGAAAGAGTGGATATTGTCATCTTCCGCGAGAACACAGAGGACGTGTACTCGGGCATCGAGTTCAAGGAAGGCTCGCCCGATGCGGCGAGGCTGATTTCGTTCTTGAACGACGATCTGCTGAAGGGCGGCAAGAAGAAGGTGCGGTCCGATTCGGGCGTGGGCATCAAGCCGATCTCGATCTTTGGGACGAAGCGGCTGGTGCGGTATGCGATCCGCCACGCGCTCGAGACGGGGCGCAAGACGGTCACGCTGGTGCACAAGGGGAACATTCAGAAGTTCACCGAAGGCGCGTTTCGCGAGTGGGGCTATGAGGTGGCCACCGAGGAATTTCGCGCGCATACGGTGACCGAGCGCGAGAGCTGGATTCTGGGGAATCTTGAAGCCAATCCCGGATTGACGGTGGAACAGAATGCGGCGCTGATCGAGCCGGGATTGGAGTTTGGCTCTCCGAGCTTTCGCGAGTCGGTCCTTGCGGAAGTGCGCGCGGTTGTGGGGGCGATCGGCAAGTCGCACGGCAATGGCGCGTGGAAGTCGAAGATCCTGGTGAATGACCGCATTGCGGATTCGATCTTCCAGCAGATCATCATTCGACCGTCGGACTATAGCATTCTGGCCACTTCGAATTTAAACGGCGACTATATTTCGGATGCGGCGGCAGCGCAGGTGGGCGGGCTTGGCATTGCCCCGGGCGCGAATATCGGCGATGGATATGCGGTGTTTGAAGCGACCCATGGCACGGCTCCGAAGTATGCCGACAAGGATGTCATTAACCCTGGTTCGGTGATTCTGTCGGGCGTGATGATGCTGGATTTCATTGGCTGGAAAGAAGCAGCAAAGATGATCGAGAGCGCGATGGAGAAGACGATCCAACAGAAGTTCGTGACTTATGATTTCGAGCGGCAGACGGCGGGGGCTACGAAGGTCGGAACCAGCGAGTTTGCTACGCGGATTATTGGGAATATGTAAGCGGTCAGCGGTGTTAGCGGAGTTGGTTAAGATGCACTCCTGACTCCGTGAACACGCGCGGAGCGCGGCTAGCTTCGCAGCTCCGCTCTGAATTAGAGCCATTAGAAGGATAAGGAGCAATTCATGAGGAAAAGAGTTTCAATTGTAGGTGCGGGGAACGTCGGAGCTACGGCTGCGCATTGGATTGCGGCGAAGGAACTGGCCGATGTGGTCCTGGTGGACGTGGTGGAGGGCGTGCCGCAGGGCAAAGCGCTCGACCTGCTGGAAGCGATGCCGATTGAGAAGCGCGATGTGCAGGTAACGGGCTCGAACGACTATGCGGCGACGGCGAACTCCGACATCGTGGTGATTACGGCGGGCATTCCGCGCAAGCCCGGAATGAGCCGCGACGATCTGCTGCACACAAACTTCAAGATCATGTCGGACGTGGTGGCCAAGGTGGTGGCGCAGTCGCCCGAGTCCATTCTGATCATTGTTTCGAATCCGCTGGACGCAATGGCGCAGGCTGCGTACCGACAGGCAGGCTTCAATCGAGAGCGCGTGATCGGCATGGCCGGCGTGCTTGACTCCGCGCGGTTCAGGACCTTCATCGCCGAAGAGCTGAAGGTGAGCGTGGAGAATGTGACAGCGTTTGTGCTGGGCGGGCACGGCGACACGATGGTCCCGCTTCCCCGCTACTCAACCGTCGCCGGAATTCCCATCACCGAACTGATTGCGCCCGATCGGCTCGAAGCGATTGTGCAGCGCACGCGCGACGGCGGCGCCGAGATCGTGAAGCACCTTAAGACCGGCAGCGCCTACTACGCGCCTTCTGCAGCCGCAACGGAGATGGTCGAGGCCATCCTTAAAGACAAGAAGAAGATTCTTCCCTGCGCGGCGTTTTTGCAGGGCGAGTACGGGATCGATGGCTACTACATCGGAGTACCGTGCAAGCTGGGCGCAGCCGGGCTCGAAAAGATTATCGAGATCAAGCTGACGCCGCAGGAAGAGGCGGGCCTGAAACGGAGCGCGGCCGCGGTGAAGGAGCTGTGCGAGGTGATCGGCGTTTAAGTTAAAGATTAAGTCTTTCTCGAAACCTCCGGATTTACCGGAGGTTTCGTGTTGTAAGGCAGACGATACAAGACCTGTGCGCCATGACGTGCAATCAAGCCCTATTCCAGTGGAAATCCCGCAGGCACCCCGAAGCGGATTTCCGGCATCTCACTTTCTAATTCTTTCGGGCCCGTGTAGTACCCTGCCGCGCAACCACTCCTCGTACTTTTGGGACTTTGCGCTTCTACTTCACCCCAACTCTTCAGACGATTTGCAATGTATTCGAGCCCACTTGCGGAGATTCTCCGCGCGACAATTCGAAGGGTTGAAGAAAACGTCGACATCAGCCCTGACTATCCCTCGTTGCTTGTCCTCAAACGCGACATCCTCGTCCTCATGAAGGTCGCCGCCATCGAAGCTGAAGAGATTCAAGAACTCAGCGAAGACGCGAGCGAGATTTCGGCCGAACCGGAACCGGTTTCGCACTGACGGGCGCTGCGTTCATCTTTCGGGTTTCCAGGGCAATGGGAATTCCCCGGCACCCAGCGTTGTGGTGAATCGGCGCTTGGCGGCTAGCAAGATCGCTCCACGGGAACCATTTTCGAGGACTGCAACACTCCGCGCACTGTCCCGCGAAGCCCTTGCCTGGGGGGCAAAGTCCTCCCTCACGCGGCATGGGCGGCGCGGGCAGCATCCTTACGCCACCGCACCAGCAGCGACGTCGCAATGACAATAAGCGCCAGCGTCAGGCCAATCCAAGTTCCATAGATGCCCCAATGCAGCACGAAACACAGCGTCAGCCCCAGCGGTAGACCGAGGATCCAGTAGCCGACGAAATTTGCAATCATCGGCACCCGGGTCTCACCCAATCCGCGCAACGCACCTGTGCAAACCGTCTGAATGCCGTCGAAAACCTGGAACGCCGCCGCGATTCCCAACAGGCTTGGACCAACCAGCAGCACGCGAGGATCGTTCGTGTAGAGAACGATGAGCGGTTTGGGCGCGACCAGAAACACGATGCCGGCGAGAACCATGAAACCTGTCCCCAGGGCAAGCGCCAGCCATCCGGCACGCCGCGCACGCGCGGGATCGCCTGCGCCAATCGCATGGCCAACGCTCACCGCGGCGGCCGCCGATACGCCGAGCGGAACCATGTAGGAAATGCTGGCGTAGTTGAGCGCGATGGCATGGGTAGCGAGCGCAACGGGATCGAGATAGCTGGCCGAAAAAGTCGAAAGATTCCATGCGCCCACTTCGAGCAAAATTTGTCCTGCCGCCGGCGCGCCCAGGCGAATCATTGTGCGAAGCCGATCGCGCTGCAGCCCTGCCCAATGCCGGAAGAGCGGATGCCCGCGATTGTGCTCGTAGCGCCAGGCAAAACCCAGCAAGGCTGCGGCCATGGCAACTCGCGCGACGCAGGTGGAGATCGCCGATCCGTCGACGCCAAGGGCCGGGAAACCGAGCTTGCCGTAGATCAGTACCCAATCGCCGCCCCAGTTGAGCAGGTTGGCAAGAATGTAGGTGACCGTGATGACACGCACTTCGCCGACGCCCTGCAGATAGCGCCGGATACCGCCGTAGAGCAGCAGTGGCAGCGTGCCCCAGTTGAGAATTCGTAAGTAGCTGCTTGCAGGTGCGGCGACCGAAGGCGTCACGCCGAAGCGCGCGAAGCCGTAACTCATCGACCACACCAGCAGCATCAGAGGCGGCGTGATGATAAAAGCGAGATAAACACCTTGCGCCAGCCAGCGATGGCATTCATCGTGATCCTTGCGCCCATAAGCCTGGGAGACAAGGGTGTCGAGACCGAGCAGCAAGCCGATCCCGAAGAGACACGGAGTGTAGTAGACGGCGTTGCCCACTGAAACCGCGCCGATAGCCTCCGGGCCCAGCCGCCCCACCATGATGTTGTCGACGACGCCCTGTGCGACCCAGCCCAGTTCGCTCAAAACAACGGGCACCGCCAGCGCGATCATCGCGCGCAGTTCCCTGCTCCAATCGGCTTGGGTTCCCAGCGTTTTCATGGCACTAGCTCGCGCGTTAGCAGACACGCAGAGGGCTCCCGCAATCTAGCGGGGACTTCAGTTCTTTAAGAATACGTAGGAGGACCTACGAACCAGAACGCGCTTGCGCGGTGTCGTGGCAGACCTTTTCCCGCTCGGCCCGGTTGGTAGCGGGTCGAGGTTGTGCGGACATAGTGGAAGCCTGCGCGCTCTTCATCTCGTGCAGCAGCTTCACCAAGCGCGCGAACCCTTGCTCCCTCGCTGTCTTGTTCGCGGGATTGGTATTCGTGGGGTCTTCGCCTGCACGCATAAAGCCGTGGCCTGCTCCGTCGTAGCTGACCGCCTCGTAGAATTTGCCGGCAGCCTTCATCGCAGCCGTTGTGTCGGGAACGGTGGCACCGATGCGCGCATCGTTTCCGGCATAAAAGCCGTACACGGGCGCCGTCACGGTGGTGACATCCGCAGGTCCCGGACCATAAAACACAAATGCAGCCGACAGACCTTTGCGGTGCGCGGCAAACGCAAACGACTTGCCACCGCCCCAGCAGAAACCTGCCACGGCAATCTTGCCGTTGCCGGCAGGAACATGTTTAGCCCAATCCGCGGCCGCGTCCAGATCGGCAAGCACGCCTGCCGGATCGAGGCCCGAAACTGCCTTCACGGTCGCGTCCTGGCTCGGGAACTCACTCGAGCCTCCACCGTTGGGCCCGAAGCCCGAGAGCAGATCGGGCGCGATGACGATGAATCCCTCGCCGGCCAGTTCATCAGCCATTTCTTTGGCCCAGTCGCTGAGGCCGAAGATCTCGTGGATCATGACGACAACCGGCGCCTTCTCCTTCACCTCGGGATAGACCACAAACGCCTGCTCACTGCGCGCATCGTGCTTGAGGGTCACATACTCATGGTGGCGCGGCGACGCGTCGAGACGCGCCTTCGCCCAGTCCTGGGCCTGGCTCACGGTCACCAGAACGGACAGCGCGAAAAGAAACATCGGGAAGCGACGCAGTTTAGTCATGCCGAGGAGTCTAGCGGGAAGGCAGATTCCACCGCAAGAGCCTTCTCGCGAATTCGTGAGAATTGCAGACTCTATGTCGCTATTGAGCCGGACTCGACCGAACGAGCTTGACCGGCCCGAGCACTCCAGAGGGCAATGGATGCAGATCTTTCATATCCTGAGGAACGAAGCGCATCCCATACCGCGCCCAAAGGAGCCGATAATCGGGCAGCGCCTGCCCCGCCAACTCATTAATGGCGGTATTGCCGACGACGATGCGCAAGTCGTTCGACCCGGGCCTCAGCAGGGCGGTCACGTCGGCACGATAAGGCGGACGCCAGATCACGCCGGCACGCTTCCCGTTGACAAAGACCTCGGCCGCTTCGCGCACGGGCGGATCGAGGTATGCGCGCATGCTGTGTTCGCTGGAGGCCGGCAGAGGCTCGGTACTCGCTGTGCCAAAGTCGAGCAAAAACCTCGCACCCGGTGCGAACTGCTCACGACGAATCTCGACAGTTCGCTCGTAGGTCCCCGTCCCCGAAAAAAACTGCGTTTTCGCGTCGTCGCTCCACGAGACGAGCCGATCCATGTGCGTCGAGATGCCGGTATCGCCGAAGGTGACGTTCCAATCGTGTGACAGATCGGCGGCGGTCTCTTCGCGGCGCACGAGTTCCGGCCTTGCGGATGCGGCTTCCTCTGAAAAGAAGATCAGGCGCGAGGCGTAGGGCGCGAGGTCGAGATCAATGTGTGCCGGGTCGGAAAGCCCTGCGATCGTACCAGTGAATGCGTCCCATGTCTCGGCGCGCGATGCGGTGGCGCGGAAGTGAGCGACCACGTGCTGCGGCTCATTCGACGTGTTGGCGACGAAATACAAATCGCCGCCAGTAAGCTTTCGATGGATGAACCCAATCGCCGGCGTGCGGGGAGAGAGCGTCAGATCCGGCGCTGTGTCTTTCGCGATTTCCGCGCCTAGCTCTTCTTCGTCGGCTACCAAATGCGCGGTCGCGATGTCGCCATGAAAGAGCGCGTGCGATATTTCTTGGATCCGAGTAGAGTCTTCCGCAGCGTGCAATAATCCGGGGCCACTGTTGGGTAGACGCCGCGTGGCAATCACGATGCCGCCCTTGCGCGCGAAAGCAAGAATCTTTTCATAGGTTGCGACCGGCAGGCGGTCGACATCCGGCAGAATCAGAACCTTGTACGGAATGCCCACGGTGTCGATCGCGTCAGCATCGATGAAGTCGAGATTGAAGCCGGCATCGAGGATTTGCGGGATGATTCGCTTGCCGAGAAACTTGTCCATCGATTCATCGACGCTCACGTTGGAGCCCGATTCGTCGAACCCCGCGGCTGAAGTGGGCGATTGGCGCCGCTGGATTCCCGCCTTGAATGAGGCCCAGACATCGTCGTTCGGCAACAGCAGCGCCACGTCATTCGCCGGCTGCCCCTGGCGCAACGCAAAGCTGACGCGCTGCAGATAGCGCGTGAGGTCCGGCATCGCAAAGAACCACGGATTGTGTGCGTCAAAGGCGGCGGCCGCATACATTCGCCAGCCCGGCTCCCCAGCGGACGGCGGCGAATAGGGCCACCCGTGGCCCACAAGCTGGTTGATGCCTTGCAAAAAATGCAGGTCGGCTTCGGCCTTCATGTCGAGCGGCGTGGCGCGAAAGGCCGGGGAGTGCAGCCACGTCCACGTCTCCGAAGAGATGACGGGCCGATGAAACAGATGACCCGCCGACGCCGCCCAGCGCGTGTCCGAGAATTCCCGCCACATGAGATAGGTCGCCTTGCCTTCGCCTTCGGGCAGGTCCGCAAATTGATTGCTCGACAACGTCACCGGCGGGTAGCCGTAAGTCTGCGAGCGAAACTCAGTGTGGTGCTCCTCAGCCCAGGCATGGATCGGCTTGAGGTAGTTGTCGTCAGCGAGTTCGGTGAGTGTCCGGCCCCAGTCGTGGCGGATAGCTGCCGTCTCCGGCCCAATGTCTGCAATCAGCGCCAGCAGGTGCGGACGCAGATCGTAGCCGCGGCGGCGCTGAAACTCGTCGAGGAGCCGCGGCGTCCAGTCCGACGCATAATCCTCAAGGCTGTCGCTGAAAACAGCGTAAGGCGGCTGTGTGCCGAATGCCGACAAGAGCTTGTCGCCGACGGCGTGAAGTTGATTCTCGACAGCCGCGCGATCGTAGTGATCGAGGACAAATCCTTCGGCCCCGATGGAGGGGCGCTTGACAGTCATCCCGGTACGGCTGGCAATGAAGCAGATGAGTTTTCGCGTTTGTTCGCTCGCGGCAAAGAGGTATCTCCCGGCTATGGGAGGGGCAATGGGCGCAGAGTGGAACAGGTCGTCGGGAGACGCCGCATCCGGGATGAGAAACGCCTCGATCGGCTCTTCGCCCGCGTCGATGTGGGGGGCAAGGGCGTATGTCGCGCCCGGGGCGACATCGATCGACTCGACCCGCAGCTTCCCTGCCGCCTGGGTGACTGGAATATGCGGGCCGCCAAAGGGCCACCCGCTGCACAGCGTCACGTCTACACGCAGGCCCAGGCGACGGCCCTCCTGCGCAGCCCAGCGCAGGGCGTCGAGATGCGCCTCGGAAAGATACGGAGTGTTGTGAAAGCCGGTTGCGGGGTCGTCCAGTGCGAGCGGGTAGAGGTTGGCAATCTCCACCCCGCCGATGCCGGCACCCTTCATCTGTTCGAGTTCGCGCGTAATCTCCGCATGCGTGGCCGCGGGACCAAACCACCACCAGCGCATCATGATCCTGCTTGAAGGGGGCGGATCGGCAAAGCTGCGATGCAGCGCGTCGATCCTGCTGGGCGCCTGCTTTGGGCTCTGGGAGAAAACAGGCACTCCGGCCGCGAGAAGAACCATCGCAAGTGCGCCGCACCTGAGGCACTGCTTCAGGCTCGTCCATTGAGCCAGTCTCTGAAGTCCTCGCCGCGTCACCCAAGGATTGTAGAGGAGCGGGATGGCCGATTTGAACCGGCCGGGCCAACGCGGTCCAGGACTAGAATCGTGGTGGATCTATGATGACCTCCGCAACGCTTTCGAAACCCCTCGCCAGCGCCTCTCCTCTCACAACCAACAAGCACTTGATCCGCTGGGTCGAGAAGATGGCCGAGCTCTGCCGTCCCGACGCGATCCACTGGGTTGACGGGTCGAAGCGAGAGTATGACGCGCTCTGCGAGCTACTGGTGCGCAATGGCACTTTCATCCGTCTCGACAAGAAGAAGTGGCCCGACTGCTTTTATGCGCGCTCGGTTCCCGGCGATGTGGCGCGCGTGGAGGATCGTACCTTTATCTGCTCCTATTCGCGCACGGCCGCCGGCCCCACCAACAACTGGGAAGACCCCTATGGAATGCGGCGGCGCCTGAAGCAGCTCTTTCGCGGATCGATGCAGGGACGCACGATGTACGTGCTGCCGTTCAGCATGGGCCCGGTGGGGTCGCCGATGTCGGGCATCGGGGTTGAGTTGACCGACTCGCCCTACGTAGTAGCCAACCTGCGCACCATGGCACGTATTGGACTACCGGTCTTCGCGGAGATCGACAAAGACGAGAAACGTGTGGTGCCCTGCATGCACTCCGTCGGCGTGCCGCTCAAGCCCGGTGACCAAGATGTGCCCTGGCCGTGCAACGAAACGAAGTACATCGTGCATTTTCCTGAGAGCCGCGAAATATGGTCCTACGGCTCGGGATACGGGGGCAATGCGCTGCTGAGCAAGAAGTGCTTCGCGTTGCGCATCGCCTCGAACATCGCGCGCGACGAAGGCTGGATGGCGGAACACATGCTGATTCTCGGTGTGGAGAACCCGGAAGGCGAAAAGACCTACGTCGCCGCGGCATTTCCTTCGGCTTGCGGCAAAACCAACTTCGCCATGCTGATTCCGCCCCAAGCGATGAAGGGCTGGAAGGTGTGGACGGTCGGCGATGATATTGCGTGGATTCGGCCTGATGCCAACGGCAATCTGCGCGCCATGAACCCCGAGGCCGGCTTTTTCGGCGTGGCTCCCGGTACCAGCGCGAAGACGAACCCGATGGCGATGGCGGCGCTGGCGAAGAATGCCATCTTCACCAATGTGGCACGCACTCTGGATGGCGGGGTGTGGTGGGAAGGCATGACCGAGAAGCCTCCGGACGAATGCATCGACTGGCGTGGAGAACGCTGGACGCCGGAGATCGGCCGGGACCGGGGCCGCACGGCATCGCATCCCAACGGCCGCTTTACTGCGCCCGCCGCGCAGTGCCCGTGCATCGATCCGGACTGGGAGTCTCCCAACGGTGTGCCCCTCAGCGCAATCATTTTCGGCGGCAGGCGATCGACAACGCTGCCGCTGGTCTACCAATCCTTCAACTGGTCGAGCGGCGTCTACCTGGGTGCCACGATGGGGTCGGAGACCACCGCCGCTGCTACCGGTGTGGTGGGCCAGGTACGCCGCGACCCGATGGCCATGCTTCCCTTCTGCGGCTACCACATGGGCGACTACTTTCGGCATTGGATCCGAATGCAGCGGGGTTTGGCCATGACGCCGCGCATCTTTCACGTGAACTGGTTTCGCAAAGATGAGGGCGGAAAGTTCCTGTGGCCCGGGTTCAGCGAGAACATGCGCGTGCTGCGCTGGATTGTGGAGCGCGTGCATGGGCGCTCTCAGGGACGCGAAACGCCGATTGGATGGGTGCCGCGCTACGAGGATCTTGACTGGTCCGGACTCAAGTTTCCACGACCGGCCTTCGAGGAGCTGATGGCAGTGGATCGCGCCGCGTGGCGCAAAGAAGTGATGGCGCACGAAGAGCTCTTCATCAATCTTCACGACCATCTGCCGCCGGAGATGATCTACGAACGCGAACTGCTGATTTGCAGGCTTTAAGACCGCGCCAGCCCCTGTGGACGCGAAAGACTGCTGCGACGCGCGCAATTTTCATCTATAATGAGAAGTTCTGCGAAGCCCCAAGCGCAACGAGGGTCAAAAACGCTGGCCCTCTTTAGATTCCTCCTTAGCGATTCCCGAAGCGCGGCGCTAAGGCGGAAGTGTATTTCCGGAATTTTGATCGTGTTCCGTCGAAAAAACTTGATGCAGAAGGTTGCCATGCAAACATCTGAGCGTTGTCGTATACCCGGTCCCCAGGGTCTCTATCATCCGCACAACGAGCACGACGCCTGCGGCATGGGCTTCGTGGCCAGTATCCGCGGAGAAAAGAGCCACGACATCATCCAGAAAGGGCTCGAGGTTCTCATCAACCTCACCCATCGCGGCGCTGCGGGATGCGACCCGGAGACAGGGGACGGCGCCGGCATCCTGATCCAGATTCCTCATGTCTTTTTCGCGCGCGAGTGCGGAGAGCTTGGCATGCAGCTGCCCGAGCCGGGCGCTTACGGCGTGGCCATGTGCTTCCTCCCCGTCGACAAGCACAGCCGCCTGCAATGCGAAGGTGTCTTCGAGCGCATTGCGCAGGAGGAAGGGCTGACGGTCCTCGGCTGGCGCGATACGCCGGTAAACGGCGACGCGATCGGCCGCGAAGCGCGCGCCTCGCAGCCTTATATCGAGCAGCTTTTTGTGGGTAAGCCAAAGGACATGGAAGAGGAGGCCTTCGAACGGCTTCTGTACCACGTGCGCCGGCGGACCGAAAACGAGATGGACCTCTCGGAGATCGAGGGCAAAGAGGACTTCTACGTCCCGTCGTTCTCATGCCGGACCATCACCTATAAGGGCCTGATGCTGGCGCCGCAGATTGAGAAGTTTTACTTCGAACTGGCGAATCCGCTGGTGACGAGCGCACTCGCCCTGGTTCACCAGCGTTTCTCCACCAACACCTTTCCGAGTTGGAAATTGGCGCACCCTTATCGCTACGTCGCGCACAACGGCGAAATCAACACCATTCGCGGCAACGTGAGCTGGATGAGCGCGCGCCAGTCGATCCTCGAGAGCCCGCTGCACAGCTACAAGATCGACGATCTGTATCCGGTGATCGTGCCTGGAGGCAGCGACTCGGCCTCGCTCGACAATGCCGTGGAGTTCCTCTACCAGTCGGGACGTTCCCTGCCCCACGTCATGGCCATGCTCATCCCCGAAGCATGGGCGGGCAACCCCGACATGAACGAGGACAAGCGTGCCTTCTACGAGTACCATGCCTCGCTGATGGAGCCGTGGGATGGACCGGCGGCGATTGCGTTCACCGACGGACGCGTAATTGGCGCGACACTCGATCGCAACGGCCTGCGTCCCGGACGCTACATTGTCACCAAGGACGACCTGGTGGTGCTGGCCTCAGAAGCCGGCGTGCTCGAAGTCCCCGCAGAAGATATCCGCAAAAAGGGGCGCCTGCAGCCGGGCCGCATGTTCCTGGTGGACACAGTGCAGAAGCGCATCATCGCGGATGCCGAGACGAAACAGGAACTCGCCGCACGCCAGCCCTACGGCAAGTGGCTTCAAGAGCAGCAGGTGACCCTGGATCACCTGCCCGAGCCTTCGCGCACGATCGCGTCGAACCCCGAGACACTGCTGCGCCGTCAGCGTGCGTTTGGCTACAGCGAAGAAGATCTGCGCATCCTGCTGGCTCCGATGGGCGCGAAGGGCGAAGAGCCGGTTGGTTCCATGGGCACCGACGTTCCCCTGGCCTGTCTCTCCGATCGTCCCCAGCCGCTCTTCAACTATTTCAAGCAGCTGTTTGCGCAGGTCACTAATCCGCCGATCGATCCCATTCGCGAAGAGCTGGTGATGTCGCTCATCAGTTACATCGGCACCGAACGCAACATTCTGGACGAGACTCCGGAAAATTGCCACACCCTCAAGCTGCCGCATCCCCTGCTCAGCAATCGCGACCTCGAAAAGCTGCGCCGCATCTCCTCGGGCGATCTGCTGGCCACTACGCTGCCGACCGTGTTTCGCGCCGGCGATGGCGAAGCGGGCCTGCGTCGCTCGCTCGAAGATTTGAGCAACCGCGCTGCATTCGCTGTGGCGTCGGGTTACACGCTGCTGATCCTCTCCGATCGCGGGGTCGACCAGAGCTACGCCCCCATTCCCAGCCTGCTGGCGATGGCTGCCGTCCACAATCGGCTGGTCCGCGACCAAACCCGGACCCAGGTCGCCCTGATCATCGAGAGCGGCGAGCCACGCGAAGTGATGCACTTTGCCCTGCTGATCGGTTACGGCGCCAGCGCCATCAATCCCTACCTTGCGATCGAGTCGCTACACGATCTGAAGCGCCGGGGGCTGCTGCCGCACAATATTACCGGCAATCACTCGGAAAAGAACTTCATCAAGGCGATCAACAAGGGCCTGCTGAAGACCTTCTCGAAGATGGGCATCAGCACGCTGCAGAGCTATCGCGGCGCGCAGGTCTTTGAAGCCGTCGGCCTGAATCAATCGCTCGTGGACGCCTACTTCGCCGGCACCGCCTCGCGTATTGAGGGCGTGGGACTCGACGTGCTGGCCACTGAAGCGCTGATGAAGCACACCTATGCGTTCCAGACACTGACCGAATCGGAGACAGAGCTTGTCGTGGGCGGGCACTATCAATACCGCGAAGGCGGCGAGTATCACCTGCTGAATCCGCAGACCATCAGCAAACTGCAGCACTCGGTGCAGCAGAACAATCCGGCGACCTTCCAGGAATACACCGACCTCATCGACGATCAGAATCGCAACCTGTCGACGCTGCGTGGTCTCTTCAAGCTGAAGTACGCCGACCGGCCGATCCCGCTTGAACACGTTGAGCCGGCAAAAGAAATCGTGAAGCGCTTCACCACCGGAGCCATGAGCTTCGGCTCGATCAGTAAAGAAGCCCACGAAACCCTGGCCATTGCGATGAACCGGCTTGGAAGCATGTCGAACACGGGCGAAGGCGGCGAAGAAGAAGAGCGCTTCAAGCGCGACGCCAACGGCGACTTGCGGCGCAGCGCCGTGAAGCAAGTAGCGAGCGGCCGTTTCGGCGTCACGACAAATTACCTGGTCAACGCCGACGAGTTGCAGATCAAGATGGCGCAGGGCGCAAAGCCCGGCGAAGGCGGCCAGCTTCCCGGCCACAAGGTCGACGAGTTGATCGCGAAAACGCGACACTCGATTCCCGGCGTGGGATTGATTTCACCACCGCCGCATCACGACATCTATTCCATCGAAGATCTTGCCCAGCTGATTTACGACTTGAAGAACGTGAACCCGAAGGCGCGCATCGCCGTGAAGCTCGTCTCGGAAGTCGGCGTGGGAACGGTCGCTGCGGGTGTCTCGAAGGCGCACGCCGACGTAGTCCTGATCTCGGGCGACACGGGAGGCACCGGTGCTTCGCCCCTGAGTTCGATCAAGCATGCGGGGTTGCCTTGGGAACTCGGCCTGGCCGAAACACAGCAGGTTTTGCTGCTCAATGATTTGCGCGGGCGCATCCGCGTGCAAACCGACGGCAAGCTTCAGACGGGCCGCGATGTCGTGATCGCCGCACTGCTGGGCGCGGAGGAGTTCGGCTTCGCGACAACTCCCTTGATCACCATGGGTTGCATCATGATGCGCAAGTGCCACCTGAATACTTGTTCGGTAGGCATTGCAACCCAGGATCCAGTGCTGCGGGCGCGCTTCAAGGGACAGCCCGAGCATGTCGTGAACTTCTTCTTCTTCCTCGCCGAGCAGATACGCCAGCACATGGCAAAGCTTGGCTTCCGCACCGTCGACGAGATGGTGGGCCGGGTCGACAAGATCGATGCCTCGATCGCCGAAGCGCACTGGAAGGCCAAGGGCATTGACCTCTCGACGATTCTCTATGTGCCCACAGTGCCGTCGCGCGTGGCCCGCCGCAAGGTCCAGGCGCAGGATCACGGTCTCGGGCAGGCGCTCGATCACAAGCTCATTCAGGCGGCCAAGCCGGCTCTTGAATCGAAGACACCGGTCACGGGAAGCTTCGCCATTCGCAATGTGCATCGTACAGTGGGCGGCATGCTGGGCGGCGAGATCGCGCGGCGCCACGGCTCGGCTGGATTGCCCGACGGAACCATTCAATTCAAATTCGATGGCTCGGCGGGCCAGAGCTTCGGCGCGTTCCTGCCCAACGGAGTAACGCTCGAACTCGAAGGCGACGCCAACGACTATCTCGGCAAGGGTCTCTCCGGCGGCCGTCTGATCGCGTATCCGCCAAAGGCATCGTTCTTCGTGCCGGAAGAAAGCATCCTTGTCGGCAACGTGGTGCTCTACGGCGCCACCAGCGGCGAAACTTTTCTCAATGGCATCGCTGGCGAACGCTTCGCTGTGCGTAACTCCGGCGCGACTGCAGTTGTGGAAGGCGTGGGCGATCACGGCTGCGAGTACATGACCAACGGACGCGTGGTGGTGATTGGAACAACCGGACGGAACTTTGCCGCAGGCATGAGCGGCGGCCGCGCGTTTGTCTATGACGACCAGGGCGATTTCTCGTCGCGACGCTGCAACAAGGCAAGCGTCGATCTGGAGCCGCTGGTTCTCGACGAAGATGTCGCCGAGGTGCGCGGTTTGCTCGAGCGACATCGCGATCTGACCGGCAGCCCGCGCGCTGCCTGGATCCTGGAACACTGGGCCGATGCACAGCAGCGGTTCATCAAAGTTTTCCCGCATGAATACAAGCGCGTGCTTGGGGTGGCGCGGGTCGAGTCGGTGTACGCGGCTCCGATTCCGCCGTCGATCGTGCAGGCAGCCGCGGAGGTGCAGCATGGGTAAGGTGACAGGTTTCCTCGAAATTGACCGCGAGCAACCCACGCGACGCAAGGCCGACGAGCGCATCCACGATTGGTTTGAGATCTACCAGCCCTTCGCCGAAGAGAAACAGCGAGAGCAGGGCGCGCGCTGCATGGATTGCGGCGTTCCCTTCTGTCATACCGGCTGCCCGGTCAACAACCTGATCCCGGACTGGAATGACCTCGTCTACAACGGCCGCTACCAGAGCGCCATTCGCCGGCTGCATGCGACAAATAATTTCCCTGAATTCACCGGGCGCATCTGCCCTGCTCCCTGCGAGGCCGCATGCGTGCTGGGCATCAACCTGCCGCCGGTCTCGATCAAGGTGATCGAGAAAAGCATCGTGGAGCGGGCGTGGGAGGAAGGCTGGATTCGTCCCGAGCCGCCTGACAACAATACCGGCAAGCGAGTCGCCGTGGTCGGCAGCGGCCCATCCGGTCTGGCGGCCGCGCAACAGCTGCGCCGCGCAGGCCATTCGGTCACCGTGTACGAGAAGAACGACCGCATTGGCGGACTGCTGCGCTACGGTATTCCGAATTTCAAACTTGAAAAACACGTCATCGATCGCCGCATCGAACAGATGCGCGCGGAAGGCGTGACCTTTCTGACCAATGCGCACGTCGGCGTAAATGTGCCGGTCGAGACACTCACTGAGCAATACGACGCCATCCTGCTCTGCGGGGGCGCCGAGAATCCGCGCGATCTGAAGATTCCGGGCCGCGAACTGAAAGGCATTCACTATGCCATGGAGTTCCTGCCCCAGCAGAATCGCCGCAACGAGGGCGACTTGGTCGAACCGGATGGGGCCATCAGCGCCAAAGACAAGCGCGTCCTGATCATCGGCGGCGGCGATACGGGCGCCGACTGCCTTGGCACCAGCCACCGCCAGGGCGCGGCGCTTGTGTATCAGTTTGAAATCATGCCCCAGCCGCCGGTGGAACGCGCTCCTACCACCCCTTGGCCTCTGTGGCCCATGCAGCTGCGCACCGAGAGCGCGCACGAAGAAGGCGGCAAGCGCGACTGGAGCATCAACAGCATCCAATTCACCGGCGACGAGAAGGGCAATGTACAGCAGCTGCACGCCGTGCGCGTTGGACCTCCGCCGAAGTTCGAGGCCATTCCGGACAGCGAGTTCACGCTCGATGTCGATCTCGTTTTGCTGGCGATGGGCTTTTTGGGCCCGGTGCGCAATGGCATGCTCGAGCAACTCGGCGTTGCGCTCGACGGGCGCGGGAATGTCGCCACCACCGACTACATGTCTTCCGTAGAAGGCATCTTTGCCGCGGGTGATATGCGCCGCGGGCAATCGCTCGTGGTGTGGGCCATCGCAGAGGGCCGCAAAGCAGCGGCAGCTGTCGATCGCCACCTGGCACAGAAGGAAGCGGCATCTGCGCCGCAGATGCTGCGGGTTCGCATCTGAAACCAGGCGCTCTTCCGCGCACAGCATGACCAGGGCCTTTACCTGATGAGGAGCGGCCCCGCCGTGCATTCGAACATGCCACCCTCAAGAGGGTAGAAGCCATCCTCTCCGCAGTTGCAAATGATCCGCCGGATGATCCGGCCAGTGGTGCTGTCAGGCAAAGTTACCGCGCACAAATTTTCCTGCTGCTATGTGATGGGGAGCACAGACATGGCACTTCGAAAGTGGCAACGTAACTTACGTCCCCGCCTCCGTGAAAGAGCAGTTTCCGGCGCTTTCAACGCACGCTCTCAGAGGCGTAAGGCCCGGTTCTCCACGGGGCACGCTGACGGCCAAACATTGAAGCAGAGTTCCCTCCCCCTCGGGCGAACCACATGGATTGCTTGTCGAGTCGGGGGGTACAAAATCCCCCTGACTCGAAACTGCTTTGAATCCGGGCACAACGAACCGAAGAACGAGTAGCGAAATGCATTGCCCACTCTGTCAAAATCTGGAACGAGCACTCGAGGATAGACAACGCGAGTACCTTGAGGCCGTTGCTTCTGCGTATTTTCGGGTGAGCAGGAAACTCGCGGCCTATCGAGGTGTGGAATTGGAGCGGGCGAGGCTCGAACTGGAAGAGCACCGCTCGATTTGCGTCTCCATCCTCGATCGACATGCAGTCTTTGTGAAATTAGCCCCGCCTCGCTTTGCGCAGAACGAACCCTGGCGAGAACGCGAAGAATCCGCAGCTTGATTTGCTGGCCATGATAGACACCAGCTGCTCCCTGGTCTGGGCCTGTGCATACATGAGTCCAGAGATGCATCGTTCAACATACAACCGAAAAATGGAAGCTGTGATGACCGTCTTAGAGAAACGCGATGTTAAGCATCCTTCATCATTTGGCAAAGGCAAGGGTCTGCCTATGCCAAGTTCCCTCGCACGATCCGGACGAGCCGGCCGCTCGATAATCAAGGTGAGATTCACAAGGGATAACGCAACATCTTTTGCGGAAGACTTCTACGGGGAACACTCTCTGACAAGAAAACCTCTGGTCGTGATGGCGATTCCCCGCAGTTCAAGCTTCACGGGGCTGGTCACAAGTCGAGCTCAATGGGCGAACAGAAACAATACGCCGAATTGCGTGTACGTGGGATAGGTCTTGGGTCAGACTTACCGTGAACCCGGGACCTGCGGGGCAGCCGGCTGGCGGCTTCACTGTGGTTTTGCTCGCGTATCGAGGTCCGGCCGCCGGCTTCATTTTGCGGCGAGGAGGGTGAGTTGCCGCCGGTTTTCTCGCTTTCTGGCGTACATCGCCGCGTCCGCCGCGTTGAGGAGTGCATCGCGGCTTGTCCCGTCCTGCGGATAAAACGAGATGCCGATGCTCGCGCCGCCCGCAATCGCGACCCCCTCGATGACAAATGAATCGTCAAAACAATCGTCGAGGCGTCGGGCAATTTGTTCCACTTCTGAACGATTCGTCACATCCGAGACCAGCAGACCGAATTCGTCGCCGCCCAGTCGTGCCAGCAAATCTCCCGGACGTACCTGCTTTCTCATGCGCACGACAGCCTGCTGCAGATATTGGTCTCCCACGCCATGCCCATATTTATCGTTCACACCTTTGAAGCCATCGAGATCAAGATAGATCAAGCCGAAAGGTTCCCGCGATTCCTGGGCCTTCTGGATCATTGCGTCGATGTTCTTCTCCATCGAAAAACGGTTGTGTATTTCTGTCAGCAGGTCAAACTCAGAGCGATGCACCAGATCGGAATGCAGGCGCGACTTTTCCATCGCCAGCACAATGAGCCCAACGGCCCGAGGGAGGGCCTCCGCCGCAAGCTCCCCTGAGGCGCGGCTCAACGTGAAGACGGTGCCGAACACAGATCCCGATGGGTCAGCAATCGGGCAGCGCTTCACTTCTTCGCTTGGAAAGGGTGCTTCCGGACTCTGTCCGGCGCGGATGCCGTCGGCCATTTGGCACCAGCAAGGAGCTCCATGGCATTGGAACGAGAGAAAGTCGCAGATTTGCTTGAGAATCTCTTCGAGAGGACGGTTGGCGTTCATCGCCTCCAGAATGCGGCCGCGGCGCCGCTCGATGGCAGCCATGCGCGACGTTTGCCGCCGCACCATGCGCTCGATCCGCCAGCCGCGCGCGACCACTCCGAACATCGCCGCAACCAGCGCCCAAAGCAAGTAGACCAAGTGCCGCACGTTGAGCCAGGGTGGCGGGGCAATGACCGCGATGTCGTCAAATGACCGGACAAGGAGATTGAAAGGAACATCGCCCAGAAACGGATCGGCATCCGCGAGCATGCAAATCCCGGTCACGCGCACTTTCGACCCGACGGGAATGAGCCTCATGGCGGGAAGAGACGCGCCAGTGAGGGATCCGGGATGGCGAAAAAGAGCAGACAACAGATGGCCATCGGTCGAGAGGACATATTCATCCTGCGTCGCCTGCCGGACTTCGGCCACAACCTGACCCTCAATCGACACGAGATCGTAGAGATGGCCGTGGCTGCTATTGCCGCCTTCCGCGAGCGTACGCCACGCGTAGAGCGGAGCCACGACCGGTGCGGGAATCGAACTGTCCCGGACTTCGCTCCGCGTCAGCGAGAGGAAACCATTCTTCACATCAGGAAAGCCGATCGCGTCCGCGAGGTCCCCGATCCGCAAAGGCTGAAAGCTGTCGGTCGTGATCCACAGGCTTCGCCTTCCATCCTGCAGCACAATGCCCGATCCGGGCAGGTAGTAGGTGATCGTTCCATGGACCCGCGTGCGCTGCGTCCGATCCTGCATGCTGTAACCCGTAATCACGCGATCCATCGCCGTCACTGGAAGAGACCAGGGATCGACGGTGGAACGTCGAAGGATCCGGACGTCTTCGATCGAGCTCACGTGGAAAAGCACCCCGGTCTGCTGCATCTTGTTATCGAAATGGCCCGACACCACGCCGGTAACCGCGACGTCGGCATCGAGTAGATCGCCAAGTCCGCCCGCGTTGGTTCCTCCCACTTCCGCATCCACCTGCTCTCCGTCGACAAGCATGCGCAGCGCGATCGCAGGCAGAAGCAAAATCGAACTCGGCACGATTTCTGCCGACCGCACGACCGCCCGCACTTTCACCAGCCGGCAATCGACCAATCCGTGAATCATCTCCTGGTAACTCGCCGGAACCGCGACGGGCAGACCCGCGTGACGAAGCAAGGTGATTTCATTCGACTGAACAAAATTCCGAAAGCTGTCCTGCGTGGTCCCACGCACGAGCACCCGATCACCAGGCTCCAGCTTCACATTCGTGGTCGCATTCACATATATCGCGGCCGCGCCGTCCTGCACAAAGAGTACGTGGTCATAAGGCCGGTAATAGGTAACGACCGCCTCAAAGGATACGGGGAGCCGCTGGCTTGCTTCCGCGGCGCTGAGCTTCGTAATGGCGTCGACCGTTGAGGTGGGAGCCAGTGTCGCGGCGCAGGCAGCTGCCGCACGTCCTAGAGACAAGGCGAGAATGACGATCCCGTGCTTCACACGCACTTCCGATGAACGGCCCGCAAAGGTGCGGCTCGCTGTTTACATCGGCTTTTTGGGAGAAAACTCCAGCGCTTTTGAAACGGCTTTCGCTGGTTTCCGCAAATGGGCAGCAAGGGCGCGCGTACGACAACCGCATCGGCTAAACGCCCTTGCGCAGCACGCTGCGGTGCGGCAACTCGAGACGGATGTCAAGAGAATCCGGGAATCGCGGGCTGCGCTGTCGCCATCGCCCCCGCTAGGGGGCCCTGCCAAAGAAGCCCTGGCTGTCCCTCTACTGATGGATCATGCTTTGAAAAAGCGACGACTTGAGCAAGCTGTTGAAGTCTGAATCGGTGGATGCAAAGTGGACCGAGAGGAGGCCTGCGCTGGACGAGATGTCGGTGGCGGCCAAGGCGGACTTCTCGGCATCGGACCCGCTCATCTTGCGATAAAGCATGGCCGCGTTGAGCAGCGACGAAACCGTGGCGGCCGCAAACGAGTCTCCGGTCGCGATGGTCAGGTCAAACTTCACACCGTGCTGAAAATCCATCGAGTACCAGGAATTCTGCAGGCGCTTGCGCACGGAATCGTAGTCGGCCACCGACCCGGCCTGCCCCAGAATCTCGCGCATCATGGTCTCGGTTCCCTTCTGGTCGAGGATGCTCCACAGCGGTTCGGTCTCGACGCTCTTCATCGCATCCATGGCGGGGCTGTTGGTGAGCATGCTGGGGCCCAGGCCATCGCGCACATCGAGCGCCTGCTTCACGGCGTCGGAGCTGCCGAAAACCATGGTGGTGGGCTCGACGAAGCAGAGCACCATCCCAGTTTTGCCCATCGGGAAAACGCGATTGGTTCGGATGATCGTGGGCCGCACCTTTCCTTTGCGGAAATTGGCCATCATGCCTTCAACGTCGAACTGACCCTGGGCGATGCCGAGGGTCTCCAACTGATCGCCCGAGGGCGAGACGCGATAGAGCGCAAACGCGAGGCTGTCAACGTCGTGGTTGTCGTTGATGCCCGACTTCTGCAACGCGTCGTCGAATTGTTTTAGATCCGGAGGCATCACGCGATCTTTCAGCTGCATGGCCGCATCGGAGTTCTGCATGGCCCGGTAATCGACGACCACGAGCTGCTGCAAATCGTGCGGAATCGCGGCCCGCGCGTCGCTGGACAACTGAACCGCCATGGCGGGAAGCGTCGTTCCCACGATGGCTACGGCAAACAACAATCGATAACAAAGCTTGAACACGAACATCCCTCCAGGAATGCAGAGCGCCCGCGTCTCAGGCGGCTGGTTGCTCTCTCCCCATCACCGGGCGAGGGCCGCAAGTTGAGACTTGGGGAATCGCAGGATCGTGAGCGGGCAGAAGGCCCCAGGTAACTCACTGACCCCACGCAAGAAGTGACATCCAATGCACTTCCCTTTCAATATTTTACTCTTCAGCGTTTTTTCGAGCGCGTCGAACCATTCCGGAGAGGTTACTTTTCTCCAGGCCAGCTCAGCGGAGCCTTCAGCCGGCTTTCGAGAATCTTGGTGGCCGGATCGAACTCAACTAATTGACGCATCCATTCGCTGTCGCGCTCGCAGGCCGCCTCGGGGACCAGGCCGATCAACTCGCCTTCGACCGGCGAAGCCTTGTGGCGTACGGCAAGCTTGGCGACGGCGAGATAGACCTGCGAAATCGGCGTGGCTTCAAAATCCGAAATGTTCAAGGAGAGCTGCGCGCGCCCGTGGGCCAGCATGCCGATGGCCTTGACGGCCTTGAGACCGCCCGACGCCGCACGAATCTCACGGGCTATCGAACGCACGATCGCCACATCTGCCGTGTCGAAGTAGAGATTATAGGCCACGAGGAACTTGCGAGCTCCCACGGCGCACGCGCCAGCGGTGGGATGCAGACTAGGACCGCCGAGATCGGGACGGCGCGCCGAATCCTTTCGTACCGCGTCGCGCAGCCCTTCGAATTGACCGGTGCGCACATTGTCGAGGTTGGCACGATCGGGACGAGCAGCGGCGGCCTCATAGAAATACACCGGGATCCCGAAACGCTGCCAGAGTTCGTTGCCCGCCTGACGCGCCAGCAAGACGCAATTTTCAAGCTTGATGCCGGAGACTGGGACGAAGGGGATGACGTCGGCAGCTCCAATGCGCGGATGCGCGCCTTCCTGCCGTGTGAGGTCGATGAGCTCGGCGGCTTTTCCGGCGCCGCGCAAGGCCGACTCGACCACCGCCGCCGGCGCACCCGCGATGGTAACGACGCTTCGATTGTGATCGGCGTCCATTGACCAGTCGAGAAGATGCACCCCCGGCACGCGCATCGCGGCCACGATGGCCTGCACACGGCGTGCATCGCGGCCCTCGGAGAAGTTCGGAACGCATTCAACGACCGCGTCTTTCACGTTCATTTCCAGAATGTATACCCCACTTGAACCTGGATGCTGGCGTTGACGCCGGGATTGTGGTCGCCAAGCGAGGCCGAGGAGATATGTACCGCATTCACGCCCAGGTCGATCGAGCGCCTCGACCGCAGGAAGTAGTGCAGGCCGAGGCCGCCCTGCGGCGAGAAGTTCCACACCGACGTTCCGCCGGGAAAGCCATGCTCCACGAGCACGTCGGGCGGAAACTTGTGGGTTGTGTAGACCAAGCCTCCGGCTGCCTGGAACCAGGGCTGCACACGACGCGAGCGAGTGAGGAAGTTCCAACGAAAAATGACCGGCGTGAGGCTGAGGCCCACGTAGGTTCCGCCGCCGATGGCCTGCGAGTAAACCTGCCCCTGGTAGGTGAAGGTTTGAACGTGCGGCGCCGGGGTGAAGCCCAGCCAGAGCGGCATCAGGTTGCCGCCGAGTTCAAATTGCCCGCTGAAGACACCGGCATGCACCACGGGCGTGATGGGCTTGGCAACCTGCGCGCCCGCCCAGAGGAATTTGAAGTCGGAGCGGTCGCCCACGCCTGTTCCCCAATTCACAAAAGGGCCGTACTCCCAGCTGCGCGCGTTACGGACCTCGGCGACCGGATTGTCGCTCGTCTCGTGCTGCGACGCGGGGGACGCCTGCGGCGACTGGGCAACGGATGAAAGGCCGGGAGCAAAAACAACAGCTGACAAGAGAAACAAAGGTACTACCGCTCTTCGAATCAAACCTCTTCCCTTCCTCGTGTTCCCTCTGACTTTTCACAAGAAAGGCCGACCCAACCGGTCGGCCTTCGTGTTCTTCTGCGGGAGCCAAGCTCAGCCGGCGACCTGTTCCATCTGCTCGGCGTCCATATCGAAATTCGAGTAGACATTCTGGGTATCGTCGAAGTCCTCGAGCGCCTCGAGCAAGCGAACCATTTGCCCGGCAGCCGGTCCCTCTAACTTCGTGTAGGTGGACGCGATCATGGTGACCTCGTTCATCACGGTGGGGATGCTTGCGGCTTTCACGGCAGCCAGCACCGTTTCATACGAAGCAGGCTCGGTAAGGATCTCCCACGTGTCGCCTTCGTCGCTCAGGTCCTCGCCGCCGTGCTCCAGCACAATGTCCATCAGCTTCTCTTCGGTGGCCGCGGACTTTTCAACGGCGATCACGCCCTTCTTCGAAAACATATGCAGCACCGAACCGGTGGAGCCGAGGTTGCCGCCGTTCTTTGAGAAGGTGTGCCGGATTTCGCTGACCGTACGATTGCGGTTATCGGTAGTGACTTCCACGATGATGGCCACCCCACCGGGTCCGTAACCCTCGAAGGTGATCTCTTCGTAGTTCACGCCCTCGAGTTCTCCGGTGCCGCGCTGGATGGCGCGTTTGATGTTGTCCGCCGGCATGTTTTCGGCCTTGGCCGCAAGGATCGCGGTGCGCAGGCGCGGGTTGCCGTCGGGATCTCCCCCGCCCGCCTTCGCGGCGATCGTGATTTCCTTGATGAGGCGAGTAAAGGCTTTGCCGCGCTTGGCGTCGAGCGCGCCCTTCTTGTGCTTGATTGTGGCCCATTTCGAGTGGCCGGACATGGAAACCTCAGAAGATGGAAAATGCAGGCGCTTCAGGCGCTCCGCCCCTGTGAGTATATCACTCAAAAGGCTAGGCAAACCGGGCCGATTCCCTGCGCACGGCGCGTCGCGGAAACCCCGAAAAAAGACGACAATAGGGTGCTGTGAAGGACTCTTCCACGAAGCCGCCGCGAGCTGGTTCCCTTGCGTTTTCGACCCCCACCCGGCGCAGCTTTCTGCAGGGAGTGGCGCTGGCATCTGCCGCGGGCCTGTTAGGAGTGACGGCCCAGGCGGACCCAGGTGCACAGGCTGCTCTGCGGGAGGACGCCCCCACCAAGGCGGACTACAAGGTGGAAATCGCCGAGGTGGAGTGGGAGTTCTCGCCTAAAAAGAAGATTCGTACCGCTGCGTACAACGGGCAGATTCCCGGAACGCTCCTGCGTGTGACCGAAGGCAAGCCGGTCACGATCGAAATCCAGAACCGGCTCGACCGGCCGGAGATTCTGCATTGGCACGGGCAGTGGATCCCGCCAGAGGTCGACGGAGCCATCGAAGAAGGCACGCCAATGATCGCTGCGGGAGGAAACACCCGGGTGACGTTTGTGCCAAGACCGTCTGGCCTGCATTGGTACCACACGCACACGGCGGCGCATCGGGACTTGAAGAGGGGACTCTATAGCGGGCAATTCGGCGTTCTGCTGGTCGAGTCGCGCGAGAACTCCGGACGCTACGACCAGGAGCAGTTCCTCGTGCTCCACGACTGGGAGCCATACTTCGTGAGCAGCGACGACGGCTCGGAGATGGTGAATTACGTGGCGGGATCGGTGAATGGGAAAATGATGGGCTATGACGACCCGATCCGAGTCAGGGAGGGCGAGCGCGTGCTCTTTCATATTCTCAATGCCAGCGCGACGGAAACACATTGGCTTGCGCTGGCCGGGCACTCTTTCCAGATGATGGCTCTTGACGGGCGGCCTGTGCCCACGCAAGCAAAAGTCGAGTTGCTCCGGCTCGGTCCGGCAGAGCGGGTCAGCGCGGTTGTTACGATGGACGCTCCCGGCGTGTGGATCCTGGGCGAAGTGCGCGACAGTTTCCGTGATGCGGGGATGGGTGCCGTGGTGGAATACGCCAATGCAACCGGCAAACCGAAGGCGCCTGCTCAGGCCGGCCTAACATGGAACTATCGCCGATTCGGTGATGCGCAGGCTAGGACCCACAAGCCGGACGTCACGATTCCGCTCGTCTTTACTTCGCACTTCGAGGGGCACGGCGCGCTTGATCGCTGGATGATCAATGGCAAGTCGTTTCCAGAAACCAATCCGATCGTCGTGCACCAGGGTTTGCGGCACCGCCTGATCTTCGACAACCGCAGCACCGACGATCACCCCGTGCACCTGCATCGGCATGCCTTCGAACTGATTTCTCTGCGCGGGGAAGCGACCAGCGGCGTATTCAAGGATGTGGTCATCGTTGAAGGCAAAAACAAAGTCGAAGTTGACCTCGTGGCAAACAACCCCGGCGCGACGCTCTTTCACTGCCATCAGCAGGACCATATGGATTCAGGATTCATGGCCCTTATGCAGTATGAATAAATCGTCATGCGCCTCGGAATTGTCCTGCTGCGTCAGAGAAGGTATGCGAGTTTTTTTGAGATTGGCTCTCTCGGCCCTGACCGCTGCCGCATTCTTTCTGTGCGCGACGAGGCCGCTACAGGCACAGGGCAACTACGAGATCCAGGTCTACGGCTCTGACACCGTGCCGCCGCATAGCACCATGGTCGAATTGCACTCCAACTACACGGCGGTTGGACAGAAATACTTCATCGATGGCGTCGATCCCACCAATCATGCGGAACACGAGACAGTCGAGATCACGCAGGGGCTGAACAACTGGTCCGAAGTCGGCTTCTACATTTTCACGAGCGAACAGAGCGGGACCGGCGTGCAATGGGTCGGCGATCACATTCGTCCGCGGGTGCGCATACCCGAGAGCTGGCGCTGGCCCGTCGGAGTGAGCCTCTCGACCGAAGTCGGCTACCAACGCGCCTTTTTCTCGCCCGACACATGGACTTGGGAGATTCGGCCCATCGTCGACAAAACCGTGGGCCGCTGGTATTTCGCGGTGAACCCGGCCCTCGAGCGCACCTGGCATGGACCCGATGTGAACTTAGGGGTTGGTTTTTCCCCAGCGGTAAAGATCAGCTACGACTTCACCAAGCAGATCACCGGCGGGCTCGAGTACTACGCCGACTACGGCAGCATCACCCGCATTGCCAGTCTGCACAACCAGCAGCAGCAGTTCTTCCCTGCCATCGACCTGAATGTTTCACCGAAGTGGGAGATCAACTTTGGCGTGGGCATTGGACCCACTGCGGCAACCGATCGCTGGATCGTAAAGGGAATCATCGGACGTCGGTTTGATTGGGGACATCGCCGCGGGCAATAGCTGCTCCGTCCCCAATCCCCGCAAGTTTCAGAGCAAGTCGCCGCCGCTGCCGCCGTCATCGAAGCTTCCCGAGTCGTCAAATCCTGAGCCGTCGTCGACGTTTCCGTTGTCGAAGCCGGAGGAGTTGTCGTCGTTCGCCGAGTTGCCCGCGTTCATGTCGTCGCCCTGGGTGTTGTAACTGGCATCATTGAACTGCCCGCCGCCCTGGTCGGCTGACTCATGGAAATGCTGTTCGCCGCCCTCGATGTCGCGGTGTTCCCCGCCCTGCGCAGGATCGTCGTAGTAGTTGTTGATCACCGTTTCTTCGGCGGGACGACCGAAGCCACCACCCATCAAGCCCGGCCCCATGCCCATGCCGCCCCAGCCACCACCGCCGCCGAGACCATGGAGGATCGATTCGACGCCTTCAAAGGCCAGCGCGCCGGCGGCCACGCCTGCCGCCGTCTGCACGGCTCCGCGCAAAAAACTTGGCTGGCCAGAGGCCGCCGGCACATACTGCGGCTGCGCGTATTGCGGGGCCGGTTGGGTGTACTGCGGCGCGTACTGCGGCACGTACTGCTGCGGGTTGACCGGCTGATAGCCGGCTTGAGACTGCGGCGTCGGTGCGGTCTGCAGAGCCGCGGGCTCTGGATCGTGCCGGCCCAGCAGGCTGCCGAGAAAACTGGTTGCATGCGCGGGTTGGCGCGTTGATTGCGCCTGCTGCTGCAGTTGGGCTACTTGCGCCTTTGCCTGTTCTAGCGCGATGTTCTGCACCAGAACCGTCTGCGCCAGAATGTAGAGGGCGTCGGGGTTCGGCGCGAGCGACCGGTCGAGCAACCCTTCCGCGTCTGGATCTTTCTCCTGAAGTTGTGTTTGGTTGACTCGTTCAACGAGAGAGTTCAGCAGCTGTTCTTCCTGGGGAGTCAATTGAATAACCTCCGGCGGTCGACCATTGCACATCCTGGCCGCCTCTCACGAATGAGACGCGATCCAGCCGGCAAAGTTGCACCGCCGAAGCTCAATACGCAGACGCTGCTGGGGTGGTTCCGGCAGCCGGCTCAATGAGTTGCGCAGCAGGAATCTGGGAGCGAGCTGCTGCAGACTTGTCGGTTTTCCAGCTCACGGGCGACCGAACCGACGGATTAATGGTTCTCCTTCTGCGAAATCAAGGCAAGCTCGGACCGCACCCTCTTCATCACGGATTCCCAGTCGCGAGGGCGTGGCTGGCGAAAAAGCCGCGCCGTCGGGTACCACGGGCTGTCTTCGCGATCGATCAGCCAGCGCCAATCTGGCGAAAACGGAAGCAGGACCCAGGTCGGCTTGCCCAGACCGCCCGCTACATGGGCAACCGAAGTATCCACAGTGATGACGAGATCGAGATGAGCGACGAGCGCCGCGGTATCCGCGAAATCGCCGATGGCTTCGCGCAGATCGGTGAGCGGCGCCTGCAGCTTGTCCAGCTGATCGGCCGACGGCCCCATCTGCAGCGAAAAGAAGTGTGCGCCTTGCGTTGCCAGCACAGGTTCAAAAAACGCCAGGGGGATGGACCGATCCGAATCTTCAAAGAAACGCGGCGTGGCTCCCCATACAAGCCCGACGCGCAAGCCTTGGGCGGGCCACGGTCGTCTTATCGCGGCACGCTTCGCATCTTCTGGAATGCTGAGATAGGGCACGGCCCCGGGAATGGAATCGAGCGATGTTTGAAAAGCCAATGGAAGGCTCATCAGCGGGCACTGCACATCAAACGGTGGAATCGTTTCGCCGGTGGCAACCACCTCCGCGACGCCGGGGATCGCCGTCGCGAGTCGCTGGATCGTGCTGGGAACATCGAGGATGGTTTGTCCGCCAGCCGCGATGACACGGGACACATAACGAAGAAATTGAAGCGTATCGCCAAGGCCCTGTTCCGCATGAAGAAGGATGCGCTTGCCCTGGAGCGGCTCCCCTTTCCATTGCGGCTCGGGAAACGCCCGCAGCCCATGCGTCGGACGCCGATGGCGCATTTCGTAGTTGGGCCATCCTGCCGCATAGTTCCCTTCCAGCAAATCCAGAAGGCCCAGGTTCCACAGCGTGTCCACGTTGCCCGGATCCATCGCGCGAGCGCGCTCGTAGTGCACGCGCGCTTCCGTCAGCTTACCCTGCAGCCGCAGCACGTTGGCGATGTTGAATTGCGCATCGTGGGCATCCGGCTTCATTTCCAGAATGTGTTGGTATTCGGCGATAGCCTCATCGAGCCTGTTCTGCAGTTGCAAGACATTGCCCACACGAAAGCGAGCCAGCAGATGCTCCCGATCGAGATGCAGCACGTCACGAAAAACGGCGAGCGCATCGTCGTACCCTCCCCTGGCCTGCAGCACCGCACCAAGGCTAAAGCGATAGGCCGTATCCTGTGAGTCCGCGGCAATCGCGCGTCGCATCATGCTTACTGCGACATCGAAGTTGCCGGAGTCCTGCGCGATAAGACCGAGCCCGTGAAGGCTTGGGGCATGGCCCACGTCGATCGCAAGAACCTCAAGGTAGAGGCGCTTCGCCTCATCGAGGCGGCCAGCCTGATGATGACGCGCAGCCTCGGCAAAAAGATGCCTGAGACGTCGAGCACCGGCATTTTGCTGCTCTTCGATCGGACCGTTCTCCAGCGACTCGCCTACATCCACTCGAGGGTGTGCACCGAATCGGCCGGCAGCTCCACGTCGAGGGCGTTCCCGCCAAGCAGGAGCTGCGCGCGGCGTTGCGGGCCAGTGTTGGCAAGCACAACCACATGGCCGCCGTCGGGGTTGCGGAATCCGCAGTGTGAGACCGCTCCCCCTGCGCCATCGTCACCCAAGCCATCCGTCGCGAAGACGCGGGCGCCGCGTTGGATGTGCTTCGAGTAGTGCGCAAAGGCCCAGTACTGGCCGCTGCGCGTGATCTTGTGGGTTGCATTCTCAATGGTGACGACGCCGCCGCACGAAAACGGGCCGATGTTGGGCTTCCCTTCCTCGTCGAGCGCGACGTTCCACGAGGTGATCGACCGCGCCCAGTTGTTGAGGATGCCGTTGAAGGCATCGGCCCACTTCGTGTAGTCCGTCTGGTAATCGGGCTGCTTCACGTCGGGCCCGCCTTCGGTCCAATAGGCGTTCTTCTGCGGGAAAGCATCGTGCACGCGCGTCATGGCGGACGCTTCGCCTACATAGCCATGCCAGGCGATGCCATCGACAAATTCATAGACCGCAGGATCGCTCAGCTCATCGATCGCGCGCCCCCACAGGCTGTAGTTGTGGTCGAGGACCCAGATCTTGATTGGTAAGCCGGCCTTGCGCAGCGCGGGTCCAAGATGGCTCTTCACAAACTCCATCTCCTGCTCTTGCGCCCAAAGGCACGCAGGCATGTTGCCTTCCTGCTCGGCATCGGTCTCGTTCTGCACGGTCACGGCATCGATCGCGACGCCTTCGGCCTTGTAGGTCTCAAGGAATTTCAGAAAGTACTTTGCGTAAGGCGGAAAACTCGTCTTGCGCATGGAGCCGCCAAGCATGGTGTTGTCGGGCTTCATCCAGCCGGGCGGGCTCCAGGGCGACGAGAAAAGGAAAAGCTCCGGATTGGCTTTGCGTGCCTCGCGCAGCATGGGCAGAATGTAAGCCTTATCGTGGTCGATCGAGAATTTCTTGAGCTCAGGATCCGGCTCGGAACTGTCGTCGAAACTGTAGACGTTGCGCGAGTAGTCGCTGGCGCCGATGCAGGTGCGGCAAACGTTGAAGGCCATCTCGCCCGGCGCGAAGAGGTCGTGCATTAAGGGAGCGCGTTCGGCGTCACTCAGACGGCTCAGCACGTAACAGGCAGCGTCGGTCATGGCCGCGCCAAATCCCAAAACCTCTTGGCGCGTGGCATGCGGATCGAGCGCAATGGCATTCGCGGTCGCCTCGGCCGCAGGCTTCCATGCGAGCAACTCGGCCGGCGCATGGCGCTTGTCGCGGTAGCTGCTCCACACCTTGACGGAGCCGCTTCCCTCCGCCCAGACGGGCATGCGGCGTGCTGCCGCGATCGCCGCTGCAGTGGTGGTTGCGGTCTTGAGAAAGCTCCTGCGTGAACTCTTTGCCATACGTGCACCTTCCCGTGCGCAAATGCGCGCCCGCCGCATCATAGCAGGGCCATCGCTTGGAGTGAAACGTTTCAGCAGCAGATTTGGAGGATCGCAGCGCGCACATTTCCGTTTCAGGAATGCGCCGTCTGCTCAAGCGCCGCCAGGATCTGCGGACCGAGCTGACTCACGCTTCCGGCGCCGAGCGTGAGAATCAAATCGCCTTCCCGAGCCTCCTGCGCAACGGCGCCTATCGCGGTCGGAAAATCGGGCTTGAACTGGACGACCGGTCCTTGAATGCGCTCGGCCAGCCGTTCGGCCGTGATGCCCGGGAGCGGCTCTTCGCTGGCTGCATAGATGGGAAGCACAACGACGGTGTCGGCGTCGGTAAACGCACCACCAAATTCGTCCAAAAGATCTCGGGTTCGGGAGAACCGGTGCGGCTGGAACACCACGTGAATCCGTCCGCCTGTTGACTCGCGTGCGGCCGCGAGCGTAGCGCGAATCTCGGTGGGATGGTGGCCGTAGTCGTCGACGACGCGGACCCCGCGCGCCGTACCACGAAGCTGGAAGCGCCGGTCGACGCCGCGAAATCGCCGCAAGCCCTCAGCGATTTTTTCCGCCGGGATCTGCAGCTGATGAGCAATGGCCACTGCGGCCGTGGCGTTGAGCACGTTGTGGCGTCCGGGCACGTGCAGCTCGAAGGGACCCAGGGGGCCGGCATGCGTCCAGACCTGAAAACAGGAGAGGCTTCCAGGCTGCGACGCGAGGCATTCGAGACGAAAGTCGGCTTCGGCCGCCTCTCCATAGGTAAACACGCGCCGATGCGTGCGCGGCAAAATGGCAGCAAGCTGCGCGTTGTCGAGGCAGGCCGTCACGGCCCCATAAAACGGCACCTTGTCGATAAAGGTGAGAAACGAATCCTCCACGTCCGCCATGTCGCGATAGCAATCCATGTGTTCGCGATCGAGATTGGTGACGACCGCGAGAATGGGCGACAGTTTCAGAAAAGAGCGATCGCTCTCGTCAGCCTCCGCAACGAGGAATTGACTGGCGCCGAGCTTCGCATTCGATCCGAGAGCATCGACGCGCCCGCCGACGACCACGGTGGGATCAAGTCCGCCAGCTGCGAGCACGACCGCAACCATCGAAGTGGTGGTCGTTTTGCCGTGCATGCCGGCGATCGCGATGCCGTATTTGAGGCGCATCAACTCGGCCAGCATCTCGGCGCGCTGGATGACCTGGATTTTGCGCGCGCGCGCCTCAACGACTTCAGGATTGGTGGAGGAAACCGCCGAGCTGGTCACCACCACCGTAGCGCCCGCCACGTTGCGCGCGTCGTGGCCCTCGTAGATCGTGGCGCCCAGCTTCGCGAGCCGATCGGTGACCGGGCCGCGGCGAAGATCGGAACCGGAGACTTGAAAGCCGAGGCTCAGCAGGATCTCGGCGATCCCGCTCATGCCGATTCCGCCGATACCGATGAAGTGGGCGTGCTGCGCAGTGGCAAACATGGGGACGAAAGATCAATGTACCATTCGTAACGCCTCCACCTTTCGATGGAGAGCGAAGACTCGATAAACACTGCTGCACGCGAAAGTTGCGGACCTTTATTTTCGCTGAAGAACCGCAACCTCCTCCCCTATTCGCTGTTCAATCGGTACGTAACCGGCATGCGAAGGGCAGCAGGATCCAAGCCCCAAGCGGGAAAGAAAAGCCGGATCAGCCGATGCGAGATCGGGCTGGGTGGGATGGAGGAACTATGTTGAACATGAAGAAATGGATGCTGGGTGCAGCAGTGCTCGCCGGCGCATTGAGCCTGGGGACAACGCAGGCCAAGGCCGCAGGCGTTCGGGTCTACGTCGGTGGGCCGGTGGCCTATGTTCCTCCGTGCCCTGGAGAGGGATACACCTGGGCCGCAGGCTACTATGCCAATGGCTATTGGGTACCCGGGCGCTGGAACTACATTGGCGTCCGCGGCCCGGCGCCGATTGTGCGGTTCGATACCCGGCACGACTTCTATCGCCGCGACTTTAACCGCGATCGCGGTTGGGACCGGGATCACGACCACTTCCGCCGTTAGGACGTGAGCGCATCGGAACACGGGGCCTCTCCGCCGCGAGAGGCCGTTCTCTTTGCCGGATTTCTGCGGCGAGGCACCGGATTCAATGTAAGGTTGAGACTTCCAACCTGGCGGCGTGGGCGAAGATTCAGAAAATTTAGGAGAAGTTGCCCGGGAAGCCGTACAAATCTTGCGGGAAAGAGCGCAACTTCTGTCGGGTTTTGTTGTTCAATTGGACAGAAGCCGGATGGGCCCAGAACCCAAGCCGGCGGTGCTGAAAACCGGGGCCGATGTCCCTGGGTCCAATCCCGACAGGTGGATCGGGCAGCACGGGAGGGGATCATGAAGAGTTTGAAGCTGGCTCTGATGGCAACGCTCGTGGCTCTGCCTTTGGCCCTTGTACCGGCGGTAAATGCCCAGGAGGTGGGCGTTGGCGTTGGCCCAGCGGTGGTCGACGCCCCGTATGCCTACGGACCACCTGAATGTTCGTGGGGCTACTACGCCTACTACCCGTATGCGTGCGCGCCTTACGGCTACTATGGACCGAGTTGGTTTGTCGGCGGCTTTTTCATCGGCGCGGGACCCTGGTACCACCGGGGCTTTTTCGGACGCCCGGGCTTTGGGCGCTATGGATATGGCTATCGGGGTGGCTACGGCTATCGCGGCGGCTACGGATACGGCTACCGCGGACCGGCCGCACGCGGGCCGTATAACGGTGGATACCACGGCTATGGCGGCGCGCATGCCTTCAACGGCGGCAACGCATTCCGCGGCGGAATGGGCGGGCACGTCGGCGGCGGATTTAGCGGCGGCCACGCAGGTGGCGGCTTCGGCGGCGGTTTCCATGGCGGCGGAGGCGGCGGCTCCCACGGTGGTGGCGGCGGTCACCGGTAAATTGGAACGAGGTTGACTGAAAAGCCCGTCCTGCTTCGGCAGGCGGGCTTTTGCTTTTGCCGTGAATCGCAACGCAGAAGCGGGCAAGCAACTCGGATCGGCTGGGTTAGGATCCTCTTCTCTACGACGCCCACGCTAGAGCTGCAAGGCGATCGGCGATTTGCTCGGCAGCTCCAGGATGCGCCTGAGTCTTCGCCGCGGCTGACATCGCGGCGAGACGATTCGAATCGGTGAGCAGCGATTTCAGGGCATTCAGCAGCTTCCCCGGCTCGGCCAGTTCCGGTTCGATCAGCATGACCGAGGCGCCCGCCTTGACCATCTCTTCGGCATTGCGCTTTTGATGCTCGTCGGCCGCTGCGGCAAACGGCACCAGGAGCGAGGCCTTGCCGGCGGCCGCAAGCTCCGCCACGGTAGAGGCGCCGCTGCGCGCCATCACCAGGCTGGCGTCGGCAAAGCGTGCCGGCATGTCGTCGAGGAACGAGCTCACCTGCCAACGCGCCCGATCTGCGCCGCTCGCCGCATAGTCCGCCTGGGTGCTTTCGGTCCAGCGCGCACCGCACTGGTGAAGGATCGTTAGCTTCGGAATTGCCTGCAGCAGGTCCGGAACAATCCTGGGCAACGTCTGGTTGAAGAGCCGCGCGCCTTGCGATCCGCCGAAGACCAGGAGATGATCCTGAGCGGACGGCGGAACACTGAAAAATTCGGGGCGGACCGGAACGCCTGTCACTTCGGCATTCCGAAACCATCGGGCTGCAGCAGGAAAGTTGACCGCGGCAGCCTGCACGCGCTTGCCGATGAGGCGATTGGCGAGGCCGGGCATCGCATTGGGCTCGAAAGCCATGACGGGAACGCGCATCGTGAACGCCGCCGCTGTCCCTGGACCAGACGCATAGCCCCCGATCCCCAGGACCACTCCCGGCTTGAAGGCCCGGATCAGCCGGCGGCAGGCAAAGACACTGGCCGGAATGTCGATGGCCGTACGAAGCCGGGTCATGAGCGAAACGTTTTTCAACGGGCCCACGCGAACAAGCTCGAGGCGAAATCCCGCCTGTGGAACGAGACGCGTTTCGAGACCGCGCTCCGTGCCGACAAAGAGAACCTCGGCAGCATGACGTGCGACGAGAGCACGCGCAACTGCGAGAGCCGGAATGATATGGCCGCCGGTTCCGCCACCGGCAATGAGAACGCGCAAAGATGCCAACGGGGTTGCCTCCCCCCAGAGACTCATTCTCGCAGAGGCAGGTGCTTGCGCAGATGGCGGTGCGGCAGCTGCGGTACCCTCACTCGCAACGAGCGTGCGATCGGGGCCCCTAAGCGCGCGGGCTCTCACGATGACACAGCCGTGATGAGTAGAGAGAGGCGGACGACACGATCGAATGCGTTACGCCCGGACTGTCCCCCCGGACTGTCTTTGACATTCGCTGGACGCGCAGTCTTCAATCCACCTGTTTCGAAATATTCAGCAGGATGCCGATGCTGGCCAGGGTGAAAAACAGCGAGGTTCCACCCGAGGAAATAAACGGTAGCGGGATGCCCTTGGTGGGCAGCAGCGAGAGGACGACACTGATGTTGAAGAAGGCCTGCAGCAGAATGGCAGTGGTAATCCCAAACGCCGTCAGGCGCGCGAACGGATCCGTTGACCGATACGCGGTGCGCAGTCCGCGGTAAGCCAATACACAAAAGAGCAGGACGATGGCCATCGCTCCGACAAACCCCAGCTCTTCCGCTACGTTGGCAAAAATAAAATCCGTCGACGCTTCGGGCAGGTAGAAGAGCTTCTGCATGCCCTCCATGAAGCCGCGGCCGGTGAAGCCTCCCGTGCCGACAGCGATGAGCGACTGATTGATGTGAAAGCCTGCGCCCATGGGATCGGCGTCGGGGTGCATGAAGGCGAGCATGCGGGCGCGGCGCCAGGGAACCCAGAAGAGCAATGCGGCGAGCGGCGGCAGCGCAACGGCGACGGAGAGGGCGAGGTACTTCCACTCCATGCCGGCGAGGAGCAGCATCATGGCGGTGACGCCGGCGAGGACGAGCGCAGTGCCGAGGTCAGGCTGCTTGACGATGAGGAGGATGAAGACGAGAGGCGGGAGGGCGGCGCGCAGCAGGGTGCGGCGCCAGTCGCCGATGGAGTCGAGGCGGCGCGCGAGGAACCAGGCGAGAAAAAGAATCAGGACGGGCTTGGCGATCTCCGCGGGCTGGAAGGAGAAGGCGCCGAAGCGGAACCAGCGATGGGTGGCGTGAGAGTCGCGAAAGAAAAAAACCATGACCAGCATGACGGTAGTGCCGGCGAGAGCGGGAAAGATGAAGCGTGGCGAGTTGTAGTGGGCGTAGTCAACCGACATGAGGACGACCATGCAGAGGACTCCGGCCAGAGCCCAGCCAGCCTGGCGGACCAGGAGGGTGTAGGGGGAATGGAAGTGCTCCTGCGCGATGATGGCCGAGGCCGAGAAGACCATGGCGAGGCCCACCACGACGAGGGTGAGGGTGATGAAGAAGATCCATTTATCGACGCCGATGCGTTTGGCCATGTATTTATACCCCAGGTAATCGATTGCGGCTCGAGCCCTTCTCAGCTATCAAACGCGAGACCTGAGGCCCACGGCCGATTCGCACAAATGCAGATCCCCTTCGGCTACGCTCAGGGCAGGCTCTCGCTCCGCTCCGGATGACAATTTCATCCAATCAGAGAGGTCCCTTGGTTCAGATCCCTTAGTTCTAGGATCGGGCAGTTTGTATGCTCTGGCGGCTCAAGAGACGATCACGGGGATACAGGTGGTTAACGGGCGGGGCTGCGCTCCACGACAGCCGGAATGCCGGCGACGCCACGCCACTCGTTGACCAGCTCTTTGAAGACGCGGCCGCGATGCTCGTAGCTTTCGAACTGGTCGAAGCTGGAGCAGGCGGGAGCGAGCAGGACGACTTCGCCAGGGTGGGCGGCGGAGGCAGCGGCGCTGACGGCCTTGTCGAGGGTCTCGCAGGAGTGGAGGGAGACAACGCCGCGGAGCTGCGACTCGATCTTGGGGGCGGCGGTGCCGATGGTATAGATGGCGCGGACATGCGCGCGGAGAAGCTGCGCGAGCTGGGTGTAGTCGGAGTTTTTGTCTTTGCCACCGAGAATGAGGTGGACACCGCTCGAGAACGAGGCGATGGCCTTGGCGGTGGCGTCGACGTTGGTGGCCTTAGAGTCGTTGTAGTAGTCGACGCCGTTGAGGGTGGCGACGTATTCCAGGCGATGTTCGACGGCTTTGAATTTTTCGATGGCGCGACGGATGGCCTCGGGGGGCGCTCCGGCAAGGCGCGAGGCGCAGACCGCGGCGAGCACGTTTTCTACGTTATGTTCGCCTTTGAGCGGAATGGAGTGCAGAGGGATGATGCGTTCGACAGGCGCGTCTTTGGCGGCACGGAAGACGACGTAGCCGGAGTCGACATAGGCGCCTTGCGGGACGGTGCGGTCGAGCGAAAACCAGTGCACGGGGGCCTTGGATTGCTGGGCGGCAGCGGCGGCGCGGGCGTTGTCGGCGTTGAGGACGACACAGTCCTGCGGCGTTTGCGCGGCGAAGATGCGCTCTTTGGCGCGTGCGTAATTTTCGAAGGTGCCGTGGCGATCGAGGTGGTCGGGGGTGATGTTGAGAATGACGGCGATGGCGGGATGGAACTGGTCAGTGGATTCGAGCTGAAAGCTGGAGACTTCGAGGACCGACCAGGTTTCTGGCGTGCTCTCGTCGATGAGGGCGATGACGGGGACGCCGATGTTGCCGCCGACCAGGGTGCGGAAGCCGGCCTCTTCGAGGATTTCGCCGACAAGGGACGTAGTGGTGGTTTTGCCGTTGGACCCGGTGATGGCCAGAGTGCGGCCCTGCAGGAAGCGCGCCGCAAGTTCGAGTTCACCGATAATGGGGCGGCCAAGATTGTGGGCCAGCACCAGCTCGGGCGTATCGAGGGGAACGCCGGGGCTGACGACGATGAGGTCCTGGCGGCGGAAGGTGAGCAGGCCGTGGCCGCCGGCCTCAACCATGATGCCCTCTTCGAGAAGCGCGGGGATGTCTTTGGCGAGGGCCTCCGCACTGCGGACGTCGGAAACCGTGACCTGGGCGCCGCGGTGGCGCAGAAAGAGCGCGGCGGCAAGGCCCGACTTGCCCAGCCCGACGACTAAAACCTTTTTGCCTTTGAGTTCCATCATGAAGGTGTTTGCGCGACACCTCTATTGTGCATCGTGGGGGCGGGGTTGGACGAGGGCGCGGTTGCGATTTAAGCGAGCCCCGGGGTGGAGCATGACAGGCTAGCGCAGTTTCAGGGTGGTGAGGGCAAAGAGGGCGAAGACCAGGGCGAGGATCCAGAAGCGGACAATGACCTTGGACTCGCTCCAGCCCACCTGCTCGAAGTGGTGGTGGAGAGGGGCCATCTTGAAAATGCGTTTTTTGTTGCGTAGCTTATAGCTGCCCACCTGCAGAACGACGGAAAGCGCTTCAATGATGAAAACGCCGCCGATAAAGGGGAGCAGCAGCTCCTGGCGAATGAGGATGGTGATGGTGCCGATGGCGCCGCCGAGCGCCAGCGAGCCGACGTCGCCCATGAAGACTTCCGCGGGGTGGGCGTTGTACCAGAGAAAGCCGATGGACGCGCCGACCATGGCTCCGCCGAAGACGGTGAGCTCGCCAGCCAGAGGCATGCGCTGCAACTCAAGATACTCAGAGAAGACGATGTTGCCGCTGACGTACGCGAGCACGGTGAGCGCCGCCGCGGCAATGATGGTGCAGCCGATGGCCAGGCCATCGAGGCCGTCGGTGAGGTTGACAGCATTCGACGAACCCATGAGAACGAAGATGACGAAGGCGACGAATGGCAGGAAAGCGAGAAAGCCGAGGTGCGGGATCGTGGCCATCCAGTGCCACTCGAGATCGGGGCGCCAGGATTTGATGAAGGGCACGGTCAATTGCGTTGAGAACATGCGGAAAGGCGTCAGCAGCGCCAGGGCCGAAGCTACGCCAACCCCAACCACCGCCTGCCAGAAAAGCTTGGCGCGCGCGGTGAGTCCAAGATTGCGTTTTTTGACAACCTTGATGTAGTCGTCGGCAAATCCGATGGCGCCAAAGGCGACCGTGGAGAGAACCGTGATCCAGACGAAAGGGTCGGAGAGATCGGACCAAAGCAAGGTGGGCAAAACAATGGCAATGATGATGAGCACGCCGCCCATGGTAGGCGTGCCCGATTTTTTCATGTGCGACTGCGGGCCCTCTTCGCGGATGTACTGGCCGATTTGGAATTCGCGCAGCTTCTGGATGACATAGGGGCCGATGAAGAGGCCGATGAGAAGCGCGGTGAGCGAAGCGAAGGCGGTACGAAACGTGAGATAGCGAAAGATGCGGAAGGGATGAAAGAACGGGAACAGCTTCTCGTAGAGCAGCCAGTAAAGCAAGGGAACTCCAGTGCCGGGAGAGGGCGAAATTCAGGTTGATTTTACAGGGAGAAATCCGCGGTGGAGTTAACCTAGGTGGTGCAACCATCGCCGCCGCGAGCTTGCCGAGGAAGAAAAGTCAGAAATATGCACGAAAATGTCGATTCTTCGATGGTCCATGCGTCCTTGGGTTGAGGCGGCCCTGGGGCACTCGGCGGTTGGACACGGTCCTCTCGGTGTCCGAAGTTGACAACATCGAACAACGAAACGAGGCGACAATGCTGAACAAATCGTTCAAGGCAGAACTACTCAAGAGCCCCAAGCCAGGAGGCTGGACCTATTTGATCTGGCCCCAGTCCGCAACATTCTTCGGGACGCATGGGCTAGTCAAGGTCAAAGGGACCATCGATGGCCATGCATTCCAGAGCGCCTTTATGGCGCTGGGCGACGGCAATCATAAATTACCGGTGAAGGCGGAGACCCTTGAGGCGATCGGAAAAACCCACGGTCAAACGGTGAAGGTGACACTGCTGGAACGAATCTCGCCGGTCCGCAAGAGCAAGAAATGAATTCGCGGTGTTTTCATCGCGCAGACTCGCGTCGATCGGATTGGAGCCACGCCGCATGGCGCGTCAGCGGCTTGAGCCCCGCCAACCGGGCGGTGCTACCGGCCTTGGAAACGCACCGCGGCATCGATCGCGATTTCCTGCCTGGTCCCCTCACAGGATCCCGGCTCATAGGTCCAGGTCTTCACCAGCTCCACCGCTTCTGCATCCAGGTCATACCGTACCGGCTTCAGGACCTCGGCCCTCCCCACCGTCCCATCGGGGCGAACATGCACCCGGACCTCGATCGTAATCACGGGGGCATCCATACCGCCCCTCGCTGCAGGCTGCGGAGCGGACTTCGGCACCGGCATCGAAAAGGACTTGCAGTAGAACGCCTGCCGCCAATCCTCGGGCACAACAAAGGCCTCGTCGGGGCGCGCATCCAGAAGCGTCCAACGCACGCTCGCGTCGATCACAAGTTTCTCGCCCTCGCGATAAACGAAATGAGATGGCAGCAAAGCACCTTCGACGGAGTGGTATTCGAGCGCTTCGAAAGAATGATCGCGATCATGCCACTCCAATACGATCGCATTTGCCTTTCCGATACATACATCGCCGGGATTGCGATCATCGCCTTGGATTGTGACGAATTGAATGCAAACGGCATCCTTCCCATCCATCTTGGTTTCATGGATGCCGGTGATGACGTCGCTCGAGTCGAATCGAATCGGCAGGTAGGGGACGAATTCCACAATCTTGCGCAACGTATAAGGAAGGTCGACCCACTGCCCGTGCGTCGCGACTTTCCCCTCTTCCTGAATGCGCGACATGCGATAGTCGCCGAGAACGAAGTCTTCCCGGAGAGCGTTGTCGGCGCTTCGCACGCGGACATAGCTGCCCGGTGTCGCGATGCCGTCCTCCCCGGTCGCGGAGAAGGTTACATCCGTGCGAATGTTCATGGGCGTGGTGAGCCTGCTGGCAAGGAGCGCCCGATTCATCAACTGCTCCGCGCGCGTGCGCAGCTCCATGTCTTCCCCGGCGGCCGCGCGCATCACAAGGAGGGACAGCACCAAACCAAGCATTCGCTTCATATCTCCGATATCTTATGCCAACGCCCGGCTTTGCAGCATCTCTCAACGTTTGCGACCATGACCAGCTCCGAAGTGCCTAAGAGAGCGATCGCAAATGGTTCCGCAGGCAATCAGAATCGCCATCGTGCAGAAGTGTCTCAACTTCTGCATGCGTGCTCTGCCAAACCGGGACGGCGTGGATAAGGATGCTTTGCCCTCTTGCGGTTAAGGTCATCAGGCGGCCGCGGCGATCCGTTGGGTCGGGCATAACTCTGACGAGGCGCCGGCGCTGCAATGGCTTGAGGGCGGCGGTGAGGGTGGTTCGATCCATTGCCAGCAGGGACGCAACGGACGCCATGCCGGGTGGTTCCGGGCGGTTCAACGACATCAGGAGAGAAAATTGCCCGTTGGTCAGGCCAAACGGGCGCAGCGCATCATCGAAACGCCGGGCCAGCGCCCTTGCCGCTCGTTGCACATGAAGACAGAGGCAAGAATTGCGAACCCGAATCGTTGTTTCAAAGGGAAGCTTCTCCAAGCTTGACACAAACTAATTATATTGATATCAACCTATCATGTCGAGCGTTCCGGAGGGGGTTCATGAAACAGAATTCTTTGCAGACTCCAGGAAGGGTCACCAGGAGAGGGGTTACCAGGAAAATTTTGGCTCTCGCCATCGTGCTTACCGCAGCCTGGCAAACGCGAGCCCAGGACGCCAATGCCTCCTATGCCAGCATGGCCCCGCTTGAGCAATACCTGATGGACCGGACTGCCGAAATTGCCATGGCAAGGAGCGCGGCTCCCGACTTGATTGCAAAAGACGCCGACGTCATGGTGCTTGAACGGCAAGGTTACGAGACCGTCGTCAAAGGCACGAACGGTTTTGTCTGCATCGTGGAACGATCGTGGACGGCGGAATTCGACTTCCCTGAGTTCTGGAATCCAAAGCTGCGGGGCCCGATCTGTTTCAACCCGGCCGCGGCCCGAACCTACCTTCCGCTGACCATCAAAAAGACGGAGTGGGCGTTGGCGGGGCAGTCGAAAACCCAGATCGCCGACAACCTGAACGCCGCTTTCGCCAAAAAGGAATTGCCCTCCCTCGAACCTGGCGCGATGTGTTACATGCTGTCGAAACAAGGATATTTAAACGATCACGCCGGACATTGGCATCCCCACTTGATGTTTTTCATTCCCCAAGTCGGCGCTGAAACTTGGGGAGCGAATCTGGCGAATTCGCCGATTATGGCAGATGAGGTTGGGACCGATCGACTGACGATTTTCATGGTTCCGGTCAGCAAATGGTCGGATGGTACAGATGATTCCCCACATGACCATTGAATTTCATTCCATTCGATCGGCATAGGACGTGAATTCTCAGAATCCCCACGTTAGCCGGATTGCCAGGCAGAGTGAGAGCGAGGCATGCAATCATGCACGTATTCATTGTGAATGACGAACCGGTCGCCCAGACCGCATTGGCGAGTATTCTGGCCGGCAGGCGCGAGGTCGAGGGGTTTGATACAGCCAGGGACGCAACAGAAGCGTTTGACAAGCTCATGCGTCGGAACTTCGATGTTCTTCTCCTGGATATCAGGACGCCGGAAGTTTTCGGCATCGAACTCTTAGACCAACTCACGGCACACGACCGTCTGCTGCCCACCGTGGTTTTTGTTACGTCGTATCAGCAGCAGGCGCTCGCCGCGTTGAAGAAGCATCCCGTTGACTACATTCTCAAGCCTTTTTCGAACGAACGTGTCGAAGAGGCGCTCGATCTCGCGTTTCGCAGATCCCAAGAAGAGCGCGCGGTCCGGTTGGCGGAGACGGTTCCGCAAACACTTTCTCGGCAAAAGCGTGAAAAGATCGCGATTAAGGCCAATGGCAAAATCCTGTTCATTGCGCCCGACGATGTGTTGGCCGTCCATGCCGAGGGCAACTACGTTTTGCTCCAAGCCGATGCCGGCTCCTACCTTTTGCGTGTTCCGATTTCTTCCATCGCCAAGAAACTGAAACCCTACGGATTCTTGCAGATTCACAGGTCGGTGCTTGTCAACGCCTCGCTTGTCGAAGAAGTTCAGCCCCTGCCAACGGGCGAATACACGCTGCGCATCAAAGGTGGCAAGCAATACACCGTGACGCGAACCTATAAGAACAATTTGAAAGATCTCGCTCTCTGCTGGATTGGCCTGGATGGATTTGCTGAATAGGAGAGCGCACTTCGCGCGACCGCCAGTTGGGGGTGCCCACCGTCAGTGCCGCGCGGATGACTGCTTTTTCAGTTCACCTTCGAAGACCTGCTGGCGGTCAGCCACGTAGGCCTTGTACCCGGCGGGATCGACGAAGGCGTTCTTGTCGCCAGCCTTGAAGCGCGCATATTTTTCGGCGAGGCCGAAGTAGCCGCCGTGCGCACCGAGGAAAATGTCGCAGGGCAGGCTGCGCAGGACCTTGAATTCGTGACGGTAGTCGCTGGCGATCTGCGGGTAGCGCGTATTGCCGACCAGGTTATAGCCGGGATTGACGTTGGGGCTGCCGACGATGACCACGTGTAGCGTGCGGCCGCCTTCGCTTGCGTCGAAGGTCCAGGTGGTGGTTCCCCTGGTGTGGCCGGCCGTGAGGTGCGCCGTGAGTGTGATTCCGCCCAGCGAAACTTGATTGCCGTCGTGCAGGATGCGGTTAACATGCGCAGGACGAAAATGCGTCGACTTGTCGTTGAAGTAGTGGAAGTCGGTGCGGCCGCCGGATTCGACCACCGAAACATCCTGCGCCATGACTTCATATTTGGCGTGCGTCTCGCGAAGAATTTCTGCGCTGCCCGCGCAGTGATCGTAGTGGGCGTGCGAGATGAGCAGTATCTTGATGTCGCTCCAATGGAAGCCCAGGGCTTCGACGCTCTTCTTGACCTGCGGCGGCGAGGATTCGAGATTGCTGTTAATAAGGATGTCGCCGGCACGCGTGACGAGCAGATAGGCGGCCAGATCCTGGCTGCCCACATAGTAGAGGCCACCCCACGAACCAGGACCAGTCTGTGCGGACCCCGGGCCGTTGCCCGCAATGCGGAACGGCGGAGCGGGGGTGGTCCAGGCAGGGTTGGGCGCGGCCAAGACCAACTTTGCCGCAAAGAGCGACACGTACAGGGCGGCCAGTGCGGCAAGTCTCTTCAGGTTCAATGGGACTCCGGGGATTCTGCGACACGAATCAGGACGGCGAACGCCTGTTCAAGGTGAACGCCGCGCGAGCCTTTCACCAGGACCACGTCGCCCGCGCGCAGGTTCTGCTTAAGCCACTGGCCGGCAGCGGCTGCATCGGGCAGAAAGATGGACTCGACGCCTGAGGCGCAGGCGGCGGTGGCAAGATGTTCCGCATTGCCGCGCACGCCCACCACAACGTCGATGCCAGCTTCGGCTGCAGCCTTGCCGCATGCGGTGTGAAGCTCAGGACCGTGTTGTCCTAGCTCAAGCATTTCGCCGGCCACAAGAATCCGGCGCTGCGCTGGCCGCGCGGCCAGCGTGCGGATCATCGACTTGAGCGCTTCCGGGTTGGAGTTGTAGCTGTCGTTGAGGATTGTGGCTCCGTTGAACTGGAGCGTTTCGCCGCGCTTGTCGCCGGGCGCAAGGGTTTCAAGCGCCTTGGCTGCGGCGTCGCGATCGACACCGGCTTCGAGGGCGACGGCGAGGCCCGCCATGGCATTCTGCGCGTTGTGTGCTCCCAGCAGATGCAGGGTGAAAGCGCCGTCGTGCTCCCCGGCACGGTAGTTCACGCGGAGGCCCGATTCATCCTCTGCCACGTCGAGGATCGCGGGATCGCCGCAGGGGCCGATGCCGAAGTAGACGACCTTGCCGGGAAAATCGCGGCCGAACTGGGAGACGAACGGATCGCTGCAGTTGAGAAAGGCCACACCGTTGGCAGGCAGCGCGGCAATCAGCTCGTATTTGGCGCGCGCGATGCCCGCCTGGCCCTCGGTGAAGTTCTCAATATGCGCCGTGCCGACGTTGGTCACGACGCCCCAGTCGGGCGTGGCGATGCGCGCAAGTGCGGCAATTTCGCCCAGATGATTCATCCCCAGCTCGATCACCGCGAACTCGTGTTCAGGCTCGAGACGGAGAAGCTGCAGCGGCAGGCCATAGCCATTGTTGAGATTTCCTTTGGACTTGAGCACGTGGAAGCGCGCGCTGAGCGCAGCGGCGATGGCTTCTTTGGTGGTGGTTTTGCCTGCCGAGCCGGTGACGCCCACAACACGCTTGCCCCACTGGCGGCGCACATGCGCGGCGAGAGCTTGCAGGGCAACCAGCGGGTCTTCGCAGATGAGAAGCGGAACGGCAAGCGCGTCGTCTGGAAGGCCGGCGACACGGGCGCGCGAAACGACCGCAGCCACCGCGCCGCGACGGGCCGCATCCACGACAAAATCGTGGCCATCGAAGCGTTCGCCGCGCACCGCGAAAAAAAGCTCGCCCACAGCAACGGTGCGCGAGTCGATGGAATATCCCAGCGCCACCTGTGCGCCGGCATTCTCGATCATGGCGGGTGACTCGAGCACGGCGCCGGAGCCGATGGCCGCTTCTGCCAGGGTGAGCTTCATCGCCCTTTACCGTAACCCAATTCGGACAGCGTGAAAAGTGCCACTTCGGCGTCGTCGAAGGGAATGGTGCGATCGGCGAGGATCTGCTCCTTCTCGTGGCCCTTGCCGGCGATGAGTACGACATCGTGCGGTTGAGCGGCGGCGAGCGCGAGATGGATGGCCGCGGCGCGGTCGGGCTCGATCGTGTATTGCACATCGGTCGGCTTGAGACCAGGCTCGATTTCAGCGAGAATGGCGCGCGGATCCTCGGAGCGCGGATTATCGCTGGTGGCGACGACCAAGTCGCTTCCATGCCCTGCGGCCTCGCCCATCTTCGGGCGCTTGGTGCGATCGCGATCGCCGCCGCAGCCGAAAAGCGTGATCACCCGCCCCCCCGATTGCGCGGTAACCTGACGCGCCAGCGCGGTGAGATTCCGCAGGGCGTCGTCGGTGTGTGCGTAGTCGACGATGACGGTGAAGGGCTGGCCGGCATCGACAGACTGGAAGCGGCCGGGGACGGGTTTGAGCTGTGGCGCCGACGCGATGAGCTGGTCGAAGGGAATGCTTCGAGCATGCGCGGCGGCGAGCGCGGCGAGCAGGTTGAGGATGTTGACCTCGCCGGCAAGATGCGAACCGACAGTTGCGCACCCGGCAGGCGTTTCGATGTGCAGCGTGGCGCCCGAAGGCGTGAGCGCGAGCTCGGAAACCCGCCAGTCGCCGGTTTGGATGCCGTAGGTGCGAACCTCGGCGCCGGCATTGCGTGCGGCGGAGGCCAGAGCATTGCTGGCCGGGTCCATTGCATTGAGGACCGCGACGCGCGGAGCGGGATAGCGGGTGCCGTCGAATAGCAGACGCTTGGCAGCGAAGTAATTCTCCATCGTGCCGTGGTAGTCGAGATGATCGCGCGTGAGATTGGTGAAGACGGCCACATCGAATTCGATGCCGAAGGCGCGCCCCTGGTCGAGGGCGTGGCTTGAGACTTCTGTGATCAGCTCGGTAGCGCCGTGACCGACGCCTTCGGCCATCAGTTCAAAAAGGTCTCGCGACTCGGGCGTAGTGTGCAGCGAAGGGCGCGTTGCGCCGGCGATGTGGTATTCGATGGTGCCGATGAGAATGGTGCTCCGCGCCGCGTTGTTGAGAAGCTGCTCGGTGAGACAAGCAGTGGTGGTTTTGCCGTTGGTGCCGGTAATGCCGGTCGCTGCAAGCCCTTTTTCGGGATGGCCAAAGACGGCGGCAGAGGCTTGGGCAAGCGCGCGCCGCCCGTGCTCGACTTCGAGCACGGGCAAACCGGCGTTGTAGACGAGGAGATGATCGAAGGTCTGCGACGAGTCGGTGAGGATGCCGAGAGCGCCGGCGGCGAGTGCTTTCTCGACAAAGCGATTGCCGTCGGTGGTGCCGCCTTTCATGGCGACGAAGACCGAACCGGGCTTGACGCGGCGTGAGTCGTATTCGACCCCGGTGATGGGCGCGGCCGAGTCGCCTGCGGAATCGATCGAGGGAACTTCGGCGATGAGGTCTTTCCAGAGCATGGTCGAAGGTTGATTGTAGATGGTTGGGCGCCATCGGCAATGGGAGACAAATGATCCTTCAGCGGCCGCAGTGGACGACGATCTTAGTGCCCGCGGAAACTTGAGTACCGGCAGCGGGTGCCTGTTCGCGGGCGGTGCCGTTGCCGGTGATCTCGACGTTGAGGCCGGCGGCCGCCGCTGCCTCGATCACCTCGCGCATGGGCAGGCCAATCAGCGTGGGCACGGTCAGCTTTTTGCCGTCGTTGATCATTACTTGCTGCGTGGACGCCACTTGGTCCTGCTTCGCTAAGGCTCCGGGCGGCGACACTGCCGCAGTTTGCGGCGTAGTTTGAGCCGTCGTCCTGGTCTCAGACCCGGTCGCCTTTGGAGCAGCCGCCGGTGGCGCGGATTGCGTCGCCGCACGCAGCGGATCGTCGGCAGGCAAATCATTAGCAGCGGCGAAGAGCGCATTGACGTTTTCCTGATCGGCGTCGGAATCGTCTTCGACAAGATCGGCGGGGGTGTCCTTCTTCGCCGGGAGGTGGGGCTGCTCCACGTCGATGTCGTGCGGCACGCCGAGATACTCAAGAACCTGCTGCGCCACCTCGGAAAACACGGGGGCGGAAACTTCGGTTCCGTAGTAGAGCGGGCCCTTGGGGTTATCGATAATCACCGCGACCGCGATGGCCGGATTGTTAACCGGCGCGAAGCCCGCAAAGGACGCGATGTGCATCGTCTTCGAATAGAGGTGCGTGGCGGGATCGACTTTTTGCGCGGTGCCGGTTTTGCCGCCCGAGGAGTAGCCGTTGAGCTGCGCAGGTTTTCCCGAGCCATAGAGCACCACCCCTTCCATCATCTTGCGCATTTGCGCCGAGGTCATCTCCGTGATGACGCGATGCGCGCCCGCGGGCAGCGGGTTGGGAAGATCCTCATTCACCTTGAAGGGCGCCGGCACCTGCGACCCCTGCGGCGGGGTAGACCCCGGAGGATTCGTCTGCGGGAGCAAGATATGCGGCGGAAGATAGGTTCCGCCGTTGGCGATCGCCGACACCATCGACACGAGCTGGATGGGCGTGACGCCGACTTCCTGGCCAATCGCAAGCGACCCGATCGACGAGCCACTCCACTTCGAAGGCGGACGCAGCAAGCCGCGGGTTTCGCCGGGAAGCTCCATGCCGGTGCGCGCCCCGAAGCCGAAGTTGCGAATGTACTGATAGAAGCGGTCCTGGCCAACGCGGAGCGCGAGCTTCACAGCGGCCACATCGCTGGAACGCGCCAGCGCCGTGGCCACCGTGACTACGTGCATGCCGCGATCGCTCTTGTCGTCGTGAATGACGCGCCCGGCGAGCGTTATCTGTCCGCCCTGGCAATCGATAAGGTCGTCGGGCTTGGCGACATGCGAGTCTACCGCCGCAGAATATGTGACCAGCTTGAAGACTGAGCCGGGCTCGTAAACATCCGAGACGGCGTGGTCCTTCAGCAACGCGGGCGTGGTGTGGCGAAAGTCGTTGGGGTTGAAGGTGGGGCGAATGGCGAGGGCGAGAATCTGGCCGGTATGCACGTCCTGCACCACGATGGTGGCGTTGTCGGCGTGCGTGCGCTGCATGGCGTGGTCGAGCGCGGTCTCGGCCATATATTGGATGTTCTCGTCGATGGTGAGCTGGAGACTCTGGCCCGGCTCGGGATCATGCTCGATGGAACCGAGCACGTGGCGGCGTGCATCGACGGCGGTGAGCACGCGGCCGGGCGTGCCGTGCAGGCGGGAATCGAATTTCTGCTCCAGGCCGCCGAGGCCGTCGTCGTCGAGACCAACGTAGCCCAGGGCCTGCGCGGCGATGTCGCCGTTGGGATAGAAGCGCTGAAACTCCTTTTGAAAATAGACGCCCTTCAGATTGAGGGCCCGCACGCGCGCGGACACCGAAGGCGTGACACGGCGCGCGATCCAGGCAAAACCGTGGCCGTCGTTGAGACGGCGGGCGATCTGATCGAACGTGGTCTGCGTATCGGCGGGATCGATGTGGACGGTGGCAGAAAGCGCGTGGGCGTACTCCGACTTGTCTTTGTCCTCGATTTCGTTGGGGACGGCATAGATGGAGTCGACCTGCACGGTCATGGCGAGCTCGCGCAAATTGCGGTCGTAAAGGATGCCGCGGCGCGGCGCCACTTCAAACGTGCGCTGCTGCTGCTTCTGCGCGCGCTCCACGTAATCGGAATGGCGGACGAGCTGAAGCCAGAAGAGCCGGGTGGTGATGGCCAGGGCCCAGAGAAGAAAAAAGAAGCAGATGAGCCAGAAGCGCGCCTGCTTCATCGGTACGGCGCGGCTTGAAGTACTCCGCGCTCGTGCGGCGCGGAGCGGTGTCGACTGCATGATGGGGGAGGGCGAAACTGTACTTGCCATCTAGTTTATTTGTTGAGCGGGGGAGGGGCTGTGAATTGCGCGTACACCGGAGCGCTCGAATCAGGATGCGACGACTCGTGCACGACCTGGGCCGCCGCAGGTGCGGCCAGACCCATGTGGTGTGCGAGCGAGTCGATGCGTCCCGGTTGCGAAAGCTCGGCTTCGGTGAGACGAAGCTGGCGGTTCTCTTCGCGCAGCTGATCGACCTGCTGCTTCTCCGATTCGACGCGGTAGGATCCCTCGATCGCGCTGAAGTGCTGCAAGCCATACACCATCGCCAGCGAGAAAAGAACAGTAACCGCCGCCGCAAAGATGCGCATCTGGCGGACGCGCACCGGATCGGGCGCCTTGACAAGTCGCGTGTTGTCAAAGTGCCTGGTGAAGGTGATCTCTGGCGTGCGCACACCGCGGCGGCGCTTCGGCTGCTGGGCCAGGAGTTCGGCATTGCGTTCGGCAATGCGCGCAGGCCAGCTCTGAACTTGACCCGGATCGAGATAGGTTGTGCATGCCGCCATAAGTCTTTCTCCTAGCTTCAGGCTGCCGGCTCCGCGCCACCAGCTTCTTTCGTCTTCAAGCACCTCTTCAGTTACGGGATGAGGGCTCGATCTCTCCGCCGCGTTTCTCGTGGGTCATTGAGTTCGTGTACGTGAAGAGAACACAGAAACTTGCTTGACGACGATCATGGGTGTGCTGACAACGTGGATGCCTGGGAGCGTCTCGGGTGCGTCTTTCTTGGCCACCGGCGCCAAGGATCCAGTTCCGTGGATTGAATTCGTGATGTGCACCGACGACACTCCGTATCTTTCAAAACAAAGGCTTGATGTGAAGCTGCGTGTGGTCATGGTTCGTTTCTATCTCCTGCGGTCAAAGTCAATTTCTGCTGCGTGCCGCAGATCTGGAGAGAGGAGCTGCCTTTTGGGCGGCTCGAAGTTTTGCACTGCGCGAGCGCGGATTGCGCTCGATTTCGACCTCGTCCGGTGTGACCGGCTTCTTGGTCAGAATTTCCCAGATGCCTTGTTGCGCTCCCTGGCGCAAGCTGTCTTTCGCGATGCGATCTTCCAGCGAGTGAAAGCTGATGACGACCAGGCGCCCCGAGGGCTTAAGCAATGCGGGTGCGGCCTCGAATAGCGTCTTGATTTCGTCCAGCTCGCGATTCACATAAATCCGGAGCGCCTGAAAGGTGCGCGTGGCCGGATGGATTCGATCCTGTTTCATTGCCGGGGCGGCGGTGGCAACGATGCGGGCAAGCTGCCCTGTCGTTGTCACTGGTCGCCCCCTGACAATGGCTCTGGCGATTCTCCGCGACCTCCTTTCCTCTCCGTATTCGTAAATAAGGTCGGCCAGCTCGCGCTCTGCCGCCTCATTCACCACTTGTGCGGCAGTACGACCGGAACGCGGATCTTGCCGCATGTCCAAAGGTCCATCTGCCGAAAAACTGAATCCCCTGCGTGCCGCGTCGAGTTGCAGGCTGCTCACACCGAAGTCGGCGAGGATTGCGTCCAGCGAAGCGGGCGCAACGTGGCGGTTCAAGGAACTGAAGGCCTCGCCGATAAATTCGATACGGGGCGCTTCGGTGCCCAATTCCGCGACGACGGAATCGAGCCGCTGCTGCGCAAGAGCCAGCGCCTCCGGGTCCCGATCAAAGCCGATCAATTGCCCGGTCGAGCCGAGGCGGCTAACAATCTCGCTCGCATGGCCCGCGAGGCCGAGCGTGCAGTCCGCAACCACAGCGCCTGCGCGCAAATTTAAAAACTCCATCGCATCTTTTAAAAGAACCGGCACATGGCGTTCACCGGGCTTCGTCATGTGCTCCCCCTGGGGGGTTGTGGATTCTCCCGCAGAGTGCACGCGGGAGATCCGGCATCAACTCGTTTGCTTCAGAATCGTGGCCATCGCCCTGCGATCCTCGGCCGTCAGTTCATTGGCCTGCAGTTTCTTTTCAAACTCCTCGCGGTTATGTACCTCGAGGTAGGTCCTCATGCCGAAGACAGTCACTTCCCCGTCGAGCTTCGCCGCGTTGCGCAAAATCTGCGGCAACAGCAGACGCGCCTGGTTGTCGATCTCCACTTGCTGGCCGTAGTAGCTGGTCAGGTTGAGGTATTTGCGGACCGCGTCTTCCATCTCGCTGGACTCGGCCAGCTTCGCTTCCCGCTTCTCCCACTCCGACAGCGGCCAGATCTCCGCGCTTTTTCCGTCGGAGCTGGTGACATAAAACTGCGCCTCGTGCGCGGCGTCGACCAGCTGCTTAAAGGCAGAGGGCAGCTTAAGTCTTCCTTTTTCATCGATCTTCGCCGTGTGGTTGCCACGAAACATTGCGCTTTACCCGATTCCGATTGCTGCGGTTTGCCCCGGTGGGCCCCAAACGGCAGTGCCGAGAGTGATTCCGCCACGTGCTTGGCGCAAAAAACGCGCGTAGAGTGAAAGAGGAGTTGAAAGCCGGCACGGAAACAGCCGATTGACTCCCTTTCACTCCCTTCTGCTCCACTTTAGACACGATCATAGACCACATCTGAATTCGCGCAAATACCCAAAAGTGTTAGGAAATCTGCGCCCTTTTCCAAAATTGGAATGTGGCGGCCTTCAGGTTTTAAGAATGGAACTAATAGGGTTCAGAGTGACAAAAGACCCCAATATCTAGTGTGTTAACGATTATGGTTCGGGGTTTATTTCGGGACTTTGCGGAATGCGCCGGAGGGTGTATGGAGAACAAAAAGCGAAAATATTTCCCTAGCTGGAATGCGCCCCGTTTTTGCGGACGGTGACAAGCTTGAAGAGATAGAGAAAGACCAGGAAGTTGATGCCGAGGAGTCCGACGCGCAGCCAGGTGAGCCTGTGCATGACCTCGAAAATCTCCCATGGCAAAAATGACGCCGTGAGGATGAGTGTGAGCAGCTCGCCCCAGGCTTTCTCGAGATAGAGGCCCGTGCCCTCGGCGAGGCTCAGCGCGGCATAGCAGAAGGCGACTGCTCCAATGCGACGCAGCATGCGGTCGTCGACCATGGTCGCTTTTTCAAGAAGGAAGTTCACCACCCGCGATTCAGGGCTGAAATGCAGGGCCTCGCGGATGCTGTCGAAGACGTCGCCCACATCTTTGTGGACAAGCCGGAGCGCGCCGATGCCGACTGCGATAAAGAGCAGCGCCTGAAGTGCTTTGTAGGCAGCGATCAGGATGAGGAATTTGTTGTGCTGCTTCTTCTGGAGTGCCAATTGCACCGCGATTTCGGCCATTTCCCTGGTGGCCCGGAACGCGCACGAGCCGTCTCTTCATCTTACGTCAGGTTGCGCACCGCGGTTCACCGAGGGGGAGGCCCGGCTGGCGGGAAGTAACCCGTCCAGAGGTGCAAAAGGCTTTCTAATGATGCAGCAGGGATTCGCGATCGAGGATATTGCCCTCAAGAAGGAGCGTATTGATCCGGCGCGCGTTCCAGATGTTTTTGGTGGGGTCGGAGTCGAGGACCAGAATGTCGGCGCGACGGCCCACGGCGACGGCGCCCAGCTCGTTCCAGCCGAATTGGAGCGCGTAATTGTTCGTGGCGGCGGCCAGAGCTTCGCGCGGCGAGAGGCCCAGGCGTACGAGAAGCTCGAGCTCAACATGCTCGGAGATGCCGGGAAACGAGGCCATCACCGGAGCTCCCGAAGCCACAAGGTAGTGCGGGTAGGAGTTGAAGAGGGTCTGGTTGATCTCCCAGAGCCGCAGCGTCGCCTGATCGGCTTTTTTGCGCTGCCCTTCCTCGAGCCATCGTTGCCCCGCTGCGGGCAGATGGCGCGTCCAGGGAGAGAGCGGATAGTTCAGCTCGCCAGTGGTTCGGTCGGGCGCATCGTAAATGCCGGCCGGATCAAGCAGTGCAGCGACGGGCTCGCGCCAGAGATTGCGATGACCGGGCAGGCTCTGGAAGTTGATGCTGAAGGTCGGCATGAGGGCCGCGTGATGCGTTGCGATGAAGCGCGCATAGGAGCGGACGTGGAGATCGCCTGAAGGCAGATGCTGCGCATAGTCGTAGGCCGTGGTTGCCGCCGCTCCATAGGGATCGTCCACGAGGGGGCGCTGCAGCTCGTCGGGAATCACGCCTAGCTCGTAGCGGCCCATGTGCAGAAGCGCGTCGACGCCGGCTTCGATCCCGACACTGTACGGGGTGGCAACAAATTCGCCGTACGTGATGAGCCCCATCTGATGCGCATGCGCAATGATCCACTGCGTGTTGGCGGCCGTGAGGTCGGCTCCCAGCCACAGAACGCGGGTTCCCAGGTGCGCGGTGTCGGTGAGTTGGCGGGCGGTGTCTTCAGGGGTGAGCTCGGTGGGGTGCGCGCCTTCATGCAGAATCGGCGCCCAGTGCGGCTGGCCGATCAGGAGGCTCCAGTCATCGGTGGTGCCAATGGAGTCGAGCAGATAAAGATGGGGCTTTGGGTTGGCAGCCATGTCGAGATGGCCCCGGCGTGCGTCGGAGCTGGCCACGACCGTGGTGACACCCATGTAGAGGAAAGCGTTGGCCTGGCCTTGCGCGTTCATACCGGCGAAGCCATCCACCAGGCCGGGGATCAGAAACTTCCCGGTGCAGTCGATCACGCGCGCGCCCTTGGGAATGGGCACATCGACCCGCGATCCCACGGCAGTGATTTTTCCTTCGCTGATGACGACGATCGCATCGGCGAGATCGCGCGCCGAGTGGCCCCAGTTGCTGACGTCGATGACGGTGCCCCCGGCAAGCACCAGAGGCGGAGGAGCGGGGCTGGGGGGCAAAAGGGGCGGCACTTGCGACCAGGCTACGACAGACGCGAAGACCCACCCAACGACCCACGCCTGAAAGGAACGAAGGAATCGCATAGACAATCGATCTGTTGAGGATTGTCGCACACGGGCCTGGGGACTAGCCCCTTCGGCTTCGCTCAGGGCAGGCTGTCGAGGCGGATGCGTCCATCGGGCGCCGATGCCGGGCTTTGAACGCTCCTGTGACGTTTATCGGGGACTCAACGCGCTCTGGGCTGCCAAGATGCCTCTTATGGAGTGAACAAGCGCCAACTGACGGTTGACCCTCATTGGTCTTCGGATCAACAGAGTGCTCCTGGAGCAAACGGAATTCTCACGCAGACTTGAATCCTTCGTTCGGACATTCTTTTGGATCTTCGCGGTGAAGGATGCTTAGCTGGCGACCAATGTCCGGCGCTGGCGGCGCGCAAGCAGCGGCATTACCTGCGCGAACGCTTCGTCGACAGTCACGCCATGCTTCGCGCGAAGCGCATCAACCTTGCCGTGCTCGATGAACTGGTCGGGCCAGCCGATGCGCACCACGGGGATGGACGCGCCCATGTCGTCGAGCGCTTCGACGACAGCAGAACCGAAACCGCCCATCTTCACATGATCTTCGAAAGTGACGAAGGCGGCGACGCGGCGCGCATAGTGATCGAGCACGTCGCGATCGAGCGGCTTCACGAAGCGCGGATTGATGATGGCAGCCGAGAATCCTTCGCGCTCGAGGCGCGCGCCAAGTTCCTGCGCCAGCGCGGTCATGGGGCCCAGGCCAAAGATGGCCACATCGGAGCCGTCTACGAGAACTTCTGCCTTGCCGACGGGCAGCACCTCGGGCGTTGCCTTGCGCGCAACTCCGACAACCGCGCCGCGCGGATAGCGGATGGCGCTGGGCCCGGATAGTTGCAGGCCCGTAGCCATCATATCGGCCAGCTCGTCTTCATCTTTGGGCGCCATGATCGTGATTTCAGGAATGCCGCGCAGATAGGCGATGTCGAAGAGACCGTGATGCGTGGGCCCGTCGTCGCCGGAGAGGCCTGCGCGGTCCATGCAGAAAACCACGGGAAGTTTCTGCAACGCAACGTCGTGCACGATGGGGTCGAAGGCACGCTGCAGAAAAGTGGAGTAGATGGCGCAGACGGGACGGAAGCCGCGTGTGGCCATGCCTGCCGCGAAGACGACGGCGTGCTCCTCGGCGATGCCTACGTCGAAGTAGCGGCGCGGATGCGCGGGCCGGAAGAGATCGAGGCCGGTGCCGTTGGGCATGGCCGCGGTAATCGCGACCACGCGCGGATCGGCGTCGGCGAGCTGGACCAGTGTTTTGGCAAAGGATTCAGAGTAGGTGGTCTGGCCTGCGAGCGTCTTCCCCGTCTCCGGATCGTACGGGCCGAGGCCGTGGAATTTCTTCTGGCCGTCGAGGGCTGGCTGGAAGCCACGACCCTTCTCCGTGAGGATGTGGAGCAGGACGGGGCGCTCTTCTTTTTTGAGGAATTTGAATGTCTCGATCAGGAGCGGCAGGTTGTGTCCGTCGATCGGGCCGAAGTATTGCAGGCCGAACTCTTCGAAAAGAATCGAGGGCCACAGCATGCTCTTGGCAGCTTCTTCAGCGCGGCGCACGACGGTCATCGCGGTCTTGCCGCCGAATTTTTCAACCAGGCGCGCGGCGGACTCGTGGAAGTTGCGATAGCGCTCATTGGTGACGATGCGGTGGAAGTAACGCGCGATGGCGCCCACGTTGCGATCGATGGACCACTCGTTGTCGTTGAGCACAACGATCAGCCGCTTGGTCTGTTCGGCAATGTTGTTGAGCGCTTCAAACGAGATGCCGTTGGTAAAGGCCGCATCGCCGGCCACGGCGACCACGTGCTCTTTGCCGCCGGCCAGATCGCGCGCCACGGCCATGCCCAGAGCTGCAGACAGGGCGGTTCCTGCGTGGCCCGCACCGTAGCAGTCGTGCTCGCTCTCAGTGCGCAGCATGAAGCCGTTGAGCCCGCCCGGCTGCCGGATGGTTTCAAAGCGATCGCGGCGCCCGGTAAGGATCTTGTGGATATAGGCCTGGTGACTGACGTCGAAAACGAACTTGTCGGTCGGCGTGTCAAAGACCATGTGGAGGGCCAGCGTGAGTTCTACGACACCCAGGTTCGGCCCAAGGTGACCACCGGTCTTGGAAAGAGTCTGGATGAGGAAGACGCGAATCTCTTCGGCCAGTTCATTCAGCTGCGCGTCGTTGAGCTTTTTCAGGTCGGCAGGCGAGTGAATGGAATCGAGCAGGGTACCCATGTGGTCCTTCCCCCGGGAAGATGCCGCGCACTTCAAAAAGTTCCCGATACGAACCCGGAGTTGCGTCTTCTGTGGTCCAGCAAAAAGCTACAAAGCGCGGCCGCTCGGCGAAGTCTTTGGCCGCGCGAAGACCGCTGCAAGCATTCCCCTAAGTATAGCAATCGGCGAGTTTGCGCGCGCTCGAAGGAGTAGACACGAAGGTACGGTGCAAGTCGCGGTGCGCAGCACGTAGCAAGACCAGGACGCCCGTCGTTGCGAAGGGAGACGCGTTAGGATGGCGAAAGAGAGCGGAAGAGGAGAGCGCGTGGGCAAACGAGCGAAGGGGATTTGGTTTGGATTGTGGATCTTGGGGTGTCTGGCCGGGAGACCGCTGCCGGCGCAATTGCCCGAGCCTGGAACCCAGTCGACCGCGCCAAACCCGCTGGTCGACTCAACCGTGAAGCCAGGCAAGATGATGCTCTTCGACCTGGAGGCGCGCTTTGCCAAGGACGTAAAAGAACGCGGTGGCGCAGCCTTTGCCGATTGGTTTGCTGACGATGGCGTAGCGCTGGGCAACGGAGCGTCGCCGGTGGTGGGCAAAGTGGCGATTGCCAAGTCCACCACCTGGTCGCCCAAGGACTATCAACTCACTTGGACGCCAACCGACGCGATGATGGGGCCCTCTGGAGACATGGGCTACACCTGGGGTCACTTCGAGGGGCACAGCAAGGATGCGAACGGAAACCCGGTGACGACTTCGGGCCGCTACATCACCATCTGGAAGAAACAGGCGGACGGCGACTGGAAGGTTGCGCTCGACGCCGGCGCCAATGAACCCGCCGAAGCGGGCGAGTGCTGCAAGCTGCCTCCGGGCGATTGAAAAAACCTTGCGATGTTGTTAGAGAGAACCAGATGCCAATCAAGCGCAAGGCTTGATGCCTTTTCTGTTCGGTGCGGAGTCTGAGCGGATCGATCTTCGTCAGACTCCGTTCATTGGCTGACTAACCTGTAAGATCACCGTGCAGAAAATGGGGCGGGGCAACGCCGGTATCAGCTTTCATCGACATTCTGGAACAGCTGTGAGCTGCATCCCGGATTGACACCTCCGTGAGACAATGCCCTCGCAGGGTTCCCCCAACTCTCCCACCCACGCGGCAAAGACGAGCGGCGCCGCAAGGATGGGGCACCCACGAAGGTTGCCAGTCTTTTCAATCAATGAGCGCCACCACCGGAATCATTAATTTGCTTTTTGGGCGACCGCTCGCGACCAGCGAAGAGCGCGCCGAGCATATTGGCCCCATCGCCGGCATCCCCATCTTCGGGCTCGATGCCCTGAGCTCGGCGGCCTACGGGCCAGAAGCCGCCTTGACGCTCCTGATTCCGCTGGGAGCAGCAGGCGTGGCCCACATCGTGCCGGTCAGCATTGCCATCGTGGTGCTGCTGGCCATTGTGTATGCCAGCTACCGGCAGACGATTGAGGCTTATCCCAGGGGCGGCGGCTCCTACACGGTGGCGACCGAGAACCTGGGCCGCAATGCCGGGCTGCTCGCGGCCGCGGCCCTGATGATCGACTATATTCTGACGGCGGCGGTCGGCATCTCGGCGGGCGTGGGCGCGCTCATTTCGGCGGTACCCAGCCTGCAGCCGCACACACTCGAGTTGTGCCTGAGCGTGCTGGTCATCCTCACCATCGTCAACATGCGCGGCGTGCACGATACGGGGGCGGTGTTCATGATCCCCACCTATCTGTTCGCGGGGACACTGCTGGTCGTGATTGGGGTGGGAGCGGCCAAGGTGCTGGCGGGCGACGCGCATCCGGTGACGCCCCTGCCGCCCCTGCCTGCGGCTACCGAAGCACTCAGCCTGTGGCTGATGCTCAAGGTGTTTTCTTCGGGTTGCACGGCGATGACCGGCGTCGAAGCGGTAAGCAACGGCGTGATGGCCTTCCGCGACGACACGCGCAAGAACGCGAAGATTACGCTGACCATCATTATTGTGCTGCTCGCCATCCTGCTGCTCGGCATCGCGCTTCTGTGCCGCGCTTACGGCGTTGGCGCAACCGATCCGGGCGGCGCCCATTACGAGAGCGTGCTCTCGATGCTCACCCGGGCAGTGCTGGGGCGGGGATGGTTCTATTACACGACGATCGTGTCAGTGCTGCTGGTGCTGGCTCTCTCGGCCAACACGGCGTTTGCCGACTTTCCGCGCCTGACGCGGGCCATCGCGGGCAACAACTACCTGCCCCACGTCTTCCTGCTCCGCGGGCGGCGGCTGCTCTACTCCTGGGGAATCTACGTACTGGTCGCGCTGACCGCGACGCTGTTGATCATCTTCGGCGGTGTGACCGACCGGCTGATTCCCCTCTACGCCATCGGCGCTTTCATGGCGTTCACGCTGTCGCAGGCCGGCATGGTGATGCACTGGAAACGCCAAGGCGGCTCGCCAGTACGCATGGCGCTGAACGGGCTGGGCGCATTTGCTACGGGGATCACCACACTGGTGGTGCTGGTGGCCAAGTTCGCGGAGGGTGCGTGGATCACCGCGCTGCTGGTGGCGGCCATGATCCTCGCCATGCGGATGGTGCATCGGCACTACCAGCGCGTGGCGCGGGAAACCGATCTCGGCCGGCCCATCGTGCCCGCGGAGGTGAGCAAGCCGATCGTGATTGTGCCAATCGATCGCTGGAGCCGAATTTCAGAGAAGGCGCTGTCGTTTGCCTTGTCGATGTCCGACGACATTCGTTGTGTCCACGTGCAGATCGGCGAAGAAATCGACCCCTTTTGCACCGAGTGGGAGAAGAACATTGCGAGTCCGCTGCGCGAGGCGCACAAATGCATTCCCAAGCTGATCACCCTCAAGTCGCCCTACCGCTACGTGCTGCAGCCGGTCGTGGAATATGTCCTTGGCGTGGAGAAAGAGACCGACTACGACAAGGTGTGCGTGCTGGTGCCCGAGCTCGTGGTGCGGCACTGGTGGGAGAGCCTGATGCACAATCGACGCGCCGATTTGCTGAAAGTGATCCTGCTGCTGCGAGGCAACCGGCGCATCATCGTCATCAATATTCCCTGGTATCTCGATCGGGGCTGAGTGGCGACGGGTTCGCCCGGATTTTTTAGGAGCAGCGGATTCCCTTCCCTGCCGCCGGCGGTCAAACTAGAGAAGTGAATCGCAGGACAATCCATCGAGAGATGAGGCGACGCGGCAGGCGGTCGTCAATCAACGTGCGCCTGCAGGCTTGGATATGTTTTGCTCTTTGCGCGTGTGCGATGGCTCTTCCGCGGGCCGGCCGCGGGCAAGATGCCCAAGACACCCTTGAGTCGCCGCAGTCAAAGAATGCAGAGACTACGCCGGTCGCTGCGAAAACGACGCTGCACGGCGTGGTGCTCAACACGGCCACGGGGGAACCCTTGCCGCGTGCGCTGGTGCGCGTGCTGGGTGAAGGAGATGTTGCCGGAGCGTTGACCGACGGCGAAGGCCGGTTTGCGATTGCAGACGTTGCTCTGGGCCCGCAGCAGATCGAAGCGCAAAAGCCGGGCTTCCTGGATGAGATGGCCGAAACCGCGGCGCGGGGACAATGGAACGAGACAGATTTTGCGCACACTGTTTTGGTCGCCGCCGGCGCACCGGACCTGGAGCTACGCCTGGAACCGGCCAACTCGATCCGCGGACAGGTCATGCTGTCGACCGGCGAAACCGCGCGCGATATCCAGATCACGCTGCTGAAGCAAACGGTCGACCAGGGACGAACGACATGGCAGGTGGGCGCGACCGGCACGACCAATGCCGACGGAGTGTACCGCTTCGGCGGGCTCGCCGACGGCCAGTACGCTCTCTACAGCGCGCCGGAGATGGAGAACGGGCCGGGCATGATGCTGGCGGAGCCGGGCCGCACGCGGAACGTGGAACACAAAGGCTACCCAAGCCTGTTTTACCCGCAGGCACACGACCTGGCGGGTGCCGCAAAGATTGCCGTGCAAGGCGGAATACAGACGGAAGCGAATTTGACGCTGACGATCGAGCCCTTCTATCAAGTGTCCGCAACCATTCCATCCGTCGAAGCTGCAGCGGAAACGGAACTGCCCTTTCGCTTCGGGCCAATGTACTCGGCGCAGGTCACCGACAGCGAGGGACATCCGCTGGCCTATGTCGCGATCTACGATCCGAGAACGCATACCGTGCAGGCGTCTTTGCCCAACGGAAACTACATGTTTGTGGTGGCCGGAACGCAGCCGCGCTTGATGCTCGCGCAGGGACTCAGCCCAATGTCCATGGCGATGCCCGAGCGCGGACGCATGGCCGGGGCTCTTGAGTTCTCCGTGGCAGGCCGCTCCGTCAGCAACCTCCGCATCCCCGTTGCCCCCGTGTCGAGTGGCACAGTGGAAGTGAACCTGACAAGAACGAGCGCCCACGCGGAAGACGCAAGTGCGTCCACTGAAGACGCGCAGGCGGTAACGATCCTGCTGAGCCAGGCAGGCGGTTCGGTCGGCTTCGGCATGATCAGCCAGTACGCGCACGGCCCCCTCAGCGGACCATTGACCACGCAGTATGTGCCGCCGGGCACCTACTGGGCGCACACAAACGTGGCGGACCAGCATATTTGCGTGGGTTCGTTGTCGGCCGGCGGCGCCAACCTGGCCCGTGAGCCGCTGGTCGTGAGCACCAATGGGCCCTCTGTCCCGCTGGCGATCAATCTGCGCGACGACTGCGCGCGCCTCACACTGAATTTGCCCGCAGCCGCAGCGGGCACCGGTGTCGGTGAGGAGCCGTTCTACACCGTCTATGTGGTTCCGGAGATTGATTCGACAGAAGACGTGGTCCCGCGGACACTCCGCGGTTCGACAGGCGGCATCGCGACATTGGATGATCTGACGCCGGGCTCCTATCGCGTGTACGTTTTCGACAAGCCAGTGGCCCTGGCGTATCACGACCGCGATGCGTTGCAGTCGCTGCCTGGGCCGGGACAGACCGTCGAGCTTGCGCCAGGAAGCTCCGTGACCCTGGTGCTGGAGGTGCCAAGCCACGAATGAATCGCGCATTCAAACTTGAGAGAAGACGCTGGGCACTCTGGTGCGGCGCATGGTGTGCGCTTATGCCTGCGTTCCTCATGGCGCAAGCAACGGAACAAGCAAATCCAGTGGCGCACTCGTTCGATGGGGCGTACACCATCGCAGGAACGGTGGTGAACGCCACGACGGGCGAACCGGTGCAGCGGGCCCTCGTGTCCGTCCTGAGCGAAACCGATGGGCGCGAAGTCGCCTCTGTCGAGTCGGATGCGGTGGGACACTTTGCGATCGAGCGGCTCGCTGCCGACAAGTATCCCTTGATTGCCGCGAAGCGCGGTTACGCACGGAGCTTCTATGACGAGCATGAGGGTTTCAACACAGCGATTGTGACGGGGCCGGACCAGGATACGACGCACCTCACGTTTCGCCTGACACCGCATGCAACTCTGCACGGCGTGGTGACGGCCGACGGAGGCGACCCGGTCGAAAGCGCGCGGGTGATTCTCTTTGAGAAGCGGCAATTGCCGGGTTCCGACGAGCCCATTCACGAGCGGGAAACTGCGATCACCGACGACACGGGAGCCTATGAGTTCGGGGACCTGGGGCCGGGTGACTACCTGGTCGCAGTCCTGGCGCAGCCGTGGTATGCGCTGCACAACCGGAATCGTGCGGGAGCAAGCGGGACAGAAAACAACGCGCAACTCGATGTGGCGTACCCCGCCACCTACTTCGACTCAACGACCGACGAGGCAGCGGCAACCCCCATTGCGCTGGCCGGCGGGAACCGGGAGCAAGTGAACCTGAAGCTCCATGCCGTGCCTGCAATCCGGCTTGCCGTTGAAGCCCCGCGCAAAGCGGATGGACGGCTGGCGCGGCCCCAGTTGACGCAGATGATCTTTGGCGTGCCGGAAGGGTCAGAGAGTGTCGGCTTCCTCGACGCGCTGAAGACCGGCTCAACCGAGTTTGAAGGCGTGGCCCCAGGACACTATGAAATGACAGCCGGCAACCCGCAACGCGTGCTCGAGCTGAATGCCGCCCAGAGCAGCACCGTTGATCTGAACAATGGGATCGGAACAGTTACGGTCACAGGCACTGTGCGCAGGACAGGTGAGGCGAAGGGTCCGGCGGAGGCGCAACTCTTTCTGCGCCCGCACGGCACCACGCCCAGTCACGCGAATCTCACCGCAACCGTACAGAACGGCCACTTCCAACTTGAAGGGGTCGCGCCGGGAAACTGGACGGTGACCGCAGAAGCGGGCGGCCCTTTTCCCTCCATCAACCGGATTGTGCCGGTGCTCGCGATCACCACCGATAGCGCGACGCACACGGGAAATGCGCTCACGGTACAGGACCAACCGCTGAATGTGACCGTGATTCTCGGTGAGGGTGGCACCGCACGCATTGACGGCTTCGCGCGAAAGAACATTAAGGGGTTTGCCGGGGTGCTCGTCCTGCTCGTCCCCAAGGATCCCGCGACGCTCCAGGTGCTGGCTCGGCGCGATCAATCGGATTCGGACGGAAGCTTTTCGCTGCGCAATGTACTCCCTGGGCGATACACGATCGTGGCCATCGAAGACGCTTGGGATCTGGACTGGACGAGGCCGGAGGTCGTGGCCCGGTATCTCGCCAAAGGCACGCCGGTCACAGTGACAAACACGCAGGACGCACGTCTTCAACTTGCGGCTCCCGTGACGGTGCAATCGCGCTGATGCTTCGTCGAATGGGGGGGTAAACGATAGTCTATGAGGGTACCGGATTCAAGTTGCGGCACCCGCGCACCCCGGAGAGAGATGTGCGCTGCTCGATGGCGCCGGCTAGGCAACGAGGAGAGTTTTCCATTGAAGAGTAAGCTGCTGTTTTTGGTTTTGGCCGCGGCTGCGGCCATCCTGACTGCGTCGCAGGCCCAGTGCCAGATTGCCCCGGACAAACCGGCCAGTCAGAATACCGAACCCGAATCCAAATACGTGGCCTTTGCGGGCGTGGGATATACCAGCTTGAATCAGGTGAGCCAGTCGAACAGCGGCCTGTTAGGCGTCACAGTTTCTATGACACGCAACTGGGGCAAGTATTTCGGGATCACGCTCGACGGCGGCCACTACCAGTGGGTGGTGACCCGCGCCAATCCCGAGGCTGCGTCGGTAAACCTCTATCTGGCGGGACCGGAATTTCACGCGCCCCTCTATGAGAAGGTGAGCCTTTTCGCGCACGGTCTCATTGGCGCTGCACACACCGGAGGCGTCGCCATCTATCCCAACTACTCCTTCGCCGGCGGCGTGGGTCTTGGCCTCGACTATAAACTGAACTCCAAATTTGGCCTGCGCGCCTATGGCGACGACATCGGCTCATCGTTTTCGGTGACACCCTTTCAGCCGGGCGACTCACCGCACCGGCGATTCAACGCCCGCGCCCAGCTGGGCCTGACCTACCGGTTCTAAAGCAACTCTGGAATCGCTCGCTTCGACCGAACGCTATACTGCGGGCATGCCCGCTGTCAGCGTGATTGCCACGGTTCTCAACGAGGCGGAGAACGTGCCTGGGCTCGTGGAGAGCCTGCTGCGGCAGACGCCGCCGGCGGCCGAAATCATCGTCGTGGACGGCGGGTCAACGGACGGCACCTGGGAGTGGCTTCGCGGCGCCGCAGAAAAGCATCCCCCGCTGCGATCGATTCGCGACGAAACCTGCAGCCTGCGTTTTACCCCGGGGCCCATTTCAAAAGGGCGCAATGTGGCGATTCGCGCCGCAACCTCGAACTTCATTGCCTGCGCGGATGCGGGTTGCACGTATGCTCCCGACTGGCTGGCCGAGCTGACCGGCCCCCTGCTGCAGGGCAACGCCGAGTATGCGCTGGGCGGTTCCTGCCTCGATCTGCGGGATGCAACCGCGTGGGACGTGGCCTCGGCGCCCTTCTTCGGCGTAAAGATGTCGGCGGATGCGCCCACAAAATCCTGCACCGCGCGATCGATGGCATTCACGAAGGATCTGTGGCGTAAGCTGGGCTGCTTCCCTGAAACGGTGTTCTACGGCGAAGACACGCTCTTTGATTTGCGCGCGCGTGCAATCGCCGCGCCGGCCTTCCCGCGGCGCGCGAAGGCGATCTACCGGCCGCGCAATACGTTTCTGTCCGCGTGCCGGCAGATGGCCCGCTACGCGGTGAGCGATGGGATTCTTGGCGTGCGCCGGTCGCGCCTCGCGCGCAATGCGGCGCGCTGCGCGGTTGAGTTGGCGGCCGTCATCGCGCTCAAGTGGACCTGGGTTCCGCTGGCGCTTGTGGGAGTGCTGATCCTGCACTTGGCCTTCGCACAGGATTGGCGCCTTGTGCGCACGGCGAATCCGAAAGTGCTGGCAGCCCGGCTTGGCTTCGCCCTTTTGGTTCCCTGGATCGTGACCGTGAATCATATCCGCGGCAGCGTAACAAAAAAGGACCTGGTGAATGCGCAGAATCTGGGCGCCTGACGCAGTCCTGCGTGGTCATTCAATCCGATTTCCCCTGGTAAAACTCTTCGGGATTGCCGCGATGACCGTGGCAGCGGCAATGCAGCTCGAGCGCGAGATCCGTGGGCGCCAGCTCAATCATGTCGCTCATAAGCAAGGTGCGCGAGTCGTCGAATCCCTTGCGCACCAGCCCGATCTCCGACAGGATTTCGAGGTCGCGTTCAATTTGCGCTTCGCGCAGGCTGATCCCAAAGGCGAGATCTTCGGTTTTGAATCCAGTGGGTGTGGCCGGAAGTGCGCCACTTTCTGCAAGGTTTTTGCGGGCATGGGCACAAATCGACGTAACCATGCGCACTTGCGCAGTCGTCAACTGGGCGAACAAATCGACCAGCAGCAGATCCGCGTCGCTCTGTCCATCCGCACGGCAGCATACAGAGAGAAGGCCTGCCCATTGGTTGCGCATGCCCTCTTCGTCCAGGCAGGAACCGACTTCGAGAATGCGAAGGATGAGGGCGGGATCGGCGCGCAGCCGGCCCGACGCTGAATCGGGGGCAAGCAGGCTTTCGGCACGGTTCGCAATGCCGACGGCGTTGGCGATCTTGTGATTGCTGAGGCGGCCTCGGAACAGCTGTTCGAAGTCTTCCGAAGCCTGCGGGCACATGCGGCTGAGAAACCGAACCGCTTCGACCATGTGTAGAAAGGTCAGCATATCGGCCGGGCGTGCCTGCTCGGTAAGGTTCTCAATCAGAGCCGACCAGCGACGGGCGTCGTCATCCGCGGGCACAACGAATTCGATGCCCATGCCGTCGTCGTCCACGCGCACCACGCGGGCCAGGGTCGTGATGCGCCGCGCAGAACTCAGCTCGAGCGGACCTTCGTGCTGCATGGTGAGCGAAAGCAATGCGCCGAGGTTCGCATGTTCGCGGGTCACGAGGTAGGCTCCAGTCGCGCTGATATCGCGGACCGCGTTCCGTAGTAGGGCGGAGCCCTCGAGACGAAACCCGACGAATCCAGAGGCCGGCCGGCGATCGGCGCGATTGGGCGCGAGAAACCGTCCCAGCCATCCTTTGCGACCGCTCATGATGCCTCCGGTGCGCACCGTGAATCCACGCGACCCTGGGATTGAGACAATTCTAGAGGGAAGGGTCGAGGAATTGAATGCTGCAGGCGAAGAGAGCGTTGCGAAGGTACTGTGAAGGCGCTCGCCGATATCCCAGGACTTGGGCTGACTTCACCCGGCAGCCGGAGGCATGGGAATCACGCCCAGTTGCTGCATCAGTCCCAGAGTGTCCATGAGGATGCGGCTGTCGGCCATTTTGGCCGATTCGAGCCGATCGATGACGACCCCCTTCACCTCGACGTTGCGACGCGTGGCGGGGATGCCGAGAAAGGTATCGCGGTGGGTGCCTGTCCAGGTGAAGCGCGTGACGACCTTGTCGCCTTCGCAGATCTGCTCCGAGACCGACCAGTGAATGTCAGGGAAGGCGGAGCGAAATTGCTTGAGGACCGCTTTCAGTCCTTCTCTGCCTTGCTGCTGGCCGGGAAACGGGTCGAGTTCGACGAAGTTCTCCAAGACCAGATCGTTCATGCGTTCCCAGCGGCCCCGGTTGAGAACGTCTTCGATGAAGGCGAGAATCGTCTGTTGATTGGTGCTGGACATGATGTTGGTTCCCTTTCCGGTTGGTGCCGCTCCGTGCCGATCTCTGGCGCATCCGGCTGGCCGATTATTGCACGGCCGCTTGGCGCAGGCGTTCGTTCTCCGCTTCTAAAGCTTCGAGACGAATGCGCATGGGCTGCAGAATCTTCGTCAGCTCGGCTTCAGTGAAGCGCGGAGTGATGTGTTGCGGGCAATTCCAGTCGAAGCCCTCCACGTGAATCAGGATAGCCCGCTCAACCGGCGTCTTTTCCTGGGGCATGCGCAGCTTCTGAATGAGGGCACTGGCCTCCGCGTTCCCCTCATGGACGGTCGCCCGGCCGAGAATCTTCAGGCGGCTTTGCGTCGCATAATCCATGAAAAACAGGGCCACGCGATCATCGTGCTTCAGGTTCGCGGTACTGATGTATTGACGATTGCCGCGCAGGTCCGCGAAGCCCAGTGTCTGGTCGTCGATCACATGTAAGAAACCGGCGTGGCCGCCCCGATACTGGATATAGGGCCAGCCGGTCTCCGTGACTGAGGCCATGTAAAAACCATCGCGCGTCTCGAGGAAGGCCTGCTCGTCAGGGCCGAGACGGTCGCCCGGATTCGACGAGTGTTCGACGCGTTCGTAAAGGTGCCGGCTGCCATGTAGCAGCTGTTCCTCCATCACGAGAGGCGTGAAGGCAATCTCCGCGAAACGCTGCCCCATAGTTTTCCCCGATTTGAATAGATGACCGGGAACGCGGCGCGGGTGCAGGAAGATGCAAGCTGGAAGGCGCCCAGTGGGGGTAATAGGCTATGTTTCGCAGTTTCTGGACTACTCTACACCGGGGTCGGGTCTCCTGACCTGCCGCTTGCGCTCTCGTGCGATGGTTCGACCCGGTCTTTCCTCAAATCATCGCGCGGTCCGATCCAGAGGATCAGAAGGATGGCCGGCAATCCGACGACACTGGTCAGCAAAAAAAACTGTGCCCAGCCGATCTTCTCCGACAACACTCCTCCTGAGGAGGCCACCACGGTGCGGCTGAGCGAAGCAAGCGACGAAAGCAGCGCGAACTGAGTCGCCGTAAAAGCGGGTGAGCATAGACTGGAAAGCCAGGTGATCAACGCGGTCCCGGCCATTGCACCCGTGAGATTTTCGGCAGTGACACATAAAGCAAGGTACCCGATCCGATGCCCGCCTACAGCCTGCAGAACAAAGAACAGGTTCCCGACCGACTGCAGGATGCCGCAAAGAATCAGCGAGCGGCGTATTCCGAACCGGGTCGTCACCACACCGCCGATTAATGCCCCCGTCACAATCGAGAAAAATCCAAAGATCTTCGAGGCAGCCGCGATCTCAGGAAGCGAAAATCCCAGCGAGATATAGAGCGGCGTCGACATCACGCCCGCCATGGCCTCGCCCATCTTGTATCCGAAGATCGAGATCAAAATGAAGGGCCAAAGCGGCCGACGCATGAAGTCGCGAAAGGGACCGATCACGGCTGTCGAAAATGCGTGGCGAAGCGTACGCCACCCCGATCCAGCAGGATGTGAAGCATCCGCCGAGACCTTCGGTTCAGGGCCCAGCAAAAACACCAACAGACCCACACCGAGCAGCGCAGCCATTGTGGCGTAGGCCGCGAACCATCCTGCGTACGCCGCGATGAACAGGCCGCCTGCCCCGGCAGCCAGCATGCCGATGCGATAGCCGGACTGAATCATGGCTGCTCCCGGAGCCTGCTGATCGCTCTCCAAACTCTCTACCCGCCAGGCATCGATCACGATGTCCTGGCTCGCCGAGAGAAATGCGACGACGACCGCCAGTGCTGCCATCAGAGGCAGGTTGTGCTTTGGATTGCACAGTCCCAGCCCGAGGACTGCACCGATCAGAAGGATCTGGATGGTGATGCCCCAACCGCGCCGTCGGCCCAAAGGGATTGGTGGAGGTATGCGATCCATCAGCGGCGCCCACAGAAACTTGAATGCGTAGGGCGTGGCCACCAGGGCGAAGGTGCCGATCGCCGCGCGCCGCACGCCCGATGTCGCAAGCCACGCTGAGAGCGTTGAGTAAGTCAGCAGGAGCGGCAACCCACTCGCAAATCCGAGTGCCAGCACCTGCAGCACGCGTGGTTCGGTATAGGCCGCGACCGCCTGCCGCCACTTGCTTCGAGCGTGTCTATCGTTGATTGGGGCGCTGCTTCGGGAGTTTTCCTTCATCGCAATTTTCAGGCACCCTGGTTCAGCGTCTTGGGTTCAGCGTCTTGCCCTGCTTCAGCTTAATGGATGAAGGATCGATGCGAGCAGTCTTAGAGGCTCGCCGCCCACCCAAGTAACACAGCGAACACCAGACAAATCGCCCCCTGGTTCTCCGCTTTGCCGCCGGCGCTTTCCTGCGGCCGCTCGGTCTCAGTTTCAATTTCCGCTGAGATGCACGGCTCGACCCCTCCTATCCGCCGCGAGTTGGAGCTATCATGGGGCCATGTTTGTGTTGCAGCAGGGCGACTGCGATCATTGCCATCGAACCTTTCTCTACGCGCTGCTGCATGCCGGATTCGGCGATTATTCCTATGCCTATTGCGACTCCTGCGGCATGCTCGCAACCTTCAACTACTCCAACAGCTTTCTCGTAAACATGCCCCCCATTTCCCTGCCGCATCAGGTGATCGATCGAGTATGGGAGCCGTTTTTGGGCTCCTGCGATTGCGGCGACCATTTTCGCGCGGGCGCAGCCCCGCGCTGCATCTTCTGCAACGCTGCGCTCTCTGCCGAACACGCCGCCACCTACATCGAGAGCAACACCAAGGGCGCAGGCCGCGGATGGCGCTGGCAAGGCAATTGGACCGACCTCTACTGCCTGGCCATGGAAGATCCGCACGTTCCGGGATCGCTGCGCCAGGTGAATGATGTGTTTCTCGAGCGCCGAACCGCGGCGCCCAAACCGCGCAAGGGCCTCTGGTCGATGATTCTCAGTTTCAGTCGATGAAGATCGGCGTCCTCAGCGATACGCATGGCCTGTTGCGTCCCGAAGTTCTGCCGGCGCTCAACGGCGTCGAGCAGATCTTGCATCTCGGCGATGTCGGTGATCCTGCAATTCTGAAAACCCTCGCCAAGATCGCGCCGGTCCACGCCGTGCGCGGCAATATCGACACCAGTGGCGCCTGCAGCCGTCTGCCTGCAACCGAGGTGCTTCTCTTCGAACGGCACTACCTCTATCTGCTGCACGACCTCGGCACGCTGCATCTCGATCCCGCTGCTGCGAAATTTGCCGCGGTCCTCTACGGCCACTCGCACAAACCGAAGATCGAACACAAAAAGGGCGTCCTCTATTTCAATCCCGGATCGTGTGGGCCGCGCCGCTTCGATCTCCCGGTCACACTCGGCATGCTGACTCTTGAGACTGCCCAGGAGCCAGTCGCAGAGATCGTGGATCTTGGCTCTTCTTGATGGCAGCAAGTTGCGCATCTTCGCAGGGCGCGCAACATAAAACGGCGCATCGCCCGCCGTTGCCGGCATGGGATGCGCCAAATGCGTCCAATCGGTTCAAATCGAGAGAATGAGAATGAAGCTCAGTTCCCGCGCGAAACGCCGGTGTTGAAGAGCCGGCTGTATTCGCTGACATCCTTGGCCGCGGAGCTCTGGCCGACTGCCGACTCCATGCGCCGCGCAAAAGGATCGCTGTTCTGCATCACGGGCTGTACCGGATATGGGATCGGGCTCGGCGCTGTCTGCACCGGCTCAGGCGCTGCATAGGGCGATGACATCTCCACCGGAGCCTGCCGCTCCAAAGGAGCCGGACTCGATGCAGCCGGCTGCGATTCCAGGGCTGCCACCAACGGTTTCAACGCATCGACAACTTTCTCGATTCGATCCTTTCTCAACCGCAACAACTCAAATTTTCCGAGGATCTCGCTCAATTCCGCGCTCGCTTCATCAAAGGCAACTCGATAAACTTCTTGTCTCATGCTCGCTCCAGGCGCGTAGTCTAGCACGCGTTTCGTCTGTGGGAATCTGCTGATTCCTTCTTGTTTCCTGGATATAACTCTGACCGCGCGCCCTCGGTCTCGGCATCCCCCACCCGCCCAATTCGTTCGAATAATGGTTACTGGCAGTCGCACACCCGGGTAACTTCAATCTGCGCAAAACCGCAAACCTCTGCACAAAGATTGGCGAAAGCCGGCGTCCCGCAAGCCCTCGACGGCGTTCGTTCACCGGCGCGAAGGGTCTTGCGTTAGAGATGGGTCAAGGCTTCTTCGCTGCCTGCTGACTCGCGGCGAGTTCCACCGCATCCTGCAGCTGCTTCTCCAGGAAGACGACCGGTGCCTCCAGGCCATCTTTCATCTCGCGATTCCAGAGAGGTGTCAAATGGCCACTCGGATTCGGAGAGAACACCTCCAGAAGATCGTCGCTCGGGCCAACCTCCGTGCCCACGCCGATTCCCGAGCCGAATCCAGGGTCGTTTCCCTGCCCCGTTCCCTGCCCCGTTCCCTGTCCCGTTCCCGGCTGCCGTTGACCGGGACCGCTATAAGGCCCCTGTCCGCCTCCGACGCCCACGCGTCCCGCCGTCGAAACAGCGCGCCCCTTGCGCACTTGAAAGATCAGGTCAGCCTGGCCAGGATCAAAGACCAGAACGTAGCGCTTCCAGTTCCGGATCTTCTCACTCACATCGGCGATGGCCTGCCGGTCTTCCTGATAAACATCGGGCTGGGTGATGTCCTCACCGCGGTAGGTCTCCACGTAGACGTAACGCGCCTGCAGAAACGCATTGGATACCTGGGCGTTCTTCTTGGGTTTGTGCTGCGCGCACAAAACCGTGGTCGCCAGAACCATCCCGCACGCTACCATCCAGCGAAGCTTCATCGACCCACCTCCACGCACAGATTCAACCCAGGTGAAGACTGCACCGATCACCTTACACCGTTCCGCCGTTTGTTGGATGGAGCTCGAGAGAAATCGTTAGGGTCGGCCGACAAAAACAGAGAAATAGCCGCGAACGCGCACGGCACCGACCTGCTGCGAGATCAGGCCTCGGCATTTGAATTGGTAGAGGCACAACAGGGAAGCATCGACCGCGGATTCATTGGCCGGTGAAGTTTGATCGAGCGCGGAGACAGGCCGCACCAAGGCGCGGCCCGTCCGCCAATTTTGAATTCGGAGTGACTTAGTAGGAGTAGGTCGGATTCTCGGTGGGCTTTCTCTCGCCCGAGGCAGCCTGGCCTTCGATCCCCGCCAGCGGCTTCAGCGCCTCAACTACCTTCTCCACACGATCCTTGCGCGCGCGAAGCTGTTCGTATTCCCCTGAGATCGCGGAAAGCTCTGAATTCGCCTCGTCAAACGCAAAGCGGTAAACTTCCTTGTTCATTTTCCCTCCAGATCGCTAGTCTAGCATGTACTAAGTATTTGAATTACAAGCACTTCTACAACTTTACTGGGAATCTGATCACACCTCTGTGGAGTGCCCGAGGTCCGATGTTGCCGCGTATTTCTCTCTCCGGATGGCCGCCAGAACTTCGCCGGCGCATGGGACGCTCTTCCGCCGATCCCCGCTCAATTCACGTTCGACTGCATCTTATGCCCGCGACAGAAGTCCATTCAGCGCACGGGGCAGAATCCGCGACTCTCTCGATCCCAGTCCATGGCGAAGCGCGTTGTCGATTCTCCGCTGGAACGGATCGGAGGACTCGGCCGCGAATGCCGGCTCGGGTTCTGCTACGGGCTCTGGAAAGGCCTCTTGCGTCGCCGCAGGTGCGGGGTCAGAAGGAACAGTCGAAGCCTGCTGAACGAGGAAAGGCGCTGGTTCCGTGCTGGCCTCGGGCTGCGTACCATCCAACAGCGGCCGCAATGCCTCCACCACCTGCTGGATCTTCTCGCGGCGAATCCGCAAAACGTCAAACTGCCCGAGAATCTCCTTCAGTTCCGCGCTGGCCTCTTCAAATGCAAGGCGATAGGTTTCCTGTGTCATTGGTTACTCCAGGGGCGTAGACTAGCATGATTGCGATTACCGTTACGACGGAAAGTATTGATTAATTAAGTACAAAGGTAATAATAACTGGAGGGAAGCGGAACCCCATGGCCTGGGATTGCACAGTCTCCCCTCCGGCGCTCTCAGGCGTTTTGGGCGACCTGCCAAATGGTAGCTAGACTGCCGTCTGCAGTCCGCGATGTTCCTGGTCGGTGTTCCCCATCTTGAGCGCGTTTCTCACCCGCCTCTGGAATGGATCGCCCCCGGTCTCTTCTGTCCCCGGCAACGGAACCGGAACTTGATTAAACGTGTAACTTCCTGGATCACTGGGGGGTTGGATCACTCCGCTCGGCGCAGGCCCGACTGGCTCCAGCGTCGTTTTGGAGGGGATTTCGACCCCTAGAATCGGCGCCAGCGATGCGACGACCGCTTGCAGGCATTCCTTCCGACGGCGCAATAATTCAAACCTCTTCGTGATATCGAGGAGTTCTGAGTTCGCCTCTTCGTATGCGACGCTATAGACGTCCAGTCTCATACTTTCTCCATGTTTTGCCCTAGGCGCGTAGCTTAACACGTATGTGGGATAGCAGATTCTTCGGTAATCCAATCACCTATGCACGAAAGTAATTTAAGTGCTTACCTGCGAACACAATCCTGCGGCATGAGCTCCCGCTGGCCCCCATTTCCCGCTACCTGGCCAACTCACCCACCGGATTTTCGAGCGGTTCGACACGCACTTTGCTGATGCGCCGGCCCTCCATCTCCACGACGGTCAGTCGGCGATCGCCAAATTCCACACTCTCCCCGCCCTTGGGAATTTTGCCGAGCCGCATCAGAACAAATCCTGCCAGCGTCTCCACCCCTCCATCGCGGGGAAGACTCCACTGCATCTGCGTTTCAAGATCGCGCAGGTTGGTACCCCCGTCGAACAGTAGGGCTCCGCTCGCCGTGGTCAGAACCGGGCGCGCGGGGTCGTCGAACTCGTCTTCCAGCTCGCCGGTTAACTGCTCGATGGCGTCTTCGGCGCTCACCAGCCCGACCGTCGAGCCATATTCGTCCACCACAATTGCCATCTGGCGCCGCCGCTGCTGGAAATCCCGGATCAGGTCAAGAACCGTCTTCGTCTCCGGCACCACCAATACATCGCGCATCACCTGGCTCACGCGCAGCTCCATCACCGGCGGACCAGCCCGCTCCGTCGCTCCCACCCGCATCCCCGCCTTCTGCGCTCTGGGACGAAAATGGATCAGCCGCGCCAGGTCCTTCGCATAAATGACCCCCACGATGTGCTCAGGCCCTCGCGTTTCATCGTAGACCGGCACCCGCGAATGCATGTGGTCGATCACCAGGGCACTCGCCTCCTCGATGGGCATCTCCGAAGGCAGCGAAAAAATCTTCTGCCGCGGGGTCATGATCTCGCGGATCGGCACATCGTCCAGTTCCAGGGCGCGATGCACGAGCGTCTCCTGAAACTTGGGCAGTACCCCCATTCGACGGGCCGCCGTCGCAATCAGCTTGAGTTCCTCCGGCGAATGCACCACCGCGCGGTCTGTCATCGGCACATCGAAGCCGCGCAACACCAGCGCCGCGGAATTGCGCAGAAAACGCACTGCGGGCCGCGCCAATGCCATAAACAGCAGCATGGGCGGCGCCACCGCGACTGCAAGCGCCTCGGCGCGCCGCAAGGCCAGCGACTTGGGCACCAGTTCCCCCACCAGCACCTGCATATACGTAATGAAGGCGAAGCTGAGCGCGACAGCAGCCACGTGCGCGTAAACCAGGGCATGCACCGGGACCATCGGAAGCAGATTCAGCCAGTCCAGAAAGACGGCCGCAGCCAGCGGTTCCCCAATCCAGCCCAGCGCCAGCGAACACAACGTGACGCCAAGCTGGACGGCGGGCAGAAAATCGTCCAGCTCATGCTGCAGGCGCCGCACCGCCCGCGCTCCGGGAACGCCGGTCGCCACCATCTGCTCAATCCGCGTGTCGCGCACGCTCACCATGGCAAATTCCGCGGCCACAAAAAAAGCGTTGACCAGAATCAGCATGGCCACGGCGACGAATTGCAGCAGCGGCAGACCGTGCATCTCGCCTGTGAGCATAGCATCGCGCGTCGGCCAGGGCTTGAGCTCGTGGAAGGAACCAATCGTGCCGGGATTGCGTAGAAGGAGGCAGCATTGTCCCTCGATCGGAAGCAGAGGGGTGACGCCCCCGCGTGCGCCCCGTCTGATCTATGACTCTCTCGCAAGACGACGGCTGGTTTCATCGTTGACAACGTGCTGCGGAGGGCAACTAGAGGGCCCGGCAACAAGGTGGGTCCCATGAAACTGGCGGGACGACAAACTCGGTTTCTGAGACAGGTTTTAGACTGGACTCATCGTTCTTTTCATTCGTAGCGGTTCTTTTTTTCCGGGAGGCTCCGTGGCTGGGTCAAAGAAGGGCAAGAAACTCTGGATCTGGATCGGCTCCGCATCGTTGCTGATCGTTGTAGTGCTTGGTGTCATGGCCGCGCGCCTTGTCAAAGGCACCTCGATCGATCCCAACCGGATCGCGAAGGCCCAGCGCGGCGACGTAGCGCGTTCGGTAGTCGCCACCGGCAAGATTCAGCCCATTACCAAGGTCGAGGTCAAATCCAAAGCCTCGGGCATCGTCGAGAAGTTGCTTGTCGACATCAATAGCCGCGTCCACAAAGGACAGGAGCTGGCGCAGCTCGATCGGCAGGAAATCGTGGCGCAGGTGGAGGCGCAGCGCGCTCAACTGGCGGCGGCCGAGGCCAACGTCGGCACCTTTGAAGCCAACATTGAGCAGGACAAGGTCAATGCCGCGGCGCCGGACTTGCCCATGTACAAGGCCACCCTCGATCGCAATCTCCAGATGCAGAAAGAAGGCGTCGTGAGCCGCCAGGCGCTCGACGATGCCAACCGCGACTACCTCGCCGCGCTGAACAAACGCGACGCGGCCAAGGCCCAGATCGGCGTCGATACTGCCAAGTTGAAACAGGCGCGCGCCCAGGTGCTGCAAAGCCAGGCCAGCCTCAAGCAGCTTGAGGAGCAGCTCAGCTACACCACCATCATCGCGCCCATGGATGGCGTGATCCTCTCCCGCGATGTGGAGATCGGCGACGCAGTCAGCTCGATTCTCGTGCTCGGCTCCACCGCCACGCTCATCATGACCGAAGGCGACATCAACCAGGTCTATGTGCAGGGCAAGGTGGATGAGGCCGATATCGCGCACGTCTACATGAATCAGCCGGCGCGCATCAAGGTGGAAAGCTTCCGCGATCGCATCTTCCACGGCAAGGTTACCAAGATCGCGCCGCTGGGTGTGGAGAAAGACAATGTCACAACCTTTGAAGTCCGCGTCAGCATCGACAATCCCGGCGGCGAACTCAAGGCCAACATGACCGCCAACGCCGAGATCCTGCTCGATGAGCATAAGAATGTGTTGACCGTTCCTGAGAATGCCGTCTCCTACGACAACCAGAAAAACGCCTACGTCAACATCCCAGACCGTAACCAGAAAGATGGTTCTCGCAAGATTCCAGTCAAGGTCGGGCTTTCGAATGGCTCCGTCACCGAAATCGCCAGCGGCCTCAAAGAGGGCGACCAGGTCGTGCTGCAGCAGTAGGAACAGGGTCCAGGTGTCAGTTCCGGTACCCGTTCTCGGGATAAGCGGCGGTGTTCACATCAGCACAGCGCTGTTCAAAAGCGGACACAGAACCATCGAGCGCAGACGAGACGCGCTCGCTGAACTCCATAGACCACAGGCATTTGGAGTCGCTGGAGTTTGGACATCCGCATGCAACTTCAGATGTGCGAGCCTTGCTTGGGGAAGAAATATGGTCAAAGTCATGACTCCATGGAAAGGCCAAGCCGCGCGTTTGTGATTTGGATCGGGTTACAGATCATCTGACACCTGATCCTGAACCCTGTTTTCTGAATCGAGGAACACCATGAAGCGTTTCATCGCAGCAGCAACCGCGGTTCTCATCACTGCGGCTCTTCCGGCGCTGGCCTCCGAGGCAACCTTCGAGCGCAACCTCAACGTCAATGGCCGCGTCGAGCTCACGGTCAACACCGGTTCGGGGTACATTCACCTGACCCACGGTTCCGACAACCAGGTCCATATCTACGGTAAGGTGCACTCCAACAACTGGAACGGCGACAACGAGCAGCGTGTCCGTGAAATCGCCGCGAACCCTCCGATCGAGCAAACCGGGAACATTGTCCGCATCGGCAACCATCACGACGAGGGCTGGCACAACATCAGCATCGATTACGAAATCCAGGCCCCGGCAAATGCGTTCCTTGAGGCGGGCTCCGGCTCGGGCGACATCAAGGATGATGGTGTAGGCGACAACGCCAAGCTTTCTACCGGATCCGGCAGCATTCATGCCTCCGGCTTGCAAGGCAGCTTCAACGTGAACACAGGCTCCGGCGACATCTATGCTGAACAGACCAGCGCCGGCGACGTGAAAGCCCAAACCGGCTCCGGCTCCATCGAGCTACGCAGCATTCATGGCGGCCTCCGTGCCGGCACCGGCTCCGGCGATATCAAGGTCAGCGGCTCGCCGACAATGGATTGGAAACTCGAAACCGGCTCCGGCTCCATCGAGTTCTGGCCCGGCGATACCGGCTTCACGCTCGACGCCTCGACGGGTTCCGGAAGCGTCCACTCCGATCAGGAGATGGCCGTGCAGGGCTCGTTCGACCGTCATCACATCACCGGCCGCGTCCACGGCGGCGGCCCCACCGTGCGCATCGAGACTGGTTCCGGCAGCGTGCACATTCATTAACAGCGCCGGCGTGCGCGACGCGCAAACGAGTTTGTTCCTCAGGCGAGGTCTTGAGTCTTCTGGGAGGATCTCGCCTGTCTTTTTCCCTCCCCCGCGCCCCTCACTCCCTTCCCAGGATCCTCCGTGTCCCGTGCGCGGCGTGTCTTCGCCATCTCTCTCTCTCTCTGATCCCTGACAGCGCCCCGCCCACTGGAGTAGGGTGGTTAGGTTTCCGTTTTGATTGCACCCATCTCACTTTGCTCAGGAAATGTGCATGAAGCGCTGGTCCTCGCTGACTTCCCAATTCGCGATCTCTGCCTTGCTCGTTACCCCCGCCTTGGTCTCAGCCGCACAAAATGCGATCCCGCTCGAACCCGCCACGATGCCGGCGGTAGGCACAGTCGATCCGCGCTTTGAGTCCTACAACGTTGAAATGATCGAGATCACCGGCGGCCGCTTCTGGGCTCCCTACAAGCACAGCACGAACGCGCCCGTCGACACCGCGCAGCCCGCGCCCGGCGACATGCTCGCTTCGCTCTACCGGTACCGGCCGCCCCTCGACCTCGGCAATCCGCAGCTCCGCAAACTGGCTGCCGCGCTCGGGCCCGCCTACATCCGTGTCAGCGGCACGTGGGCCAACTCCACCTTCTTTCAGGATTCCGATGAGCCTGCACCGGCGAAACCACCCGCCGGCTTTAATGGTGTCCTCACTCGCCCGCAGTGGCGCGGTGTGGTCGATTTCGCGCGCGCAGTCGACGCAGAAATCGTCACATCCTTTACCGTGAGCCAGGGCGTCCGCGATGCCGACGGTATCTGGACTCCGCGCGAAGCCCAAAAGATTCTCGACTACACACGCAGCATCGGCGGCACGATTGCCTCGGCGGAATTCTTCAACGAGCCCACATTTGCCGCCCTCGGCGGTGCGCCCAAGGGTTACAACGCAGCCGACTATGGCCGCGACTTCCGCGCCTTTCACGACTTTCTCAAAAAGGCCGCGCCTTCGATCGAGATCCTCGGACCCGGCGGCATCGGCGAAGCACAGTCGCTGGGGCCGGCACCCGGCATGCAGCTTCTCCACTCCGAAAACCTGCTCAGGGCCCAAGGTCCAGGCCTCCTCGATGCGTTCTCCTACCACTTTTACGGCGGCGTATCGCAGCGCTGCGCGCGCATGGGCGCGGGTGCCGCTGGCACCACCCCCGAAGCCGCGCTCTCCGATGCCTGGCTTGCGCGCACCGACCGCGACGAGGCATTTTACGCGACTCTACGCGATCAATTCGCGCCCGGCAAGCCCCTCTGGCTTACCGAAACCGGCGAAACCGCCTGCGGCGGCGATCCCTGGGCCTCGGACTTCATCGACAGCTTCCGCTATCTCAACCAGCTCGGCTCACTGGCGCGTCGCGGCGTCAAAGTCGTCATGCACAACACCCTCGATGCCAGCGACTATGCCCTCCTCGACGAATCCACGCTCGCGCCGCGCCCCGACTACTGGTCTGCACTCCTCTGGCGCAGGCTCATGGGCACCACCGTCCTCGATCCGCAATCGTCTTCGCAGCCCGGCCTCCGCCTCTATGCGCACTGCCTCCGCAACCATCCGGGCGGCGTCGCTGTCCTCGCCATCAATGCCGACAAGACGATCGCGCACGATCTGTCTCTGCACGCCAAGTCGACGCGGTACGTACTCACTTCGCAGGATCTGATGAGTCCCACGGTTCAATTGAATGGCGTTGAGCTGGCTCTCACGGGTTCCGGCGATCTGCCCGCGCTAAACGGTGCAACGCAGGCAGCCGGAGACATCCAGCTTGCCCCCGCCAGCATCACCTTCCTCGCCGTTCCGGGCGCTCACAACGCGGCCTGCCGCTGACCCTCCGGAGCTCTGGATCGGCCCGATGGGTCGTCCCCTCTGATCTCTGATCTCAGTTCCCTGTTCTCAGTTCTCAGTTCCCTGTTCCCTGTTCCCTGTTCCCTGTTCCCTGAGTCTCTATTTGAGGAAGTAATACGGATCGGGATATTTCACCGAATATTCGGCCTCCTGCGTGCCCCTTAAATCGCTCCACTGATCGCCCACGTTCAGCACGATTCGATATCCCCGGCCAACAATCTTTCCGCGCTCCGCCGACTTGAAATCTTCTGCCGTCAGCTTCTCCTGCCCCGATTCGCGCAGAATCAGGCCATCCCATCCATCTAATCCCTGCGTCCGCAGATTCTTTTCTGTCGCCGCGCGCTGTGCCTCTGGCCGTCCGGTCACAAAAAACACACCCACTCCCAGCCGCTTCGCTTCATGAAAAACCCGCAGGGTTCCCGGAATTGCCGGCGCCTGCGCTGACTCGACCCAATCGTTGAAGGCCTTTGCGTCATAGGCAAAGCCCGCCTTCTCCATCTCCGCGTAGTTCGACAGCGTCGTCTCGTCGATATCCAGCACCAGGGCAAGCTTCTGCTGCGTTTCAACCCGCGCTGCTCTCCGCTGCAGAAACGCGATCGCGCGATCCGCCTGCAGGTCCAGATCCCGTGCATAGCAGCCACAGGCGCAGGTGCACGCGTGGTACTGCTTCAGTTCATCCTTCAGCTTGTCGAGGTTCGGAATCTGCTCCGATGGCGCGACCGGCGCAAATTCCGCCTTCGCCGCCTGCGTCTGCGCCCACGCCGCAACCGACCCCAGCAGAAGGACTGCGCACCAACACACAACCAGGCTTCTCCGCTTCATCCCAAAAATTCCTCCTCCTTCGCTCTGCCTTTGTCCCGCGAACATTCCGGCTCTGCGCGGTGTCTAACTGGTGTAGGGTATCGCGGCTCAAACGCCCTTCACGCCCTGAGGCCAGTCCATCGCTATGTTCCCAAAGAATCCACAAACCGATGCCGAACTCGCCGCCCACCTGCAGCGCTTCTGGCCCCACCGCGCGCACGAGTCGGGTGCTCTACGCGCTCTCTGCTGCTTCCTTGGCTTTCATCTCTGGGCGCAGCCCGATTATTCTGCACTTGTCTCGCGCCGTAGCATCCGTTTCTGCTGCTGGTGCTCCACGGTCGAAATCGATGGCGTCGACTACTCGTGACCCAACGATTGCGCCCCTTTTGTCCAACACAAATACATCGGATGCGATCTCCGTTCCCGATCCCTGACCCCATCCCCTGATCCCCGCCCTCTCGTACACTGAAGGCATGATCCGTGTCTTTCGCCCGCTGCCCGTCGAATCTCTCAAGTTGCTCGTCTTCGATCTCGACGGCACCCTCGCCGATACCGCACAGGATCTCTGCAACAGCGTCAACGCAGCCCTCGAACACTTGGGGCGTCCCCGGCTGCCCGACGAAAAAATCGCCGGCTTCGTCGGCAACGGCGCGCCCATGATGATGCGCCGTGCGCTCGCCGCAGAAAACGGCACTTCACCCGATCAAGTCCAGGACATCGAATTCACTCCTGCCTACGCTTTTTTTGTGCAGCACTACCGCGAGCACAATCTTGACTTCACGCTGGCCTATCCTGGCACCGTCGAGGCGCTCTCCGCACTGCGCAGCGAGTTCCACGGCCCGCAACGCACCTTCGCCGTCTTGACCAATAAGCCCGTCCGTCCAGCGCGCGCCATCTGCGCAGGCCTCGGCATCGCGCCCTACTTCCTCCACATCTACGGCGGCGACAGTTTCCCTGCAAAGAAGCCCGATCCCATGGGGCTCTTCTCGCTCATGGATGAGACGGGCGCAAAGCCCGAAGAAACGGTCATGATCGGCGACAGCCATGTCGACGTCCAGACCGCGCGCAACGCCGGTGCATGGTGTGTCGGCTGCACCTTCGGCCTCGCGCCCGGCAGCCTCGAAGCCATGCCTCCCGATGTGCTCGTCGACTCCCCGGCAGACTGGACATCGGCCCTGCGCCCTGCGAAAATTACCACAGAACAGTAAAGCGACCCTCGCGAATTCTTTGCCTCACTCTAAGTTCGCGAACCCCGCATTTTCTGTGCAGTTTGTCTGGGCTTGCACTTTAAGTTTGCGCGCGCCCGGAGACATACTTCATTTCATGCGTCTTCGTCACCGCCCACGTCCGTCCAAAAAACAAATCGAAATCTTGCCTGCCCAGGGTCACCGTGATTTTGCAGGCCTGTCCTTTTTTCGCATTCGCCTTGGAGATACCGCATCATGCGATCTTTTGTTGTCCTTTTTTTGCTGCTTACGCCAAATGTTGTCTTAGCCTGCAAACCAGCTTCACCCGCGGCGCCTCCCGCAGCCCCGTCCGTCCAGGGCGTAGTCGCCGATCCCACGGGAGCCATTGTTCCCGGAGCGGAGATCGATCTCGTCGACACCTCCGGAGCCATCACCTGCACCGGCCACTCTGGCGGCGATGGCAGCTTTCAGCTCTCCGCCCCCCACACCGGCAACTACACGCTGGTTGTCTCTGAGCCAGGATTCGAAACCGTGCACAACGCGGTCTCGATCCCCGCGCCCGCTGTCTCTGCCGCCACCGCATCCACCGCGCACCCATTTGCCGCGTCGATTCGCATTGTGCTGCCAGTCGCGGCTCTGGCCACCAACGTCCGCGTGAACGCCGACAGCAGTGAAGATCTGCTCGCGCCCGACGACAATCACGATTCGTCGGTATTGTCAGCCGACGATCTGAAGGCGCTGCCCATCTTCGACAACGACTACGCCACCGCCATGAGCGCCTTCCTCGACGACAGCGCCATGGCCACCGGCGGCGCCGGCCTCATCGTCGACGGCGTTGAAGCCAATCGCGCCACCATCTCGCCTTCCGCTGTGCAGGAAGTCCGCATCAATCAGGATCCATATTCAGCGCAGTACTACTGGCCCGGTCGCGGCCAAATGGAGATCGTCTCCAAATCAGCCGCCGATCACTTTCACGGCCAGTTCAACTTCTACTTCCGCGACTCCGCGCTGAACGCCCAAAACGCCCTCGCGCCATCGAAGCCTTTCGAACAGCGTCGCATTTACGAAGGCCACCTCACCGGGCCCATTCCTCACTTCGGCAAAAGCAGCTTCCTCGGCACCTTCAACCGCGCAGAAGAAGATCTGGACGCGGTTGTAAACGCTACCATGCTGCCCACGCCGGCCAACCCCAGCGGCCTCTTCGCAGCCAACGTGCCCGCGCCCACCCGCGACACCGAGTTCAGCCTGCGCGCGGCCCATCAGCTCGCCGAAAAACACTCCGCCTACGCGCAATACAGCTATCAGGACTGGACCGGCCAAAATCAGGCCGTGGGCGGGCAGACGCTCGCCTCCGCAGGATTCAACAACGAGTACCACGAAGACGACGCAACCGTGCACGTCGACTCAGCCCTCTCCGCGGTGCTGTTGAATCAGTTCTCCATCGTCGGCGAACACGACTTCAGCCACAACGTCAATGCCGCAGAAGCTCCGCGTATCTCCGTTGCCGGCGACTTCACCAGCGGCTCCGCGCAAAACGATTCGCTGCAGACCGAGTACAACTTCCGCCTCTTCGATATGGTCACGTGGACGCACAGCCGCCACATGGTCAAAGCCGGCATCAGCATTCCGCGCCTTAATCGCCGCGCTTTCGACGACAACACCAACGCCTTCGGCACCTACACCTTCGGCCCCACGCTGGCCGGCGACAACGTCACCGTCCTCCAGTCCGCGCTGCAGAACTACCAGAACAATCTGCCCTCCGGCTTTTCACAGAACTCCGGCGTGACCCACTTCGTTTACCACCAGCAGGAAATCGGCGGATTCATCCAGGACCAGTGGAAGATCAATGACCGCTTCTCCGTCACCCCCGGCGTGCGCTACGACTGGCAGAATTTCCTCGCCGAAGATCGTCTTGGCTTCTCGCCGCGTCTCTCTTTCGCCTGGGTCCTCGATCCCGATGCCAAAGTAGTTCTTCGCGGCGGAGGCGGCATCTACTACGACCGCTTCGGTTCAAGTTCGTTGCTCGACCTGGCGCGCTATGAGACCGCCCGGCGTCGCGCCGTCAAGCTCTCGCTCGATCCCACCGCACAGCTCACTGGCGGCTGCGTCCCTATCAGCACATGCGTCGACCTTGCCACCGCGCCCGTTTCTTTGGCCCAGCTCGCGCCCGGCGCGAAACTCCCCTATCAGATTCAATACGGGCTCTCCATCGAGCGCCAATTCGGCGAGCGCGCGACTGGCGTGGTCAGCGTCTACTCCGCGCGCGGCATCGACGCTTTCCGCTCCGTCGACATCAACGCGCCCACCCCCGAGTCCGACTACACGGTGCGCCCCGATCCCGCTTGGGGCGTCATTCGCCAGATGCAGCCCGCCGGATTCTGGCAGGGCGACGGCCTCGACATTTCCTATCGCGGCCAGTGGAACAAATACTTCACCGGCTTCGGCCGCTATACCTGGTCCCATTACGAATCAAACACCGGCGGCATCAGCTGGTTCCCGCAAAACCAGTACGCCCCCAACGACGAATGGGCCAACGCCAGCTACGATCGCCGCCACCGCCTCGGTATGTACGCCATCTTCAATCAGAAAAGCCTGTTCAATCTCTCCACCGGCATCTTCGCCAATACCGGTCGCCCCTGGACCATCCTCACCGGCACCGATCTCTATGGCGACGACCTCTTCAATACCCGTCCGGCCGGCGTAGCGCCCTACACCGAAAACGCCCCCTCCTATGTCGATCTCGATCTGCGCTGGGGACACGACTTCGCTTTCACCACCGACAAAGCCGACGACGCGCCCCGTCTCGGTTTCTCCGCCGGAGCCTTCAACATCCTGAACCACGAAAACCCCTCGAGCATCGACACCGTCGAAACCTCCCCGGAATTCAGCCAGGTTACGGCCGTCAATCCGCCGCGCCGGATCCAACTCGCCATGCGCTTCGAGTTCTAGCCTCCCGTATCGCAAACGGCTTGATCTTGGAACCCAGGCTCGAGTCGCGCGCTCCCTAGTCTCGACCCTTGTGATTATTCTGTCCTTAGCGCCCGCACCGGATCCACTGACGCCGCCCGCCGCGCCGGAATTACCCCAGCCACGCAGGCCGCCGCCAGCAGTATCCCCACCGCCGCCACCAGTGCACCGCTGCTCACCGTCGTCAACTCATACAGCTGCGACTTCACCAGCGTCACTCCGTAGAACGCGACAGGAATTCCAATCGCAAGCCCGAGCAATGTTTGCCATAACGCGCTGCGCAAGATCATCGCCACCACCTCGCTGCGATCCGCTCCCAGCGCCATGCGGATGCCAATCTCGCTCGTCCTCCGCGCTACCGTGTACGAAGTCACCCCATACAACCCCACCGTCGCCAACAGCAGCGCCAGCGCACCGAACAATGTCATCAACGTCGATAACATCCGCTCGTGTGTAAATCTACCGGCGATCTGCGCATCGAAGGCCTCGAACCTCTGCATGGCCAGATTCGGATTGATTTCCATCAGCGTCCGCCGCGCAATCGGCTCCATATCGCCCATCGGATGGGATGTCTCAATCACGATGGCGCCCGCATACCCCGCCTCTGATGGCTGCGTCAGCGGGCCAAAGTACATGGGATGCGTACCGTTCCACCGCACGTTGGTGTACGACGTTCCTTCGACTACTCCAACAATCTCGTATGGCTTCACAGAATCCCCTCCAGGTGTAAAGCGATGTCCGATGGGGTTCTCTCCCGGCTTGAAGAGCGCCCTCACAAAGTCCTCGTTCACCACCGCAACATGGGGCGAAGTTGCCGTGTCCTGCGCGGCGATTCCACGTCCCATCAGCACATGCGTCCCTACCGAATCGAAATACTCCGCATTCACGATGATGTTCGTCGCAGACGTGTGCCTGTTCGGCTGTCCCACCAATTGAACTCCGTAGCCGTCATTGTTGCCTTCCATCGGCGTATACGTGCTCACCCCCACCTTGAGCACGCCTGGAATAGCATGAAACCGCTCCTCAAGGGTCCGGTAAAGCGCGTTCACCTGCTCATCCTTGTAACCCGCCGCCTGTGCGTTGAAATGGACGACATAGCGGTTCTTCGACTCCAGCTTCATGTCCGTATGCTGCAGCCGGCCCAGGCTCTGCGAAAATAGCCCCGCGCCCACCAGCAGTACAACTGACAGCGCCGCCTGCACCACCACCAGCCCGCGTTGAAGCAGGGAAGTCCCGCCCGTCGTGGTCCGCGTCCCACTGCGCAGCGCATCCGCCGGTGGGGCCTTCGAACCCATCAGCGCCGGAGCCACGCCAAATAGCACGCCCGTCAGTATCGACACTCCCACCGCAAACCCCAGCACCTCCGCCGATGGGCTCGCGCTGATCGGCACATGCTGCTCACCCGGAAACGCCAGCGTCAGCAGCATCCGCGCGCCCGCGTACGAAACCGCCAGCGCCGCCGCCCCGCCGATCCCCGCCAGCAGCACGCTCTCCGTCAGCAACTGCCGAACAATCCGCCCGCGCATCGCACCCAGCGCCGCCCGCACGCTCATCTCCGTCTTCCGCCCCATCCCCCGCACCAGCAGCAGGTTCGCAATGTTCGCGCACGCAATCAGCAGCACCAGCCCGCTGATCCACATCAGCAGCTTCAGGTTCGAGGCGTAGTCCTTCTGCATCGACTGTGTGCCCGCACCACCTGGAGTCAGCACTAAATGCGTCTTAGCGATATCCGCGGCTGAAAAGCCTGGCTTCATCGCGTACACGCGCTTGAGTTGCGCGCTCAACTTCTCCTGCAGAGGCCCCACCGCCGTCCCCGGCTTCACCCGACCAATAATGTCCAGCCAATTCTGCGTCGGGTCACGGGAACTCCTTCCGCCCGCCTCATCGGGCATCGTTGCAATCGGCAGGTAGAAATCCGGTGGCGTACTCGACATGCGATCACCGAAGAAACCTTCGGGAGCCACACCCACCACCGTCACCGCCTTCGTATTCATCCAGAAAATGCTGCCGACCACCGAATTGTCGCCGTTGTACGCGTCTTTCCATGTCGCATAGCTCATCACCGCAACCACTGGTGCACCGGAAACATCATCCGTATCGGAGAGCAGCCGTCCGGTTGCAGGGTGTAGGCCAAACATGCGGAAGTAGTTCCCAGAGACGAACTCCCCCATCCGTGGCTTTGCCGCCTCTTGGCCTCCATCTCGCCGCATCACAACAGGCCGATTCTCAAACCCCGCCTGCATCGCCGCCAGTTCTTCAAACTCCGGCGTATTCTTCTTCATCTGCTTATAGGTGTCGGTTGAAAACATGCTGTAGTCGCCGTCGTGCCACGTGTTGGGCCCGGAGTTCTGGCAACAGTCAGCCCAATCACCCACTCGCACCAGCGCCTTCGGATCGACCACCGGCAAATTCTTCAGCAGCACCGCATTCACCAGCGTAAAGATCGCCGAGTTCGCTCCAATCCCAAGCGCCAGCGTCAGCACCACCGTCAAAGCGAAGCCGGGGGATTTGCAAAGCTGGCGGAGGGCGAATTTGATGTCGGCGCAGATGCCTTCGAGAAGCGGCCACATCCAGACTTCGCGACTGCGCTGTTCAATTAGCGTGGCGTTGCCGAAGGCGCGACGGGCGGCGTGGAGAGCTTCCTGGCGAGGCATTCCGCCGGCGACCAGCGCTTCGATCTTTTCCTCAAGATGCTGCTGCATCTCCTCGGACAGATCAGGGGACAACTTACGACGCGAAAATGTTTGCTTTAGCCAGTGCATCCTTTGCTTCTCCTATTCCGCCCGCAACGCCTGCATGGGATCAACGGATGCCGCTCGGCGCGCA
>DATDIQ010000028.1:0-48356 GCA_036520995.1 Occallatibacter sp.
GTACAACACCTTCAACCACGCGGAGTTTAACCAAATTAATACGACGTGGACTGCGTCGCAGGGCGGGCAGTATGGCACGGCAACCAGCGATTGGGGTCCCCGCGTATTGCAACTCGGCTCCAGGATCGTGTTCTAAACGGACCTTCTATTCACCTTGACCGACTTTTGAGCGGCAGGTTCACCTCCCTGATCCTGCCGCCCCTTTTATCCTCCAACCGGCAATCGTATAGTTTTTGGATTTGCCAGAAGGACCGCAAATTCAAAACATTTTCTCGCTTCATAACTGGCATTGGCCACAGTGATGAAGACGCATTCAGCGGGTTCGCGCACAAAACCTTCGTCTCATCGCATCTCTCAATCGACTAGCGGATTAGGCCCGGGCTATCAACCTTTCTTGAGCTACGCTCTGAAAACGATTCAAAGCTCGATGTAAATCGCCGCGACGGAGTTGCGCGATCCGAAGCCGTGTGTGCGCATAAGAACGGAACAGCTTCACCAAGGCCGATACTTTTTAATAACTGCGGAAACTAAGGAGAAATCGACTATGTCAAGGATCGTAATGTCGCGCCGGAACCTGCTTGGAGCAGGCGCCTGCGCACTGACTGGCGCTGTGAGCTTACCGGCGTTGGCAGGTGCCAGCGCTTTGGGAGAGCAGAATTTAGCGAACGAAGAGATCATCCGTAAGTGGTACGCGGCGTGGGAAAATAGGGACCTGGGCACCTTCAATAGGCTGCTCGCCGACAACTTCACCTTTTCGAGCGCGGCTGGCGACGACCATATCAGCAAGAGCACTTTCAAAACGCGATGCTGGGACACGCAAATTGAATTCATTCGACATTTTGACCTGGAGCGGATCTCCGCTGGCGCCGAGGATGCTTTTGTGAAGTATCTTTGCCACACCAAAAACGGCAAATCGTTTCGGAACGTGGAGTATCTCCGAATCAAGAACGGAGAGTTGGAATCAATTGAATGTTATTTCGGCGCGCAATCCAGCTTCCCGTCTGCAGTGAGCGGTGTGTAAAAGTGAGCACCTCCTTCACCGCTGCATTGAACCTCTCTTCAAGCAATTAAACCCTGAAGTCAACCGAAATCCAAATCCCAAGGGAGCACCACTTGCCAGCAACACTGACGGGGCAGTGAACGACCCTACCGGAACCCAACTTTCCGCAAATGCAACTCGTTCGGCCATTGCTTCGCGATGATATGGTTACAACCTCACGGGCCAACGATCAGTTCACGAACCGTCGCATCCCGGCACAGTTGCTTTGGGATCTTTTAGCGGCGATTGGCGAACTGACTGGTTTACTTGCCGAGACTCAATATCTATTTCGAAGTGCCGGTCAGACCGCCTGCGCGGAAGTTGCTCAGTTTCTGGTTGGCCCGGATTGGCCTGCCGGGATATCCAAAATGATCATCTAAAGCTTCTTGGCGCAATCGAATTCCATCGCTTCTTGGGAACATGGGCGAACCGTTTGTCACTTTTCCCTTGCATGTCAAGGGGAACGAATGTCACGCTTCCCCATGTAGTCCAAGGGGAGAGCGACATGGAGCAGACTCGCCTCGAATTGGTACGTGGAACACTCGACATTCTCATCCTCAAGTCCCTCATCTGGGGACCGCTTCACGGGTATGCCGTCACCAGCTTCATCCGCAGGCACAGCGATGACGCGTTGCTGGTTGAAGAGGGAACGCTCTATCCAGCTCTTTGGCGGCTGGAAAACAAAGGGCTGCTTGCGGCGGAGTGGGGTCTCTCGGAGAACAATCGCAAGGCCAAGTTCTACCGGCTCACCGCTGACGGCCGGCGTCAACTGCGCCGGGAAGTGAAGATCTGGGAGGCATACGCCGCGGCGGTGACTAAGGTGCTGGGCGCCACGCAGCCCCACCTGCCAGAGGAGATGGCATGAGGCCGACTCCATTGTGGCGGCGTTACGACCGTCTGTCGGGTTCGGATCCGGCGGCAGACGTAAAGGATGAGCTGGGTTTTCACCTCGAATCCAAGGTAGACGATCTTGTCGCCAGAGGCTGGCGTCGCGAAGACGCCCGCAAAGAAGCCAGACGCCAGTTTGGAGATATTCTCGCCGTCCAGCGCATGGGCGAGCGCATAGGAGAGCAAATGAATCGCCGTCGCCGTCTGACAGATTACTGGGTTGACGCCCGTCAAGACCTCCGCTTCACCCTCCGCACCCTGCGCCTGGACGCCGGCTTTACCGTCGTCGCCATTCTCATTTTGGCCCTGGGAATCGGCGCCAACATCGCCGTCTTCAGCGTGGTCAATACCATCCTGCTGCGCCCGCTGCCATTTCCCAGTCCGCAGCAGCTCGTGCGCATCGTCGAGAAGGATGCCAAGAGCAACGAATCGGGCAAAACCTATACCGCCGATGCCACGCAGGATTTCCAGCAACAGAATCGCACTCTTCAATGCGTCAGCGGCTACTTTGCCTTTACCGGACCGAACAACTTCAAGCTGATCGGCAACGGGCAGCCAGTGCCCGCTACAGGAATGCTTGTTGCAGAAGGATTCTTTGAAACGCTTGGGGTCGCTCCTGCAGCCGGCCGCCTCTTCCGGCACGAGGAGTTCATTCATCATGCCCAGACCACGGCGTTGTTGAGCTATCCCTACTGGAAGCGCCAGTTCAAAGGCGATCGCAGCATCATCGGCCAGACGGTCGATTTAAGCGACAAGGTGGACCTGAACAACAAGTCCGTCGTCGTGGTGGGAGTTTTGCCGGAGACGTTCGATTTCGGCGCCGTTTTTTCTCCCGGCGCCAAAGTCGATCTTTTCGTGCCGTACATCATGGACGACTTTCGTGGTGACGGAAACGACCTGGGTTTAGTCGGCCGGCTGAAACCGGGAATCAGCATCGCGCAAGCGCAAAATGAGGCTGACACGCTCTTCCCGCAGTTCTATTTCGAGCACAAGCATCCCGAGTATGGGAAAGGCTATACGGCGCAGCTCACGGGCCTGAAACAGTATGTAAGCGGCAAGCTGCGCCGTTCGCTCATTGTGCTGTGGTGCGCTGTAGGCCTCATTCTACTCATCGTCTGCGTCAATCTATCCAACCTGCTGCTGGCCCGCGCCGCTGCGCGCAGCAAAGAGTTCGCGATGCGCAGCGCGCTCGGCGCCGGGCGCAGCCGCATCCTGCGCCAACTGCTCACCGAGAGCCTCGTTCTCGCCATCTCAGGCGCGTCACTCGGGCTCGGCCTCGCCTGGGTCGTTCTCGCCTGGCTCGCCCATCAGAGTTCGCTCGCGCTGCCGCTGCTGAGCATGGTGCGCCTCGACGGCGCAGCTCTAGCCTGGACCCTTGCGATCGCCATCGCAGCCGCCGTCCTCTTTGGCTTCGCACCCGCTCTTCGCATGTCGAGCGAAAACCTGCAGGAGTCCCTCAAAGATGGAGGCCACGGAGCCAGCGAGGGACGCAGGCATGACCACCTCCGCTCCGTACTCGTCATCAGTCAAATCTCCCTCGCCTGCGTGCTGCTGGTCGGCGCAGGTCTTCTGCTGCGCAGCTTTCTCCGTGTGCTCGACATTGACCTTGGCTTCGAGCCCAGCCGTGCGGCCGCCGTCAGCGTCGATTACGACGACGGCGGCAATCCCGCAAGACAAGCCGCCATCTGGCAGGAAGTTGTCACGCGGGCATCGCAGATTCCCGGCGTCGAGGCCGCGGGCATCTCCGATAACCTCCCGATGAGCCGCAATCGCGGCTGGGGAATCGCTGCCAAAGGCCAGGGGCCTCCCAAGAACGAGGATTTCATCCCGGTTTTCGTCTACATTGTGTCGCCCGGATATCTCAAAGCCATGGGCATGCGCCTTCTCGCGGGTCGCGATGTGAGCTGGGACGACTTGGTGAACAATCGCGACGTCGTCATCATTAATGAGAGCGTGGCGCGCAAGCTATGGCCGGGCCAGAACCCCATCGGGCGCATGGCAATTGCCGGCGGCCAATCCTCTGAAGTCATTGGTGTCATCGCCGATCTGCGCGAAACCAGTGCGGAAGATGAGGCGACAACGCAAATGTACCTGCCGGCAACCAAACAGTTCGGTCCGGAGGGATCGTATCTGGTGGTGCGTTCCCACATGGCTTCTGCTTCGCTCGCCACCAGCGTGATGCGCACGCTTCGCGACATTAACCCCGGCCAGTCAGCCGCAGAGTTCAAGCCCATCCAGGGCCTGGTTGATCATGCCACGTCGCCGCGCCGCTTCTTCGCCGTGCTGGTTGGCATCTTCGCGGGCCTCGGCCTTCTTCTTGCCTCGCTCGGGGTCTTCGGTGTGATTTCCTATTCGGTCACCCGGCAAACGCAGGAGATCGGGATAAAGATGGCACTCGGCGCTTCGCGATCGCGCGTGCAACTCGACGTGATTGCAAGAACACTTCGGCTGGCCCTGATCGGCATTGGGATCGGAGTGGTCGCCTCTGTCGCCGTTGCCCGTCTGATTGCTTCTCTCCTGTTCCACACTGCGCCTACGGATCCACTCACCTTTGCAGCGATGGTTGCGCTGCTCGGAGGCGTTGCTCTGCTTGCGGGCTATCTGCCGGCACGCAGGGCGTCAAAGATCGACCCAATGGTTGCATTGCGAACAAACTAGAAGGGACCACACTGGCTTCCGGCGATGTTTGCGCAGGGCGTCGCCGTCGGATTGTGCTCGGACGCCTGGCATGGTTAGCATCGTACATGCGATTAGTTTGGCTGTTGTCCAAAGTCGTCTCTGCTAACATGCACACATCCGGCTCGCCAACTGGCCTGAGCCGCGGAGGTCGAAATGAGTCCAACGACACGGCGTAGTTTCCTCAAAACAGGTTTGGCTGCCGGAGCCATGGCGAGCGTAGGAACCCTTCCCCTGGCCGCCGCTAAGAGCACTGCGACCGATAGCGTGGTGCTGGGCCGCTCGAAGATGGAGGTGACGCGGCTGGCCTTCGGAACCGGAACCGACAGCGGTGCGGTGCAGGCCGCGCTGGGGCAGCAGGAGTTCACGCGGCTGGTGCGCTACGCGTACGACCACGGCATCCGTTTCTTCGAGACGGCTGAGGCCTACCAGACTCCGGGAATGCTTGGCGAGGCGCTAAAAGGCTTGCCGCGCGACAGCTATCACCTGATGAGCAAGGTGACGACTTTCCACCAGGGCATTGACGCGCAGGCCAAGTTCGACGAGCTGCGGCGCATCTCGCAGACCGAGTACTTTGACATCATGCTGCTGCACTGGCAGCACGCGGCCGACTGGCCGGAGACCACGAAGCGCTGGCAGGATGGGATCCTTGAGGCGCAGCAGAGGAAGATCATCCGCACCCACGGCGCCTCGGTGCACGGTTTGCCGGCGCTGCGGCAGATGCCGGGCAACACCTGGCTGGACGTGGGACTGATCCGCATCAACCATAACGGAGCGCGGATGGATGGGCCGACCTATGAGGATACTAACCACCCCGACAACGTCAGCGAAGTGGTCGATCACATCCGCGAGTTGAAGAAGGAGGGGCTGGGAGTGATCGGCATGAAGCTGTGCGGTGGCGGTCAGTTCGAGCATAGTCACGACGACCGGGTGAAGGCGATGCGGTTCGCTTTCCAGAATGCGGGAGTGGACTGCGCCACGGTCGGCTTCAAGAACACGCAGGAGATCGACGAGGCCATCAGCAACATGAATCTGGCTCTGTCGTGACGCCATGACTCAACGGGGAATTGGCGAACGAGTACCCGTCTAACCCACTCGCAGAGCTGGCTCCGCGTCGACGGCGATCCGATCCGCAGCGAACCCGCGAAAGCGTTCCTCTCACCCGGCGACGGTCAACGCGTCCTTGGCGAAATGGATGAGCGCTGTTCGCAATGGTGTCTTGCGGTGTTGAGTACAGCCTGTTCCAGTTGCCGGTCCTCATTCCTCGACGTGCCCTATATAATTCCGCCGGGCCAACGGTCCGGTTGAAAGACCCCGCCAAATTCAGGAGATGAAGGACATGGAGAGCGAACGCTCGTTTTGGAACAGGCGCGATTTCTTGAAAGCGGGTAGCACATCCGCCGCCGTGCTGGGCATGGCGGGAGCAGGGGCTGCGACGGCACAATCAGCGCAGCAGCCTGCAGGGCAGACGGCCATGCAGGCAGATACGCCCTATCCCAAGCTCTCCATCATCACCGCCTACTCTCCGGAAAAGCTCGCCTTTGCCGCGCAGGCCGGTTACGAAGGCGTGGTCGTGACGCCGGGTCCGGACTTCCATCCTGGCCTGAGTGACAGCGCCATTGATCAGATTCTGGCCACCGCGCGGAATGCCGGCGTTCGCATCATCAGCATTGAATACTTCGGTCCCAACCACACCGCGCCCGACGCGGGTAAGCGCGTGGCTGCGAATGCAGAGTTCGTTCGCGCCCTGGAGTTTTGTCATCGCCTGGGCTGCAAGTTTGTGGGAACCTTCAGCGGCGGCTGGCCAGGCGCCAGCATGGAAGACCAGGCCAAGGCCTTCGCCGATATCTTCAACCAAAAATATCTGCCCGTTTGCGAAAAGCTCGACGTGACCATGGGATGGGAGAACTACCCGAACAGCGCAAATTTTGCCAGCACTCCGGCAGGAATGCAAGCCGTCTTCGAGCTCGTGCCGAGCAAACGGCTCGGCCTGGAATTCGACCCTTCGCATTTCGTGCGGCAATACATTGACCCGATCCGAGTGGCGTGGCAGTTCAAAGATCGCATCCTCGCGGTGCATGCCAAGGATACGGAGATCATCCAGCCGGTGCTGCAGCAAGTGGGCATTGCCGGGCAAGGATGGTGGCGTTATCGCATCCCCGGACAGGGCATCGTGAACTGGCCGGAATTCCTCACGGTTCTGCTGCAGGTCCAATTCAATGGCGGGATCGCGGTGGAGCACGAAGACCAGTTCTGGGATGCGCCGCAGAGCGGCAACCTTCCCGACTTCCCGCAGCAGCGCAAGGACGGATTCATCCTGGCGCGGCGTTTTCTGGGACAGTATCTGCCAGGACGGCTGGTGTAAGTGCAGTGCGCCGGAGAGGCGGCCTAAGGCGCGAGCGCCTCCGACGAGTCTCGGGCCAACGAGCTCTCGTTCGTTGCCTTTTAACCTTCCGGTACTCTCGCCTTACGAAAGACAGCAAGCGAGCTATCGAGGCCGGCTTTGGCGGCGGCTTCAGGGGTCATGTCTTTCGTTCGCCCAAACACTTCCACGCTGAGCGCATCGTGGTAGCCGATGGTCTGGAGCGCCTGCAGGAAGCCCATCAAGTTGATCACACCTTCGCCGGGCAGCAGACGCTGGTCATCATGGATTTGCTCTGGAGGCAGGTTCGGCGAGTCACTGAAATGGACGTGCACGATGCGATCGCGGCCGGCGGCAACAATGTCCTCTGTGGTGGCTCCTGCGTGGTGCCAATGCCAGGAATCGAGCAGCAGTCCGACGTTAGGACCACACTCCTTGGCGAACGCGAGCATATCGTTCATGCGCCAAATGAATTCGTATTTGTGCGCTTTGCGCAGTTCGAGTGGACCTAGAAATTCGAGGCCGAGGCGGACGTTGGAACGCGCCAAAATGCGGGCGCTTTCTGCAAAGCGCTCCTTATAGATCGGGCGCAGTTCTTCTTTTGGCGTATCGCTCGACGGCATGATGTACGTGATCATGCGCGGGCAGTGGATCGCGGCAGCGAACTGGGCGGCCGCGTCGAGCTGGTTGAGCGAGGCTTTGAAGGTTGCGTCGTCTTTCCGGAATTCGACCGGAAAGTCGATAACGGCTGGCCGGATCTTAAGGCCGGCAAGGAGGTCGTTGGTCGCGCCGACACCGGCTTGCATGGCCGGGCCCAGCATGACGTCCGTGCCGTGAAAGCCAACTTGCGCGGCCAAGCGCGCGAAGGCAGGCCAGTGAACACGACCTTGCAAGAGGACGCTGTTCAAGGAGAGGAACATGCGACGCTCGCCGGCGAAAGATCTGGTGAGCGGCGCTGCGGCGAGCAACGTACAGAATGACCGTCTGGATATCAAATAAGTCACGCGCAATCGATCATATCCGAGTAGCATAGCGTCGAGGAGGCGGACGACATGAACAGACGAGAAATGCTGGCCACCACGGGTGCTGCAACGCTAGCAGCTTGCATGCCAAAGCTGATGAAGGCAGAGGCTCCAGCGAGCCGTGTTGCGATCGTGCGTTGCCGCGATTACGCGCAGTATGCGCAGCAACTTTCTCGTGCGTTCGATCAGATCGGCGGGATCGAGAAGTTGGTGCGCGGAAAGACCGTCGCGCTCAAGCTAAATCTCACGGGGAATCCGAAGAACTGGCCGCTGACGCCCGACCTTCCTTATCGGACGAACCCGCAGTCGGTAACAGCGACAGTGCATCTGTTTGCCAAGGCAGGGGCGCGGCGCGTTCGCATGATTGAAAGCTTCTTCCCGGCCGATCAAGATCTCTCGTTATGGGCACGCTACGGTTTGGACGTAAACGCGATCAACAATATGGGCGTGCCGGTGGTTTGGGAAAACGTGCAGAACCTGGGCAACTACAAGCAATATGTGCGCATGAAGGTGCCGTGGGGAGGCTACGCCTATCCGGCATACCATCTGAACCCGGCGTTCTTTCAGTGCGACGTATACGCTTCGATGGCGAAGCTGAAGAACCATTGGATCGCAGGCGTAACCATGACGATGAAAAACAACTTCGGCAACACGCCCTGCTCGCTTTATGGCGGCGACTGCGGATCGAGCGGGAACGAGCGGCCGACCCAAGAGCGCGGACCTGTATTGCACAGCGGAACGACACGTGCGCCTTCCGGAGTAGATGCCGAGTTGCATCCTGATTCGCCGCGGGATCCGGGCTATCGGGTTCCACGCATTCTGGTCGATCAGAACGGTATTCGACCAATTGATATCGCAATCGTTGATGGTGTCGAGACGGTACGGGGAGGGGAAGGTCCCTGGCTTCCTGGCCTGGAAAAAATGACGCCGGGCGTGATCATTGCCGGCCGCAACGCGGTCTGCGTGGACGCTGTCGGGATGGCCGTGATGGGCTACGATTCATATGCCGAACGAGGCACTTCTCCGTTCATCCGCGGGGACAACTCGCTGCGTCTGGCTGAAGAAGCCGGGATCGGAACACGGGACCCGAAGCGTATCGAAGTCGTCGGACTTTCGATCAAGGGGGCTCATATCAATTTCGGGCCCGGCGCGGTTGGAAAGAAGCTAAGCGAATTGAGCTCGTAATTGATCCTTGCCGAGGACGCCGACGAGGATGCCAATTCCTGATTCTCTGATTGGTCGCGTCGCCTGCTACGTTCGACACGCGGAAGCTCCGCGCGAAGCCGATGTAAGCACTGCGAAGCAACTGCACGCCCTGCAGCGCGGACTCTGGTTTCGACATCGTCGCTGCGGTTTCAAACGAAGTGTTACACTTCCGGCGTTGAAGGGTCCGCGCGATGCGTACCTGCAAAAGGCCTTTTCCGCACGATTCTGGTGCTCTTGGGCTCGTTGTCCTGTTCCTGGCGGTTTCCCTGTCCGCATCTGTGCAAGAATCTGTCGGGTTGCAAGCTACAGCCAATGTGCCGCCTCCTCGCATGCAAATCCAAAGCAACCTGGTCGTCATTCGCGTGGTTGTGGGCGATGCGCAAGGCCACCCGGTAAGCGGTCTCAGGAAAGAAGACTTCCAGGTTCTCGATCAGGGCAAGAAACAGTCGATCGCACAGTTCGACGAAGCGGCGCCCAGCGAGCCCACGGCGCAGACTTTAGCGACCGGTTCGCCGCAAACGGCAGTACCACCCGCTACCAGAGCCGCCGAACGATACATCGCTCTCTACTTCGACAACCTCAATAGCACGAGCGCCGACTTGATCGCTGCGCGCGACGCTGCCGACCGTCTCTTGGATCGAAATTGCCTGCCGGAGATCATGTCGCTGTCTTTACGTCCGACGAGTTGCTCTATGACTTCACAGACGATCCGAACAAAATTCATGATGCGCTTTTTCGCCTCCATGTCGCCCTCAGGCACCCGCTCAGGTGCACGAATGCCCCGACCTTACAATCCCGCAGGCAATTGAAATCGCCCAGTCGACAGATCTGGATGGCGATGCATGGCGTGTGGCGTGGGCTGAATCCAAGACATGCGCGCTTCGCACCTTCGCTTCTTCGCAAGACCAGAATAGTGCCAGGCCCGATCCGACATCGGTCTCGGCGATTCGAGCTTTGGCGCATAGGATTCTCGAACGCTCTCGACCGATGGCCCTTGTGAACATCGAGGCAATCCATCAAGTGGTCCAGGCGATCTCCGCGGCGCCCGGGGAACGCTCTCTCGTTGTGGTTTCGCCCGGTTTTGTCGCGAACGAGCAGGAGAACGCTTTAGATCGTGTGGTCGACCGCGCGCTTCGTTCGGGTGTGGTGCTCAACGCGATTGATCCCCAGGGACTCGCGGTGCTGGTACGCCAGGCCGATCCTTCAGCAGCTTGTCGCGCGAGGCGTTCATCGGGCTCGCCGACACCTCGACATTTCTTCCATTGCCCGCTGCCGAATTGTCTTCGCAACCCGCGCCCGATATGGCCGCGCAGGTCGACTGCCTCAAGCTGGCGGTCGCTTACGTTCAGAGGATGCTCTCCACGCTCCACAACCTCTTCGCCGAGCGCGAGGTCACGCTCTTCGCCGATACGCCGCCAAAAGAAAGTGGTCAGGTGTTTATGCCTGATCGGCCGCTGCATATGATGGGCAGCACGACCGCCACCGTGCTCTACCGGAACGGCGAAGAACTCCTCGACAAACACGGAGTGAACGACACCGTTTCTTCTTCCACCTCAATGGGACTCATGATCACGGGGGAGTTCGGGCCCATCCTGAACATTTACCTGCAGGACGCGGCGCGCAGCAGCCTGACTTGGAGCCACTGGGAGCAGTGGAACGGCGGGTCGGTCGCGATCTACCGCAATGCCGTTCCCAAAGCGAAATCGCACTATCAGGTCACGTTTTGTTGCGTTCCCAATGGCTCGGGCTTCAATCTCTATCAGGCCATCTCGGCTTATCACGGTGAGATCACGGTCGATCCCGCCATGGAACAATCCTGCGACTGACGCTGCAGGCAGACCTCGACAACGGATCTCCCATGGCCAGAGCCGACATGATGGTCGAATATGGTCCTGTCGAAATCGGCGGCCAGACATACTATTGCCCGGTCAAGAGCATCTCGATCGCCACCGGCACCGTCAATGCCTGGCACGACGACTCCGGAGTGCAGCGCATGATGGACCTCGCATCGGCCGGAAATCCGCACTGGACCGGAGGCGTGACGCAGGCAAGGAACAACGGCTTTGCGCCTCAGCAGACACTGATGGACGACATCGCCTTCGACAAGTATCACGTCTTTCGCGCGGACTTACGTATCGTGCCGGCTCAGGATCCATCGCCTCAACAGAAATAGAGAAATTCATCCCCAAATGACGCAAGGGCGCTCGGCGAGTCGCCAAAGTTTCTTCAGACCGCCGCGGTTCGATTAGCTTTTGCAGCCACTGTTGCCCCCAACAGAGTGGGGCTGTCAACGAACCGGCATGAGCAGGGACGGAGAAAGGTAACCTGAAAAATAAGGATTTATTTAAAACTTTGGCTTGGTTGAGGCTGCCCTGAACGGGTTTGGAAGGGGTTGTGGTGGCCAGGGACGGGATTGAACCGCCGACGCCGGCCTTTTCAGGGCCGCGCTCTACCACTGAGCTACCTGGCCTCAGTGAAGACTTCGCGTTGCACTTTCCTGCGCGGATTCCGGCGAGTGCCGAAGTGAGGCGGGGTTCCACGAACAGTGCGTTGCAACAACCTTGCCAGTATATCAACTCCCGACACGCGGACCAAGCCATCGAGCTCACCGTCAAGCTCATTGCATGCGGATCGAGCGGGCGGGGTGCTCGGGCTTTGCGCGCGGCTCGATGATCCCGAGTACGGCTTGCCTTCAGCTCCATCCGACGCCCCATTGGATGCAAAGGACTGGCGCAGCGCCTTGCTCTAGTATGGGAAGCACTTATGAAGATGCTTCGGCGATGCTTTGGCTGTGTGGCTTTGTTTTCCCTGGCCGTTTTGGCGGACGCGCAAACCGCGACCGATGTGCGCGCTGCCCGAGCCTATGATGCCGCGGTGAAGGCCGGTCCCCTCGCCCTGCATGCCTTCCTCGATCAGTTCCCCAAGGGCGCCGATCTGCACGTGCACCTGAGCGGCGCAATCTATGCGGAGACCTTTATCAAGGACGCGGCCGAAGATGGCCTCTGCGTCGATCCCAGGGAGCTAAGCTTTGCGAAGCCGCCCTGCGACGCGCCTCTGGTCCCGGCCAAGGATTTGAACGGGGTGTTGACGTCGGCAGAGCAGGACCTCTATGACCGTCTGGTTGACTCGTTCTCGATGCGCAGTTCTGTGCCGACCCCCGGCTTCAGCGGCCACGACCAGTTCTTCTCGACCTTTAACCGCTTTCACGGCCTGAGTAACAAACACGTCGGCGAGTGGGTTGACGAGGTGGCGAGCCGTGCGGCTGCGCAGAACCAGCAATATCTCGAGTTGATGGAGACGCCGCCCTTCAGCCACGCCGCAGCCATCGCCCATGAGAACCCGCTGAAGATGGACTTCGCGGCCTATCGCAGCACGCTGCTCTCGCTCATGATCAAGGACGAAGTCTTTGCGGGCCGCGAAGACGTGCGTGCCGCCGAAGCGTTGCGCCGCGATCTGGAACACTGCGGCACGCCGCAGGCGACGCCGGCGTGCAAAGTGACGGTGCGGTACATCTACCAGGTGCTGCGCGGCAACGCGCCGGAACAGGTGTTTGCGCAGACGCTGCTGGGCTTTGAAACGGTACAGGCCGCGATGGACGCTCACGACAACACGTTCGTCGGCATCAACTTTGTCATGCCCGAAGACGGATTCATTTCGATGCGCGATTACACACTGCAGATGAAGATGCTGAACTATCTGCACTCCGTCTATCCCAAAGTCCACATCAGCCTGCATGCGGGGGAGCTGGCTCCTGGTCTTGTTCCTCCCGAAGGCATGCGCTTTCACATCCGGCAAGCTGTGGAGCTTGGCCATGCCGATCGCATCGGCCACGGCGTGGACGTGATGTATGAGGACAATGCGCAGGGCTTGCTGAAAGAGATGGCCCAGAAGCACATCATGGTCGAGATCAACCTCAGCTCAAACGAGGGCATTCTCGGCATCAAGGGCGCGGAGCATCCGTTTCCCTTGTATCGTGCCGCGCATGTGCCGGTAGCGCTCTCGACCGACGATGAAGGCGTGAGCCGCATTGAGTTAACGCATGAGTACACGCGGGCCGCGCTCGACTATCACCTGAGTTATGCCGATCTGAAGCAGATGGCGCGCACCGGGATGGAGCACGACTTTCTGCCCGGAGCGAGCATGTGGGCGGCGCCCGATGTGTTCGCTGCGCCGGCCGAACCGTGCCGCGGGCAAACGCTTGGCTCCGATCATCCTGCGGCTGGGTGCAAGGCGTTTCTCGACGCGAGCCAAAAGGCCATGGCGCAATGGGAACAGGAGCGCCGCTTCCGCGTCTTCGAGGCGCAATTCTGACCAGCCTTGAAGCCTTGACACCTGAGTCTTGACCGAAGGCTCTGACGAAGAGCATGGGGTCAAGACTCGGGCTTGGCTTCGTTTTCGAGAATACGTCTCTCTTCGTGCGTGAGCGGACTCAGTGTGCAGTCGCTCCAATGCGCCGAAACAGCCACTTGCCAAGATCCCACACCAGTTGCAGAGAAGCGAGGATGGCGATCACGAGCAGCCCGAGGGGAATGTCCTTATTGATGGTTGCCACAGCTGACCCATAGCGCGCCTGATCGACGGCCGGATTTTTCAGCAGGATATACGCGTGGTCGTGCACCTGGAGCAAGAGCACAATGGGCACGAGCCCGAAGATCTTGACGACGAAGTGCTGTATCTCCCTGGGATATTGCCATGCGTCGCGCAGAAGATCGATGCAGCGCCAGGCGAGTTGTACGGCGTTGAGCGCGACGATCCACCAATAAAAGGTCCACCAGGCATCTGCGAGCCGGAACGGCCCATCGAGCACCACTGCGCCGGGGCCCATCAGCAGGAAGGGATGCCGCGGAATGAGCAGGAGCCAGACGAGCAGGATAAATCCAAATACGACTTCTGCCACGGCTTGCGCATAGCTGCGGCCTTTTTTGCCGGGCGTGCCCTCTTTCTCGAGCGGCGGCAGGGAGCTTGGGGACCAGGCGGCCGTGATGCCGGCGACAGGCGGGCACTTTTCGGGGTAGCGTGTTGCGACAAATTCAAGCGCTGCGAAAACCAGGGTGACCCACGCGGCGACGGTCATGAGAACGCCGGGCGCGCGCATCACTGCATCTTCGACAGAAGGTGCGCGGGGCGTGGTGAACACGATCAACACAACGTTTACGACGGTATAGAGCGCGATTGCCCACGGCAGCGCTACCTGCAACACGTACAGGTAGATGGGATAGAGTGCCGGTCCGATCAAATACTGTTGCGGCCGGTAGCGTGCCGCGATGCGGATTGGCGGACCTACCGCGCGCAGCCAGTCCTCGGCTTCGCCTTGCGTAAGCGGCCGGCCCAGCTCGGATTCTTTGTCTTCGAGCTGCGACTCCATGTTGGCGCGGAGCTCGGCGAGAATGTCGTCCTGCCGCTGGCGCGGGAGGTGCTTTTTGACGGCTTGCAGATAGCGTTCGAGAAGTTCCATGGCGTCGTCCTTGTGCTACGAAATTTGATCAATCGATGCGTTGATGGCGCGCCCATTCGCCGAACCGGCAAACCGCGGAGTAAGGCGCGCTCTCGTCCATCGAGGCGTTGCGACCGGCAGAGCCCTGGCGAAGGCTAGCCAGAACGGCCAGCGTCAGGCAGCCGTGGTCGAGCTCGAGCCGGAGGCTCACGACGACCGGCGTGCGCTGCAGGGCTGCACCGATCGAGGCTTCGCGAGGCGAGGCTGTGAAGGTGATTCCAGCACTCATAATTGCGTAAATTGAGAGCGCTATTGCCAGTGCCACGCGCAGTGAATAACGTTCAAGGAATTCCATGGCAGCTCCCTTTGGTCCTACAGAATGCGGTCGATCGATGCGTTGATGTCCTGCCACTCCTGGAGAAGCTGGGCGAGAATCTGTTCGCCCTCGGGGGAGAGCCGGTAGAAGCGCTTGTTGCGTTTTTCTTCTTCGCGCCACTGGCTTACGAGCAGGCCCTGCGTTTCGAGCCGGCGCAGAAGCGGATAGAGCGTGCTTTCGTCGATCACCAGCCCGCGCTCGGCCAGGTCCTTGCGCAGGGTGTAGCCGTAGTGCTCCTGCCGTAACTGGGCCAGAACGGCAAGCGTGAGACAGCCGCGGCGGAGCTCGAGGCGAAGGTTTTCGAAGATGTTTTCTGTCGGGCTCATGCTGTGTCCCATACACTGTACTTCACATACTGTATAACAAACAGTGTATGACGTCAAGTACGATTTTCGGCGAAGGGAAATTCTTTGGGGATCCGCCGCAAATCTATATTTTTGTTATGGATGGATAGCCTGTTTGTGGCGCGCGAGAGGGGTCTGCGACGAGTTGTGCACGCGAAAAGTGACGGCGCCGGCGCAAATCAGGAGGAAAGAGTGACCGGATCGGCCTGGGCCGACTTGGGGGAGCGCGTTGCAAGGAGTCGCCGGCCCAGCTTGATCCCAGGCTGTTCGAGGAAGCGCCATGACAGCATGAACGAGGCCGCAAAGAGGAAGGGTCCGTAGATGCCCCAGTTGGCGCGGAAGAAGAGACCCTGCCAGAGATAAATGCTGTACGACATGATTCCGATCGCCTTCAGATGCTGACTTTCGAGCAGGCGGCCGGGCAGGGCGGCCGGTTGTATTGAGGTGCTGGCGAGCAGCAGGGCAATCACGACCGACTCATTGAGAGTCATGTGGCCATTGACTGTATAGCGATAGAGATCCCATGCGAAGACCGCGAGAGAGCCCCAGAAGACCGGGCGTCCATAGCGAACAAACGACGCGCGCACCGATTCCCGCTGCAGCAACAGCGCCAGCAGGCATCCCACCAGCAACCCATCGGCACGAAACTCCGTGTGCTGGAAGGCGAAGAAGTTGTGCGCAGCGTCGATGAAGAAGAAGCGATAGACACCAATGGTTACGGCAGCAAGTGCGGCAGCAAAGCCGGCCCATCTGCGACCCAGCAGCGCCAGAATCGGCGGCCATGCCAGGTAAAACTGCTCTTCGAGCGAGAGCGACCAGAAGTGCTCGGTGCAGGTGTTGGCCGTGGTTTCGCCCACGTAGTTCCGAAAAAAGAGCAGGCACGCCCACGCATCGTTACCGATGGCTTTCATCCGCGTGAAGGCGGTGAGAAGCGCCAGCACCAGCAGGTAGGCCCATGCTGCCGGCATCAGCCTGAAAAAGCGCCGCACGTAGAAGCGCCCCAGGTGGACTTTTTCTTCGTAAAGCAGAGTGGTAGTGATCAGATAGCCACTGAGCACGAAGAAGATTTGCACGCCGTGCTGGCCGGTGTTGAAGATTGAGCCGCCCCAACTGCGGCTGGAAAAATAACCGCCCTCAAAGTGGCTCATCAAGACCAACAGCACGGCGACCCCGCGCCACCCATCGAGGGTCGGGATACACCGGTCTTTCGGCAGGTTGCGGCGAATCTCCATGCACTGGGCTCTGGATGCCATTGTTCCACGCGTTTTGCCGATGCGCCAATGTCGCTTTTGCGGCAGCTGTTACCAGAGTCTTCTGCGTTGCTTCAGCTTCCGATCCAGGTGCGTCCAGCCGCTCTCTCCGCGCATCCGCCGCGGGCTAGACTGGATGCGATGGACAACGAGCGCATCCGCGAACTCTGTTTTGCCCTGCCGCACGTGAAAGAGACGGTGAACTGGGGGCACCACCTCGTGTACTGGGTAGGCGACCGGGACCTCGGCGGCAAGATGTTCGCGATGACGGATCTCGACGGCACAGGCGCCGGCGTTCTCTGGTTTCATGCCGGTGCGGAGCGGTTTCATGAGCTGGTCGAGACCGAGGGCATCCTCCCGTCTCCCTATTTGGCCAAAGCCCACTGGGTGACGGTCGAGCGGTGGAGCGTTCTGCGGCCGCGCGAGGTCGAGGACGAGCTGCGTCGTGCGCACGCGCTCATCTATGCCAAGCTGCCCAAGCGCACCCAAACTCAGTTGGAGATGCCGGAGAAGGAACGCTCCGAGGCGATCCGGCCGCGCACGAAGAAGGCGCCCAGGCCGCGTGCCAAGAAATCCGCGCGCTGACCGCACCCGATTCAGGTTCGTCCAGATTCTGCCGATGGTCGGTTATATGGATATCGTTCGCGCGATGAGGAAATTGGCTGCCGGGATCGCCGGCGTGACGTGGGGAATCACGTGCATTGCCGGAGAGACTTGTATGCCGGCTCTCGGAGAAGTGATCCCGGTCGACCACCGCGAGCCGATCCAGATCCGTGTGCTCGACGGCAAGAGTGGTCAGCCGATCCCGCATGTCCGCTTGATCTTCACGGCCGGCTATACCGACGGTGACTTGCGCCGCAGGCTCTGGCGTGAGGAGTCCGCCACTGATCTGCGTGGGCAGGCGCAACTCCCGCGCCCCCTCGCGAACTTCCCCTTTTTGCGAATCACGCTGCACGGTGCGGGGCAATGTCCGGGGCAGGGAGAAACGCCCTACAACGTAGCGCGGATTCGCAGCGAAGGAATGAGCGCCCCAAATCGCTGTGGTTTTATCGGCACCGAAGAGGCGGCCGGCACGCTGACGCTTTTTGCCCGAAGCTCAAATAGCTCGGACCCTCGGCCGGCGCAGGCGGCTCCCGCGCGACCCGCGCCGGCTGAAGAACAGGTCAACTTCCTGCCTCGCGCCGAAGCGAAGGAATCTTCCGCGTCTGCGGGAAACGAGTTACAAGGTCTCCTCGAACCTAGGCCGGAGAACGCTGCCCAATTCATCGGTAGTACGGGGTTGTCCGATGCAGGAACAGCCGACCCGGGAACCGTTCCGCTCTCCGATGCGTATGACGAGATGTGCCTTCGGCAGCGATAGGGCCTTCACGGCTGTTGTCCTGCACGGCAGGTATGAGCGGTTGGAAAACCCGAGGTGTGCATTCAGTTGCACGCTGCGGCGGAGCCCGCGAGGCGGTTCGCATATGGTGAAATTTCTTCTTTTCTGCATTCTTTTTGTCCTCTGCTGGCCGATCGCGTTGCTGGCCCTCATCCTCTATCCGCTGGTCTGGCTGCTGCTACTGCCTTTCCGGGTGGTGGGCATCGCCGTCGGCGGCGTACTCGAACTGGTCAGCGCCATCGTCTTTCTGCCTGCGCGCGTGCTCCGGGCCATCTGAGCCCCGGCCCGCTCCGCAATCCTCAGCGAGTCGGAAACACGGTTGCGTCCGGATTGAACCCCAGTTCCCTCGACAGCCCTTCCAGCGATGCTTTAGCTTGGCCCTATGGCTGGCGTGGCACTCATTCTGGACGATAAGGTCGCCCTCATCACTGGTGGCTCGCGCGGCATCGGCGCCGAAACCGTTCGGCTGTTTGCCGCGGCCGGCGCACGCGTAGTCTTCAACTTTCACCAGGCTAAAGACCGGGCAGACGCGCTCGCCGCCGAATGTGGCGGCCCGAGCCGTTGCGTAGCCCTCCGGCAGGAACTTGCCGGACCCGCAGAGGGCAGAGCCCTGGTGGCCGCAGCGCTTGCCGCCTTCGACCGTCTCGACATTCTTGTCGTCAATCACGGTGTCTGGGTGGCAGAAGAAACGCCCATTGCCGCGATGACAGAAGCGCAATGGCGTCGGACGTTGGCGGTGAACCTCGATTCGGTTTTTGGGCTGGTGCAGGCGGCTGCGGCCCAGATGGAGAGGCAGGGGCGCGGCGGTCCCGATGAAACGGCAGGCCATATCGTTTTGATCAGCTCCACCGCCGGGCAGCGCGGCGAAGCCAATCACGCGGACTACGCCGTGACCAAAGGCGCATTGATTAGTCTTACAAAGAGCCTCTCGAGCGAGCTGGCTCCCAAGGGGATACGGGTGAACTGTGTCGCGCCCGGATGGGTAGGAACGGAGATGTCGGCAGCGGCGTTGGGAGATCCAGTGCGCGGCGCCGCCATCAAGCAATGGATTCCGGTGGGGCGGGTCGCGCACACGCGCGAGATTGCCGGGCCGATCCTTTTTTTGTGCTCGCCGCTGGCAGGTTTCATCAGCGGCGAAGTGTTGAACGTGAACGGCGGCGCCGTGCTGGTTGGATAGGACAGATGAGTCGAAATAGCCTTTGGTGGTTGCGAAGCATTCTGATCGGATCGGTGGGGATGGCTGTTCTGGCGATGCCAGCCTCGCGCGCGCAGGCCGCGGACGATGCGGCGGCACAGAACGCGCAGAAAGCGCGTGTGGCCCTGGATGCGATGGTGCAAGCGATGGGCGGCGATGCGTGGCTCAACCTGAAGAACTCCATGGAAGAAGGCCATGTGGCGGCGTTCTTTCATGGCCAGCCGGATCTGGGCACCACCGAGATCTGGCAGTTCCACGCCTGGCCCGACCGGGACCGCGTCGAGGTGACAAAGCACCGCGACGTAGTCGAGTTCTACCTCGGGCGCGATGGCTGGGAAGTCACCTTTCGCGGGAAGAAGCCAATGCAGAAGGACCTTCTCGACGACTTTCTGCGGCGGCGCGACCACTCCATCGAGACGGCGATCAAGGTGTGGCTCAAGGATCCGCGCACCATCCTCGTCTATGAAGGAAAGACCATGACCGAGCGCCACATGTCGGAGCAGGTGACGCTCATTTCACCTCAGAATGAGTCGGTCACCATCCAGATGGACACGGAGACGCATCTTCCGCTGCGCCGCAGTTTCCAGTGGCGTGACCCCATCTACAAAGACAAAAACACCGACGCCGAAGAGTACGACGACTACCACACCATCGATGGCCTCCCCACCGCGTTCAGCATCACGCGTTTCAAGAACGATGAGATGGTGCGTCAGTATTACGTCACCAAGGTGGAATACAATCGCCAGCTCCCGGACGATTTCTGGGATGCGGACGCAGCGGCCAAACGGATCAAGAAATAGCACGCGCTCAATCCGAAGAATCCCATTTCCAGTCCGCCGTACCGCCCCTTTTGCCAGGCCACTCTCCGTTTTCCCATCCCAAAGGTACCCCCCACCTCCTTGCCTGGCATCCCGTAAAGCTTCAGTTGGTTGAAGGTGTGAGCATCGGCGGAATCGCCCCTCTGTAACACACAGGTTGTAGTGCATGGCCTTTTCGTTCCTTGCAGATAGATTTGTTCGCGATTACAACAGAAAGGTCACCAGGCAGCAGCTTCAGAAGTACCGCGGAACAGGTTACTGATGCGTCCGACCGACTTCGACCCCGTACTGCGTTCCGATGTGCTCGTTCGATCGAGACGGCGTGCAGCCTCGCGTCCGGCCGAGAGTCTCGACACAAAAGAGATCGACGGCGCGGACTCCATCTCGCTGGAGGTGCTGCAGAGGACTGATTACGCGGCGGAAGAAGAGTTGCGCCGCCAGATGCTGGCCTACTCCCAGCGGCACGACATGCAGACTGGCCTGCTCAACCACCACGCATTTCAGGAATCGCTCGCCTGGCTCCTGAAAGAGGGTGCGGACAAGCAGGAGACGGCGCTTGTCTGGATCGATATTCTGAATTTGCGCCGCGAATTTTCCCTCTGGGGCAGCGCGGGCACCGATGTGCTGGTGCGACACATCGCCGATGCCTTGCGCAACGCGGCAGAGGCCGATGCGGTGCTGGGCCGCTTCAGCGGCCGCTGCTTTCTTGTCGCTATGCACGGCGCCAAGTTTGATGCCCGTACTCGAAAGCGGATCCAGGCTCTGGTGAACGCGGTGCAACCCATGCGTTACTGCGGCACTGAAATCAAGCCGGAGCTCGCCGCAGGGGTCGCATATTTCCCATCCGACGCCACAACCAGCGATGACCTGGTGCGGTTCGCCAGTCTCGCGGCGGGCCGCGCCGCACATATTCGCAGCCAGTCGGTGGTTTCGTTCAATGCAGGCATGAACAACCTGGTCGTCCACGACCATCGGCTCGAAGTAGAAATGCGGAAGGGCTTCGATCAGGGACAGTTCAGTCTCGCGTATCAGCCGATGATCGACCTGGAAACGGGGCGCGTGTCCGGAGTGGAAGCCCTTATGCGCTGGAAACATCCGGAGTGGGGCAACGTGGCTCCCAGCGACTTTATTCCGGTTGCCGAGCGCTCTGATCTGATTCACTCGGTCTTCGAGCTTACGCTGCGGTCCGCGCTCTCTAATACCGAGGCGTGGCTCGCCCAAGGCATTGCTCCGCCCAAGCTAACGGTGAATGTCTCCGCCGCCAACATGCGCGCCGACGGATTCATCGATCACGTGCGCCGCGTGCTGGGCGAGTTCACCATCGCTCCCACAGAACTTGAGATCGAGGTGACCGAGTCCCTGCTCTTTGAAGACGAAGAGCTCTTTGCCACGAGGGTGCGCCAGTTGAAAGCCATCGGCCTGCGCGTGGGCATCGACGACTTCGGCACACGCTATACCGGCTTCAACGTTCTCAAGCAACTGCCCATCGATACCATGAAGATCGACCGCTGTTTCGTGCACGGCGTCCATCGCTCACCCGACATGCGCTCTCTTTGCGCGACCATCGTTGCCATGGCTCGGCAAATGAAACTGCAGACGGTTGCCGAAGGCATTGAAGAAGCCGGCGAGCTCGATGTGATTCATCAGATCGGCTGCAACACCGGGCAGGGCTATCTCTTCAGCCGCCCGATTCCGCATGCGGAGTTCACCGAGCTGCTGCGCACGTGGCCCGAGCAAACGCATCAGCCCGCGGTTGCGGCAGTCGCCGAAAGCCATCCTCACCGCACCGATTCGACCGGCTCCTAAGCAGCCGTCCCAAGCCTGGCTGTCATCCACAGTTCGATATAATCCTGACGAGCCCGCAGGCACATCCGGGCGCCGTCTGGAGCCAGAGAATGACGTTCGACATCCAGGAGATCCTGGAATTCCTGCCGCATCGCTACCCGTTTCTGCTCATCGACCGCATCGTCGAGTTCGAGCCCAGGAAGCGGCTGGTGGCGATCAAGAACGTGACCATCAACGAGCCGTTTTTTCAAGGTCATTTTCCCGGATATCCCATCATGCCGGGCGTGCTCGTGGTAGAAGCGATGGCGCAGGCAGGCGGCGTGATCATGATGGCCGAGTTGCCCGATCGCCACGAAAAGCTGGTGGTCTTCACGGGAATCGAAAAAGCAAAGTTTCGCAAGCCGGTTACGCCGGGCGATCAGCTGCGCATCGAGATCGAGGTGCTGGCGTTCCGCTCGCGGGCCGGGCGCATTCAGGGCCGGGCGCTGGTGGATGGAAAACTGGCCTGCGAAGCGACACTGACCTGCCAGGTGGTGCCGCGGCAGCGCGAGCAGCGCGCCGGCCGCTCGTCGGCCGATGAAGGCTCCCCCGATGGCAGCCCGGATCCCGACCCCGTGACGGTGGCAGCAGAGTGAGCGTTCATCCGAGCGCAGTCATCGCTGCGGGAGCAGTGGTACCCGCCTCGTGTACCGTGGGCCCTTTTTGCACCGTTGGCCCGGAGGTTGTGCTGGGTGATGGGTGCGTGCTCATCTCGCATGTGGTCGTCGATGGACGCACACGCATCGGCGCGCGCAACACGTTCTTTCCCTTCGGCGCTATCGGTGTCGCCCCGCAGGACCTGAAGTACAACGGCGAGCCGACCGAAACCGAGATCGGCGACGACAACACTATCCGCGAATCGGTGACCATCAGCCGCGGAACCGCGAAAGGCGGCGGGATCACACGCATCGGCTCCGGCAATCTCCTCATGGCCTACGTGCACATCGGCCACGACAGCATTGTGGGGAGCCACTGCATCCTGGCCAACGCGGCCACGCTCGCCGGCCACGTCGTCATCGAGGACTACGCCAGCGTCGGCGCATTCAGTCCCATCCACCAGTTCTGCACCGTGGGGCAATACGCGTTCATCGGCGGAGGCACCATCGTTACCCAGGATGTGCTGCCGTTCTCGCTCACTTCATCGCGGCGCGAAAACCGGGCTTTCGGGATCAACAAGGTGGGCCTCACACGGCGCGGTTTTTCAGCGGAGCGGTTGCAGGCGCTGCAGAAGGCATTCCGGCTTTTGCTCACCGCCAAGCTCAATACCTCGCAGGCCCTCGAAAAGATCAAGACGATGGAAGGCGAAGACGCGGCGATCCTGGTGGCCTTCATCGAAAAAAGCCAGCGAGGAATCATCAAGTAGCATGAAACTCGGCCTCATTGCCGGCAACGGCCGTTTTCCCTTCCTTCTGCTCGATGCGGCGCGGGCGCAGGGTTTTGCTGTCACGGTTGCGGCCATCCGTGAAGAGACCGATGCCGAAATGAATCACCGCGCCGCCGGCGACGATAAGATCACCCTCTTCTGGATCTCGCTCGGCGAGTTGTCAAAGCTCATTGAGGTCTTTCACAAAGAAGGCGTCTCGACGGCGGTGATGGCCGGCCAGGTCAAACACAAACAAATCTTCTCCAGCATCCGGCCCGACTGGCGTCTTGCGAAGCTGCTTCTCAATCTGCGTTCGCGCAACACCGACATGCTGCTCGGCGCCGTTGCCAAGGTCCTTGCCGATGAAGGTATCGAGCTCATCAGCTCGACCGCATTTCTTGAGCCGCTGCTCGCGGGGGAAGGCGTGCTCACTGAGCGCAAGCCCGACGAGGAAGAGCGCAAGAACATCGAGTACGGCATGGGCGTGGCCAAGGCCGTGGCCGCCTTCGACATCGGGCAGACCGTCGTCGTCGCCGCGCAGGCTTGCGTCGCCATTGAAGCGATGGAAGGCACCGACGCTGCGATTCTGCGCGCGGGCACGTTGATGCAATCGGTCGACGACGGCGGCGGTCGGGCTCCCTCTATACTGGAACGTCGTCTGACCGTGGTCAAAGTGGCAAAGCCGAATCAGGATATGCGCTTCGATGTGCCCGTGATCGGTATTCGCACCATCGAGACGATGAGGCAGGCCGGCGCCACATGTCTTTCCATCGAGGCCGGACGCACACTGCTCTTCGATCGCGAGACTCTGTTGCGCCGCGCCAAAGACGCGCAGATTGCCATTGTGGCCGTCCAGCGCTAATACTGGTTGGGGGACCACACCGGCCCATCGAGCCGAACCCACGGAGACCATCGGTGCCCGGTCCGCGTCTCTTAATCGGAGGTTACCCTTGAAAAAGTTGATCATTTCAGTCCTCGCCGTCGCGTTGGCGGTCGTGGTTGCAGCGGGCACTGCGCGCGCAGCCGATGAGGGGATGCCCACGGTTGGGCAATCCGCTCCAACGTTCACTCTTCCTTCGCAGACCGGCGCCGAAGTCTCGCTCGATAGCTTTAAAGGCAAATGGGTGGTTCTTTACTTCTACCCCAAGGACATGACGACGGGCTGCACCATTGAAGCGCACAATTTCCAAAACGACCTATCCAAATTCGAAGCGGACAATGCCGTGGTTCTCGGCGTGAGTGTGGATACTGTCGATAGCCACAAGCAGTTTTGCACCAAGGACGGGCTAACCTTCCACCTGCTGGCCGATCCGCAACACAAAGTTGTGGACCAGTACGGTTCGCTGGGCCACTTCGGCACCTGGACCATCGCCAATCGCAATACCTTCCTCATCAATCCGCAGGGAAAGATCGTGAAGGTGTGGACCAAGGTTGACCCATCGCATCACTCGCAAGAGGTGCTGGACGCGCTGGCGGAGGCGAAGAAGTAGCCTGGCGCCCCCGCCGTCGGGGTGAGCACGCATCGGGGGTCGGAGATTGCGATGCCGGAGAGTCTCGCGCACAAGTTTCGCGCTGAACTGGATGAAGTCCACCGAGCCCTCGTTGCTGTGCCTGCCGATTTCGCCGACATGCCGTGGCGCGAAGGCGGCTGGACGCGCAAGCAGATCGTCGGCCATCTTCTGGATTCGGCGGCCAACAACCGCCAGCGGTTTGTCCGCGCCGCCGTCCAGGGGAAATATGTGGGACTCGACTATGCGCAGGACGCCTGGGTTGCTGCGCACGGCTATGCAGAACAAAGCTGGGGAACGCTGCTCGGCTGGTGGGAAGCCGAACACGAAATCCTCATGGCCGTGGTCGACAATATCCCCGAAAACAGGCTCTCTGCGCAGTGCGTCATCGGCGATGACCCTCCGGTATCACTGCGCTTCCTCATCGAAGACTACGTGAGCCACCAGCGCTGGCACCTGAAACAGATCAGGACGGGGTTGGCCCGGTCCACACCAATTTCGAAAGTGCTCTAACGAACCATGGCCTTATTTTGGGCGCAAAAAAGTCCGCCGCAGCGGACTCTTTTGCTTGCCTTGATTTTTATGTTGCCGGTTACTTCTTCTTGGCGACCTTCTTCTTGGCAGCCTTCTTCACGGTTTTCTTTGCCGCCTTCTTGGCAGGCGCCTTCTTCTTGGCAACTGCCTTCTTTGCAGCCTTCTTTGCGGTTCTCTTAACAGCCAACTTTTTACCTCGTTTACTTGGTTTGGTGGCGCTCTTCTTGGCCGCAGCCTTTTTGGCCACTGCCTTTCCGCCCTTCGCGCCAGCGGTTTTCTTGGCGGCGGACTTCTTCGCGGCCTTCTTGGCCACAGCTTTTTTCGGCGCAGCTTTCTTGGCCGGTGCCGGCTTCCTGCGAACCGCCGGAATCTCGGGTACATCAACCACAATGATCGCCTCTACCTCGCCCTCGTCGTCATCGGAGGAGGTGAGGAGGTTCGCGGTTTCGACGTCGTCTTCTTCAAAATCTTCTTCGTGATCGGAATCGAAGCCGAGCGGCTCCGCTTCCGGGTTGCCGTCACTCATCGCGTACATCTTGTACACATCTTCCATCCGATTTCCTCCAACGGCTTGCCGCTGCCCCGATTCGGGGTCTTCAATCTCGCAGTGCCCGCACCCTGCTTCTACGTGCGGAAGCTATTGTAGCAACAGCTTCGAATGAAAAGCTATCACAACACAACTGGGAAGCGAACGCGGATCGCGAATTTTCGCCGACTTTTCGAGTCTCAATTTGAAGCGCGTGAGCTGGCTTTTCGTTTGGCCGCCGTTTTGCCGCTCGTGCTGGTGTGGGTGTGCATCCCTGCCTTCGAAGCCGTGTGTCCCGACGGCCGCGTCTTCCGCGACCCATGTGGGTTGGCCGACTTTGTCGGTGCCGGGTGAGCCATCGAGGAGGCATGGTGGCGGCTCGCCCGGGTGCGGACCACATGTGCCGGCTCGGCCACGTGCAGCCTTCGACCTGGGGGAATCTTCACCCCCGTCAGGTTGTTCCAGCGCCGCAATTGGGACAGTGACACTCCAAAGCGGTCGGCGATCGAAACCAGGGTGTCGCCCCGGCGGGTGGTATACAGCAACGCCCGCGACGGCGTCGCCGACGGTGCAACCGGGACGACGAGGGCCTCGACCCCATCGAGTTTGTCATTCTCGCCGATCTGATTGGCGGCCGCAAGGTCTGCAGCCGACACATGGTAGGTCCTCGCCACGGAAGCCAGCGTGTCCTCCGGTGTCACCGTGTGGTAGCGCCAGGAATCGCGCTTGCTTTCGGGAATTTGCTCGACTTTCTTCTCGTAGACCAGCGCGGCGCCCGCGGGAAGATGCAGGTCGAAGGATGTATCGGAGGGGGTCGTGAGCCGCAGCAGGCTGGGGTTCAAAGCCTCGAGCTCGTCCACCGGCGCATCCACAAGATCCGACACCAGTCGCAGATCGACCGAGTAGTTGATCGTCACCGTATCGGTGATCACTGGCGGATCGAGAGTGATCTCTTCGAAGCCATATTGCTTGGGATGATTGGCGATGATGATGGCCGCCAGAATCTCGGGCACGTAGTTCTTGGTTTCGCCGGGTAGGTTGTTGCGCCTGTAGAGCTCCCAGAAATCGGCGTAGCCCGTCTTTTCGACGGCGCGCTGTACGTTGCCGGCCCCCCAGTCGTACGCGGCCATCGCCAGGTACCAGTCGCCCAGCTGGTCATAGAGGAACTTCATGTAGCGGGCGTAGGCGCGCGTGGATTTTTCCGGATCGAAGCGTTCGTCGATCGCCGCGTTGCGCACCAGTCCGTAGTTGCCATAGGGCATGAATTGCCACATGCCGCCGGCACGCGAGCGCGGATTGATGGCCCGCGGCTGGAAGCCCGATTCGGCCACCGCCAGGTAGATCAGATCCTGTGGCACGCCTTCTTCGGCCATCACCCGCTGAATCATCGTCCGGTACCGGCCCGAGCGCTCGAAAGAGTGCAGCAGGGTGTTGTGGCCCTTTTGCGTATTGGCAAAAAAGTTGATAAACGCAGCCACATAATCGTTGACCACAAGCGGCAGATCGGACTTGGTAGTGGCGAGATCGTTGCGGGCCCGCGCCACAAGGTTTGGATCCACCGCAAAGGTGACGTCACTGGCTACGTCGGCCGGCGTCGGCTCTTCCTTGGGCGCGAAGCCGTTGCCCTGTTTGAGCGCGTCCATTTCGAGCCCATTCACTGCGTCGACAATATGATCGAACTCATCCTGCAAAGCCGGCGTGGTCTTGATGTCGACTCCGCTGGTGAGCATCATGTCGACGGCGCGATCAAATTCCGCTTTGGCCGCCGGAAGGTCGCCTTTGCGGTAGGCGGCCTGGCCGTTCGAGTAGGCCTTCTCCACCTGATCAATCAGGATTTGCACCCGCTGCTGCGACTCGGTCTGCGCCTTTTGCGCAGCCGCTGCATTCGGCTGTTGCGATGCGGCGGGCAACGCCGGGGCAGTTGCCTGCGGAGAGGAGTTTTGCGCGTTCGTCGCGTGCTGGGTTGGTGTGCATCCCGCCATCACAGTGGCCAGGGCGATGGACGGAATGGCACGATACAAAACTCGACTCATGGGCAATTCAAAACTGCATCTTCGTCCGCAATCAGGCGGAGACGGCACACAAGGGAACCCTTAGCCGATGATAAGCTATGCGATGGAGGTTCGCCGCGGCGGCGTGCCCGTTTGCACCACCGTCTCCATTGCTTAAAGCGGTTCCCTCGTGCTCATGAACCGAGCCCAGCCCTTGAGCGGTCCGCCCCATGGCAGATCCGGCTGATTCGACTGAACAAGAAACGAGAGCTGGCCAATTTCCCTCATGGATGTACGTTTCCTCCGCAATTTCGCCATCATTGCCCACATCGACCACGGCAAGTCGACGCTGAGCGATCGCTTGCTCGAGCTCACCGGAGCTGTCGCCTACCGGGAAATGCAGGCGCAGATCCTCGATGCGATGGACCTGGAGCGCGAGCGAGGCATCACCATCAAGGCCCACGCGGTGCGCATGATGTACAAGGCGCGCGACGGCCAGACCTACCAGCTCAACCTCATCGACACTCCCGGCCATGTGGACTTCAGCTACGAAGTTTCGCGCTCCCTCGCTTCGTGCGAAGGCGCGCTGCTGGTGGTGGACGCAACCCAGGGCGTGGAGGCGCAAACGCTGGCTAATGCCTATCTTGCCATCAACCACGGCCTCGAAATCATTTCCGTCATCAATAAAATCGACCTGCCATCCGCCGACATCACCAAGACCCAGGAAGCTATCGAACAGGCTGTGGGCTTGGACGCAACCGATGCGATCCCGGTGAGCGCAAAGACCGGCCAGGGTGTGGACGAAGTGCTGGAAGCGATTGTGCACCGATTGCCGCCGCCGACCGGAGACCCGAACGCGCCGCTGCAGGCACTGATCTTCGATTCGTGGTTCGATGCCTATCGTGGCGTCATTGTCCTGGTGCGCGTGATGCAGGGAGCGATGCGCAAAGGCCAGCGCATTCGGCTGATGTCGAACGGCAAGGCCTTCGAGATTGAATCGATGGGCGTGCTGATGCCAAAACCTGTCGAAATCGGCGAACTCTCCGCGGGCGAGGTCGGGTTTTTCGCCGCGACCATCAAGAACGTCGGCGACACACGCATCGGCGACACGGTCACCGACGACGAACGCCCCGCCGCGACTCAGCTGGCGGGCTTCGAAGACATCAAGCCAATGGTTTTTTCCGGCCTCTATACGGTCGATTCGCACGAGCACACGCTGCTGCGCGACGCCCTCGAAAAGCTGCGCCTCAACGACTCGTCGTTCTTCTTCGAGCCCGAAAGTTCTGTCGCCCTCGGCTTCGGCTTTCGCTGCGGCTTTCTCGGCCTGCTGCACATGGAGATCATCCAGGAGCGGCTGGAACGCGAATACGAGCTCGACCTGATCACCACCGCGCCCGGCGTGCGCTACCACATCACCTTGACCGATGGAAAAATCCTCGAAGTCGATAATCCTTCGCGCTGGCCCGAGCCCACAAATATCGAGACCATCCGCGAGCCGGTGATCACCGCAAAGATTCTCACCAACGAAGAGTATGTGGGCGGCATTTTCAAGCTGGTCGAAGAAAAACGCGGCAAGCAGATCAACTTCGAATACGTAACCTCAACGCGCGTTCTGCTGACCTACGAACTTCCGCTCAATGAGATCGTGCTCGATTTCTACGACCGTCTCAAATCCATCTCGCGCGGCTATGCTTCACTCGACTACCAGCTTGCCGGGGAGTGGGAGTCGCCCATGGTGAAGCTGGACATCCTTGTCTCCGGCGAGCCGGTCGACGCGCTTTCCATCATCGTGCATCGCGACTTCGTCTATGAGCGCGGCAGGGCCCTGGTTTCAAAGATGCGCGAGCTGATTCCTCGCCAGCAGTTCGAAGTGGCGATCCAGGCGGCAATCGGGGCAAAAGTTGTCGCCCGCGAGACCGTCAGCGCCCTGCGCAAGAACGTTTTGGCCAAGTGCTACGGCGGCGACATCAGCCGAAAACGCAAGCTGCTGGAGAAGCAAAAGGAAGGCAAAAAGCGCATGAAGCGGATCGGCAAGGTGGACATTCCGCAAGAGGCGTTTCTGGCGGTTCTGCGGGTTGGGGAGGATCAGCAAAAATAGGGCCAAAAGGTCCAATTTTTGCCGGGCGAGTCATCTTGCCTTAATCGTGATCTGTGGAAACCTCACCGCACCTTGCACTTGGGCATGACCTGCACACAGTACTCGCCATTTGGAAATATCTCGCTGCTTCTCTAAGAAAAGCAAAGGTTTACGGGAATTACCAGAAGTGACTTCAGATTGGCAAGAGGAAAAATGGCGATTTCTTCGCAAATGTGGGGGCGAGAATCCACAGAAATTTCCACAGATGACGACGAGAATTCGAGTCCAGGGGATTCCCGACCCACATTCCTTTTTCTTCATGGTTTCAGGAAGTGAAAAGGCCTCGCAAAGCGAGGCCTTTCTCACGCAGTTGCAACGATCAACGTACGCCGGGAGCCTTGGCAGGCGCCTGCTGTCCCGGAGCCGCAGCGCCAGCTGCCGGTGTCGGCGGCGCCGGTACACCCGACTTTACGTTGTAGGCTTCAACCACCGCCTTGGTGATGTTGGTCGAATCGGTTGCATAGAGCACCGGCGTCTGCTGCTGTGCCACATCGAGCACCAGCGTGTAGCCGTGTTCCTGCGCATAGCTCGACATCACGTCGTAGACCTTCGACGCTAGCCCGTTGTACATCTCCTGCATCTCTTGCTGCATGTCGTTCTGCGCATCTTCGGCTTCGCGCTGCAGCTGCTTCTTCTTGTCGTCGATCGTCTTGGCGCGGCTGGTGCGCTCGGTCTCGCTCAACTTGTCGCCCTGCGTTTGCAACTGCTTTGTCAGGCCTTCGACTTCGTCGTTGAGAGCCTTCAGTTGCTGGCGCTTCGGATCGTACTTCTTCTGCAGATCGGCAAAATTGCGCTGCCCCTCGTTGGTTTGGGCCACCGCCACCTGGAAGGCGACGACGGCAATCTTGGCAGGGCCTGCGGGAGCGGCTGCCGAGGACGATGCGGGCACCGAAGCGACAGAAGAAGGCGCGGCTGGGACCTGTGCTGCGGCGTTGAGGACAAGGCCCGAAGCCAGAGTGGTTGCAAATACAAACGAAAGCTTCATTCGACTGGAGAACTCCTTCAAGATTTCTCTCGCGCTGCCGGCCTTTCGGCGCAAGCAACGCGGGTGCCTCCTGAGAAACCTCTCGGGTCTTTCTTCCACCCCGGCGACGAGGACCTGTCGCTGGAGACCCCCGGTTTTCGGGAAACTCGGCTCAGGTGTGAGCGGGAGCGGAAAAGACGCGGATGGAGACGTCAGCAGGATCAGTTGGATTATACGGCAAAATCAGCAAATGCGCTGCCCATGACGGGAGCCGTCGGCGCCATCCGCAACACGACCCCCGCAGCGCTTTGCGGGGGTCGTAGCGTGTGCCGCATCTTCATCAATCGTTGACAGAACGCGTCTCATAAAGGGCAGGGAAGCGGGTGCTTCGTCCTGCTCCTCCACGGGCACTATGGGTGGTTCTGTGCGGGTGGATGGGGCGTGGCGCCAGGGCGCGGCGTTGGCGCAGATGGAGGCGCAGCCGGCGGTGCGGGCACGCCCGACTTCGTGTTGTACGCCGCGAGAATTGACTGGCTGATGTCGGTGGCCGGATTGTGATAGAGCACGAACTGCGTTTGTTGCTCGCCGCCGTCGAGAACCAGCGTAAATCCACGCTGCTGGGCATAGGACACCAGCACCTCGCCCACCTTTGTCGCCACGCCGTTGAAGGTGTCCTGCATATCTTGCTGGAAGTCGTTCTGGTCGTCTTCCTGCTCGCGCTGCAACTGCTTCTGCTTGTCGCTGACCGTCCGGGCGCGGGTCTCGCGCTCTTCATCGCTCAGGGTCGCGCCCTGCGCCTGCAGCTGTTTTTGCAGTGAGTCGATCTGATCGTTGAGCGTCTTCAGCTCTTGCCGCTTGGGCTCATACTTCTTCTGCAAATCGGCGTAGTTGCGTTGAAACTCGTTGGTCTGGGTAACAACCGCCTGAAACGCGATGACAGCAATCTTCGACTGCTGCGGGGTTTGGGCGACGTCGCCCGCGGCGGGCGCGGCAGAGGCCTGTCCTGTCGCGGACAGGGCAAATCCAGTGAGAAGAGAAGCAGCAATTCCAATCCAAGGCTTCATGGTAGCCAGCACTCCTTTTACAGTTCCTGTCTCATTTCAGCACCTCTTGGGCGCCACAGACGAGTTTACCTAGAAAGTCGTCGAAACGGTCAGGCGGAAGGTCTTGCGCGGTTCGCGGAACAGGTTCTGCGCGCCGTAGGTCTGAATCGCCTGGTCGTAGGTATAGTCCCCTGCGCCGCCCGGCGGAAACATGTCGCGGGTGATCAACTCAGCCGAGCAACTCTGCACCTTGCCGCCCAGTTTCACGTCGTTGCAGAACGGACGTTCGTAGAGGCGCAGCGGGTTATAGGCAAAGTAGAGCCGGAAAGGCGCGTTGACTACCGGCATGATCACGCCGAGTTCGGCACCAAGCGACATGCGCGGCACCACGTTGGTGCCGGCTACGGGCCGAATGTCTTTCTGGAAACCGACATCGGCGCCGGGAATGCCGCCCTGGCAGGCGCCGCTGTTGTACACCGGGCAACCGTAGAGTGGCGCCGTCAACGAGGCGAACCCTTCGGGGCTCTGCTTCAACTGGCCGCGATTTGTGACCAGGTCGAGGCCAAAGTCGTCGAAGAACGAGAAGGTAACCGGCCCCGCAATCGGAATCCGGTACTCGGCGTTGGTGACGAGGCTCGTGTCGCCGCCGATCGAGGCAATGCCGTAAACCGGGATCGGGATCTGGATGCATTGGTTCAGCTGCGGATTGGTCGGATCGCGCGGAACGCAGGTGCCGTCAGGGTTGGTTAACTGCACCGTGGCGCGTGTGGGCACGTAACCGTAGGGTGTCGCGCCGCGCACGTCGAAGCCGCGCAACTCGCCCTCACCACCGGAGTAGAGACGGTTCTGGGGGGGAGCGACGTCGCCACCAAAGCCCTGCACATAACTCAGCTGCGCGCGCAGTCCGAGCACGTTGTGCCCGGTGGGCGACGGCGTCAGGTAGTGCATGGAGCGAAAACTCTTGTACGCAAGGAGCGGTGAAAAGTAGCGGACACTGCCATAGAGACCGGCAACCTGGAAGACCGCTGTGTATTCCTTGCCGCTGCGCGGGCGAAGCGGATTGTTGATGGTGTTGTAGATGTAGGTGAACGATGCCTTGCTCTCGACGATGCCTGCCAGCGCATTGCTGCCCTGGATGCCCGACCGGAAGGCGATCGTCTGGAAGAAGGTCTGCGAAGCTGCGCTGAACGCCGAGATCGTCGACTTGGTCAATGAATAGGTAAAGCCGAGCCGCTGGAAGGCGTGCCGCTTGAGCGGATAGCTGATCGAGAAGTTCAGGCCCGTCGACGCCTGGTTGTAATTCTGCGTCAGCGACTGCTCGGCCGCCGTCAAGTTTGGCGCCTGTCCGGTTGTGGTCTGGTAGTTCTTCGACGCGTTGAAATCCTGCTTGTTGTTGAAAATCTGGAAGCCGAGATTGATCGGCCGGTTCCGGATATAAGGCTGCGAGAACCCGAACAGGAACTGGCGGCTCACGTTGCCCAGGTTGCCCTGCAGGCTCAGCGTCTCGCCAAGTCCCAGGAAATTGTTGGTCTGATAATTGACGCCGAGGAAGGCGCCATTGAGACCGCTAACGCCGCCATTCAGGCCGATCGAGTTCTTGCCCTTCTCGTGGACCTTCAACAACAGGTCGACCGTGCCGGCCTCGGGGTTCTGGTGGGCCTCGGAGTCCTGGTCGACACGCAGCTGGTCAAAATACTCCAGCTGGTTCAGGCGCAGGAGGCTGTACTCCCAAAGCTGCGAGTTGTAGACCTGGCCTTCTTCCAGCAGCAGTTCGCGGCGGATGACGCGATCGCGCGTAATGGTATTGCCCGAGAACTCGATGCGCCCCACGTAGAACTGCTTGCCCTCATCGATATCGATATTCATCGAGACGGTCTTGTTCTGCTCGTCCGGCTTCACATTCGGAATGGCTCCGAAGTTGATGAACCCCAGCTGGCCGTAAGCTTTCTTGAGGTTGTCGAGGCCTTTGCCGACGGCGGTCGCGTTGAACCAGTCGCCATCCTTAATCGCAAATTGGGCGCGCAGGGCCCTGGTGTTGGTAATCGTCTTGTTGCCTGAGAAGGTGATGCTTCCCAGCTTGTAGCGTCCGCCTTCTTCAATCGGCAGCAGGATGTCGATGCGCTTGCCGCGCCGGGGCCGGAACGTGAACCAGTTCAGGCCGCCTTCGTCGCGAATCTGCGTCTGCGGTTCTTCCACCGCGGTGGCGTAGTAGCCCTTGTCGCGATAGGCCTGGCGGACGCGCTCGGTGTCTTCTTCAAGCTTCGAAGAGTCATAGGTCTTCGCGAAGAGGTTCTCAAAAATGATGGAGTAGGGGATGCCGACTGGTTTCAGGTTCTTCATCGAACGGCGCAGTTCGAGGCCGCTCAGGTGCTGGTTGCCGGTGAAGCGGATATTGCCGACCTTCACCACCGGCCCTTCCTTGATGTTGAAATTCACCTGCACCGAGGCCGGCGGAATGGTTTTGACTTCGGTTTTGATGACGGCGAATTGATGGCCGTGCTCCGCCAGGATGTCGCGCAGCACTGCCTCTGCCCTCTTGATCTTGGTCGCGTCAAACTGCCCTTCTACCGACAGGCCCACCTTCTCCTTCTTGAAGCGGTCGAGAATGTCGGAGGTCGAGACCGAGTTGTTGCCCTTGTAGTTGATCTCGCGAATGGTGGGACGCTCGCGGACGAAGACGTTCAGGATGATGCCCTTCTCCGTATCTTCGCGCTCGATGCGCAGATCCTCGAAGTAACCGGTATTCCAGAGCGAATTGAAGTCGCGCTCAATGGAGATGGGATCGTAGGTGTCGCCGGGATGCGTGAATAGCCGGGCCAGGATCGTTTCCTTGGGAATGCGCCGGTTGCCGATCACGCGAATCTGGTCGATTGTCTGCGGCCCCTGCGCAAAGGCCGCGCAAGCCGCAACGCAGAGCAGCAGGACCAGCAGGATCTTTCCCGCACGGGCAGCAGCCGGCCCTCGGCGGGGGATGGAAGCGTGCTTGATCTTCACCGGGCTTGAACCCTGCGGAGAGCACTTGTCGTGGTGCGGTCCAATTTCAAACTTCACGGGAAGAATATGCACACCCTCATGCGTAAAATCTGGTACTGCTTTGCGGAAAGACTGATTATATTGGACTGCGGTCACCGCGCCCAAACCTGCGGGCCCGATTCAATTGCCCCGAAATCTTGTCGTTCCTCACGTCTCTCAGCAGACTCTGCTGCCCACCGGATCGACCTCATTTTGAATGGCCGCTCCGGCGACGGAATGATCGTCAGGAACCGGGCAATGGACCCACTTTCAGTCTACCGGAGCCGAGCGGGGCAATGTCCCCTCTCGACCGCATTGCACGTTTCCAGGTCAGCTTGTTCCTCTGCAAACTTTAGACGCATCGGGCCTCGACATGACATCCTCTCTTCGCGAGGTCTTGCCGGAATGACGCCCTCTGCCGGGAATGTTTATGGATTTTCGGCGCCTCTGCTCGACGGGCGGGTGCTCTCGCTCACCGAGTTCGAGGGCCGGGTGCTCCTGATTGTGAATACCGCCAGCCGCTGCGGTTTTACGCCGCAATATGCGGGCCTCGAACAGCTCTACCGCACCTATAAGGACCGAGGATTTACGGTGCTCGGATTCCCCTGCAACCAGTTCGGCAGGCAGGAGCCCGGAACGGCCGAAGAGATCGGCGTCTTTTGCAATCGGAATTTCGAGGTGAGTTTTCCCTTGTTCGCCCGCCTCGCCGTGAACGGCCGCGACGCGCATCCGCTTTACCACTATCTGAAAACCAGCCGCCCAGGGTTCCTGGGGATCGAGCGCATTGCCTGGAACTTTACCAAGTTTCTCGTCGACCGCCGCGGAAGCGTGGTGAGCCGTCACGCTCCTAAGACGCCCCCGCAGGCGCTTTCCAAAGCGATCGAACGACTGCTCCTCGCATAGACAAATCTCGCCGGGAGCGAAACCGGCGATGGCCGCATGAGAGCGGGCAATTTCTCTGCGCTATGCTTTTTTTGAGCCCCCTCGCACACTGGGGACTTGTAAGGCGAGCACCAGGAGAATCCCGATGCGCAAGAATCTGCCGATGATCCTGATCCGTGTGGCCGTAGGCCTGGTATTCCTCACCGAAGGCATTCTCAAGTTTGTCGAGCCGGGCGACCTGGGCAGCGGCCGCTTCGCGCATATCGGCCTTCCCGTCCCGCAGTTGCTGGCTCCGCTGGTCGCAGCCGTCGAGATTCTTGCCGGGGCCGCGACCATGCTCGGCATCTACGCCGGCGATGCCGCCCTGCTTCTGCTCATCGTGATCCTCACGGCGATCTTCACCACCAAGGTCCCGATCTTGCTGGGCCACCACTTCGGCCGTTTTGAGCCGCCGCTCCTGGGCCGCTACGGTCTGCTCGCCTTCCTGCACGAGTCGCGCACCGACCTCGCGATGCTCTTCGGCTGCCTCGCCATCCTATTCGAGAGCGGCTTGACCATGGGACGCGCCAAACGCGCCTTCCAAAGATAGGTGCGCTCATGCAAGAGACTGCAGGAACGACCATGGATCAATCTCCTGAGCCGCTGGAATTCTAGGTGCGGGACGCCATCAGGAATGCATACACCAGCAGCGCCACGCCAATTAAGCCCGGGATCAGACCGACCAGATAAGGTCCGTCTTTGGGGTTCATGGCCCACAACATGAAGCCCAGGCCGACTCCAACGGCTATATTGATCAGCCCGCCGATTTTCATCCCTTCGAGCCTCCTGGCTTGGTGAATTCGATCCTCTTCGCGCATCAAATCCAGCGCCGCCTTGGCGCCTTCGCCCGAGGACTCTGCCAGGCGACGGATCGTCTCCGCCTTGTAGTAGGCTTCGCGCTCCTTGCGCCGGGTGTCGAGCCAGGTCGTGATGGGCAGAAAGATTCCGAACAACGCGATCGCGCCAATCGACAGAAAGGCCCACATGGCCACGGGTTCATGAATCACTTCGGCATCCTCGAAAAATGCGAGTGCTAAGTGCAGCATCGTCGTCCTCCTGCGCTCCGGGCTATCTTTTTTCCCGTTGCGCCTGGTACGACAAGAGGCAGATCAGTGCGGTTGCATTTTTTCGGACCGGTCGCGACTCTCGCGATTTTTCAGGCCTAGCTGCCGTCGGGAAATCCCCCGCGATGGAGCACCATAGGGAAGTGCGGCAATGTGGAGGGCCGTCGGGTCTTGGCGCGCCACCCCTCCGGGTACGGCTCCAGTCCGCGAAACAAAGGGGAGCGCTCCGGAGTGCCGTCGCCTGCCAACTCCTCGAGCGGGCCGCGAACCGCCTCGAGCGCCTCGACGCCGAAACGAGTTTGCCATTGGGCTTCGGTGGATGCGCAGAGAGCGCGGCAAATTCCCTGGCTCGCCGCGCCTGTCTTCGTGAGTCGCGCCATCATGAATGGGCCGCCGGCCGGATCGCGTTCGATCGCCGCGAGCTTACGTTTCCCCAAAAAACCAAGGGCCACCTTCAAGGATTCTTTGGAGACCCCCGTACGCCGTGGCAGGTCGCGCACCGGCACACCCTTCTCATACATCACGCGCAGCACGTTTGCAGCGATGGCCAGGCCCAGCCCCGATCCGCGCTCAAAGTCGAGAGCAAAGGCCACCACGACCTTGGCCAGCAGCTCAGGCAGGTTGCGCTGCTCGTTTTCGGCCGTTTCAGGTGGGGAAAGATTCGTGAGCCGATCATCGTGGTTGAGCCCATAGCCGAGGATTGGCATGCAACAGGGCAACGCCGGATCGAGCTGGCCGGCGACGTCGCGCAGGGAAGAACGAAGCCGGTCGACCGGCGCTTGGCCGAAGCGCTGTTCCCAGCGCGCCTCGATCTCGCCAAACAGCGGTTGCCAGATCCGCTGCGCTATGCGGCCGCCTTCAGTCGGCCGCACAACCGCCGCCCATTGCGGAGCTTTCGCTTTTCCCTCGACCGCGCCGGGAGACACCGTAACATACCCCCACCGCAGCATGCCTGCGAGGTTGGTCGGTGTACGGGCGCGACGATGGAGATTGCGGACAGTGATGCCGTCCTGGCCGACGAAGCGCATGCAGTTCGACCACATGGCCATCGACACCAACCACGGCGCATGAAACCCGGCTCCGGCAGAGAGGCCATAGTCGGAGGTGCGGTGGGGCAGACGGTGTTCCGCCTCGTTATCGAACTCGATGGTGAATGCGACCAGGGCCTGCGACAGAAGAGTCGGCAACGGCAAGCGTGCATCGATGGCTGTTTTGTCCACTCTGGCGCTGGCTTTGCCTGTAAGGAAATCCGGCGTGGCTAGGTCTCTTTGCGATACAGCATGTCGCGCATGGCGTTGCGCCGGGCGGAGTTCAACTCTTTGTCGCCGCTCGAGAGGCTGGAGCCCTCATTCTCCGCTTCCTCGGGCTCGCTGCACGTCGGGCAGCGGTTGGCGAACCCCGGCTTGTCGGGCTTCAGCTCGAACTTTTCTCCGCACACGGCACACACTCGGATCGGGAACGGCATCTGCCTATTTTAAGAAAAAAGCCGGAGTTCCTCAATCTCCCGATGAAATCCAGTCTTGTCTCGAGGAACCGTGCCCTCCCAAAAACAAAATGCAACCCACCCGGCTGTATGCTTGTCCCACCCCACGGAGAATGCTGGTGCCGAGCACGACTGCCAAGACAGCCATGGATGATCTGGCGGATGTGGAGCGCGTGCTGGCAGGCGATGCCCGCGCCTTCGAAGGCATCGTGCGCCGTTGGCAGGGACCGTTGGTGAATATGGCGTGGCGTTATTGCCGGGATCGCGCCCGCGCCGAAGAGATGGCGCAGGAAGCGTTCGTGCGCGTCTGGCGCGGCCTGGCTCAATGGCGTCGTGCGTCGAGTTTTTCCACCTGGCTCTTCGCGGTCGCCGCCAACGTCTTTCGTAACGAACTGAAGCGTGTGCCGACGGCCAATCTGCCCATCGCGCTCGACGAGATCGCTGAGCCGGCGGGCCCGGCATTGCAGCACGAGTCACTGCAAAGAAAGTCGCAGCACGATGTCATCCGGCGTGCCGTGCTCGCCCTGCCCACGCGCTACCGCGAGCCGGTGATTCTGTTCTACTTTCACGAGATGGATGTGGGCGCCGCGGCCCGTTCACTGGGCCTGCCGGAAGGCACCGTCAAAGCGCGGCTCTCGCGGGCGCGCGAGCTGCTGCGGCGACGATTTCCGCAGCTCGCCGAGGAACACGCCGCGATGGAATCCGGAAAGGAGGCCTGAGATGCCCCACAGGAGGCTCGAGATGAACGACGAAAGCATCGATCGCATTCTTGGCGGCGAAGAAGAGCTGATCCCTTCGTCCGGTTTTGTGGCTTCCGTCATGGACCGCATTCGCGACGAAGCCGCGGCGCCGCTTCCGATCCCGTTCCCCTGGAAGCGGGCTGTTCCCGGCTTGGTGCTGGGATGCGCAGGATTGGGCTGGGGTGTGGTGGAGCTGGCGCGGCACGCCATCGCCGCAGGGCAGGCAGCGCAGACGGTCACGATCAATCTGCCCACGTCGCTGCTGCAATCGAGAGAGACTCTCGGCTGGGTCGCGCTGGCTTTAGGGGTCTCGCTTGTATCGTGGTGGCTGGCTCGCCGCATGAGCGGCGCAGGAGCGTCGTAAATCTGACCCGGCAGAATCGGCTAGTTGATCGTCTTTGCGTACTTCTCGCCGAAGCTGCGCAGTTTGGCCAGAGTCGCAGCCGCCTGGCCCGAGTCAATCGCTTCGGCTCCCTGGGCCACGCCTTCTTTCAAATCGCCGGCGAGTCCCGAAGCCACCAGCGCCGCCGCTGCATTCAGCAACACAATGTCGCGCCGCGCACCGGGAATTCCAGTGAACACGTCATACAGGAGAGAAGCGTTTGTCTGAATGTCACCGCCTGTGAACTGATCGAGGGTGGTGCGCTCGAGCCCTGCCATCTCGGGAGTAACGCGCGCCGCCTTGAGCTCCGGCGCGCCGCCGCTCGGCGATTCTTCAATACGCGCCACCACGGATTCCCCGGTCGTCGTCAGCTCGTCGATCCCATCGGTTCCATGCACCACGAAAGCGCGCTTCGCCCCCAGGGCAGCCAGCGTGCGCCCCATCAACAGCACCCGGCTCGGCGCCAGTACGCCAATCACCTGTGCACGGGCCCCGGCGGGATTGGTCAGCGGTCCACACAGGTTGAAGATTGTCCGGAATCCCAATGCCTTGCGCAGCGGGTTCACCGCTTTCATCGCCGGATGGTAGAGGGGCGCGAACAAGAACATGAATCCCGTCTCACGCAGGCATTCGGCAGCCATCTCCGGTCCCAACGCGATGGGCACGCCCAGCGCTTCCAGAACATCGGCAGAACCGGCCTGCGATGTCACCGCGCGATTGCCGTGCTTGGCCACTTTGGCGCCAGCGGCTGCGGCCACCAATGCTGCGCCCGTTGAAATGTTGAAAGTCAGCGGACCGCCTCCGCCCGTGCCGCACGTGTCCACCAGGCTTGCGCGTTCCTCGTCGGTCAACGGCACCGTGATCGCGCGCGCCCGCATCGCCTCCACAAAGCCGGCTAGCTCCGGTGCCTGTTCGCCCCGCGTCGCCATTACCGCCAACAGCGAAGCCGTTTCCACCTCCGAAGCGTGGCCCGCGAGAATTTCGTCGAGCGCCTTTGCCGCTTCCTCGCGCGTGAGCGTCGCGCCGTCCTCGGCCAGCGCTTTCAAATGATCCTTCACAAAACTCATCTCTCAATATGGTAATTGCGTGGGTTGCTGGACTCTTCCAGGGCATCCGATCGGCGGCGCGCGTTGCGGGGGGAGAGTCCCGCACGATAGCATTTCTGTGCCGCTGTTTTCTCCGTGCTGGTCTCAACTCTGATCGTGCGACTCCAACCTCAGCGGACGGGTCGGTCCATCCAGATGAAAATTCACGAGTATCAGGCGAAAGAAATCCTGGCCAAGTACGGCGTTGTTGTGCCCAAGGGCGAAGTCGCCAACACCCTCGAGGACGCCGCTGCGGTGGCGCGCAAGTTGTTTGCCGACGGCGCGCACGGCGTGGTAGTGAAGGCGCAGATTCATGCCGGCGGGCGCGGCAAAGGCGGCGGTGTGAAGGTGGCCAAGACGCGCGAAGACGCCGAACTGCACGCCAAAAACATTCTGGGCATGCAGTTGGTGACGCACCAGACGGGGCCGCAGGGCCAGAAAGTGCAACGCCTGCTGATTGAGGAAACGGCGGCCATCGACCGCGAGCTCTACCTCGGCATCGTGCTCGATCGCGCCACGGGCAAACTGGTCTTCATGGCATCGCAGGCCGGCGGCATGGAAATTGAAGAGGTGGCCGCGAAGACTCCTGACGCCATCTACAAAGAGACCATCGATCCCGCAGTCGGATTCGGCGCCTGGCAGGCGCGCAAGCTGGCCTTTGCGCTGGGGCTCAAGCCGACGCAAATCAATCAGGCTGTCGGCTTTTTTCTGAGCCTCTATCGCGCCTTCATCGACACCGACGCCTCGCTGCTTGAAATCAATCCCTTCATCACCACCAAGGACGACAAGCTCTTCGCGCTCGACGCCAAGATCAACTTCGACGACAACGCGCTCTTCCGGCATGCCGATATCAAGGCTCTACGCGACGTTGCCGAAGAAGATCCTCTGGAAGTGGAAGCGAGCAAATACGCGCTCAACTACATCAAGCTCGATGGGTCGATCGCTTGCATGGTGAACGGCGCAGGCCTGGCCATGGCCACCATGGACATCATTCAATATGCCGGCGGTTCGCCCGCCAACTTTCTTGATGTGGGCGGGGGAGCGACACAAGAACAGATTGAGCATGCCTTCGAGATTCTCCTCTCCGACACGCATGTGAAGGCGATCTTCATTAACATTTTCGGCGGCATTCTGCGCGTGGATCGGCTGGCAACCGGCGTTGTGGCAGCAGCCAAAAAGCTGAACGTGAAGGTGCCCATTGTGCTGCGCCTCGAAGGAACCAACGTCGAAGAGGGCCGCAAGATCTTGAAGGAGTCGGGCTTGAATTTCCAGGTCGGCGCGACGATGAAAGAGGCGGCTGAAATGGTGGTCGCAGCAGCGAAAGGCGTGGTGGCATAGATGGCAGTCCTGGTCAACAACGACACGCGACTCATCGTTCAGGGACTCACGGGCAAGGAAGGCACCTTCCACGCCAAAGGCTGCGCCGAATACGGCACCAAGGTGGTCGGCGGCGTCACGCCCGGCAAAGGCGGCACCACGCACGAAGGCTGGCCCGTCTTCAACACGGTTGCCGATGCAGTCGAGAAGACCGGCGCCAACGCAACCATGATTTTTGTGCCTCCGCCATTTGCGGCTGACGCGATTCTCGAGGCCGAAGACGCCGGCATTCCGCTCATCGTCTGCATCACCGAGGGCATTCCCACGCTCGACATGGTGAAGGTATGGGCCAAGCTCAAGACGTCGAAGTCGCGGCTCATCGGCCCCAATTGCCCCGGCGTGATCTCTCCCGGCAAAGCGAAAATCGGCATCATGCCCGGCCGCATTCACAAAGAGGGTTCGGTCGGCATCGTCTCGCGCTCGGGGACACTGACCTATGAAGCTGTTCATCAACTGACGCAGCGCGGCATCGGCCAGTCGACGGCGATCGGCATCGGCGGCGACCCCATTATCGGCACCACGCACATCGATGCGCTCAGCCTGCTCAACGACGATCCGGGTACCGAAGCCATCATCATGATCGGCGAAATCGGCGGCACCAACGAAGAGGCCGCAGCCGCGTTCGTCAAGCAGCACGTCAAGAAGCCGGTGGTCGGATTCATTGCCGGTCAGACTGCGCCTCCGGGCCGCCGCATGGGCCACGCCGGCGCCATCATCAGCGGAGGGCAGGGCACTGCCGCCGACAAGATGAAGGCAATGGAAGCCGCGGGAATTCACGTGGTGGGCTCGCCGGCCGAGATCGGCGCGACACTGGCCAGGGTGATCGGCAAGATATAGCCCGCAACCTGCAGCGCCAATGCTTTCGAAGGTGTTTGCATGATTCAGAAGACCAGCCCCGTTGCACGCGCCGAGGCCTTTGCAACGCGGCTTGGCATTCGTTTGCCTATCCTGCTTGCTCCGATGGCAGGCGCTGGTCCGCCGTCTCTTTCGATCGCCGTCGCCAACGCCGGCGGGCTCGGCGCCTGCGGCGCGCTGCTGATGAAGCCGGAAGAGATCGCTGCGTGGTGCGCCGAATTTCGCCGGCAGAGCCGGGGAGCCTTCCAGGTCAATCTTTGGATTCCGGAGAAAGAGATTCGCCGCGATCCAGCCCTCGAGCAGCGGCAACGCGCGTTTCTTTCCTCCTGGGGGCCGCCTGTCGATCCAAGCGCCGGCGAAGCGGTCCTGCCCGACTTCAATGCGCAATGCCGGGCATTGTTGGACGCTTCGCCAAAGGTGATCTCGTCGATTATGGGTCTCTACCCGCCGCCGTTCGTCGCGGAGATGAGAGCAAAAGGAATTCTGTGGTTCGCCACGGCAACCACATTGGCTGAGGCAAAGGCGGCCGAGACAGCGGGGGCCGACGCTATCGTCGCGCAGGGAATGGAAGCGGGCGGGCACCGCGGCGCATTCGACGCCCGCGAAGCGGAATGCCACCTGGTGGGCCTCTTTGCTCTCCTTCCGCGAATGGCCGATGAGATCTCCCTTCCGGTGATTGCCGCCGGAGGCATTGCCAATGCGCGGGGAGTTGCGGCGGCGTTGATGCTCGGTGCCAGCGCGGCCATGATCGGCACCGGATTTCTGCGTTGCCCCGAGGCGCAGATACCCGCGGCCTATGCGGCTCGCCTCGCATCGGTCGAGGCCCACGAAACCATGCTGACCCGCGCGTTCACGGGGCGCCCAGGCCGCGCCGTCGCCAACGCCTATTCGCGCGCTGCAGCGGCGCCGGAGTCTCCCGCCCCCGCCGCGTATCCGATCCAGCGCGGATTGACGCGCGGGTTCCGCGACGAGGCACGCAATACCGGCGACACGGAGCGGATGCAGATGTGGGCGGGCCAATCGGCAATCCTGGCCCAGGCCAAACCTGCCGGCGAAATCACACAGCTGCTCTGGGAGCAAGCCGTCAGTCTGCTCGGCTGGGGTTGAGAAATCTAAAGTGCAACCTTAAATTTCTCAAAAGTGCAGGCGACTGAAAATTAGAGACGCCACCGAGCTCCGCGGGCATTAGCCCCACCGCAGGTGGCTCACCACACCCGGCAGGGCGTCGCGGCCGCCATCTTGTCGGGCTTCTTGCAGCTGAAGCTCTTGGCGAAATCCGGCAGATCCTCGAGCACGGTGTTGGTGCGGTACTCATCCGGCGCGTGCGGGTCGGTCTGCGCCTGCGTACGCAGCTGCTCGGGCCGCGTCTGTGTGCACCACTGCTGCGCATAGGCAATCCAGAAGCGCTGGTCCGGCGTGTAGCCGTCGGTCTTCGCGCTCATGTCGAGGTGCGCTGTCTGCGCCTTGTCGAGCCACGCCAGCCAGGCCAGCCACAGCCCGCCGAGATCGGCGAGATTCTCACCCAGGGTCAGCTTGCCGTTCAGGTGGACACCTGGCACAGCTTCAATCGCGTCATACTGCTTCACCTCGCATGCCGCGCGATCATTGAACTTCGCTTCGTCTTCCTTGGTCCACCAATCCTTCAGATTGCCGTCCTTGTCGAACTGCCGTCCCTCATCGTCGAAGCCATGCGTCAACTCGTGGCCAATGGTCGATCCCATGTCTCCGTAGTTGGCTGCATCATCTTCCTGGTCGCTGAAGAATGGTGGCTGAAAGTAGCCTGCCGGAAAATTCACGTTGTTCTGCTGCGGATCGTAGTACGCGTTCACGGTCGGCGGCGACATCAACCACTCGTTCTTGTCCACCGGCCTCCCAATCTTCGCCAGATCGCGCGCAAATTCGAATGCGTGCGCGCGTTCCTCGTTGCCCAGCGCATCGCCGCGCACAATCTCAAGCTTTGAGTAGTCGCGCCACTTGTCGGGATACCCGATCTTGTTCATCACTTCGTGGAGCTTTTCCTTGGCCTGCACCTTGGTGGTCGCGCTCATCCAGTCCAGCGTGTCAATGTCCTTATCCATCGACTGCTCGATCGCCAGCGTCATCTCCAGCGCGCGCTGCCTGGCTCCCGGCGGGAAGTATTTGGCCACGTAGACTTGGCCCAGCGCCTCGCCCATCTCCATGTCGACGCGGCTCGTGCATCGCTTCCAGCGATCCTGCTGCTTCTCGGCGCCGTTCAGAGTATGCGCATAGAAATGCCAGTTCTCTTGGTCAAAGGCTGTCGGCATACTTGTTCCGGCAAACGCGTGCAGCAAGTGCCAGCGCAGGTAGGTCTTGATCTGGTCGAGCGGCATGTCGGCCAGGATATGGTTGAATTCTGCAAAAAACTTGGGCTCCGTATCGTTCATCTTTCCCGACGCCGGCGCATGCGTTCTCTCCACGTAGGCGGGGATCGAGAAGTGCGTGAGCTCTTTGCTAAACGCCGCCACATCCGTTGGATGATTCAGATTCTGCGGATCGCGCTGCTCGGTAATGGTCAGCGAGGCCTTGGCCAGCAGCGTTTCAATCCTAAGCACCGTGTCCGCGTCTTTGCGCGCCTGGGCCTCCGCTTCGCCGGCCAGCGTGAACATCCTGCCCACGTGATCCACATACTGCTGCCTCTGCTCCACCGATTTCGCGTCGGTGCGCGTGTAGTAGTCGCGCTCCGGCAGGCCGAGCCCGCCCGCTCCATAGAAGCTGATTACGGAGTTCGCATCGGCAAAATCCTGACTTGACCCCATTGCGAAGAAGGCGTTCACGCCGATCGTCTGCAGATGACCGATAAGCGGCGGCAGTTCGGCAACCGAATGAACTGCCGCGATGCGATCCAGCTCCGGCTGCAGCGGGGCCAGGCCCGCCTTGTCGATGGCAGCCGTATCCATGCAGCTTGCGTACTCGTCGCCGATCTTCTGCTCGTTGGCCGTACGCGAAGGCGAGGCCGCCGTAGCCTGCTCGAGAATCTGGCGCAGATGCAGCCGGTTGAGCTCGTGAAGCTCGGTGAAGCGGCCATACGCGACCTGGTCCGGCGGCAAAGGGTTCTGCTTGAACCAGCCGTTGCACGCATAGCGATAGAAGTTGTCGCAGGGGTTCACCCCGCTGTCGATCAGCGAAGGATCGAAGACGCGCAGCTCATGCGTATTCGCTATGGGGGTAGGCGTCGTTTGGCAAAATGCGCTTCCAGAAACGAAAACCGTGCTGAGCGCAAGGCGCCACGGGGAGGGGCGGTGAACGCGAAACATGGCGTCACTCTACCAGATTCGGCGCCAATACCTCAGCGGCACGCCGGTACAATGCGGAGAGGGACAAAATTGTCCCGCGAGGAGCAGATCGAGTGGCGCAACGTACGTTCAGCATCATCAAGCCTGATGCGGTCAGCAAGGGCTATACAGGGGCGATCCTGGCCGCCATTCAGAAGGCCGGTTTCAAGATCGTCGCCATCAAGAAAGCATCGATCTCCGTGGCGCAGGCCAAGGGCTTCTATTACGTCCACGCCGAGCGTCCGTTTTTCAACGATCTGAGCACCTTTATGTCGTCTGGGCCGCTCTTCCTTATGGTGCTCGAAAAAGAAAACGCCATTGCCGACTTGCGCAAGCTCATGGGCGCCACCAATCCTGCCAATGCTGAAGAGGGCACGATCCGCAAGCAATACGCCGGCTCCATCCAGGAAAACGCAATTCACGGCTCCGACGCCGAAGAGACCGCCGCATTCGAAATCGGCTACTGGTTTGCCGGCTACGAACTCGTCTGACCTCGCGTTAGCCCAGCAGCGCAGTGAGCTTTTCAGTAAGCGCGGCCACGTCCCGCCGCAGTTCCGACACAGTCGACTCGAGCTGCGCGAGGCGTGCTTCCTGGTCGGCTGAGGCGGCCTGCATCGTAGACGCAGGTTCTGCCGCGGCCGGCGGCGCCACGGCCACCTCACCCGACAGCAGATGCGCATAGCGCGACTCCTTGGTTCCCGGTTGGCGCGGCAGCATGGCCACGAGGGCCGGCTCCCGCTCCGCCAGCTTTTGCAAACCGGCCACCACATCGCCGAGCTCGGTGAACCGATGCATGCGCTCGGTGCGCCCGCGCAGCTCGCCCGGCGTTTGCGGCCCGCGCAACAGCAACACGCACAGCAGAGCGGTTTCCGCGCGGCTGAAGTTGAAGACCTCGCCCAGCCAGTGCTCGTACTTGGATACGCGGCTGTCGGCTCCTTGCGCGGGCCCCGCCAGTCTTTGGTCCTGCAACCCGCGGAGCGCTTCGCGTACGTCGTCTTCGCGCAGCTCCATCACCGGTTCGCGATTCGAGCGCTGATTGCAGGCATTCACCAGCGCATTGAGCGATAGCGGGTAATAGTCCGGCGTGGTGATTTCTTTTTCTACCAGCGACCCCAGCACGCGGGCCTCGGCTTCGGTCAGCAGGATCGGTTCTTGCGCGAGCATACTCCCATTCTGCCATTCCACCTGCTGGGCCGGCCTGCTTCTATCGCCAATCCGCAGCTCGACTGAAAGAATGAGGCAGAGTCACCCGCACCCCGGGTCCACTCTGCGATACTGGTTCGTTATGCCGATCGCCGACCTGCAAGAAGCTGCCCAGAAGATTGCTGGATTCCTCGCCAACCTCAACAAGCTTGGCGGATTTCGCCTCAAGTACCGCATCACCGCCGGGGACGGTGCGCACGACCCCGAAGGCCTCGAGGGGCGTGAAATCTATGTCGAGTTAGGCGGCCCGGATGTTCCCCTCGTTACCCAGCACAATGGCGAGGTGCTGCGCGCTCTGGAGACGATTGCCGCGCAAATGCTGCGGCTCGACTCGCGCGAGCACGACCTGGTCAGCTTCGATGCCGGCAACTTCAAGGCATTGCGCGCGCAGGAACTGCGCATGGCCGCCGAAACGGCCGCGGAAAAAGTTTTGCGCACCGGCGTGCCCTACGCGTTTCCCCCGATGAACAGCCGCGAACGCCGCCTGCTGCACATGTCCTTCCGCAGCATCGAAGGCATCGAGACAGCCAGCTCCGGCGAAGGGCAGGATCGCTTCCTCGCCGTGTATCCCAAGGGGAAGACCAATTTGCCGGTCGCCCCGCCGACGCGGCCGCGCGGCTTCGGACGCCGCTAAGGTCGCTCGAGCCGCTTCGACCTTCCCAGATTCCCGAGAGGTTCGTCGATCTGGCGATCAAACCGAAATAGAACGCGCGTTCAAAGCGCAGCCGATCGTCCTCATCCTCTGCCCTCCGACGGTCGATGACGGAATGCGTGGACCTTCGTTACAGAGCGCACCTCGCCTTCGGAATCGCAGCAATCGCGTTCATCGCGGTGGCCCCTGCCCAGACAGCCGTGACACAGCTCTTTGATCAGCCGATGCCATTCTCGGAGTATCCTGCGGTGCCCCGGCTTTCGGATTGGGGAGTGCCTCGCGCTTCGAGGGGTGACCAAGTCTTGCGACTGTTTCTCTGGCCCGCCTATGCGACGGTTCCGAAGCAGGTCTACGCCGCCGAGCGCACCTCGAAGCTCGATCGTGCCGAGTCGTTCGCCCTTTTGGGCGAAC
>DATDIQ010000029.1:0-143776 GCA_036520995.1 Occallatibacter sp.
AACGGTCAAATTTTTCCTTCGCCATGTTCCTCTTCCCCTCGTAGCTTCCGTGCCATTACCAACAGGGCGCCGGCGGTCCGGCTCCAGCCCCAAAAACCCTACTTCCCCTGCGCGCGGCCGATGATTTCGTCGGCAATCATGCGCGGCGCCTCTTCGTAGCGCGCAAACTGCATCGAATACGACGCGCGTCCCTGCGTCGACGAACGAATCTCGTTCACGTAACCGAACATTTCCTTCAGCGGAACGATCGCCTTGATCACCTGCGAACCGGCCGCGTGTTCCATGCCTTCGATCCGGCCGCGGCGCGAGTTGATGTCGCCGATGATCACGCCCATGAACTCCTCGGGGACCGTGACCTCGACCGCCATCACCGGCTCCAGCAGCACCGGCGACGCCTTCCTTGCCGCTTCCTTGAATGCAATCGAACCGGCAAATTTGAATGCCATTTCGTTCGAGTCGACTTCGTGGTAGCTGCCGTCGTACAGGATCACCTTCACATCGACGATAGGGTAGCCGGCCAGGATGCCGAGTTCGAGCGCGCCCTGCACACCTTGATCGATGGGCTTGATGTATTCCCTGGGCACCACGCCGCCCTTGATGTCGTTGATGAATTCGTAGCCTGCGCCCGGCGTGTTGGGTTCGACGCGCAGCTTGCAATGCCCGTAGTTGCCCGAGCCGCCGGTCTGGCGAATGTACTTGCCCTCAGCCTCCGCCGCCTTGCGAATGGTCTCGCGGAAGGCTACCTTGGGTTCGCCTACATTGGCCTCGACCTTGTGCTCGCGCTTCATGCGGTCCACAAGAATCTCGAGGTGCAGTTCGCCCATGCCGCTGATGATCGTCTGGCCCGAGTCCTCATCGGTGCGAACCTTGAACGTCGGATCCTCATCGGCCAGCCGCGAGAGAGCAATGCCCATCTTCTCCTGGTCGGCCTTGGTCTTCGGCTCAATGGCCACCGAAATCACCGGCTCCGGAAACACGATGGCGCCCAGGGCAATGGGATGATGCGGCGCGCTCAGCGTGTCGCCCGTCTTCAGATCTTTCAGGCCCACGCACGCGCAGATATCGCCGGCATAGATCTCGGTGATGTCTTCGCGCTTGTTGGCATGCATCTTGACCAGGCGCCCTACCCGCTCGGTCTTGCCGGTGCGGGGATTCAGGATGGTGTCGCCGGTCTTCAGCGAACCCGAGTAAATGCGGATAAACGACAGCTTGCCGAACGGGTCGTTGATCAGCTTGAACACCAGCGCCGACAACGGATCGCTGTCCTCCGCCTTGCGGATCAGGATCTCGCTATGATTCGACGGGTTGATGCCTTCCACGGGCGGCTTGTCGAGCGGGCTCGGAAGGTAGTCAACCACCGCGTCGAGCAGCGTCTGCACGCCCTTGTTCTTAAACGCGGACCCGCAGATGACCGGGAATATCTTCAAGTCGACAGTCGCCTTGCGGATGCCCGCCTTCAGCTCATCGATGCTGGGGGTCTCGCCTTCTAAAAACTTCTCGAGCAACACATCGTCGGTTTCGGCGATGACTTCAATCAACTGCAGGCGGAATGCTTCTGCCTTCTTTTGCAGGTCGGCGGGAATCGGCTCTTCGGAATACTTCGCGCCCATCGTCTCGTCATGCCACACGATGGCCTTCATCTCGATAAGATCCACGACACCCTTGAAATGGGCCTCTGCGCCGATGGGGATCTGCAGGGCCACAGGCCGCGCGCCGAGGCGCTTGCGGATTGTCTCCAGCACGTACTCGAAGTCCGCGCCGTTCTTATCCATCTTGTTGACGAAGCAAATGCGCGGAACCTTGTACTTGTCGCCCTGCCGCCACACCGTTTCGGTCTGCGGCTGCACGCCTGAAACCGAGTCGAAGACCGCGACCGCGCCGTCCAGCACGCGCAGCGACCGCTCCACTTCAGCCGTAAAGTCGACGTGGCCGGGCGTGTCAATAATATTGACCCGGAAGTCGCGCCACATACAGGTTGTTGCGGCCGACGTAATCGTAATGCCGCGCTCCTGCTCCTGCTCCATGTAGTCCATGGTCGCGGTGCCCTCATGCACTTCGCCGATGCGGTGCGTGATGCCCGTGTAAAACAGAATGCGCTCTGTCGCTGTCGTCTTCCCGGCGTCGATGTGCGCCATGATTCCGATGTTCCGGCAACGGTTCAGAGGGATGGTGCGAGCCACGGTGATATCTTCCTTGCGGGCGCACTGCCCGCCGTTATTCGTACTGCCTTAAAACTCCCAAACAAACTGCGTCGGGATCAAACTCTAGGGTCTTAGTCCCTAAGTCCCTGTCTTCACCACCGATAGTGCGCGAAAGCCTTGTTGGCTTCGGCCATGCGGTGTACGTCTTCCTTCTTCTTCATGGCTGCGCCGCGCCCATTGGCCGCGTCCAGAAGTTCATTACTCAGCTTGTCGATCATGCCCTTTTCGCCGCGGCTGCGCCCATAGGTAATCAGCCAGCGAATGGCCAGCGACGTCCGGCGGTCGGCATTCACTTCGATCGGTACCTGGTAGTTGGCGCCGCCCACGCGACGGGTCTTGACCTCGAGCAAAGGCTTGCAGTTCTCCACTGCCTTCTTGAAGAGCTTGATGGCTTCTTCGCCGCCGCCCTTGGCCTCGAGATTCTTCATCGACTGATAGAAGATGCCCTGCGCGGTCGACTTCTTGCCGCCCCACATCATCGAGTTCACAAACTTGGTCACCAGGCTCGACCCGTACACCGGGTCTGGCGCCACTTCCCGCTTCGCAATGTGCCCTTTTCTCGGCATAAATTCCTCAAAATCCTTGGAGCGCCGCTGCGCTCTCCCAAAAGTTTCCCGAACGGAGTTCTACTTCTTGGCCGGCGCCGCGCCGCCCTTGGCGCGCTTGGCCCCATACTTCGACCGGCTCTGCTTGCGATTCGCCACACCCACAGAGTCGAGCGTGCCACGCACCACGTGATACCGGACGCCCGGCAGATCCTTTACACGCCCCCCGCGAATAAGCACGATCGAGTGCTCCTGCAGGTTGTGCCCGATGCCGGGAATGTACGTCGTCACTTCAATCCCATTCGTTAACCGCACGCGCGCCACCTTGCGCAGCGCCGAGTTCGGCTTCTTGGGCGTCTGGGTATACACGCGGGTACACACACCGCGCCGCTGCGGCGAGGCCTGCAACGCCGGCGATGCCGTCTTATAACGAGGCGCCGTGCGCCCCTTGCGGACAAGCTGATTGAATGTAGGCAAACCGAAACTCCTTACCCCAAAACGCTCAAAACCAAAATCTCTACAGCCGCGCACAGTCCCTTCGGGCGGTCTTGGCCTTTGGCCGCGTAGCTGCCGCGGGAAGGCGCAAAAGCCCCAAGTTGCTGCTTCGCGTCTGCCTTCGTTCCACTTCCAGACGAGAACCAGGACGGTGGTCGCGCGCCCTCACACACGAGGAGCCAACTCCGTTTCGCCGGTTCCGGCCCGCATAGCCCTCCAAGGTGGAGAAACGCGCGGGCACCGATGCGATGATCCCCTGCCCTTCGCAAGATAAGAGCGTATCCAGGGAAGAATGGCCGGCTCAACTTCGCTCGGCCTTGGGATTCAGCCTGGGCCCACATCACTTTGGCCAAGCTGCCCTGACGCCTCCGTCCGAATACACACGCACGGCGGCGTTCTTGCGGAACCTATTTACAATAACAAGAAAGCCGGGCAGGGTCAATGGAATCGCGCTCGGGGTGTGGCAGTCCTGAATTCCGCCCTCGTCGAGCCGCCCAGAGAGCCAACTCTCCTTCCCCCGCCAAGATCAGGGCACGTTGTAAGCTCCTCCGTTTTGCACGATGTTGGCCGTGGCGTTCGAGGGCGCAGCCTGCAGAGCGCCCCAGCTGTTCTGCGAGATCTCTCCTAACCACACAACCTGGGTTCCAGACGGGGGGCTCGCGAAAAAGCCCGTGATGCCGGAAAGATCCGGGATGGCAAGCGTCGTCGCCGAGCCCTGGTAGCTCGCCGTGGCGATGGTCGAAATCGTGTTCTGGGAATAGGTCCCGACGGACCAGCCGATGCTCGCAGCCTCGGTGACCCCGCTTTTGCCTGCAAATCCTGCATAGCTGAAATCCAGGGTCGGCAGCGCGGCCGGGGTTGGACCGGTATACGACCAGGGCGCTGGGAAAGTGAACGAGACGGGACCGCCGGCACTCGCGTACACAAAAGACGAAACGGTCTGGAGGCCGTTGCGGGCCGCCGACTCAAAGACATACGAATCGCCGGCCTCTGCCGCTCCCGCAGGAAGAACCGGATACTGACTCGTAGCGGCATCGGCGATCAGGAAGCCGCCGCCGCCGGCCATCTCGTAAATCGCAATCGTCGAAGGCGTGGCAAAACCCGACGGGACGCCGTTGTAGGTAATCGCCGCTGAAGTTGTTTGATCGGCGGAACCCAGCACCACCGGATTGCCGCCGTTGAGAGCCCCCGGAACCGCCTGGCCGCTAAAATTCCTGGCCCCCACGAGGCTGAACGATTCGGTCGCGCCCTGCGAGACCTCACTGAAGGCCACCGCCTCGACCCGGTCGCTGCCTGCCGGGGCGGCAAAACTGAACGAGCCCGCGGGAGTTTCCACAGAAGCAGTGGCCCCGGAATCGCCCGCCTGGGCCTCGATCGTCAGAAACGATGCGTTCGCAATCGCACTCGCGTCCACGCTTGCGGACAGGGTTCCTGTCGGCGTCGAAGGCAACCTTGCAGCACACGCCTCGGTAAACGAAGTACCGTCGGCCGTGGTGGCTTCGAACACCGACTCACGCGACGTCTGGCCAATCTGCACGCCACCCGACGTGATTGCCAACGGAGGACACACAAAGGCCACCGCAAAGTTGGTTGTCCCGCTGGGAATCGAGAGGGTCAGCGCGCCTGCATTCAGGCTCTGCGCCGTAAATCCTGCCGAGCCGACCTTCGCCGCCGCGGCTGTCGGCGTAGTACCTCGAAACGCGAAGGTGACCGTGGTCGCACTGCTTCCGCCGCCTCCGTTCGAACCACCTCCGCTGGAGCTTCCTCCACATCCGGCGATGCAAGCGGCCAGCAAAGACAGGGCACACAAAGATCGCGCGAAGGACATGACGAACCCCTCCCCTGGATCTGCTTTTGGACAGCGTGTTTTCCTGGGAGTTGGACACGGTGGCGTGGCTATCGTCACCAGGCAACGTTGCGCCTTGAGCCCGACGGCTGATTGCAATTCACGAGACTGAAAAGAAGAGGCAGGGTCATTGCGACCCTGCCGCCCTGTTTTCTCCCCACGCTATTGAATCGCGTGGACCATCCAGGCGCCGTTCACCAGCGCAAAGTCGACGTGGCGCTTCACACTCAACTGGTTCCCGGGATTGTGGGCAATCTGCTGCAGAACGTCGGGAACCCCCGTCAGATCCACCCCCTCGGTAAACATCCCTCCCCGGGCTGTATCCACCCCCGACAGCATTTCGTCAGAGATGTCGCCGACATCACGGGCCCTCAAGTGATTGGCCTGCACCGTAGTCACCTGGATCGTGTAATTCTTGTCATCCGCGCTCTCGGGCCGCCACTCGATCGTGTCGCCGCCATTGGCCAGCTTGACCGCCTTCTTGCCGGCATCAGTCAGCTTAAAATCTGCCCAGTAGCGATTCGGGTAGATCTTTGTCCGGTCCCAGAGTTTTGCCAAGGCGCCGGCAACCATCCCGTCATTGTTGACCAGGATCAAGACGCCCTTCGGTTGCCCATGATCGTAGTCCGCCTGGATCAGTTGGAGGGCCTGCGTCTGCGTCAAATCCGGAGCGGATTTGCAGCCGCCGACGATCATCCCCGCACCCATCAGCGCCATCGCGCCCAATACCTTCAAGGTCAATGTGCTTTTCACTTTTCCTCCACAGTTTGTGAAACCAAACTCTTCAAGAGTCTCCGCGACCGGACCGCACTTCATGCCGCGTCCTCTTAACCGGCCCGCACTTCGGCGGACCGCAATCATCCCGCATTGACTAAAACTCGCCTCCTGCAACCCAAATCCTGTCGACCCGCCATTTTTCTCCTACTTTGCCCCGCTGTCAATGGAGATGACAGGGATAAATGGCACAAGGAAAGGTTTTAGCAACGCGACGCCCGTGCTCCACCCGTCCAAGCTTCCCTCATTCTCCGCTCCCAGCCAGCCGGCTCTGCAGCAGTTCCAGAAATCCTTTCTCGTCGGAAGCAAGACAGACCTGAGCGTTGGGCGCGCCCGCTCCCGGCCGTGTGAACCCCTTGTCGTCGACATCGATGTGCATCGCCTTGGCTGGGCACAGATCCGGCCTGAAGCTGTAGGTTACGGCGACCGGGTCAAAGAGTGTCGGCGTCGGCGCATGGTCCTCCGTTCCCGCCTTCCACTCGTGATAGAGCAGGGTGAGTTGATCGGTCAGCGGGGACCCGTGGGCGAAGATCTTCTCCCGCTCCGCTTCCTCTAAATGGATCTGCGTCGAATCGAGCGGCATCATGAACACCGGTACACCCGAGGACAGCAAAGCCTGCGCTCCCGCCGGGTCACGGGCAATGTTCCACTCGGCATCCGGGGGGCGGCGCTCTCCGCGCTGATTTCCGTTCGAAGGGCCGTCGTAGCCGCGCTCGATGCTCCCCCCCATGATCACCACCCGCCGCAGCTTGCGAAACATCGCGGGATCGCGCGCGATCGCCGCCTGAACCGTCACCGGCGGACCGATGCCAATCAACGTAATCTCGCCCGGATGCCTGCGAATCTGGTCGAGCAGAAAAGTCACCCCATCCGCATGCACCGTCGCCGGCGCGCGCTGCGCATACGCCTTCTGCGTGAAGACATTGTGGGCCTCTGACTCAGGCCCCGCCGCGACCGGAATATCGGACCGGCCCACCGCCGTCAGATAGCGCTCCAGCAGGCGTGCTCGCAGTTCGGTATCGCCAAAGGTCGTGGTGACTCCCAGAATCTTCAACTCCGGGCTGCGCAACGCTAGCGCCAATGCAAACGCATCGTCGATGTCGTCGCCAATGTCGGTATCGAGAATCACCAGTTGCGGTGCCGCTGCCGGCTGAGTCCTGCCGATGCGTCCTCCAAAGCCGATCCCCCATCCCGCCAGCAGAGCAAGCAATACCCATCGAAATCGACCGCGAGTTTTCATGCAAGCCATCCTACTGCCTCCCCTGCCTCCCGAGTTCCCTGGGTCCCCACGAAGCGGTCCGGAGCAAACAACGTGATCGTCATCACTGCGAGAAACCCGGACTTATTTTGTCCTAGATCTAACGACGACCGAATTGGTCGGAGTTTGGCGCCGGCCGCTGCCGTTGAGGGGAACGCTCTCGATCTTCTTGGCGTCGAAGCTTTCCGCGGGCCTGCCCGAGCCCGTCAATCCGATCGATCCTTCGCTCAGTCGCGGGCTCTCGGCCTTCGACATGCGCCACAACTTTGTCGCCAGCTTCCACTACGATCTGCCGTTTCGTTCCTCCAAGAATCCGCTCCATGCAATGGGCCTTGCCGGCATCGCGCGTTTCACCTCGGGCCTTCCTGTCACCCTGCTCAACAACAACGACACTTCGCTGCTTGGAACGATTCCCAACGGCATCAACAGTAACGGAGTCGACACGCCGCAATGGTCCGCCAATGGCCTGCACCTCAACACGAATTCCCGCACCAACCACGCCGTTTTCGACGCATCGCAATTCCGCCTGCCCTCGCTCGGCACGATGGGCAATGCGCGCCGGCTTTTCTTCTCCGGCCCGGGGATCGAGAATCTCGACGCCACGCTGTCGCGCAATTTCAAAATTCGCGAAGGCCACGCGCTCGAGTTCCGCGCCGAGGCTCTCAACCTCTTCAACCACGCACAGTTTTTCGGAGCGTCTTCCGTGGAGGGCAACATTTCGAGCGGCAGCTTCGGCCAGGTCGTCAGCGCCATGCCGCCGCGCCTGATGCAACTCGCCCTGCGCTACAGCTTTTAGTCTTTGACTACTACGCGTCTTCCAACCGCGCCACAATGGCGTCCGCGTCGTATACGCACCCGCCCCACACGCCGCCGCTCGCCTGCACCAGCGCCGCCCACAACCGCGTGTCGTCGGGGAGTGCGGGATGCGGCCGCAGATCCCCGCGCGGCCTTCTCTTCTCCAGCACGCGTGCGCCTTCGTCCGCGTCAAAGGTCCGATCTCCCTCGCCCACCAGATTCACCGATCCAACCAAGCGCTTCCGGTCAATCGCGATCTCCACCACATCGTCTTCGCACACCTTGCCAATCGGCCCGCCCGCCAACGCTTCCGGCGAAACGTGCCCTACGCACGCGCCCGTGGACACGCCGCTGAACCGCGCATCGGTCAGCACCGCCACATGCCCGCAATGCGGCAGAGCCTTCAGTGCCGATGTCACCTGGTAGATCTCCTGCATGCCCGCGCCCTTCGGCCCGCCGCAGATCAGCACAATCACATCGCCGCGGCCAATCCGGCTGCTCTTGATGGCCTTGATCGCCGCTTCCTCCGTCGTGAACACACGCGCCGGACCAACATGACGATAAATACCCTGCGCATTCACGAGCGACGCATCGATCGCCGTGCTCTTGATGACTGATCCCTCGGGCGCCAGGTTCCCCATGGGGAAACACACCGTCGATGTGAGCCCGCGCGCCCCTGCCTGATCCGGCGTCAGGATCACGTCGTTGGGATCGATGCCGTCCAGTTCCTTCAACCGCTTTCGCATCGCGTGCCGCCGCTCGCTCGCACGCCACCAGTCGAGGCACGCTCCGAGGGTTTCGCCGCTAACCGTTTTCACGCTGCTATCCAAAAGCCCTGCCGCGCGCAGCGCCAGCATCACTTCCGGCACGCCGCCGGCCAGAAACACCTGCACCGTCGCAAACCCGCGCGGCCCATTCGGCAGAGCATCGACAAGCCGCGGCACCTCGCGATTCACCCCGGCCCAGTCCTCCACCGTCGGCCGCTGCAGTCCTGCCGAAAACGCAATCGCGGGCAAATGAATCAGCAGATTTGTCGACCCGCCGAAAGCCGCATGCAGCACCATCGCATTCCGCAACGCCGCCGGCGTCAACACATCGCGCACGCCCATGCCTGCCTGGTGCATGCGCACGAGCGCCCGCGCTGAGCGCTTCGCCGCATCCAGCCACACCGGCTGCCCTGAAGGTGCCAGCGCGGTATGCGGCAGCGACAAACCCAGCGCCTCGCCCACCACCTGCGAAGTCGCCGCCGTGCCCAGAAACTGGCATCCGCCGCCGGGACTCGCACACGCGCGGCACCCCATCTCCGCTGCATATTCCAGCGTGATTTGGCGCTGCGCAAACCGTGCCCCAATCGTCTGCACTTTGCCCGCATCTTCGCCCGCTTCCGGCAGCAGCGTCACGCCTCCCGGCACCAGCACCGCGGGCAACGCATTCGCCGACGCCAGCGCCATCATCATCGCCGGCAATCCCTTGTCGCAGGTGGCCACTCCCAGCACGCCTTTGCTTGTGGGGAGAGACCGCATCAGCCGCCGCAGCACCATCGCCGCATCATTGCGATACGGCAGCGAGTCCATCATGCCTGTCGTGCCCTGCGTGCGCCCATCGCAGGGATCGGTGCATGCGCCCGCAAAAGGAATTGCCCGCAGCGCTTTCAGTTCGCGCGCTGCCTCCGCGACCAGCAGCCCCACTTCCCAATGGCCCGTATGAAAGCCCAGCGCGATCGGCTTTCCATCCTCGGCGCGCAGTCCTCCATGCGTGCTGAGGATCAAAAACTCCGGATCGAGCAGCCGCGCTGCCTCCCAACCCATGCCCGCGTTCTGGCTCAGCCCGAACAGATTTCCCGAAGGCTCCGTCAGCAGCATCTCCGCCGAGAGCGGCAATGCGCCCGCCGGCCCCGCGGCATGCGTCGTTACGTCTTGCCCGGGCGCCGCAGGCGATTCCAAAATCGAAGCCAGTGAGATCTCGATGGCCGCACTCTCCTCAACCCCGTCAGTATAGAAGCGCACGCGTCCGCACGCGCGCCATCGCCAACAACGCTTCCTCTCGCAAATGCCACCTTATGGCTGCGCGAGAACCATCCGCAGCGTGTAGACATGCGGCTGCGGCGCTGCCTCGGTATAAATTGAATCCTCGAGCGAATCCTCAAACGCCTGCATCACGTCGGTGCCGCCGGTCTGCGGGCCAGTGTTCGCATTCCGCACCCGCATGCGCAGGTGAATGTAGTGCGCCTCATCGCGATCGCGCACCAGCCAGCTCACCCGCTGTGCCTGGTGAAACATCGGCGTTGGATAATCGGCCAGATTGATCCCATTCGCCAGTTCGTCCGCACTAAACGTCCCGATCACACCATCATCGATGGCCAGCGTGTACCGTCCCACGTCGAGTCCTGTCACCCACAGCGGTTCTTCATCCAGCTCCTGTTCGATGTCCGTCAAATCCAGCAGAAGCGCCTGCGTGGCGTTGTCGCGTCCCAGCGGCAGGGGTAGCGCATTCTCCACCTCATCCCAGCGCAATGTGCCCTGCCCGCGCTGCAGCGCGTCCACCGACGCATTCTCCGTCTCGCTCACTTTCCCTTGTCGTGCGTCGATAGTCACCGCCGACACCAGCTCAGGCGCATGCCACCCCTTCAGCAATGCCTCGGCCATCACCCAATGCGCCAGCGGATCGGGATGCACACGATCCGGCAACAGCAGCTTCGCCATCCGCGGATCGAGCGCCTCGGCCTTTTCAAGCATCGCCGCCACGGGACGATTCAAATCGACAAACGTCCCGCCAACCTTCTGCGCCAGCCCCTGATCGAGCACAGAAAAATGCTGCATGACCGCGTTATAGCCACCCGGGAACTTCGGCGTCCGAGTCACATCGTCATACGGCGAAGGCCCAAGCAGAGTGAGCCGCGCTCCCGGCTCGTGATCGCGAATCGACTGCAGCAGATGTTCGTATCCATTCACGTATGTCGATTCAATCTGGTCGGTCGTCGCCTGATACCCGCCATCGTTCATACCCAGCATCACCGTCACCACCGTCGGCTTCTCTGAGAACACATCGCGCTCCAGCCGCTGATCGATTGGTCCGCCGCCGCCGCCGGTCACGCGATCGCCGCCCACCCCCGCATCAAAAAAGCGCACCCGCATCGACGGAAACCGCGTCGCCGTGTAGAGCTCTACATATTGGTTGTAGAAATTCTGCTCGGTGATGCTGTCGCCGTAGAAAACAACCGTGTCCCCATCGTGCAGATAGAAATCGCGCACTCCCTGCCACGGCTCCGCCGGTGCCGGCAAGCCTGGCGCTGTACCCTGGGCCGCAGTTCCCTCCGCACCACCTGCCTGCTGCGCGTCCGGCCCCGGCACTTCCGGCGCCGTCGTCACCGCCACCAGCGAGTCCGCACATCCGTAGTACAAGAACCATTGCCGGTGAAACCACACCAGCCCTTCGGCAAAGGTCGTACCCGCCGCGTATTGCCCCGTCTTCTCATAGGGCAGTTCTGGCTGCAGCACCGGTTCGTTCGTCTGCGTCAACAGCTGCATGGGGTTCTTCGCGCTGAAAAGGGCTTCACCCGCCGCATACGCATTCGGCCCAAGTTGTGGATCGCCGCCGCTCACCGCATTCTTCCCGTTGTAGAGCACCACGATCCCCGCGCTCCTCTCCACCGGCGGCGGGCCGGTCTCAGGAAATGTGCTGTCAAAGTGCCCGGGCCGCGGCCGCAACAACTCCGCGGGTGCACCATTCGGCCCCTCCACCGGCGTCCAGTGAATCAGGTCCGTCGACGTGGCAATGTGAATGGCGCCTTCGCCCCAATACATCCAGTACATCCCGTTGATCCGCGCGGCTAGCAAGCGATCCTTCTCGACGTGCGTCACAATCCCCGCCGACTTGTACTTCAGCTGCGCATACTTTCCGCCCTTCGCCGTCAGAAACGCCGGCCCATATTTCGTCCAGTGCAGCAAATCGCGCGACGTCGCAATCCCCACCGAATATGTCTCGCGATTCCACTGCGTGTAGGTCAACACGTAGAGCCCGTCTTCCCGCTCCACAATGCGCGGATCCTCGACGCCCCCCGGCCACTCGCGCGCCTTTTGATCATCGTCCGCGGGATAAAACACCGGCGTGCCCAGCCGCGTGAAATGGATGCCATCTTTGCTCTCGGCCAGCCCCAGCCGCGATGTGTGCCCGCCAATCTCCATCGCGCCCGTGTCGTCTTCCGCGCGATAGAGCACGAACACCTTGCCATCGCGCACAATGGCCGCGGGATTGAAGGTGTGCAGCGCCTCCCAATGCACTGGCGATTTCAAAATCGGATCGGTGAATATCGACGAAGCCAGCGGCGCGATCACCGGATTCCCGTTCGCCGGCCGCGTGAACGGCCCGATTTTCCACGCCGTCGTCTGCGCCTGCAGCGCGCCAGCACAAAACAATGCAGCCAGCGCAAAGCTCCACGTTGGTTTTCTCATTCGAAGATTGTCCTCGCATCGCTGCGCCGGTCCAGACGGGCGATGAACCGGATTCATCTTACTCGGTCGCAGAGCCCTTTGAGCGAAGCACCAGCCTTCGCCGATCATGCAGTCGGCTCAGAGCGAATCGCTCAAAGCTGCCTCTCATAAAAGCTCAGCGCCGCATCGCCCTGTTCCAGCAGCCGCGTGCGCTTGAGCACGCCATAACGAGTCTCAAGCACTTGTTTGCGGCGATGCTCGGCAATCACCATCGCCTCCTTGGCCAAAAAAGCGACGCTTTCGCCGCCCAGAAGCCCCAACGCGGTCTCATATTCTCCCACAGCGTCATAGGGCGGATCGAGAAACACTACATCGAACTCAACAGCTCCGGCGCGCGGCCCGCGCAGAAACGAAGCCGTGCTCCCCGCATGCACCTGAAATCCTGCAGTCAGCCCGAGTCGCTCCAGGTTGCCCCGCAGCACCTTCACCGCCGTCTGCGCCCGCTCCAAAAAAACCGCCTGCCGCGCCCCACGGCTCAGCGCCTCGATCCCCACCGCGCCCGAACCGGCATAGAGATCCAGCAGCACCGCTCCCTCGATCCGCGGCGCCAGCACATTGAAGAGCGTCTCGCGCAATCGATCACTCGTGGGTCGCGTCGCAAGGCCCTCTGGAGCCTGCAAGGGCCGCGATCGAAAGGTTCCTGCAATCACCCGCATCGCACAAAAGAATACCCTTTCAGCCTCGGCCATCTACAATTCCTATATGCGTGGCTGGTCAATCCCGCTGGGCCGCTGGATGGGTGTGGAGATGCGCGTGCACACCTTCTTCCTGCTACTCGCCGTGGTCTGCCTCGGCCTCAGCACCACCGAGGGCGCGCTGCGCGGCATTGGCCTGTTCTTTGTTCTTGTCGCCGCAGTCGTGATTCGCGAGATCGCCCGACTCCTGGTTGCCGCTTGGCTGGGCCTGCGCCTCCGCGCCATCCTCGTGCTGCCCATCGGCGGCCTCTTCGCATACGCCAACCCCGAGAGCCAGGAGCGCGCCAACGATGGCATCGGCCAGTTTGCCATCGCCTTTGCCGGACCCATCGCCAACTGCGCCACCGCTGCTTCACTCGGTCTCGCCTTTCTCGGCGCCGGTGGGAACATCCACCTCTTCGACCAGCCGTGGATTACCCCCGCCTACCTTCTGCGCAGCATGGTTTGGATGCAGGCCGGCCTCGGCGTCCTGCATCTGCTTCCTGCCTATCCCCTCGATGCGGGCCGCTTGCTGCGCGGCAGCTTCGCCCGCGCCCACGGCATAGCCCCCGCAGGTCGCGCCGCCACAGGCCTCGGCCAATTACTCGCGCTCGCAGCCATGCTTGCCGGCATGCTGCTGCATAGCCCGTGGTTGATCATCGCCGGTTTCTTCATCATGATCGGCGCGCAAATCGAAGACCAGGGCGTCTTCTTCCAGTCCGTCGTCGATACCGTGCGCATGCGCGAAGTCATGCTCACCGACTTCGCTACGCTCTCGCCCTCCGACACCCTTGCCGACGCGCTGGGCCGCTGCGTGCATTCTCTGCAAGAAGATTTTCCCGTCGTTCGTGGACCCGAACTCGTCGGCATTGTCTCGCGTCAGCGCATTGTCGACGCACTCCGTAACGATGGCAACGGCTACGTGCAATCCGTCATGTCGCGCGCTTTCCAGGTTGCCCGCCCCGAAGACACCCTCGGCGCAACGATTCGCCGCCTCACCGCCGGCCGCGGCCTCTCCCTCATTCCTGTCACCGAGAGCGGTCGCGTCGTCGGCATCGTGAGCGTGCAGAACCTCATGAGCTCCATGTCGCTTTTAGCCGAGCAACGCCGCATCGAACGCGAGGAAGCGGAATAGCGGAAGAACAGTTCGCCGGGACGCGTTCCTGTGAACTAAGAACTCTGAACTCATTCCTGTGAACTCGTTCATGTCCTCCGACGTCGCACCTCTCGCCCCCGCGCTCTACCTCGTCGCCACGCCCATCGGCAATCTCGGCGACATCACATTGCGCGCGCTCGACGTGCTGCGGCACGCCAATCGCATCGCCTGCGAGGACACGCGCCAGACCCAGAAGCTCCTCAATCACTTCGAAATCACCACGCCCACCATCAGCTGTCACCAGCACAATGAGCGCGCACGGGCTGACGAGCTGATCCAAGACATAAAAGCTGGCAAGGCCGTTGCGGTTGTCTCCGATGCGGGAATGCCTGGGATCAGCGATCCCGGCGCCCTTCTGGTGAAAGAAGCAATCGCCGCAGGTGTTCCCGTCATCCCTATCCCCGGCGCCAATGCCGCGCTCACCGCCCTCATCGCCAGCGGCCTCCCCACCAACGAATTCCACTTCCTCGGCTTTCTTCCTGAAAAGGCCGGCGCCCGCCGCACGCGCCTCGAAGACCTGGCTGCCGCACCGCGCGAATCCGCACAGACACTCATCTTCTACGAAGCGCCGCATCGCATTGTGGATACGCTGGCCGACATCGAGATGATTTGGGGGGCGGAGCTCCGCGTAGCACTCGCGCGCGAACTTACGAAATTGCACGAAGAATTCCTGCGCGTCACCGTCGCCGAGTTGCGCAAGGAGCTCGCGTCCCGCGAGCGCATCCGCGGCGAATGCGTGCTCCTCATCGAAGCGCCTGCGGGGCCGGCGGGCGCAACGGCTCTGGGTACCCCAGGTCCCAGGCTTTTTGGGACCTGGGAGGGAACTTCCCCGATGCGAGAATCCATCTCCACGCGCGTCGCCCGCCTGCAGTCCGAAGCCGGCCTCGACGAGAAAGAAGCCCTCAAACGCCTCGCCCGCGAACTGGGCCAATCGAAGTCCGAGCTCTACCGCGAGCTGCAACGCGAACGCGCCCGCCGCCGCTAGCAAAGCGCCTAGCCTGGTACTTCGAAGCACTCCGGCGCAGCATCCCGTGCTGCTGCCCGTGAGGTGAAGAGCAGTGGGGTCGGAGTCCTCCGGATCCATCGTGGTTCAGCGGGGGAGCTCGTTGAATCCGCGCCCGCCGAGGATCATCGGCACGCATTTTTCCGCGCGCGCGGCCCGGGTCTTTTCCTGCTTCGCGCTTGCGATGTGGAAGATGTAGGACTTTCGGCGCCCCGGCGTGAGCGCTTCCCATGCCGCTTTGAGCATTGGGTCGCCCTTCAGCCGGGATTGCAACTCCTCGGGAATTGCGTACTCGGAGGCCTTCTTGAGCTCTACCTTCTTGCCCGACTCTTCCAGCAGGATCGCTTCATAGAGGTAGCTGGTCAGCGTCGACTGCAGCGGCGCGATCTCTCGGACCGAGGTGAACTTGATCCATCGCCCCGCCTGCGTGTGTTCTCCGATCTTTTCGAGAATGCGCTTCGGGTCTTTGAGCAGTGCGCCTTTGAAGAACGAGAATGTGCACGAATCTTTAAGAGGGATCACGATGGCCACGTTCTTCTTGAGGAAGGTGAAACAGGGCTTGCCCCACTTGAGCTCTTCGGTCAGGTCGCAGTCGCGCGCAATTTTGCGCAGCTTGTCTGTTTCCTTCTGCCACTTCTTCGCGTAGGGAACTTTCATCGTTTCCGCCTCTTTCCGTCGCGATCCACTACCATCCCCACCGCTTCCTCCGCATCGCGCGCCACTTCCAGAAGCCCGCGGTTTTCACCTTTCAAAAATCCCGCCTCCACCGCCGTGTCCAGGAACGCGAGCAGGCCGTCCCAATAATTCGCCGTGTTGATCAGCACGCAGGGCTTGGCGTGCAGGCGCAGCTGCTTCCAGGTCACAATCTCCATCAACTCGTCGAGCGTGCCATACCCACCCGGCAGGACCAGGAACGCCTCGGCAAGATGAACCATCCGTGCCTTGCGCGCGTGCATCGTCTTCACCGTCTCAAGCCGCGCCAGTCCCTTGTGCGCGATCTCGCTCCCCGACAGCACTTCCGGCAGCACGCCGATCACTTCGGCACCGCCCGCCACCGCCGCATCGGCCACGGCTCCCATCAAGCCGACACTCGCTCCGCCATAGACCATGCCCAGGCCGGCAGTCGCAATCTGCGCGCCCAGCGCACGCGCTTCCCGAAGAAACGCCGGATTGCTCCCGTCCGCCGACCCGCAGTAAACCGCAACGCGCCGCGCCTGTCCTTCTCCAGCCATGATGCTCTCAGCATAGCGCTCGCCCTTCGCGCGCATCGGCAACCCGCACGTGCCCGGCGTTGTTCCTGGCCCGGCCGTGCAATCTGCCGTTCATCTTCCGTTGACTCTCCATTCACATGGGCCTGCTACGGTCAACCGCGGTGTTCTTTTCGTTCCCCATTCCAAAACTAAAAATCAGGAGGCTCTTCCCGGTGACACAATCGTTCCCCGCTGCGCGCCGTCGCGTTGCGCGTCTCATTCCTCTCGCCACTCTCGCGCTCGGCGCTGCCTGCGGCCTAAGCGCGCAAGGATTCTTTGGCCAGCCCCAGCTCTTTGCCGGGAACCTGATTGTCAGCCGCAGCGTCTACGACAATCGCGCCGGCAACGTCACGGTCGGCCAGCAGCTTCCGCCCAACTGCACCGCGGCCAACTGCGTTGCGGCGACCAATAGCGGTACCTATCCCTACGTCTTCAACAATGTGCTTGCCGATGCCAGCTTCGGCATCACCTCGCGGATTTTCCTCGATCAGATCACGCCCTTCGGCTTCCCTGTCGACACCATCGAGATCCCCAATAGCTTGCAGTTCCGGATCAACGGCAAGAGCGATCAGCTCGTCACCAGCTTCAGCTCCAAATCCGAGATCGGCCTCCATCTCTCGACCGATGGCCGTTATCTCACTTTCATGGGTTACGTGGCCCCCGTCAACACGATCGACGTTTCAAATTCCAATACGCCCGCGGTCATCGACAGCACCAATCCGGTACCGGGCGCCGTCTATCGCGCCGTCGCCCTCCTCGATAACCGGGGAAATCTCAGCTTCACCGAGACCAATGCCTACAGCGGCAACAACGGCCGCTCCGCCATCCTCAACAACTCCTGGGGCAACGACGTCTTCTACACCGCAGGCAACGCCGGCAACGGAAGCAATCCCCAGCCGACCGGCGTCGTGCTCGGCGCGGGCGCACAGTTCATCAGCCCCGTGCATCAGCCGGAATTCGAACAGACGCCTGGCGCACCCACACCTGTCGCCAGCTTCTCCGTCACTGAGCTCGGCGACAAGGCCGACAAGATCGGCAAGGACGACAATTTCCGCGGCATGACAGTCTTCAACAACGTGCTCTATTACACCAAAGGCTCCGGCGGCAACGGCGTCAATACCGTCTACTTCGTCGACACCACCGGCACGGCATGCCCGAAAGGCGTGGGACTGCCCGTCGCGGGCGCAAAACTGCCCACTGCCCCACTCGCGTTTGATCCTTCCACGTTGGCCGCCGACGGCCTGCCCAGCAATATGTGCGTGCTCGCCGGCTTCCCCACGCTTTCCAACAAGAGTGGAAACCCAGTGAACTTCCCCTTCGGCCTCTGGTTTGCCAACGCCAACACGCTCTACGTGGCGGATGAAGGGGACGGCTACGCGGGAGGAACCGATCTCTACACGCACGCCGCCGCGCAAACCAATGCCGGCCTCGAGAAGTGGATCCTCAACGCGTCGACCAAGCAATGGCAGCTTGCTTATGTCCTCACCAACGGCCTCAACCTCGGCGCGCCCTATACGGTCTTCGGCTATCCCACGGGCACCAACAGCGCGACCAGCCTGCCCTGGGCGCCAACCACCGATGGCCTGCGCAACATCACGGGCCAAGTCAATCGCGACGGCACTGTGACTATCTGGGCCATCACATCCACCACCAGCGGCGGCGGCGACACGGGCGCCGATCCCGACAAGCTCGTCGTGATCACAGACAGCCTGAAGGCCGCCACGTTGCCGGCCAGCGAAAAATTCTTCACCTTGCGCACTGCCGGTTTCGGCGAAGTTCTGCGCGGCGTCTCCTTCACGCCCGGCACTGGCGACGGCGACAACGACGGCGACGATTTCGGCAGGTAGCCTAAAACCTCTCGATTGACTCTGCGCCCGCGACTCTCCCCGAACCATGGAGAGGTCCGGGCGCAATCTTTTTCTCGCGCAATGCGCGTGAAATCAACGCGCGCGCTGCGTCCCTGCAAACGCTCGCCGCGGCGGTTAAACTATATCCAGGAAGCATCCCGCCTGGACACGCCGTGCCGACTCTCCTTTCCAATCTGAATCCAGAACAGCGCGCGGCCGTTGAAGCCACCGATGGCCCCCTCCTCATTCTTGCCGGCGCCGGTTCGGGCAAAACACGCGTCATCACCAGCCGCATTGCCTGGTTGATCCAGCAAAAGAACGTCGCGCCCGATTCCATCCTCGCAGTCACCTTCACCAACAAGGCCGCCGCCGAAATGGGCGAGCGCGTCGAGAAGCTTCTCGGCCACTCATCGCTGGCCAAACCGCTCATCGCCACCTTCCACTCGCTGTGCGTGCGCATACTGCGCCGCGACATTGAGGCTCTGAAGGTAGGGCAAGACGGCCTCACGCGCAGCTTCGCGATTTACGACGAAAACGACCAGCAGAGCATCGTGAAGCAGATCATGCGCCGGATGGGGCTTGACACCAAGCAGCTCACGCCCCGCACGGTTTTGGGCCGTATCTCCTGGGCCAAAAACCACATGATCGACCCACAGGCGTACTACCTCGACTCCAAGGACCCCAATAGCGAGCGCATCGCGCATATCTACCAGGGCTATAAGGCCGAGCTCAAAAAGAACAATGCCCTCGACTTCGATGACCTTCTGCTCGAGGCCGTGCGCGTGCTCAAAGTCTCCTCAGAGACGCGCGAACGCTACCAGCGCCGCTACCGCTATCTCCTCGTCGACGAATACCAGGACACGAACCGCCCGCAGTATGAGCTGATGAAACTCCTCGCCGGCGAGGATAAAAATGTCTGCGCCGTCGGTGACGAAGACCAGAGCATCTACTCGTGGCGCGGTGCCGACATTCGCAACATTCTCGAGTTCGAGAAGGATTTTCCCAGCGCACACATCATTCGTCTCGAACAGAACTACCGCTCCACCCAGGTTATTCTCGAAGCCGCCGGCGCGGTCGTCGCCAATAACCTGCGCCGCAAGGGCAAAAAGCTCTGGACTGATCGCCAGGGCGGCTCGCTCATCGGCTACTATGAGGCGCCCGACGGCGAGAACGAAGCGCTCTTCATTGCCGACAAGATTCAGGCCTTTCTGCGGGCGAAGGACTCGGCGGAAACGCAAAACGGCGGCGCCGCGGTGCTCTATCGCACCAACTCGCAGTCCCGTCTTGTCGAAGAAGCGCTGCGCCGCTACGGTATCGGCTACACCATGGTCGGCGGCATCAGCTTCTACGATCGCGCCGAGATCAAAGACCTGCTCAGCTATCTGCGTCTGGTCCGCAACCCGCACGACTCAATGGCCCTGCAACGCGTCATCAACACACCCGCACGCGGCATCGGCGCCACTACGCTCGCCACCCTCGAACGCCTCGCTCTCGAAACCGGCGTCTCTACGTGGGATGCCATCGACGCGGCTCTCCGCAACCGGCTCATCGCGTCACGCGCGCTCGTCGCCCTCGAATCCTTCCGCCAGCTCATCTTCGACGCGCAGGCCATGATGGATCCCGACTTCGCCGGCAAGCTCTCCGCCGATGTGGCCGAAAAAACGTCCGCCATCGAAGACACCGACTTTACCTTCGGAGCATCCGCCCCCACCCCCGAAGAAAACGGGCAAGTGGTCGAACAACTCGAAGCAGGCAAAGATTTCACCTTCGGCGAGAACCATGCCGACGGCTCAGATTCAGCCCAGATGCCGCTGCTCGATGCAAGCCACTTCTCTCCATTCGCCGCTCAGAGCAAACGGCCCTTTCTCAAGATGCCGAAGCCGGCCGAGCCCGAGAGTCGGGTGCCCCAGGTCCCGAATCTGAGATCTGGGTTGGATGCACTCAATGAGAATCGTCCTACGCAAAACCAAGAGCCGAGCGAAGCGCCCTTTAGAAATCCCGGCGACGCCGCCACGCTCCCTGAACTCATCCGCTTCCTCATCGACCGCACCGGCTATATCAAGGCGCTCGAAGCCGAAGCCTCGCCCGAATCTTTCAGCCGCATTGAAAACCTGAAGGAACTGGCCAACGCCGCTCATGACGCCGAACAGCGCGGCGAAACCCTCGCCGACTTCCTCGATCACGCCGCCCTCGCCGCCGACACCGACAAGTACGATCCCGAAGCACGCGTCACGCTCATGACCTTGCATGCGGCGAAAGGCCTCGAGTTCCCTCTTGTCTTTCTCGCCGGCCTCGAAGAGGGCTTGTTCCCCCACTCGCGTACGTTGATGAGCCCCGAGGAACTCGAAGAGGAGCGCCGCCTCTGCTACGTCGGCATGACCCGCGCCATGAACACGCTCATCCTCACCCGCGCCCACTACCGCCGCCGCTACGGCAACGATGCGCCCGAGCCCACTGTTCCTTCGCGCTTTCTTGAAGAAGTGCCGAGCCAGCTCGTCGAGAATCTCGGGGGACGTTCTCCCGCGTGGTCGGTGCCCGCCTACAGCTTCGGCGCCCGACGCGGCAACAGCAACGAGCGCGGCGGCGAGTTCGAGGGCCGCCACTACAACTACGAAGATGAAAGCCAGGAACGGCCGCGCTTTTCGGCCAGCCGGCGGCCTCAACCGAGGAGTAAGAACCCGGAAGAGTCCGACTCCATCGACAACATCGCGCGTTTCTTCGGCGGGAAGTCGGGAAACGGCCGGCCCGGCGGCTTGGTTCGTCCCGCGATGGATCTGCCCGAGCCCTCAGGCGACAAGGGTCTGCAGAAAGGCCAGCGCGTGCGCCACGCCAAATACGGAGAAGGCACCGTGCTGGTGCGCGAAGGCGACGGCGAACAGGCCAAGCTCACTGTCCTGTTCAATCGTCATGGCATGAAAAAGCTGGTGGAGAGGTTCGCCAACCTGCAGAGGATCTGACCTTGCCGCGCGCTGCCAGCTTCGCGGCGCTCGGCGTCGGGTCGTGGGACAACGCGCGCGTCCGGCCCTAGCGCCCGCTCATCATCTTCTGCGCCGACTCTCCGGGCATCTTCGCGGCGCAATGCTTCTTCAATTCGTCAAGCAGCCGCTCGCGGTCAGGCAGTTGGCGCGCATACACCACCTTCACGCCGCCCTTGCCCGTGATCTGAATCTCGCCCTTCTTCTCGTTGATCGCAATCGTCAGCACGCCGCCCCACGCGATGCGCTTCTCGCCACGCAGCCAGTACGTCTGGCTGAGGCCCTGGCTGTCGGCACGAATCGAACCCGGAAACGCCATCAGCAGAAGAAGGACAAACGCGAGGCAGAACACAGCCGGCACAAGGTTCACCGTCGCCCCGATGCCGCGCCAAAGGCTCGTCACCATACCGTAGCCCATGCCCGCAAGGAAGACGTAGACGCCCCAATAACTACGCCGATTGGGAAGGAACTCCAGGCTTCCGCCCTCCATTTCCTGCGCCTTCCGGCCTGCATCCGCGTCGCCCGCGATCAGGCGCGAAAGCACCAGCAGCACAAGAAATGCGCCGATAAACGGCACAAAGAGTCCCATCAGATTCATGGGCTCATCTTAAACGGGAAATTCATCAAAACCTTCGTGTTTCCCGCCTCACAGTGGTTACAAAAGTCCGCTGCGCATGGACCCTCATAAAGCCGTCGCAGCCCGTGACCGGCCCGTTGCGCGTGTATTTGGGACTGCAACCCTTCGCCATCCCACACCCGCATCAGACCGGCCTGCGGGCCGCCCATCCGCACCGCACCAAACCATCCCATTCCTTCGGCCGACGTCCTAGAATTCTGCTTCTGGAGCACACGATGACCACTGCTTCCCTTTCATTCCCAATGCCCAGCCCGCGCCTGCTGCGCCCGATCCTGGTTGGCGGCGCCATCGCCGGCACGCTCGATCTGACTTCTGCGTTCCTTACCTTCGGCTTCAACGTTCCGCGCGCGATTGCCGGCGGATTGTTAGGCCGCTCGGCATTCCAGAGCACCAGCCCCGCGGTCTGGGTTCTCGGCGTGATGCTTCACTTCACCATCGCGTTTTCTGCCGCGACCATTTACTGCTTCGCCAGCCGGCGACTCACCTTTCTGCGCGACCATTGGCTCGTCTGCGGCATGTTCTACGGCATCGCCGTTTTTCTGGTCATGACCCTGGTTGTCCTTCCCTTGAGTGCGCTCCACTCCGCCGGCCCTTACCAGTGGCGCGGGCTCGTCCAGGGAATCGTCGTCCAGATGACCATCATCGGCCTGCCCATTTCCTTCAGCCTGCGGAAACTCGGCGCATAACGCGCCGGCAAACCGCCGTCTCACCGGCTCTGGCAGCGGTCTCGGCTCACGATGTAGCATGTGCTCGTATCCCCATCGAGGTCCCAACATGCGCCGACTCATGCTCGTTGTCTCGCTGGCTGCCTTCGCGCTCACATCCTCGGCGGCAACCAAGCCGCCGGCCCTCGAAAAGATTTCCGTTACCCAGCTGCAGCAAACGCTCACCGCGGCGCCCGCCAAATCTGACGTCGAACTGGCGCAGCAACTCGGCGGTCTTGAGCTCACTGAGCGCCTGAGTTCCACGCACCTGACGCAGTGGTTGGCAGCGTTGCCCGGCGACAAATCGCGCGATGCGCTGCTGCTTCTCTCGGACAAGTCGGAATTCCTCGCCCCTCCCGCCAGTGAAGTTCCCGACGAGCCCACGCCCGATCCGGCCGCCACGCGCAAGATGCTTGTCAAGCTCGTCAACTATGTCAACACCACGCTCCGCCAATTGCCCAATCTCATGGCCACGCGCGACACGACGGGCTTTGAAGACCGCCCGCAAGAGGATTCCTTGGAATCGACCGGAGTCGTCAGCTACAGTTACCAGCCGTTGCGCATTGTCGGGCGATCCTCCGCCACGGTCACTTTTCTCGATCGCAAAGAAGTGATTGCAGACAATGTGCGGGGCTCGTGGAAGCAAGGGTCGAAGATCGGCGGCCTCAACACAACCGGCGAATTTGGACCCATTTTGAGCGTAGTTCTCGGCGATGCGCTCAAGGGCAAAATCACCTGGGCGCGCTGGGAGCTGAACGACGCCCGGCGCCTCGCCGTTTTTCACTACGAAGTCCCTGACGAAAAGTCAAACTACCGTGTCGGCTTCTGCTGCGTCGTGGACGGATACTATTCCACCGGGCAGCCGGAGCTGAAGCCGTTTGAGGAGCGAACCAGCTACCACGGCGAGATTGCCTTCGATCCGGCCGACGGCACCATCTTCCGCATGATGCTCCGGTCCGATCTGGCTCCGCACGAGCTAGTCTCCGACGCCGCCATGATTGTGGAATACGCGCCGGTCGAGATTGCCGGCAAGAGCTACATCTGCCCGGTCAAGAGCGTCTCGATTCTCGAAGCACACGTCAACCAGCCCCACGGCATGTTTGCCCAAACCAACTATCAGGGGCAACCCAAAACATTCCTCAACAACATTGTCTTTGGGAACTACCGCCGTTTCGGTTCCGAGTCGCGCATTCTCACCGGCGAAAACCAGGCTCCGCCACCGCAGTAGAGCGCGGTTCCTGCCGCCTCGGCAATGACGCACTGGTTCCAGGCGCTTTACTCATTCCAATCCGATCACCAGGCCCTTTCGCCCGGCGCCGTCGCGCAGTTCCGGCGCGGTTTCCACGGGCATCCGCTTCGCGGCCTCTTTTCCGTCGAGCACGCGAAAAACTCCTTCAGCCAGCGACCGCAACTCATCTTCGCCGGGATACACGCGAATCGGCGCGATCCATCCAAGGGATGCGCGCAACCGCGCCACCACGCGTTCTGAGAACGCCATTCCGCCGGTCAGCAGAATTGCATCCACCTTTCCTTCGAGCGCGGCAGCCATCGCTCCGGTTTCCTTTGCAATCTGGTAGACCATCGCCTCATGCACGGCCGCAGCCTCGGCATCGCCCGCAGCCATACGCTGCTCCACAACGCGCAAATCGCGCGTGGCGAGATAAGCAAACAGCCCGCCCTCGCCGAACGCCATCCGCTCCAATTGCTTCGCGTTGTAGGTTCCGCTACAACACAGCCGGATCAGCGCCTGCACCGGCAACCATCCCGTGCGATCCGGCCCAAACGGGCCTTCCTGCGGCGTGCTGTTGTCGATCATGCCCCCCGCGCGATGCGCTGAAACGGTGATGCCGCTGCCCATGTGCACCACGATGAGCCGCAGCGACGCATATTCGCGGCCGCTCTCCGCGGCGAATCGGCGGGCCACGGCTTTGGTGTTCAGCGCGTGGCCTACGCTCGATCGCGGCAGCAGCGGCGATCCCGAAAGCCGCGCACACTCCTGCCATTCATCCACGGTCGGCGGATCGACGACGTAGGCCTGCACCCCCGCCATCCGCGCAAACTTCAGCGCCAGCACTGCGCCCAGGTTGCATGCGTGGTCGCCGCGCTGTGCGCGACGCAACTCCTCCACCATCGCCTCGTCCACAAGATAGGTGCCGCACTCCATCGGCGGCAGCAGCCCTCCGCGTCCGGCCACCGCGGCAAATTGGTCCAGGGCGTATCCCGCGTTCCGCAGAGCTTTCGCCAGCGGCGTCGCGCGATATTCCAGCTGCTCCAGCGCCGACATGCCGCGAAACTTCGCCAGTTCCTCGTCGGGGTGCGCAACAGCCTCCACCCACTCGGCCCCGATTCCCCTGAAGACTCCGAACTTCGTCGAGGTCGATCCAGGATTGATCGCCAGCACACGGCTCTGGTCGTCGGACACACAAGCCCCCTTGAAGCCAGAACGAGTGTACGCCGCTCCCTGCGCGTCTGAACCGATTCCACTTGTCTAGGGTTTTGTTAAAGAGGTTGTCCCAGCCGCTTCTCGAGCAGCGCGCGATAGGTTCGGCTCACGCGCGTGCGCGATCCGTTCTTGATCACCGCTTCGAACTCGCCGTGCGACATGGGCTCCAGTTGAATAATGCTCTCGATATTCACGAGCGCCGACCGATGTACCCGCACAAAGCGACGCGGGTCGAGCCGATCGGCGAGATCGTTGAGCGCTGCGCGATACAGCAACTCCTTGCCGCCCACATGCAGCGTGACATACACGCCCGCCGCCTCAATCCAGTCAATATCCACGGCGCGAATAAAGCGCGTTGTTCCAGCCGACTTCACCACCAGCCGGTCAAGCCTTCGATCGGCGCCCGGCGGCACCATGGCCGCCATCTTCATTACCCGCTGCCCGAACTCGCCGATGCTGCGCTCATCCATGCGTGTTTTCACGCGGGCCATGGTCGCCTCAAACCGCTCATCGCTGAAGGGCTTCAGCAGGTAGTCGAGCGCGTTGGCGTCAAAGGCACGAATCGCATGCTGATCGTAGGCGGTCACAAACACTGTCAGCGGCATCTCGGCCGGACCGATCGCTTCAATCACGGCCATGCCATCCAGCTCCGGCATCTGCACATCCAGAAACACCAGATCGGGGTGCTGTTTCTCGATTGCTTCCACCGCAGCCTCGCCATCCGCGGCCTCGGCCACGTGCGCCACACGTGCATCCTTCGCCAGCAGGTCCATCAGGCGCTGCCGCGCCGGCGCTTCGTCATCCGCAACCAGCACATGAATCGATTCAGGCAAGGGCGCGTCCATCGTAGACCTCTCCCATGGTGCGCAGCGGCAGCGAAATCTCCACCATTGTGCCGCCTTCCTCGCAGGCGTTGACAGCAAAACGGCTGTTCCCGTTGGGGTGCAGGCCCGCTATCCGCTCGCGCGTGATCGAGAGCCCCAGCCCCGTCGTCGTCTCCATCGACCACCCCGCAGGCAATCCCACGCCGTCGTCGAAAACGCGAATCTCCAGTTGTCCAGCAACCGGAGCGGCCTGCACCGTAATCTTTCCACCGCTGGCTCGCCTCGAAATCCCATGACGAATCGCGTTCTCGACCAGCGGCTGCAGAAACAGCGAGGGGACCCAAGCAAAGCGTACCTCCGGCGCAACCTGCATTTCCACGCGCAGCTGCGAACCAAAACGGATCTTCTGGATCGCAAGGTAGTGTTCCAGAAATGCGAGTTCCTCTACGAGCGGAACCTCCTGCTTATCCTTCGACTCGAGCGACAACCGCAGTAGGTCGCCGAGGTGCTCGATCATGCGCCGGGTCAATTTTGGATCCCGCTCCACGTGCGACGAAATCGTATTCAGCGCGTTGAACAAGAAGTGCGGGTCCAGTTGCATGCGCAGCGAGTTCAGACGCGCCTCGGCAAAGCTGTGCTCCAGCCGCTCCAGACGCAATTCGCTGCTCATGTAGCGCTCGTAGTAGCTATAGGCCTGCAGCGCTCCCGCGATGATCCAGTAGACGAGCCAGCACCAGACTTCCCAGCCCAGCACCGACCCACTGAAGAGGTTTTTCAGGCGGAGCGAACTCCACGGTGTAACGCCGAATGCGGCCCGCATCGCCGTAAAGATGTAGAAATACACCTCGGTGAAAATCACGCTCATCCCAAGGTGAACCGCGACCCGCTTGCCTAGCTCTTTGCCCGAAAAAGGCAACCGGCGATCGACGGCCATGAGCACCGGGGTGAGCAAGCCCCACGTCCACCACTGCGCCAGATAAATCCGCAAATCCTGGTGCCAGGATCCGGTGGAAAGGCCGGGCAGCGCAAAGATGACGCCGATTGCCGTCCATCCCGCAGCCGCCAGCACCGCGCGGACCAGCCATCGTTCCGTCAACCGGCTCAGCAGAGACGACTGTGTGCTCGGCACCGCCGCCGGTCCGATCCATGCGCCGGTTTGTGCACTCGATGCAACCACAGCTTGTCTCACGCGCCGCGGGCCTTCACGAGTCCGCTCCGGAAGATGATTCTTCTCCACACTAGCCCTTTCGCCCCAGTGGGGTCCACGGCGATGTCGTCATCGGGTTCCCCCGCCCCGCCAGCCGGTTCACCCGCTCCGCCAATAGGCCCACTCGTCCCCACCGCAAAGCGTCCAACTTTCGTCGCACTCCGAACCTTGTTACCATAAGACTCGCAACGCCTGCATTCCGGCTGCATTCCCGGACACCCGCCGCGGCGGGCAGGATTTTCAAGGAAAGAGGTTTTTCTCGAGTGGCAGATACCAAGAAACTGACAGACAAGCTGGAGCGCAAAAAAGTGAAGCGCGCCGCACGCAAGAAAGCAGCCCCCAAGGCCAAGCGCACCACCCCGCGCGGCTCCAACAAAAAGAAAGTCAAGAAGCTGGCGCGCGGCCAGTCGAAGCGCTAAGCTCACCGCAAAGCCGGGCCGGTCAACTCATCGGCCGGTCCGGCATCTCCATGGTTCCTGCGCACTCGCCCGCAACTCCTCCTCGTTTCTGGCGTCGCTTCGCCCCCGCTTCGTCCCCCTCCGCATCCTTCCTCCTCATGTACACTGCGGCTTAAGCTTTTCTGCCTTCTGAACGGAACGCTGTCGCGAAGGCCGATTTGTCCACGCATCTTCAGCGGCCCCATAAGGAGAAATCCGCTGCGCAGACAACTGCTCGCCTGCAAATCCATCGATAAGCTCATCCGCGAATCGGAGGAGCCCGACAAGGCGCTCAAAAAATCGCTGGGGCCCTGGTCGCTCACCGCTCTCGGGATCGGCGCAGTGATTGGCTCCGGCATTTTTACGGTCATCGGCACGGCGATGGCCGGACAAAAATTCGCTACACCCGAAATCAGCAGCACCCCGCTGGTTCACTACCTGCTCACCCACACGGCCATGGCCGGCCGCCCTGGCGCCGGACCCGCGCTCGCTCTTTCGCTCATTCTTGTTGCGATCGTCTGTGTCTTCACCGGGCTCTGCTATGCCGAGCTCGCCTCCATGATTCCCATCGCTGGGTCGGCCTACACCTACACCTACGCCACGCTCGGCGAGCTGGTGGCCTGGATCATCGGCTGGGATCTCATTCTTGAGTACGCATTCAGCAATATGAGCGTCAGCGTGGGCTTCGCCGCGCACATCGAGGCCCTTCTCGAGTGGTTTGGCCTCCATCCCGCCCTCAAGTGGATCTCCCCCGCCTACCTGCCTACCGGCCTGCAGGATTTTGCCGGCAACGACCTCTACCCGCCCGGCTGGCACTTCGGCTTCAACATTCCTGCGTTCCTCATCGTCATGATCCTGACCGTGATCCTGGTCCGCGGCATTCGCGAGTCGGCCCGTACCAACAACATTCTTGTTTTAGTCAAAATGGTCGCCATCCTCGCGTTCATCATTGCCGCCGCCAGCTTCATTCATCCCCGCTACTGGCATCCCTTCATGCCCAACGGCTGGACCGGCATGCTCTCCGGCGGCTCCATCATTTTCTTCACCTACATCGGCTTCGATTCCGTCTCCACCGCGGCCGAGGAGTGCAAGCAACCGCAGCGCGATCTCCCCTTCGGCATCCTGGCCACCCTCGTCGCCTGCACCCTGCTCTATGGCGGAGTCGCCATCGTCCTCAGCGGCATCGTGCCCTGGCAATCCATCATGGGCGACGCCGCCCCCGTCGTGAATGCCCTGCGGCGCCTCTCTCTCTTGCCCGGCGGCGGCAGCCTGCACTGGGTCGAACTCATTGTCCTCATCGGCGCCTTGCTCGGCATGATCTCGTCGATTCTGGTCTTCCAACTCGGCCAGGCCCGCGTCTGGTTCGCCATGTCGCGCGACGGCCTGCTCCCCAAAGTCTTCGGCAACATCCATCCCCGGTTTCGCACGCCCTCCGTCGCCACCTGGGTCGCAGGATTCGTGGTCGGCATCCCGGCCGGCCTGCTCGACATCGGCACCGTGTCCAACTTGTCGAACATCGGCACGCTCTTCGCCTTCGTCCTCGTGTCCATCGCCGTTCTAATCCTGCGCTACCGCGACGCCGACCGGCACCGCGCGTTTCGCGCCCCTTTGGGTCCTGTCTTTCCCGTGCTCAGCATCATCTTCTGTATCGTGCTCATGATGGGCCTCGAAGTCCTCACCTGGACGGCTTTCTTCATCTGGCTCTTCGTCGGCCTCCTCATCTACTTCTTCTATTCGCGCCACCGCAGCGAGTTCGCCGGACTGCGGTAGTTCCGCTCAGCCCTCCCCCCCTGAAAACCTTTACCCGGCTCAACAAACCTGCATCTAATCTCTCGCCGGAAGGGCTTGGCGCGGTCGATTCTTTGCGTCATTCCGCTTCGAGCTCTGGCGACAACGGTACGATCTCGATCGCACGAGGAGAAGAACGCAATTTTGCCGGCGCTCTGCCGGTATCGACAGGAGGCGAGGCGCCGCAGTGACCGAGAATTCATCGACCGGCCGCCGCTTCCTGGTCATCGCGCCCATCGGCCGCGATGCCACCTCGATCTGCCGCCTTCTCAAAGCTTCTGGCTTTCTCGCCGACCGGCTCACCTCGCTGCAACGCGTCGAGCGGATCCCCTTTGCCCAACTCCTCGGCCTCGTGTTGACCGACGAAGCGCTCGCCAAGGGAGGCATCGATGCTCTACGCCGCATCGTGCAGGCACAGCCCTCCTGGTCCAACATTCCGGTGCTGTTGCTGAGCACCGCGGCCGGCGAGCCAGACGCCTCCTCTGCCAGTCTCAAAATTCGCAGCGAGATTCGCAACCTGGTGCTCCTCGATCATCCTCTGCGCAGCGAGATCTTCCTGAGCGCGGCACGGGCGGCCGGCCGGGCGCGCCTGCAGCAAATCGAGATTCGCGACGCTGCCGAACTTCAGGCGAAGAGCAATGCGGCCCTCCGCAACTCAGAAAAACTAGCCGCCACCGGCCGCCTGGTCGCGACCATCGCCCACGAAGTCAACAACCCGCTCGCCGCGCTCGGCAACCTGCTTTATCTTGTGGAGATCAGCAACTCCCTCCAAGAGGCGCAGTCCTTCGGCCGCCTCGCCGCCCACGAGCTCGGCCGCATCAGCGAAATCATCGATCACACGCTCAACTTCAATCGCACTTCCACGCAGCCGGCTTTTACCGATCTTGCCGAGGTCGCTGCCTCGGCGCTCAGCCTCTTTCGCGGCAAGATGAAAGAGCGAAACATCACCGCCAACATCGCATCCGAGCAGGCCGGCGCTTTCTGCTCGCCCGGCGAAATCCGCCAGGCCCTGGTGAATCTCATCGGCAACGCGATCGACGCCATGCCTGTCGGCGGATGCCTGCGGGTCCGCGTGACACCCATAAGCATCAACCGCACTGACTTCGCGCGCATCACCATCGCCGACAACGGCACCGGCATCCCGTGCGAAATTCGCTCCAATCTCTTCAGCCAGTTCTTCACCACCAAGGGCAGCCGGGGCACCGGCCTGGGCCTCTGGCTTACGCGCGACATCGTGCAGCGCAACAGCGGAAAACTGCACCTGCGTTCACGCACCAAAACGCCAAGCGGCACAACCTTCGTGATCTATCTCCCCGCAGCGCCAGGAGCCGGACAGCTCGCACGCTCCCCGGAAAAAACCCTCGCAGCGGCCTCCTGAGTCGGGTCTCCGGTCCCATCACCCCACCCGCTACACTCGATAGATGGAAGACCTCTCCGCTTTCATTCGCCGCCTGCCCAAGGCCGAACTCCATCTTCATCTCGAAGGAACAGTGACCCCGGCCACACTGGTCGAGCTGAGCCAACGTCATGACGCGCAGCCCCTCACGCAGGTCGAAGCCGACGCCCTCTACCAGTTCACTGACTTCACCGGCTTCATCGAAGCCTTTAAAGCCGTCACCCGCCGCCTCCTCAGTCCCGACGACTACGAGCTCATCGCCTGGCGCATGCTGCAGGCCCTCGCCGCCCAGGGAGTCGTCCACGCCGAGGTCTACATCTCAGTCGGCGTCATCTACATGTGGCGCAATCACGACGCAGCCTGCTTCGAGCCCATCTTTGCAGGCCTCGAACGCGCCCGCATCCGCGCCGAACGCGAACTGGGCATCTCGCTCTACTGGATCTTCGACGCCGTCCGTCATTTCACCGTGTCCGAAGCCGAGCGCGTCTTCCGCAAAGCCGCCGAGCTCCGCGCCTTGTATCCCTCAATCATTGGCATCGGGCTTGGAGGCGACGAGCGCCAGTGCGGTTCTGAACCTTTTCGCGCCCTCTATGCCGAAGCACGCGAAGCGGGCCTGCGCCTCACCAACCATGCGGGCGAAACCACCGGCCCTGAAGCTATCTGGGAGGCACTGGCCATCGGCTCGGAGCGGCTCGGCCATGTTCTCTCAGCCATTAGCGACCCGCCTCTCGTCCAGGAGCTAAGAGTCCGAAGGACCGGGCTCGAGCTGAACCCCACCTCCAACGTCCGCACCGGAGTCTGCCGGTCCTTCGCCGTCCATCCTCTGCGCCGCTATTTCGACGCAGGCCTCCTCGTGACAATCAACTCCGACGACCCCGCCTTCTTCGGATCGGATGTGGCGAACGAATATCAGCTCGCTCACTGCGAACAGAATTTCTCCCACAATGAACTTCGTCAGCTCGCGGCAAATTCCATTCTGGCCAGCTTTCTTCCCGATCCTGAAAAAAATTCATGGCTTAACAAAATCGAGCCGATACACTGAGCAGGACATTGCATCCTACCAAAGTTGTACCCTCACTTTTTGTATGTGAGACACGTCCAACTAAAACTGATCTATCATTGAGCACAGGAGACATGGCAACTATGCCGCTCGACGCCGATTTCGTCCCCTTCGTTGAAGAACCCAGCGAGCACCAGGCGCTGCGCGTGCTGGGCTGGTTCTCCGTCGGTATGGCCGTTGCTGCCCTCAGCTTCTGGGTCGGCCACGAAATCCGCAGCCGCTACAAATTCAGCCAGCGCACCCCCTACGACTTCTACTCCAATGCAGGAGAATCCCAAGCCGCCGAATACGGCATGGGCGTTTAAAGAAACTCGGCTCGCTCCAAAAAAAATGCCCGCCACCAAGGCGGGCATTTTCGTCCATCGCCGCCTATCTGTGCACTCCCTCCTGTTTCGCCGCATCCTCGGCCCGCTCCCGCAGCAAAGCAGTCGCCGCTCGAATCAGCGCCTTCGGTTCCACACTGGTCGTCGCATCGAAGCTGGTCGTCGCACGCGAAGCGCCCCCATCCCAAAACGCGGTTAAGCGCAGCACCTGCGCCTGCGTGCCTCGCCGATGGGCGGCTTCATAGATCCGCTGCGCCTCTTCCGATCCTGCGCTATGGCACAGCACCACCATATCGAACGATCCCTGTTCGATCGTCGCCACGGCGTCGCGCGTCGCAGACCACCGCACGTCTGCACCCGTGGCAGCCAACAGAAGCGCAGCCCGCGTCTCGAGAAGAGCAATATCTTCCCCGACACAAAGGATCGAAAAGTGGGGAGTCGCGCTCATACGAAAACTATCGCCATTGCTTCAAAATGGACCAGCAAACGCCTTACCGCGGAGATAGGCCTTTAATTTATCCACCTCCCAGGACAAAGTCAGTCCACTACCGGACATAGCGAAAATTTCTTGGGAAGTCGCGCCCTCCCTCCATCCTGTGTAATTTGTTCTTCCACCCCGGGGCACCCTTTTTCTCACCCCTGCCATCTTATGTCTATTACCGGACATAGCAGACGGCCACCCAAAACCGCCTGCTGAAGCCAAAACACTGGCCTGCGGAGGAGCTTCCCTCCAGCTTTGAGATGCCTGGATTCATGGCACCCACTCCAGCGAGACAGGGGGTTCTGCGCCATGAACGAATCCGCAACCCTTCCGCTCGTCGATCAGGATCCCAGTCAAGATCCGCGGTGGATTGAAGTGCGCGAGCAACTGCGTCAGAGCCAGAGTCTCGCCGTGGCGGGTCAATTTGCCGCCGCCATCATGCACGAAATCAATAACCCCCTCGAAGCCATCTCCAACCTGAATTACCTTCTCCAGGTGGAAGCGGGGAATGCGGAGTCGGTTCGCCTTTACGGCAAGCAGATTGAAGAGCAACTTGCTGTCCTGATTCGTATTGCCCGCCAGACTCTCAGCTTCTACCGGACCGTGAATGTGGAGACGCCGATTGCGGCCGCGTCCCTGACCGATGCAGCCCTCCGCATCCACCGCAAAACCATTGCCGCCAAGCGCATCCACCTGAACTTGCGTCTTGCCGGCGACGCGATGGTCCAGGTCCATCCCGGCGAAATGCTCCAGGTCGTCTCCAATCTCATTGCCAACGCAGTCGATGCCCTGCCCGTCGAGGGCACCCTCTACCTGCGGGCCCACCGTTCCCCGCGTGAGGTCCACCTTCTGGTCGCCGATGCCGGCCACGGCATCCCGGCTGCGATCTCGGCCAAAATCTTCGAGCCCTTCTTCACTACCAAGGGCGACAAAGGAACCGGCCTGGGGCTCGCGATCTCTAAGACCATTGTTGAGAAGTATCAGGGCAGGATTCGCACCCGCAGCAGCACCCGCCCTGGTCATAGCGGCACCGCGTTTCGTATCTCCTTCCCGGCCCCAGCCGTCGGCTGAAAACCAGCTGCCCTCTCTGAACCACCTGTGTTCCCTATTGGACATACACAAGAACGCTAGAAAGCGTACAGTCATTCCGAGGTTAGGTTTCCTATCCTTTCTAGTCAGAGACGCAATTCTCCTCGCCACAACCAGGCGGTCATCCCTTGCGAACTGATGCAGGATGGTCCCCCATGGCGCAAAAACCCTCCAATCTCTTGCTCGATTCTCTTCCAGCCAGCCTGCGCAAGACTCTCCTTGCGCGCATGGAACCGATTGCGCTTCCGACCGGAACTGTTCTCTACAACTCGGGCGAACGACCCGAATACGCTCACTTCATGACCTCAGGCATTGCCTCGATCGTTACCTTCATGGCCGACGGTGCAGGCGCGGAAGTCGGCTTGATCGGCAGAGAAGGCGTTGTAGAAGGAATCAACCTGCTCGGCTCCGCAAGCCCTCCGACAACGGCTTTCATCCAGGTCGAAGGATCGGCGCTCCGTATCCCATTCGAAGCCCTGCGCAAGGAGATTCTCCGGCCAGGAGTGCTCTTCCGGCGCATTCTCGAGTTCGTCCAATGCCACGGCTTCATCCTCAGCCAGCTTGCCGCCTGCAACGGATTGCACGAAATCGACGAGCGCCTTGCACGTTGGCTGCTGATGGTGCAGGACCGCGTGCAAAACGATCACTTCTATTTGACCCAGGAGTTTCTCGCCGAAATGCTCGGAATCCGGCGCACCAGCGTCTCCGGCGCTGCCGGCAAACTGCAAAAGGACGGCCTCATCGCCTACCGGCGCGGCAATATCCAGGTACTCAAACGCAGAGAGCTGGAGGCCGCGGCCTGTGAATGCTACCCGATCGTCCGCGACCTCGCCGCCCATTTGAATCCATAAAGCCCCAAGCGAGAGAGCACCTCACTCACGTTGCCCGGTGCTTCTTCGCCCACGCGCGTTGCTCGCGCCCGCACTGCATATCCCGGCATGCGCCCGGCACCATCCCTTCATTCCGCTCCGGCATCGAACTCTCTTGAACTCGGCGAACCCCAGCCGAATTCGCAAAGGAGATCTATGGCCGCTTCCCCAAAAAAATGTGCGAACGATGCTTGTACCTGTGTTCCCCCCGACGGCTCAAAATACTGCAGCGCCCACTGCGAAGGCCTGGCGGGCAAAACGGAAGTAGTATGCCAGTGCGGCCACAGCCACTGCGGCGGCGCAGCCACAAGCTGATCCAGGCCTGAACCGCGAACTCCAACTCGAACTCAACTCATGCAGGCTCATCCTCGCCGCTCCATCCCACAAGGATGAGCCTGCGCCGCTCCCTGGTCCCCGTCTCTGCCTCTCTGCGTTAACCTAGTCCCTGATGGGGCGTATCCGAGTTCTCTCCGACCAGGTGGCCAACCAGATCGCGGCCGGCGAGGTCGTCGATCGTCCCGCCTCCGTTGTCAAAGAGCTACTCGAGAACGCGCTCGACGCCGGTGCCACCCGCATCCGCATCGAAGTCGAAGCTGGCGGCCGCAAGCTCATTCGCATCGCCGACAACGGCCACGGCATGAACCGCGACGATGCACTGCTCGCCTTCGAGCGCCACGCCACCTCCAAGCTCCGCTCGGCCAACGATCTGCTGGCCATCGCGACCTTAGGATTTCGTGGCGAAGCGCTCCCCTCCATTGCCTCGGTCGCGCGCGTCACTCTCGAAACCGCCGATGCCGAATCGGCGCAGGGCACGTCGGGCACACACATCGAAATCGCCGGCGGCAAAATCCATCACGTCGACGACGCCGCGCTTCCGTCCGGGACCACCCTCACCGTCGCCGACCTTTTCTTCAACACGCCGGCGCGTCGCAAATTTCTGCGCGCCGAATCCACTGAGCTCGCCCACGTCACCGCGCTTGTCACCCATTACGCGCTCGCCCATCCCGAGAAGCATTTCGAGCTCGTCTCGGCGTCACACACGCTCCTCTCCGCGCCTCCCGTCGCCCGCACCGCCGAGCGCATCTACCAGATCTTCGGTAAAGAGACGCTCGCACAGCTTCTCCCCGTAGCCGCCGAGACTCCGTTTGCCCATGCGGGATTACCCGAGCCCCCGCCTTGGAAAAGAAGTCCTGAAGACCAACCGCGCGATCCCGGCACGCTCCGCGTCAGCGGCTTCTATTCCAAGCCGGAACTGCAAAAACTCAATCGCAATTCCATCTATATCTTTGTCAACAAACGCCTCATCCGCGATCGCCTCCTGCTGCACGCCATTTCTGAGGCCTACCGCAACGTTATTCCCCCTACCAGCTCCCCGGTCGTGCTGCTCTTCCTCGAGATGCCTCCGGAAGAAGTCGACGTCAACGTGCATCCCGCCAAAACAGAGGTGCGCTTTCGCCAGCAGTCGCTGGTCCACGACTTCGTTCGCGACAGCTTGCGTACCGCGCTCATCCATGCCCGTCCCGCTGCAGGCTTTCTCGGAGCTCTCGCCTCGGCTCCCCTCGCCAGCCCCTCACTCATGCCGCCGGGAACCTCGCCGCTTCCCGGATCGCCCGACAGCGTCACACCCCCATTCCTGCCGGACTCCGAACCCATCACGCCCGGCAGTGCCGGCCCTTTCCAGCTCACGCCGCAGATACCGGCCCCGGTTTCGGGAACTCTCGACTTTGCCGGCGACTCAGTCCATATTCCCGCGCTCACACCCAAAGCCCTCACGCAGGCGGCCGCCTCCCTGCTCGATCTTCCGGCTCATTCGTCCGACGGCTGCTCCTCCAACCCATTCGACTCCAATGCCGCTTCAGCCGCCAGCGAAGCCCTTCAAACGGCAGCTGTCGAGGCCCAGCAGGCAATCGCCAACCTCAATCATTTGCAGTCTTTACGCCCTTTGGGCCAGCTACGCGAATCCTTCATCCTTGCCACCGGCGAAGACGGCCTGTGGATTATCGATCAGCATGTGGCTCACGAACGCATCCTTTTTGAAAAGATTTTGCGCGAGCGCCAGGTCGAGCAGATCCAGCGGCAGCGCCTCCTGATGCCTCTCCTTGTCGAGCTTCGACCCTGGCAGATGGTCGTCTTCGCACAAATCGCAGAAGAGCTCGAACGCAATGGGTTCGAGGTGGAACCCTTTGGCCCGCAAACCCTTGCCGTCAAGGCCGCGCCCCTTGGCCTCGCCGGCCCGGAGCTTGAACGCACCCTGGCCGAAGTCATCGAGCAATCCAACCCCGACTCCGGTGAACCGGCGCAGAATCAAAGTCTTGCTAATCTCCGCTCCCGCATTGCGGCATCCATCGCCTGCCACGCCGCCATCAAGATCAACACACCGCTTGACCCCGCACGTATGGAGTGGCTATTGTTGGAGCTTGCAAAGACCGAGCACCCAATGAGTTGCCCGCACGGTCGCCCGATTGCTCTGCACTACTCCTGGAAGGAAATCCTGCGGGCTTTCCATCGCATCTAGTTCGGATTAAAATCCAATGGGATCGTTCCTTTCTCAGGGAAGGAGCGGCAACAGGGGCCAACACGAGCCTGGAAGCGAGGGTTTTTCTTTGACATCGGAACAATTAGAAGCAGCGCGCTCTGAACGGATGCGCCTGAACGGACTGGGAACACTGACCTTAGAGGACGCCCGGACCTGGATCGAAGAGACGGGCCTCTGCCTCTTCCTGCCGAAAAAGCAAGCGCTCTCCTCCGTTGCGCCGTCTTTCGTTGAGGCCATCTCCGGCCGGCGAAATCCCACCCCCGACTCCCGTCAGATTGCCGCCGCCGAGGATTTGCTGGTCCGGCTGGAGCTCGATGGCGTCGCCGTCCGGCTCAATCTGCTGGGACAGCCGGGCGAGCAGCCCGATTTCGTGGTCGCCAGCTGGGTTCTGCCCTACGTCTATGCCTTACGCGGCGATCGCGACTGGCGTCGTAACCCGCAGCTTACCGGATCGCGGGCTGTGTCGCCGCTCGCCGTCCAGGCCTACAAGCTGCTTGAAGCCAATGATTCCACCATCAGCCAGCTCAAGCATGCGCTCGGCCGCGAAGTCAGCGAGTCCGCAGTGGTTCGGGCTATCACCGAGCTTTGGCAGCAATTGCGCATCATCCCGGTGATCGCCGCGCCTGGCCATCCTGCCAAGTGGCAGTTGCTGCGCCAGCGTTTCCAGAAGGCGATCGCCGAAGGCGCCTCCACTTCGCAGGTCACAGCCATCTCGGTGCTTGCTTCGATCTATCTGCAGGCCGTCATCGCCGCCAGTATGGAAGAAGTCGAACTCTTCCTTGCCGCCTTGACCGCACGCAGCAAGGTGCGCGAAGTGCTCCGTGGCCTCGTTGCCACGCGCCAGGTGCACACCATCTCGATGGGCCACGCGCCGCACTTCTATGTGGCTGGCACACTGCCTGAGTTCGCTCCTCCCGGTTCCATGTATGTAGGCAGCGCGCTGACCGCCTCGAGTTACTACTTCGGGGAACGCGAAGAACCGCGCTACTCTCCGCCGGTTTCGTATACCCCGGCCCACACTGCGCCTGCTCCGGTCGAACGGGCTCGCATTCCCGAGCCTCCCGCGGCGCCGGTTCCGCCTCCGCCGCACCAGCCGATCCAGGCCAGCAAAGCGCCTGCACAACGGCCACATTTCAGCCGCTCGGCCCACACGCGCAACCGCAAGCCCGTCACCTCGAGCCGTCCTGGAAAGTCTGCCGGCGCAGCGCGCATTGCCCGCCGCACAGCCGAGTCCCGTACCACGAGCGGAACGCGTTCCGGCCAGAGTACGCGCTGGAGCAAGAACGCGCATCGCCCCTCCAACGGGAAGAGCAATGGCGCTCCCGTCGCCAAAAACCACACCAACGGCTTTCACGCGAACGGAAACGGCAACGGAACCCGCAACGGCAAAGCCGCGGCGCCGGCGTGGAGCCAGCGCAATGGCCACGGCAAGATCGCCAACACAACAGCCAAAGCCGGCATCAAGCGAGGCGCGACTCTCGCACGCAAAGAGGCCCGGCCCGATGCTCGTTCCGTGCACAAGCACAAGCCGGCGTTGACGGCCGGCGCCAAGGCGGGCAACAGCAAGCGCTTCGGTTTCACCGCGCGCGCGGGTAAAGGGACGAAAAAGCGCGGATGAGCGCGGTCGAAAACCTCCTACTGCCCGCTCGAAAGATTATTGTCGCCATCGATGGACCTGCAGGCGCCGGCAAGAGCACCGTCGCGCGCCATCTGGCCCGTCACTTCGGCCTGCTCAATCTTGAAACCGGCGCCATGTACCGCGCTTTCGCGCTCAGGGCACTCCGCGCCGGCATCCCTCTCGACGAAACCGGCCCGTTGGAAATACTCGCCGCTGAAACGCAAATTCGCCTCGATCCCGGCGAAGACGAAAACCGCGTTCTCCTCGACGATGAAGACGTCACCGGGCTCATTCGCAATCAGCTCGTCACCGACGCCGCTTCGCGCATCAGCGTCTTCCCCGCCATTCGCGCCTGGATGGTCCGTCTGCAGCAGGAGATGGGTGCCGCCGGAGGCGTGGTGATGGAGGGCCGCGATATCGGCACGGTCGTTTTTCCGCACGCCGATGCCAAGATCTTTCTCGATGCCGCTCCCGAGGTCCGCGGCATGCGCCGCTTCGATCAGCTCGGCCCTGAGCCCGCCGTGCCGGCAGAAGATGTCGTCCGCGAGCTGCATGCCCGCGACGAACGCGACCGCAACCGCGCCGATTCGCCCCTGAAGCCCGCCCCCGACGCAGTTCTCCTCGACTCCACCCACCTCACCCTCGACGAAGTTGTCCGCTCCGCCGAAGAGATTGTCGCCGCCAAGCTCGCCGAGCATGGCCTCGCCCTTCCTCTCAAAAACTAGCGGGATTTTTGACTAGCGGGATTTTTATCCCATTGCTCCGTGCCCCCATCCTTCGCCTTTGCTCTGGCGAAAGTGTGGGAACCTCGAAGCCTGAAATGACATGGGCAGCGTCCAGGTGCAAATTTTTGTTCCGCGACCCGCCTTCCCTCTCGCCCCGCTTGCATCCAAATCCACGTATGACGATTTTCTGCAGTCAATGCGGTTTCACCGATCTGCTCGCGTCGCGTCTTCGGCTCGCGGATTGGCGTAAGCTCCTTCTGCTGCAGTTCCCGGTGCGCTGCCGCACCTGCCGCCACCGCATGTTTGCTTCCCTCCCCCGCGTTCTGCACCTTTCGCGTCGCCGCGTTGCCCTCAAGATCGCCCGCCTCCATCATCCCGTCGAGCCCTGATCGTTGTCGCACCGGATCGTTTAGCCCACCGTCACCCCCCCATCTCCTTGATTCGTTGCCTCGACCCTGCTCACGCGGCATAGAATTGCAACAGGGATCGAGCCAACGCATGGAGAAAACCTGCATTCGCTGTCACCAAGCCGTACAGACGGCGGACTGCTTCTGTCCGTCCTGTGGCCTGCCGCAATTGGTGTACACGGCGGACACTGAAAACGGCCAAGCGCCGGCTGAGCGCTGGACTGAAGCGGCGCGCGACGCCAGCATGGTCGAGTGGAAGGCTGCCATGCGCGTTGCCTTTCTTCTTGCCCTCCCCGCCGGGCTCCTTTCGAGCGGCCTCTCTCCGGTCGGCGTCTTCGGCTTGTTCTGGATGGCCGCCGCTGCAGCGTGGGCGGTGGTTCTTTATGTGCGTGGCCAGGGTCCAGCGTGGATTACAGCCGGCGCCGGCGCGCGCATTGGCCTCGTCACCGGCCTGCTCGCGGCGTGGCTCGCCTTCAGCATCAGCGGCGGCGCACTCTTCGTGCAGCGTTTTGCCCTGCATCAATCCAGCCAGATTGATTCGGAGTGGAAGGGCCGCGTCGACACCAGCCAGCAGTTGACGCAGCAGTGGACCTCGGAGCTCGAGCCCGCCGACGCTGCCCAGGCACAATCTCTGCGCGCACAAGTGCAGGCATGGATGCTCTCGCCCTGGGGCCACGCCGGCATTGAAGTCTTCGGCCTCGCCTTCAATGCGGTTTTCCTGCTCTTCTTCGCGGCCGGAGGTGGTGCGCTCGGCGCGCGCATGCTGGCGCGCTCGCGTCGCCCTAATCTTTAGCTGCGCCCGGCACGCTGCCGGCCTCGCGCTCAGCGCGGCCCTTCGCGCTTCGCCTCTCCTTCCACTTCTCCACAACTTGCCGCGTGGTGCCGCCGCCTCGTATCATCCGGCGAGAGAGAATCCATGAGCGAAGCATCGATTCATCCCAGCCTGCGGATCAAGGGCAGGCTGATGTCGGCCTCTGAAGTGGAACGCACCCTGGTTCGCCTGGCCCATCAAATCGTCGAAAAAAGCAATGGAAGCGAAGACCTCGCCCTGGTCGGCATCAAGCGCCGCGGTGTTCCCCTGGCGCAGCGGCTCGCTCATCTCATCTCGAGCATCGAGAAGCGTCCCGTCGACACCGGCGTGCTCGACATTCAGTTCTATCGCGACGATCTCTCCACCGCCGATATCCGTCCCGTGGTCACACCGGGCGCCATTGGCTTCGATGTTGCCGGCCGCGATGTGATCCTCTGCGACGACGTGCTCTATACCGGACGCACCATCCGCGCCGCGCTCGATGCCCTCTTTGACCATGGCCGCCCTCGCCGCGTGCAGCTCGCGGTGCTCATCGATCGCGGCCACCGCGAGCTCCCCATTGAAGCCACCTACGTCGGCAAGGTCGTCCCCACCAGCAGCCGCGAAATCATTGAAGTCAAGTTCCGTGAGGTCGATAACGACGAGCAGGTTTTGCTGGTCGAACGAGTGGATTGAACCAGCGCTTAGCCTTCAGCCTTGTTGGGCTAGGAGCTAGAGGCTAGCAGCTAGAGGCTAAAAACGTTATGACCGCAGCCGCTCCCACCCTACCCGCGCGCCGCCAGATTCATCCGCCTCCCGTCGCGCCCTCTCCCTTTCCTTACAATCCCGGCTCACTTCTATCGATTCAGGACCTGAGTCTCGAGGCAGTAAGCTCTCTGCTGGCCAGGGCGTCTGTGCTTGAAAACTTAGACCCTCTGGTCCGCGATCGTATTCTTCTCAAGCGCAGGCTGGCTTTGCTCTTCTACGAGTCCTCGACCCGGACTCGAACCAGCTTTGAGCTCGCGGCCAAGAGCCTGGGCGCTGACACCACGCTCATCTCCAATCTCTCTTCCAGCATTGAAAAAGGCGAAAGCCTCAAAGACACCGGCCTGACCCTGCGCGCTCTCGGCGCCGAAGCCATCATCCTCCGCCATAATGCTTCCGGTGCTCCCTGGTTGCTCGAAGAAGCCACCCGCCTGCCTGTCCTCAATGCCGGCGACGGCATGCACGAGCATCCTACCCAGGCTCTGCTCGATCTGCGCACCATCCTCGCTCATCTGCGGCCCGGCGTAGAAACCGTCAAGGCCGACACGCTCGCCGGCGTTACTGTCACCATTACCGGCGACATTCTGCACAGCCGCGTCGCGCGTTCGAACATGCTGCTCCTGCCGCGCCTGGGCGCGCGCGTCGTCCTCTGCGGCCCTATCCAGCTTCTGCCCGACCTTGCCGGCGACACAAGGCCGGGCATTTCGATCGAACGCGACTTCGATGCGGCTCTGCGCGCGTCGCAAGTCATGATGATGTTGCGCATTCAGGCCGAGCGCCTCGCCGGCCTGCAACTCGACCTCGAACAGTACAAGGCCGGCTACCAGCTCACCGGGCAGCGCCTCGCCGCGCTCGCGCCCGCGGCGGTCGTCCTCCATCCCGGCCCCATCATCCGCGGACTCGAGCTCACTGCCGGCGTCGCCGATGGCGCGCAGTCGGCGATCCTCGAACAGGTCACCAACGGAGTCGCCATTCGTATGGCCGTCGTCGAACGCGCGCTCAGCACTGGAGGCCGCGCATGACCGCCCTTCTGATTCGCAACGGAACCCTCATCGATCCGTCCGCCGGCGTTGACGCACCCAAAGACATCCTGCTCAAAGACGGCCGCGTCGCCGAAATCGGGGCTGCCGGAAAACTGAAGCCTATCAATGGCACCGAAGTCCTCGACGCGACCGGCCTCATCGTCGCGCCCGGCCTCATCGACATTCACGTTCACCTGCGCGAGCCAGGCCAGGGCTACAAGGAAACCATCGCCACCGGCACCTCGGCGGCGGCCGCCGGCGGATTCACCGCTGTAGCCGCCATGCCCAACACCGCGCCGGTCAACGACACGCCCGAAATCACGCGCTGGATGCAATCTCCCGATCGCGGCGCGAAGGTGCGCGTCTATCCCATCGCGGCGGCTACGCGCGGGTCAAAAGGAGAGGCGATCAACGATTTTGCCGCCCTGAAGGCAGCCGGCGCCGTCGCCGTCACCGACGATGGCCACCCCATCCTCAAAGACGGCATCATGCGCGAAACCCTCGCCGCTGCGGCCCGTGTAGGCCTCAGCGTGATCCAACATGCCGAAGACACGCGCCTTACGCAGGGCGCCTGCATGAACGCCGGGGCAACCGCATTCAGATTAGGCCTCCGCGGTATGCCGCCCGAGGCAGAGTCCGGTCTCGTCGAGCGCGATATCCGCCTCATCACCGAATTGCGCGATGCGCGCGCCCATCTCCACGTGGCTCACACTTCTACCGCTGCAGCCGTCGCCGCCGTGCGCAAAGCACGCCGCAACGGCCTGCGTGTCACCTGCGAAGTCGCGCCCCACCACTTCCTGCTCACCGAAGAACATGTGGGCATGTACTCCACCAACGCCAAGATGAATCCGCCCCTGCGCTCCGCCGCCGATCGCGATGCCATGATCGAAGGCATCCTCGACGGCGTGGTCGATGCCATCGCGACCGATCATGCACCCCACGCGACGCACGAGAAGGAAGTGGAGTTCGAAAACGCGCCGAACGGCATCACCGGCCTCGAAACCGCGCTCGGCCTCTGCCTCCGCTGGCTCCATAGGGAGTGGAAGCTGCCCCTGGGACGCGTCCTGAGCCTTCTCAGCGCCCAGCCCGCCGCGCTCCTCGGCCTGAAGGGCCGCGGCACACTCACCGTGGGTAGCTTTGCCGATGTGGTGGTCTTCGATGCGAAGGCGGAGTGGACCTATCGCGCCAAGCAGACCTGCTCCAAGGCGCACAACACGCCCTTCGATGGCTGGGCGATGCAGGGAAAAGTCCGTTGGACCATCAGCGAGGGGCGCATCGCCTACGCCAGCGTCTGACCGCGTTGTGTGCGCTCAGGACATGCTCCGGGATGCTTTTCGCGGGGCGGCCTCAGGAAGCCATTCCCCGTAACTTCTGCTCTGCGCGGAGCCAGTCTTCCGCGTCGTGGCCATCCTGCCGCCCGCGCTCCAACCAGTAGCGATGCGCCAGTTTTGCAATTTCATCGTGCGACGCCTTCATCTGCGTCACGTTTGACTTCGCCGAGCTTTTCTTGGTTGCGGTCGCCTTGGGCTCGGCAGTCTTTGTCGCAGCAGTCAGCAGCTCGGCCGGCTTCGCCGCCGTGGTTCGCGGCTTTCTCGGCTTCGTCACCTTCTTTTCCATGTCGGTCATTCCAGGATCTCCTCGTCGGGATGGGAGAGCGAGCAAAACCCGGATTGCTGTGGACTGAAGCCAGGCCCTTGAAAATCGCCGCAACCCGTCCGGAGCGGCTGTGTGATCCGCCTTAGCCCACGCCACAGGGACCCAAGTTTTGCTTGAACGAGCAGGCCATCGTCTTTTAGAATAGCCGACTCTCTCTACCGTTTGAAGCGCAAACCGCCTTCGTGCATCCTTATTGCAAACGCACCAGCCCCATCAACCTGTTGGATGCAGCGGCGGACGCCAACGGCTCGCCCGGCCCCTTCCCCGGCGTCATCACTGCCACAAAACTCGATCCAATGAGCTGCTTGGCATCGCCCTCGCAAATGTACGGCGCCATCTAAAAGGAAATCTTCGGCCAGAAGACCGGGTTCTGGGGTGACAAAGCCGCCAGCTGGCACTATGATCTGCTCTTCGTAGTCATGAATCTGGTCGTCTGTGCACCGGCGGCGGCGGTAACGCCCTCTTCCCAATCCAGGGCTTGTTCACACGATTGAGGTGGTGTTGCCGGGAGCCAGTTTTTTGAGTTCAAGTAGTGTGAACAGGCCCTAAGCGGGGTCCACGGCGAAAATGAATAAGCGGGAGTTCCTCAAAAGCTCAGGAGCACTTGTGGCGGGCAGCGTGATGCCGCGATTCTCAATCGGGCAGCAACAACCCGCGCCACGCGAAAACTGGTCGGGCAACATCACCTACAGTACCGATCACGTCCTCACTCCCGCCTCGATCGAAGACGTCAGCGAAGCCGTCAAAAGCTGCTCGAAGCTCCGCGCTCTCGGCTCGCGCCACTCCTTCAACACCATTGCCGACAGCAACGCCAATCAGATTTCGTTGCAGCACATCGACTCCATCGACATCGATGACAAGGCGCATACCGTCACCGCCGGCGCCGGCATCCGATATGGCCAGCTTGCGCCGGTCCTCACCGACCGCGGCTATGCCCTCCACAATCTCGCGTCCTTGCCCCACATCTCTGTCGCCGGCGCCATCGCCACGGCTACCCACGGCTCAGGCCTCCACAACGGCAACCTCGCCACGGCCGTCGCCGGTCTTGAAGTGGTCACCGCCGATGGCAAGCTTGTCCAGGTTTCACGCGACAACGACGAAGCCGAATTCCTCGGCACCGTCGTTGCTCTGGGCGCGCTCGGCGTGGTTACCCGCGTCACTTTGAATCTCCAGCCCGCGTATCTCGTCGCCCAATCCGTCTATCGCAATCTCTCGTTCGATCACCTCGAACATCATCTCGACGAGATCTTCGGAGCCGGCTACAGCGTCAGCCTCTTCACCGACTGGCAGAATCATCGCGCCACGCAAGTCTGGATCAAACGCCGTCTCTCGCCAGGCGTCAAAAACGACTGGCAGCCGGAATTCTTCGACGCCAAACTCGCTACCGAAAAGCTGCACCCTATCGAAGGACATTCGGCCGAAAGCTGCACCAACCAGCAGGGCATTCCCGGCCCGTGGTATGAGCGCCTGCCCCATTTCAAGATGAACTTCACCCCGTCCAGCGGACGCGAGCTCCAAACCGAATACCTCGTGCCCCGCAACCGCGGCTACGAGGCCATCCTTGCCGTCGAAAAGCTGCGCGACCGCATCACGCCCCATCTCTTGGTCACGGAACTGCGCACCATCGCCGCCGACGACCTGTGGATGAGCACCGCCTACCAGCGCGATTCGCTCGCCATTCACTTCACCTGGAAACCCGAGTGGCCCGAGGTCCGTCAGATTCTGCCGCTCATCGAGCAGCAGCTCGCGCCCTTCGGCCCGCGCCCGCACTGGGCCAAGCTCTTCACCCTCGCGCCCGCGCGCCTGCAGGCCCAATATACCCGCCTCGCTGCATTCAAGGGTTTACTGCAGCACTACGACCCCGCGACCAAATTCCGCAACGACTTCCTCAGTTCGAATCTGTATTCGAGCTGAAGGCGCGCTCTTCTATTGAATGGCCCTCCCGTGCCCCATCCTTGCGTCTTTTTTCTGGCGAAAGAACATCGAGGAAATGGAGCGAAGGCACGAATCACCAACCTTCCTAGAAGACAGCGGCCATGAGCACGCGTTCAATGGAAAATGTAGAGCGGATGAAAGCCGATCGGCTGACCAGGAATTCAGAAGCCGCCTGCAGGCTTATCCCTTGCGCCGGTAGTGAATTTGAAACTCATACCCCACGTTCGGCGGAAACAATCCCGCTACATGCCGCAGCCGCTCGGCCAGCGCCGGCGCCGCCAGCAATGGGTACTCCCGCTCGCGCAAATCATGGTAGTCGAAATCGAGTCCCAGCGAGAGCATGTAAATCGCCAGCGCATCTGAAAACGTCGCCTCGAAGAATCCGTTCCGCGCGCGCTCATCGATCCCTTTGCCGCGCGTATCCTGCGCGCGCCGTCGCGTCTCCCACGCATCCTGGCTCGACTCGCCCCGCACCTGCGCCTCGGCCTGCGACCAAACCAGCGATGAGAAGCTTTCGGGCACGCCCGCGGCCGCAACAAAGTTGTGCGCCACATTGATAAAAAACTCGAAAGCCAGCCCGAACCGGTCCTCCACCAGCCGCGTCGAAATGAACACAGCCTCCGTCGGGCCGAAGTTCGCGTTGCGATGACAGATCGCCCGGTCCCCCAGCTCCACCGAGTAGCCCGGCGCAATCATCGTCTCGCCCGTATCGGCGATCGCCAGCGGCACAAAATAATAGGCCCGCGTGGCGAGCGCCGGCGCCATCGTGGCCGGCACCGCGCCCACCATCTGTTCCAGTTCCGACTCCGGCACCCGCGTCTCGCCCCACGCTGCATAGCGGATCCCGTTCACGGCTTGGCCGACGGTCGTCTGCGTCGCAACCTTTTCGGCTTGCCACAACTCGATTTGCACGTTACTGGCCATCAAACTGTATTCTAACTAGAAGAAGGGGGTCGCGGAAAACCTCATGCAGTCTGCGCCAACCGAACGGCCCGCGGGTGGAAACTTCCTTGGCTTTCCTCTCGCTGGATTCAGCTTGTTTCAAAGTCTTCTCCTCGCCCTGGCCGTGGCCTTTTTCACCTTCTTTTTGTCCACGTTTCTCGCTATTGTCGGGCTTCTGGTGTGGAACGGCCTCCTCCACCACTCCGTGGATTTCGCCGATACCTACCGCTACGTCGGTTTCCCTGCCGGCGTCCTGATGCTTTTGGTGGCCCTGCCCCTCTTCGGCACCCTCTGGCTCCGCGCCAAACTCCACAAATAGGTCCCCATGCCGGTCCACGCAATCTCCCTCGACCAGCTTTCCACCGCCTGCGACGCACAAACCCTAACCTGGTGCGCGCATCTCGAGGCCGGCGGCATTCTCTACTTTCCGCAAACGCCGCTTCCTATCCCCGCTCCCGACCTGCAATTCCTGCTCGGGCAGCGCCAGACCGGCAGCAGCCTCCACAAAAACATCGCCTACAAGCCCGAGCGCGACCAGCTGAGCGGTGTTGACCCAAAATCGACCTCACCGGCGGACATCCAGCAGCTCCACGCCGTCATGCGCCGCTACTCCACCAGCGTCCAGGGTTTCCTCGCCGAGTTCCTCGCGCCCTATCAGCGCCGCTGGAGCCTCGACTACGCCAGCTTTCGTCCACTCGAAGAAGAAGGCCGCGATCTCCCCGTCCGCCGCCGCAACGACCTGCTCCACACCGACGCCTTCCCCACGCGCCCCACCCGCGGCTGGCGCATCCTGCGCTTCTTTCACAACATTCATCCCACGCGCACCCGCGACTGGGTCGTCGGCGATCCCTTCCCGCGTGTGGTTGGGGTCTTCTCGCCGTCCCGCCTCGCGATACCGCGCCCCGACAGTCCGGTCACGCGCACCGGCAAACAGCTCGCGCAGGCAACCGGCCTCGCCAACCTTGTGCCACAGTGGAAACGCACCCCCTACGACGCCTTCATGATGCAGCTCCACAACACCATGAAAGAGGACGCAGACTTCCAATCCACCTGCACGCGTGAGGAAGTAAAGTTCGCCCCCGGCTCCAGCTGGATGGTTTACACCGAGACGATTCCCCATGCGGTCCTCGGCGGGCAGTATGCGCTCGAGCAAACTTTCCTCGTCGATCCCGGCGCCATGGTCACGCCCGCCTCGGCGCCCATCGCGGTGCTCGAGAAAATGGCTGGCGCCCGCTTGGCCTAGCCGATCACAGCCGTGTAGGGAGGCCCCAAGCGTATGCTCCTTCCACTCAATCTCGCGCGATCCGGGCCACTCCAAATGAACAAGCGTCTTTGCATATGCATTGCCCTGCTTCTGGGCGCATCGAGTCGGGAACCGGCGCAGCAAAAGATCCCGCCGGAAACCGGAATCGCAACGACCCCCTCGGTGCAGAGAGACAGGGCTGAAGGACTCATTCAGCTCGATGTCGTGGTATCCGATTCGGCGGGAGACCCCGTATCTGGACTGAGCGGAGCAGACTTCAGTCTTCTCGAGGACGGTCGCCCGCAAAATATTCTCTCCTTTCAGGCCTTCGACGGCCGGGGAACATTGTCCGAGCCTCCGGTCAAACTCATTCTGCTGATCGATACAATCGAACTGCCCGAAAATCTGGCGCGCGACGAACGGCTCGCGGTCACAGCGTATCTGCGCCATAGGGGCGGAAGACTAGATCGCCCCGTGTCGGTTTATCTACTTGCCGATACCGGTCTATGGACTGTTGCCCAATCTGGAGACGGCAACGTGTTGGCCCGGGAGATTGAGCATAGCGATTTTGCGTTAGTTCGCCACAACTTGGGCTGGCAGAGAGCATCGACCGCGCCTGGACCAAAGGACACCGCGTCGGTTTCAGCATTGAAAGCGTTGGGCCAGATTGCCACGGACGAACGCAGGAGGCCGGGCCGGAAACTGCTGCTCTGGATTGGACCCGGCTGGGGCATCGGGAGCGGCGTTTATTCAGATGCACCCCAGGGATCGCCGCCTGTCTTTGGAGAGGTCTGGTGGTTTTCTTCGTTGCTGCGGGAAGCGCACCTCGTTCTCTACAGCTTCACTGTGGGAGAAACCTCTAGGGCCCAGAATATTGATCCGCGCACGCAACTCTACAAAGCCTACCTGGATGGAGTGAGGATCCCGCACAAAGCGAGCTTCATGAACGTGTACAGAAAAGTGCTCGCCGTCCAGAGCGGCGGCCGGGTGATGGACGACAGCTTGGACTTGCTCAAACAGATCGAAAGCTGCGTCCGCGACGCCGGAGCTTTCTACAGGATTTCGTTCGACCCGTTTCCCGCAGATCATCCGAACGAATATCACGATTTGAAGGTCGAGGTGGACCGATCGGGTCTGACGGCGCGCACCAATACCGGCTACTACGATCAGCCCTACTACTCGATTGACCCGATACCGCCGAAGGAGCGGATGTCGATCAAACAACTCGAAGAGCTGTTGGCCGCTTCGCACGGAAAGTCAGACGCGGAACTCGCGAAGGAACTCTCAGAGCTTGCGCTCACAGAGCGGCTCAGCGAACATAGGCTTTCGTTGCTCACTGGAGCAGCGACCGGGAAGCGAAGCCGGCAGGAACTCAGCATTCTCGCCGATGCGTCGGCGTTTGAGGGTCCTCCGGCCAATGAGATTCCCGCCGACGCGCAGCCGGATGCAAAGACGCAAGAACACATGCTCGCCCTTACCTCGGCCTATCTCAACTCGACAATTCGAAAGCTGCCCGATCTTTTCGCAAAGCAAAGAACAGTACGCTACCAGGAGACGCCGATGTACCTGGAAGCCGGAACCAGCGTAAACTATCAGCCCCTTCATGGAACGGATCATTGGACGACCACCGTGCGCTACCACGAGGGCCATGAAATCGCCGAGACAAATCCTCCCAAGCGAAAGCGCAATCAACCAGAGTTGATCACCTATGGCATCTTCGGCCCGGTTCTCGAGGGCGTGTTCGATACTGTCGACAAGAATGGCGCGTTAGTCTGGAGCCGCTGGGAACAAGGCGCACGCGGCCGAGTAGCCGTGTTCCGTAACATCGTACCGACGGACAAGTCACGCTATGAAGTGTGGCTTTGCTGTCTTCCTGACGGAGACGGCACGGAAACTTTCCGCCGATATGCGGGATATCACGAAGAAATTGTCATCGATCCTGAAAGCGGAGCCATTCTGCGCTTTGAGCTTCATGCCGAACTGAAATCCACCACTCCAATAGCCAAGTCAGACATCATGATCGAATACGGCCCGATCGAGATCGGCGGAAAGACGTACGTTTGCCCACTGCGAAGCGTGTCGATCATTCGGGCGCGGTCAGTACGGGTCCTCACCGATTGGGATAAAACATTCATGGCCTATGGGCCGTACGTGACGATGCTCAATGATGCGCGCTTCGATCACTACCATATGTTTCGATCGGAGTCGCATGTACTGACGGGCTTTACTCCGAGCGAAAAGTAGCGAATGCCCACCAGGCAACGGCCACTTCATGCGCATCCAATTCCGTCGATTACCCCATTTGCTTCCGTTTCACCATCGCGTCCAATCCCGAACGCACTCCCTCGATCACCGGCTCCCACGCGAGAATCGCCGGCGGCCGGAACAGGTGCATCGTCGGATACCAGGGACAATCTGCGCGCTCCGTCAGCCAGCGCCAGTCTGGCGCAAACGGCAGCAGCACCCAGACCGGCTTTGCCAGCGCACCCGCCAAGTGCGCCACTGCCGTATCCACCGTGATCACCAGGTCAAGATTGGCGACAAGCGCCGCCGTGTCGGCAAAGTCTTTGATCGCGCCACGCAAATCCGTAATCGTCGATCCCATCTCCCCCAGCTGCGCCGCGGGTGCGCCCAGTTGCAGCGAGAAAAACCGCGCACCGTCCACGTTCAACACCGGCTCCAGCATGCGCAGGGAAACGGACCGGTACCGATCCTCCTTGTGCTCCGGATTTCCGCTCCACACCAGCCCAACACGCAACGCCTCGGCCGGCCACTCCAACTTGTCCGCGGCCTCCAGCGCAGCGCGCGGCACCGTTAGATACGGCGCCTCGTGCGGAATCGTTGCGAGCGTCGTCCCGAACGCCAACGGCAACCCCATCAGCGGACACTGCCACGCGTACTCCGGCATGGTGTCACCTTCTGAGCGCAGCGTCACGCCCGCCAAGCCTTCCACCAGTCTCCGCACCGGCGGCTGCACATCCAGAATCACCTGACCGCCCGCGACCTGCACCAGCGGCACGTAGCGAAGAAACTGCAGCGTGTCGCCCAAGCCCTGCTCCGAATGCAGCAAGATCCGCGCCCCGTCCAGCGCTTCTCCCCGCCAGAGAGGCCCAGGAAAACGACGCGGCGCCGACTGCGGCCGTGCGTAACGGATCTCGTAATCCTTCCAGCCCGTCTCCAGTTTTCCTTCCAGCAAATCGAGCAGGCACAGATTCCAGCGCGCATCCGCGGAGCCAGCATCGATCGCAATAGCCTGATCGAAGTGCGCGCGTGCCTCGGCCAGCTTGCTCTGGTTTTGCGCAATCAGGCCCAGGTTGCTGCGCGCCTCGACCAAACCTGGATTCAGCCCAACCGCTCGCTCGTAGTGCTTATTGGCTTCGGCCAGTTGTCCCCGTCGTTTCGCCAGGTTGCCCAGGTTGCAGTGGGCCTCCGCCAGCTCCGGCTTCAACCGCAGCGCCTCGCGGTAGCTTGCCTCTGCCCCATCCAGATCACCCAGATCCTGCAGCGCCGCGCCCAATCCATTGCGCGCCTCGGCAAGCTCCGGCGCAAGCTGTATCACCCGCTCAAAGGCGGCGCGGGCTCCCTCCGCTTTGCCGCCGTTCAACAGCAGATTGCCCACATTGTGCAGGGCGGCCACATCGTCAGGATCGAGTTCGAGCGCGCGCGCAAACGATGCCGCCGCCGCCTCAAGCTGGCCCAGGCGCCGCAGAACAATTCCCAGGTTCTGGTGCGTTGCGCCGCACTGCGGATTCAGCTCCAGCGCGCGCCGATAATGCCGCTCCGCATCCTGCAGCTTTCCCTGCTCCCGCAGAATCTCGGCCAGGTTGTAATGGGATTCTTCGTCCGCCGGCTCAATGGCCAGCACCGTTCCGTACACGGCAAGCGCTTCGTCGAGCCTGCGTTGTTCCTTCAGCACCGCGCCAAGACTGCGTCGATAGGCCGCTTCGCGCGGACTCACTTCGATGGCCCGCTGCATCATCCTGGCCGCGGCATCCAGACTGCCGGCCTGATGCGCGATCAGCCCCAATCCATAAAGGCTCTTCGCGTGCCGCACATCGATGGCCAGCACCTGGAGGTAAAGCTGCTTTGCCTCGTCGAGTCTGCCGGCCTTGTGTGCGTCGATGGCTCCCGACAGCAGTCTTTGCACAGCAGAGGCATCTGCCGGCGGCCGGCCCACACTCATCGGATTCCCTTCGCCTTCCTGCTATGGAGGTCTTTGCGCGCTCTTGGGAGGGTTGCGTCGCGATCCAGAGCAATAGGCTACTTCGTGACGTAGGCGAGCATCGTCAAAAGCATCAGGATCACACCTACCGCGGCAAACCACCGTGGCTGCTGGAATGTGCGCGACCGCGCCAGAAACGAAGATCGGATGGGAAGCACACTCGCGCAGCGCACGAGCCCGTCTTCAAGGGCCTGGTACAGGCCGGGCACCAATCCCAGCACGATAAGAATGCATCCCATCGCGATGCCGTTCACCAATTGATCGGGACCAATCACGCAATCACCTGCCTGCAGCAGAATTTAACCCGCTCCGACGCAAAACGGCCACCCAGAATCGGATGGCCGCGTTGCGTTCAAGCTTCTTCGCCCGGCATCAGAGCCCAGCCGGTTTTGGATTCTCAGGATCGTACTTCGCCACACGGATCTTTTTCGCCAGGCCCACCTTCGACAGCAGCCAGATCCCGTAGAAATTAGGATCGATCTCGTACCAGCGGAGACCGTGGCGTGCGCTCACCGGGTGCGCATGATGATTGTTGTGCCAGCCTTCGCCACCCGTCAGCAGCGCCACCCACCAGCTGTTGCGCGAATCATCGCGCGTCTCAAAGCGCCGGCTACCCCACAGGTGCGTCGCCGAATTCACCAGCCAGGTCGCATGCAAGCCGAGGGTCACGCGCAGCAGCACGCCCCACAGCACCATCGCCACGCCATTGACCCAGCCGCCCCAGATCCATCCACCCGCCAGCAGCAGCACACCGCTCACCGTGATCGGGAGCCAGTGATACTTGCTCAGCCACACATGGAACCGGTCTTTGCTCAGGTCCGGCGAGTAGCGCGCCAGCACTTCGGTCTGCGCATGCAGCGCTTCGCCGAAAAGAATCCAGCCTGCGTGCGCCCACCATCCGCCTTCCCGCGGCGTGTGCGGATCGCCTGCCTGATCGCTTAGCTGGTGATGCACGCGGTGTGTCGACACCCAGAAGATCGGCCCGCCTTCCAGCGACATGGTGGCGAAGATGCTCATCACATACTCCACCCACTTCGGTGTCTGGTAGCCGCGATGTGTCAGCAGCCGGTGATAGCACATGCCGATGCCCACGTTGATGGCCAGCACATACAAGATCGCCATCACCGCCAGCCGCTGCCAGCTGAAAAAGAAAAAAGCCGTCAACGCGCCCGCATGAAACAGGATGACCGTCGCGAGCGTCATCCAATTCACGCCTTTGGGCACCGTCGCCGCTTTGCCCATCCGCACCAGGTCCCGCGCCGCAACGCTATGATTCGCCACACCGGCTGCCGCATCGCCTCGGGTTGCCGTGGTGAGTTGTCCTTCGTTCGTGCTCTCAGGGGAGGGGGCCGTCAATACAGAAGCCATTCTTCGATAAATCCTCAAAGAGTGGCTCTCTTCCCTTTTTTCCCCACTCTTGCTTTCTGGTTTGCTCTTTGAATTGTATAGGAGAAACGAGAAATCCCGCGCTCCCGACCGGCTTCTTGGCGCAAAAGTCACGTTTTACGGGGCATCCAGGCAATGTTCCATCCCACGCGTTCCGCAACCTCCAGGAACCGCCCCCCGAACCCCTGCAATCCCCCCCAATGCCCGATGGTTTGTGTCTCGCGGTCCCATCCGTGAGTCCACGGCGCCTAGTTCGATTCTGCCGCAATCGACGTTGCCCCGCTGCCCGTCACAAAAAGTTCCGTCGCCGTCCCGCGCAGCACGCGATACAGCGCAAACTGCCGCTGCGTCTTCCCGCGCAGTTCAAACAGCAACTCGCCCCGGTTGTCGGCCAGCGCATCCACCGCGTCCACCAGCCGCATGCGTGGTTTATCGTCCAGGTGCGCCTCATCGGTCACGCTCTTGAAGAAAACCAGCAGGCTCCCATACAAGTCCGGCTGCGCAATCAGGGTCACGAACTTCTGCTGAGCCGGCGGTCCATCGGTGTGCGCGGTCAGCACCATCGTCGCGCCTGAACCGTACGCCAACTCGAAAACCCTGAAGACCTCGTCGACCAGCGGCGCCGGCTGCGGCGCCTCGGTCATCCTCACCCTGCCCTTGGTCGTCACGTTCCGCTTTGGGGCCGGCGGAGGCGTGGTCGGCTCCAGCCCCAACGCTTTCCGCGCCGCATCTTCCAGCTGCGCCTTCATCTTCAGCTCATCCGCTGGATCGGCCCATGAGTAGTCCCACGGATGCTCCGGCTTGTTGCGCGGATCGGAGACCGCCACGGCCTGCTCCATCCCGGCCGGCATCCCCACCAGCGTCGGCGTCGCATCTGCCGTCACCCCACCCGTCGACTTGCCGCGCATCAGCCGCGGCCGATTCGGATCGATGGCATTCGGCAGCGACTCCACGAAACCTTCGTCTTCCTGTTGCGCCTTGCCGCGCTTGAGGGCCGGCCGATCCGGATCGCTCGCCGACGGGCTGCTGCCACTTTCTTTCCCGCTCGGCTTGCTCGTATCCGGTGTCGGTGCAGAACCTGTCGTCGGGCCCTGCCCCTGCCCGCCCTGACCCTGCCCGTTTTGACCCTGCCCGTTTCCCGCGTTCCCGCTGTCCCCATTTCCGCTGCCGGCGCTCTCGCTTGTGCTCGACTTGTGCAGCGTCGGCCGGTCAGGATCCGGGGGCGGGCCCTTGGCGCCGGAGCCCGAGCCGCCGCTGTCGCCGCTCGACCCCATCTTCCGGTGCAGCACAGGCCGGTCGCTGCGCTCATCGTCATCAACCTTCTGCGCAAAGTCCGGCGCCTTCGGTTTCGCCGCCGGCATCGCCTTCCACGTGCCAAGCCCAATCCACGACCCCAGCTCCTGCCCCGCACTCTTCACATCGAAAAGCCCGATGCGCGCGCCATCTTTCTGCAGGATGTATTCCGTGCCTCCATAAACCGCCACGGGCTCCGGGCGCGCCAGGTACACCCCTCCATCCTGCAGTTGTTCGCCGTCATAGACCGTCACAGGCACCAGCCGGCTGGTCTTCGCCTTGGTCAGATCTCCGGTCCACTCCACCACGGCCACTGCCCGCAGCGCCGGAACCTCCTTGTCCTTCTGATCCGTCTGCGACCTGTATTGCGCCCGCGCCAGGGTTCCCATCGCCAGTGCGCCCAACACCGCCAGCGCAATCCACAAGCGATCGCGTGCAATTCCTGACGCGCCCCGCCCTGCTCGGCCATAATGCTTGCTGAAGGTCAATCGATCCGTCCTAAAGGAATCTTCCATGGAACTCAACGCGAAGGTCGCCGACTTCACGCTCCAAACCGACGAGGGGAAAACTGTGAGCCTCTCCAACTTTAAAGGCAAACCCGTCGTTCTCTTCTTCTATCCCAGAGCCGATACGCCCGGCTGCACCATCGAGGCCTGCGGTTTCCGCGATCAGTTTAAGAAGCTCGAGACCGCCGGAGCCATCGTCCTCGGCATTTCGCGCGACACTGTCAAAGACCAGGCCAAGTTCCGCGCTAAATATAACCTTCCTTACACACTCCTTGCTGATGTAGACGAAAAGGTCTGTAATCAGTTTGGGGTCATGAAGGAAAAGAACATGTACGGCAAGAAAGTCTGGGGCATCGAACGCACCACCTTCCTCATCGGTCCCGATCAGACCCTTGTCCACATTTTCCCTAAAGTCACCCCCGAAGGCCACGCCGAACAGGTGCTGGCCCTGCTGAAGGAACGCAACAAAGCCCACAAATAAGGGAAGATCGGGCAATGCACCTTCGGAACGAAGGGACAGGTTTTGAGTTGTCCCCTTGAGATGAGCGTCAATCCAAACGACCTTGGTGCCCCGGGTCTCGATTCTGAGACCTGGGACAGCACGAACCCAACCACATCCGACGGACCTGGTTTTCCGGAACCTGATGCCAGTCTCTTCGAGCCAACGCCCAACAAAACTTCCCGGCCGCCTCCTCCCCCGTTCCTTCTACGAAGCGCCCACGGAGTCCGTCGCGCCACGCCTGCTGGGCAAGCTACTCATTCACCGAGTCAAAAACAGTACGAAGTACCTGGCCGGACGCATCGTCGAAGTTGAGGCCTACCTCGGTCCCCACAATAACCCGCCCGACCCCGCCGCCCACTCCTACCGCGGGCCTACGCCGCGGAACACGGTCCTCTTCGGTCCGGCAGGACACGCGTATGTCTATACCATCTACGGCCGCTATTTCTGCATGAACATCAGCTGCGAAATCGACGGCCACGCCGGATGCCTGCTGCTGCGCGCTCTCGAGCCCGTTGCAGGCTTGGAGCGGATGGCCGTGCGTCGCGGCCTCGCCAGCACTGTCCAACCCCATCTGCTCACTTCCGGCCCCAGCCGTCTGTGCCAGGCTCTCGGCCTCACTCGCCTCGGCCACAACGGCCTCGACGTCACCAGCGCTCGTTCCCCTCTCCAGGTCCGCGACGACGGCTGCCAGGTCTCCGAGGTTCATGTCACCGCCCGCATTGGTATCAAGCACGCCATCGACTGGCCTTTCCGCTTTGCCTTGCCCGGGCACCGCTGCGTCTCCGGTGCACGAAACCTGACCGGTACTCGGCTCGCCCTGCGCTAAGATTCCCGTTTTCGCCAACCGTCTGTTACTGTGAACTGGTTCTGAAACTCCATCCCAAAATTGGAGGAATTGTCCGCTTGAACATCGCTTCCCCGTTCCGCTTCGTCCTCGTCGCGGCCGCAGGCGCCGCTTTCGCCCTCGCTGCCGTTGCCCAAGCCCCACCCGCGGAGCACGAACATCCGCCGGCCCCGGCGCCCACAAATCTCCAGGTCCTGCCCAAGACCCTCACCGGCGAACAGGTCCACGAGATCATGCACAAGTGGGCCGGCGCCCTCGGCACCGAATGCACGACATGCCACGCCGCCGATCCCACCCACAAGATGCCCAATGGCCGTCCCATGCTGAACTTTGCCGACGATTCCAAGCCGGAGAAGAAAACGGCGCGGCTGATGGTCCGCATGGTCCACGAGATCAATACCGAGTACATCTCGAAGCTCGACAATCCCGGCGCACCCGTCTCCTGCGGCACGTGCCATCGCGGCCATGTCGATCCGCCGGAGTTTGTTCCGCCGCCGGACCACGATCACCACGATCACAGCGCGCCTCCTGCGGGCGCAAAGCCGCCCTCCGGCCAATAGCCGTTGGGGTTTGCTTCCGCTCACCGCACGAACTTGGGTGCCCCATCCATGCACAGTCTCATCGTGCATGGATGGGAAAGCAACGAACCCCAACCCGCAGATTGTCGCGCTCACCGCTTCCAAACAAACGGGCCCACCGCACCCGCACGGATTGGGGTGGCCGCACTCTTTCCGCGGCAATCCTGCTCGACCATGACAAAAATGTAGACGGGTTACACGCCCCGCGATGGCATTTCACTGAGTCGCGGAGCGCCTTCGCGCGCAAAGCACGAGCCGCTTCCGTTTCACAGGTCTCCGGAATTGTTCGGGGGGTCGATGGGATGCGCTGCGATGATTGCCGAGCCGGCCTGCGCGGCATCGCGCGCGCGCATCAGCTCAATAAAGATCGCTTCGATTTCGGCGCGGTCGGCGTCGCTGACGGCAACTTCGAAGAGGGGAAAGCGTGTCATGTTGCACCTCGCGACTACTCATGTCGATAGAAACACCATCCTGACGCCGCAGTTGCGCCGCCCCATCCCCCTCCGCATCTACGCTCGGCGTCATAACTTACCGCGCACATACGCGCCGCTCCTGCCGCCAGCCTTCGCCTCCAGCTGCACCGCGCGAATCACAATGCCTTTGTCCAATGCCTTCGTCATGTCATAGACCGTTAACGCTGCAACCGCTGCGGCCGTCAGCGCTTCCATCTCGACGCCCGTAGGCCCCACGGTCGCCACGGTTGCCTCGACACGGACGCCGCCTTCCACCACTTCGGCGTGCACATCGACATGCGAGAGCGCCAGCGGGTGACACATCGGAATCAGCTCCGAAGTCTTTTTCGCCGCCTGCATGCCGGCGAACCGCGCCACTTCCAGCGGATTCCCCTTGGGATTCTTCGGCAGCGCCGCCAGCACGTCCTTCGATAACTCCACAAAAGCCGACGCGGTCGCCGTTCGGCGCGTGGCTTGCTTCGCGCTCACGTCCACCATCGCCGCTCTTCCTGCTTTGTCGAAATGCGACAGCTTCGTTTGCTTCGTCTCTTTCATTCCGGTTCCTCAGATCATCACAATCCGCACAGTCGTGCCTGCGTCCAGAGTGCCTGCCTCTTCCGGCACCATCACGAAACAATTCGCGCGCGCAAATGCCGGCAGGTCGCCGCTACCATGCCACGCCACGACAGCCACCTGCGGCATCTCTTTTTCCCGCACCCCGAAATCGCACTGCGCCGGCAAGAATCGCGTGAGCCCCGGCTTCGCTTTGCTGTCGGTCGGCGCCGTAAGCTGCGCGGCCAAAAACTGCGGGCGCGTTTCCTGAGCGCCTGCCAGCGCCGCCACCACCTGCGACGCAAACAGCAAAAATGTCGCCGCCGAAGATATAGGATTTCCCGGCAGCCCGAAGAAAGGCAATGGAGACCCCGCCGCGCGCGCTTTTGCCGTGCGGGGCACTTCGCCAAACACCAGCGGCTTGCCCGGCTGCATGCGCACGCCGGTGAAATGAAATGCGCCGCCGAGACGTGCCAGCGCCGGCTCCACCAGGTCGAACTTGCCTGCCGAGACTCCGCCCGAAATCAACAACAGGTCCGCCCCCATCGCCTGCCGCAGCGCCCCATCGAGATCCTCGGGCGTATCCGCAGCCGGAGGCAACACCAGGGCGAAGCCGCCCGCAGCACTCACCAGAGCCGCCAGCATCGGCGCATTCGAGTTGCGAATCTGTCCCGGCGCAGGCTCGCGGTCAATCGCCACCAGCTCATCGCCGGTTGTCAGAATTGCGACACGCGGTTGCGTGAAAACTTCGAGCTCGCTGGTTCCGCATGCTGCAGCCACCGCGATCTGCGCAGCGCCAATCCGCGTGCCTGCGGCCACCAGTTCTGCGCCTCTGCCGGCCTGCGCGCCCTGCGCCACAATGTTCTCGCCCGCTTTGATCTTCCGTGAGGGCGTGAGACGAACCTTCTCGCCCTTGCGCTCCACGTGCTCGATCATCACCACCGCGTCGGCTTCGCCGGGCGCCGGGGCACCGGTCATGATCTCCCAGGCCATGCCGAGAGGCAGCGGCCCGGGCGGAGCTTCGCCCGCATGAGTCGTGCCTGCAATCTGCAGCCACGCATGCGTCGACGCTTCTTTCGCGCGGCAGGCAAATCCATCGCGCGTCGAGCGGGCAAACGCTGGCTGATCCGCATCGGCGCGCACGGCCTCCGCCAGAACGCGGCCGCGTGCATTCTCCAGCCTGACACGCTCCAGCGGTCCCCTTGCGCGGACTACTGCGCTTGCATACGCGGCAACCTTTGCCTGTGCCTCCGCGAAGCCCAGAAGCTCTGCACTCATGCCTTGGATTGTAGTGGGACGGGCGCGCAAGGCTGCCGGCGAATCAGTGATGGCGCATCACCAACCCGAACGCGCACCAAAAACAATGGGCACCTCCCGATCGGAAGCGCCCGCCTGTTCAAATCCCTATCGCGTGTTTTACTTCTTGCCGGCCTTGAAGCTCGAGTTCACCTTCTGCCCGGCCTGCTGCAGAATAGCCTGCACCTCGCCGGCATAAGCACCGGTCGGCGCCAGTTCAAGATATTTCTGGTAAGCATCCGCACAACCATCCGGCAGAACGATGCGCTGTGTCTTGGAATCGACGGTCGCTTTCGATACCAGGCCCTGCCCCTTGAGGTAATAGACCAGCGCGTCATTGGGATCGTTCTTGATCGCCATATCCGCGGCAGCCACCTGGGCATCGGCATTGCCGGCCTGGAAGAAAATCACGGCCTGGTTCCGAAGGTATGTCTGCGCCGAGGCGGGGTTCGCCTTCGCTGCAGCCTCGTAGGCCGCGTTTGCATCCGAAACTTTGCCGGTCCGCGCATACACTTCGCCCAGCCCTGCATCGGTCATGCCCTCGATCGCCGGATTCGGCTTCTTCGACGCCGCATCCAGTTCCAGCGCCTTCTTGAACGATGTCTCCGCGTCATCGTACTTCTTCAGACCCGACTGCGCCTGCCCGAGATACGCCCACAGAACAGGCTCGGTCGGCCGCGCCTGGCTGTCCTTCGTCATCATGGTTTCGATGTCGGTGAACTTCGCCGTCTTGATCTCCGCCGCCTTGGCTTCGATGTCGGCCTTGGAGGCGCTGGCGCCCAGCTGTTGCGCGGCGACCGCCCGCGATCCATCCGCGTCCTTGATGTCCTGGCCCACCACCTTCAGATCGGCATTGAGGTTCTTGATCACCTCATTGGCCTTCATCGCTTCGGAGTTCTTCTGCCGCAGCTCTTCCAGTTGCTTCTTCTGGTCTTCCGGCAGCTTCTCGATGTACTCGGGGCGCGACATATCGACGTCCGCGGCCACATCCTGGCCGGCAACCACGTTCACGTTCTGCAACTCGTCTGCCTGCTTGTCCTTGTCCATGCCCACCGAGCGGTAGATCACGGTGTAGGTCCCCGGCGGTACCTCCCCGGAATACACCCCATTTGAATCCACAGGGAATTCGCCCTTGGACTCGTCCGTCGCTTTCAATCCAGGACCGGAAGCCGCATGAAGCACCACGCGGAATTCGACGCTGCCACCGTTCTGCGGCGCACCGGTCGGATTCGTCACGTGTCCGTGGACTTTGACCATGTCCCCCCCGGCAGGAGCCGCAGCAGGTTGCTGCGCAACCGCAGGAACAAGGGCGAAGGCTAGCGTGCCCAGCAAAAGTGATAGAGTGCGTTTCATGATTCTTCTCCTTGGGAGCTCGGGCGAGCAGCGTCGCCCTCGGGCTCGATCTTGAATACTGCAGTTTCCTACGTCTCACGGCGAGCCAAAGCATCTCGCCATCTCACAGACACGCGGGCGCCAACCGACAAGCTTACAACAGGCTGCCCTTCGATTCGATTCCTGCAAGAGCGGCCTTCACGCGACTCGAACACGCGCGCGCCTCTCCTCGTCGCAGGACTCAAAGTTAAATCCTATCCACCACCCAAGACAAGGCCAGTTGCTGCAGTCCGGCGCCGCCAGCGCCCCGGGACCCTCCTCGTTCGATGCAACCGGCTCACTCGCCGCGCCACCGTCCACAGCGCAGACCTTGGGCGGTGTGGTTTTGCTCCCAATCGTCTTTACTGTAGTGTGCCCTCCGCGACCCACATTGTGGCATCCGTCATACCCTACAATGGAAACATGGCGATCACCCTCCGCGAAGCAACACCGGCGGATGTCCCGCAGATTCTGGCGTTTATTCGAGCCCTTGCCGTCTATGAACGAGAGCCCGATGCCGTCACAGCAACGGAAGACAACCTCCTGCGCGACGGCTTTGGTCCGCAACCATTCTATTCCTGCCTCATCGCGGATTCGGACGGCGCAGCAGCCGGCTTTGCCCTCTACTTCTTCAACTACTCCACATGGCTGGGGCGCCCGGGGCTTTACCTCGAAGACCTGTTTGTGCTCCCCGAGTTCCGCGGCCACGGCATCGGCAAGGTCTTGCTGCAGCGCGTGGCGGCGATTGCCGTCGAGAAAGACTGTCGGCGGCTGCAATGGGAAGTGCTCGACTGGAACACACCCGCGATCGACTTCTATCGCGCCATGGGAGCCGAGTTCCTCGACAGCTGGCGGAATGTGCGTGTCTCCGGCGACGCCCTGTTGAAGCTGGCCGGCATCCCGCGCGAGGGATCCCAGGCGCGGCAAGGGCCGGCGCGCACCGAAAGAGAAGCATGAGTCCGCTGGGTGATTTGTCTGAACGAACGTTAACAGCCCCGCCGCAGGTGGTCCGCGTAATTGGCGGCGGTCTCGCCGGCCCGGAGGCCGCGCTCACGGCGGCACGCCTTGGCTGCGCTGTCGACCTCTATGAGATGCGCACCCTGGTCGACGGCAAGCCGCGCCTTACGCCGGCTCACCAGACGATTGAGTTCGGCGAACTGGTCTGCTCCAACTCGCTCAAAAGCGAGTCGCCCAACACCGCACCCTGGCTCCTCAAGCAGGAAATGCGTCGCGGGCACTCCGTGCTTCTCTCCCTTGCCGACGCAACGGCCGTACCCGCAGGCCACGCGCTGGCCGTCGATCGTGTCGAGTTTTCGCGCCGCATCGCCGAGGCCATCGCCGCCGAGCCCAACATTCGCATCCTTCGTGACGAAGTCACCAAGCTCGATCCATCCGATCCGCTGACGATCGTCGCCACCGGCCCGCTCACGTCTCCCGCTCTGAGCGCGGAGATCCAGCGCCTCACCGGCTCTGAACATCTCGCCTTTTACGACTCCATCTCCCCCATCGTCGATGCCGATTCGATTGATATGAGCCGCGTCTACTTTGCCGCGCGCTGGGACAAGGGCACTGCCGACTACATCAACTGCCCCATGACCCGCGAAGAATACGACCGGTTCTACGACGCGCTGGTCGCAGCAGAAGCAGCAGAAAACAAGGAGTGGGAGAAGCTCGACTATTTCCCACCCCATGGGCCAAGTTCGGGCGCGTGCGGGCCCCGGTATTTCGAAGGCTGTCTTCCCATTGAAATCCTCGCCACCCGCGGTCGCGATACGCTGCGCTTTGGTCCCATGAAGCCGGTCGGCCTGCGCGATCCGCGCACTGGCATGAGGCCCTGGGCCGTCGTGCAGTTGCGCAAAGAGAACCTGCGCGCCGACAGCTACAACCTCGTCGGGTTTCAGAATCACTTGAAGTGGGGAGAGCAGGCGCGCGTCCTCCGTCTCATCCCCGGCCTCGAGAATGCGCGCTTCCTGCGCTATGGCCAGATTCATCGCAACACCTACATCTGCGCGCCCGCTTTACTCGACGAATGCCTTCGCCTGAAGTCAGAACAGCGGAAGCTGTTTGCCGGCCAGATTTCCGGCGTCGAAGGCTACACCGAATCCATCGCCACCGGCATGCTCGCTGGGCTCTATGCGGCCTCGATCGCACGCGGCGAAGAGCCTGTGCCCATCCCCCGCGCAACCGCTCTCGGCTCCCTCGTCCACTACATCACCAACGCCGATCCCAAAGACTTCCAACCCGCCAATATCACCTTCGATCTGCTCGAGCCCCTCCGCGAAGAGGTGCGCAAAAAGGTCCGCGACAAAAAGGAGCGCCATCGCATCCAGTGCGAACGGGCTCTGGCGGCCTTCGATACGTGGTGGGCAAACTCTGGTTACACGCCACGCGCACATTCTGCTGTGTAGTCCCGGCATTTTCATGCCATAGTGCCGACAAGAAAGCCATGCATATTGCAAGCCAGTCGCCCCAGGAACTCGTCGTCCTCGACAGCAGTCGCTGGATCTCTGGTTTGTGCGCGGGCGCCGGCGCGCTTGTCATCATACTTGCGGCTCAGAAGCACGAGCCCAAAGGCTTTCTCGGCGCCGCCTTCTTTCTGCTCTTTGCCGTGCTTGCCGATCGCCGCACCCTCTTCACCTTCGACGCCCTGCAGCGCGTCGTGCGTTGGACCGGCCATCGCTTCCTGAAGGCCGAGTCGGGCGCCATCCCTTTCGCTCACATCACTGGCATCGCCGTCGAAGCAATGTCCGCCGGCGACGGCGGCACAACCTATCGCCTCGCACTCCTCACCGCGGAGGGATCGACACCCATGGCGTATGCCTATAGCGGCATCGGCAACCTTCGCTCGATCCGCGAGACGATCCTCTCGTTCATGCAGCCCGACGCAAGCCTGCGCCCCACACCGGAGAGTTCTGCCGCCCTTGCCGATGACGCATCGCTGCGGTCGCTGCTGCGCCAGGGCCGCAAGATCGACGCGGTGAGCCTCCTGCGTTCGAGTGAGAGCCTGAGCCTCACCCAGGCCATGCAGCGCGTCGAGGCCGTCGACGCGGAGATCAAGGCCGGCCAGTAGACGCGCCGGCTCGGACGCAACCTCAAATCGATGTCCCGCACCGGAACGATTGGACGCGCAACATCGTAGTGCCTGTGGTACGCTGGCCCGTCAAAGAAGGATCGCCATGCTCATGGTCTCCGCAACGCAAGCCATCGCGCCCGCAGTCGAGCGCACGCGGAACCTGCTCTTTCGTCCGTTCCGGTGGGGAACGTTCCTCAAGCTCTGCGCAGTGGCCGTCTTTACTGAAGGCTTTTCGGGCAACTTCAACTTCTCGCATGGCTCACACGCTTCGCATACCCACATCGACCCCGGAACGATCCCGTTTCACATCACACCGGCTCTCATGACCGCGCTGGCCTTCGTCGGGATCGCGGTCGTCGTGCTGGTCATTGCCATTTTCTATCTGGCCGTGCGCCTGCGCTTCGCGCTCTTTGAATGCCTCGTCCATCAGGACCGGCGCATCGCACCCGGCTGGCACAAATACCGCTTTCAGGCGTTGCGCTTCTTCCTCCTCTCCATCGCGGTGGGCCTCGTCTTTCTGGTGATCGTGGCGGCGCTCATGCTCCCCTTCTTCATCGGATTCCTGCGCCTCTTCCGCGAGATGCAGATCTCCGGCCATTTCCCGCTCGCCGCCGCTCTCGGGCTGATCCTGCCCCTCATTCCCCTCTTTCTTGGCATCATCGTCGCGGGTTTCGCCGTCGATCTCATCCTGCGCGATTTCATGTTGCCCCACATGGCCCTCGAAAACGCCTCGGCAGGTCAGGCGTGGAATGCAGTGCGCACGCGCATCGTCCGCGAGATGGGGTCCTTCTTTCTCTATGCCGTGTTGCGAATCCTCCTGCCGCTCGCTGCCCTGATTGCCCTTTTCATTGCACTGGCCCTTCCCGGCATCCTGCTCTTCGGCCTGCTGGGTGTCTCCATGGCTGCAATCCATGCGGCGTTGCACAATGCCTCCATGGCGCTGACTGTGATCGGTTCTGTTTTTGAAGTGCTCCTCGGCCTGTTGATCATGGCCCTGGCTCTCTTCCTCGCCATCGCCTTCGGTGGACCGCTCTGCATGTCCATCCGCAACTATGCACTCGTGTTTTACGGCGGGCGTTACCAGGCCCTCGGCGACATCTTGTATCCGCCGCCTCCCGCGCCGCCGCCGGCATAAATTGCCGGACCTACCATCGAGATTTGCTCCGTGCGAGCCTTTTGACCTCCGCCAGTGTCCAAACCAGCGGAACCGCGCTTCTTGTGCCCCATAAGCAGACCCGTAGTAGTCTTGAGGTGGAGCCGCAACGCGTGTTTCCCCGCATTCTTTTCGCCGCATCTCTCGTCGCACTCGCGAGTCTCAGTGTCCGCGCGGACGCGCAGGCACCAGCCCCGGCGAAATCTTCCAGCGTTAAGATCGAAGTTCCACTTCCTCCTAAACCCCTCCTGCCCGATGCGTTCGCGGGGTGGGTAGCCACAGGGCCTATCAAGACTGTCACGGATCCGGCGCAGGCCGACGCCGCAAACGCGCCCGCGCTCAAGGAATACGAATTCGTTCGCGCCGTGCAGGCCACCTACAAACGCGACGGCGAATCGCTGACTCTGCATGCCCTGCGCTTCATGGATGCCAGCGGTGCCTACGGCGCATACACCATGTATCGCCAGAATGGCTGGCCGCGCGAAGAGATCGGCACCGGCGCTGCTTCGAACAAGAACCGCGTGCTCTTCTGGCAGGGCACTACAGTGGTCGATGCAACCTTCTCCCACGTGGGTCCCATGTCTGCGGCGGAACTCCGCGAACTCGCCAAGGCGCTCCCCATCGCCGAGGGGAACAAGGCGATCGCTCCGCCCATTCTCTTCAATCTCCCACAAACTTCGCTCGACAAGCAAACGACACACTACGCCCTGGGCCCCGCAAGCTACGCAGCGGCAGGGGGCGTTTTGCCCCCGGAGATGGTCGGCTTCGATCGCGGCGCAGAAACTGTCACTGCGAACTACACGCTCAATTCCGGACCAGCCACAATCACCATCATCGACTACCCCACACCGCAGATGGCCGCAGCCGAAGAAACGAAGGTGCGCACCTACATCAAGGCAGGCAAGCAGGCGCAGCCGGCCTTCCCCCAGCCGCTCGCCGATTCCGACCAGGCTTCGCTCGAAGTCCGCCGCAGTGGGCCGCTGGTTGTGCTGGTGAGCGGAGACGCCATTCCCGACGAGAGCCACAAGCTTCTCGAGTCGGTACACTTCCAGGAAGATCTGGTTTCGATTCCTCAGCCAACCGACTCCGAAGTCAACAAGACCGGCCGCTTGCTCTTCGGCATTGCGGAGTTGGTGATTGTCGGCTCCTGTGCCGCGATTCTGTTGGGGCTTTTCCTCGGCGGCGGGCGGGCGTTATATCGCATAGCGCGGGGCAAACCCGCCTCATCGGTCTACGAGACCGAGTTCATTCGCCTGAACCTGGAAAAGTAAAATCGGCACTGTCCACCTCCAAGGAGTCGCTTTTGAGGCTTGCGGGGTCTTCCAAAACGGTGGAAAACAGGACAAAAAGCCTAAGAAACCCCCGCAACTGACTGGGTTACTCCGCTGGAATTAGACGAATAGACGGCGAAAAGTCAAGCCCTCTTTTAGAAATCCACAAGCTCCATAAATCTATGAAAATAAAATGGATATTTCGTTCCGGATTTATTCTTGACACCCCGCCCCCCCCAACCTACTATGCAGCCAGAAAGTTCTGATGGCTTTGCCTCCGTTGGAACTATTCTCCCTAAAGGAAAGAGCTGCCCTGTTGCCGGGCGGCTTTTTCCGTCTTAATCCCCTTTCCGCAGGGCTGTAAGCCTGGTGCCCGAGCGAGTCATCCTCCGGCTTGAAGCACCCGCTTCTGCACCTACCCACCGCCCCGCGTGGGGTGGATTCAGTTTCGTCACTTCCTCGTTCCATCTCATGACTTTTTCGTTCGGTGCCGGACGCTCCGCGTGCGACCCTCGTCTCCCAGAGGCGAACGAGATGTTTCTCAGGCTTGGAATCCAATCGCTCGCGCTTGTCGCGCTCTTGTCGAGTACCCAGCTCCTCGGACAGCCTGACGCAGTGCGCACTTTCTCTCTCTCGCGTTCCGCGGACCTCGAAACCCATCACCTGAAGGCCGAAGCAGTCGAGTATCTCGGCCGCAAAGCACTGCGGCTCACAACCGAAACCCAAAATGATGAGTCGGGCTTCGCGTTTCTTCCTGGGGTAGACTTCGCGGACGGCACCATTGAAGCCGACCTCGCCGTGAGACTCACAACGCCGCCCGCCGTCCGGATGCCGGGATTCCTCGGCGTTGCCTTTCGCTCCAACGCCGATGGATCGGAATACGAGCTGTTCTACCTGCGTCCGAAAGATGCTCTCGCCGACGATCAGGCCATGCGCAATCACGCCGTGCAGTACTCCGCAGAGCCTCACCATGGCTGGTATCGCCTGCGCCGCGAGTGGCCCTTCGTTTATGAGAGCTACGCGGACATTCAACCGGAAACCTGGATCAAGATGAAGATCGAGGTCGCTGGCCGCACCGCGCGCTTGTTCCTGAACGGCTCAACCAACCCGACTCTCGTGGTCGATGGCTTGAAGAGCTCGAATCTGCACGGCAAGATTGCGCTCTGGGGCTACTCCGGCGAGGAATCGTACTTCTCCAACGTGCGCATCACACCGTCGCCGGCGCTTCCGGTCAAGAATGGTTCAGACGTCGCGGGCGCGTGGGATCTCAAGTACGCAAGCGACGCAGGTCGATTCGCCGGCACGTTGACCCTGACGCGGACGGGCAACGATCTGGCCGGAACCTGGTCGGGCGACCTGGGAGACAGCCGCCCAGTCAAGGGAACGTGGCGCGATGGCTATGTTGAGCTGTCCTTCCCTGGCGATTGGCCCGCGGAACACGATGGAGCGCCAGGGCCGGTCTCCGTCGCGATTGCCGGCTGGTTCGACGGCGACACCGGCAAGGGCCGCATGGAAGTCGTGGGCCGTGCCGACGGCATTTGGAGCGCGCAGCAGAAGGCTCCGTGAGGACCCCGTCCCACAAGTTGCAGCGCAACTCAGTGAAATTTGCTCCACCCGATATCGGCAATCAGCGCCCGGCCGACGACCAGTGCAGTCACGGTGAGCGCGGCAAGAAGGCAGGTCCAGAAACCGATCTGGCTGAAGGAAATGAAGAGATTCCCCTCGTGACCGGTCAGTGTGAATCCTTCCCGGTTCGGCAGCAGGGCCCGCACGGCGACGGCCAAAAGAAACCCTCCTGCCCAGACAATCGCGATTCGAAATGCAAGCTGTATGGTCTGATCCATTGCTTACCTGGTGCCGCGGCAGTGCGATTGAGCGAATGGCACCTGCGCGACTGCTCAACTTTACCGAAGCACAGCACAACGATACAATCGTGAAGGAGCAATGCCGACGTAGCTCAGTTGGTAGAGCAGCTGATTCGTAATCAGCAGGTCATCGGTTCAAGTCCGATCGTCGGCTCCATTCCTGGCCCCATCGAGCAAATTGACTCCAACATGCAGCCACCCTCGATTGAGACGCCGTTCCGCTCGATGCGGCTGTTTCGCCGATATTCTTTTCAGCGCCTGACTCCGCAACTACCAGTTCCAAGCAGCGGCTCCGTGCGCATCCTTCCTGAGGTGCGGGTGAAACTTTCTCTTCGATTCGTAACGCTGATGCTGTTCTTCGCAACCGCCTGCGCCGCCGCGGATGCGCAGAGCCAAAGCCCGATCGATTCAGATCCCTATGCAGGGTTGCAGGAGACGGATACCCAGGGCTCCACCTACGTGCCGATCGACAGCTGGATTTATCCGGCTCTGGACCGTCTTCACGCGTTGGGCTACCTCGACAGCGCTTTCCTCGGCCTGCGCCCGTGGACGCGCATGAGCATCGCCCACATGTTGGAGTTCGATGAGGATCGCGTCGAATCGGAGGCCGGCGACGACGAGGCCCGCGCGATCTATGAAGCGGTGCTCCGCGAAATCAAACCAGATATGAACCGCACTACGGAGATTGCGCACCCGCACGCCGAGTTGGAGAGCGTCTACACGGCCCTCCGCGGGATCAGTGGTACGCCACTCCGCGACAGCTTTCACCTGGGACAAACTCTTGTAAACGACTATGGTCGCCCCTACGAAGGCGGCTTCAACAACTACACCGGGTTCAGCGGGCGCGCCGAGGCAGGCCGCTTCTCTCTTTATTTTCGCGGCGAGTTTCAGCACGCGCCTTCGGCGGTGGGATATTCGCCCACTCTGGCCGCTTTCCTCTCCAACACCACCGATGACATTCCCTTCGCTTCCGATCCAGTGCAGGACACCATCCCCGAAGGCCCCATCGCAGCCGCGAATCACGCGCGCATTGTGGAAGCCAACCTCTCCTATCACCTCCTCGGGCACGAGGTATCCATCGGCAAGGACGATCATTGGCTGGGGCCCGACAAGGGCGCCTCGATGCTGTGGAGCAACAACGCCGAGAACTCATACGACTTCGAGATCAATCGCGTCGAGCCGCTGCACGTTCCCGGATTGTCAACGATCCTTGGCCCCTTCCGCTATGACTTTTTTGTGGGCAGCCTCAAAGGCCACACCTACCCCAACGACCCTTGGGTGCACGTCGAGAAGGTCAGCTTCAAACCCACCCGCGACCTAGAGTTCGGCTTCGATCGCATGGTCATCTGGGGCGGCAAGGGGCATGAGCCGATCACGCTCCACACGTTTTTGAAGAGTTTCTTCAGCTTCCAGAATGTAACTGCAGCGGAGAAGTTCTCAGCGGATGATCCAGGAGCACGCTTCGGCACCTTCGACTTCAGTTATCGTCTTCCCTTCCTGAATCGGTGGATCACCCTCTACACCGATTCGCTGGCACACGACGACGTCAGCCCCATCAGCGCGCCGCGCCGCTCCGGTTTGCATCCGGGGATCTACCTGGCGCGGTTTCCGCATTTCGAGCATCTCGATCTTCGCCTCGAAGGTGCGAACACCGAACCGACCAGCCACTATGCCCCCGATGGCACTCCATTCAACAACGGACAGTTCCTTTATTACGAGGCTGTCCAGCGCCAAGGCCCAACCAACAAAGGCTTTCTTGTTGGCGACTGGGTGGGCCGTGAAGGAGAAGGCGGGCAAGCATGGCTCACGTATCACCTCTCGCCGCAGGAAGAAGTCCACTTCATGTACCGGCGGGCAAAAGCCGCGAAGGTTTTTATCCCTGGCGGCACAACGCAGAATGACTTCGAAATCTACGTCTGCAAACGGGTGATGAAGGATTTCGAGATGCGCGGCTCGGTGCAATACGAAGAGTGGAAGGCACCGATCTACCAGACCGGCGGCCAGAGCGATACCTCAACCACATTCCAGATCACCTGGTTTCCGCGCAATGCAAATTAGCCTGCGCCGAGATGTGAGAGCGCTTGGTGCGCCGGAAATCCTGCGCGATGCGTCCTGGGCGCGGCCACAACTCAACCCGGTCCCGGGACAAGCACAATGCTCACCAATCGCAATCTCACGCTTCGGTGAATTGCTGCTCCGGTGAGAGATTTCCGTCTCCAGCAAGAACTGTCACGTGGGTATGAGCGCCGAACGGAATCTGCGTGGCTTTGGCTGACTCTGCGGGAATTGTACCAATCAGCAATTCTTCCATCGTGGACGTATCCCAGCGCCGCAGCACCGTATCGACGAGCAGCCTGAGATCGGTGAAAAATGTCGCACGGGCCATGTAATCGACGTCGAGCTGATGTTTGGCGGGGAGAATCTGCTGGTGATAGCACTCTTCGAGATCGTGCTTCGGCAGGCGTGCCAGGAAGCTCTCTTCGCGCGCAAAGGCCAGCGTCGCTGCTCCCGTAATGCCGGGGCGGCACTGCAACTCGCCAATTTGGTGCTCCGGCAATTTCGGACGGGCACCCACCAGGCTCATATCGCCCATCAGCACATTCCACAATTGCGGCAGCTCATCCAGCTTCCACCGGCGGAGAAAAGGTCCTACCGGCGTGAACCGCTGGTTGTCCGCAGTGGTTACGGAGTTGTGCGTCCGGTGTTCGCAGTGCTCCAGCGTCCGGAACTTCACAATCGTAAACGCACGTCCATTCCGGCCCATGCGCTTCTGCAAAAACAAAACCGGGCCCGAGGACGTCAACCGAACCGCAAGGCCGATGAGAAGAAAGAGCGGGACCATGAACGGTGTCACGGGAAGGATGCAGGCACAATCGAAAAAACGCTTTGCGCCAGAGCGCGACCATGCGCTTACGCGCTCTCTTACAAGATGGATTGAAGATCGCGTGTTCATCGTCGGCTTTCGAACCGGCATCTGCCGCTCAACTCCACCGGCGTTTCCGGGAATTCTAATTTGTGCCGATTGTTCCAAGGTCTGCTCGAGAGTTGCAGGAACCGACGTGGGACTCAATTCACCCTCCAAAGAGTGACAAGCATCATTCCGAATCCGTTGCTAGGAACTTGGCCTTGCTGGTCGTGAGTTGGCTTTGCGGTTGACTGGTTCCCTCAGTCACCTTCGCTCCCGCTCGGGAGTCATGCCAGAGATACATTCTTGCACGTTACCAAGGCGGGGCGTGTGCTGCAAATGTGCTGTCGCAAGTTCGGTGCCCAAAACCAGTTACGCTCTTCTTCGTCGAGGATCCGATAACTTCTTCGTTCCTCTGAAGCGTCTCTTCTCTAGATGGCCGGTCAGAAATCGCCAACTAGCTTTGGTATCTCATTGCCAACAGGATAGCAGAGGTCGATTGAACGAGATTTACAAAAAAGATAAAACCTCCCCGGCTCCCTCACATGCTTGCCCAAGACGGGAATAACTTCCAGCAAAAAACCGAAAATGGCACTCCGCATGTACTGTGACCGAAGTCACAGGGACCAGTCAAATCATGCGACGCACTCGGTCCGGACATTTCGTTCCAAGCACAAGGAGTTGGCGGATGACAAGGCTCTCATGCATCCCTTCCTGTACTTATCGCCCGTCCTCGAATATACCGTTTTAACTAATAACTATCTAGTTAATAAATCGAGACCTGCACCTTGCGCCAAGAATACTCATTCAAATCGACCGACACGTCGTGTCGAAGACCACGAGGATGGGCACGCCATTCAGAACCCTTGCAACACCTCCTTGGGAGGCGGCGCTGTAAGCAGATTCCGGTGGCCTCGCGATAAACTTGCCCCCTGCAAGGACATGCTAGACTGTGCGGATATGAGCTTTTTGCGACCTCCCAGAGGCCATCGAGGTTGCGTGTCTGCCTCTGGCCTCAGAGAGCATGCGGTTTGCGCGGGAAAGATGAATCGAATTCCGTCTTTTTCCCCTCTCGTCTCACTTGCGGCCATCCTTTTCCTTGGCTCCGCCCTTTTCGCCCAACAGTCTCAAGGCAACAATTCCGGCTCTGAGGGACAGAACTCGAACACGTGGGATTGTTCCGACCCCCTGCTGGCAAGCAGTTCCCAGTGCGCAAATCAAAGCTCCGAAGAAACCAACCCGATGTACGGCGTGCAGACGCGGGTCCCCTCGGAAGGCAGCTTCTCCAACCAGCCGCAGGTCTACACTCGTTCCTACTCGGACCTTGAGCCGCAGCCGCCGCGCTCTGCCACGCGCAATGCACAACAGCCATCCCAACCACTGCGCCCGGAACCGCTCACGGAATTCCAGAAATTCACCGCGACCACCACGGGACAGATTCTCCCCATCTATGGAGCAAATCTCTTCCAGAATGTTCCCTCCACGTTCGCTCCGCTCGACATGACACCAGTGCCGCCTGACTACATCCTCGGGCCCGGGGATGAGTTGCGTATCCGTGTCTGGGGTCAGGTGAACTTTCAGGCAAGCGTAAGGGTGGACCGCACCGGAGAGGTCTATCTCCCCATAACCCAGGTTGCGCCCGTTCACCTTGCCGGAATCCCGGTTTCCGACCTCAACGCACGCCTTCGAGAGGCCATCGGACACGTCTATCGCAATTTCGAGTTACAGGCCGATGTCAGCCAGATTCGCGCCATCCAGGTATATGTCGCTGGAGAAGCGCGCCGCCCAGGCGTGTACACCGTGAGTTCCTTGAGTACCCTGGTCGACGCCCTATTTGCAAGCGGCGGGCCCTCGGTACAAGGTTCCCTGCGTCACATTCAGCTGCGTCGCGGCAGCGAGACGGTTACCGACTTTGATCTCTACCAGTTCCTGATCAAGGGCGACAAGTCGACTGACGTCAAGCTGCAATCGGGAGATGTGATCTTCATTCCGCCCGCCGGTCCGCAGGCAGCCGTCACTGGGAGCGTGCGCAGTCCCGCAATTTACGAACTCCGGGCCAATGAGACCCTGGCAGACTTGATTGCCGACGCGGGAGGGCCTTCCACCGTCGCAGCCGAAGCACGGGTTTCCATTGAGCGCATTGACAACCATAGCGAGCGCCATGCGATGGAAGTCGCGTACGATGCCACCGGGTTGGCTGCGCCGGTAGCAGAGGGGGATCTGGTACGAGTCTTGTCGATCGTACCCAAGTACAAGCAAACGGTGACACTTCGTGGCAACATCGCAAACCCCGGCCGTTTCGCCTGGCATCAAGGCATGCACCTTAGCGAGCTCCTTCCCGACAAAGAATCGCTTATCACTCGCAACTACTGGTGGAGGCGTACCCAGCTCGGTTTGCCAGCACCGGAATTCGAACCTGTGCCTGGCTTTGGACGAATCCGGCAACCTGCTGGAAATCAGCCGATCACCTTGCCGCCACCAACTCGCGAGAACTCGGAGTCAAACCAGACGCTCCTTGGACCGGGCCTGAACGGACAACCCCAGGGCCAGCTCGGGCAGCCACAAGATCAAGATGCATATCCATACGATCCATACGGACAGCAGCCCCAATCGCAATATCCGTATGCTGGACAGCAGTACTCGTATAGACAGTCGCTCGATCAGTCCGGGCAGCCCCTGACGTCCCAGCAGCGCGCAACCACGACGTCCCTGGCGGCCCAGCAGTCCGAAACTTCTTCGCGCTTTCCCCGCAACACTCCGAGAACTACCATCAGCCAGGATGCCCCCGAAGTGGATTGGGACTATGCAGTCATCCAAAGGCTCGACCCCGAGAACCTGAAGACGATACTCGTTCCCTTTGACCTCGGAAAGCTCGTCCTCCAGCACGATGCCTCGCAGGACCTTGAGCTGCAGCCAGGCGACGTCGTCTCCATCTTCTCCGAGGCGGATGTGCGTATTCCCATCGCGCAACAGACAAAACTCATCAAGCTCGAAGGCGAATTGGCGCATGCCGGACTCTACACGGCCAAGCCGGGCGAGACCTTGCGCCAGCTGGTGGAACGCGCCGGTGGACTGACCCCCAACGCCTACCTCTATGGCTCGGAATTCACGCGCGAATCCACCCGCACCGTGCAGCAGGCCCGGATCGATGAGTATGTGCAGAGCCTCGATATGCGCATCCAGCGCAGCAACCTCGCGCTCGCCGCCTCTCCAGTGAGCTCAGCGCAGGACCTGGCCAGCGGAAGCGCCGCACAAAACAGCGAGCGCGAGCTGATCACGCGATTGCGGCAGATTCGCGCCACCGGCCGCATCGTGCTGGAATTCAAACCCAACAGCACCGGTCCAGACGTCATCCCCGACATCGCCTTGGAAGACGGAGATCGCTTCGTAATCCCGCACCTTCCTGCAAGCGTGAATGTGGTGGGAGCTGTCAACGATCAGAGCTCGTTTCTCTACAAGCCAGGCCGGCGTGTTGCGGGCTATCTGCTCATGGCCGGAGGGATCACCAGAGATGCTGAGCGTAAACGTTCCTTTGTCATTCGCGCCGACGGGGAAGTGGTCGGCTACGAATCGCGCAAGGGACTGTGGGGCAATCAATTTACCGATCTGCCAATCTACCCCGGCGACACCATCGTGGTTCCCGAGAAAACCTTCAAACCCTCGGCGATCCGCAGTGTGATTGACTGGTCACAGATGTTCTCGCAGTTCGCTCTCGGTGCCGCGTCGCTCAGCGTGATTAGGTAGACACGGCACGAAAGAGCGCCAGCGTCCGCAAGGAAGCGCAACGCACGGGAGACTTGATCGAGCGATTTGATCGAGCGATTGTCGTCAGCGGCCCGGCAACGACGCTTCTTTGCTTTCCGCACTGCAAACTGCCTGCTCGACGCAATCGCAGAGCATGTGGCCGCACAGAATGTGGCCTTCCTGGATGCGCGGAGTTTCATGCGAAGGGATTTGCAGCGAGGCGTCGGCGCATTGAGCCATGGCTCCGCCCTTCTCACCCATAAAAGCTACCGTATACGCTCCAAGGGTCTGGGCCGCCTCCAGTGCCAGGCAAACATTCTTGCTGTTTCCCGATGTTGAGATGCCGACAACCACATCACCGCGGCTGCAGAGCGCTTCGATTTGCCGCCGAAACACGTGCTCATAGCCATAATCATTTCCAATGGCAGTCAGGATCGACGTATTCGTCGTGAGCGCAATCGACGGGAGCCCACGCCGCTCGCACTTGAATCGACCCACCAGTTCGGCCGCAAGATGCTGCGCATCGGCCGCGCTTCCCCCATTGCCGCACCAGAAAATCTTGTTTCCGCGTAGGATGGCGCGACTCATGGCCGTCGCAATCCGCTCAAAGACCGCACGCTGGCCCTCCAACGCCCCAATCACCTTCAGATGATCGGCAATCGTTTCATTGAAAATCTTCGATGTGTCCTGCACATTCACCTTCTTCGTTCTCAAATGCCCGATCCGTCGCAAGTATAGCGAATCGAGACTTGTCGTCGGGCGCCTGCCCACAACCAGCTGCCGCACAAAAGTAAGCGCAGCCTGGGCCTGAATCTCTCGGCCTGTCACGTCTCGATTTCAGCAAGCCTCAGCATCACTTCGTCCAACGCAGATTCCCACTCCTGCAAGCGAACCCCAAAGCGAGCCCACAGCTTTTCGCTCGACAAGACGGAATTGCGCGGCCGTTGCGCGGGTGTTGGGTACGCACTCGTCGGGATGGGCTGAACCTGCGGCTTTTTCCCGTCGAGTAATGCGGTTCCTCGCTCAAAAATCGCTTTCGCAAATCCGCACCACGTGACACTTCCCGCGCACGTCATGTGATAGATCCCAGGCCACCCGTCTTTCGGATCACACGCGCCGGCTAGAATCTGGCCGGCAATTCGCCGGGTCGCCCGCGCCAGCTCGATCGACGATGTCGGCGCCCCGACCTGATCATCCACGATCTTCAACGATTCCCGCTCGCGACCGAGGCGCAGCATGGTGCACAGAAAGTTGTTGCCGCGCGGTCCATAAACCCAGCTCGTGCGCAGGATCAGAAACTTGCCGCCCACTTCCGCAATCGCTCGCTCGCCCGCCAGCTTGCTCGCTCCGTAAGCATTCAGAGGGTGTACCGCGTCCGTTTCTAACCAGGGGCCGGCCTTCGAACCGTCGAACACGTAGTCGGTCGAGTAATGAACCAAAAGTGCGTTGGCTCTATCCGCTTCCTCCGCCAGAATCCGCGGAGCCGTCGCATTCACAGCGATCGCCATCTCCGGTTCGGATTCGGCTCGATCCACCGCCGTATAGGCAGCGGCGTTCAAAATCACGTCTGGCTTTGCTTCGCGAACCGCCTTCCGAAGCTGCTCCGGAACTGCCAAATCCACCGTCGTGCGATCCTGCGCGATCACATCGCCGGCATCGGCAAAACTTCGCTGCAGCTCCCATCCAACCTGCCCCGCGGCTCCCACGATCAGGACCTGGTGACGACCGCTCATGCGAAAACCTCGGCCTCGCGAAACGCGCCCCCCACTTGATCCTTGCCGGAGACAATCGCCGTTCCTTCATCGACCGGCCACGCGATCGCCAGCTCCGGATCGTTCCAGAGAATGGTTCGCTCGCCGCCAGGCGAATAGTAATCCGTCACCTTATAGGCAAATCCAGCCACTTCTGTCAGCACCACAAAGCCATGACCGAAGCCCACCGGGATCCAAAGCATGCGTCCGCTCTCCCCGTCGAGCTCCACGGCAAAATGCTTCCCAAAAGTCGGCGAGCTGCGACGCAGATCCACCGCAACGTCCAGCACCGCACCGTGCGTCACCCGTACCAGTTTCCCCTGCGGCTGCGTCACCTGATAGTGAATGCCTCGCACCACGTTCTTTCTGGAAAGAGAAAAGTTGTCCTGCACCCAGTTGCCCGGCAGGCCGGCTTCCTCCATCGCGCGCAGATTCCAGGTCTCGAGAAAAGCGCCGCGATCGTCGCGATAGACAGTGGGCGTCAACACCAGCACGCCTTCCAGGGCCGTTTTCTCGATCTTCACCATTCGTCCATTTCAGGCAGATGCTGCGGCTCGTGGCGCAGCGCCAGCAGATATTGCCCGTAGCCGCTCTTCAGCACCGGCTTCGCGAGTTCTTCAAGCTGATCGATCGTGATGTAACCCAGCCGGAAGGCAATTTCTTCGAGACACGCAATCTTCAACCCCTGGCGGCGCTGGATGGTTTGAATGAACAACCCGGCATCGAAGAGCGAATCGTGCGTGCCGGTGTCGAGCCACGCCATGCCGCGGCTCATCACTTCCACTTTCAGTTTTCCCGCGTTCAGATACACGCGATTCAAATCCGTGATCTCGAGCTCCCCGCGGGGCGATGGCTTCAATGACTTGGCAACGTCAACAACCTGGTTGTCGTAGAAATAAAGACCGGTCACGGCATAGCGCGATTTCGGCGCCTTGGGCTTCTCTTCGATGCTCACCGCCCTTCCCTTCGCATCGAATTCCACCACGCCGTAGCGCTCCGGATCATTCACCGGATACGCAAAAACCACCGCCCCTTGCTGCACCTTCGCCGCTCGCTGCAGGTGCTGCGAAAACGACTGGCCATAAAAGATGTTGTCGCCCAGCACCAGCGCGCTCGTATCCCCGCCAATAAAGTCCTTCCCGAGGAGGAACGCCTGCGCCAGGCCATCGGGGCTCGGCTGCACCGCATAACTCAGGTTGATTCCCCAACGCTTCCCGTCGCCCAGCAATTCCACAAAACGCGGCGTATCTTGCGGTGTCGAGATGATCAGGATGTCCCGCAGTCCCGCCAGCATCAGCGTGCTGAGCGGGTAATAGATCATCGGCTTGTCGTACACAGGCAACAGCTGCTTAATGACGGCATTCGTGACCGGGTAGAGGCGCGTTCCCGAACCGCCCGCGAGAATGATTCCCTTCATTGCGGAACCCTCTCGTCATAGTTGTGTCGGATCCAGTCCATGTAAGCGCCCGTGCGTATGCTCTCAATCCACGCCCCGTTTTTCAGGTACCAGGCCACGGTTTTGCGCAGGCCGCTTTCGAATGCCTCAGCCGGACGCCACCCCAACTCGCGCTCGATCTTGGTTGCGTTGATCGCATAGCGGCGATCGTGTCCCGGCCGGTCCGCCACATACGTGATGAGCTTGCGGCGCCCACCCATGCCGGCATCCGGCCACATCTCGTCCACTAGATCGCAAAGGGTCGTCACCACGTCGATGTTCTTCCGCTCGCTGTTGCCGCCGATATTGTAAGTCTCTCCCACTCGACCCCGCTCCAGCACGGCACGAATCGCGGCGCAATGATCCTCCACGAAAAGCCAGTCGCGCACATTGCGGCCGTCCCCATAAACCGGCAGCGGCTTGCCCTCGAGAGCATTCAGGATCATCAGGGGGATTAACTTCTCCGGAAACTGAAACGGACCGTAGTTGTTCGAACAATTGGTGGTCAACACTGGCAGTTTGTAGGTGTGTTGATAAGCGCGCACCAGGTGATCCGACGCAGCCTTCGAGGCGGCATAGGGGCTGTTCGGTGCGTAGGCTGTCGTCTCTGAAAACGCAGGCTCCTCTGGACCAAGCGTTCCATAGACCTCATCCGTCGACACGTGCAGAAACCGAAACCTGTCGCGCGCTGCCGGATCCAGTGCCGCCCAATAGCTCTTGGCCTGCTCCAGCAGGACAAAAGTCCCTTGCACATTCGTCCGAATGAAAGCCCCGGGATCGGCAATCGAGCGATCCACGTGGCTCTCGGCGGCGAAGTGGACGATGGACCTCGGCTTGTGTTCGCGCAACAGCGTGGCCACTTGGTCCGCGTCGCCGATGTCGCCGCGCACGAAGTGATGCCTCGCGTCGCCCTTGAGCGACTCAAGATTTTCGGCGTTGCCCGCATAGGTCAACGCATCGAGATTCACCAGCGGAGTGCCGGCCTTTTCAATCCACTGCAGCACGAAATTGGAACCGATGAACCCCGCACCACCGGTCACCAGGATGCTGTCACGCATGTCCATCGCTCAAATCCAGGTCCTTCGTGGGAGGAAATTGAAAATGGGCCACGTTCTTCGGAAGAGGAACGCGCCCGGGCGTGGCAAAGAAGAGTCGGAACTCCTCTTTCAACTCTCTCTTCCAGACGCGGCGCCGTTGCACTTCGCCAGTCTAGCATTGGACGCCGAAGCAGCACCGAACTTGAGAATCACGTCAGAACAGCGCGATTCCCGCGAGCCGGCGGTCTTTCTCTGCGCCAGTCAGCGGCCCTCGCAGGGCCGTCAATGCGCCGCCACAAGCGTCTCGAGCTTCTCGATCAATCCGTCGCGCAACCTGAGAAGCTCGGTGAACGCCCCCAACTCCGGCTCCTCCCCCTGCTCCTTGGTTCGCTGCAGCAGACCGTTCGCACATCCGTGCAGCCTCTGATGCCATTGCTCCATCTCCTGGAAATCGCTATGTTCCCCGCGCCCCGCCGAGGCTTCGGCATCGAGCCACGAGCCAAAGCGGCAATGATGGGGATCGATTACCGTCGCGGTGTGGCGCTCACCCTTGATGAACTCCTCCACCTGGTTGATCCAGGCGCGGTGTTCGACGCTCGCATACAGCAGCGGCCAGTTCGACTCATGCATGGCCGAGGCCCCCGCCCAGCGTGGGTCGGGACGCCACCCAGCCATCCAGTTCATTAGATCGCGCGCAGGCATCGGGCGTGCGATTCCAAATCCCTGGCCCACCGGGCATCCCAGGTGCAAAAGCATCAGGCCATGCTCAACCGTCTCCACGCCCTCCGCCACCGCCTGGCGCCGAAACGCCTTGGCCAAACCCAGGATGCCTTCGAGAATCGTCAGGTCCTCGGGATCGTCAAGCATGTCGTGCACGAACGTCTGGTCGATCTTCAAAATGTCGACCGGCAGGCGCCGCAGGTAAGCGAGAGAAGAATAGCCGGTCCCAAAATCATCGAGCGCGAAAGAGATTCCGAGCTTGCCACAGGCGCGCATCACCTCGGAAACCTGGGTCACATCCTGCACCGCGCTGCTCTCCAGGACCTCCAGTTCGAGGCACGACGCCGGAATCGACGGATGCTTAGCCAGAAGTTCCTGCAACCCGCCCACAAACCCGGCCTGCTGCAACTGCAGCGCGTCCACGTTGACGCTCACCGGCAGATGAATTCCCTGCGCCCGCCACTCCTCCATCTGTGCCAACGCGGTGCGGAGCACCCAATCGCCCATGGCGACGATCAATGGATTTCCGTTGACCACGGGGAGAAACTGCCGCGGCGCAAGCAGACCCCGCTCTGGATGGTTCCAGCGAATCAAGGCTTCCACCCCCAGCACCGCGCCGCTGCGCATGTTCACGCGCGGCTGGAAATAGAGCTCGAATTCTTGCGCCTCCAGCGCCACGCGCATGCGGTTCAGGTCTTCGTGGCGGCCGCGCATGGTTCGATCCAGCTTCGGATCGAAAATGTGATAGCGGTTCTTGCCCGCGAGCTTCGCGTAGTACATGGCCTGATCCGCCTGGCGCAACAACTGATCCGGCTCAACTTCCTCCGCCTGCGGGAAGAACGTCACCCCCATGCTGGCCGATCCCTGTACCGTCAATTCATTCAGCTGCACTGGCTCGGCAGCCGCCTTGAGCAACCTGGCAACCCGCGGCAGAATCTCTTCCACGCTGGCCAAGCCAAGCAGAACCACCGCAAACTCGTCGCCTCCCAGGCGCGCCAGCGTGTCGCCTTCCGCCAGTGTGGCTTTCATCTGTTGTGTCGCGACAGTCAGCATCTGGTCGCCGGTCCCATGGCCGTGACGGTCGTTCACGTGACTGAAGTTGTCCAGATCCAGGGCGGCGACTGCGACCATCTGTCCCAGACGATGCGCCTGCGCCATCGCCTGGCGAAGGCGGTCTTCCAGCAGCGCCCGGTTGGGAAGGCCAGTCAGCAGGTCATAGTGCGCTACCTGCTTCAGCTGCTGCTCCTTCTCCTTCATCGATGTGATGTCTGAGAACATCGCGACATATTGCTGCGTCTTGCCGGTCACATCGGGGATCGCGCTAATGGTCAACATTTCGGCATAGAGCTGCCCGTTCTTGGCTCGATTCCAGATTTCGCCAGACCAGTGTCCCGCCGCTTTCAGCTGCCCCCACATCTCCGCGTAGAACTCCCGCGCCTGGCGGCCGGAATTCAGCAGCCTCGGATTCAGTCCCAGCACCTCGCTTCGTTCGTAGCCTGAAATCCGCGTGAAGGCATCGTTGACATCGAGAATCTTTCCTTCCGCATCGGTGATCAAAATGCCCTCCGACGCGTGAGTAAAAACATTCGCCGCAAGCTTCAGTCGTTCCTCGCTCGCTTTCAGGGCGGTGATGTCGTCGGTAAAAAGAGCAATCCCTCCCACTTCTCCATCCACGCCTCTCCAGGGCACGATCTCCCAGCGCAACCATTGCACCCTTCCATCGGCCCTCTCGAAGCGGTCTTCCTCCATGCGGATGCTCTCGCCTGCCATCCCCCGCCGATGAAACTCCTTCCAGCGCTCCGGAATCTCGGGAATCACTTCATAGTGGCTACGGCCCAGAATGTCCTCGCCGCTCAGCGAGTAGTCTTCCAGCCAGCGACGCGACGCCGATACATAACGCATCTCCCGGTCGAACATCGCAATCGCCGCCGGCACGTGCTTGATGAAAAGCTGCAGAAGCTCCCGGCTCTCTCGTAGCGAACCCTCCGCTCTCTTCCGCGCCGTGATGTCCTGAATCGTGCCCCGAAGAAATACCGGATTTCCCTGCCCATCCAGTTCCAGCTTTCCCAGGCCCTGTACCCAGCGCACCGCGTGATCTCGGGACCTCACAATCCGATACTCCTTGCCAAAATCCACGGACTGCCCGATCACTTCATCCTTCAGGTGCGACGACATCATCTCCCGGTCTTCCGGATGCACCAGCCCCCGCCAGCCCTCGACCGTGCGTGGATAGCGCGCATCGATTCCAAACAGCGCATCGAGCGCCTCCGAGCTCTTCCAAGCACCGGTCGCAAAGTCGAGAACGTAGCTGCCCAACCCGGCGATTGTCTGCGCCTCTCTCAGCGATTCCTCGCTCGCCCGCAACGCCTCCTCCGCCAGTTTCTTCTCCGTGATGTCTTCCGAGAGCACAACGATCCCGCCGATCTGGCCCCCCTCTTCGATCCACGGCTGCGCCATGCGACGCACCCAGCGCCTGCTCCCGTCCTCGTTTTCATAACTGTCTTCCTTGGGCGGAACCGTTTCTCCCGCCAGAGCACGGCGATAATCCTCGTTCCAGTGTTCGGGGATCTTGTAGCCCAGATCGAAATGACAGTGGCCGATCACTTCCCATTCCTGCAGCCCGTGATCCTCGATCCACCGCTTGCTGGCGCGGATATAACGCATCTCGCGGTCGAACATCGCAAGACCTGTAGGCGCATCGTGAACAAAAATCTCCAGCAGCCGCGCGCTCTCCTGCACTTCAGCCTCGACCTTTATCCACTCCGTCACATCTTCAATCGTTCCGCGCAGAATTTCCGGCATGCCTTGCGCATCGAATGCCAGCCTCGCACGTACATGCGCCCATCGCTCCGCCTTGTCTCCCTGGCGAATGAATCGGGTAACCCCGTCGAGAGCCTTTTTCCGATCGAGCCGCATCTCGCCGTGGAGGTGCACCAGCCGCGACATGTCCGGCTCAAGAATGAAGCGGCTCCACTCCGAGAGCTTCGGCTCCGCGCCCTTCTCGATGCCGAGAATCTGGTAGAGCATTTCCGAGCCCGTCCACTTCTGCTCCGCGGCATCCAGCGTAAAGCTGCCGATGCCGGCGATCCGTTGTGCTTCCTGCAGCGACTGTTCGCTCTCGCGCAGCGCCGCCTCCGCCTCGACGCCATCCGTAATCACAGAAACGAGGGTCAGCAGGCCAATCACTTCCCCCTGCTCGTCCCGCACAGGGAACTTGCGATGATCGAGCCACTCCTTCTTGCCGTCCTTGCGAAGCGCCTCAAATGTGACGCGGACTCCCGTCTCTCCCCCCAGCACCTTCTCCTCAAGCGCATACGACTCATCCGCACTGGCCTCAGAATAGAGATCGTAGTCCGTAAGTCCCCTCAGGTCGTCCGGCCACCCCGACACGCTTGGAAAGAGAGCACGGTGGTGTTGATTGGCGGCCACGACTACGTGATCCCGATCCTTCACACAGGCGCACGCTTCAAGGCTCTCGAGCACGGCGCGAAGAGTCAGCGCTGACTGGGCATTCTCGCGGCTGTGCACCGGGTCGTCGAAGGCCACGCGGAGAAGCGGACCGCTTTTCACCATCGCCTCGCGCTCATAGCGCATGCGCAGGCAGCGGATGCGGCCGTCGGCATGGCGCATCCGCACCGGGAGAGAGCCGGCGCCTTCCTTCGATTCGGAAAAAAGCCCTTCCACAGCCGGCCGGTCCAGCGGATGCAGCAGATCTTCGAAGGTGACTTGCGAGGTCAGGAACCGGCGCGGTTTATATCCCAGAAGTGACTCGACGCGTTCGCCGGCAGACAATACGTCCAGCTTCTTAACGAACACGAGACGAAAATCTGCTCCCAGCACGAGGGCCCATTCCTGTTGCCGTTCGAGGATACGGCTGCTTACACTTTGCGGGAAGCCATTAACCTACCATAAATATTCTTCTTAACGCCAACAAAATTAGGCGGTTTATTACTTAACAAATACCAAGGAAGCTCGTCCGTCGGCCAAGCCCTTTCTACTCCGGATCACCCGCGCTCGAATCCTCCCATACGTCCCGCCCGGGTTGCCTCGCAATCCCGTCGTATCCAGCAGGAACCAAATAAAGTATTAGTTATCCACTCACTTTTTGCCTGCCCTTAATTCCTGCCGCCTTATCCACGCATATTCTTGGCATAATCGCTGCAAGCGGTTCCTCCGTAGCTGTTCCAAGAGCCACGTCAGGACCATGGCCGGAGAGTCGATTTTGACAAGGGTAGTCTCGAAACCCAGAGTTGCCGCGGTTCGGCTTCAGGTTTCCTCCGCTCAGGTCCGGACCAACCAGGGGAGCATGGAAGAGTGACCAGCTATAGCCGCCAGGATGTTTTGCGGATTCTGCAAATCAGTTCCCGCCAGCTGCTGGGGTGGGAGAAGGCGGGGCTCATCCTCCCCCAACAAGCCTACACATTCCAGGACCTCGGCCAGTTGCGGACCGTGCGGGCCCTGCGCGAAGACGACGTCTCCGCCGCCTCCATCCGCCACTCCATTGTGGCCATGCGCGCCGTCGCGGGAATGACCAATCCACTGATCGAAGCCACCGTCGTGCGCACCGGCGCGCGCCTTGCATTTCGTTGCTCCGGCGCCATGGTCGACCCCATTCGCCGCCAGCTCCTCTTCGACTTTGAACGCCTCGAACAGCTCTGCGTCGATCCTGGACCAGCCCCGCTGCGCAGGCCCGCGATAGGCGGTGAAGCCATCGCCGTCCAAACCCTCTTCCTCGCCGCCGTGCAAGCCGAAGAGTCTGGCGAAAAAAACCGCGCCATCGAGCTCTATGAGCAACTCGTGGCCCGCAATCCCAATTACGCCCCCGCCTTCATCAACCTAGGCACCATCTACTTCCATCTGCGCCGCTATGGTCGAGCCGAAGAGCTCTATCGCCGTGCCACCGAGACCGACCCGGAGTACGTTCTTGCCTTCTTCGACCTGGGCAATGTCCTCGACGAGCTGAATCGCCCCGGAGACTCGATTCGTGCCTATCTGCGCGCAGTCGAGCTGGCGCCCCGCTATGCCGACGCGCACTATAACCTCGCCCTCGCCTATGAGCGCAGTGGCGAGAATAGGTCCGCCCTGCGCCATTGGCAGGCCTACATCCGGCTCGATCGCTCGGGCCCGTGGGCCGAGCACGCCCGAGGGCAAATCCGGAAGCTCCTCGATGGCGAAAAACTGGCCGTCGTCTGGCGTGCGCGCGCCTTTGTGCCGCCCTCCCTTTGCCCCCCGGCATTGGAACTGGCGGCCCCGCTGGCCTGAACCCCGCCCTTGCCGATCGCCCTAACCACCCTCCTTCCAGCAGATTGTCTTAAATTTGTCGCGGCGGCCCCGCCACCACAACTTTGCCCCGCGATCCGAGTCTAACTTTGGAGAAACGTGCGCTTTGCATTTCGGGAGGCCCCCCTGGATGCTTAATAGATGGGCCTTTTCCCTCGATCGATTGCATTCCACTGACTTCAGGAAAATCCGGCTTGCACCAGTGTCCCGAGAGTCTTGAAAGCAGCGGCTGTCCTCCTCGCTCTCCAATCCGAACAGGGCCCTCCGGCCCCTGCGTACGCGTGTCTTTTGACGACCAACGCTTCATCGAATGAAGGATGGACTATGACGACCCTGCTGACTCCCTCTCCCACTCCCAGGCTTCTCGGAATTTGCGGTTCGCTGGCTGCTTTTGCCTTGGCAGCCGCAACTCTATGCGCGCAGACGCCCGCCCCACGCATCCGGGCTGAGATCTCAAGCTCTGCCACGACTCCATTGCAGGGCTCCCTGCACCCGCTGGCCCGGCCGGCCTTTGATTCCGGCCGCCTGCCTGCCAACACCCCGATGAAAGGCGTCAGCCTCTTCTTCAACCGGTCGGCCGCGCAGCAGGCCGATCTGCAGGCCCTCCTCGTCGCCCAGCAGACGCCGGGCTCACCCCAGTATCACCAGTGGCTCACGCCCGACCAGTTTGCCGCGCGCTTCGGCATGGCCTCGTCTGACATTCAGCAGGCAGAAACCTGGCTCCAGCAGCAGGGCTTCGCGATTGATTCGGTCGCCCGCAGCCAGAACATGATTCGCTTCTCCGGCACCGCCGGCCAGGTCGAGCAGGCCTTCCAGACCCAGATGCATTACTACACCGTGAACGGCGTCAGGCACTTCGCTCCGTCAACGGCCCTGAATCTGCCCTCCTCGCTCGCCTCCGTCGTCAGCGCCGTGCGCAACCTCGACGACTTCCGCCCACGCTCCATGATGGTGAAGACCACCACCGCGCGCGGCCGCGCCAATCCCGCCTTCACCTCGAGCGTTTCAGGCAGCGTCTTCTTTGCTCCCGGTGACATCAAGGTGGCCTATGACATGAACACGCTGATCAACGCGGGCACCAACGGCAGCGGGCAGACCATCGCCGTCATGGGCCAGTCGTCGGTCGTCAACAGCGACATCGAAGCCTTTGAAACCGCCTCTGGACTCACCGTGAAGGACCCCACTCCGGTCCTCGTCCCCGGATCAGGAACGCCCCAAGCCTTTCAGGGAGATGAAGGCGAATCCGACCTTGACCTCGAATGGTCGGGCGGCATCGCCCCCGGCGCCAACGTCGTCTTCGTCTACACCGGCAGCGACTCCAGCTTCGGCGTCTTCGACTCCCTGCAGTACGCGGTCGACGAGAAAATCGGCAACATCATCAGCATCAGTTACGGCATCTGCGAGGCCGAGCTGACCGGCGCCAGTGCGCTTGAGGCAGTGTTGCAGCAGGCAGGTACCCAGGGTCAAACCATTGTCGCGGCCTCGGGCGATTCCGGCTCGACCGCCTGCTACGTCAGCCCCACAACCACCAACCCGACCCTCCCTCAGCAGGAAGCCATTGCCGTCAGCTATCCGGCCAGCAGCCAGTACGCGACCGGCATCGGCGGAACCGAGATCACCGCGGCAAACGACGCCTCCACCAACACCACCTATTGGGCGTCGCAAGGCAGTAGCGACGACATCACCTCCCTGAAGACTTACATTCCTGAAGTTGTGTGGAACGACGATCTCACCGCAGTGCAAAACGGCGCAACTTCCCTCAGCGCCGGTGGCGGCGGCGTCAGCACCCTTTACACCACTACGCCCAGCTGGCAAACCGGCGTTCCCGGCATTCCAAGCACACCGGGCCGCTATGTCCCCGACGTGTCTCTCTATGCTTCGCCCGATCTGCCCGGCTTCCTCTTCTGCACCAGCGACCAGAGTGACTGGGTTGGCGCATCCGTCAACGGCCCTGCGCAGGCAGCCAGCTGCAACAGCGGCTTCCGCGATTCGTCCACCCAGGATCTCACCATCGCCGGCGGCACCAGCTTCTCCACGCCCATCTTTGCCGGCATGGTCGCCATCCTGAACCAGGAGAAGGGCTATACCGGTGGCGTCGGCTTGTTGAACAAGACGCTGTATTCGCTAGCCGCCAACGGCACGACCTACACATCGGCCTTCCACGACGTAACCACCGGCAACAACGCCTGCCCGGCAAGCCTCGGTGCCTCTTTCTGCGCCGGCGCAGCCGAGACCGACTACGCAGCCGGAACCGGCTATGATCTCGCCACCGGCCTCGGCTCGGTCGACCTCGGCAACATCGCCACGGCGGCAGGCTGGCCGGCTGCCAGCACGCTGGTCGGTACGGCCACTTCGGTGGTTGCAACCAGCAGCACTCCAGCCGCCGGCGCCAACGATGGCATCACCATCACCGTCGCCTCCTTAACAGGCAACAGCACACCCACTGGCAATGTGACGCTTTCGATCGACGGCAGCGGCACCGCCTACGGCGCCACCGGCTCGACCGCCACCACCATCGCCCTGGCCTCGAACGGCACCGCAACCTACACCGCGAACTTCGCCACCGCCGGTACGCACACCATCGTCGCCCAGTACGCCGGCGACTCCACCCATGCCGCATCCACCGGCTCCGTTTCAGTCACGGTTCCCGGCGCAACCTCCGGCAAGGGCACCATCGCGCTTTCCGCAACCAGCATCTCGGTCCCGCAAGGCAGCTCTGGCTCGTCCACCATCACCGTGACCCCCGCGGGCGGATACACCGGCACTGTCTACCTGACCTTCGACACCTCGAATGACAACGCACTCGCCAACCTGTGCTACGAGTTCAGCAATCAGCTCACCAACGGCGATGGATCGGTGAGCGTCACGGGCACGGCTGCCGTGACCACGCAGCTCTCGCTCGACGCCAACGCGATGGATTGCGCCACCGCCGCCGTCGCAAAGAGCGGCACACACGCCATGCGCCGCTTCGGCACGGTGAAGGCGGCCGGCAATCACAAGCCGGCAGCACCGGGATCCATGCCCCTCACCCTCTCCTTCGCCTGGTTGCTCTTCGCAGGTTTCCTCGGGGCAAGCTCGCGCAAACTCCGCGGACTGGCCGTAGTCATCGGTCTCCTCGGCGTCGGCCTGGCTCTCTCCGCCTGCGGCAGCAGCGTCTCGACTTCGGTTCCCAACCCGCCAAAAGGAACCTACACCATCACCGTGACGGGACAGGACTCCGCCACGGCCACCATCACCAATACGACAACCTTTACCCTCACCATCAACTAGCGGTCTCCATCCGCGCGTTGATCGACCCCGTTCCGTGCCCCATCCTTTCGCCTTCTTCCTGGCGAAAGGATGGGCAAGCACAGACCTTCGCGATCCGCTCCATCCCAACGTAGGAAACTGATACACTCCCACTCCGGAGGCACCTTTCCGAGTGTCCAAGAATCCTTCTGCTCCCTCCCCGCTCACCGAGCTCTCCGAAGAAGAACAGCTCTTCTTCAACACGGTGCAGAAGTTCGCCATCGAAGCCATCGAGCCCCTCGTGCGCAGCATGGACGAGGCCCAGCAGTTTGCTCCCGGCCTTGTTGCCCGCCTGTTCGAGCTCGGCATCATGGGCATCGAGGTTCCCGAAACCTTCGGCGGTGCCGGCGGCAGCTTTTTTGACGCGGTGCTGGCCATTGAAGCCATCTCCACCGTCGATCCCGCCGTAGCCGTCCTCATCGATGTGCACAATACCCTGGTCGTCAATGCGCTGCGCCGCTGGGGAACTGAGGCCCAGCAACAGCAGTGGCTACCGCGCCTCGCCGCCGACACCCCTGGAGCCTACGCCCTCAGCGAGGCCGGCTCCGGCTCCGACGCTTTTGCCCTCCAAACCCGCGCCCAAGCAGTCGACAACGGCTACTGCCTGGCCGGCCGCAAACTCTGGATCTCGAACGCACGCGAAGGCGGTCTCTTCATCGTCTTTGCCACCCTCGATCCGGCAGCCGGCTACAAAGGCATCACCGCATTTTTGATCGAGAAAGACACGCCCGGTTTCACCGTGGGCCGCAAAGAAGACAAGCTCGGCATTCGTGCCTCAAGCACCTGCGAGCTGCTTTTTGACCAGTGTTTCGTTCCCAGCGACAACCTGCTCGGCGAACGCGGAAAAGGCTACAAGATCGCCATCGAAACACTCAATGAAGGCCGCATCGGCATCGGCGCGCAGATGGTCGGCCTCGCCGAAGGCGCGTGGGGCCACGCAGCGCGCTATACCCAGCAACGACGCCAGTTCGGCAAAGCGATTGCCGAATTCCAGGCCGTGCAGTTTTCCCTTGCCCAGATGGCCACGGAAATCGAAGCGGCCCGCCTCATGGTCTACAACGCAGCGCGCCTCAAAGATGCTGGCGCCTCCTACGTGCGCGAAGCTGCCATGGCCAAGCTCTTCGCATCGCAGGTCGCCGAGCGCGTGGCCAGCGAGTGTGTCGAGATTTTCGGTGGAAACGGTTTCGTGCGCGATTACCCGGCCGAGAAGTATTACCGCGACGCCAAGATCGGCAAAATCTACGAGGGAACCTCGAACATGCAGCTCGCCACCATCGCCAAGCAGGTGCTCAAGCCGTCTCGCTGAGCGCGAAAAGAAGCGGGGCGCCAGGGGCGCCCCGCTTCCCACAATCCTCGCCACACCTGGCTCTCAACGATGCCGCTTGGTGTCTACCTGCAGCGTCACGCCTTGCTGCCGGCGATCGCGCAGAATCGTCACCAGCACCGGCTTGTCCCGGTTGGCACGCAGTGCGCGATCCCAATCCGACGTGGTGCTGATGCCGTCCGTCCCCACCTTCAGGATCACGTCGAAAGCCTTCAACCCCGCCTTCTCCGCTTCGCTCTTGCGCGCGATCTGGCGAATCATCAGGCCGCCCTGAATCCCCAGGTACTCGGCCATCTGCGGGGCAAGCGGCTCAACCAGCGCACCCACGTTCAGCGTGCTCGCCCCCACGAAAGGCATATGAAAGCCGCCCGCGCCCGTAGGCACATCGCCGCCCCCACCGCCCAGAATTCCCAGGCCCGGCACCCCGTTCGATGGGTCGACGCCGCCATTGTCCAGCCGGTTCCACACGTCGTGTTCCATCTTCTTGCGGTCAGCCAGTTCGACGGCAATGGTCTGCAGGTTGCCGTCGCGGCTGATCACCAGGCTCACCGTGTGACCCGCAGGAATCTCACGCAAGGAGCGGCTGAATTGCTCCGCGCCGTCCACGGCCTGGCCATTCACCTGGACCACGACATCGTTCACGTGAATTCCGGCCTGCGCCGCGGGTGCGTCGTGATCAATCAACGTGATCACTGCGCCGTGTGTGTCTTTGAGCTTGAGCTTCGTCGCCGTGTCAGAATCCACATCGCTCACCAGCACGCCCATATATCCCGGCGCACTCGAGTGCAAGATCAGGCTGGGTTCATCCCACACCTGCACCAGCCCCGCGGATTGTGCTGTGGCTCGATGCGATCCGCACAATACCCCTGCGGCCAGTAGGGCTCCGGCTCCCAAGAGCAACAACTGTCTTCGAATTTTGATAGGCCTCGAAAAGTGCTTCATTGGTGTTTCCCCCTGCGGCTCATTCACTCTTCAGGCCCGCACTCTATGGACGGCACGATGACCTGAAAGATAGTTCGTCTATTGAAACTCCGGCACGCGCCGTAGCACCTGCCGTGAGACATTGCGAATCTGGGGACTCTGGTCCGATGTTGCAACGGTCGATAACACCTGACGCACGGTGGTGTCTGCTTCCACTGGCTCAAGCAAAGTGATGGCTTCTGAACGAATGCGCGGATCGCTGTCGTTCAACAACGCCTCCAGCACCGCATCCCGCACCCGCATGTCCTGGGCCACATACGACTCTAGCCCCTTCAGGGCCTTCTCGCGGACGCCTTCGTTCTTGTCGTAGCGCAGCGCCACCATCAGCGCGTCGCGAATCCCCGCTGCGTTACAGCTGTGGCCCGCGCGGCATTCGGCCGCCAGCAGGCCCACGGAATCATCGCGAATCCCTGGCGTTGCTCCGTCCTGGGACGCCATCATCAGCAACTGCCGGATCGCTGGATCGTCCAGCGATCCCTCCACTTGACGGGGCACCACCTCGTTGTAGCGCACTTCCACTTCTTCGCTGTTTGGCTCCTGCACAATGCTTGAAATACTGCTTACGCTTGCCTGGCCGGCCACCGGATGGTCCGGCACCGGAGCCGCAGCAATCTGGGGCACTCTGCCCGCTGCATGTGCGGCCCGCGCCTGCGCATACTCGTATCCGCCCAGGCTGCCCGCGCCCATGCCGACCACCACCAGCAGGCTTGCAGCCACCGGGGCCGATTGCAGCCGCGCAAAATTGTTGAGCACGCGCTCGCCAAGCTGTTCATACCAGCGCTTCGGCGGAATCGCATCCATCGCATCTTCCAGCCGCATCCGCGACCGCGCAATCAGATTTGCATTGGGTTCTTCTACCAGATGAGCGCTGGCCAGCGTCTTCAGCGCCCACAACTGCTCGCGCTCGCCGCAACAGTCATTGCAGCTCGTCAAATGCCGGTCCAGCTCGTGGACCTGCTCGTCGGAGAGCTCGCCATAAGCCGCCAGCACGATCCGTTCATGAGCAACTTCACAATTCATGGTGCTACGTCCTTCCAGCCTCTACATCAGTCTCACAGCAGTGCCACAAACCTGGTCAAAGTCTTGACGCCCGCAGGGCCTAGCGAAGGCCTGCCAGTTGAGTCCGCAACTTCTTCGTCGCCCTGAAGAGCGTATTCTTTGCGGTTTCTTCTGTGGTGTTCAACATCTCTCCGATGGTCCGCAGGCGGAGTCCCTGATAGTGCTTCAATTCAAAAACCATGCGTTCGCGCGGGGTGAGCTTGCCCAGCGCACTCTGAATCCTCTCGCCAAGAACCTTGCGATCGAGCTCGCGGTCGGGATTCGAAAATGAGCGATTGTCCGATACCGACGCCAGCAGATCGATCTCGTCGCCCGAGTGATCTACCAGCACCGCCTGATCTTCGCGGCGGGTCTTGCGTCGCCGCAGTTGATCCAAACAAAGATTGGTTACGATGCGATAAATCCAGGTGTAGAACGAGCACTCAAACCGGAAGTTCCCAATATAGCGAAACGCCTTCAGGAACGCTTCCTGGTAGATATCTTCCGCATCGTGCTCCGAGCCGGTCAGGTGCAGCGCCAGCCGCAGAACCTGCTGCTCGTACTGCCGCACCAGCGCATCGAACGCCGCCCGCGAACCCTTCTGCGCCTCGCGAATCAGTTCCATCTCGGGGGCGCGCGCCTGCAGGCGCTCCTGTGCGCGGTCCGGCCCGTTCATTGCCCTGGTGGCTGCCATGCCTGCTGAGGATTGTATCCCGCTTGTGGCTGGCCATGCGAAAGAGCCCGACGCAATCGCCGGGGAGGTAGGGCAGCTGGCTGCTTCAACCGTCATGGAAACACCGCTCCGGCTCCAGAGTGTGCCGCACTCCAGTAGACGGGGGAAAAACCGTTCTGTGAGCCCCCAGCCGGGTACTTCCGTGATAAACAGCGGCTTTTCGACGCCCTTGCCGCATGACCGATTCGCGGCCCGCGCGACACCCGCCTGGGCCCCTGCTTCGGCCCCGTTCCCCGTACACTGGAGAACAATGACCGAATCCCTTTTTCACGGCATCGAAGTTTCTGTGGGCAAAGCCACCGGTCCCTTTGTCGCCCACTGCGACGGCGGTTCCCGCGGCAACCCTGGGCCGGCCGGCTTTGGCGCGGTCATCGAGAATCCTCAGGGGCAAATCGTGGCCCGCCTCAGCGACTTCCTCGGCCGCCAGACCAATAATTACGCCGAATACGCCGGCTTGCTCGCCGTCCTGCGCTGGGCGATCGAGAACCGCGTGCCGCACCTCCGCGTCGTCTCCGACTCCGAGCTCATGGTCAAGCAGATGAAGGGCATCTACAAGGTGAAAAACCCCGGCCTTGTACCCCTCTGGCAAGAAGCCCGGCGCCTTGCCAGCCAGCTCGACCGCTTCGAAATGGGCCACACCCTGCGCGGCGGCAACAAAGAAGCCGACCGCCTGGCCAATGAAGCCATGGATCGCGGCATGGGGAAAAAGCCGGGACCGGAGATCAGAGAACAGGGATCAATGCAGGGATCGGGAAGCCCCGTGCAGCCGCGCTCCGCCTCCCATCCGACCAAACCGCAGCCACCCACCCGCCAGGTCTTCGAAGGCCTGGTCAAAAACGGTGTCGTGCATCTCATCGAGGGCGAACTCCCCGACGGAATCCTGGTCAAGATCATCCGCGAGTAGACGCGGGAAAGCATCGAGCTAAGGCTGTTTCAACTCTTCGCGCTCAACCTTACCCCTTATAACAAAGCGACCGTTGCTCCAGATAAAGCGCGTCCGGACAATGCCGGAGGAGCAGCAATCTGCCTGTCGCATGTCCGGATCGAACAGCTCAAATACTAACTTGCCGCGTTCCCCGTAAACTTTGGATAGCCCTGAATAGGCCCGGTCACCTGTGTGGCAGTAGGCCAGCAGTTTTGGGTTCCCATTATCTAGCGCATAAATGTAAACGTAGTGAGTGTTCTGCGTGCCTCCCGTTCGGTAGAGCAGAACAACAATTGCTTCTTCCTTACCGTCGCCTATGAGATCGGCGAAATCGACGGATTGGAGCGAGAAACCAGCCAATTGCGCATACTGGTGCCGATCCATCACAAAGCTGGAAATCCTTTCGAGATCGTCGCCATTCTTCAGATGGATTGGTTTCTTCTTCGCGTACTCTGCTCCGGGTCACTGAGCCACTGAAGATTACTGTGACCAAGAAGTGGCCCGCTGAGCGGATAGATGAAGTTTTTGAAGTCTACCTGCCGGATGGACTGCTGCGCGGAGACAAGATTCACGGCAAAGCTAAAAACAGAGTGCAAATTACGATCATGCGCATGCACGGATCATACTGCGCACGCAGAGGTCATTTCAGATTCGATTGAAGAGCAGGAAACCTTCCTCCGCTTCAGCCCTTCCCCCCCAAATTGTTCCGCCACGCATGCCCGCCACGCTCCAGCAACCGCTCCGCGCAATCCGGCCCCCACGTGCCCGCAAAGTAATTTGGAAACACCTCGGGATTCTTCGCCGCCCACGCTTCCAGAATCGGCGTGTAGAGCGACCACGTCGTCTCCACGCCGTCGCGATGCGCAAACAGCGTCTGGTCGCCCAGCATCGCGTCCAGCAGCAGCCGCTCGTACCCGTTCGCGCTCGAGGTCCCGAAGGCCGCCGCGTAATTGAAGTCCATGTTCACCGGGCACACCGCCATATCCGGCGACGATGGAACCTTGGCGCCAAAGCGCAATGAAATCCCCTCGTCCGGCTGAATGCGAATCGTCAGCAAGTTCGGCTGGATCTCCGTGCACGGCCCGCTCGCCTGCATGCGGCTGAAGATCAGCAGCGGCGGCTGCTTGAACTGGATACTGATCTCCGTCGCGCGCCGCTTCAGCCGCTTGCCCGCGCGCAGATAAAACGGAACCCCCGCCCAGCGCCAGTTTTCAATCTCCAGCCGTACCGCCGCGTAGGTCTCCGTCCCCGACTCGGGATTCACGCGTTCCTCGTCGCGATACCCGATCACCTTCTTGCCTTCAACTACCCCGGGGCCATATTGCCCGCGCACCGCGTTGAGGATCGGGATATTCGGAATCGCGCGCCAGGCCTTTACCTTCTCGCGCCGCACCGCCTCGGCGTCGAAGCTCGAAGGCGGCTCCATGGCCACAAAACTCAGCAGCTCCATCACGTGGTTCTGGATCACGTCGCGCAACGCGCCGGCTTTCTCGTAAAACGGCCCGCGCCCTTCCACACCCAGCGTTTCCGCCGCCGTAATCTGCACGTGATCGATGTAATTCCGATTCCAGATCGGCTCAAAGATTCCATTAGCAAAACGAAACACCAAAATGTTCTGCACCGTCTCTTTACCGAGATAGTGATCGATGCGGAACACCTGGTTCTCGTGGAACACCGCGTTCACATCGTGGTTGAGCGCCTTCGCCGAATCCAGATCGTGCCCGAACGGCTTTTCAATCACCACCCCCACGCGACCATGCTCGGGCTGCGCCATCCCCTGCGCACCAAGATTTTCAACGATCGGCGCAAAATACTCCGGCGCCGTCGCAAGGTAAAACAGCCGGTCCGGACCGATGCCTTTCTCCGCCGCAATCTTGTCGAGTTCGGCTTTCAGGCCCGCGTAGTGCGACGCATCATCGAAGGTCAGGGCATAGTAGCTGATGTTCTTGGCGAATTCCTCCAGCTTCGCATCGTCCTTCGCCACACCCGATTCGATGATCCCCTGCGCCATGTCCTTGGCAAACTCATCGCCCAGCGGACGCCGTGCGACACCCACGATGGCAAACTTCTTCGGCAGTAGATTCGCCTGCTCCAGGTGAAAGAGCGCCGGCAACAGCTTCCGCTTGGTCAGATCGCCCGATGCGCCAAAAATCACCATGATCCCAGGCTCGGGAATCCGCTCGTGCGTCTGCGGCATGCTCGTTAAGTCCTCCGGCCGAATCTTCATCTCCACAGTCGCCATACGCGAACCTCCTGCGGTTCAGTTCCTGGTTCTCCGTTCTTAGTTCACAGTTCTCCGCAAAGAACTCTGCGATGAACTGAGCCGCGCTCTGATCCCCCACCCCTGTTCCCTGATCCCTAGTCCTTCTTCACCGCGTGTCCGCCAAACGCATTGCGCATGATCGCCAGCATCCGATCGGTGAAGTTGTTCTCCTCGCGCGAACGAATACGCCGGATCAGCGACTCCGTAATCACCGGCGCCGACACGTTCAGATCGATCGCCTCGAAAACCGTCCACCGCCCTTCGCCCGAATCGGCAACATACGCCTCCAAACCGTCTAGCTTCGGATTCTTGCTCAGCGCATCGGCGGTGAGATCGAGAAGCCAGCTGCGCACCACGCTGCCAAATCGCCAGATCTGCGAAATCTGCGCCAGGTCCAGCTTCAGTTCTTCCTTCTTCTCCATGATCGTGAAGCCTTCGGCGAAGGCCTGCATCATGCCATATTCGATGCCGTTGTGCACCATCTTCACAAAATGGCCCGCGCCCGCCGGCCCCACGTGCCCCCATCCCTGATCTTTACCCGGCGCCAGCGTCTCGAAAATCGGCCGCAGATAGTCGACAGCTTCCTTATCCCCGCCCACCATCATGCTGTAGCCCTCTTTCAGGCCCCACACACCGCCCGACGTTCCCACATCGACAAACCGGTACCCCTTCGCCGTCACTTCCTTGTAGTGGCGCTGCGAGTCTTTGTAGTTTGAGTTACCGCCATCGATCAGGATGTCGCCCTTGTTCAGCAGCGGCTCGAGCTTCGCGATCGTGTCATCCACCGGTTTCCCCTGCGGCACCATGATCCAGATTGCCTTCCGCCCGGTGAACTTCTTCGCCATCTCCTCGAGCGACGACACGCCCACGTTGCCTGAAGCCGTCAGCTTCTGAACCGCTTCCGCGCTGAAGTCGAAGCCGATGACCTGGTGTCCGCCCAGGCGCAGCCGCTCTGCCATGTTCCCGCCCATCTTGCCCAGGCCAATCAATCCGAGTTGCATGTGATCTCCTTTCCAGTCTTTTACAAAACCCCAAGCTTGCCCAATGCGCCGCGCAGAGCCTCCGCACCGGTGAAACGAATCGCTTTCATCCCTACCGCTTCGGCGCCTGCCGCGTTCTCCGCGCGGTCATCGATAAACAGCACGCGCCGGGCCGGTTTGCCGAGAATGTCCAATGCCCGCTGGTAAATCGCCGTTCCCGGCTTGCGCAGCCCCACATAGCACGAACTGAACGCGACCTTCAAGTGCGGCCAAATCCCGAATTTCTCCAGCCGGTAGTCATTGGTCGCCCGCGCCTCGTTGTTCAGCACGCCCACCATGCACTTATCCGATGCCGCCAGTTCCCCCAGGATTCCCATCCCTGTATCCGGCAACAACTGCGACTGCGCTCGAATCGCATCGAGAAACTCGTCGTGCGTAAAGCTCCGCGGCTCGTAGAACACCGTTGCATCCAGGTATTCCGTCACCGTGATCGTATCGCGCTCCCAGGCGTCATTCGGCTCCGCGTGACGCGCCTCAAACGCCGCTCGATCCAGATGAAACTGCTCCATCACCGCCGCGCGTTCGCGATGGTCCCAGCCGTTGGTCAGCAGGACCCCGCCTACATCGAAGAGGATTGCGTCGAAGGGGAACATCGGCGTCTCTTGGGGTTGCTCCGGCACACCACGCGCGTGCACATCAGGATCTGTAGGTTGGCAAGCACGAGGCGTTTTTGTTCCTCGCCGCTCGTCGGATTCACCAGCAGAACTGCCGGGCCAGTTTCAGCCCTTCGGACGTTGATACTTGGCCTCGATGGCCAAGACCTTTTTGAATCGCCTCGTAAATCGCTCCTCGTTGGCGATGAACTTCGCCTTGAGAAACGTCTCCACCAGCTCGTACGCCAGCGATGTGCCCACAATGCGCGCTCCCAGCACAATCACGTTCATGTCATCGTGTTCCACGCCCTGGTGCGCGGAATACGTGTCATGGCACATGCCCGCACGGATCCCCGGAATCTTGTTCGACGCCACGCAGACCCCCACACCTGAGCCGCAGATCAGCACCCCGCGCGGCGCTTCGCCGTTGAGGATCGCCTCGCCGACACGCTCGGCAAAATCGGGATAATCATCCTGCGGGTCAACCGTGTACGCACCCAGGTCGATCACTTCGTGCCCGCCCTTCGTGAGAAAAGCGCGCACTTCCTCCTTCAGAGGAAAACCCGCATGATCCGAAGCAATCACTACCTTCACGTTGATCCTTTCAGCTGAGCAAGCCAGCATGTCAGCAAAGCTACTTCACCAGCTTCTTCGCCCTTGCCGCTACGTTCTCGCCCGTGAATCCCAAATCCGCCATCACCTTCGGGCCCGGCGCCGATGCCCCAAACCGATCCAGCCCGACCACGTCGCCATCCTGACCGACATACTTCCACCAGCCGAGCGGCGATCCTGCTTCCACTGCAAGCTTCTTCACCCCCGCCGGCAACACGCTGGCCTTGTACTCTGCCGATTGCTCTTCGAAAATCTCCCAGCTCGGGAAGCTCACCACCCGCGTCGCAATCCCATCGGCATCGAGCAGCTTCTTCGCGTCCAGGCATAGCCACACTTCCGATCCCGTCCCAATCAGAATCACCTTCGGGTTCGCCGCGTCTTCCAGAACATACCCGCCCTTGCTCACGCCGGCGTATACATCGTGGGTTGCGGGATCGATCACCGGCAGATCCTGCCGCGTCAGCGCAAAGAAGTGCGCTCCCTTGCGCTCCAGCGCGAGTCGCCAGCACGCCGCCGTTTCATTCCCGTCGGCAGGCCGAAAATCAGTCAGATCGGGCACTGCGCGCAGCATCATCAGGTGCTCAATCGGCTGGTGCGTCGGCCCATCTTCGCCCAGCGCGATCGAATCGTGCGTGAACACAAACAGCGAGTGCGCGCGCATCAGCGCCGCCAGCCGAATCGCCGGCTTGCAGTAGTCCGAGAAGGTAAAGAACGTCGACCCGAAAGGCACTAGCCCCTCGTGTGCCGCCATGCCGTTCACCGCCGCGCACATGGCAAACTCACGCACCCCGAAAAACACGTTCCGTCCCGCTGGATCGACATGAAAATTCGCGCCCGGCTTGAAAATCGTCTTCGTCGAAGCGGTCAAATCGGCCGCGCCGCCAAACAACTCAGGCACCGCCTCGGCAATTGCGTTCATCACCGTGTTGCCCGCATTGCGCGTGGCCACCGGCTTGCCCGCCGCGAAACTCGGCAGCGCCTTTTCCCACCCCGCCTTGCGTTTGTTCGCCTTCGTCCGCTCGAACTCCGCCGCCAGGTCGGGATACTGCGCGCGATACTTCTCAAAAACCTGCTTCCACGCGGCCTCGAGTGCCGCCCCGCGTTCGCCCGCCTTGCGCCAGTTGGCCAAGGCATCGTCGGGTACATAAAAGCTCTGATCTTCCGGAAAGCCGAAAAACTTCTTCGTCGCAGCGGTATCCGCAGCGCCCATCGCTTCGCCGTGCACCTTGTTGGTGCCGGCCTTCGGGCTGCCATAACCGATCACCGTGCGCACCGCGATAAACGACGGCCTTGTCGTCTCCGCCTTCGCCGCTTCAATCGCCGCCTCGATGGCGTTCAGATCGTTGCCGTCGGCCACGCGCTGCACGTGCCAGTGGTACGCCTCAAACCGCTTCCGCACGTCCTCGGTAAAGCTCAGCTCCGTCGGCCCGTCCAGCGAAATGAGATTGTCGTCGTAGAGAACGATCAGCTTGCCCAGCCCCAGCGTGCCCGCCAGCGAAGCCGCTTCGTGTGAAACGCCTTCCATCATGTCCCCATCGCCGCACAGCACGTAGGTGTGGTGATCCACAATGTCGAAGCCCGGCTTGTTGTAGACAGCCGCGAGATGTCTTTCCGCCGCCGCCATGCCCACGGCCATCGCAAACCCCTGGCCCAGCGGCCCGGTCGTCACTTCCACGCCTTCGGCCTCGCCCGACTCAGGGTGCCCCGGCGTCTTCGAGTGCAGCTGGCGAAACGACTTCAAATCGTCCAGCGTCATGTCGTACCCGCACAAATACAGCGTGCAGTAGAGCAGCGCCGAAGCATGTCCATTCGAAAGCACAAACCGGTCGCGATCCGCCCACTTGAAGTGCTTGGGGTTGTGCTTCATCAACTTGTGATAGAGCAGGTAGGCGATCGGCGCGCAGCCCAGCGGCGCTCCCGGGTGACCACTCTTGGCTTTTTCAACCGCGTCCACGGCCAGCAGGCGCAAGGTATCGATCGACAGTTCATCAATGGAAAGTGCCGGAACAGTGGCAGTTGTCATGCTCTACATTCCTCTCAATCGTTGGGAGAGATCCCCGCGGAGCGCTCTCTTCAAAGATGCTTGGGGATCCGGTGGGTTACGCAGGTTCAATCTTGAGGTTCACATTGGTTCCAAGCCAGCGCCCCTGCTCGGCCCACTGAAGAGTCCATGATAGAGCACCGCCCGCAGGGGCTGTCGCCGTGGAAATATCCACACTGTGTCCGGCGCCGCCCAGGCTGCGGCTCTGCGTCGTCAGCACGGTCGTCCAGCCATCAGCCGACCAGGTTACCGTAAATTGATTTCCGTCGATGATGCGCAGCGTCGAGCCTGCCCGGATCTTCTGAATCGGACGCCGGAAAGTGTAGATCTCCAGGGTCCGGTTCAGCTTCTTCCGCCCCTCGGCCTCGCAATAGCGTGCATACACCGGTTCGATGCGATCAAAGACTTTGCCGTCGAGCGCTGAACGGAGCAGCTTCAGATACTCGGCATGCGCCCACACCAGAGGCACCGCCGATCCTGCAGGCTTGCCCAGTTGCAGCCGGGCGCCCGGCCGGTTCGGCTCATCCCATACCTGCTCCGGCAGCATCTGTCCCATGGTGGCAAACTGCTCATAGGTCTTGATCAGCGAAGAAACGTCGCGTCCCGCGGCCAGTTCGTAGTGCGCGCGTTCACCGGTAAGCATCGGCCACACGCGCCCCTGTCCCCATCCCAGATACGGCCCGCCATCCGGCCTCTGCCCATAGCCGTCCCAGTTGTAGCGCAACCACCCCGGCCCTTGCGGGAGCACACGCTTCAGCACCGCATCCACAACCTTCAGTGAATCGATCATCAGAGGATCGTCGGCGCGGCGCACGCCATACCGCACCAGTTCCAGAAATCCCGCGTCGATGATCTCCCGCGCCTCGAAGTGATCGCGTGTGCCCGGCGGCCGGTTGTTCAGGTGAAGCGTTTCGTCGCCGCACGATTCGCAGGCATAGGCTTCGCCCTTCTCCGGCGGACGAATGCGCATATAGTGCCGCTTCACATCCGGCAGAAGCACTCCGTTGTTCGTCACCGTCCATTCTTCGAGATGGTGCTCGATCCAGTCGGCAAGATCCTCGTAGAACACCGCAACTTCCGTCGCGTCGTGCGCCCGCGCAATCTCCGCCGCACAAATCAGCGCCGAAATCACAGCCGCCAGCGTCGACGGCGAATAGCCGGCATTCTCTTCCCACCGCTCCTGGTGCGTGATCGGCGCAAATCGTGCCAGGAATCCCGCCGCCCGCTCCACAAACGGAAAAATCTCCATATCCCCCAGCGCATCGGCCTTCCACAAACGCCAGGCCAGGATGACCGGAAACGCCACTTCGTCCAGCTGCACGCCCGACCAGTAAGGTCTCCCATCGACCCAGAAGTTCTGCGCGAATCCCCCATCGGGCTTCTGCGTGCAGGCGAGATACACCAGCGCCCGCAATGCCGTTTCTGCGCGGCCGCAGGCCAGCAGGGCGCTTGCCGTCTGCACCATGTCCCGCGTCCACACCAGGTGATAGCCGCCCAGATCGTCGTCGCCTTTGGCCTGTCCCCAGGGAATCGATGCCGACGCCACAAAGGCACCCGAGAATGTCTTGTCTTCATGCGCCAGCAGCACGTTGTGACTGGTGCGCATCAAGCGGCCCCCATCCCCGGCCTTGGCCGCGAGCCACTCCGGATTGGCCACCCGCTGCCACTGCGTGATGTAGCGCTCGCGATGCTGCTCGAATGGAACCGCCAGTGCCGTCACCGTTTTCTGCAGTGCCGTATGGTTCCCTTCCCCAATCCCGATGGCCACCACAAACACCCGCGACCCATCGGCGCAGGCTGCCCCCATGTTCAGTTCGCCCAGCACGGCAATGTTGCCGTTGGTCGCCGACCCGAACTCCCAATCCATGCGGTAGTTTTCCATCAAGTCGCGCCAGCCGTCGCTGTTGCCCACAAAGCCGCAGCTGACGCGCGAAAATCCGCAGCTCGCCCCCATCGCCAGCGACCACTCGTTTTTCCACGCCAGCAGCATCTTGCGCCCCGCGATATCCACCGCGCGCGCCGTGTTCGACGCCCCGCCGCCATCCAGGTGCGGTGCCAGCAGCGCATACACCTTCAACCGCGGCACCAGTTCCGCATGCCCTTCGATCTTGATCCACTGCAGCACCACCGAATGATGCGGATCGCAGATGATCTCGTGCGTCACCGTGTAGCGGCTGTCAGGATCGCGGTTCACATAACGCACCCCCAGCGCTTCGGGATGGATGTACTCGAACGTCGTGATCAGGTCCCGCTTTTCTTCGTGCGCAAACGTCTCGCCATCGGTGATCAGAAACTCCATGTCGCGCACCTGCGCGCGATCGATGGTGGGGTGATAGATCTCGTTCAAGATCCCGTGCGAGCAGGTAAACCACACGCGGCTCGACGCAGCATAGGCCGTCCCGATCGCATCTTTCACGCTCGAAGTCCAGCGAGGTTCAAGGCCTGGCCCGCCGAAAGCCTCACCCTGCTGGTCAAGCCAACGATAAAAATTCTGATCGCTCACTGATCGCTACCAATCCTGGAGGAGGGAAATCTCAAAGCGCCGCAGTCCGCCGCTTCTTCCGATGTTCCGGGGAACTGGAAGGTTTCGGCCAAGCCTCCGATTTCGGCCGCGCTTCTGAAATTAGTTTCGCACCTTGCAGCGGCTTGAGCGCATCCCACCAACCGTAGGCCGTTCACGTTCCATCCAAGCACATGGTTGTGCCCCGCGATGTAAAGATTGTGTTGCACAACGCCCGCGGCCCGATTTTTCCGCATCGCACGCGCCTTGCGGCCAACCCAACAAAGTACAATCCCAACCGAGGAGAATCCACAATGGCTTACACACTTGCCCCGCTGCCATACGACTACGCAGCCCTCGAGCCCTTTATTGACGCCGAGACCATGAAGCTCCATCACGATAAGCATCATCAGGCTTATATCAACAACGTGAATGCCGCTCTCGAGAAGCACCCTGAGCTGGCTGCCAAATCAGCCGACGATCTCATCAAGGACTTGAATGCCATCCCTGAAGACATTCGCGGCGCGGTCCGCAACAATGGCGGCGGGAACTCAAATCACTCCATGTTCTGGAGCATCATGGCCTCCCCCAAATCCGGCGGAGGCGGCGCGCCCAGCGGCCCTTTGGCCGACCAGATCAAAGTCGACTTCGGCGACCTTGAAGCCTTCAAGAAGACGTTCAATGAGACCACAGCCAAGCAGTTCGGCTCCGGCTGGGGATGGCTCGTTTTCCAGGGCGGCAAGTTGAAGGTGATCACCACGCCCAACCAGGATTCACCGCTTAGCCAGGGCCTCCATCCCATCCTCGGCAACGACGTCTGGGAGCACGCCTACTACCTCAAATACCAGAACCGCCGTCCCGACTACCTTGCCGCATGGTGGAACGTGGTGAACTGGGCCGAAGTAGGCAAGCGCTTCGCCGCCGCCAAGACCAAGTAATCAGTGGCCAGGGATCAAGTGGCCAGGGATCAGTGGTCAGCTAGGTTCGGGCTCTTTCGCTCTTCCGAAAGAGCCCGAATTGTATGCGCGGCCCGGAATCCGTTCCCATGCCGGCCACTGCATTCCCGTTCGCCGCAAACTGATCCCTGACGACTGTTTCTGATTTAATGCAGCTGCGTCACATCCCATCCCCCGCCCAGCGCGCGAATCAGCAGCACGCTGGCCGAAAAGCGCCGCGTCTGCAGATCCGTCGACGTGCGCTGGTTCGTCAGCAGCGTCGATTCGGCGACCAGCACTTCCAGATAGCTCGTCGCGCCGCCTTTGTAGCGCTGGTTTGATAGATCCAGCGAGTGCTGCGCGGCCGCCACGGCCCTGTCCTCCACCGTCGACTCCTGCTCAAGCACACGCAAATCCGAGAGCCGGTCTTCTACTTCGTTGAACGCCGCCAGCACCGTGGCTTTATACGTCGCGCTCTGCGCTTCGAAATTGTGCCGCGCCTGGTCTGTCACCGCATGCCGCTGGCCCGCGTCGAAGAGCAGCTCCGAAGCCTGCGCCCCCAGGCTCCACAGCGAACTCGGCCCCTGGAGCCATGTGCCGCCATGCGTGCTCTCAAAGCCCCCTGTACCGCCCAAGGTGATGTTGGGATAAAACGCGCTGATCGCCACCCCGATCTGCGCATTGGCCGCGGCTGCTCGTCGCTCCGTGCCGGCGATATCCGGGCGCCGCTCGATCAGCTGCGACGGCACACCAAGCGGAACATTGGGCAGCGGCAAATTGATCGGCGCCGCCGGAAGCGAAAGGTGTCCTGCCTCCTGGTTCGTAAGCGTGGCAAGCGCATGCTCAAATTCCGCCCGGCCTTCATTCACGTCAATCAACTGCGCCCGCGTCGTCTCCAGCTGCGTCAACGCCTGCGCCACCACGACCTGCGTCACCACGCCGCCTTTCAGCAGTCGCTGGTTCAGGTCGAGTTGATGCTGAAAATCCTGCACCGTCGATTCAAGCAGCTGGCTCTGCGAATCCAGCCCGCGCAGCTCGAAGTAGTCTTGCGCCAGTTCCGCATGCAAACTCAGATCGACGTTCGCCAGATCGGCGCCGCTGGCCTGCGCACTCTCACGTGCCGCTTCCACCGTGCGCCGCACCCGGCCCCAGAAATCCGGTTCCCAGCTTGCCTGCCCCTCAAGTACAAAATCGTTGTAGGCCGTACTGCTCCCGGCAACCGCCAGCGGCCGGTGCGCCGATACCCGATCCCGCGCAACCGACGGCCCCGCAGAAAGTGTCGGGAAAAAACTCGCCCGCGCAGTGCGCACCTGGTCGCGAGCCGCAAGATAGGTCTCTGTGGCCGCGCGCAAGGTCTGGTTCTGCGGCGTCACCAGCTCTTCCAGCCGGTTCAGCTCGGGGTCGTTGAAGGCCTCCCACCACTTGCCCCGCAGCATGCCGTCCGAAGGCGACGCAGGCTGCCAGCTTCCGCCCTGCGGATTCGGCGGCGGCACAATCGCCGTCGAGGCTCCCGCCTCCTTGTAGGCCGGCGGTGCCGTCTCCTGCGGCCGCGTGTAATTGGGCCCGACAGGTTTGCAGCCGGCAAGCACCAGCAGTCCGCACAGGGTAGGCACTCCGCACAGCCTTCTCCAGCCATGCGTCGAGAACGGCCCGTACGTCCCCTCCGCGCGCTCGAGATTGTCGTCCCGCTCCGTCATCGCCTACAGGCCTCCCGAACCTTCACCGCCGCTCGACGATTCCGGGTTGACCCTTTCGCCTTCAATCAACGAATCGGGCGGATCCTGGATGATCTTGTCACCGGCAGTGACCCCGCTGAGAACCTGCGCGGTCGCGCCATCATCCTGCCCCAGCACTACCGGCACAAGGTGCGCCTTGTTCCCGTCCACCAACGTGGCAATCTGCAATCCCTGCCGCCTGAAAATCAGCGCCGACACCGGAACAATGAAAGTTTGTGCTGAGGTTTCCGTCTTGAAGTGCACCTCGGCCAGCGAGCCTGGCAACAGTTCCCCGCTCCGGTTGTTCACATCCAGTTCCACCAACAGCGTGCGGCTTGCCGGATCGATCGCGTTGGCCGTCCGTACCAGCGTTCCCTGGTACGTCTTTCCCGGATGCTCGGGAAAGGTAATATCGATCTTCGATCCAACCTTCGCCGCCGGCGCGTCGATCTGGGGAACATTGGTATACACCCGCAATACCTGCAACGCCTGCATGTGGAAGAGCTCATTCGCCGCGCCCTGGTCGATCAACTGCCCCGTATCCACGTTGCGCGCCGTCTCCACGCCATCAAACGGCGCATACACTTTCTCGAACGACTGCAGCTCCTTCAACCGCTGCACATTGGCCTGCGCCGACCGCACCGCCGCCGAGCTCGACGCCGCCTGGTTCACAAACGTGTCCGTATCCTGTTGCGAAACTGCGTCCGACGCCACCAGGCCCGTATAGCGATCTGCCTGGATTTTCGCATTGTTCGCCGTCGCTTCTGTCGTGGCCAGATCCGCCTCCGCCTGCGCCAGTTGCTGGTCGAGTTCCGGCGTCGCAATCACTGCCAGCAGTTGCCCCTTCTTCACATGCGCCCCGAGATCGAAGTACCAGTGCACCAGGTAGCCCGAGGTACGCGCGTAGATCGGCGCATCCGTGAAGGCAGTCACGTTGCCGGGCAGCACAAAGCTGTTCACCGCCTCGCCCTTCTTGGCCGGCAGCGCAATCACGTAAGGTGCAGCCGTCGCGTCTGTGTGCTGCGCAAGCGCGGCCTTCGCCGCCTGGCGCGGAAGTATCCCGGCAATGGCCAGCACCACCGCCACAATGAGCGCAATCACCACGCCCACCAGCGCCTTGCGCGGTGCGATGGGCGCATGCTCCGGCGCCGAGCTGTGATCGTGTCCTGCCGGATGCGTTCCGTTCGGTTGCGCCATCGGCGGATGCGGTTTAGATCCTTCGTTCATAGCCATACTCCAGAAAACAAGCCCCGGTTACTCGTCGAACTCATCGGTCGGTCGCGCCGCCTGCTCATGGGCCGCTTTGCGGCGCTCCAGCCATCCGTGCACGATCGAGAAAAACGCGGGAACAAAAAACAACGTCGCCACCGTGGCCATCAACAATCCGCCGATCACGGCGCGCCCCAGCGGCGCGTTCTGCTCGCCGCCATCGCCCAATCCGAGCGCCATTGGCACCATGCCGATAATCATCGCCAGGGCGGTCATCAGCACCGGACGAAAACGCACAAAACCTGCGTTCAGCGCCGCCTGGCGGGAATCCCCCACCAGCACCTCAAGCTGCTCCCGCGCAAAACTGATCACGAGAATTGAATTCGAGGTGGCCACGCCCATGCACATAATCGCCCCCGTCAACGCGGGCACGCTCAGCCGCGTGCCGGTCAGGAACAGGAACCACGTGATTCCAGCCAGCGCCGCCGGCAATGCGGCAATAATCAGGAACGGGTCGAGCCACGACTGAAAATTCACCACGATCAGCAGGTAGACAAGCAGAATCGAGAAGGCCAGACCGGCCAGCAATCCGAAGTACGATTTGTACATCGTTTCGCTCTGCCCGCGCAGCAGCATGTGCGAACCGCGCGGCAACTCTTTCTCGTGCTCCTTCATGATCCTTTCCATCGCCCGCGTCACGGTGCCTAAATCGGTCCCCGCCACGTTGGCATAGATATCCAGCACCGGCTGCACATCGTAGTGGCTCACCGTGCCCATCTCCGTGCCCGGCTCAAACGACGCCACATTGCTCAGCACCTGCACCGGCCGGATCGCCCCCGGCGCTCCCGTGTAGACCGCGCCCGTCCGCGCCGTCTGTGCCTGCGGCGCGCTCCCCGGAGCAAGCGTCGACGCCGCGCCCGACATCGCCTGCACCCCAGCCGATGAAGCCGCGCTCGTCAGCGGAAGGCTGGCTAGCGCCGACATCGAATCAAGCCGATACTGCGGAGCCTGGATCGCGATGTTGTAGCTTACGCCGTTCCGGGGATCGAGATAGAAATTCGGCGTCGTCTGAAAGCTGCCGCTCAAGGCAATCAGAAGGCTCTGCGCCACGTTCTGTTGCGTCAGGCCTACCGATTCGGCGCGCGTCCGGTCCACGTTCACCGTCATGTCCGGGTAATCGAAAGGCTGCTGAATACGCGCATCCGCGGCCCCCGGCACATAACGAACTTCATTCAGCATTCTCTCCGCCACCGCGCGATTGCCATAGAGATTCGGTCCCACCAGCTGAATATCGATCGGCGACGACAGACCGAAATTCAGGATCTGCGTCACGATATCCACCGGCAGCACGTAGAACGTCACGCCGGGATACTCGCGCGCCAGTACGTCGCGCAGGTCATCGACATACTTCTCGGTGGGATGATGCTTCTCGCTCAGCTGCACCTGGATGTCGGCGTCCGCAGGCCCAATCGGCGCTGAGGTCGAATAGGAGAGATTCAACCCCGAGTACGGCAGCCCGATGTTGTCCATCACCGTGACGATCTCGCTGGCTGGAATCTCTTTCCGGATCGTCGCATCAATGTGGTCGCAGAGATCGGCCGTCTCCTCGATACGCGTCCCGGTGCGCGCACGCACGTGAATCTTGAACTGCCCTGAATCGACCGACGGGAAGAAGTCCTGTCCCAGCCACGGCGCGAGAAGCCCGATCGAAGCCAGCGTAAAAATCAGGAACCCGACCAGAAACACGCCGGTATGCTCGACGCACAACGACAGCAGGCGCAGATAGCCGAATCGAACCTGCTCAAACCGCTCTTCAAAACCAATCTGGAACCGCACCAGCGGGTTGCGGCTCACCCGTTTCCGCTGCACTTCCGCGTCGTCATGCTCGTGCAGCAAAAAGCGTGCCATCGTCGGCACCACAGTGCGCGAAAGCAGGTAGCTGGCCAGCATCGCGAAAACCACCGCTTCGGCCAGCGGTACAAACAAGTACCGTGCTACGCCGTTCAACAGGAACATGGGCACGAAGACGATGCAGATCGAGAGCGTCGACACCAGCGCCGGCGTGGCAATCTGCGCCGCACCGTCGAGAATCGCCTGCTCGATCTCCTTCCCTGCTTCAAGATTCCGGTTGATGTTCTCGATTTCGACCGTCGCGTCGTCCACCAGGATGCCCACCGCCAACGCCAGGCCGCCCAGCGTCATGATGTTGACCGTCTCGCCCAGCCACGACAGCGCCACCAGCGAGCAGAGAATCGACAGCGGAATCGAAACCGCAATGATAAGCGTCGAGCGAAAGCTCCCCAGAAATATCAGGATCATCACTCCGGTCAAACACGCTGCGATGATCCCCTCGCGCACCACGCCGCTGATGGCACCACGCACAAAAATGCTCTGGTCGGCGAGAAACGCAATATTCAATTGCGGCGGCAGTTGGCCCTTGATGCTGTCAACCCGGGCGCGAATCCCCGCGATAATGTCCAGCGTCGAGGCCGATCCCACTTTCAGAATGCTCATCAGGATCGCCCGCTTACCATCGACACGCACGATATTCGTCTGCGGAGGGTTCCCGTCGCGCACGTGAGCCACGTCGCGGATATAGATCGTGGCCCCGTTCACCGTGCGGATCGGAAGATTGTTCAGATCGTTCACCACCTCCGGCGCGGAGTTGGTCTCAATCGCATACTCCCATCGGTCGATCTTCATCGTGCCCGACGGAACTATCAGGTTCTGCGCATTGACGGCGTTCACCACGTCGGCCGGCGAAAGTCCCTTGGCCTGCAGCGCGTGCAAATCCAGGTCCACTTGAATCTGCCTCTGCTTGCCCCCGTAGGGATACGGCGTTTGTGCGCCCTCGACCGTGGCCAGCTGCGTGCGAATCGTGTTGGTGGCCAGGTCATTGAGTTGCTGCTCGTTCAGCCCCTGCCCTGAGAGCCCCAGCTGCAGCACCGGCACGCTCGATGCGTTGTATTGAATGATGAACGGAGGCGTCGTGCCCGGCGGCAGCGAACGCAACTGCACCTGGCTGATCGACGTGATCTCCGCAACCGCGCTCGCCACGTTGACGTGGGGCTGGAAAAAAACCTTGATGACTGCAATGCCGTTCAGCGACTGCGACTCGATGTGCTCAATGTCGTTCACCGTCGTGGTCATGCCGCGTTCGCTGTTGAACACGATGCGGTCCGAGAGCTGTTGCGGTGACAGGCCGGCGAAGTTCCACACCACCGTGACCACCGGAATATCGATGTTCGGAAAAATGTCCGTCGGCATCGTCTCGATGCTGTACGCGCCAAGGATCAGGATCAAAAGCGCAAAGACGACAAACGTGTAAGGCCTGCGTAGCGCAAGCCTGACAATCCACATCATAGGGCTGGTACTCGCTCCAGAGCCGCTTCGCTCGCCACCCTCGGAGCTGGTGGAAAGGCCGGTGGCTTTCCGTCTCCACCCACCCTGCATCGGGCAGACAACGGTTCAATGGCTTCCAGGGACCGCAGCCCCTGTGTTGGCTCAACGGCTGCGCACAGCATGCGCCGCTCCAACCAGATTCCCTGAGAATTCAATGGTAGACGAAGATTCAGGCCCGGCGGAATTTCGCGCACCGTTGCCCGGGATGTACTTATTAAAGACGCAACAGGGGCCGCGAAAGATGCAATCGAATTGGCCCTTAAATGTCAGACTCTGCGTTCCTTAGAGATGGCTCTAAGGCTACGCTGCGCTGCTCTCGACCGGCTTGCTGTCATCAGATCGCAAGAAACGCGATCAGGGCAACCGCGGCGCCCACCGCTAGACTCACCCCGTCACGCATCGCAAACACCACTGGATCGTCCTGCAGTTCTCCGCGCGAAGCCAGCAGCCACACCCGGCTCAGCCAGTAAATCAGCAGAGGCACTACCAGCCACAACCGCGCGGCGTGGCGATAGAGCTCCGTAACATCCGGCCGCGCAATGTACAGCATGAAAACCACCACGGCGGCATACGCGCTCGCCGTGCCGAAGCTTCGAATCTGTTCGAGGTCGCTGGCCAGGTAGCCGCGCCCGTGCGTTGCCGTCGCCCCCTGCGCGCGCAGCAACTCAATCTCGCTGAACCGCTTCACCATCGCCAGCGACAAGAACAGAAAGCTCGAGAAACCGGCCAGCCACTGCGAAATCACGGTCTCCGTCGCTGCCCCGCCCGCCAGCAGGCGCAGCGTGTAGAGCCCCGAAAGTAGCAACACATCCACCAGCGCGATCCGCTTGAGAAAGAGCGAGTAACTGACCGTCGCCACAATGTAGAGACCCAGCCAAAAGGCAAAGGCGCCGGGTAGCCAGGGCAGCAGCGCCACCGATGCCACAAACAAGAAAACCGCGAGCACCATTCCCCACGCCACCGGGAGATCGCCTGCCGCGAAAGGTCGAAGACGCTTTCCCGGATGCCGCCTGTCGCTCTCGATATCCAGCATGTCGTTGACCAGGTAGTTGGCCGACGCCATGAAGCTGAAACAGAAAAATGCTGCCACCGCCGCGCTCATCGAGCGGGCTGAGAGACGATGCGACAGGAGCAGCGGCACAACAATCAGAAAGTTCTTCGCCCACTGATGCACGCGAATCGCCTGGATCAAGGTGCGTAGCGTGGGCCGCCGATCCTCGAAGGTGCGTGCCACGCGAATTCTGCGAATGCGCAGCGCCAGCCGCAAACCGGGCGTAGGATTGGCCACCATCGCTTCCCGCGCCTCAGCCAGGATTGCCGCATCGGCGCGCTCGTTGCCGATGTAGTCGTACGCGCGGAAGCGGGCTTTCAGTTGCGCCAGTTTGCGAGAGCCGGTCAGATTCGTCTGCCCATCTGAACCCAGTACACCCTCAAAGAGCCGCAGGTGCGCGGCCACGCGCTCGGCCAGCACCGAATCGGCGCCCGTCACCAGATACAGCGCGCGGCCTTCCCGCTTTTGGGCACTCAGGTAGCGCAACAGTTCCGCGTTATAAGGCAAGCGGGCCGCATCCAGTGGCGCACGCTGCGCCACTTCCATCTTCAGGCGCGCGCGCCCCCCCAGCAGCCAGAGTGGTACCCGCCACACTTGCAGTGGATTCGTGCGGACCAGCTGCCAAAACGCATCGAACAGTGAGTCTGACTTGATCAGCGTACCGTCCAGATCAACGCAAAGCGCGCTCTCGGGATGTGCGACTTCAACGGAGGAGTCGCTCAAGGTCACCTCACCCTTCATCGGAAGAGAACCGGCTCGCGGATCAGGCTCCATCGACATTGCACGCTGCAGGCCCACGCACCATCGACTCGCAGGCTTCTCGAAAACGGCACACAGAGGTAAGTTCGTCCCGATTATAGGGGAAGTATGGGTCGCCGCGAATCCTTCCGACGCTCACCGAAAAGGCGCTCGCCTTGATCACAGCAACTCTCTGTTTGGGAAAGCCAAAAAAGCAGGAGCGCCGCAGGGCGCGGCGCTCGTCGTGCAAACATCCTCGCGCCGCCGCCTAATCTGCGAACGCCGCTTCTTCCACCTTGGCCTGCTCCACCAGCCGGATCGGGTAGTAGGCGTTGCGGTTGTACTGCTTCACCATGCGATTGGTGTTGAAGTACGATCCGTTGAACGCCAGTGTAGTGCGCATCAGCCGCCCCCATTTCTCCGGCGCATCCAGGTAGGTGGCCATCACCGACTTCGCCAGCTTGTTGTAGAGCGATTGCGCTTCTTCCGCGTCGTTGGCGCCGTCTTCAATCGCCCAGCCCGTCACCCCTTCGATGCAGCCCTCAATCCACCAGCCATCGAGAATCGACAAGCTCGGCACACCATTCAGCGCCGCCTTCATCCCGCTTGTCCCCGAAGCCTCATAAGGACGCCGCGGCGTATTTACCCACACATCCACGCCGGCCGTCAGCAACGCGCCGAGAGCCCAGTCGTAGTTTTCGAGATATACGATACGCAGCAGGTCGCCGGAAAGCTTGTGCGCCGTTTCGATCACGTCGTGGATCAGCGCCTTGCCCGGAAAATCCTGCGGATGCGCCTTGCCCGCATACAGAATCTGCATGCCCTCAGCTTCCGTCGCGATCTTCAGCAGTCGCTCGGGATCGGTAAAGAGCAGGCTCGCGCGCTTGTACGTCGCTGCGCGCCGCGCAAAGCCCAACGTCAGCACCCGCGGATTCAGCACCAGCCCGGTGCGCGAAGCTACCTCGGCAAGCAAAGCCTCCTTCGCCCGTCCGTGCGCCTTCAGCATTTCCTCCACAGGAAGATCGATCGCGTTGCGCAGATAAAGATTGTCGCGCCGCCATGCGGGAATGTGCGCGTCGAGCATCTGCTGCACCGGCTCTGAAACCCAGGTCGGCGCGTGCACTCCATTGGTGATTGCATCAATCGCGTAGTCCGGGAACATGCCGCGTGAAACTTTGCCGTGCTGCATCGCCACGCCGTTGGCATAGCGCGAAAAGTGCAGCGCCAGCAGCGTCATATTCAGCAATCCATCCTCGAAGCAGCCCAGCTTCTCCAGCCTCGCCGTGCGATCGCCGCCCAGAATGCGAATCGATTGCTCGGTCGAAAAACGATCGTGCCCCGCGGGCACCGGCGTGTGCGTCGTGAACACACACTTGCGCCGTACCTGCGCGATATCCGAGTCGGTCGCCGCGCCCAGCGGCCCCCCGCCCAGTTGCGCTTCCAGCAGCGCCAGCGTCAGCAGCGCCGCATGCCCTTCATTCATGTGGTACACGTTCAGCGTGAGCCCCAGCGCCTGCGCCATCCGCGCGCCGCCCATCCCCAGCACAATCTCCTGCTGCAGGCGGTAGTTGGTGTCGCCCCCGTACAGGTGATCGGTCAGCCCCCGATCCCATCCCGAATTCCCATCAAGATCGGTATCGAGCAGATAGATCGGCACCACGTGTCCCGAGCGGCCCGCTAGATCGTAGCGCCACGCACGCACCGTCACCACGCGATCTTCAATCGAGACCGTGATCCGTGCCGCCTCTTCCTTGCAGAAGTCCACAGGATTCCAGGGCTGCACCTCTTCGCTCTGTTCTCCCGAACCGTTCAAATGCTGCTGGAAATAGCCCTTCCGGTGCGCCAGCGTAAACGCCACCAGCGGAATTCCCAGATCTGCCGCCGAACGCAGCGTGTCTCCAGCCAACATTCCCAGACCGCCAGAATACGTAGGCATGGCAGGATTGATCGCGATTTCCATCGAGAAGTAGGCGACCAGACCTGAAGGAGGAAACGTCTCGTAAGAAAATGGTTTAATCGAATTAGGTTGCATCACTGTCTCTCTGCGGCTCTTCCAGGTTCCTCACGCATCTGTCAGGAACGCAAAAACGAAAAAGATGCCTGCCGGAATCACACAGCCCCACCGGTCCAATCGGCAAAACAACTACCAATCTTACCAAGGAATCGTTCCATCATTTGCCTGGGGGTCCGGTACGGTTCTCCATTGGGAACGGTTACTTTCGTCGCACCAATATGGGCCAAAAGTGATCTAAAGTGCATTCCAGTGTGCCATCGCGCACAAGACCGATCAATTTAGCCCATGCGCCCCGCGCGATGCATGACAGATCATCATCTGCGGCACAATGCCTGTTTCCGTCGCGTAACGCGCCCCAAGTTCTTCTGAGAACTCTGCCGCGTGCGCGCGCTCCACAAGGTTGATCGTGCATCCGCCGAATCCCCCGCCCGTCAGACGCGCCCCAATCAATCCGGGCAGGTCCTGCGCCAGCGCCACCATCGCATCCGCTTCCACGCAGCTCGCTTCAAAATCCTTGCTGTAACTCGCATGGGCCTCGGCCATCAACCGGCCCAGTTCCTTCATGTCGCCCTGCATCAACGCTTCGGCTGCCGCAACTGTCCGCAGATTCTCGCTGATCACGTGCCGCGCGCGTTTTAGCGCATTCGGGCTCATCTCCGCGCCCCACCGCTTCAAATCCTCCGGCGTCGCGTCGCGCAGAAACTTCACCCCCGCGCGATGCCGCCCAATCACCGCCGCCGCTTCTTCCACTTCCGCGCGCCGGCTCGTATATTCCCCGCCCGCCACCGAGTGCTTCACCATCGTGTTCGCAATCACCAGCGCCACGTTTGCGGGAATCGGCGCCAGCTTGAAACTCAAATCCCGGCAATCCAGCAGCAGCGCATGATCCTCTGCCCCGTTCGCCGAAATGAATTGGTCCATGATCCCGCAGTTGGCGCCCACAAACTCGTTCTCCGCTCGCTGGCAAAGCCGCGCCACCTCGGCTCCTGAATAGTCAGTGCCCAGCAGCGAAGTGACCGCCAGCGCTGTTGCCACTTCCAGCGATGCCGAACTCGACAGCCCCGAAGCCAGCGGCACATCACCCCACAGCGTCATGCTGAACCCGGGAATCTTGTGCCCCTCGCCCGCCAGCATCGCCATCACCCCGAGCGGATAATCGCTCCAATGATGGCTCGCCGACTGCGGCAGCGCCGCCGCCTCGAAGACGCGCTCTTCCTTGTAGTTCTCCGAATACAGCACCACCTTGCCATCGGAACGCGGCGAGATCCCCGCCAGCATGGCAAAGTCAATCGCCGCCGGCATCACAAATCCCTCCGCGTAATCGGTGTGCTCCCCGATCAGATTCACACGGCCGGGTGCGACGAAAACGCCTGGCTCCTTTTGAAACCGGGCCCGATGGAGTGAGCGCAATACCGCAGCATCATGCATACATTCAACCTTCAAGATCGACCCACAGGGGCCAGCTCTGCGATGCGCCCGCGGCAAGCATCCGCGTCCACTTCCCCGTCTCGGCAAGGGAATCCACGGGGGCCGTCGCCGGCTCGAGCGCGACGCACATCTGTTTCGCTCCTCCCCGCGCCGGCCACCCGCCGTAGCAAAGCCACATGCCGAGATAGGGCGTGGCCTTCGGATCAAAACGAAATCGAATCGTCACCCCGGCCTTCGGTCGATGCAGCGCGCACCACCCCTCGCTGGTCTCAAGCGGGCCCGCAAAGAGCTTTTCCGCAACTCCCGATCGCTCGTCCGCTACCGAGCCCAAATCCACAATCCCGCCCGAACCAACCCCCGCGCATGGCCACGCCACTGGATCGCCCTTGCTTCCCAGGCGTTTCCCCGCCGAACCTTCCACGCGCAACGTTTTCATTGAATCCGGCAGCTCCACCCGATCCCCGGCTTCCACCGCAAACAGCGGGTGCGCCGCCCACGACCAAGGCACCGCAAACCGCCCCGTATTCGTCAGCGTGTACTGTAGTTGCAATTCCCAGCCCTTGCGCGTCGGCTTCAAATCAAGCGTGCGCTCCAGCGTCAGCGGCAGCGAGAAGCAATGCCCGCGCAGCCGCACAGAGTTCGCTGGCCGCGCTCTTCCCTCATCGCGCTTTGCGTTCTTCCCGTCACGCTCCTCGTTCTCCCATTCCACGCGCCACAAATCGCCATGATCCGGCACCGCGGCAACTCCCGCGTCCGTCTCCACCCGGCAAGCCGCCACCGAGGGCACACACTCATCCCACCCGCTCGCATCGCTCGCATCAAACGCCATGCTCCTGGTTCGGCCTGCCACAGGAACAAGCGGGGCCTGCAAAAGCTCACGATCGCGCACCCGGATGGACGCAATTTTTCCGCCGAACTCAGGCAGCACCCGAATCGAACATTCTCCCGATTGGATGAGAACGTTTTCTTTCACCGTCCGCGTTACCCAACCCTCGGCCATTCCTGTTGCTCCCCTTACTCTGCGTCGCAGGATGCGGTCAGCTTGGCCCAGATCGTGTCAAGCCATTCCAGATGCTCGGGCTTCATCATTACCGAGCGTAGGCAAGTGATCGACCCGTCGCCCGTCTCGCTCTCTCCGGCAACGGCGCCAAACCAGGATTGCGGCAATTGTACTAGGGCGAGGTGCAGATCATCTGCGGCACAGGAAACAAAAGTTCTGTGCGCACAGCGCGATGCCTCTTCCACTGTCGCCGCCTTCACCGCCCATACCACGATGTCCAGCTCCGGCGTCCAGGCTGCAAGTGGCACGAACCGCGCATCGCCGCGCACCCTCCCAGCCAGTTCCAGCGCCGCCGCGCGTCCCTGCCCCAGCCGTCGCGCAAACTCCCCGCCCGGCACCAGAGGCAGAAGCTGCTGCGTCGCCCACAGCGCCACCGCCGCCGCCCCTGCCCGCGAACACTCCAGGCTGATCTCCCCTAAATGCAGCTCCTGTGAAGTGAAATAGGTGTACGGCGAATCGTGCTTGTAGAACCGTCCCACTGCCGGGTCCCGAAACAGCACGCACCCGCACCCATACGGCTGCAGCCCATGCTTGTGCGGATCGACTACAATCGAATCCGCCTGCTCCATCATCTGGTAGGCTCTCCGCGCCGGCTCGTCCAACTCCTCCGCAATCAGCCGGAAATACCCTCCATACGCCGCATCCACATGCACCCGGAACCCATACCGGGCCCGCAGCGCCAGAATCTCCTCCAGCGGATCGACTGCCCCGATCGCCGTCGTCCCCAGCGTCACTACCACCGTCCCCACATCGCCCTTCTTCAGCTCGTCTTCGAGAGCATCCAGACGCATCCTCCCCCATGCATCCGCCGCAATTCCCGCATACTCCAGCTTCAGCACCGCCGAAATCCGCTGGTGCGTGTAGTGCGCCTGCTCCGACCCCACAATTCGTCGACCGGACCTGGCCCCTGGTCCCTGGTTGATCTGCTCCGCCACCCAAAGCGCTTCCAGGTTGGCCATCGTCCCGCCCGACGTCAGGTGCCCCAGAAACTCCGTCCACCCAAACATCCGCGCGATCTCCGCCACCGCTTCCATCTCCAGCTCCGAGCTGGCGCGGCCTCCATCGCGGGCATGGTTGTTCGGATTGATCGCCATCGCTAGGGCATACGCTGCCCGCGCCATCGGATGCGGCGGCTTCAGCATCTGCCCCGCATACAAGGGATGGAAATACGGATAGTTGTCGCCCAGCCGGTGCGCCACCGTTTCCAGAACGCGCGCCGCAGCCTCTGCATCTGCATCCGACGCCGGCGCGTAGGCAGGCAGCCTCCCAAACTCAGCGTCCAGCAGCGGCGCGGAGCCCCGCAACAGCTCCGCAAAGAGATCCTTAGCCATAGCGACCCTTCACCCTACCACAGCTCCGCAGCCGCTTTCCCTCGATCCCGATCGACTGACCGTTTCGTAACCAGCCAGCCCCCCCACAATCTCTGTTGGCTCTTGCTCTCAGTGCTACACTGGATACAGCGTTAGAGCCGAACCGGGCGTGAGCAGTACTCGCCCAACCAAGCAAGGATTCTGCCAGTGGTCGCTCCGATTCATCCAGCGCAATTCAATTCAGGAAATAGCATCGAAATGGAACAAGGTACTGTGAAGTGGTTTAATGACGCGAAGGGCTTCGGCTTCATCTCGCGTCAGAACGGCGAAGATGTCTTCGTGCATTACTCTGCAATCAACTCAAGTGGTTTCAAGAGCCTGCAAGAAGGTCAAGCCGTGCAGTTCAACGTGGTAAAGGGGCCGAAGGGGTGGCAGGCGGCCGACGTTCAGCCTCTCTAAGCCGTTAGGCGCCGGATTCCGGCAGAATCCAGCAAAAGACAGCAAAAGGGCTGGGAGCAATCCCAGCCCTTCGCTTTTCCCCTTCCAATCCCTGTCCCTGTCCTCGATCCCGCTGTGCCCCCTGCATCGCAGCTTGATCGCGATGAGTGGGCCGCATGGGATTGCCATCCACTCCGGATGCCCCACATTTTGCAAACTAGGATCACACCTCCCATAACCGTCCTAACCCGCCATGCCCGCCACACCCTCCTGGGTCTAGAATGAGCCCATTCCACTGAGGCACGGGTCCTTGCCCCCATCCGACGACTTCATTCATCGCTGGCGACAGTCATCGGCCGCAGAACGAGCAAACTACGTTCTCTTTCTCACCGAGCTTTGCGACGATCTCGACCTGCCGCGCCCCGCTCCTACCCAGGCAGACCCCGACCTCAACCAGTATGTCTTCGAGAAAGACGTCTTCTATCACGAGCTCGACGGCTCCCACTCCATCCCCCGCAAGAGTGGCAATCCCTATCTCCCATAATCCCGATCCTCAACTCCAAATGTGGATCAACTGTCAGTTTCGAAAAACGACGCAAATCGGCTTCTAAGAGAGACAAGATCCTTAGTCCAACACTCCCACAAAACAAGGACTCTCCACCCTGCGCTACGCAGTGCACGAATATGCTCGCGGTCACGCTGAAAGTTTCGCTCGCGTCTCCTATTCCAATATTCAGAATTGGAAGCAGGCGAGACCTTTCCGTGCCGGCATCTGTGCCTGTGCCAAAAGCACCCGTGTACGAAGATTACTTTCTTGCGAGAAGTGAACACCAGGTCGGGCCTTCCCGGGAGCTTCTTGGAATGGAGCGAGTACCGAAAGCCCATGGAGTGGACCAGACTCCTCACAATCAACTCCGGTGTCGTGTCCTTGCCCCGAACCGACCGCATGCAGGCGCTTCGCTGTTGAACTGTCAATGTGTCGGTCACACAGGTTAATCCTCGGGTGCGCTAGCTTGGTCCTCTGGGTCGATCGCGAATGGCCCACTCTGTGTGCTCAGTTCGGGGAAAACGACTTCACCGTCCTTAAGCTTCATCAGAAGAACTCCGTGCTCCTTCACGAAGGAGTATGGAATGCTCTTTCGATAGCGTCCGCTTGGAGCCAAGGAAGCGATTCTGGAGCACGGCCCGACCACTGTCTACAGATCTGCGACGATGACCTCCGTGTTCAGACCACGCGAACTGCGCCCCTTCGAGTTCGCCAGCTCTTTTCGAATGTGGGCGATCTCTTGGAGCACTTTTGGAAGCTCCTTGCTGTCCACCGGACAGAAACGATATCCCGAAGCGTTGCCCAGTGCATGTTCCTCGAAGGTCCGTGAGGGAGGTTCGAAGATCTTCGAGTCATCGCGACGCTTGCCTATGTCGACGGTAGAAAATCCCCAACTGAGATTGAATGTTGCTCCAAGGAGGGGAAGACCTGGCCAGCGCAGATTCTCTCCTCTCTCGAGGAACGTCGTGTAAGCGGCAAGAAGACAGTTCTCCACCGAAGGATCGCTGATCAGGAATGCTTCGGACGGATTCGGGGTCTCGGCCCGCTCTCGGCAGATTTTCTCGATCCCCGCCAGCGTTATTGGCGGCATTCTGCTCTCTACAAGCGCGTTGCGCATGGCTTCTCCTTGCTATGCGATGTTGGCAACCCAAGAAACCTGGACCAGCACTCTTTCCGAGCGCTTAAACGAAAGATCGGCTGACAGAGGGTTTCGATAGATAGAATGCGAAGGTTTTTCTCGAAAGTTTCTAACTACGAATAGGTAGAAGCGCTCACCGAGCGCAGAGGCAACGTCATGCTCCTTGGGGGTCATCGATACTGATCCGGTCAGGTCTTTCAATCCCTTGACTTCGACGGCCAAGAAGCCGGACTCATCGGCTTCCCGCCGCAACCGAAAATCATATCCACAGCCAAATCGCGTCGTATTCTCGGCCGCATAGCCTGCGAACTCCGGGATGCTCGGATGAACGGATTCGAAGTATTGTTCCGCTGCAGCGCCGGTTATTAGTCGCTGTGAAAACACCGAAGCACTATCTTCGGAGCTGAGTGTCTCAGCCGCGCTTGCAGCGTTTTGATCGAAGCCGAAGAATGATTTGACTAGACCGGAGAAAGAATCCAGATCGAGATCGTTGTAGTCCTCGTAAACGATGCGGCAATAATCCCTGATGGGGCGTCTATGCCATCCCATTCTTGGGTTTGGGAACAAAGGATCGAACTCATCGCGATAGTTCTTGATGGATGCAGGCTTCGCTCCTGACGCATATCCGATAACGTTGAACGCTTCCGCAAAGCTCTCGAACCCAAGGCTCTTCAATCCCATCAGGTCAAACTTTGCGAGAAACAAACCAGTCAGGATTAATTTCTGCCTCGTCGCCAAACGTGTTGGATCTGGAGGTCGATCGGAAGTCAAATTTCCCCCGGGTTCGCTATTCAACCAATTCTGGCACTCGCGCGCACCGAAGGGTAGGCTTAGACTCCAGCCGCCAGTTTAGAAACAAATCCCCAAACGGAAACAAAGAACTGCTTCGAGTAAATCCTCGCGGCCGCTCCGACTTGGTCGCCAACTTGAGAGCCTCACGGGCAAATCCATTCCGTGTACATGCTCGATACCGCCAAGATGGAACGGTACGTGTGGGTGGTTCACCCGAAAAACATCCGCCTTCTTTGCGCCGTTATCGTTGGCCCAGAGCAGGTCGAAGTCAGGGGAGAGCCCTTCGCCAACCAAACCACTTCCCGCAAAGAATTCAATCGCAGTAGACATCTCTACGGCTGACTCTACTAGCCGTCGATGGGGGAGTCAAAGGAATCAGGCAGTTGAAAACCAGTGCAGGACTCAGATTGGAACCGTCTTCTAAATAGGGAAACATAAAGACAGGACCCAGATGGGCTACCACCACTTTCTCATCCTGAGTGGCACTCGGCTCGAGGCCTACGAGTACCGCCTCGGCAACCGCAGCGCCCTCGAATGGGTCATCGATCAATACCGCGTCTCCACTGACAAGCGCTCCGGAATCGTCAACGACCCCAACCGCTCCGACGATCCCGAGTACATCGGCCGATTGATCGGCCAAGCCGTCACCGTCAGCATCGAAACCGTCAAACTCGCCCGGGAGCTTGCAGGCCTTCCGCTGCTGGAGACGTCCGTCCTACCGTCGGCAAGCATCGCAGGCTGATCCTGCCTTTGCAGAAAATATCCACCGCCTGGCGCACAATAAAACCTGATCCGGCTGCCGGCTGGTAGTGAGTCCGGACCGCCCGGAAGAAGGTACCCCCTACCCCCCCTCCCCGGCCTGCACCAATTCTGGTGCAATCACGCCCACCCATCACGCCCATTCCCTCTCCCCAATGCATGGTTCCCAACCCAACCCAATCCTTTTTCCTGTGGCCATCACCTACCCCGTCTGCGCCCTGTCCCCCACAGCGGCTACCCCCCCCATTTTTTCCCGCGCACAGAATCCAGTCCTGCGCATGTGTTCATGCCCAGCTCCGTTTTCCTTGACAACTTTTGAGGAGAAGAGCGCCACCGCTCACTGCCCGCAGCACTTCGCCGCGCGCTTCACAAAGCACCGCAATTTTCCGCATCGGAACATCGACGTGTAGTGGCCGGCACAATTGTTCCACGTGGAACAATTTTCGAGCCGGCCGCACTCACAGGAATGTTCCACGTGGAACAATTTTCGACAGCGTAGACCACTCTACGCGCCGCCACGCGAAGCCCTTGCCTGGACGGCTAGTCCCTAAAGAGCAAGCGACAGCACCGAATACGAGCGCGCCGGCAACTGCACGGTCATCGTCGATCCGGCCTTCGGTTTTTCGAGCGTCTGCGGTATCACTTTCTTGGGATCGGCGAAGGTATTCAGCGCCTTTAGATCAGGTCCGGTCATCGTTTCAAAGGCGTTGACCGCGGTCGGCGTCAAGTCCTGCCACACGATTTCGAGATCCCGCGCCTTCTCCAGATCGCGGTTCAACACAAACAGCGTCGCTGTTTTTTTCTCCGCGTCCAGCGTCGCCGTGATGTCGAGATACGGCACGGCGCCGAATCCCGGAATCGGCACGCCTCCGCTTTCAATCGGTCCGCCCAGCTTATCCACTTCATAAGTCGGGCCTTCCGGCGCGATGTTCAGCGCGCTGCCGTGCGCATACTTCAGCGCCCACGCGTAGGGATAGTAGATGGTCTGCCGCAGGATGCCGTTTTCGTTGGTCATGATAGGCGCAATGACGTTCACCAATTGCGCGAGACAGGCCACTTTCACGCGATCCGAGTGCCGCATCAGCGAATTGGCCAGGCCACCGACGAGAAGCGCGTCTTCGAGGTTGTAGGGTTCCTCAAGGAGATGCGGCGCCGTCTTTCCATGCCCGTCCGCGAAATCGCCGCCACGCGCGCGATACCACACATTCCACTCGTCGAACGAGAGAAAAAGTTGTTTGCCTGAACGCTTCTGCGCGCGCACCGTATCGCACACCGCGGCAATTTCTTCGATCTGGCGATCCATGGCCAGATTCATCGCCAGGTATTTTGTGCTGTCGCCGCCCGTCTCTTCCCCGTTTCCCCAGTAGCGATGCAGCGAGATGCCATCGACCATGTCGTAGCTTTCTTCAAGCACGGTGCGATCCCACTCGATGTACGTAGGCATGAATGGCCCGCTCGATCCGCACGCAATTAATTTGATGGTGGGATCGATGGCGCGCATCTGCCGCGCCGCGTCCGTGGCCTTGATGCCGTAGTCGCGCGCCGGCATGTGGCCAATCTGCCAGGGGCCGTCCATTTCGTTGCCCACGCACCAATACTTCACGTTATGCGGCTGGTCGTAGCCATGGGAGCGGCGCAGTTCGCTCCACTTGGTGCCCTTCGGGTAGTTGCAATATTCCACCAGCGCGGCCGCATCTTCTGCCGATCCGGTGCCGAAGTTGAGTCCGAAGAGAGGCTCGGTGCCCACGGCGCGCGCCCAGGTGATGAATTCGTTGGTGCCGAATTGATTGGTCTCGAGCGTGTCCCAGGCGCGATCGAGGACGGTGGGGCGATCTTTCTTCGGCCCCACGCCGTTCAGCCAGTGATAGCCGGAAACAAAATTGCCGCCGGGATAGCGCACGATGGGTACGCCGAGGTCGTGAATTTCTTTGAGGACGTCGGTACGAAACCCATTGGCGTCGGCGAATCTGGAGCCAGGATCGTAGATGCCCTCGTAGATGGCGCGGCCGAGATGCTCAAGGAACGAACCGTAGAGGCGCGGGCTGATGGGCGCGATCTGCCGCGTTGAATCGATGAGGACGCGCGTTGCGCGCTGGCCCTGGGCAAGGCCGAAGCGGCCGAGCGTCGATGTGGCCGCGACGGCGAGACTGGCGTGTCCGGCATTCTTCAAGAACTTTCTGCGCGAAACGGTCTTCATCGAGAAGCCTCTTTGGATCTGGCTGGAATGAACGGGTCCAAGTAAACGTTTGCTCGCAAGCATAGCCGCTTGTTCGTCTGCCTGTCAAAAAAGGGCGCGTCCGCGGGTTCGGCGACCATTCGTAGAGATGTCTACGTGTTCCGCGTCACCACGTAGAGGCGTGTCCGCGATGGAAACTCAGTTTTGTCCTGGCGATTCTAGCGTCAACACAAGGAATTGAAGGGGATAAGGAATTGAAGGTGCTGATCGTCTTCGCACCAGAGGTTCAATTAGAAACCGGGCTTGCCGATATAACCTATGACGGCTTTTTGTCGTGCACCGGCCTTTTCGTTCTCTGACGCCTGCCGCCCTACGGTTATTTCGCGTTGGGGAACTGACTGGTAAAAGTGTGGGGCCATCGGTGGCGGACGTCGCACGCTTGCAACCGGGGTGACGAAGGAAATGGAAGAACGAGCGCAAGCCAATCTCGCGAGCTTGATTGACGGCTCGGATGACCACTTTTGGTCTGTGGATCTGGATCGCAGGCTTCTGGCATTCAATCGAGCGTTCGGTCGGCACCTCGAAGAAAGTTACGGGGTCGAGGCCGTTGTGGGCGCGCGTCTGGAGGAATTGCTTGGACGGGAGCGGAGTGCGCCGTGGCTCACGTCGCTGGAGACTGCGATGGCCAAGGACCGTTTCCGGGTTGAACATCCTCTGCGCGACGGCCGGACGCTGGAGTGGACTTTCCACCACATCGTCTCGAATGGCCAGACGGTCGGCATTTCGATCTTTGGAAAAGACATCACCGAGCCGAAGATTGCCGAGAAGCAGCTGAGGGAGACGGAGAGGAAATACCGGGATATTTTCGATGGGTCGATCGAGGGAGTGTTTGAGACGACGCTTGGGGGCCAAGCCCTGGCTGCGAATCGAGCTTTCGCGAGCATGCTCGGGTATGATTCGGCCGACGAGGTGGTTTCGACAATCAGGGATACAGCCGCCCAGTTATGGGTGGATCGGGTTGCGCACGCGCAGTTCAAGAAGGAACTGGCAGAGCATGGAGTGATTCGCGGGTTCGAATGCCAATTCAAATGCAAAGCCGGCGCGGCGATCTGGGTTTCGCTCAATTGCCGGATCGTTGGCGACGGCGATGGCGGGGCGGTTTTCACCCAGGGGTTCATCCAGGACATCGCGCATCGCAGGCAGGCTGAGATGCTGCTGCGCGACAGCGAGGAACGCTATCGTTCGACGTTCGAACAGGCGGCGGTGGGGATCGTTCACACGGCGCTGGATGGTCAATTTCTGCGCTGCAATGCACGCTTTGCAGAGACCCTCGGCTACTCCGCGGAGGAAGTACCCGGGCTGAGTTTCCAGAAGATCACTGCCCCGAGTGCGCTGGCCCCGAGCGTGGGCGTACTGCAGAAATTATTGAGCGGAGAGATTGCGAGTGCGGGTTGGGAAAAGCAATACATCCGCAAGAACGGCAGCCTGATCTGGGCAAGGGTGACGGTATCGATCCAGCGCGACGGAGAGGGCCGCGCGCTGCACTTCATCGCGATGATCGAAGACATCAACTCGCTGAAAGAGGCCGAACAGCTGCTGGAAGCAGCAGCGAAGGCGACGCAGCGCAGTGAGGCATGTTATCGAAGCGCGTTCCAGAACAGTTTCGATGCGGTCACCATCAACCGTCTCGACGATGGCTCCTACCTCGAGGTCAACAAGGCATTTCTGGATATCACCGGGTACGCGCGCGACGAGGTAATCGGACGATCTTCCACGGAGCTTGGAGTATGGACAGACCCCTCGGATCGCGTGAAGCTGCGGGAGATTCTGGGCAAGGAGTCAATCTGCCGCAACCTGGAAACTCGCTTTAGAAAAAAGGACGGCGAGGTGATCTGGGCGGTGATGTCGTCGTCGTTGATCGACATTGACGGCATTCCCTGCGTGTTCTCGATTACGCGCAATATTTCCGATGCTAAGGTCGCGGAAGAAACGATCAGGAACCTGGCGTTCTACGATCCGTTGACGAACCTGCCGAACCGCCGCCTGCTGATGGACAGACTGGGGATGACGATGGCCGGCGGCGTCCGGCACAGCCGCAGGCGGGCGCTGCTGTTTCTCGATCTAGACAACTTCAAGGCGTTGAACGATACGCTGGGGCACCAGGTGGGCGACTTGTTGCTTCAAGGAGTCGCCCGGCGCATGACATCCTGCGTTCGCGAAGCGGGTATGGTGGCGCGGCTTGGCGGAGACGAGTTTGTGGTCACGCTCGAGAACCTGAGCGAGATTCCCGAGGAAGCGGCCGCCCAGGCGAAGGTTGTGGCGGAAAGGGTTCTTGCGACGATCGCGCGGCCGCATCTTCTAGACGGACGAGACTGGCGCTGCACGGCCAGCATCGGGATCGCAATGCTGGGAGGTGAGCAACGGGAGAGCACGGACGCGGTCCTGCAACACGCCGACATTGCCATGTATGAGGCGAAAATGGCGGGGCGCAATACGATCCAATTCTTTGCGCCGGCCTTGCAGGCCGCGGTGAATGCCCGCGCCGAGATGGAAACGGAGCTTCGGCGCGCGATCAACGAGCACGAGTTTGTGCTCTTCTACCAGCCCCAGTTGGACAACCGATGTGTGGCAGGCGCCGAGGCGCTGATCCGGTGGAAGCATCCGAAGCGAGGTATCCTGTCGCCCGCCGAGTTCATTCCTCTGGCCGAAGAGACAGGCCTGATTGTGCCGATCGGAGGCTGGGTACTGGAGGCCGCTTGCGCTCAGCTCACGGCCTGGTCGGCCGAGGAGCGAACATCTGAAATCACACTCGCCGTGAATATCAGCGCCCGGCAGCTCAGCCAGGCAGGCTTTGTAGACGAGGTGTTGACGGCGCTCGACAAATCGGGGGCCAATCCGAAGCGGCTCAAACTGGAGATTACCGAAAGCATCCTGCTCCACAATTCTGAAGATGTGGTTGCGAAGATGACGGCTCTCAAGACCCACGGTGTCCGGTTCGCCCTGGACGATTTTGGGACGGGCTATTCGTCGCTCTCCTACCTCAAGCGATTGCCTCTCGATCAGTTGAAGATCGATCAGTCGTTCATCCGCGATCTGTTCGTTGACACCCACAGCAGTGTGATTGCGCAAACGATCATATCCCTCAGCCAGGCCATGGGCCTTTCGGTAATCGCCGAGGGTGTGGAGACGGAAGAACAGCGCGAGTTCCTGGAGCAGATGGAATGCCATTCATTCCAGGGTTACCTGTTCAGTCCTCCGGTGACGCTCGACAAATTCGAACGGATGTTGCCGCCCTTCGCAGACAGGGCCGCTCGGTTTGGTGTGAGTTCCGAGACGAAACCAGCCCAGCGGTTGCTTGCTGCTCTGTCGAGCTAGCGGCTGCGACAAGCAGAGTTTTCAGGGCATCCTCAATCTGAGGGGGAAGCATTGCACGGGTTGCGGATGCTTGATGGATCGACACCGCCTGCCGCTTCGGGTATCACGACCAGGTGCACATGGTGCACGATATCCGGAGATTCACGGGCGAGACCCCACGAAGATTCTCGATGTCTTTTCAGCTTTTCTTTCGCGAAGCAATTGACGGTTTTAGCACTAGCGGCGACCCTCGGCACATTCTTCACAAATCGCGGGTCATTCTGTGATGGCTTTGAACGAGTTGGTCAGCCGGTGTTGCGCAGGCCGGCGGAGATGCCGCTGATGGTTGCCGCAATGGCGCGATTGACTTCGGGCGTGTCTTCGCCGCCGCGTTTGCGGCGCAGCATGTCGACCTGGATAAGGTGCATGGGGTCGACATAGGGATTGCGCAGGCGAATGGAGCGAGCGAGCACCTGGTTCTTCTCGAGCAGATCTTTCTGCTGGGTAATGGCGAGCACCGCATAGACGGTGCGATGCAGTTCGGCCTCCAGATTGGTGAAGACGCGATCGCGCAGCGCAGCATCCTGAACGAGCATGGAGTATTGACGCGCGGTGGCGACGTCGACCTTGCCCAGCGCCATCTCCACGTTGCGGATGAGGTCGATGAAGAGCGGGAATTCCCGCGCCATGGTTTGGAGGAGCTCGAGTGCGCCGGGGCGGTTCATATATTCGCTGAAGGCGTGGCCAACGGCGAACCATGCGGGCACGAGCATGCGCGATTGAGTCCAGCCGAAGACCCACGGGATGGCGCGGAGATCGGCAATGTTGCTGGAGGCTTTGCGGCGCGAAGGGCGCGAGCCGATCATGGCGTGCTCGAGTTCGCCGACCGGGGTGGATTGCTCGAAGTAAGAGATGACATCGGGATTGTCGAGAATGTTTTCGCGATAGAACGCGAACGACAGGGCCGAGAGCTCGTCGAGAGCTGCTTCCCAAGCGGGCTCGAGAATGCCGGTGAAATGGCCTTGGGGATCGCGCGCGTTGGGACGGGCCAGGGCGTCGAGCGAGGCGGCGATCATGAGCTCGAGATTGCGTTCGGCTAAAACCTCGTCGGCATATTTGAAGTTGAGGACTTCGCCCTGTTCGGTGATGCGCAATTGTCCTTCGAATGAATCCATGGGCTGGGCAAAGATGGCGCGATGCGTGGGTCCGCCGCCGCGGCCGACGGTGCCACCGCGGCCGTGAAAGAGGCGCAGCTTGACGCCACACTCGCGCGCGACGTGGTGGAGGGCGCGATGGGCACGGAAGATTTCCCATGTGCTGGTGAGCATGCCGCCGTCTTTGTTGGAGTCGGAGTAGCCGAGCATGACCTCCTGCCAGTTATCCCAGGTGACAAGGAGCTTGCGGTAGTCAGGGCGGTTCCAGAGCTGGCGACAGACAGCGGGTGCGTTGCGCAAATCTTCGATGGATTCGAAGAGGGGCACGGGCATCAGGCCGGGATCGCGGTCGGAGCCTTCAACGCGCACGCCGCCGAGACGGGCAAGGCGCACGACGGCGAGCACATCGTCGACGGTGGATGCGCCGCTGATGACGTATTGGCGGATGGCTTCAGGGGAGCAGCCGTTCTTGACTTCTGACACGACCCGCAAGGTTTCGAGGAGATCGGCGGTATCGGCGGAGAGCGCTTCGGACAAGGATGCTGCGACCGAATCGGCGATGGTCTCTTTGAGTGCGGCTGTATGGACGCGCGCGTGTTGCCGGATGTCGAGGGTGTGGAGATGGAGACCGAAGGTGCGCACCTGCAGGATGAGCGGGTCGACCAAGGTGCGGGCGATGCGAAGCCCTTCATGGGCGGCGAGCGAGGCGCGGAGGAGCTCGAGGTCGTCGAGAAAGTCGCGGACGGAACAGTAGGCAGGCAGCACCTGCGCCAGTTTGTCGTGGCCCTGCGCGAGGGTAAAGGGCATGACGGGCAGCGGACCGCCGGATGCCTGCTCATTGGTTTGTTCGAGGGTGCGCTGGATACGGGCTTTCACGCAGATGAGGAAGCGGCGATAGTATTCGAATTCGTATTGAGCACCGAAGACCTGGGACTCGGGCGTGTGGACCTGCTGGATGTAGGCGTTGAGGCGTTCGAGGAGTTCACCGCCGACCTCGCGTTGCTGGGCGCTGGTGGTGACGAGGTCGATGAGGTTGTCAAGCTGCTGCCTGTAGTAGAGCAACAGGTGGCCGCGCGCGAGGCGAATGGCATCGCGCGTGAGTTCCGGCGTGACGAAGGGATTGCCGTCGCGATCGCCGCCGATCCAGGAGCCGAAGTAGAGCATGAGGGGCAATGCGTGGGGCTCAAGATCGAGGCCGTAGGAGGAACGGAGCGCCTCGGCGATTTCGCGATAGAGGCCGGGCAGGGTGGCGAAGATGGAGACATCGTAGTAGTCGAGGCCCATCTTGACTTCGTCGTAGACGGTGGGACGGCGCGAGCGCACTTCGTCGGTCTGCCAGAGGCTAGTGATCTCGGCGCGAATCAGATCCTGCAGGCGGGCCAGTTCCTGCTCAGGGATGGGCACACGGTCGAGGGAGGCGAGAAACTCGCCGATGCGCCGACGCTTGACCATGACGGAGCGGCGTGCCGCCTCGGTGGGATGCGCGGTGAAGACTGGGACGATGAGGACGCGCTTGAGCCAGTCCATGGCTTCGGGGGCAGTGATGCCGACGCGGCGCATCTCGCAAAGGGTGCCGGCAAGCGAGCCGCGGGGGCGCCCGGCCTCGCCGCTGAGTTGGAGAGCGATGCGACGGCGCTTGCGGTGATTGGTTTCGGCAAGGTTGATGAGCTCGAAGTAGAACGCGAAGGCGCGCGTGAGCAGGATGGCGCGTTCGACGGGGAGCGAGTGAACGAGTTCGAGCGCTTTGGCGGCGTGACGAGCGGCCTCTTCGTCTTTGCCGCGGGCTTCAGCATCGCGACGGCGAATGGTTCCCTGGCGGAGGGCTTCGACGTGCGCGAAGAGGTCTTCGCCGGCCTGCTCGCGCAGCACTTCGCCGAGGAGGGTGCCGAGGGAGCGCACGTCGCGGCGCAAGGGAGCTTCTTTGAGGTCGCCGGAGCGCGCTTCGAGTTCGGCCAGGCGCTGCGACCAGCTCTCGGGATTCCACAGGAGGGGCATCGTCTTTGATTATGCCTGAGGGGTTTCGGGCCTTTCCCCAGATGTGAGAGGCGGCTATCGCGTGCGGCGGGGGATGGGGCACAATGGCTGGATGCTTGCTCTTCGGAGTTCTCTTCGGTTGTGGATTTGGTCTGTGACGGCCTTGTGTCTGTCTTTTGCGTGTGCGGGGCAGACGGCGTCCGCGGCGCACCCGGAACGGCCGCAGCCGCCGACGCGGGATCCGCACACGGCGGGCTATGTGGAGGCGGTGGAGTTGCCCGATGGCGCGGTGCCTCCGGCTAATAAGGACGGCAACTTCATTCTGGGGCCAACGCACACGCCGGCGCCGGAGTTGGCCTCGCTCGATGCACCGCTGAAGGGAAGGGTCGTCGAGTTCACCATGAGCTCGGAGGAGAGCAAGTTTTATCCGGGGATCGCGCGTGAGCCCGGCACCTTTGGGACGCCCGATCCGAACGATCCGGCCAAGCTGATCGTGACGACAAGCCATGCCGCGGCGTATGCGCGCAAGGTGGCGGTATATGTACCGGCGCAGTATGTGCCGGGCACGGCGGCGCCTTTCATCGTGGGGGCGGACGGGCCGGATCGGGTGCTCTTTGCGGCACTCGATGGGCTCATTGCGGAACACAAGCTGCCGGCGATCGTTGCCATTTCGATTGGCAACGGAAGCGGCGATGCGCAGGGCAGCGAGCGCGGGCTGGAGTATGACACGATGTCGGGCAAGTATGCGGAGTGGGTGGAGCAGGAGGTGTTGCCGCGGGTGGAGAGCGAGGCGCACGTGCGGCTGACGCACGATCCCGAGGGGCGCGCGGCGACGGGTGGAAGCTCGGGTGCTGCCTGCGCGCTGATCATGGCGTGGTATCACCCGGAGCTTTATCATCGCGTGCTCAGTTACTCCGGCACGTTTATCAACCAGCAGTGGCCAAGTGATGCGAAGACCCCGCACGGCGCGTGGGAGTTTCACGAGCACCTCATTCCCGAGAGCCCGCGGAAGCCGATCCGGATCTGGATGGAAGTGGGCGATCGCGACCTCTACAACCCGAACGTGATGCGCGACGACATGCACGACTGGGTGCTGGCGAATGAGCGGATGGCAAAAGTGCTGGCCGCGAAGGGGTATGCCTATCAGTTTTCGTTTGCGGAAAACGCAGGGCATGTGGATCGCAGCGTGCGCGCGCAGACGCTGCCTGAGGCGCTGGAGTGGTTGTGGCAGGGATACAAAGCGCAATGATGCGCGTCAGGCGTTTTCAAGTTGGACGGTCAGCTCTTCCCACTCGGCGGTGAGGGATGCGAGTTGGGCGCGGAGCTGCGCGGCGAGGTCGGAGAGGCGCTCGGTTTCGGCTGCGGAGACGAAGATGCCGAACTGCTGCTCGGTGTGGGCGAGGGAGGCCTCGACGCGCGGGATCTCTTCTTCGAGGAAGGCGCAGCGGTCTTCCATCTGTTTCTGCTTGATGGGATTGAGGCGGCGGGTTTCTTTGGGCGAGGACCCATTGGGCAGTTCGAAGCCGCCTTCGATGACGATGGTGTTGCGCGTGGAAGGGGCTAAGGCCCCCGTTCCCTTGGTTGCGGCTGACGGCGCGGCTAAAGCCGTGCCCTGATACAAATCTGCCGCGCCAGGCGCGGTATCGCTCAGGATGGCCTTTTCAGGAGGCGCGGCCACAGTCGCCCGCTTCAGTTCCGGATGTGCGCTTGAAGAGGCGGGCGCCGCCGGCGCGTTTGCCCCTGCGGCCAGCGCTTCTTTGCGGCGCATGTAGTCTTCGTAGGCGCCCTCGTGCATGGTGACGGCGCCGTTCTCGACTTCGAGGACGCGGGTGGCGAGACGGTCGATGAAGTAGCGGTCGTGGGACACGAAGATCACGGTGCCCGAGAATGCCGCGAGCGCGTCGAGCAACACGTCTTTGGCGCGCATGTCGAGGTGGTTGGTGGGCTCGTCGAGCAGGAGGAAGTTGGACGGTGAGACAAGAATGCGCGCGAGGGCGAAGCGATTGCGTTCGCCGCCCGAAAGCACGCCGAGTTTCTTGAAGACATCGTCACCGGAGAAGAGGAAGCAGCCGAGCAGGGAGCGGAGTGCGGAGTCAGGAACTTTCACGGCGGCGCGGCTGATGTCGTCGAGCATGCGGGCATCGGGGTCGAGAACCTTGTATTGATCCTGCGCGAAGTATTCCGTGACGACGTTATGGCCGGGCTTGACTGTGCCGGCGGTGGGCGTCTCGGTGCCGGTGAGCAGCTTGATCAGCGTGGACTTTCCGGCGCCGTTGACGCCGACCAGCGCAACACGATCGCCGCGGTGAATGGTGAAGCGCGCGCCTGTGAAGACGTGCTTAGCGCTGTAATTCTTTCCCAGATTTTCAGCTTCGACGACGGTGCGGCCGGATGGCTGCGGCTGCGGGAACTTGAAGTGGATGACGGGCTCTTCTTCAGGGATCTCAATGCGCTCGATCTTTTCGAGCTCCTTGATGCGCGACTGGACCTGCTTGGCCTTGGTGGCCTGATAGCGGAAGCGGCTGATGAAGGCTTCGAGATGCTCGATCTGGTCGCGCTGGTTTTTGTAGGCGGCCTGTAGCTGCGCGCGGCGTTCATCTTTTTGCGCGAGGTACTTGGTGTAGTTGCCCTGGTAGATGGTGAGGCGCTTGTTCCAGATTTCGACGGTGCGATCGATGGTGACATCGAGGAAGTAACGGTCGTGGGAGATGAGGATGTAGCCGAAGGGATAGCTCTTGAGGTAATCCTCGAGCCAGTTGCGGGTTTCGAGGTCCAAGTGATTGGTGGGCTCGTCGAGCAGGAGCAGGTTGGGCTTAGCCAGGAGCAGCTTGGCGAGAGCGATGCGCATCTGCCAGCCCCCGGAGAATTCGTCCGTTTTGCGCTGCCAATCATCTTTGCCGAAGCCGAGGCCGGTGAGCACGGCGCCGACCTGGGCATCGAGCGCGTAGCCGTCGAGGGCGTGAAAGCGCTCTTGCAGCGCGGAGTAGCGCTCGGCCACCGCGTCGTAGGCGGGGCTAGCGTGGTCGAGCTCGGCGAGCTGGCCCGCGAGGCGCTCGATTTCGGTTTCCATGTCGCGGATTTCGTCGAAGACGGTGAGGCACTCTTCAAAAATCGATCGGCCGGTGAGTTGGAGGCCTTCCTGGGGCAGATAGCCGATGCTCATGCCGCGGGTCTGCTGCATGGCGCCGTAGTCGAAGGTCTCGAGGCCGGCAAGGACTTTCATGAGTGTGGATTTGCCGGTGCCATTGGCGCCGACGAGGGCGGTTTTCTCTTTTGCGCGGATAAGCCAGTCGGCTTCGAGAAAAAGAATGCGCGGGCCGAAGCGCTTGCCGGCTTGTTGGAGGGAGAGCATGCAATTCTATTTTCTCAGGCGGACGCGCTCAGGGGCTAAAGCCCATCAGACCTCTGGGGGTTTAACGGCACGACCGAAGTCCTGCCCTGTTAGGGGGCAAGAAAACGCTATGGACTTGCGCAGATGTGCGCGCTACTGCAGGGGCATGGAATAGCGAGCGGCGATCGCTGCGTTGGCTTCGAGGAGCGGGTCGAGGGCCAGGGAAGGAACGGCAGCGCCACAGGCACGCAGGGTGGCGACGAGCGTTTCAGTGGGGATGTTGCCGACGAGGACGTCTTGCGCGAAGGGGCAGCCACCGAGGCCGCCGATGGCTCCGTCGAAGCGGCGGCAGCCGGCATCGAAGGCGGCGCGGATGCGATCGGCAGCGTCGGCGGGTCGCGCGTGGAGGTGAAGGCCAATTTCGAGCTCGTCGTGGGCGGCACGCACGGCTTGGACGGTTTCAGCGATCTGCTGCTGTGTGGCGAGGCCGACGGTGTCAGCGAGAGAAACCTGCAGCACGCCGGAGTCGGCGAGGATGTCGCAGGCCGCGACGACTTCTTCGACGTTCCACGGCTCGCCGTAGGGATTGCCGAAGGCCATGGAGATATAGGCGACGACATCGAGGCCGGCATTCTGCGCGAGGGAAACGATGGCTTCGAGGGCGTCGAGGGATTCCTCGGGCGTTTGATGCTGGTTGCGCTGCAGGAACTCGGCGGAGATGGAGTAAGGGAAGCCGAGGGTCTGTACGGCGCTGGTCTTGATGGCACGGTCCGCGCCTTTGGGGTTGACCACGATGCCGATGATCTCGACATGCGCGGGCGGCGCGAGCAATTCGAGGACCTGTTCGGAGTCGGCCATTTGCGGAACGGCGGCGGGCGCGACGAAGCTGACGGCGTCGATGTGGGTGAATCCGGCGGCGATGAGTTTGCGCAGGTGGTCGGCTTTCTCGGCAGCGGGGATTTGCGGGTGCAGGCCCTGCCAGGCGTCGCGGGGGCACTCGATGATTTTGACGGTGTCGGGCATGCAGGTTCAGGGTACAAGGAAGCAGGGGAACAAGGGAACGGAGGCTAGGGACTAGGGACTAGGAGAACGATACGATTCGCGACCGATGGGGTTCGTGGTTTCCCACCCATCCGCGGTGACTGCGGATGGATGCTCCCACGGTTCGTGGCGCTCGAAGAGCGCAATTGCCGCGACGGTCAGTCGCCGGCCAGTCCCTAGCCGCGGGATGGGTGGACTTTGAGGATTTCGCGGGCTATGACCATGCGCTGAATTTCGCTGGTGCCTTCGCCGATGGTGCAGAGCTTGACGTCGCGGTAGAACTTTTCGGCGGGGTAGTCCTTGATGAAGCCGTAGCCGCCGAAGAGCTGCACGGCTTCGTCGCAGATGCGGACGGCGACTTCGCTGGCGAAGAGCTTGGCCATCGAAGATTCTCGGGTGACCTTGCGTCCCGCGTCTTTGAGCACGGCAGCGCGCTGGGTGAGGAGGCGCGCGGCATCGAGCTCAGTGGCCATGTCGGCGAGCTTCCATTGGATGCCCTGGAACTCGGCGATGGCTTTGCCGAATTGGCGGCGCTCCTTGACATATTTGAGAGCGGCGTCGAGGGCACCGCGGCCGATGCCCAGGGCTAAAGCCGCGATGGAGATGCGGCCGCCGTCGAGAACGCGCATGGCGTCGACAAACCCTTCGCCTTCGGCGCCTAGAAGATTTTCTGCAGGAATCTCGCAGTCTTCAAAGATCAGTTCGCTGGTGTCGCTGGCGCGGAGGCCGAGCTTGTCTTCTTTCTTGCCGGGGCGGAAACCCCTGGTTCCCTTCTCGACGATGAAGGCTGAGAGGCCGTGGGTGCCCTTGGTTTTGTCGGTGACGGCAATGACGACGGCGAGGTCGGCATAGTGGCCGTTGGTGATGAAGGTCTTGTTGCCGTTGAGGACGTAGCGGTCGCCTTTTCTTGTTGCCGTGGTGCGGGCGTTGCTTGCGTCAGAGCCGGAGCCAGGCTCGGTTAATGCCCACGCCGCAAGGCTGTCACCGGCGGCGAGCTTGGGAACGTATTTCTTTTTTTGCGCTTCGTTGCCACCGAGAAAGATGTGGTTGGTGCCGAGCGAGTTGTGCGCGGCCACTGTGATTCCGATGGAGCCGTCGGCTGCGGAGAGCTCTTCGATGGCGAGAACGTAGTCGATGTAGCTGAGGCCAGCGCCGCCGTACTCGGGCGGAAAGATGACGCCGAGCAGCCCCATCTGTCCTAATTTCTTAATGACCTCGGCGGGAAACTGGCTTTTTTCGTCCCACCCGCGCACATTGGGAGCGATTTCGCGCGCGGCAAACTCGCGGATCTCTTTGCGGAGGTGTTCCTGCTCTTCAGTAAGGACGAAGGGGTAGAGGCTTTCGGCTGGTTGCGTTGCGGCCATGGAGGCTCCTTGATCAGGTTCGATGCGCGTGGTTTGAATGCTCTTCGCTAAGAACAGCCCTCAGGGGCAAAAGCCCGAATTAACTTTGTGATATCTGCGGCACGAGTCAACTCGTGCCCTGGTACAACCCGTTTCCGACCCTGGTTCCGATTTTGAGTTTCCGTTGGAATCGCGCGGCTCATGTTTGCAGAATGCCGGGGTTGAAGCGGGGGACTTCGGGGTTGAGGGCGCAGGCTTCTAAGGCGGCGATCAGGACATCGCGGGTTTTCGCGGGGTCGATGATGGCGTCGATCCAGAGGCGGGCCGCGCCGTAGCGTGGGTCGGCTTGCTGGTCGTAGGCGGCGCGAATCGCGTCGTGCAGGGCGGTGCGCTCGGTGTCGGTGAGGACTTTGCCGTTGCGTTCGAGTTGTTTGGCGCGAACTTCGGCGAGGGTGTTGGCTGCCGATGCTCCGCTCATGACGGCGTAGCGTGCGGTTGGCCAGGCGAAGAGAAAGCGCGGATCGTAGGCTTTGCCGCACATGGCGTAGTGACCGGCGCCGAAGCTTCCTCCGAGAATGACGGCGATTTTGGGAACGACGCTGGTCGAGACGGCCGAAACCATTTTTGCGCCGGCGCGGATGATGCCGGACCACTCGGCGTCTTTGCCGACCATGAAGCCGTTGACGTCGTGGAGAAAGACGAGGGGGACGAGGTTCTGGTTGCAGTCCATGATGAAGCGGGCGGCCTTTTGGGCGCTCTCGGTATAGATGACGCCGCCGACTTCGATGCGTTTGGCGCCGGCGGCGGGGCCCATGGCGACGGTCTGGTTCTGATTGATTTTTTGATTGGCAACGATGCCGACGGCGTGGCCGCCCATGCGCGCGTATCCGCAAAGAACAGTGCGGCCGAAGTCGGCTTTGTATTCGTCGAACTCACTGCGATCGGCGAGGCGGGCGATGACTTCGCGCATGTCGTAAATATTGGTAGCGCCAGGCTCGGGATTGAGAAGGCAGCAGAGATCGTCGGCGGGAAAGCGGGGCGCATCGGGCCCGGGATCGTAGGGAATGCGGGAGAACGCTTCGGTCGTGGAACGGGGATTCGGGCGTTCACCGAGCTTCTCGACCAGCGAGCGCAGGCGCGCGATGCAGAGGTGATCGTTGGGCTCTTTGAAGTCAACGGTGCCGGAGATTTCGGCGTGCATGGTTGCGCCGCCTAGTTCTTCGGGATCGGTTTTCTGGCCGATGGCGGCCTGGACGAGCGAAGGACCGGCGAGGAAGAGGCCGGAGCCTTCGGTCATGAGGACTGTGTCGGTCATGACGGGGAGATAGGCGCCGCCGGCGACACACATGCCCATGATGGCGGTGATCTGCGGAATGCCCAGGGAACTCATGACGGCGTTGTTGCGGAAGACGCGGCCGAAGTCGTCGGTGTCTGGGAAGACATCTTCCTGCAGGGGGAGAAAGACGCCGGAGGAATCGACGAGGTAGAGGGTGGGGATGCGATTTTCGAGGGCGATGTTCTGGGCGCGCAGGACCTTTTTCGCGGTCATGGGGAAGAAGGCGCCGGCTTTCACAGTGGCGTCGTTGGCGATGATCATGCAGAGGCGACCGTGGACGGGGCCGATGCCGGTGACGACGCCTGCTCCGGGAGCGCCGCCAAATTCCTGATACATGCCGTGAGCTGCCCAGAGGCCTAGCTCGAGGAAGGTGGATTCGTCGTCGAGGAGGAGCTTGAGGCGTTCGCGGACGGTGAGGCGGCCCTTGGCGTGCTGCGCGTCGGCAGCTTTGGCGCCGCCACCCTGGCGCATGGTTTCTTCTTCAGCGCGGAGCGAGGCGAGGAGGGTGAGGAGGGATGCGCGATTGGTCTTGGAGCGCGCCGACTGGGAGTTAAGCGATGCGTGGAGTTGATTCTGAGCCTTCAAATGCGCCGACCTCGCTGTCTCTCGCAAACGGGCAGATTCTAGCACTTGAGAGGGCATGCCGTTCTGGAGACACAACGGCCCTCCCCAAGGGGAAGGCCGCGTGTTGCCTCCGTTGGTTGTGGATCAGTTGACGGTCACAGTGAAGGGTGTGGTGGCTGCGGTCTTCGCGGTATCGCTGCCCGCTCCGGTGATAGTGAAGGTGTAGGCGCCTGCTGCAGTGCCTGGGTTGCTGGTGCCGCCGCCACCGCTATTGCCTCCGCCACCACCGCCGCAAGCGGCGAGACTGCCGAGTGCGAAGACGAGGGCCAGCATGCCGAGGAAGGCGCGCAGGCTACGGCGTCGCGCCGGGATGCCGAGGAGGGTGAGGAGGGCGAGACCTGCGGCTCCGAGGCCGGCGAGGGTCATGGAGTTGTGCCGGCCGAGGTCAGGTCGGATGAGTGCGCCGGTGGTTGCAGCGGTGGTCGAGACCGAAACCGTGACGGTGCCGGTGGTTGTGGATGTGCTGAGGACAATGGGATTCGGCGTTCCTACCGTGCAGGAGGGCGCGTCCCCGCTTTGATTCGTCGGACCACCGGTGTTGAGGCTGCAGGTGAGCATGACGGAGCCGGCATAGCCGTTGGCCCCTGTGGCGGTGATGGTGGAGGTCGCGGTTTTTCCTGGCGCGACGGCAGTTGTGGTTGATGCGCTGAGGGCGTATGTGGCCGGCGGCGCGGCGGCCACGGTCACGTTGGCCGAATTGGTGGAGCTGGTGTAGTTGCCGTCGCCGCTGTAGGTGACGGTGAGCGCGTCGGTGCCGACTGCGAGGCTGCTTGCCGGAATCGTGACAGAGTACGCGCCTGCGGTGAGGCCGCTGGCCGGGGACGTATAGCCGCCGCCGGAAACGGTGACGTAGCCGGTCGGGGTTGGACCCGCGCCAGTGACGGTTCCGTTGACGATGAGGGCAACATTCGCGGTGATGCTGGTCGCGCCAAGCGCTTCGGAGACAGCCGAAGCGATCTTGGTCACGGTGACGGTGGCGGAGCCGGTGGCGGATATGTAGTTCGTGTCGCCCCCGTAGGTCGCCGTCAGCTGGTCGGTGCCGCCATATAGGCCGCCCGCAGGAATGGTGAACGGGAAGGAGCCGCTGACGAGGGTCTGCGCACCGCCAAGAAATCCGGGGCCGACCAGTGTGACTGTGCCGGTGGGCGTGGCGCCGGAGCCGGCGACCGTGACGGTGACGGTGATTGGCTGCGTGACGGAGAAGCTGGTGAGTGAGGGGGTAACGGTGACGGTGGGCGTCCCAGGCGCGACGGTGGGTGTTGGCCAGGCGTTGACGACGTTGGCCACGTTCAGCGAGCCGAGGCCGGTGGCCTGGTCATAGCCGGTGGCCGAGCTATAGCCGGGAAGGATGGCTACGGTGTCGCCCGGGTCTGCAGCCGCCGCGCAATTGGCCGTGCCAATTTGGCAGGGCACGGCGATGGTGCCGGCGTAAGGACCGTTCAGAGCGCCGGAGCCGGTGTTGGCGTCGATGTCGTTGAAGTAGCAGCTGGAGCTGGTCTTCACGGTCTCAGCGCTGCAAGTTGAGTAGGTTTGTGCGGCGGCGAGGGTGTAGAGTTCGGCGTTGGGGTTGCCCTGCGGCGCGCCGGCTTTCTGGTTGATCATGGCCATCACGCCGGCCATGGCAGGCGAGGCGACGGAGGTGCCACCGATTTCCTGAAACTGATTCTCGGTGGTGGCGCTGTAGGTGCAACTGCTTCCCGCTTCGGAGACGCAGACGAGATAGGCACTGCCGAGGAAGCCATTGGAGGCGAAGAAGGAAACGTCGGGGAGATCGCGCTTGCCATCGGCGGGGATTCCCTGCACACTTGCCTGCCAGCTCGGCTTGGCATAGCCGCCGGTGCAGCTGGCCGCAGTTTGTCCATCGCTGGTGGTGCAGGCGCTGACGCCGCCGCCGCCTCCGACTACGTCGACGAAGGGCGAGAGATCCACGCCAAAGGTCGTTTGCACCTGCTGGTACCAGGTAATGATGAATTGGCAGGAAGTTTCGGCGTCGGTAGGGCTGGCGGGCTTGAAGCCTTGCTGCACGAGAGCAGGCGCAACCTGCGTCTGGAGGAAGGAGAGAGTGAAGGGGTTGGCGCAGGTATCGTTCCACGGAACCTCGGGAACGTAGCCCACGGCGCTTGCCCCGTTGGTGGTGTTGTTGGTGGCGTTCCAGTAGGGCGCGGCGGCTGTGCCCCAGTTGAGGTCGGTTCCGCCGACCGCGGTGTCGTATGGTGTGGAGGCAATGCCGCTGACGGAGAGGCCGAACTGGGCTTCGTAGGGGAGTGTTGCATCGAAGCCCTGATCGCAAGCGGCCGATCCTGCGTCACCGGATGCGACGAAGACAGCGATGCCTTCGGCAGAGGCGGTTTGCCAGAGATTGTTGTAGACGGCGTTGCCGCTGGTGCCTTCGCCCAGTTCGCAGGCGCCGTAACTCACATTGAGGATGTGGGCGTTGGCGACGGGGCTGGCAGAGTTGCCGAGGTTTTCAACCACGTAGCTCGATGAATCGTAGACCGTGTCGTCAGTAGCCGATTTGGCACCCGAGGTGACGAGCACGACCTGAGCGCCAGGCGCCACGGCGCCGGACCACTCCACGTCGAGGGTATTCTCGACGAGGTCGTCGAGGTTGCAGGTGGCGGCGGTGGTGCTGGTGCAGATGCCGGGATCGAGACCGTTGGCGCCCTGCACCTGCTCGGGAGCGAGTCCCGCGGGGAGCCCGAAGGAGCTGCGGAAGGTGGAGACGTCGGTCAGATTGATGTCGCTGGTTCCGGTGACAGCGATGGTCTGGTTTTTGCCGTTGATGGGCGTGGCGGCATTCCAGAGAGGCAGGACGTTGTAGATGGTGGCGAAGTCATAGGGCGCCACATCTTCAATCTGAACCGCAGTGCTTCCGCTGCCGGTGGTAACACCGAATTGCGGCAGTGGCTTGGAGCCCGCAAAAGCGGCATCTGCCCGGGCCTTGGGCGCAGCATTGAACGTCCGTGTCCATGCGCCTGTGTCGCGGTTCAGAGAAGCGAATCCGCCGAGGTGGTGCTGCGGACGCGGCCGGAAGTCATGCAGGGCTTTGATGCCCGCAACCACCGGTGCGAGCGCCGCCGGAATCTGCGGATCGCTCATGTTGGCGATGTGGTGCTCGCCGCGCACCGAGAGATTGTGAATTTCGGTATGAAAGGCGCTCTGGACCTGGGCTGCATTGCCGCTGAACCGGATGGTCATCCGGTCTTTGGACACTTCATTGACGGTGAAGCCGCGGCTGCTGAGCCAATTGGTGATGGTGGCGACGTCGGACAACGCGGGACCGAACTGCTCACCCACCTCTGCGGGCATGAGCCAGTGATGGTAGTTCGGCGAAGAAGCGTCGTACTGGCCGGCGACAAAGGCGTCGAAGGCAGCCTGTTGCTCGGAGCCGCGGCTGAGGACGAGGATCAGGTCGGTCATGGGGAGGCCGTCGTTGACGCGGCCCAGATCGTTGCGAAGATTCGCGGCCGGATGGGTGTTCCCGGTGAGCGTGACGAGCTGATTTGCATCGATCTTTTCGAGGATGCGCGGGGAAGAAGCTGGCCTTTGCGCAGGTGCTTGCAACCCGGAGAGGAGGAAGGCAACGCAAAGACAGAGAGGGAGGGTGCGCAGGAGACGCATACGTTGAATCCCGTGACCTTTCTCGGAGAGAGGACACTCCGAAGAGAACCAACCTTGTTCTACGTTGAAGAACGGATTTCGAGGTCCGGCCGCTTTTTTTAGAGAGCCCGCGCCTCGATCGAAAGAGAGATGGCTGGATTGTCCCCTCTTTTCTCACTATTTTGCAAGACCGACGCGGGAGTTGCGGGAGGAAACTGAACGCCGCAAGTAACGCGAAAGAGGGATGGACGGAAGCCACGGAGGGTTGCAACTGGGCGACGACCGGTTCCAAGGCAGATCGCAACGCCGCCTGTACCCAGAAGGTGACTAGGGTTCGGTGGAATGGCCGCTTGCCTGTGCTACGCTTCGACGCGGTGGCCAATTTTGAAAAAGCGCCGGCAGAAGTCCAGGAGATCCTCTCCAAACCGATTCAACAACTCGGCTTGAAGCTGGAGGGCTCTCCTCTCGAACGCTTTGTGCAGCAACTCTACAAGGAGCTGGATGCCAAGGGGCTTCATCGATTCCGTCCCAAGTGCTACCTGACCGACGAGTGGGGCTGCCCGAATATGGAGCCGGTGGTGGGAATCCCGTTCTACCTGGCCGATCCGAAACTGCAGCGTCTTGAATCGGAGATGAACGACATTGAAGACGCGCGCCAGGTGATGATGTATCTGCGCCACGAGGCAGGGCACGCGTTCAACTATGCTTACGCGCTGTATAGAAGCAAGGCATGGCGCGACTGCTTCGGACCGTTTCGCCGGGCTTACCGCGAAAATTACAAACCAGTTCCATTCTCGCGCCAGTTTGTGCGGCACCTGGAGGGCTGGTACGCGCAAAAGCACCCCGACGAAGATTTCGCGGAGACGTTTGCGGTGTGGATGACGCCGCGTTCGAACTGGCGGAAGCGGTATAAGGGCTGGGGCGCGATGAAGAAGCTGCTCTACATGGATCGGATGGGCCGCAAGCTGGGCGATGCCGATCCCGTGGTAGCGCATGGCGATACCGATATTACGGTGGATGAGATGGATGTGACGGTCGGCGAGTTCTACCAGCGCGCGATCGATCAGCAGCTCACTCCGGGCGAACTGCCACTCGAGACCGATCTGCACGACATCTTCAACGTATCGAAGCGACGCACGAACGATGTGCGCCCGGCGGTGGAACTTTTGCGGGCGAACCGGAAGGTGCTCATCGACAAGGTGAATTATTGGACGGGCGTTCAACGTCCGCTGGTGAAGAAGCTAGTGGAAACCATCGAAACAAAAGTCGGCGACTTGGGGCTGCGAGCCGACATAAAATGTGAGAGGGAATATTTGACCGAAGTGAGCGTGTACGCAACCGCGCTGGCGATGAATTACATCACGCGGGGCAAGTTCATTTTGCCTTGAGGGATGCGAAAAAGGTTGAGGCAACATGGCAAACCTGAAAGTCACAATTCTGCACGACGTGTGGGAAGAGGGCCCGCCGGAGCCTGAGCCGGAGCCGGTAAAGGCGCCGCGCGGCAAGAACGGCAAGCGCCGCAAGAAGAAGAAAGATCCGCTGCACGACCGCGAAGAGATTTTCGGGGCGTTGACCAAGCTGGGGCACGAACCTTGTTATCACATCCTCGACGGCAAGAACGCGTCGCTGCTGGGGCTGGCCAAGGGCTGCGCGGATCTCATCTTCAATCTCACGGAGTCATACGCCGGCGACGATAAGATGGACAAGAACATCGCCGCCTTTCTGGAACTGCTGCATATTCCCTATACGGGCGGTGGTCCGCAGGCTCTCTATCTTGCCCAGGACAAGGCGCTGGCCAAGAAGATTTTCGACTTTCACAAAATCAAGACGCCGGACTTCGCAACCTCTTATAAAGGACGCACCGATCATTCGCACGACATCGAGTTTCCGCTGATCGTGAAGCCAGTCTCGGAAGACGGATCGATCGGCATCGACAACGGCTCCGTGGTGGATAGCGTAAAAGAGCTGATGGAGCGCATCCATTACATCCACGAGGAATTCGACAGCCCGGCGCTGATTGAGGAATACATTGAGGGCCGTGAAATCTACGCATCGATTCTGGGCAACGACAACGCCGAGGTGTTGCCGCTGATTGAACTCGACCTCTCCAAGCTGCCCAAGGGAACGCCGCGGATCGCCGGCCAGGATGTGAAGTTCGATCACGAGACGGAAGCCTACAAGGTGACGAAATCGGCGCCGGCCGAAGGTCTCGACGAGGAAACGACAAAGAAGCTTGAGGACACGGCGCTGGCCGCCTATCGGGCGCTGAAACTGCGCGACTACGGGCGCGTCGATATGCGGCTCACGAAGAAGGGCGAGGTGTACGTGATTGAAGCGAACCCGAACCCATGGCTGGCCAGCGCGGCGGAATTTGCGATGGCGGCTAAGAAGGCCGGCTATTCGTACACCGACATGATCGAGAAGATCGTGGAACTGGCGCGCGCGCGATCGGTGTAGGTGGTCGGCTGAATCTACACTTGGTGGGCCCGGAGGGATTCGAACCCCCAACCAAGGGATTATGAGTCCC
>DATDIQ010000030.1:0-199503 GCA_036520995.1 Occallatibacter sp.
TGACCTGCTCCCCTAAATCCGCACATAACCGAGTACGATTTTCGTATTCAGGAGTGAGGGCGGAGCATGTCGAAGAGCAAGCATACGGAGGCGCAGATGATTGCTGCGCTAAAGCAAGTGGAGGCAGGCCGGAAGGCCGAAGACGTGGCGCGGGAAGTAGGCGTGTCGAAGCATACTCTCTATGCCTGGAAGGCGAAGTATGGCGGGATGGATGTAAGCGAAGCTCAGGAAGCCAGGCAGTTGCGCGATGAGAACACGCGGCTTCGCAAGCTGGTGGCGGATCTGAGTTTGGACAAGGAAGCGCTGCAGTCGGTGATTCGAAAAAACGGATGGAGCTCGTAGCCATGAAGGCAGCTGTCGAGCATGTGCAACAGGAGTACGCCTTCAGCCAGCGCCGAGCATGTGGCCTGTTGATGGTCGCCGTATCGAGCGTCCGGTATCAGGCAAGAAGCTCAGATGAACACCTGCGGGCGCGTCTTGTGGAATTGGCCAGAGAAAAGCCTCGCTTCGGATACCGGCGATTGCAGGTACTTCTGCGCCGCTCTGGAGAGTTGGTGAACCATAAGCGAGTCCACCGTGTGTATCGTGAAGCCGGCTTGGCCCTGCGGCGGAAGAAGCGTAAACACTGCGTCAGGCAGAGTGCTCCGTTGCGTCAGTACACGGCAGCCAACCAGGAATGGGCACTGGATTTTGTGCACGATGCGATCGCGGCAGGTCGAGCGATCCGGGTGTTGAGCGTAGTCGATGCTTTTACCCGCGAGTGCCTCGCGCTGGAGGTTGATACCAGCTTCGCCAGCCGGCGCGTGACACGCGTGCTGGATGAAATCATCCAACAACGGGGCGAACCGAGATCGATTCGCTGCGACAACGGACCCGAATTGACCAGCCGCCATTTTCTGGCCTGGTGTATCGAAAAGAAGATTGAGCTGATTCATATTCAACCAGGCAAGCCCACTGAGAACGCGCACGTCGAAAGCTTCCATGGACGGCTGCGCGAAGAATGCTTGCGGATCAGCTGGTTCCAAAACCTATTCGACGCCAAGAGGAAGATCGCCTTCTGGCGCCGCGACTACAACGAACAACGGCCACATAGCAGTTTGAACTATCGGACACCAGCAGAATTCGCACGCCAAGCAAGCTATGGAAAAGACGTGGGCTCCGCCCACTTTGAAAACGCCGATGGCGTTTCCACCTTTCCCACAGCTACTGCGGCTGCTGGTTAGGTTGTAAGATCACCGTGCGGAATATGGGGGCAGGTCACTTTCTACTCGATGATCTTGAAGCGTTTCAGAGATTCCTCGTTGACGGTGAGGCCAAGTCCTGGCGTGTTCTCGTCGAGATCGATGTAGCCGCGTTTGGGCACGGGCTCGCCGTCGAAGATATACCAGAAGAGCTCATTGCCTACTTCAACGTCCACCTTGGGAAAGAACTCGGCAATGGGTGAATTCAGACTGGCCATTACGACGTGGTAGTTGTGCATCTGTCCCGCGTGGGGCACCACCGGTACCTGGAACGACTCGGCAAGTGCACAGATTTTGCGCGCCTGGCTGATGCCGCCCACACGATTGGTGTCGAACTGGATAGTGTCGAGCGCATCTTCTTCGAGGAGTGAGCGGAATCCAAAGATGGTGTGCTCGTGCTCGCCGCCCGCGATGGGGACACGGCCATATTTTTTCAGCTCGCAATATCCGCGCGTGTCGTCGGGAATCACCGGTTCCTCGAGCCAGCGGATGCCGAACGGCTCGAGCAGCGGGAGCATGCGTTTTGCGTAGTCCAGGGTCCAGCCCATGTAGGCATCGGTCATGAGGTCGATGCCATCGCCGATCACCTCGCGCACGTTGCGGACGAGTTCCACGTTCTTCATCATGCCTTCGCGGCCATCCATCGGACCCCAGCCGAAACGTAGCTTCATCGCGGTATAGCCGTCGTCTCTGTAGCGCTGGGCTTCGGCACGGAGTTCATCGATCGGCATTGCGTAGAGCCGGCTCGCATAGACCGGAATGCGTTCCTTTGTGCGTCCACCGAGCAGGCGATACACGGGCTGCGCGGTGTCTTTGCCGAGGATGTCCCAGAGTGCGATGTCGACTGCGGAGATCGCCGTCATCGCGACACCTTTTCGTCCGAATGCCATGGTGCGGCGATACATCTGCTGCCACAGGAATTCTGTATCCCAGGGATCGCTGCCCAGCAGGATGGGCTTGAGATAGGTATCAATCAGAGTCTTCGTGACGGGGGGCGAGAGCGCGGCATTGCCCAATCCGATGAGGCCGTTATCGGTGAAGATTTCAACCAGCAACCAGCCGTGGAAAGAGAAATTGCCCATCGAGGCCTGGCGATAGCTCACCAGATCCATCGGGTTCGTGCAGAAATGCGGCGGGAGGGGTACGGTTTTGCCTTCCCATTGAACGACGCGCGTGCGGATTTCAGTGATCTTCATAATTCAGGCCTGCATTTCTTTGAGCTCATGATCGCTTAGTGGTTGGATTCTGCCGCCAAGAAGTGCGATTGCAAGAAAGCCAATGATATGGAAACTGCCGACCAGTATAAAGAGGGTTTGATAACCGAAACCATGCTGGAGTAGGTAGCCCGCGACGACTCCGAAGAGCGCCCCGCCCATCGCTCCGCCAAAACCGACGAAACCCGAAACGGTGCCTACTGCGGAAAGCGGCAAGATGTCTGCGGGGACTGTCATCACCAGCCCGGACCACGATTGCTGGCAGAAGAACGCGACGCTGAACAGCGCAAGCGCAAAGTGAACGGGAACAAGAGGCACCAGCATGACCGCGGGCATGAATGCCGCGCTCAACCCGAGGGCCGTTTTGCGCGCCTGATCGATGCTGAGGCCACGGCGCAGGAGACTGCTGGATAAATAGCCGCCAAGAAGGCTTCCGATGCCCGAGGCAGCGTAAGGGATCCAGGCATCGTAGCTGACCTGTTTGATATCGAAGTGGCGCGCGTCATACAGGTATTTGGGAAGCCAGAAAAGCAGAAAGTACCATGCCGAATCGCTCATGAACTTCGCGAAGACCAGCACCTGGATGATGCGGATGGAGAGCAGCTTGCCAATGGCCATGGGGCGGGCTGAAGAGTTGATGCGGGTGAGACCGGGACGGTACGAAGTGGTCCACCACAGAACCCAGATCATGCCGATTGCGCCGGCGACGTAGAAAACCGTCCTCCATCCGCTGTGCAGCAGTACGACGCCGATCAGCGGCGGGGCCAGTACGGAGCCGACTGCGGTTCCGGCATTGATAATGCCCACGGCGGTCGAACGATCTTCGGGAGAAATCCACTCGGCCACGACGCGGATGGCGGCCGGAAATCCTCCTCCCTCACCCATGCCCAGCAAGAAGCGCGCACACAGCAGCAGACCGAAGCCGGCGGCAAAACCATGCAGGGCGCAGGCAATCGACCACCAGAGCATGATCAGCATGAAGCCACGACGGGTACCGAGCACGTCGAGAAGGCGTCCGCCACCGATGTACAACGCCGCGTAGGAAAGCAGAAACGCAGTCTGGAGATACGAAAACTGCAGATCCGAGATCGGGATATTCCGTTGAATTGCCGCAATGGCAATGGGAAGTGTTTGACGATCGAAGTAGCTTATCGCTATCGCGACTGTGACGAGAGCGACAGGATACCAGCGATTCTCTCGGCCCGAACCTCTATGGATTGCTCTTTGCGTCATCAATGCGGGACTGTTGTGCGAAATGCTCGAGGGCGGTCGGGAATGCGGGCGGCGTTGCACTGTTCGACGCTGCTGGCGCAGGCTGATTTATATCATGATCGATTCCGTATCGTCATGCGGATATATGCATCGGGATTGTGGATCGGTCGACAGATCACGCGACTTTGAAATGCAACACGGCCGATTGTGTCATGTGTTTCTTTTGCACACCGCAAAGTAGGGCTGGTTTGAAAGCGTTTTGTTGAAACCCGGATACATCCACTCCACTCCCCGGGCATCTGCCAGCACGAAGTAGTACTCGAGCGCATATTCACTTCGGGTGTACTCCGGCGGAATCGCGGCGGCATAGACGCCGTTTCCGCCAATCAAGTCGAGTACATTCCAGCGCTCCGCTTGGTTCACGTGGCGGTATCGCAGTCGCACAGAACGCACCGACTTGATACCTTCATTGCTTGACACACGCGAAATGAGAAGCTTGACCTCAAGCGCACTTCCCGGTGTGAATCTTTCCGGTGGGGTGTGACTGCAATTCACGGGGACCGCCGAAGGCAGTATGTCCGCGATGGCATTCATCTCTTCTAAAGCCGTTCGGCGCGAGATCGTCTCAGCTTTGTTCGGCTGAATCTTCGTCTTCATCGCCGCGATGTCGCTATCAATCCCCGGCAGCCTGTCGAGCCAGTGGCCACTTCGCTTGGAGATGCTGCCGTATGAGACATTCGTGCGATACACATTCTTCGCGCGCTCCGCCATTGTTGCCCACGCGTCTCTCGCCTTCTGATAATGCTGGAGCGCCGCGTCGCCTGCGCTCGGGTCGCCAGAATGCTGGAAAATCTCGTAGAGCACTGCGCTGCGCAGTTTATGCGCGAAGAAAGTACCCAACCCGATCTGGATAAGCACATCCTCCTCAATCCGCCGGAATGCGCTCCCGGCACGCCTCTTGGTTGTTCGTCTTGCATTGTCTAGCCAATACTTCGCATTGTCGACGCACTGCTCCACCCACCGCGCCACGTCGATGGGTGAATACTTCGCGCTGGGCTCACGATGAATCAACGACTGCGCATACTCGGCTACGGTGGAGAAGATCTGCGGATCGAGCGGACTGACGGTCCCGAAAATCTTCGGGATCGGCGTATCTCCGTAAGGAGATGGCTCGCTGCCCTCCACGACAGGCATATTCGTCGGCAGTTCGTACCACAGGTCGTGGTTGCTGGCCGAGGGCAGATGAGCCGAGGTGAGCAGCGGAAGGATCCGGGATGCGTGCGCGAGCGAATTCTCCGTCGCCTCAGTGCCGACGCCGAAATCCGTGCGCATGGCCCGACGCCACGTCTCCGGATCTGCGTTGGGGTTGTACAATTTGCGGCCCCATACGCGGTAATAGAGATCGTACTTCTGCCAGTCCTGCTGGGGACTAAGGGATGTGTCGGCGTAGGCGCATCGTCCTCCCGGCTGGCCGGAGCCTTCACGTCCTTTGAAGGTCAAAGGCTCCATCAAGTCCAGACCTGCCGCTCCGCAGAAGCTCGCCGTTCGCCCGTATGCCGCAGCCATCTCGGGATCCACCGAAAGCAGGTGCCGCTGCGTTCCCGGCCACAGCCGGAACCACAGCTTGTAACGCGCACCTTGACGCAGGAAATCCGCGTAGCCATAGCGTGTGAAGCTCCTGGAGCCGCTGCTGAAGCGGAACAGCGATTCATCCGATTTCGACAGGGCTCCGTGAGGGATCTCCAGAGGGCGAATGTCTGCCTGCTGATATCCGAGGCTCTGGTGCTCGGCAGAGTATTTGGCTCCCAACTTCACGGGCATCCCTGTGGCCAAAGCAATGTCGATGATCCTTTCATCCACGCCTTTTGCGTGCATATCGATCTCGATCGTCCGTCCCGCTTTGGCGATCGCCTCAAACACTGTCTGCCAGAAGTCGTAGCTTCCTTCGGGGATCCCGCTCTCGCCATGCACGCGCATGGTGAGCCCCTGTATCTGAGGGCACTCTCGCAGGATTACCGCGAGTGCATCGCGGCAGTAACGCGCGTGATTATCGGGCGTCAAACCTTCAATGCTGTGATAGGCATTCGGGCTGTCGGTCCACCGGTATGCGTGGGTCCAGATGCCCAATTGAAATTGCAATCCCCTCGCGGCCGTCTCGGCCGCAACAAAGCGCAGAGTCTCGAGGTTCTTCTCGCGCTCTTCGGTGCTCAGCGGCTTCGGAGTTGCGAGCCTGACACCGTCCGCGGCGGCAAGTTGCATCACGCGGACTTGTGGATAGCCAGGCACCTCGACGAGATACGGATAGGCGAAATGAAAGTAGTCGTCTGTCACTCCGCGGGGAAAGTCATACTCCAAGCCGAAGCCGAACGTGAACCGATTAAAGCGGCTCACAATCAGGTGGTCGAGGTATCCGCTCCAAAACTCCTGATCGTAATACCAGGGCTTGTCCTCTAATTCACTGCAGAAATAGCGGCTTACACTACGCGCTTCGTTTGCCGGGTTTTCTTCTACTGCCTTCGTCAATTGCAACGACCTGAATGGATCGTCATCGTACCGCACCCGCTCGGCCAATTCGAGCAGCGCATAGACAAAGCCTCTCGGATCAATGGCGGAAACAAGAACCGCCGGCACTCCACCCACCCTTCCGGGGGTCATTCTCAGACTCTCCGGCGCGGAACTCATTGCTCCGCGCGGGAACCCTCTGGCAAGGTGCGAATCCGAATTTGCCACAACGATGCAAAGACCCGCGCCATCGGCCGCTTCGGCCGAGTGGACGATTTCGTGTCGCACGTCTCTTGCGTCGAGCGCCGCGCCCAACCGAGCGACGGCCGTCATCGAGGGCACGCTCGATGTGATTGAATTCTCCGGATCGATGAGCAGACAGACGCGCCCTGCAGTCGCGGCAAAACCAGTTTCCGAGAACCCGCACACCCCTGCTGCGCCGGCGAGTTTAAGAAAGTTCCTGCGGGGTATATTACGAAGCGCATCAGTTTTCATCTGTCGAAGACTCCGAGGTTTATTTGCACGCAGAACGAATCAGAGCTAATGCTGCAGCCATCTCGTTTCCGCAGCTCGTTTGCATCGTGGGCTAGAATAACAGCGAACATCGAAGCGATGTCGAAAGCCCGCGCCCTCAATCGGAACGGAGCGAGTATGCTGACCTGTTCCGAATGACCTTGCTCATAAATAGACGAAACTTCCTCAAAGAATCCATGGTGACGAGCGCCGCTCTTCATCTATACGGTGTCTCGGGTACGTTTGCCTCCAACGCCGTTGAACTCGCAGGCGAGCCGGGAGTGATGGCCCTACTTGTGGACACTGACAGAGTCACGACCTCGATTGATCAGCGAATCTATGGACAATTTCTGGAGCGCATCAACCATTCAGTGGAGGACGGCCTCTCGAAAGTGGTCATGCGACTATCCGGTAAGAGCGTATCTTTCTGGACGCGGGCGTGAAGTACGATGGGTCGCTTTGGCTGAAACGCGAGACCGGCTCACCGAAGTTGACTGTCTTGTTCAAGAATTCCAAAGGCGAATCGGTCGCATCGCTGTCTCTCGCGGTGACCGGCTCGGAGTGGCGGGAGGTTCCGTTCGCATTCACCAGCCAGGTGCGGAACAGGCAAGCATCCCTTGAGATTGCGGCGACACCGTGGGTACGGTAATGAACAGTACAGCCTCTGTGAAGCAGCGGCGAAATCCACCCTGATTCGTGCGCCCCGGCTTGTTCCAGTCCACGTATCCCCTCACCTCGAGAGCCTCGAGCACTCTGCCTCTGAATCCGCTGCCTGGATTAGAATCATGTCGGGCTGCGCAGGACTGGCAGTTTGAGGTCATCGTCGGCAAGGATTGGAAAAGCGCTCTTCCGCTGGTGCGGCCAGGAGGCTGTCGGAATCAGTAGTGCCGCCGGCGATGGCACACATTGCAGAACTGCGCACTCTACGTGTCGACCATCATCGAGCGGGGTTTATGACGGGCGTCGCATGCGCATCGGGAGCTTGCGAGCTCTGACAAACTTCAGAGCTGCCGCGTCCTGATTGGTTCTAACGTTCCGGCCGTGCGCCTCGCCATTCTCAGGGCAGCGCAGTCGTGATTCTGTTCGTGCTCGCGAAGTTCCTCTTCATTCTCCTCTGTAGCCACGACTAGGAAGCATTTCGAGCAGATCGAATCCCAGGTGTCGTCCTGATTGTGCCGGTGCGCGAAGGGGGCAAGAAGTTCCTTGACCATGGATAACCCTCCTGTGAGTGAAAATCTTGCCAGGTGGCTGCAGTGTATTTCTTGCCGCGCTGCAAAGATCGGAATCGATGGCAAGCCGTTCATTTCGAAGTATCAGCAGAAACCCGCTATCAAACACGTCAAAGCACGAACCTATTGCTGCACTTTGATTGCCAATTGGAATCTTTGGAGCTCGAATTCTGCGACGTGCCTGAAGGCGAAATGCGGCATCGAGGCCGCTCAGATGCAGCGCTCAACAAAAGCCCAAGGGGTCTGCGCTTACGCTACCGTTTTGTAGATATTGCAAACAGGACATTCATCCATTGCCGGCACCGCGCGCCCTCGTGCGGCCTTCAATCGTGGGCGGAATCTGCTTCGATTTCCGATAAACGTTCGCCACCGCCATCGTCCAGAAAGGAACCAGGTCGACGCCGGGTACAAGCTTGGCAAGAAATGAAGGTAGAAATTCCCAGTGCCAACCAAGAAGGTAAATAAACAGGGCCCCGACACCGAGATCAAGGATGTCCGCAGCGGGTGATTCAGCGCCCTCGACGAATAAGGGAAAGACAGCTATTTGGAGGACATCGGCAATGATTGCCAGCAGCAGCGCAGCACGAAAGCACGCCCTGTTTGAAAGCGAGTGTGAGTCAAAGATCACTTCATCCTGCTCTTGCCAATTCTACGCAGCCGACTCCGTAACTGCCAAGCTTGCTACGGCAGTTTCTTCTATCCTGCAGCCGGGCCCCGGATTGCGGGCAAATGGATCGATGCCCATTCGATCTTGAGCGCGAACCCAACTCCCTGTCGCTGTCCAGGGAGCGTTCCGCCGCTGCGGAGTGTTCCAAGGCTGCGCTTGATAAACGCATTAACATATAACGAACCTATGCCTATTGGGAAGATGCCTAAACGTGGAAATGCCTTCGGGGCGCGCTTCCCATGTTGATCTTGCGCGTGCTGCAATCCGGCTCTCTGCACGGCTATGCACTGGCGCAGCGGATTCATGTGTTTTCGAGCGAAGTGCTGGCGGTGGAAGAGGGGCTGCTCTACCCCACGCTGAGACGAACCGTCTGGATCCGATCGGCATGAGCTGCTGCATCTCGTAGCAAACGATGCCAATCAAGTCCTCATTCTTCTCGGGGTGCCCGCGCTCGGGATCGCACATCACGACGTCGAACTTCCGACTGCGCCTGTGCCGGCGTCACGCCGTCGCGCAGGCCGCAATTCATCTCCAAGCCGCACCAGTCGCGGTTCCCGGGACATAGAGTCGCCTTATGTTCTGCATATGAAAAAGGAAAGAATTTGGTTGTCTCGTTAAGCATTGGGTGCGGATTATCCGTAACGTGATTGCCCTTCCAGAAGGCTTCCGATCAAACTGAGTCGCTCGGATAGAAGTAGTCGTCAGGAATCGCAGACGCAAATCCGTAAAGAGTCTCTTCGAGGAGAACATTATGGCTGGCAACTGGAAATCCCTGTCTTCACCTCCTTCCGTCAAATCCGGAAGTTTCAACGCCGGAACGATGCTGCTGCTCACGGACGGTTCGGTCCTGGTGAGCAATAGCGGCGGCTCGAACAACAATAACGCCGGCTCGGAGTGGCTGAAGTTTACGCCGGACCCGGTGAATGGGTATTCGGGTGGGTCGTGGGGTTCGGAATCCGACATGGCCAATACTCGGCTCTTCTGTTCGTCTGGCATTCTGCGAGATGGACGGCTGTTTGTGGTGGGCGGCGAGGTTTCAAATGCCGGCGGAGATACGCCCCTTGCTGAGATCTACGACCCGAATTCAAACAGTTGGAGCACGCTGACCAAACCGACGGCGTTCAATTTTGTTCAGGGCGATGCCTCAGCCTGTGTGTTGCCCGACGGACGCGTGATCTTCGGCGCTTTGAACGCGACGACTACCGCGATCTGGGATCCTGTGACGGAGAACTGGGTGCAGTCCGGAACGGCATTTGGCACGTCGGCAGATACCAAGACCGGCTGGTGCAATGAAGAGGGCTGGACGCTGCTGGCGGATGGCACGGTGCTGGCTGTGAATACGAAGGTTCCCACGACACCCGGCGGCTCGACGCTGAACAATGCGCCGAACACCGCTGAGCGATACTTCCCGGCCGAGGATATCTGGCGGCCGACGGGCACACTGCCGAACGTGCAAACGTTAACGACAGTGCTGGATAAGTCGGTGAATCCTGCGGTGAATGTGCAGGTGTTTGAAATTGGGCCGGCGATGTTGCTTCCGGATAAGACGCTGATCTCGTTCGGGGCCACGGGACACAATGCGGTCTGGACGGCTGGGTCTTCTCTGACGCAGCCGGGAACGTGGGCGGCAGCGCCGGACTTTCCGACGGATCCCAACACGACTGTGTATCCCGCAAAAATTCTTACCCTGTGCGATGCGCCTGCAGTGTTGCAGCCCAACGGCCGTGTGCTGGTGCTGGCCGGAACACTGTACCGCAATGCAGGGCCGCCAGTGGACTTCTTCTCACAGAAGATGCAGCTCTTTGAGTACGATCCGGTTGCAGGGTCGCTGACCAAGCTTCCCACAGCAGAGCAGCCGCCGAGCGGCGCAGCTAGCCAGGACACGTGGACCGGGCGGTTCTTGCTCCTGCCTACGGGCGAGATTCTGCTGAGCACGGAGCAGTCACAGGTATACATCTACACGCCGGACCCTAGCGAGGGCAGCTACCAGGCGGTCTGGCAGCCCACCATTACTACCTTCCCGACGACGCTGATTATCGGGCACAGCTACCTGCTGACTGGAACGGGGATAAACGGCATCTCCCAGGCCAATAACTATGGCGACGATGCGCAGATGGCGACGAATTATCCAATCGTCCAGCTCACGGATACGAGCAATGACAAGATCTACTACCTGAAGACGCAAGATTTCTCGACGATGGGAGTAGTCACTTCGGGACCGCAGACATGCAGCGTGACAGTGGTGCAGGGAACGCCGCCTGGCTCTTACAACCTGGTGGTGATTGCGAACGGGATTCCGTCGGCGAAGCTTGCGGTGGAGGTTGGGACGCAGGATATCGGCGTGGTGCTGCAGCAAGACCAGATCAGCGGCGGACAGGTGCAGGCGCAGATCAACCTGGCAGGGAAGCCGGCCGTGTTCCAGACGGTGCTGTACGTTGCAGTCGAAGGGTACAAGCTGTCGGATATGGGGATAACCGGGCAGGCAAGCTTGAGTTCTCCGGGGAATCAGCCGACGGTTTCGACGCCGCTGTCGAATACGATTACGTTCAGCTATAACGGCTCCGCGGAGGTTGAGGATCTTACCTATACCGGGCCGCAGCGGGTGCTGTTTCCGTTCCAGGTCTCCTTCTCGGACGCGTCGGTCTTTACCAATCCATCGATTTTTCCGGGCGGGGCACAGAAGGCGAGTCTGCCGATTCTGGCGAAGTGGAATCCTCCGGGTGGCGCACCCCAGCTAGCCGCGGCATCGACCATAACGCTGGAACAAACGCCGAATCCGTTCATGCTGCATAACGATCCGTCGTCGACCGATCCGACAGTGCAGCAGGCGTGGTACCTCAGCATGGACCTGCGAGTGTTCCAAATTGAGGCGGGTCAGAAACGGTTCGGGGCGACGGTTGCGAACTCCGGAAATGCAGTCAATGATGCGACTGGATACATTCAGACTGTGATCAAGAATCTGAATGGCGATCCGGCGGTGGCGGATGGTCTGTTCGCGGCGATTCCGGAGAACGAAGACACTGCGGCGTTGAGCCTGGCGCCGACCAACGGCACCAACCCGGTCTACAGCTTTGCGCTGGCACGCGTGCGGACGCAGGATGTGGCTCCGGCGAATGATGTGCGGGTCTTCTTCCGCATGTGGGCAGCGCAGCAAACCAATGCGGTGTACGACCCGAATACAACCTACGCGTCCCGGACCAATGGCGCGGGGGAAAAGATTCCTGTGCTGGGCGTGCAGAACGACCAGATTGTTACGATGCCGTTCTTCGCTACGCCTCGAATCAACGCGGGGACCGCGAGCATGACGACGCAGACCGATGCGCCGAACGTACAGCCGGTGATTGCTCCGGACCCGCTGGGTGCCGAGGTGCACACGTTCTACGGCTGCTGGCTCGATATCAACCAGCCGGGTTCACTGCAGTTTCCGGAACTGGTGTTGGGGGATGCCGCCGGGCCATTCACGAGCGACGGTCCACGGCTGTCGATCCAGTCGTTTGCGAAGAGCGCGCACCAATGCCTGATTGCGGAGATCTCCTACGATCCGGACCCTATTACGATTGGAGCCGATCCTTCGGATACGGGCAAGCTGGCGCAACGCAACCTGGCATTCGTCAATGTGCCGAATCCTGGGCTGACGCTGTCGCGGGTGGTACCACAGACCTTTGAGATCCGGCCTTCCCCCGCGGTGCTGTTGTCGGATGGCAAGCCGGATGAGCTGATGATCCAGTGGGTGAATGTGCCGCATGGAAGTACGGCATCCATCTACCTGCCGGATGTGAGCTCGAAGCAAGTGTTGGATTGGGCTTCGCGGCTCTACCTGACACATCGGCTCACTGCGACCGACGCGCATACGATCCAGATGCCGATTGGCGGAGTGAGTTGGATTCCCGTGCCGCAGGGGAGCACGGTCAACTATGCAGGACTGCTGTCGATTGAACTCCCAGCCGGCATCAAGAAGGGCCAGGAGTTCAAGGCGGTAGTGCGGCAGATTACCAGCGCGGGCGGCTTCCGCGGGCAGGGCTCAACAAATATCCCCGAGACGCTAAGAACGCAGGCGGTCGGCTTCGTGCAGCCCTGGCGGACCGTGCTCGGGCAATTCAGCCTGACGATTCCTGTGTCGACGAAGGCGGAGATATTGCCGGGCGAGGAGAAGCTGCTGTCGATCATGAAGTGGATCGGCAAGGATATTACCGTGAAAAACCGGTGGCATCCGGTGTTCAAACGCTACCTGGAGCAGTTGTACGGGCGTGTGACGTTTATGAATGGCGATCCGAACAAGGTGGTCCCGACGGGCACGGGGAACTGGCAGGATCCCACCGGAGGCAGCGGGCAGGGTAAGGGAGGCGGGCACGGGGATGGCGGGCATGGGGATCATGACCATCATCACCATCACGAGTTCATTGGGAAGGTGAATGGCCTGGTCTACGACCACTTTGGCGACTTTGAGGGCTTTGTACTCGAAGCCTATAACGGCGACAAGCACAGGTTCTTCAGCCGCGAGGGAAGGGTGGAGGAGCGGGCGCGGATGGCTTGCGATCAACGCGCGGTAACGAAGGTGATTGCCGGAGACGAACGATCAGTCGTAGCTATTGTGATCGGGATTTACGAGTGAATCTGCCTCGGCCCTCCAACTCACACAAGCGAGTTGGAGGGCGTAAGCATTCGTCCTCTTGGGAATCTTTGCGCCGGCACAACGACGCAACGGGCTCGGATACATGGCTCAATCCTGCCGCTGCCACGATCAATAATTCAGTCGTAGCGAAAACTGCAGCAGCCGAGGATTGTTGAGCTGACTGCTTACAATGCCGAAGTTCGATGCCCCTTGCTGCAAGCCGGGGTCGCCGAATTGCACGCGGTTAAACAGGTTGAAGGCTTCGACGCGGAATTGCATGTTCATGTCTTCATTCTTGGTGAACGGGAAGCTTTTGTAGACGGAGGCGTCAGAGTTCGCCACGCCCGCCGCGCGTAGTGTCTGATCGTTGCGCGACTCGTCGCCAAAGGTGAAGGGGGCCGGCTGCGCGAAGCATGCCGTGTTGAACCATTCACCCATTCTCTGCACCGCATCGCCAGATACATTTTTGTTGCAGCCGGCCACGTAGTTAGGGCGTGACCCACCACCGAACGAGTTAGTCAGATTCTGGGCTGTCGTCAGCCCCAGGGGAAAGCCGGTCATCAATGTCGTGACCCCGCCCACGCCCCAGCCGCCCAGCACCTGGTTTACGAATCCGGGGGAATTGGCGAGGAAGCGCATGCCTCGACCGAATGGCAAATCATACACATAACTCACCACCAGCCGTTGCCTGGCGTCATCGGAAGAGAGAGACTTCTCCGCCTTCAGGTTGCGCGGGTCCTGTACCCCGGCGACATTCGGCTCGAGCCAGCCAGTCAATGTGTCGGTATCGCTTATGAGCTTTGCCCACGTATAGGAGGCGTTGACCGAAGCGCCGTGCGCGAAACGTTGTTGTGCGGTTACCTGCATGGAGTTGTAAGTCGAGTTGCCGACGTTATCGGCCTGGATACCGACACTGGAGAACTCCGGAAATGGCAGCAGCAGTTGGCCGGCGGGAATCGTGGGTGCACCCAGTCCGTAGGTGGAGCTGATGATCCCGTAATAGGGATTCGGGACATTGTTCAGCAGAGCGCTGCCCATCGAAAGATCCTGGTCCGGCAGCGTGTCGATGTCGAGACCGCTGAAGGGCAGATGCGTGCCTTTCGCTCCTCCCCACACAATGCTGAACATGAAGCTGTTCCCGAATTGCTGTTGCAAGCCCACATTGTATTGCTGCGTGTACGCGTAGGGATCGTTCACCGAGTTAAAGCTGCTGCCGCTGCCCAGAAGTGTCGACTGCAGCGATGCGCCGCGCTCCACCGGCGGAATGAGACCGTTGGGATACGGGTTGTCGATGGTGACATAGGGCGTAAGGCCGCCGTTGATCGATGAGATAACGCCGGTCGTGAAGGCGTCGATCGGGTCGGTGTAAGGCAGGCCCGTTACATCGTTCGGCAGCCAGAAGATGCCGTATCCAGCACTCAAGACCGTGTTAGGCCTGGCTTGAAAGGCAAGCCCCACACGCGGTGAAAATTGCACCAGGCTGTTATTGATTCCGAAACGCGAGCTGCGCGTGTTCGAGGAAACCAGGCCAATGGTTCCGGGAGCGTTGATCCCTGCTGCGGCCAGCACCGGATTCATCGCCGAGGGATCGAAGTAGCTCAGGCGGTTGTGGCGCTCAGTGAAAGGCTGAGTATCCTCCCAGCGCAGTCCCATGTGCAGGGTCAATCGCGATGTGGCGCGCCAATCGTCATTGGCATACACCGACGGATACAACTGCTCCGAAGCCAGCGGTGTTGCAATCTCCATGCTTCCGCCGGAGGGATACCCAAGCAGAAACGACGCGAGACCCAGCCCGCCCGAGCCGCTGATAGGATTCTGCGAGGTAAAGCCGGGCGAGAAACTGTAGTCACCGGATGAAATGTTGTTCTGTACATAGTTGAACGTCGCGCGCAAAAACTCCGCGCCGAACGACAGAGTGTGGTTCCCTGCGTAGCGAGTCAGCGTCCCTGAGATGCGGTCATCGTCGGTCGCATTGTGAATCGTGCTGTCTGCTCCCTGGCTGCTGAAGATGCCTTGCGGATCGAAGCCGGTAATCACCATCACCGGCGGACCCGGATACTCGACCTGCCCCTGCAACGACGATGGTTGTCCGATGCTGCTGAGGTCGAAATTATTCGCCAGCGGCGCGCGGGAGTAAAGAAAACGCATGTAACTGAGACGAATGTCGAGGAGGGTCTTGGGGCTGAAGGTGTAGTCGTCGGCAATCACAAAGCTGTTGGTGCTGAACTTCTCACCGCAGCGGTCCTCGCAGATTCCGTTGAATGCGACGGTCGGCAGATTGTTGTTTCGCCAGTTGGTATACCGCGCGCTCAGATGTTGCTTGCTCGACAAATTGTCGTCGAGATGGACCACGGTTTCGTAGTTATTCCCTCCGCTGCTGCCGGTGGTTGTGAAGTTAGGAGTGCCCGGCGCAGCCCCGGGCAGATTGGGCGCCGGGAAAAAAGCCTTGAGATATGCGACAGATGTCGGATTGAGACGATTGCTGGGGATGGTCGCATTGGCGAACGCGGTCCGATTGTATTGCGATTGCCCAGGCGCGCACGGCGAACCTCCGGCGACACCACACGTGCTGAGTGGGTCATAGATAGGCGTGTTCAGGTCAGAGAGATTGCCGCTGAGTTCCGCTGCAGTCGGCACGGTCTGGGTGTAAGTGATACCTTGGCGCAGAGCAAACCCTTCCCAGTTCAGAAAAAAGAAGGTCCGGTTGCGGCCATCGTAGAGATGCGGAAGATAGACGGGACCACCAATGTTTACGCCGAACTGGTTCTGTGTGAACGCAGGGTTCGGCAAGTGAGCCTGATTGCCGAAGAATGTATTCGCATTGAAAACCTTGTTGCGGAGGTACTCATACGCGGTGCCGCGGATTCTGTTTGTGCCCGACTTGGTGCGGAACTGCACCGCTCCCCCCGCCAGGCGCCCGTATTGCGGCGGAAGATTATTAGTCAGCACCTTGAATTCTTCGAGCGAGTCCTGGGTTGGAATGAGGGCCGTCAGGTTGATGTATTCCGTGTTGACCGGCGCACCATCCAAATAGGTGACGCTCTGGTTCGCGAAGCCGCCGCCGATCTGATAGTTCCCCCACCCAAATGGATTCGTTCCGGTCGGCGTCTGCTGGGCCTGCCCCTGCGGAATCACCGAAGGAACCAGCGCCACCAGGCTCATCGGATTGCGGCCGTTCAGCGGCATCTCGTTGGTCTCCCGCTGATCGACAACTGCGCCCAGGCTGTCGCTTTCCGCCTGGATGAGCGGCGTGGCGCTCGTAACCACCACTTGCTCTGTCGCGCTTCCGACTGCCAGCGCTATGTTGATCTGGACCGTACCCGCCACTTGCAGATCGATGGGCTCGCGAACCGTCTTCTGATAGCCCTGCTGCTGCGCTACGATGCGATAGCTCCCCGGCGGAAGGTCAGTGAACTGGTAAAGGCCTGAAGCATTGGTCGTCGTGGTCCTGGTGTCGGACGTTCCGGTATTGGTGAGCGTGACCGAACTGCCGACGATGACAGCACCGCTGGGGTCCGTGATGGTCCCGTTGATGTTGCCGTTCGTAGCTTGAGCGTGGCCGTAAGCAACGACGATTGCCACCAGCAGCAATGCGCCAATCGGATACAAGCACCGAAGACGCCATGGCTTGGGCAATCGACACAAGGTAGACAAAATGCGAGGGGCATTCAGAGGAAAAGCCTGGACTCTGCTGGGCACTGCAATACTCCTATACTTACCAGGCCTGGAGGCTTCATGGCGGGCGTCTATCTATCTCCAGATGACGTCTAGGATGCCAGCCATGATCCACGGGATGCCAAAGCAGTCGGCCCGACTCTGGTGACGATCTTGAGTCCTTCTTTCCGCCAATTCTGACAAAGGGAACCGGCAGGCACGCCGCACCAACGCGACAACGCACCATGTGGCACGTTCACGGTCATGAGAGTAGACGCGCAGAGAGCTCAGCATTTAGCGTGGAATGCGTTCTGTAGGAGTGGTGATGCAGCGTCGCGATTTTTTACGCGCTCTTGTTTCGCTCTTCGTCGCCGCAAAGACGGCCGGCGCGCAACAGCGCTTGAACGATCCCACACTTCCCCCGCCGGCTCCGGTGCCTTGGACACTTGGACTGAACTCGCGAACTCCGATGCCGGTGACCGAGCTGGCCGATGAAGTTGCCGCTGCGGATCTAAGCTTCTTTACTCCGCTTCAGATGCGCACACTCACGCGCCTGTGCGATGTACTGCTCCCTCCACTGAATGGTAAGCCCGGCGCGGTGGAGGCACAAACGCCCACCTTCCTTGATTTCTTGATCGGCAGTTCGCCCCAGACGCAGCAGAAAGTCTACGCAGGTGGGTTGGACTGGCTCGAAGAAACGGCACAAGCGAAATACAAAACTGCGTTCGCGCAACTGGACGACAACCAAACCGGCGAGCTCATTCAGCCGTGGTTGCGCACATGGATGAGCGATCATCCTCCGACCGAGCCTCATGCGAACTTTATCAACATCGCTCATGACGATATTCGAAGCGCGACCGTGAATTCGAAGGCCTGGGACGAGGTGCCATCGGTAGGTGCGGAACCGAAGACCGAAGAAGACATTTACTGGTTGCCGATCGAGCCGGATGTATACGGAGAGAACCCGGCCTATGCTCATACCCCACCGCACGTGCTGGCCATGCCGAAGGCCGGACAAAAGATTCCAGTCTATCCACGATAGCTTCATTGAAATGACGGGCAATCAATCGAGACATGAGAAACGAAGTCCACGACGTTTTGATTATCGGGTCGGGCCATTCCGGCGGCATGGCCGCGAAGATTCTCACCGAAGCAGGCATCCGTTGCCTGATGCTGAATGCCGGACCGGTGGCCGACGTCAGCCGCGATGCCGAACGGCTCCCTGCGAGCCAACTACCCTATCGTGGTTTCCGGCCGCCCGGCAGGCTCGAGCATGTCTTCCAATCCAACGAATTCAATGCCAACGTCTGGGTGGATGAGCAGGAAGTGCCTTACACATCCGAGCCGAACCAGCCCTACAACTGGGTGCGCGTACGACTGTTTGGCGGGCGGTCGCTGTTCTGGTCTCGGCAGTCGTTTCGCTTCAGCGACTATGAGTTCAAATGCAAGTCGCATGACGGATTCGGCGAAGACTGGCCCATCAGTTACGCCGATCTTGCCCCCTATTATTCGCGGGTGGAGAGAATCTTTCGCGTGGCCGGTGCGCTCGACGGCCCAGCGCAGATGCCCGGTGGAGCCTTCGTTCTCGATGACGATCCCTGGACGCCCTCGATGGAGCGGTTCATCCAAGCCGCCAAGCCGCGCGGGATTCCCGTATGCAAGCAGAGACGTGCACTGGGCGTGAATGGCCTTGCGAGCTCCGTCAATCTGCTCCTCCCAGATGCCGAGCACACAGGCAATCTCACCTCCATCGCCAACGCAGTGGTGCGCGAAATTACCGTCGACAAAAACACTGGGCTGCCGAATGGCTGCAACTTTGTAGACCGCATTTCACGGCGCGAAATGAGCGCGAAGGCGCGCGTCGTTCTGCTGGCCGCGGGGACGCTTGAAAGCACGCGCCTGCTATTGAACTCGGGGCTTGCCAATTCCAGTGGCGTGCTCGGACGCTATCTCACCGATCAGATTTATGGCGCCGGGCTGGTAGCCTCCGTTCCCGATGCGCGCGGGCGCAAGGGCGCCAAGATCATGGGCGGCTCGGCCATCGTCCCGCGGTTTCGCAACATCGATACCAAGACCGACCAGTTTCTGCGCGGATATGCATTCAACGTGTCCAGTATGAAAGGCGAATTGAGTCCGCGGAACTTTGCGGCGTACGGAGCGGAGCTCGAGAAAAAGCTCGACGAGTACTACGGCAGCGGATTCCAGATGACCATCATGGGCGAGGTGCTTGGACGGTACGAAAACCACGTGCGCATCGACAAAGAGAAAGTGGATGCGTGGGGAATTCCGGTGCTGCACATCGATACAAAGTACACCGACAACGAGTACAACATGGCCAAAGACGCTGTGCAGGTGGGCAGCGAGTTGTGCGAGGCGGCAGGGTTCGAGGTGTTGTCACAAAATCCGACACCCAACCCGCCCGGCTACAGCATTCACGAGATCGGCACCTGCCGCATGGGAGATGACCCGAAGAAAAGCGTGTTGAACAAGTGGAACCAGAGCCACGACCACAAAAATCTCTTTGTTGTGGATGGCGCCAGCTTCACCAGCGGCGGATGGCAGAATCCGACCATGACCATTCTGTCGCTCTCGATGCGCGCCTCAGAACATCTGGCCGACCAGATGGCCAAGGGATTTGTGTGAGGCACGAAGCGGCTAAACGACTTTCAGTTCGCGAGGGATGATCATGCTCCCGTCAAATCAGAGCGGAACACATGGGGGATGATGTTTGGTTTTGCGGCCTTCGACGCCCGAGTACATCGATGTACCGCTGGCACAAAAAAAAGAATAAGGTCATCGGGCCCTACGACTATTCGAAGTATCTCGCTCCGCGGGCGCGCAGGATGCAGGATTCGGCGAATTTGCTCGGGGAATTCTCCGCGCGGGAAGATGCGAGCAAACTAAATTCTTAACTGCCGTTTGACCTGCGGCTCGCCCGATTGTAACCACACAAAAAACAGCGCATGCACATTCAGCGCGATTAGTCCCTCTCCAGTTTCGTTCGGCTCAAGCGCTTCTCTTTTGACGCGAGAAGCCGAAATTGTCGGCCATTTCGCTCATAAATTACGCAATGGGCAATTGACAAGTTGAGCGCGGAGACAATTCGTATTTGCCATGCCCAAGCGCAAGCCAATTACTGGCTATGTCAAAACCCCTGTTAGTGGCTATTGCGAACAGCGACGCCGGGCTCGATAACAGTGAACTGGTGGCAAATGAGGAATCGTATCGCCTGCCGGATAGTAGATCGCGCGCAGGCCGGACCGGACAATCGATCGGTAGCGAACATCAAGTTCCGCAACAAGAAGAGACGAACAAGACATTAAAACAGTTCGCTCGCATAGGTCAGAGTCACAACGTTTTGAAAAGGATGGCCAGATGAACATCAGACAGACGTGGTACACGTTACTCCTGTTGCCCATATTGTTAGTGGTTGCCAGTATGGCGGCACTAGCCCAGCAAAACTCTGAGATCGTCGGTACAGTTATGGACCAGACCGGGGCCTCGGTGCCCGGCGCAAATCTGACACTGACGCAAAAGGAAACCGGTTATGTCTATCACGCCGTCAGTAATGGTACGGGCGGATATGTATTTGCCGGCCTGAACGTCGGCACCTATAACCTGAAAGTTGCCGCGAAGGGGTTTGAGGCCTACACCGCAACCGGCTTGATCCTGAACGTATCGCAGACGCTTGCAACCAATGTGAACTTGACGGTCGGAGCCGAGACAGTGGAAGTCTCGGTTACGGCAGATGCCCTGCAGGTACAGACAGAGTCAAATGAAGTCAGCACGCTGATAAGCGGCGAGCAGGTCACCTCGATCGCAACCGAAAACCGTAATTTTACGGCATTGGCGTCTCTCGGTTTGGGCGTCAGCTCCATGCTGCCCGACAACAACCCCCCAACAGCTTCGGCTTCCGACTCAGGTATCAGCGTGAACGGCCTGCGCCAGAGCCATAACATCTGGCTGCTGGATGGGGCGGAAGCCGATGATCGCGGCGGCGCTGGTGGTATGAGCGTCATGCCGTCGATGGACGCCATCGCCGAATTTCAGGTACTGGCCAGCAACTATCCTCCGGATTACGGTATTTCTTCCGGAGCTACGTTCAGTCTCGCTTTGAAGAGCGGTTCGCAGAAATTTCATGGCGAGGGTTGGGAATTCTTCCGCAACGACGACCTGGACGCGAACGACTACTTCAACAAGTATCAGAAGGCAAGTGCCGCCGCTTTCACCCCGGTTCCGAAGTTGAGACAGAACATCTTTGGCGCCAACCTTGGCGGACCCCTGTTTATTCCGCATGTGTTCAACACCTCGCGCCAGAAAACCTTCTTCTTCTTTAACCAGGAGTGGCGGCGCATTATTCAAGCGAGCGTTCCGGCCACCAACCCGACGATGCCCAATGCAGACCGCCCCGTAGCCGGTACAAATCTGCAGTACGTGGCCCCTGCCTATGCGCCGAACCAGGTCATTTACATTCCAACGGCAGCGCAGGTACCCGATCCGGCCTTTGCTGCCAAACTTGCGGCGGCCGGCCTCTCGGGACTTCGTGGTCAGCCGTTCCCAAATCAGATGATTCCAGCATCGCTCTTCGATCCGAATGCGGTGTTGTACTACCAGTCAAGCATCCTTCCGCACGCGAATACTGAAGGAGACAAGGCAACAACCTCAGAAGCCACTCCCACGACGGCATGGGAATCCGTTGTTCGCATTGACCATTCAATCAACGACAAGTGGAAGGTTCTCGGTCACTACCTGCATGATAACCAGGCGACAGGTACGGCGGACGCCGATTTGGGCTGGAACGCGGAGACTTATAACACCATCACCAGCGTCGAAAGCAACCCGGCGAACAGCGCTGCGATCAAGCTGACCGGTGCGCTTTCTCCGGACGTGCTGGTTGAAGCGACGATGAACTATGACGGCAACATCATCAACATCACCAACTCACCCAATACTCTTCACCCGAGCGACTGGACTCAGAATACCTTCTTCACGAACTCGGGTTCGAACCAGTACAGCGGCGCACAATGGAACGGCAATGGCATTGGCGCGTCGATGCAGACCGGTTATGGAGCATGGCACAACGCCGCGGAAGACTATGAGCCCAGGTTCGATCTTTCCGTTACACGCGGCAAGCACGCAATGAAGTTTGGCTTCAGTTACAACCGCTACACCAAGAACCAGCAGCTGCAGGCCAATGCTGCGGGTGTCTACGTGTTCGGGCAGAACCAGACTGGCACCGGCGCTGGAGGAAATGCCGGCGATCCATTCATGAGCATGCTGCTTGGCCTGTCGACCAACTTTACTCAGCCACAGTCCATGGCAATCCGCCACTACGTCAACCAGACTCCGTCGGTATACGCCTACGACAATTGGAAGACGACCCCTCGGTTGAGCCTGCAACTCGGTTTGCGTTATGATGCGCTGCCGCATGCGTGGGAGCGCAACAATGCTCTCGAGAACTTCGAACCATCGGCCTATATCAACACTCCTCCAATCTGGTCTACGACAAATGCGGGCGCCATTGACCCGACTAGTTCCGGAATTCAAACGCCGGCTGGATTTGGCGGAGCTTCCTACTACCTCAATGGCATGGTCCAACCCGGATACAACGGTGTGCCTCGCGGGGCAGTCACAAACGACTACAACACGATCCAGCCTCGCGTGGGCTTTTCGTATGACTTGACGGGAGCCGGTAAGACCATTCTCCGCGGCGGCTTCGGAACCTTCTACGAACGTATGCAGGGCAACGACATCTATAACGTTGCGAATAACAACCTGCCCTACGAGTACACTCCGAGTGCGAACAACGTTTACTTCAGCGCTCCAACCTGCTCATGGGAATCGTCGGCGTCCACAGCCAATCCTGCGAACTGCGGCAGTCCGACTGCGCTACCGGTCTATCCGGCCAGCCTGGTCACGCTGGCGACAACCTACAAGGCTCCCGCCGCGGCCATGTATAGTCTCGGCGTGCAACATGAATTGAAGCCATCCATCATTTGGATTGTTCAGTACGTGGGCAATCTTGGGTGGCATCAGAACGTCGATGTTCCGATGAACAATTTCCCGTTGACAACGTCGAACGAACTCCGGTCCGAGTGGGCCACCGGCACCCTGCCTGCCGCGACCTATCCGGCCGGATCGCTTCAGCTGAATAACTACCAGGGCTATGGCAACATTGTCCAGGAAGAGAACACGACCAACAACACGTACAACGGTTTCCAGACAAGCCTGCGTCTTCAGAATAAGTGGGGTTTGAGTGGCGAGCTGGACTACACGTACTCGCACACCATCGACTTAACCGATCAGGATTTGAACACGGGCGGCATTGCTCAGTCGCTCGGCGTCGGAATCCAAAACCCCTGGAACCTGAAGTACAGCAAGGGGAACAGTGGGTATGACCGCCGTCAGATCTTCCAGGGGAACTACGTCTACAGTCTGCCCGTCTTCAATAGGGCCAACGGGCTGGTTCACTCCCTGCTGGGTGGCTGGCAGGTTGCTGGCACTTTCATAGACGAGTCGGGCGCGCCTGCTCCGGCGGCTTTTGGCGGCGTGAACGATACCATCGGGTTGGGCTCGGGCGGCGCGGGCTACGGCAGCTTCGCCGATGTCGTGAACCCAATCCATTACCATCACAAGGTCCATGACTGGTTCGATACCTACGCCAACGGTGGCGTCGGATCACTCGCACAAGATCCGTTAGCGCCGCCGGTCCCCGGCTATCAAGGCGGTCCTGATCTCGGTTTCGGCAACGGAAGAAAAGATACGTTCACAGGACCGGGCCGTGTGGATTTCACAACGTCACTTTACAAGAACTTCGCGATCACCGAACGGGCTCACTTCGAGTTTCGCGCGGAATCGTACAACACCTTCAACCACACGGAGTTCCAGAACATCAATACGACGTGGGCTAACTCGACGGGCGGGCAGTATGGAACGGCCACCAGCGATTGGGGTCCGCGCGTATTGCAGCTAGGCTCCAAGTTCGTGTTCTGAATTCAACTGGATCTTAAGTATCGGGGCCGGCAATGCCGGCCCCGTTCTTTGCGCTCAAGGGTCGGGACCTCGGCGACGCCTTTATTCCATCTAAAGGGGCATAGTGCGCTGGCCGTTCAAGAAGTTAGCGGACGACGACGCTGGTGGAGTCCAATCGACTGCCAGCGAAAGGGCTTCTCCACTCGCGGGCGATCGATCACGGGCGAACGGATCGCATCTTTTTGTTCCCCTCTTTCTTGAGACAGCTACGCGCGAACATCACAACGAGGCCATCTTCGTGCACGTACGTGTGAGACACAAGCTCCACCGGTCATCTACCGAACGGTCTGCACAACGGGAAACCGGTAGAGATTCACGCTGATGGGCGCCACCGTGATGGTGTACGGCACGTCCTTCAGAGCCATCTCCTTGATTTCGACCTGGGGCGGCTGGCCAACTCGGTTCACAGCATCCGGACTGCTCCCAGTCAACTGGAACAACTTTGACTGCCCTGCCAAGCGCAGGCTCTCCACGGTCAGATCGAACTTCTGTTCGGACTCTGTCGCATTGACCACTGAGACGATCAGGTAACGATGATCGGCACTCAGCGCGGCCACCATGTCAAGTGGGTAGGTCGGGCTTCCGGAGGGTGTCTTTGGCTGATCGGGGCTGCCGGCGGGATACTTCGACGCCGGCTGCGGAAAATTGCCGGAGAGGGCGACCGGCGTCGCGCCAACGAAGTTGTCGCCGTACATCTTGTAGAGCAGTCCAAGCGTGCTCATCACCGAAGCCGTCCGATTGAAAGTGATCAGCGAAACGCCCGTTGTCTGCGCCGCCATGGTGATGATGTCGGTGTGCCGAAGCATCTCGTTGAGGATCATGCCGTAGGCAAGCCCCTGCTTGAGTGTCATCCCTCCGAAGGGGCCGCCGCTGCCAGGAACGAAGTTGAAGTAGGCGTACTCGTCGATGGATAGAGGAATCTTCTTTTCGACCATCGCCGGAAAGCGTTTCTGATAGCCCTCATATTCTTCGACCTTCAGACGCACAGTGTCGGCTGGATAGCGGACTGCTTCGAGGAGCGTTTGGTCAACTTTCCGATACGCATCGTCGGAAGGCTCGTCGGGCCCGAGGTTCTTTCCCTTTTCGATATCCCAGTGGTGTCCGCCCCGCGCGTACCAATGCTCGGTGATGATGTCGAAGTTGCCCCAGCATTCCTTCAGGAATCCTCCGGTCCAGTCGTGTTCCGATCCGTAGAGGCCATCGAGATTGCCCACGTATTTCGCACGCAAGGGACCCGGCACGTTGTCATTCTGCAGCATCAACCCAGACGCGATCAACGTGATCGACGGATCGACTGCGCGCATGGCCTTAGCAAACTCGTTGTGTTTGATCATGAAGTATTTCAGGTCGGTGCGGCCGAGCTGCCACGAACCCCAAGGTTCGTTTCCGATGTTCCAGAACCTGACGCCGTAGGGCTCGGGGTGGCCGTTCTTTGCGCGCTGGGCTCCCATCGCCGTGCTCACCGCGCCGTTCATATACTCGACTTCCTCGGCCGCAGAATGCGCGTCGCCGAGGCCGGCGTTGACGCTGATGTATGGCTTCACATCGATGAGCTTGCATAGCGTCATGAACTCATCCAAGCCGAGATCGTTGGTCTGCATCGCATTCCACGCGTAGTCCCAATCCGGCGGGCGCTTATCGATGTCGCCGACGATGTGATACCAGATGAGGCCCGAGGTATAGTTGCCGCCATAGCGCCAGAACCCCGTCTTGATCTGACTCAAAAGGGCTGTCGTGTCGGGACGGAATCCCTTGATGTTGTCCGCGGGCATCAGCGAGACGGTACCGATGTGGAAGTTGCCTGTGCCGGTTCCTGTAATTTCAAGTGCAGCGTCTTCGGTGTTGGCTTTGGAAGTGAATCTGAGCGGGAACCTCTTGTACTCGCCGGGGATTGCGCCGATCGCGATTGTCTGGCGATCGTTTCCGTTGGCTCCCCAGATCAGGGCGACACTTATCTTGGCACCGGGCGTGGCGCGTATGTAGATGCGGCCCGTGTACTGCTTGCCTTCGACGAGCGCGATGCCCGATTGACGAATTCCGTGCGGAGCAGACCTATCCAGCGTGATGAGCGGACTGTGGTCGCCTACGAACGGATGGTCTTTGTCCATCGCCACAACACTGTCAGGGCCAACAGGATGCCATTTGCGCATTGGCATACGAAAAGGGCCGCCGCCCTGTCGATGTGTGGGCTCGGGCTCTTCGGACTTGATTGGGAAATAGAACTTACGGTCATCGAGCATCTCAGACCAGAGGCTGCTGTACATCGTGTTGCCGATGTGCTCGATGAACTGGCCATATTCGTATGGCGAAACGGCCGGGGCGGTCTGCTGTGCATCAATCGTGGCAACGATAGCACTCGACGCGGGTGTTGCGGCCGTTTGCGATTGAGCCACCGTGCACGCAATCGCGAGCAGCGACAGCTGAGCAATCATGATCTTCATCGCCTCTTCTCCTTGAACCCCATGGTTTGATTATTTGGTTCGAAACGTCACGACTTCGGCACTTGAAACGCAGCAGAAATGATCCACGGCTGTTCCAATTCGACCTGAATCACCGACCGCGGCTCTGCCCGGCTTGCAAAGGTGCTATCGGATGACGACTCGAATCTCCTTCCCGTCGTAAGCGATCTCAGCGTTAGCAGCGCCCGCGACCTCGGCGCCAACCCCGTGGTTGTTGTCGATCAACACCACCCGAAACGTGCGATGCTCGACCATGCCAGGGAACGATCCCTCCCGCGCTCCAATGGTGAGCGCGGAGCGGCGATCATCCCAGCGAAATGGGATGACAGAGTGCTGGCCGCGCTGATAGTCGTACCCATCGCCCGCATCTTCGTAGAGGTCAAATTGCCCGTCGGCACCGCGATAGATGCGAATCTCGATGGGCCCCGATGGATCCTGTGCAGCGTATTCGATCTGCGGCCCCATCGGAAGGATGGAACCTGCGCGCACAAAGAGCGGCATCCGATCCAACGGAGCATCGGCCTCGATCTCCTGACCACCGGGCATTGACTTGCCAGACCAGAAGTCGTACCAGAGGGGCGCGGCAGGAAGATAGACACTGCGGTGCGTCGCATCGGCCTTCAGAACGGGATTGACCAGAATGGCGGGACCGAACATGAACTGATCGCCGACATTCCAGGTTTTTGGATCGGCCCGCCAATCCATCACGAGAGGACGCTGGATGGTGTAGTCCTCGCTGGTCACCTTCCAGGCGAGCGAGTAGATGTAGGGCATCAGCCGATAGCGGAGCTTGTCATACTCGACCAGAATGGGCTCGACTTTGTCATACGACCACATCTCGTTGTGCGGACGGTGGCCGTGGGTTCGGAAGATGGGGCAGAACGTGCCGAACTCGAACCAGCGCGCGTAAAGCTCCTGATAGGCGCGATCGGCGAGCGGATCGTTGTGGGGCGGCCAGTAGCCACCTATGTCTGTCGTCCAATACGGATTTCCCGACAAGGCAAAGTTGAGCCCTGCAGGCACCTGGTGGCTCAGGCCCCAGTAGGTTCCGTATACGTCTCCTGACCAGACGGTCGCTCCCACGCGCTGCTGGCCCAGAAATGCCGAACGGGTGAGAAGAAAGACGCGCTTGCTTTGGGTTGTCGCCTTCCAGTGATCCTGCACTCCAAGCGTGTGCAGGAGCGGAAACACATTCGTGTACTCAGCGCCGTTGCCGATGGCAAGCTCCTTGTTGCGTAGAATGCCGTCGCCCATGTGCGGCCAATACTCTTCCGGTTCGGCGCTATCGAGCCAGAACGCATCCCATCCCTGCGCGAGCAGCTTTCCCGGCAATCGCTCCCAGTAGATGTCCCGGCCCTCTGAGCTACTTGGATCGTAGACATGAGCTCCTGGAATGAGCAGATGCTTCGCGTCGAGAATCCTGTAGGTCTCGGAGTCGGGATCGAGCAGACCCCAGACTGAGATCATCGCGTGGACATTCAGTTGGTGGAGAGTATCAAGATCCTTCGTAACATCGTGATAATTGTTGTTGAAGGCCGGATCTCCCTCTGTCTTCCACCAGAACCAGTCCTGCACCATCGTGTCCAGGGGGATGTGCTCCTGGCGGTAACGGCGCGCGATATCGAGTATCTCGTCCAGGGATACATAGCGGTCTTTCGACTGAAAGAAACCGTAGGCCCACTTCGGCAGCATCGGTGCGTGGCCGGTCATGGTGCGGTATTCGTGGATGAGGGTGTCGAACTCCGGGCCGAAGAGGAAGTAGTAGTCGATCGATTTGCCGGCGATCGATGTGAATGCCAATTCGAGCGGGAATCGATTGTCGACGTAGGTCAGCGAGGCTGTGTTCCACAGGAGTGCGTAGCCCTTGCTCGAGACGAGGAAAGGGATCGCGACATCGGTGTTGTTCTGTGCGAGTTCGACCGTCGCGCCGCGGTAGTTGAACATCCCGTTCTGGTGCTGGCCCAGCCCGTAGAGAGCCTCTGCAATCGCGGGAGAGAAGCGATCCGTGATGCGGAATGTGCGCTCGCCGTTCAGGTCCACGGGCTCGTACGTTCGCGGGATACTTGATCCCTCATTCAGCAGCGGTTCTCCTGCAGCACTGCGAAAAGAGAGATTGCCGCGCTCGAGATTGACGATGACCTCAAGTTGAGCGGTTTTCAGGCTGGCAGTCTTTGTGTCTTGTGCGAAAGTGAACGGAACCCCTGGGCAGGATTGCTGCGCATCGAGCATCCACGGCTGCTGCACCTCGTGCTCCGCCTTCTCAGGGCGTGCGACCACATGGATCACGGAATCCGCGCAGACGGTGACATCGAGCGATTCTCTTCCCGCTGTCGCATGCATTCCATAGCTTGTCTGCTCCACTACCGTCGGCTCGAGCCCCGGCATCTTCTGGCCAGGCATTTGTGCAAGGCTGATCCGAGAAACCACGCAAAGCACGAGGGCTACTTGCATCGCGGTCGCGAGAAGAGACCGCACTGGAAACACTTCACCAATTCGATCCATGTTCTCTCTGCCTTTCCCGTCGCGCGCATCCGGCCCACCCAGTTCGGTGGCTGAGCGACGGTGGAACCGTGCTGTCACAAGTGGCGACCTATGGCTGCGGCCGGGAGTAACCGGTGGCATGGAGAACATCCCGTCAGTAGCGCCGATACTCACTGGCAACCAGCCGTGAAGCAGAGATTCCTGCTGAAAAACGGCATGACGTGATTCTGAAAGCGATCGGCTACGGCGCTGGTATGCGTACCGTGGTAGATTTCGAAGTTGTTGGCGATGCCGTACTTGTCCAGCACTTCGTGGAGCTTCTGGGTGTCGGTACGCAGGCCATCTTGATCGCCCACGTCGATGGAGATGGCGCGATATCGGCGCAGGCCTCCGATGTATTGATCGATGAAGGCGAGCGGCGCGTTAGCTGCCCATTTGGCCAGAACTTCCGGCTGGGGTACGCCGTCCTTAGTGGGCAGATCGAGGTAGAGCGGAGGATTCTTGGGGTCGGGCGACCAGGCCGCTGCAGACGCAAGTTGCGCGCGCGCGAAAAACGATAGCTTGGCCGAGTCCTCCGGCGTCTTCACTGCTTCTAGCGCTTTCTCCAGTTCCGGGTTCGGCGGACCGGCGAGCCGCGCCGACATGCAACATGGGCTCATGATGTACAAGGCGCCGAAAACGTCGGAGTGTTTCATCCCAATGCGGCTGGCGCCATACCCGCCCATCGAGTGACCGACGAGCCCGCGGCTTGTGCGCTCAGGGATAGTGCGGTAATGGGCGTCGATGTACGTCACAACGTCGTGGGCGATGAAGTTCTCGAAGTCTCCGGTAGTAACGGAGCTCGAGTACATAGACCCGTTGTGCAACGTCTTCGAATCCGGCAGCACCACGATCATCTCTTTGGCGCCCTGCGCGAACGCGCCTTCGATGGTCTGCGGGACGCGGATTTCGTGAGTCCACTGCTCAGCTCCGATCGAATAGCCATGCAGGGCGTAGACCGCCGGGTAGCGACGATGTTTGTTTTTGCTGTAGCTGGGTGGAAGAAAGACAAAGACATCGCGGTCGACGGCGTCGCCCTCAAGATTGCCTTCGAGCGACGTACCGTGAATCTTGATGTGGTCAACGGTAACGGGTTTTGCGCCAGGAATCACCGGGGGCACTTCAGTCTGAACCTGGGCCCGGCTGTGCTCGCCCAAGAAAGCGCTTACCATAAGCGCCGAAACAGTTACAGCTTTTCTCAGCATTTTCAGGCCATCCTCTGAATGACCCCCAATATATCGAGAAGGCGAAGGAATCGGCAATCGAATAAATCGCTTTATTTAAGCAAGGATATCTGGCAGCGTGCGCACGGTCGAAAAGCGCTCTGCCTTCGACGCCAAATGTCGGATCGGGAAAGCGCTTCCACAACGGCCGAGCATCTCAATTCGGCGCTGTCTTTTTAGGCTCCATCCGATCGAAATGGATCAGAAAATAATAACCAGGCTCCGTCATCGAAGTGTCCAGAGCTCTGCCGTCCGCGGTCATCTTCCCAGCGAAGATCGCCGGGCCGAAGGTGATAGAGATTTGGCGCGAATCTTGGTCGTACGACACTTTGCTCGCCAAAGCGCCTTTGAATTTCTCGTCCGGACAATCGAGGAGGGCCATCAGGCCGTCCTCGGTGTTGTGGATGTGAAAGATGAAGTGGACTTCGATACCTTCTCTCTCATGCTCGATGCCTGCCCAATCGCCGTCGAAGATGGTGGGTGGGGCCGGTTTGGGGTTCTTCGCCTGCCAGGTCAGCCGCTTGAAGGTCAGGGGAAACGAGCCTTCCTGTGTCCAAACGCCGGTCATCTCCGCACCCGATGCATTGACCGTCGCCTCGTAAGAGGAGACCTTTTCTTCAAGGTCGCCCTTGGCATTCGGCTTCCAATAGAAGAATCGAAGGGTCAGATGACTGCCGTCGAACGAACCGCCGATCGCGGGAAGGCCGGTGACCTTCTGGTCGACGTGGTCCAGGAGCGCCGTCATCTTTCCCTCGGGCGTTGTGTTCATATGAAGTACCAAATGGTAGGCCGTGCCCTGAGCAACCACGACGCCATCCCAGTCGCCGGCAAGCGGGAACACGCCAGGGTCGGATTGCGCACCGGCCCGATGAGAGACAAGTCCCCACCCGAGCAGCATCACACTTAGAACGATCGCCTTCATGCGATTCCTCATCGACCGGCTCCATCTTAGTCCATGAGCGCCGCGAGACGCCTTGTTTGCTCAACTGTCCCCACAAACTCTGAAGGCCGATCCTTGCTGGGGTCGGCCTCTTAACGCAGGGTTAATATCCTGTGTTTTACCTCCTGCTATGGACGGTGAACCGTCTACGCGCAGCCGAGAGCGCTTTTACCTTGCAATTCAAAGCCATCCCTTGTTGCGCGCAATCCTGGCGGCTTCAATTCGGTTTGAAGCGCCCAGCTTGGAGATGGCTTCGGAGAGATAGTTGCGTACGGTCCCCTCCGTCAATCGCAGCGAACGCGCCAGTTCAATGGTCGTTTCACCGTCGCCTGCGCGGCGAAGGATTAAACGTTCTCGATCGGTGAGGGGGTCTTTTTCTGCACTCCATATCTGCGAGGCCAGCTGGGGATCCACGACGCGGCCACCGCGACTTACTTCCCGAACCGCGGCGGCGAGTTCTTCAGAGGGACGGTCCTTGAGGAGATAGCCAGATGCTCCTGCATCCAGTGCTCGCCGCAAATATCCCGGGCGTGCGAAGGTCGTCAGGATCAAGACCCGTGTCTCCGGGTTAAGCTCTCTGACGCGGGCGGTGAGCTCGAGGCCACTCATCTTTGGCATCTCAATGTCGGCGACTAAGACCTCCGGCCGGTGCTTCCCGACGGCTTGAAGTGCCTGCTCTCCGTCGGAAAAGGATCCGAGCACCTCAATATCGGGTTCGATCGAGAGCAGTGCAGCGAGTGCGCCCCGCAACATGCTTTGGTCCTCTGCCAGCACCACGCGTACCTTTTGCGTCAAACGATGTCCGCCTCTCTGACAAACCCTGCCGCTGGCGATTCACGCGTCGCCGGCAATGTGATCTCAAGTCTTGTCCCTCCATTTGCCGGGCTTGTCACCTTCACGGCGCCAGCCACAAATTGAATCCTCTCTCGCATGCCTTGCAGACCGTTGCCCTCACGGATCTCGCCGCCGACCCCATTGTCCTCAACCGTGAAATGAATGGTCCCATCCATTTCGAAAAGCGCTACGTGGCAGAGGGTCGCGTGCGCATGACGCACAATGTTCGTGACGGCCTCGCGCAGCGCAAGGCAAAGCACGTTCGCCTGGCTTGAAGAGAGATTCACTGGAACCAGCGCCGTAGTCAATCTCACATCGGCGGAAAGCAGGCTTCGCCCGGCTCGACCAATCTCTGCGTCAAGTTCTCCCGCCCGGTAGCCCGACACGGCTTCTCTCACCTCGGCGAGGGCATTCCGAGCAGTCCGCTCCGCTTCCACGATCTCGATTCGGGCGCGAGCTAAGTCACGCTCTGGGTCGTGAGACAGGAGCCGCCTGGCAAGGTCGAGTTTCACAGTAATGATCGTCAGGGTATGGCCAAGCAGGTCGTGCAGATCGCGTGCGATGCGCTCGCGCTCGGCCTCCTGCGTCAGACGCTCGATCTCTGAATTTGCGCGCTCCAGTAGAGAATTGGTCCGCACTTGCTGGGCAAAAGCAAAATTGCTCAGCCCAAAGATCACGCAAATAAAAAGGATATTTTCGGCTGTGACGAACGAGCGGCCGAGGTATCGAGTCTCCGCTACCACTCCGGCCATCATCGCAAGCAGCACCAGGAACAGAATGCGGAGGCGAGGGACAAAAAGGCAAAGCATCGCGAAAGGGTAAACAAACACTCCGTAGGCTTCCTCGCTGCGAGAGTAGTAGAGAAACGCGAGGAGGAAAAACAACCCAAACGCGACGGCCTGCCAGCGTCCCGTACGGTCCGCGACAAGGAAGTAGAGAATGAGGAATGCCGCATAAAGAACCGCAAATTCCACCCAGACCGCATAGGAGTGCCGGTAGGCGGGCACGACAAAGAAGTAAACGGAATAAATCAATCCCACCCAGCGCACAATCCAGCGGCCACGGAAGGACTCTCGCTTCGGCTCGCCGACGTGCCCACCCGAGGCTGCTGCCTTTCGTTCTGCTGCGTGGAACTGCCCGTCGCTCATATCTCATCATCCCACCAGGCAAATGGTCCTGGTATTCGGATCTGTCATAGGGAACCTATGACAGATGTCATGTTGATAGCTGTCATCTTTCATCAATGACACTCGCTACTGTTTTTCCCCGGCCGTCGGGCGCATTCTTCTCTTACACGTACGCGAGCATGAGGTAACTATGAAAGCTGCACAAGGCAGAAACAGGAGGCAGACATCGTGAATATCGAATCGGCTTTTCATACACTGACTACTGTTTGGGCTGTCGGGGAAATCGCTCTCGCCCTCTTCACAACAACGGGCCGCGGTCAAGGCAAGATCCGGGATCGCGGCACGCAGATCATTCTCTGGGTTGTGATTATTGCATTCTTCAAGATCGACGAGTGGATGCACACCTTTTTCCCGGTCGACATGCCGGGGAGTGATAGCTGGTTGAGGCCAGCGGCTTTCTGGGTCTTCGTCATCGGTTTGGGAATTCGCGCGGCAGCAATCGTTACGTTGGGCAGAGCCTTCAGCGCAAATGTAGCGTTGCATGCCGGCCAGAAAATCGAGCGGAACGGTCTCTATAGTGTCATACGCCATCCCTCCTATCTAGGTCTTGAACTGATCCTCCTGGCCTGTGCCCTTCACGCACGCACATGGGCCTGCTTTGCCGTTGCCTTCATTCCATCCACGCTGGCGGTTCTGTATCGCATCCATGTTGAAGAGGCCGCGCTCCGCCTGGCATTCGGAGTCGAGTACGAAGACTATGGCCGCACCACAAAGCGGCTGATCCCGGGAGTGTATTGAGGGTCTTTCGGCGCGCCCGGTGATCTTCCGCGGGTAGCGGCTGACGCTTTCGCGCCTTCAATGAGCTCTGGCGTATCGCGGCACCCACGCACGAAGATCCTTCTTGGTTTCGATGCGCTCTTCGATCAGCCTCTGCGCGACAGCTCGCCGCTATCCCTGGTTAGGCTGCCCCGAACTTCCTGCCTGCGGGGGCGGCGTCGGAGTCAGGCGCAGCCAGCCTTCGTTTCCCGTGACAGGATCGACGGGCAGAATCGCATCATCCGTCGCGTTGACCACGTTGTCTTCGCTCCACGCGGTAATCGAAGTGCGGTGATCCCAGCTCCACGCCCCAAAGGCTTCTGTCGGAATAGGCATCTTGATCGTCTTGGGGTCGACAAGCACCGGGCCAAAACGGAATGTGGGTGAGATTTTAGCGAGTGCATTCGCCACCCACGCGCGGCGGAGGCCCACATCTTTTCGAGGCAGCAGACCGGCCGTTCCATGCACAAGGGAATGCGGCTCGACGAGAAGAGTGAGCTTGATTTCCTGATTCGGCTGGACGGTCATGAACCCTGAACCGTTGACGTAAGGATGAGTGACCGGGGCACGCCCCTGCGCAGGTGGGGTTGCCGCCGTGTTTCCTTCGGTTACGTCTGCGCCGAGATCGTCGCTGAACTGCTGATAGTAGTTGTCCACCAGGTTGATCTGCTGCAGGAATCCCTGGTTGGGGCCAAACTCGCGGGCAAAGCCTGCAACCGCCGCATCGGAGCAGTAGAAGGTGCGATAGTCGTCGTTGATGAAATACCCGAAGAGGCCATCCTGCCAATGCTTCAGAGCGCCAAGACGCAGCGGAAGCGCGATTTGATTGATCAGGTCGAGCGTGATTGGTTCCTGCACCTCGAGTCGAACGCTAGCGCGCAAAACGGCGACGGGATGCCCTATCAGCAGCGAGAGATGTTCATCGCCTGTGTGACCGAAGGGATCCACACTCCAAAGCGTGGAGTCGATGATGCGCAGAATGGAACTGAGCGCATCTTCCCGGGCTCCGTTCAATGAGGCGTCGGCCGTGCCCCAGTCCAGAATGCCGCGGGCAATGCCGGCCAGAAACTGGTTGGGAATGGCGCGCTCCGGAGTTTGCCCCACCGTCGACGGAAGGCCGGGTGCATCTTCCCAGACAATGCCTGCAACCGGGTCCGGGCGTAAGTCTCCCAGGTTCTGGCCTGCGTCGTCGAAGAACTCCAGGTCGCCGTCGAGATGATTGGGCAGCAGGAACCCGCAGGTCGGACTGATGGAAGCGGTGGCCTGTACCAACGTTCCGTCCGGATTGGTCCCGCCCGATGCGTCCGCAAAACGCAGCCACAGGCGCGAGGGCGAAGTGAATCGCGGCGGCAAAAGCTGCAATTGCGGAGCCGCGTCCACTTCCATGGGAATGGAACTGGAGATCAGCTGTGGGTTTACATTACTGGTGGCGCTGGAGCCGGCAAGATCGAGGATCTGGCCGAAGGTGTCCACCAGCCGCAAGCGCACCACGCGCAAAAAGCCCGCACGAACCGGGAAAAAGGGACTTGGCGCAGGCTGGCCCTGTGCCGGCGCGGAATTTCCGTCGCCTTCATAACCCCCGCGCAGTTGCTGATGGAACGCGTCGAGCGCTCCGCACAGCACATCCATGTTTTCGAGCGCGGACGCAATGTCTTCAAGGCCGCTGCGATCGATCTGCGAGACTCCGCCCTTCGTCGTCCCGCCGCCCGAGGCAGTTCCATTGCTCTTGGTGACCGTCAGTTTCTCCGTCATGCTTTGGAAATGCACAAGAATCTGCTGCGCATACTGGGAATAAAACGCCTCACGCTTGCCCGGATCAATCGGGCCGGAACCGCCAGACAGCGTTGCCTGCGAAAGCGCAGTGCGCACTGCGGCAGCTACTGTGTCTGCGATCCCTGCTGTCAGGTGGGCACGCCCCTTCATCGTTATGCCGTTGGCCAGGTCGTCTGAGGACGGCAACTGGTTGAGGTCAGGAATAAAGTCGTTCTCGTCGAGTACCCAGTCATCGATGCCGTTCTTCGAAGGGACATACTCCACTTCCCAATCAAGGTGAATCGGCGCCCACGGCTGCGCGGGCATGGTCACTGCAATGGGAGACGGCAGAGTGCCGGCGAATCCGCTATAAGCAAGCAGCGGCCCGTGATCGACGCGCGGGTCGCGCGTGGACCACCATGCTGTCTGCTCCACGGCGAAGTTGTTTGCCAGCGTCTGCACGTTGGCCTGCGCTGGGAGGGCCGCCGCAGTCCCTGTTGTCGAAGCAATCGGACGAACGCCACTGATCATCCATTGAGACTGTTGCGCTGCCACGACCGATGCCCCTGGATCGAGGAGGACCGTTTCTTGCAACAGTTGATCGCATTCCGGAGGCACGCTCCCGTTCTCCACGCCGCGACTCAGCAGGTCTTCACCACGCACCGAGGGGCGAATCGGCTGGCCTGTTAAGGCATTGCACGCCAGTTCCGTGATGCAGAAGCCGGTCAGCCTGCACGAAAGCGTGCCGTCGGAGTTATACCGCCCGTCCTTGCCGTGCCGGAAGGATCGCGCTCCACCCTGAATCAGGATGACGGGGTCAGAGGGCTGAAAAAGACGCGGCAGCGCGCGTTGCACTGTCTCATAGTGCCCTGGAGTTTGCGACGGTACAGAGAATCCAGGATGCAGAATGCTGAGGATGCTTTGCAGGTCCCCTTTGGAATACACCTCGCTGAATCTCGATGCCGTCGCGCCCAGGGTGAAGAGTTGACCGCCTGAAGTGCTCGATGCAGAAACAGCCTCGACAACCTTCGCGGTCCCTTCGACGGTCTTCTGCGCCTTGACATTGCTGAGCGCGTCCATCGGCTGGCTCGAAAAGATGCCGGATCCTTGCGCCGTGGGAGCAGTGGCAGGCGTGGCCGGATTGAGCGGCGGCATCGCCGGAATCCAAATCTGTTCGGTCGTCGTGCCCCCGTCGCGTGAGAAAAATCCGTTGGCTTGCAAAAGCGCATCCGTGATTGCCGGCCCGTCCGCCTGATCGAAATCCGATAGGGAACCCAGCATGAAGGCTTCCAGTAATCGTGCTTCGTCGGGATTGCCGCGGGCCTTGGCCACAACGGAGGCAAGCGCATCAGTTGGCGTGGTTCCCACCATGACGTTGACACTGCTGGCGGCGGGCGGGCCGCCGAACTCACCCGACAAGATTCCCTGGGGCATTCCTTCCCAACCCGTGCCCGGCCAGGGAATCGCGACCGCCGAACCATGATAGACAGTGAGCTTCGGCCACCAGCTTCCGTTCGTTACATACTCGCCGCCCTGGGGATGACCCGATGGATCGAGTGCCGCCGGCTGCCATCCGGCCTCGGCCGCAGGAGCGGGAACGAAGGATGTCTCGGCTGTTGCTGTGGCTCTTGTTGCCACCGCCTGTGCAGGAGCAGAGGCTGCATGGCTTGCATAGCGTCCGACCGCCGTTGCTTCCAGCGTTTCTAACCCCAGCATTGTGGCCGCGGAGACGTACTCCCACGATTTGCTCTGCGCTTGTTCTAGCTCGTTGTCTTCCAGCTTCCATTGCAGCACAGCCATGCGCGCGTAGAAGTCGCTCAGCGACTTCACATCCACCGCGCCGAGTGGATCGCGATCGGGATTCGAGTACCAGCCGCACACCAGGTAGGCCAATGGCCCCTGGCGGATGTCACTGAGCGGATCGTAGAATCCAAGCCGGTTCTCGACGTTGTCATAATAAGCGGCCCACGCTGCGTCGCCGCGGCCCAGTGCGGTCAGATCGTCGAGTGAAATGGCATTGGAGCCTGTCTCAACCCAATCGTCGAGCGGTATCGGCTGGGGCAACGAGCCGTCTGCCGGGAAATCGCCCGAGCGCAGAACCCATCCCTCCACCGCACGGCGCGCGGAGAGGGAACCCGAAGGGAAAAAGCGCAGCACCAGCCAGCGGTCCGGAATTGCAGGAAACGTTGCATCACTGCCGCTGGCTGCTCCCTGGGTCAGCGCGTCCGGCAGCGCCCAATGCAGATAGACTCCAGGGTTGCGCGTGGCTGTCTTGTCGGTGAAAGGCGCAGGCAGCAGGGCGCGGCGATTGGTCGATGTCACACCGGTCGGCGGATCGCTCATGCGGCAGTCGGCCCACGTTCCGCCCTGCTGCCGCACCACAAGCGCATCCAGTTCGATCGGCACCATCACGCGCGGCGTTCGCGGAATCGATGGAGACCAAGTCGCCACCGCACGCGGCGTGATGCCGTGTGCCGCGGTGGCGCTGAACATCTGCTGCGCGGCTGGGTTAGTGATTGCCATTCTTCACCTTCTCTACCGCCGGCGCTTTCACCGGGCCCGAACCGACAGTCGCTAGAATCTGCCGGTACGCGGTCTGTGTCGCGAGGTTTGCCACATTCTGTGCCACCAGGATTCGGCCCACGAAGCGGCCGTCGCCACCCTGTCCGGCTTCATCGACGGTTCCTTCAAAGCGTTGCCTCCAGGGCGGCTGCAAGACCTCAAGCGCAAACTCCGCGCTGCCGTTTTGCTGGGGCATTGGTTTCCCGGTGGCCACCGTGGTCTCCGCCTGCAGAGCGTCGCGTAGCTTGGCGATGTGAAGAACGCGCGGGTTGGCGGCGCGCACCGGCACAGGAATCGTGATGGGATTGCCTTTGGTCCAGCCAAGAGCGGGGGTGTTGCTTGGCGCGGGAATCTGATGACCGGTCGTGTCGCGAATGTACATGCTGAAATCGCCGCTGGCGCTGGGGTCGAGGATTCCGAATTGGATTGAGTGATGCGGCTCCTCGAGAATCACCAGCTTCGGGATCCCCTGGAACAGCGCAATCAGCACGGAGGGCGACAGCAATTCCAGGCGCAGCGTCAGCAACTGGTGCTCGATCGCGGCCTGGCTGCTGGCATCGAGCGGCTCCGCCAGATCCTGATCATAGGCGCGCACGTCCATCGACGGCCATCCTGCCACAGCCGCGGAGCGCAGCAGCAGCCCCGTCACCACCCCTGCGGCGGACTGCTTTTGGTCGTTGGCGGACTTCTGATCGGCGAAGCTCCCGCTTTTGCCGATCTGCAGTTGCCGTACGATGCGTTCTGTCTGGTCCAGCTGCTGGTTCACCGCTGGAGCGTTCGCCTGATGGTGCGCCTGGTCGCGCGATCCGATCTTGCCCACCGCAATCGCTCCATCGCCCAGCCGGTCGGTCCATGAGCGATCCAGATAAAAAAAGCGGATGGATTCATCGGGAAGCAGGCGCGCATCGGGAACGAGGTAATCGAAGGGAACGCCGACCAGCATGCGCAGATGCGCCAGGAACGACTCCATGTAGGGGGGCATTCCGGCCTCTGGATCGGTCGAGTTGACCTGCGCCGGCTTCGCCATCCTGGCGCGCAAAGCTGTCGAGTTAGTGATCCACGGAGTCCGCATTTACTCCCCTTCCAAAGTGGCGGTTGCGTTGTCCAGAACCTGCGCGCGGAAACCGCTGAGACGCGACAGCCCTGCGTTATCGGCCGCCACCGCATCGATGGTTGTGTTGGGCCGTGCCGTTTGCGCCGGAGCCGTGACCACTGCGCCCAGCGTCCCTGCGTCTCCGCCGAGAATGGCAATCGCTTCCTGCGCCGAGGAAAGATTCCACGCCTGCTGCAGCACAGATGGATTCATGCCCACGGCATTCTCCGCGATGCCAATCTGGTAAGGATCTGCCACTGGGATCGCCGGGCTCACCAGTGATTGGACGGCACTCACAGCGGCCACCGGAGCAAACGGCTGATGCACGTCGGGAGCTTGGACAAGGCTCATGGCTTTGGCCACGAGATTCAACGAATCCGTGCGCGCCGAGACTTTGTAGCCCTCGCGACGCCAGCGCATGATGTCCTGTGCCAGGCGCCCGTCGGCTGCCGCCAGCAGTCGGCCGCACTCAAAGGCCGCGGCATAGCTGATGTCCTCTCCGCCCGTTTCGATGCTCCCGCGTCTGCACTGATCGGCGCTGTGGTACGGTCCAAGCGGATCCCGCGTCAGTTGAAACGGCACAAGAGGGCCGCGATAGAACGTCACTTCCGTTTCACCCGCTCGATCTACGACCGGCATCAGCAGGTGCCCGGTATCGGTCAGCGGCGGCTTGTTCTGCGTGTTGGGGTTGCCGAACATCTTGTCGTCCAGACCCTGCATCAGCTCGCGAAATGTGCCTGCCTGCGTGCACTCGAACTTCCAGCTGTAAAGCAGAATGAAGGTCGTTTGAAAATGGAAGCGGATGCGGCCAGGATCCCCAACCACCAGGATGTCGCCAAAGTGGGTGATGGGCGAGCCTGTTGTCGTTTGCAGCAGGCTCTGCGATTCGACCGCGGTGAAGATGGGGAGATCGCTCGTCGGCATGCGCGACTGCGATCCCTGCGTGACGATCGCGGCGCTCTGAGACGATGCAAGATGACCAACCACGGGCTGCCGATTGACCGGGATCGTCGCCGCCGCGGCCGGAGGCTGTTGCGGAACCACATCCCAGCGCTCCTCCAGCGATACAAGGCATGCGACGTACTTCTTGCCCGCTTCGGGAACACGGTTGGCCATCACCACCGAAAACCAGCCATCGCCGCCCGCGGTATTCAGTTCGCGGTCTTCCACGTTCAACTGGCGCACATGCGCAAGCAGGCTCAGCTCTTCAAGAGAAGGCATGATCGACGCCACCAGTGTCGAATCCGCGCTGACCGTGTCCACCTGGAGTCCCTGCGGCGGCGCCAGTTCCTTGACGATGGCCGCCGGCAAGGCATCGCCAATGGCGACCTTTTGCTGGACCGTGCATTCGCTCTCTTCAAACAGCAGAAGCGCCATCCACGGAACATTGCCGTTCCAAGCCGGCGGCGCTTGTCCCTTCCACAAAACTTCCTGCGGATCGAGGGCGCGCTCCCAGGGCAGCGTGCGCTTGAAAATCGCCACATGCGGAAGGCTCTCGTTGAATCCGCCATGTCCGTTCTTGGGAGGGAACACGGTCGCGATCTGGCTGGCATCCAGGCTGAAGCGCGGTCCTTCCACATTGAAGTAACCCTCCGCCTCGGGCAGATTCTGCGTTTCGTTCACCGGCGGCTGGGTCGGATCAGTCTGCGCAATCTGGTAGCTCACATCGGTTTCTGTGAGCCAGCGATAGCTGCCGTCAAGAAGCGGAGGAAGAATATGGTCCCACAGAACCATGTTCCCCTTGGGCGGTTGCGGGGGCGTCATTGCCGACCTCCTTGGGACGGGACGATTTGCACGTTCACGGAGCCATCCGGCGTCAGCGGGCCTTCGGGCACAATCTGCTCGGGGACCTTCCCGTTCCAGCGCACGGCCCACGTCTGCGCGCTGCCCGCCAGTCCCGCCACACCCGCCAGGCGCCAACCTGCCAGGCTGCCCACAGCGATGCTGATCGCAGCCGCATTTGTGGTGCGCGCGGTGATCGCATACAACAGGGCAGTGCGCGATCCCCCACCCACCAGCAGCGGAGGCGTCTCAACCGTAGCCCCATCGATACCGACGGTTAGATCGACCGCGCTGGCAGCGTCGGAACTCAACTGGTCCAGAAGCACCAGCACCGTGTCGATCTGCGCAGGCAAACGGGTCTCCGTGCCTACCTGGTCCGCCGCCGCATAGGAGATCTGCGTCAGGGCATCGCTGCTCTTCTGCTTGTTTTGCCGCGGCACGAAGTGCGTCGACAGCAACAGCGTTGCGCCGCGCGTCAACAAAGCGCGTCCGCTGATCTGCGCAGCATGATTCCCAACCTGCCAGCCGACAACAGGTGACGTGCCTGAAGGAGCGTAAGCAAGACTGACTGCCCCAAACCCTGAAAGTTGGCTGGCAACTGCAGTGCTCGAACCAAGGCATGTCACTGCAACCATCGCCGCAGATGAAGGCACAGCCAGGGTGAGCGATTTCTGCACAACCGATTCGGTGTCCTGAACGGGCGTGCCGTTGCGTCCCAGGAACGCAATGCGCACCGCACCGTTGCCGTTGACAACAATCTGCGGATTGGCGCCGCTGGGGAGATCCCATACATGAGTCGCGCCTGCCACAAGCGAAACCCCGTTGCCCGCAATGTCGGTCTCGGCCTGCGCAAGGTTTTTCAGGTTGCTGATGTTCCCCGAAACTCCGAAGTCGAAACTGCGCAGGGTGCGGCCGGGGCGAGCCAGCGCAGTGGCTCGCGGCGCGTTGACGGCCGGCACTTGCACAAGACGCGCCCCCGCGATGGTTACCGGTGATGGCGCGGCCATGCGCAGCGCTTGTTTCGCTGCAGCTACATTAGCCACAGTAGTGTGGAGGGCGGCCGGCGCATCGCTTACCACCTGCGGCCGTGCCTGCAGCACAGCGCGAAGCCGCGGTTGCGCAAGTGTGATCGAGGTTGCCGCGATGGGGATGCTGATCTTCGGCGGAAGAGCCAGGCCCACCGGTTTCATCGTCAGGCCGGTTGTCAGCGGCGCCAGGTACGGTGGCGACGAGCGGAAATTGCCGAGCGATCGCACGCTCATCGGTGCCAGTCCCGATGCCGGCAACCCTGCCCCCACGCGAAGCTGGCTAAAGGCGTTGGTCCCCGACAGAAGCTGCGCGCTCACCCCAAGCAGCGCCGTCGAAGAGAGCGCCGTTCCCAACAAGGCAATCGCATCGGCCGTTGTTCCTAGAGCGATCAGACCGGTAAGGTCGATGCCCGCGGAAAACGGCAGCGGACGGCTGTTGCCGTAGTCAATCAGCGTGCTGATGGGAATCAGCGCCGTTTGATTTCCATATTCCACCAGCCCCGTGACCTTGAGTCCTACCAGGACGGGAACCGTTCGCGCCGCGGCAGGCACCTGGTCCGGCGGGAAGTAGTGATACGTGGCCTCAGACACCTGGCCGATCACCGCATCCACCTGGAAGCGCGCTGGATCGAGCTTCAGCGTTTCATCCTTTGCTGTCGTGCTCATGGTGCGCCATTGATTGAACGTGGCCGACGCGCCATCCAGGTCCAGCGATGCAAGGGTCAGCTTGTGCACGCTACCGGGTCCCGTCACCGCCATGGGAGCCAAATCGATCGAGGCGATGTTCGGCGCGTCTGGAGGCAGGGGGCCATTGGTGCCGAGAAAGTCCACATAGGTGACCGCAGCCATGCGCGTTTCGGTCTGGAAAACCCACTCGCTCGCCATCTTCCAGGGCTGGTCGCTCGTGCCCGGCGCGGGCGAGCCTCCCGCGGGTACCGGCGGCAGCAGACCGCTCAGCACGTGCACTGCCGCCGCATAGGTGTTTGGATCGTTGTTATAGATGTACTTCTGTGAAAATTGGTCCCAGGAGAGTGCGGGCGGCTGATTGTTCGGCGTGGGACCAAACGGCACTGTCACGCTGGCGACCGCCAGGTCGACAGTGACCTCGCCGTGGAATGGCGGCCCTTTGATTTCGAGCGACGCTCCCACAGAGACCGTGATGCTGATGCTGACGCAGCAGCCGAAGACGCACACGCTCATTGAGAAGGATGCGCCCACGCTCACGCCCACGTCGATGTCGTAGTAGAACGGATCCCAGGAGATCAGGAAATCGGCGTATGCGGTGAACCAGATGTGAATGGCACTGGGGCCATAGGTGGCCTCAAACCGCGTCCCGGCCATCACGCACGTATTGGTGAGCGCAAAGTAGGATTGGCCCTTGATATTGATGGCGCCGAGGATCGACCAGTTGTAGCCCAGCCGCGGCACCACCGGATACGCGGGATCGAGTTGGAAGTTGGGATTGTATCCGCCCATCGTGAGCAGAAACTGCGATTTCGCAAACCACATGAAGTACGCGAAACCGCCCGTGAGCTGGCAATCCGAGCTGATCAGCCACGAGTGGTCGGTGAGTTGTGCCTGGATCGAAAGCAGTCCTTCCGACGAACTGAAGCGCGCCTTCAGCGCCAGTTCGATCTCCACCAGCGCGGTGTCGTCAGAGGGCAGTGCCATGCGCGCCACGCCCAGCACTCCCACCTCGACGCCGCTGTCCAGCGCGATGTAGAGCACGCCAATCAGGTTGACGATCTGGAATGCGGTGGCGCGCAGGCCCACCGCCAGCCAGAATGCGCCGCGCTTGGGCGGAATGCTCACGCTCAGGCTCATCAGCTCCGCCATCGGATCGTTCACCAGGGCCCCGCCACCGTCGAGCGCGGCCACCAGGATGAAGCTGGGAATCTTGTTCATGTCGTCTGGCACGATGAGCTCGCGGTTATATCCCACGCCCAGTCCGAACGCGCTGATCTCAATGATGGGCGGTATCCCGATGGTGGCGAAGACTGCAACAAAAACAAACAGGGAGGTGTAGGTGTCCTGCCCATCGGTCGGAGTGGAATAGGCCCCGACGGCCACAAATCCGAACTCCGTCACCTGGATCAGCAGCATGCCGTCGTATTCAATCGGCGGTCCGGGGTTCTTGAGCAAGCCGCCGGCCAGCGTAATCCCCGGCGACTCGAACGAGACAGCCAGTCCCAGCAGATCGATTGTCCATTTGCTCAGGTTGCCCAGGTCCTTGATGGGCGCGGTCAAAGTAAGCTGATCCACCTGCGCGAGCAGCCCATCCACCTTCACGCTGCCATCGATCAGCAGGCCCACCGAGTGGTCGGCATCGTTGCCCACTTGAATACCGAGCTGGTCGATATAGATGGGACCGAACGACGCATGCACACCGATCCATAGCGGCTGATCTTTCACGTCGCCGAACATGACGTGGAACTTGCCATCGTCTGGCGCGCCCGCCCACACTGAAACGTCGACTCCAGGATTTGCCGGCTGCGCATCGCCGCCTCCTCCGCCTTGCGCCAGCAGGCTCGACGCTACAGGATTGCCCCCCGCGCCTCCGCTAGTGGCCGCGCCCAGTGGAATGCCGAGGGAGGCCAGTTCCAGCCCCGCGCCAAATTTCTGAAATTGAATGCCGCCCGAGAATTCGCAATCGAAGAAGACATAAACATCCACTCCGCCCAGGCGAAAATCGCTGGTGTTGATCAGGGGGCTGTCGTCCTGCCCCGTGATGCCAAAGCCCAATCCAACGGCATAAAGTCCCGGATTGAACTGCAGCGTGCCCGCGTCGAAGAGATAGAAGACGATTCCCTCGTCCAGATGCGAGGCCCCGCTGTTCCAGGCGGCAGGCGCGCCAAATTGAATGCTGAGCTCGTAGCTGCCGGCCTCGAAGGGGATCTGGCCCTTGAGCGCGACGCCGAACCGCGGCTTGCCTGTGTTGTTGTCCTGCACCAGCGAAAGAGATAGTGTGCTGGTCAGGTTGATGGTCACATTGGTTGCGAGCGTCTCGATCAGCCCCGTCGCGATCGACACCGGGTCGGCAAACGGAGTCTTGATGAATGTGGGCGAGCCCGAATCGACAAGCTGCGCGCCTACCAGCAACTGCTGCAGGGTAACAGGCGCTCCCGTCCATAACGGAGTTGTGAGCTTGACCGCAATCGCGGGAACGCCGAGGAGTACATCGCCCGCCAACGGCATCAGCCACGAGGTCAGCAGCGCGATGGGGTCGATGCCGCCGCTGATTCCCGGCGTGGGAGAAATCTCGATCAGCAGCGGGCCATCCGAAGTGGTCGTCGCCAGCGGATCCAGATCCAGTGTGAAGCGGTTGGCGGCATACCCAGCATGAATCTTCGGCGCAACGTCCAGGTGGATTGCGCCGCTGAGATCGACCCACAAATCCGTGGAGAACTGCAGTCCCCCCGAGGCATAGCCCGCGCCGATGCTGGCGATCAGCGCCCCAGTGCCTACCGTCAACTGGTTCACCGCCAGTTGAACCGTGGGGCCGGAGCCGTCCCATCCCAGGGTCACCGCAACGGTGCCTTTGCCCAGGCCGTGCGAAGCCAGATTCAGCGTCCACACGATGGTCGAGCCTGAAGCGGCGAGCGAGTCGGGTATCGCGCCCAGCGGTCCTGTGCCAAACAGGTTCGCGATCGCGTTGGTGACCGCCTGCTGACTGGCCGGAGTGGTGAGAGAGAGAGCCGATGACCAGTCGTTGCCGAGCAGCTTCTTCAAGTCGGCCGCGTGCCCGGCAAAGTGATTGGTGGTGTCATAGACGCCTAGAGCCGTCGCCACCTGCAGAGCTACATCCACAACTGTGGATGCCTGCCCGTGCAGCGCGTCGACTAGTTGATCCAGAGCCGCGGGCAACAGCGCGTCTGCCACCGCTCCGAATCCGCTGAACGACGGAAGGATATTGATCGTAGGTCCCGGGCTCGCAAGATCGGCGTGTGTTGTGACGCTCAGGTTAAGTCCGGTCGCCGATGCGCCGAAAGTGGCGGAGAGCGCGTTCCCGAAGATGGCTCCACCCGACAGCCCGCCCGCGGTTACGGTGAAACTGCCTGCAGGAGTTACATGGAGTTGATTGTCGATGTTTGCGGAAAGCTGCAGGCCAACCACTCCATCGATGGGGGTTTGGGTCTGTAAAGATATGCGCACCGGATCGGCTGCCGAACCTATGCCCTGCGCCACGAGCTGAATTCCCTCGGGCAACTGGAGTCCGGCTCCCGCCGACAGCCCTGCCTTGGTATTGATCCATTGCAGGAAGGTGTTGATCTTCGTCGACACCAGTTGCGTTCCGTCGCCCAGCACATTTGCGCTTTTGAGAAACGTGCCCGGCGCGCTGAAAATCGAGTCCAGCGGGGGAAGAGTGATGCCGCTTCCCACCAGGCTTTGCAGCAGCGCCGTTGCCGCGCCCGAAAACAGAGCGCGCGGTAAAAAGTCGTTCAGCACTGCCACCAGTTGCGCCTGCGAGGGCGGCGGAATCAGTTGAACTGGCGTAGACAGGTACGATGGCATCGCGACGGTTAAGTGGCTGCCATCGAAGTTGAGCGAGAGACCGCCGGCCTGAAGTGTCGCCGTAAGGCTGGGGGTGAAATCCGGCAGCAGCAACGACGCGGCAAATTGAAGGCTGGCCTCGTTGCCCAGCGGCCACCCCGAGCTTCCTGTCGAGATCCCCACCGTCCATGATCCGGTTCCGAGTTGAATTGCGAGCGGCACACCCGGCAGCGACAGACTCCAGGGGCCTCCTGTCACACTGGAGAAACCCGCGATCCCCGCGTCCAGAGCCGTGCTCAGTTTTGAACTGAGATACGAAGCGGGCGCAGTTTGCAATGCGGCAAATGCGTCGGAAGAGACGCCATAGCCGCCTTTCGAGTCATTGACCACGATGCCGAGGTCCGACAACGCCAGCATCAGATTGTCGAGTGTCGATCCGGGAGCAGGCGTGCCGATACTATGCAGCACAGCGCCCAGCAGATTCGACGCCTGCGTGTCGGCGAATTGAGTCAAGTCGCTCAGCCCCGTGTGGTACGAAACCTGGTGCAGCGCCAGGTAAGGCGCCACGGTCAGCGAGCCGTTCAAGGTGATGTCGGCGCCAAGTTCCGCCCAGCGAACGCGCACGTCAAGCTGGGGCGCGCCCTGCGCGACAAACGGACTTGCTGCACCCGCAAGCCATCCGCCGGGATTGGTGAGAACAATGCGTGTCCGCAAGGCGTGCGGTGCGCGCGCTGGTTCTCCCGCCGTCGAATCGAATTTGACGCGGAACGCGTCCGCGCGCACAGAGACATCGCTGTTGAAGGTGGATGGGCTGCCTGCGATCGGCAAATGAGCGCGTACACCGAACGCCAGGTGCGTGGGTACTGGAGGAGCGGTGACCGGAGCCGCCTGTTGTCCTGCCAGCGCCGCAAGCACATTCTGTAGTGAACCAAGGAGCGCCCCGCTGAGTTGGCTGCCCAGCGCGAGCGCCGGTTTGCCGCCCGTGTCCACTCCCGCCGGCACGGCGGGATTGAAGGAACCCACAGGATACGGATTCGGCGTCGGCAGATCGCCTGCCGCTGCGGGAGAAAGATATCCGTCCAGCGCGCTCAGGATATGTTGCAACGCGGCGATATTCTTGTCGCTCGCCGCCGCGGTCGGCAGAGTCGATTGCAGAATGCGCAGTGCATTTGCCATCGATTCATCGGTGAGGAAGGGCAGGCCGGCACCCAGGTGCGGCGTGCCCAGTGTGATGACCCCCTGAACGTCGGCCGCGTTGGCCGAGGTGTAAAGCCGGGCTGCAATGCCTGCCGTGGAATGCGCCACCAGCGTAATCTTCGCGGCCGGCCGCAGCTGCTGCAGCCGTGCGACGATATTCGCAATCTGTGTAATCTGCGAGTTCACGTTGCCGCTGCCATCGTCGTTCAAATCGGCCGTGTAGTAATCCCACGCTGCATTTCCGATGTTCGACAGATTGATCGTGGCGGGATCGACGTTCGGTTGCCGCAGATTAAAGGTCGCCGCAGGATCGCTGACGCCATGCAGCGAGGCATTCGAGAGCAGCGTTGCCCAGATGGTGTGATCGCTGAATGCTGGCCCCAGCAGCAGCACGGTGCGCTGCCCGGTTGTTCCGCCGGCCAGCAGATCGACTTGAGCGAGAATCTGCGAGATCGCTTGGGGATCGGAAGGTTGATCGGAGTGCGGGGATATAAGCGTCGTACCGGCGCTCCACGTGGCTCCGGTTGGAATCTGCGAGGCAAACGGAACCACGCCGTCGGAGCTGGAAAGATGCGTCGCAAGCTGGTCGAGCGACGTAGCGATGGCCGCGGCGTTGGAGCCGACCAGCGCATTCCGCAGCCCTGGAACGTAGTTCCCGAGCGAAGCAGCCTGCGTCAGAAGCGATGAAAAATCCGCGCTCCCGTTGATCGCCGAGGCCAGTTGGCTTGCCCACCCCGGCGGCGGCGTGATCAACTCGCCCGCAGCCGATTCGAGCCATACCAGCGCATCCATGCTGGCGCTGGCGCTGGTGGAAAGCGGCAACGCCCACGGATCGTCGTAGATTCCCGAGCCCGTGATGTTGAGCGGGAACGTCGGCAGCGGCCCGTCCGGAACGGAGGGCAGGGCATCGGCCAGCAAAGCCCGCAGCCATGGAAGCGCGTGCAGCACGAAAGGCGTTCCATCGGAGGACAGGTTCAGCGCAATCGTCTTGAACCAGTTGCCCAGCGCCGTAAAGGGATCGGTAAACAGCGAGCCGAGTGCTCCAGGATCGGCCAGTTGCGGCCAGTCGGCAGGCAGGCCGTTGAGTTGGCCTTGCAGGCCGAACAACGCCGACAGCGCAAAAGCCGGCATTCCACCCAGATCGAAGAGAACACGCGCCAGAAGCATTCGCAGCAGTGATTCAACATCCGGCACGGTGATGCCGAGCGCAGTCGCGACTGCGCCCGGATTCGAGAAGTCAAGCGCCACCTGCGGCGGGAATTTCAGATTGGCGATCTGCTGGGTCGACCCGCCCGCACTTAGCTTGAGATTGACGAGTTGCGCATTCCAGGTTGGAGATTGACCCGGCGTCCACGCCAGCGATGCCTGGAGAGAATCGGCTGCCAACGCGATGCCTGCCACCTGCGGCAGTGTCGGCAGCGGCGCAATCGAGACAGCAGCTTGCTGACCGCCCAGCAGAGACACGCTCGGGGCTCCCGCCTGTGGAAGATCGAAAGCGAAGAGGACCGTGCTCCATGAGGCAGCCACCGGCGCGACCGTTGCGTTGGCCGTCAGGCCCAGCCGTAGTTGCTGAATATCCGCGGCGTTCCCGCTGGTTTGCGCATTCCACGCAGACAACGAGAGCGTAACGGCTCCGTTGGACGCGAGCAGCAACGTCCAGGGAGAAGACGGAGTGCCGGCTCCCGTCGCGGGGGTCGGTATGCCTGCCAGCCCCGCCGCTTCTTCCAGCAGGTGCGACCAAGGGTGTGCCGGATCGAGCAAGGCCGCGCGATGAATCGTGGCGATCGCCTGCATCGGGTTCGACGCCAGCAAAGGAGCCGTCGTTGCATCGATCAAATGAGTTGTGGTTGGATCGTTGGCCGGCGCAACCAGTCCCGCCAGCGCTGCCAGATGTTGGGCAACCCCCGTTCCCAACTCGGCGGCCAGGGTATTGCGGAGCACCGTGGTCGCGGCGCCGTAGGCACTGTTGATATTGGTCAGGTCCAGCTTGTCATAGGTCTGACCCTGGAACTGCACTGTATCCAGTTCCAGCAGCGGCTGCAGGCTTGTGCCATCGAAGCTCAACCCCGCGCGAAACGTCTGCACGCTGAACGTGCCTGTGCTGATCAGCGCACTTCCGTCTCCGGGCGCCTGCAACAGGGCAGAAGCTGAAGGGAGAACCTTTGCGGGTGCGCCGCCCGCCAGGGGAATCGAAGCCAAAACTGCGCTGGCGGCAATCTGCACCTTCGGGGTCGAAGGAACAAATTGAAACTGAAGTCCCAGATCGAGCGACTGCGTGGCCCCGCTGGTGACGTTCGCAAGCGTGGCGTACAGTCCGGAGTTCGCCGATCCACCCGGTGCTGCGAATAGTTCCACTTTCCACGGGTCGGCAGTGCTGCCTGTGCCCGTGACCGCAGGCGCGCTGGTTCCGAGCAGCCCCGCCAGATGTTCCAGCCATTCGGTGATGCTCGGCGTTGTTCCCTGCAACATCGAAAGAAACCACGATTGCAGCGCCTTGGGTCCCTGGGTCAATTCAGTGAACGGGAATGGCGGTACGGGATTCCCTTCGAGTCCCAGAAGCGGCAGCAAGTGATCCTTGATCGGGTTGGCGCCGACCAGGCTCGAAACCTCCTGCTGAATCAGCCGCAGAACGACAGGAATCAATTCACTGCCGAGATTCGACGAGTCAAGCGTGATGTCCTGGGGACCGCTGCCGAGATCGAATTGCTCCAGGGTGACGGTTGCGTGAGGCGACACGGTAGGCACGAACTGCAGCTGGAATTCGACGTCGATGGCCTTCAGTTGAATGGTTCCGCTCAGGTTCAGATCGACTCGGAGCCCCACTTGCAACGGCCCATCCGCACTGCCGGCCAGGGCCGTGACGCTTGTTCCGTTGGAGAGAAACAAAGGCAATTGCGCGCGCAGCGATGCGTCCGGCGCGGTGGCCGAATGAAACTCGCCCGCCACCCCGAATGTGACGTTCGCCCCATCTTCTTTGATCGTGAGGTAGACATTCCCGCGCGGTTGATTGGCCAGAAGGGGATGCCAGCTTTCGTCGGAAGGAATTCCATCGATCGGCGTCGGAGCCACGAGCGCATTCAGCAGATCGTTGAATGCATCGCGCTGTCCCTGGTCAGAGAACACCTTGCTGATCTTCGACAGAGGATCGGCGAACCAATCCCAATCAAACTGGCCGCTTTGCGGATCAATCAGTCCCAGAGCCTTGGCCAGATCTTGCAGTTCCGTGCTCAGGTCGGTGGTATTCATGCGTGCACCTGCGCGGAACCGACTGCTGCGAGGGGAGCGCCTGCGTGAAAGTTCAGCAAGCCGCTCGTGACGCTCAATCCCAGCGGCGCCTTCTGCCTCTCAAAGGCGTGCTGCTGCGACATATTCAGCAGAGAGGCCCAGATTGCCGACTGCAACACCTGGCCCCAGCGCGCCGCCAGCAGCCCATTGCCGCGCGGCAGCGCATCGGTCGCTGCCACTAGCCCGGCATCGTCCGCCCCCGTGCTTAACGAGAATGCAACCACCATGGCTTGCCTGCCCGTTTGATCGCTTTCAAGATCCACTGAGACCAGCACGCACGCGTCTTGGATGCGGACCTGGGTGCTCTCGAGGTGCACGAGCACTTCGTCCCCCTTGTCGACCCAGATCACCGGACCCGTGGGTGCAGTGACAGGGGCGCTGCTGCCGTCTGCGGGCGTGCCCGACAGGCGATCCGCGATTGCGGATGCCAATTGCGACGATGAATACTGATCGTTGACGGTGGGAGGAAAACAAATCTGTCCGGGTGTGCCGCCGCCGCCGCTTCCCCCACCGCCATCGCCTTTCCGGCGTCGCAGCCATAGTCCGATCAGAATTCCAATCAGAATGAGAAGTGGGACGACGACCAGAAACACAAACAGCAGAAGAAACAGAAGTCCAGGCATCTGGTGAACTCCGAGGGGGGAAGTAAGTTACACGAGAAGCTGTTTCCTGCGGCCCAAACTGTAGATTGTCCGGGATGAACGAGGCCCACTTATACCACAGAAAACCCGACGCATTGCAAGTCAAAAAAGCCTGCACGGCCTGGCTTCTCATCCAGCGCGCCGCAACAGGCCGGAACATGGTGCCATAAGCCAAACGTAATCATCTGGTTGAAGAACGAATTAAAGAGAGCAATTCCGTTTTTCAATCAGCAATGACATTTCATCTTTGTGCAAAACGAAATTGCTCCAATGGTCCTTTGGCGAAGCTCCTGTTCAGTGGTCAAGAGTGACAAAGCGAGTGCGCGGAGCCTCGCACCCGCGCGCGTTGATTCCCACTGTCCGCTGGAGGACACCTCTGTCCGCTTACGGACATGCGCCCCGAATCGTCCCATCAGCAGGCGCTTCAACGCGAGGGAAGAAAACAAGTTAGTGGGACTGCAGGCCTATGAAGTTGGACGGCTACGTGCACGAAAGAATGTGCAGGTCACTTGCCGTCGGGGTGCGGCGGAATGCAGCATTTCGGTTTGTTCCGGTTGGACACCGTAGAGCAGTGCCTCTGGCACAAAGGCACGCAAATGGCCTTGCCTCCCAAACAATTTGCCGTGCTGCGCTACCTTGTCGAGCATCCGGGGCGTTTGATCAGCCACGATGAACTGCTGGACGCGCTGTGGCCCGAGACCTATGTGCAGCCGCAAGTGCTGCGCACATATGTTCTGGAATTGCGCAAGATTCTGGGAGACGATGCGCGGCACCCTCGCTTCATTCAATCGCTGCCCAAACGCGGCTATCGCTTTATTGCTCCGGTCAACGTCGAGAGTGGTGTGCACGACAGCTCCGTTGCGACTCAGCCTGCCTGCGTCGGAGTTGCGCGGGCCACAGGGATCGCGGGCCGTGCCGAAGAGTTGAAAACCCTGCAGTCGCATTTCGATGCTCTGGCGCAAGAGAAGCGCCAGATCGTCTTCGTCACCGGTGAGACGGGGATCGGCAAGTCCGCCTTGCTCGATGCTTTCTGCCGCGGCGTTGAGTGCATGCTGGGTGTTGCGGTGGTGCGCGGCCAGTGCGTCCAGGGGTTTGCCGATCGCGAAGTATATTACCCGATCATGGAAGCGTTGGCCGAGCTGTGCGCACCTCCGCATGCGGAGCGCATAAAGCCGCTCCTGGCGCGCAAAGCGCCGTCTTGGCTCGCGGCGCTCGAGGGGCAGACCCCGGAAGGGAACACGCTCACACAGGAACGCGGGATGAGCGAGTTGTGCAGCGCGCTGGAAACGATCGCGGCCGACACGCCTCTGGTGCTGGTGATCGAAGATCTGCACTGGGCGGATGAGTCGACTCTGAACTTGATTGCGGCGCTGGCACGACGCCGCGCGCCGACGCGGTTGATGCTGGTGGCCACCATCGGCCCGCACAACGGCGGACCCGTGGAACTGAAAAGGGTAAAGCACAATCTCCGGGTCCATGAACTCTGCGCCGAGATTGTCCTTGGGCCGTTGCGTCCCGCACACGTTGAAGTGCTACTGCGCGGCATGCTGGAACAGGACGACCTGCCGCGGGAACTAGCCTCCTTCGTGCACGAGAGTTCCGAGGGCAATCCTCTGTTTGCGACCGCGATGGTGCGGCATCTGCAGGCAAAGCGATTTCTCATTCGCAGGGAGCAAGACAGCGGGGCGCACTGGGAAGCACGGGTGCCGCTGCGAGAGATGGAAGCCGGTGTTCCCGAGGAACTGGAGCAGATGATCGAGCTCGAGATTGAGCACCTGTCGCCGCGCGCGCAGCGCGTGCTCGAAGCGGGAAGCCTCTTCAGCGTCGCGTTTCCGGCCTGGGCAGTGGCTGCGGCGATGGAAGAGGATGTGTCCTCCATTGAAGAGGCGTGCGATGCCCTGGCGCGGCGCCACTCCCTGGTGACCCGGGCGGGGCAGGACGAACTGCCTGACGGGACCTGCTCGGCTTTTTATGTTTTTTCGCATGGGCTCTACCGCGAAGTGCTGTATCAGCGGCAGACCCTGACCCTGCGCGCCCGCAGCCATCTGCGGATTGCGGAACAGCTGCGTGCACTGTTTGCGGGTTCCGAAGCAAGCGTGGCGCGCGAGATTGCGTGGCACTATGAAGCGGCGGGTCAGCGCCGCCAGGCCATCGCGACCCTGCAGCAGGCGGCTCGCCTGGCCGCGCGGCGCCAGGCATACATCGCAGCGACTGACATTCTGGAGTATGCGCTGCGCATCGCAGAAGATCTCCATTGGACAGAGCGGGAGCCCGCCACCCAGCGCCTTCGTGCGGAGTTGATGGAAGCAAAGAAAGCCGCGTCCAACCTCAACGAACCGGAATGCGCCGCACAAAAAACTTGACGTTTTCTCGACGAGGAGTTGACGCCTTTCTTTTCTGACAGAGCTAGGTTTGCAATGTCAGGAGGACAAAAATATGTTGAGTTCTCGTTTCCTTTTGGTCGCGCTTGTGGCAACCGCAACGGCTACACTGGCCGCGACTCCGGCTCGCGCAGATGCTCGCGTCAAGGTCCCCTTCAGCTTCACGGTCGACGGAAAACGGTGTCCTGCCGGAACCTACCTGGTGAAGGAGGATGCGAATACCGATACAGTGATACTGGTCGGTCGTGATCCGTCGAGAATTTTCAGTTGGATCATCGCGCCCGACTCGATCGAAGTCGATCCGAATCGCGTGGTCCTGCAGTTTGACCGGGCAGGTTCGGACCATGCGCTGCGTTCCATCAAATATGGATCGCAAGGCACACTGCGTCTCGACACCCATGTGCCTAAGTCCGCTGAAAGTGAGGACAATTCCAGCGGCGGCAGGTAACGAACTAGTATTCCCTTCCCCAAACCGTTTGCGAAGTGGGAGATACATGAAGTTGTTTCATGTATCTCCCATTTTTTGTCCCAAGCATGGAACAGCTCAACGCGGGGCCTATCGTGATTTCTGGAATCTCACCGCGCATTGGTCCCCGGGTGACAAACCTATCTTACTGAAAATGCAATGAATAGGTTAACTCATCCATTCGTCTTCGCGTTCGAAGAAAGCCTTCCTTCTGGCCTTTGCGGTGGGTCGCGCCGGGTGCAGGAAATCATTGAAAACACGTCGCCTATCGGGCCGACAGTGTTACAAAAGGAGTGCATGCCGAAGCGCGCCAAATCCGCGGCCGAGCCTCATCCCGGGCAGCCCATCAGTCTTCGCACCCTCGGCGAATACCTGAACCTTTCTCCCGCCACTATCTCTCTGGTGCTGAACAATGCACCGGGCGTGCGCTCCATTCCGCAAGACACACGCGATCGCGTGATCGAGGCCGCTGCAAAGTTCGATTATCGCCCCAGCTTTTTTGCGCGCTCCCTGCGCAAGCGTCAAACATTCACGGTAGGCGTGCTGGTTCCCGAACTCAGCGATAACTATGCGACGCAGGTTCTGGCGGGGGTCGAGGAGTTTCTCATTGAAGAGGGGTACTTCTATTTGACTGCGAGCCATCGCCGCAAGCCCGATCTTATCGAAGAATATCCGCGCCTGCTCATGGATCGCTCCGTCGAAGGTTTCATCCTCATCGATACAATTCTCGAGAAGAGTCTCAGCCTGCCCGTGGTGGTCATCGCCGGACATCGCAAGATCGAAGGAGCCACCAACGTGGTGCTCGATCAACGGCGCGCCGCGGAACTGGCGTTGCGTCATCTCTATCAGCTCGGCCATCGCAAAATCGCGTTCATGCGCGGCGGGAGTCATAGCTCCGACGCCGACGATCGATGGAATTGCCTGATGGCGGTTGCGCGCGAGTTGAAGATCGCCGTTCCACCCGAGTTGACCGTCCAATTGCGGCTGCGGGTCTCGACACCGGAGCTGGGCTTCGAGCCTGCCAATGAGCTGATCCAGCGTTCCGCGGACTTCACGGCAATCGTTTGCTACAACGACATCTCGGCCATCGGCGCGATTCGCGCCTGCATGGATCACGGCCTTCGCGTGCCCGCCGACATTTCTGTGGTGGGCTTTGACGACATCCAGGGAGCGGCTTTTCACAATCCGAGTTTGACCACTATCCGCCAGCCCCTGACACAGATGGGCAAGGTGGCCGCGCGCATTCTGCTGCAAAGAATTCGCGGCCAGGCTTCTTTCCCTGACATCGTTCCCATCCATCCGGAACTCGTGATCCGCGAATCGACCGCTCCGCCTGATCCGAAACGCGCCCGTTCCAAGCGGAGCTGAACCCCGATGCACATCCACGCCAGGCCGTCGACCGGGCGTACGCTGGGCACTCTGCACCCGGTCTTTGCACTCACCGGAGTCATCCACGCAATCGGGGGAGCACTGCTGCCGTCCCTCGCCCGAACCTTTCATTTGACCGATAGCCAGTCGGGTCTTTTGTTCTTCCTGTATTTCGCCGGCAGCTCCATCGGCGCACTGCTTTGCCGGCGATCCTATGCGCGCACCATGGCAATCGGATTTGTAGCTGCCGCTGTCTTCTGCACAGCCGCTGCCATCGAGCCCTGGCCATCGTTGTTGCTTGTCTTTTTTCTGCTGGGCATCAGCGTCGGTATTCCCATGTCCGCGGTCAGTCTTTTGGTGGGACGCAACTTTGCCGAGCATTGTGCGCCGCTCCTCACCTTTCTCAACTTCAGTTGGAGTGCCGGCGCTCTCCTGGCGCCGCTGTTCGCTGGCTGGCTTCTGCTCCACCACAGCTATCGCTTCGCGTATGCGCTTCTCGCCGCGGCCGCCCTCGTTGCCGCGCTTGCCTGTCTCCTCTGGCTCCGCGATGGTCCGGAACCGCCCCCGATAAGAGAGCGAAACAAAAGCACTGGTCTCCCATTGATCGCCGCATTCGCAGTCGCCGCATTTCTCCAGGTCGGCGTCGAAAACACAGCGGCCGCATGGCTGCCTACGTATGCGCTGCGCACTTCGGCCACGAGCCTCGCCTTTGCGGCCACCATCTCCTCGCTCTATTGGATCGGATTCCTCGCTGCGCGCGGGGCCGCGGCTTTTATTCTCCTTCGCGTCCGACCCACATACGCAGTGCGCACCGCCATCCTGCTGGCCCTCGCGGCCGCATTGCTACTCGTCTTAGCCCCTGCCAATCCTGTCCGAGGCTTCGCCATGCTCTTGCTCGGCGTCGGCTTGGCCCCCATCTATCCTCTGGTCGTCGCAGGCAGCCTGGCCCGCGTACAACACACCTCCGACGCGCGATGGGTCCTCGCTTCCGCCGGTTTCGGGGGCTCTGTCTTGCCGTGGCTCGCGGGCACGATCTCTGCGCACACCGGCAGCCTGCGCGCAGGAATCCTCGCTATCCCCGCCGCGCTCCTGCTTATGCTATTTTTCATGCCCGCATTCTCGGCTGCGCAGCAAGGCGCGGCGAACCAGCACACAGCAAAGGCGCCCACCCGCTGAACCAGCAATGCGCCACCAGCAATGCGCCGCACTCAGGGTTGCGGCAACACCGACACCTCAACTCCTGAAGCCGCATCTCTTTGATGAAAGACGCGCTCGGTGGCAGATTGAAACTGCGCCGGTGTGGCAAACGGAATGTCGGTAAATGTCTGCGGATTCCGATCCGTCAACGGGAACCAGGAACTCTGCACCTGCACCATGATGCGATGACCACGCCGGAAGGTATGGAACAAATCGGGCATCGCGAAGTTGATTTCCGTTTCTTTTCCCGGCACCAGCGGTTCCGGCTTCTCCCAGCTGTTGCGGAACTTCGCCCGGAACGGCTCTCCCCGCAGCAATTCCTCATACCCGCCCATGTGCAGCGGCGGCGCTTCGAGAATCCGCTTGTTGCCGTGGCTCGTGTCTGCTGCATCGGGATAGTCGTTGGGATAGACATCGATGAGCTTCACATCGAAATCAGAATCGGTGCCGGAACTCGAAACCCTCAACTTCGGTGAAATGGGCCCGGCAATCGTCACATCTTCGTCAAGGGGATCCGTCTCGTAGACCAGCACATCGGGCCGGTAGCCTGCGAATCGCTGATCATCCACCATGTAGCGCTGCGGCACGGTGTCGGTTGTGTACCCCACAAAAGGTACGGGATGGCTCGGGTCGCTCGTGTACTCATCCGCACTGGCGCTCTCGGTCGGAGGATCGAAGCTAAGCTTGCCGCCGGCATGGAAGTAGAGCGTCTTCGGGGTCGCGGCTTTCGGCGGCCACGCATCGAACGTGTGCCACGCATCGGTCCCGGTCTCGAACACCATCGCTTTGGGCAGCGCCTCTCCCTTGCCTTTCAAATAGTGCTCGAAAAATGGGAATTGAATCTTCTCGCGAAAATACTCGCTCGTCTTTGCACCAAATTCAATGTCGCCCAGATGATCGCCATCGCCGCGCGACCATCCTCCATGCACCCATGGCCCTTCAACGAGCGTCGTCGGAGTCTGTGGGTTGAATTTGTTGATCGCGTTGAACGTCTTGTACGGGCCGCTCAAGTCTTCGGCGTCATACCATCCGCCCACCACGAGCACCGCGCAATGCACGTTCTTCATGTGGCGCGAGAGGTCGCGCGTCTGCCAGTAGTCGTCGTAGGTGTCGTGCTTGAACTGGTCGTCAAATAGCCAGTTCGATCCCTTCAAAAAAAGCTTGTCGAGGTTCGCAATATTCCCCGGCGAAAGATAGAACCGGTAATTATCCGGCGTTCCAAAATCGAAAGGAACCGTCGTCTTCGGCGTTTGCGGCTCGCTTTGCGGATGGAACGACGCATAAAAACCGAAGTTTGCCGAAAGCATGAACGCGCCACCGTGATAGCTGTCGTCGCCGAGAAACAAATCCGTCATCGGCGCCTGCGGGCTGGCTGCAACCAGCGCGGGATGCGAATCGATGATCGAAGCCGATGTATAGAACCCTGGATACGAGATGCCCCAGATGCCAACTTTGCCATTGTTGTTGAGAACGTTTTTCAGCAGGAATTCGATTGTGTCATAAGTGTCCGAAGCATCATCAACATCTTCTGGCGACTTCTTGTTGTCGATGTGCGGACGCATTTCCACAAATTGGCCCTCGCTCATCCAGCGTCCACGGACGTCCTGGTAGACGAAGATATATCCGGATTTTTCAAATTCGTCCGACGGTCCGAGATGCGCAGGGAATCGGTCCTCACCATACGGCGCGACATCGTAGGGTGTTCGATCCATCAAGAAGGGATAGGGCCCGCTGGCGGTGTCTTTCGGCACATAGACTGCCGTAAACAGGCGCTTGCCATCGCGCATTGGGATCCGATACTCGTATTTTGTATAGTGGGCCCGCACATAGTCCTCGGCGGCCGGGGCAGGGCTCGCCGCCTGCTGAGCCTGACCAGCTGAGAAAGGGAAGGGAAGAATCGCGAGCGCAACAACAAAGAAGCAAGAAAGTCTGAGCATCGAGAGCCGAAGTCTCCTGGACGTCAAGAGTAACTTTAAACTGCCGCCTTACGAATACCCAAGCGGGCGCGGTGCGGTCTGCCGTTGTCCGGAGAAACATTTCTCGAATCCAAAAATACAGATTTTCGGGCAGGTGATTCAAATTTTTGTTGAATCTTGAATAAATATCCAGCAATATGAACTTCAAACCAGCTGGGTCGCAGTCTTGCTGCAGAATCCGGCGAGATCGAACGCATATCCCCTTTTCTTCACTTCCTGATTCGTTATCCAGTACAGAGTTTCGCAAAGCAAGACGCGTGGCACCCCGCGACCGAGACGTATTCGGCAACGCAAAAGCACATCGGACTTGCAGGACCGGACACAAGCAACACTTTTGGAGGACAGCCGTGAATCGATCCCTTGGGGGGTGGGTGCTCTTCTGCATCCTTGCCCCGGCAACTCTAGCCTTCGGCCAGACCGCCACCACCTCACTCCGCGGAACAATTAAGGACCCCACAGGCGCTTTGGTGCCCGGCGCAACCGTTTTACTCACCGACAATGCAACCGGCAAATCGTCGGCAACCGCTGCGAACAGTTCCGGGCTCTATACCTTTCCTCAGATTGCGCCTTCGCATTACACCATCAAAGTGACTTCGCCCGGTTTCGGCGATCAGGTAAAGACCGCCGAACTGCTCGTTGACCAGCCGGCGACCGTGGATTTTGCCCTCACCGTACAGTCGAGTTCCGTGACGGTGGACGTGTCCGCCTCGGCGCAGACTTTGAACGTGACGGACGCCTCGCTGGGAAATTCGCAGGACACCGCGCTCATCCAGGCCATTCCTACTGAAACCCGCAACGTGCCCGACCTCCTTTCCCTTCAGCCGGGCGTACTTTATTTGCCGCCGACGATTACTGACAGCCGCAGCGGCGCAGTCAACGGCGCGCGTTCCGACCAGGGGAACGTCACGATCGATGGCGTGGACGACAACGATCAGGTGAGTGGCTACGCCTTCAACGGCGTGCTCCGCGAAACGCAGGACTCGATCGAAGAATTCCGCGTGACCACCGGAAACGCCAACGCGGACTCAGGCCGCTCCTCGGGCGCCCAAGTCAGCATGGTCACAAAGTCGGGCACCAATCGCTTTCATGGCGCAGCCTACGAATACAACCGGCCCACGATCACGGTTGCCAACGATTGGTTCAATAAACAGGCAGAGCTGAATAGTGGCGCGCCCAACATTCCCGGAAAACTTATCCGCAACATCTTCGGCGGCGCACTTGGCGGCCCAATCAAGAAAGATCAGCTCTTCTTCTTCGGCAACTACGAAGGAAGCCGAATCGCTGAAAGCAGGCAGATTACACAAACGGATCCCACTGCAACATACCAGCAGGGGATGCTGTTATACCAAGACGACACCGGGGCGACGCAGACCATCTCTCCCAGCCAGATGGCTCAGCTTGATGCGGGCTGCCAGATCTGCAATACCTCTTCCTATCCCAATCCTGCGGGCCCCAACCCCAACGCGTTGGCCTATTTCAATGCCATGCCCGCCGCCAACGGAACCGCACTGGGGGACGGCCTCAACACGGGTTCCTTCTCATTTTCGTCGCCCGACCCCATCCGCCTGAACACCACAATTGGCAGGATTGACTTCGTGCCCTCCGACAGGCATCGGATTTTTGTGCGCGGGAATCTGCAGAAAGACATCGGCAGCAACCTTCCGGCCCTCGATAGCACCGAGCAGTTTCCTGGCCAGGGACCTTCGCACGTGACCGCGGACAATAGCAAGGGCATCACCGCCGGCGATACCTGGACGATTTCACCGAACTTGGTCAACGACCTCCGTTATGGCTACGTGCGCCAGGGGTTCAGTACCCGGGGCGTGGGCACCGGCGACTACATCATTTTCCGCTTCATGACAACCGAGACCTCGCAGAGCCGGACCACCATCACCAGTATCCCGGTCAACAATATTGTCGACAATCTCAGTTGGTCAAAGGGTAGGCACACCCTTCAATTTGGCGGAAACTGGCGGATGGTTCAACAGAACCACTCTTCCGACCAAAATTCCTTCAACGGCGCGACCAGCAATCCCTACTGGCTCGGCGGGAATCCGCCGCAACCGGACGACGTTCTCGGTATGCCCTCGGTCGGCGGCGGCTTCGGCAACTCCTACGAGATAGCCTTTGCCAACCTCGTCGGAACCATTCCGCAGGTCAGTGACGTGTTCAACTATCGCGTCGATAGCGCCGCCACAGGCAGCGCGCTGGGCGATGGGGCGTTCATCAATCGCCACTTCAAGGCCAACGAATTTGAGTGGTATGTGCAGGACGCTTGGAGAGTGAAGCCTAATTTGACAATCACTTTCGGCGTTCGTCACTCCATCCTTCAGACACCCTACGAAACCAGCGGCCAGCAGGTGACTCCTACGGTGGACACACACACCTGGTTCCTGCAGCGCGAAGCAGCCGCACAGAAGGGACAGATTTACGAGCCCGATCTTTATTTCTCTCCCGCGGGCCCCTCGTACGGCAAGCCGGGATTCTGGCCGAAATCGAAAGACAACTTTGCGCCGAGATTCGCCATTGCCTACTCACCCGACACCAAGACCTCACTTCGAATTGGAGCAGGCATCTACTACGACCATTACGGCGAAGCGCTCGTGAATACCTTTGACCAGAACGGGTCGTTTGGCATGAGCTCCAACGTCAGCAACCCTGCGGGTGTCTATGGGATTGAGGGCGACTCGAAGCACACCCCGTCGCCGCGCTTTATCGACCAGCGAACCTTCCCGGCAATCAGCGTCGGAGCGGCACCCACCACCCAGACATTCCCCGCGCCCGCCCCGTTGGGCAATTTCGCGATTACCTGGGGCCTGGACAACAAAATCAAGACTCCCTATTCCGAAACATTCGATGCGTCGGTGCAACGCGAACTGCCAGGCGGCTTCACTCTCGAGACCTCCTATGTCGGTCGGCTCGGACGCCACCTCTTGCAGCAACTCGATCTTGCCGAGCCCGTCGACTACGTTGACCCACAGGGTGGCGGAGACTACTACTCGGCGGGCAGCCAGCTCTCGCACATGGTCGACGCGAACGGAGGCAATGGGTCGGCATCCGTGCCTGCGATCCAGTACTTTGAAGACGTCTTTCCATTCATGGCGGGAGTTGACTACGCGGGTGAAAGCGCGACCCAGGCCATCTACACCAACGAGTGGGCTCCTTTTCGCGCCCAGTATGGAGCGACGACATCTCTGTCGGACATCGATTTTTATTGCAACTATGGCTGTCCCGCGGGCTGGCAACCCCACTTCTGGCAGGACCAGTTCTCGTCTCTCTATGCCCTTTCGAGCATCGGCATGAGTTATTACAATGCCGGTCAGATCACGCTCCGCCATCCGACAGCTCACGGTCTGCAAATGGACTTCAGCTACACCCTGTCGAACTCGATCGACATGGGTTCTGATTCTGAGCGCAGTAACGAAATCGCGGGAACAACCGCTTCGAACACGGGGGCGTTCAGCGAAATCCTGAATACCTGGAAGCCCGCGCTCAACCGGGGACCGTCCGACTTCGATACGCGCCATCTCGTCACCGTGGATGCCGTGTACCTGTTACCCTTCGGCCGTGGGAAGATGCTCCTCGGAAATGTCAATGCGCTTACCGACGGAATCCTCGGCGGCTGGCAGTTGTCGGGAGTCAACCGATGGTCGAGCGGACTGCCATTCTCCTTTTCAGAACCAGGGTGGACGACCGATTGGCAGGAGGAGAGCTTCGGCGTGGTCACGCAGCCAATCAAAATGCGTCGCCACCTGGATGCCAATGGCAACCCACAGTTCTTCGACAATCCGGATGCCATCAACAACGGCATTGCGACCGGATCGCCGGTTCGTCTTCCCTATCCGGGCGAAGCCGGACAGAGAAACAACTTCCGCGGCGACGGCTACTTCGACGTCGACTCCGGATTGGACAAGTCGTGGAAGATTCGCGAGTTCGGTAGCCTCAAATTTGCCTGGGAAGTCTACAACGTGACAAACACGGTGCGCTTCGACCCAGCGTCGGTTGGTGGTCAGCTGACCGGCGGCAATTTAGGGGTTGCAAGCACGCTTCTCACGCAGCCGCGCCGCATGCAGTTCAGCCTGCGATACGACTTCTAACCCGCCATCCATTTAACCGCGCCGGCGAATGCAACTTCGCCGGCGTTTTTCTCTGGATGACGCGGGTCATTCGTCTTCCATCTCAATTCTTGCGCGCCTGCGCGGCAATCTTGCGCAGCTCCGGCAAAACACGCCCTAACGCAATGGGGTCGCCATCGCGCTTGCCAAGCGCAAAATACACATTGCGATACTGCCGATAAAGCGCCTCATACGCAGCCGCCGCTTGTGGGTTCGGTTCGACGGTGCGCAGCGGCAGGCACACGGCGGCTTGCGCTTCTTCGATCGTCTTGTAGGCTCCCGCAGCCAGCAGGGCAAAAATTCCCGAACCCAGGCTTGTCGGGATCCCCGCAGGCACAAGCACCGGCTTCTGGAGCACGTCCGCATAGACGCGATTCAGCACCTCGTTTTTTTGCGGGACGCCGCCGGCATTGATCACTCGATCCACGCGCACTCCATGCTCCGCCATGCGCTCCAGAATGATACGCGTATGAAAGGCGGTGCCCTCGATCGCCGCGAACAACTCGTCCTGTGCCGTGTGCACGAGATTCCAGCCCAGCGTCACGCCGCCCAGTTCCGGATTCACCAGTACGGTGCGATCCCCATTGTCCCAGCTCATGCGCAGCAGCCCCGTTTGCCCCGCCTTGTAGACCTCCAGGCCTTCAGACAGCGCCGCAACCGTGGTTTGGGCGCGTCGCGCAATCGCATCAAAAATATCGCCGGTTGCTGAGAGGCCGGCTTCAATCCCCGTATAGCCTGGATGCACGCTGCCCGGCACAACTCCGCACACGCCGGGGACAAGCTCTGCTTTACGTGCCATGGCGATAATGCAGGTTGACGTGCCCACCACGTTCACCACGTCGCCCTCGCGGATATTCGATCCAATCGCGTCCCAGTGTGCGTCAAAGGCTCCCACGGGAATCGGAATTCCAGCGTGCAGGCCGAGTTTCTCAGCCCATTCCGCCGAAAGCCTGCCCGCGATGCGATCGCTGGTCTCGTAGGCCCCGCACATCTTGGCGCGCACGCCACGGAACAGCGGATCCACCGCAACTAGAAACTCCTCCGGCGGCAACCCATCCCATTTGGGATTCCACATCCACTTGTGGCCCATCGCGCACACACTGCGCTTCAACCCATCTACGCTCGTCACCCCGCACAACGTGGCGGCCACCATGTCGCAGTGTTCCAGCGCGGTCGCGAACTGGCCGCGCTTCTCGGGATTGTGGCGCAGCCAGTGCAGCAGCTTCGCAAATCCCCACTCGTGGGAGTAGACGCCGCCGCACCATTCGATCGCTTCAAGCCCCAGTGCGTGGGCCTTGGTTGTGATCTCTTCTGCTTCCGCGTGCGCCCGGTGATCGCACCAGAGATAGTACTCATCGAGAGGCTGCAAGTGCGCGTCCACCGGAATCACGCTCGACCCGGTTGTGTCGAGCGCAATCGACGCCACCGCATTGCCCTCAACGCGCGCTGTGCGCAACACCTCGCGCATCGCCTGTGCCAGCGCGTTCATCTGATCGCCATGCGACTGCGTCGCAAAGTCTGGATCGTCGCGGCGGCGGTGCAGAGGATACGAGGCCGAGGCCGTTCCGATCGGCCCTCTATCGCTGTCAACCAGCGTTACACGCACGCTCAAGGTGCCGAAATCGACCCCGGCCACAACCGTCATAGAGCCCCCAAGTAAACGCTTTCTCGTTTACCGATAAGGCTACACCATCCGGTCTGCTCCGCGCGCGCCGCAGGCGGAGAATTTCCTCCCTCTATTGCTTCGAGCCGGGAAGCATCCCCTTCATCTTCGCCAGAAGGCCCGGAGTCGGCGCTGGTGGCGGCTTCGCCGGCGCAGGCGAAGCTGCACTCCTGGTCGCCGCTTCTCCCGTTTGCGCCTTTGCCGGGCCCGGTGCTGCACGCGCCGGAGCCGCGCCGTCTACAAGGGCCGCACCCTTCAAACCAGTCAGTGGTCCCTCCCGGTTTTTTACAAGAATAGAAATCCGTCGGTTCGACGGGTCATACGGATTGTTCTTCACGCGCAAAAGTTGATCTGCATACCCCCGGATCTGGGTCACCTGGTCCGAACGCACTCCATCCTCCTGCAGCAACCGCCGCGCGGCATTGGCCCGGTCGGCCGAGAGTTCCCAGTTGCTGTAGTCCGTTTGATTGGAGTACTGCGCCGCATCCGTGTGGCCCTCAATGAGCAGATTGTTCGGCAGCGTCTTCAACTCATGGGCCAGCAGCGCTAACAACTCCTGCCCCCGGTCGCTCAAGCGCGCGCTGCCACTTTGATAAAACGTTCCATTCTTGTCTTCGATCAACTCGATCCGCAGACCTTCCGGCGTCACCGTGATCTCGATCTGCTTCGAAAGCTTCTCGAGTGCCTTGCTCGCCTTGATCTCCTGTTCCAGCTTGTCCTTTAACTTTTGCAGGTTGTCGCTGGGTGCCGCAGTCACCGTTTCACCGGTCCCCGTCAGGGTTGTCCCCATCAGAGTCGACGTGCCCCTCGGATCGTTGAAATATCCCGCGACTGCCTTCTTGATCTTGTCGCTCGAATTCATCAGCCAGAGCACGATGAAAAGCGACATCATCGCTGTCACAAAATCGGCGTAGGCCACTTTCCATGCCCCGCCATGGTGGCCGCCGTGGCCGCCTTTCTTCTTGATCACGATGATGGGTTGTGCCTTACTCGCTGCCATGGCTCTCAATGTTTCCGATCACTAGCGTTAGGCGGCCTTGGCTTCCGGAGCCGCGGCCACAGCCTGGTTCTTGCAGGTCTTCTCCATCTCATCGAAACTCGGCCGCACATGCGCGGGAATCGCGCGCCGTCCCATCTCAATCGCGATCATCGGCGCTGAGCCCTTCAAGAACGAAAGCAGCAGCACCCGCAGCACGTGCAGATAGCTATTGTGGTCCTCGGCGGTTTTCGCCATGTTCGAACTGAGCGGCCCGGCAACGCCATAGCAGAGCAGGATGCCGAGGAATGTTCCTACCAGGGCCGCAGCCACCTTGTGCCCGATCTCTTCCGGCGGGCCGCCCAGCGCGCCCATTGTGATCACCACGCCGAGCACCGCAGCCACAATGCCCAGGCCCGGCAGCGCATCGGCCATCGTCGAGAGTGCGCCGATCGGCTGCGTCTCTTCGTGATGGTGTACCTCCATGTCCAGCTCCATCATCTGGTCCATGTCAAACGGTTCCACGCCTCCAGTGATCGCCATGCGCAGCGTGTCGCACACAAAATCGAGCGCGCCGTGATCGCCGAGAAATGCAGTAAAATCCTTGAAAAGCGGACTCTCCTTCGGCTTTTCGACATCGTTCTCCACGCTCAACAATCCCTCTTTGCGCACTTTGTTCAGAAACTGGTACATCATCTTGAGCGTATCGAGATATCGGGCCTTGTTAAACTTCGATCCCCCAATCACCCCTTTGAGCCCGCCGACAATCCCCTTCAAAATATGCACGGGGTTTGCCACCAGCAGCGTGCCCGTCGATGCGCCGACAATGATCAGCAACTCCGCAGGCTGAATCAGGACCTCGATATGACCCTTTTCCATGAGAAATCCGCCGAGAACGGCGGCGAAAACCACGAAAATGCCGACAATCGCAAACATGGCTATTTCTCCGGGGCGAGTGTTACGTGGTTGCCGCCGGCGTGAACGCTGACCAGCATGGCCGCCTGCGTTCGCTCCAGCAACTCAGAGAGCGATTCTGTGTTCACAGCCTGCGCCGCACCGACGCTCACGCTGAGCGACAGTCGGTCACCCCACCAACGGAACTCCGCAGTCCTCGCCAGCCCGGCCAGCACTTGTGCATGCGCGCCCAGGACAGCTCCACTCGGTTCGTGCGAAAGAATCAGAAATTCATCGTCCCCCCAGCGTCCGATCTCCTCGGCCGCATGCAATCCGTTGGTCAATGTCCGCTCCATGCGTTCGAGCATCCCCTCGCAAGCCCGCGCGCCGTGGGTTTTGCGCATCCCGTGCGCCTGGTCCACCGTGACCCACAGCAGGCCCAACGGAACCCCTCCCTGGGCATGGTCTTCAAAGGCCGCTTGAATCTGCTCTTCAATCTCCGCCTGGGCTGTCTCGAGGTTCGATTCCGCCGAGCTCTCCCCATGCGGCAGGGAATCGACTCCCGTGGCCGCATGAAAAATGGCTGCCTTTCCCACTCTCTCGCCCAAAGCGTCGCGCAGAATAACCGCGCGTGTCATCAACAGCAAATCGAGCCCGCTTCGATGCAGCGCGTGGATGAGAATGCCGCGTTCTGGAAGCGGTCCGGCATGCGGCTCGCGTGCTTCCGCGGGTATCGCGTCGTAGAGCAGCGTATCCAATCCCTCCGGAAGGGGACGGGTCACCATCTCCATGCTGGGATATCCGGTAATCTTCTCCGCCGCGCGATTCCAGAAGGTCACCACTTCTTCCGGCCCCAGCAGCGCAAGACCCTCCGGAAAGCTCTCCAGCGCCGCTTCCATCAAATCGTTGCGATCGAGCATGGCGACCTCTCCACCGGTTTCATCGGCAGACTCCGCCGTGACTTGATGGCTCAGCAGCCACGTCTCAGCGTCCTGGACGACGATTTGATTCAATCCCAACAAAACCGGCTGCGTGGCAGTCCTCGACAACCGCGCACAGACGGTGTCGCTCAATGTGTGCCACTTTGGGAAGGGGGAGAACGAGGACAAACGAAAAAGAAAAATTAGAAGTATTTAGCTTTCTTTTTGTGACTGTCACTCTCAACTGAATTGCGCATCGGAAGATGCACCACAAATTGCGTCTTGCCGGGACTGGTTTCTACATCAATCTTTCCGCCGAACTTCTCCGTCACAATGCGGTGCACGATATCCAGCCCCAACCCTGTCCCCGAGCCCTGCGGCTTGGTCGTGAAGAACGGCTCGAACATCCGGGGCAGCACATCGGCCGGAATCCCCGCACCATGATCGGTGATGCTCACCGAGAGCCATCCGGGCTCAGGATCCGTCCACGTCGCAATCTCGACATGTCCGCCCGCCGGCGAAGCATCGGCGGCATTGTCGATCAGGTTCGTCCACACCTGGCTCAATGCCGAACCGCGCGTGTGAATCGTCGACGGCGACGCTTCGAAGCGCTTCTCGACCTGGATCTGCTTGACGCGCAGCTTGTGTCCCAAAATGATCAGCGTGCTCTGCAGGCTGTCATGCACGTCCAGTTCACGCGCCGGCGATCGCTCGTCGTAGGCGAATTTCTTCACTGCCATCGCCAGGTCCGAAATGCGTGTGATGCTGTCCTCGATGGCGCATACAAGCGACACGCTCGACACCAGCGATCCAAGCCAATTCAAGGCATCCGAGAACGACTCCGCGTCAAAAAACTCCTTGGCGCAATCCAGCTCGTTCCGGTCAAAACCCATCCCCACCAGAACCGGCGCGATCGTGTATGCGTTTTCCACGCCAGCCGAGGAGAGCCACTCACCCATGGCTTCTTCTGCATCGGCCTGCTCCAGGCTGCTCAATGCCGCCAGCCGGCAGCCGCTCAACGTGTGCTCCACCAGGCCCTTCATGCATTCGAGTTGCTCGGGAGTCTTGAGCTTGCCGCTGTTGCGAAGGCTGAGCTGTTGCAGCCGCATCAGGTTTTCGCGCAGTTGCGAGGCGGCGCGTTTGGCCGCCGATCCAGGGTTGTGCAGCTCGTGCATCAGACCGGCTGCCAGGGTGCCGAGCGAGACCAGCTTTTCGCGATGCAGCGCTTCCACCTGGTACGCCTGCAGCCGCACCGCCATGTCTGTCAGGATCACCGCGCGCGCTTCAGGGCAGCAGGCAAGCACGCGCCAGAACTGCTCGCTCGTGAAGCGGATAAGGACCGCATCTTCCGTGGCAGTCACTACGATTTGCATGTGCGTCTTGCCCAACAGAAGCGGCGCTTCTCCGAAGCCCTCGCCGGCACGCGCTCCGCCGATGACCGTGCGCGAACCGTCCGCCTCCATCCGCTCGGCACGGAACTCGCCTTTGAGGATCACGCAATACGATGTGACCAAATCACTCGGTTGCGCGATCACCCCGCCGGCAGAAATGCGTATGCGATCCACCTGGTCCACGCCTCGCAGCGCATCCAGATTCGCTTGTTCAAAGATGCGGGTCTTCCGCAACTCCGGTTCCGCTTCTCCAAGCGGGATCGATTCGATCGCCAGCGCTTTTTCGCCCTCGTCCATTTCCTGTTGCTTCACTCCCAACTAAAACCCAGCCAGATACTGATGCGCAAACTGCACGGCAATCGACCCTTCACCCACCGCGCTGGCCACACGCTTCACTGAACCGTGACGTACGTCCCCTGCCACGAAGACCCCGGGTACGCTCGACTCCAGCAAGAATGGTTCCCGTGTTTCCTTCCAGCCGTCCGGCCACTTTCCTTCTCTGCGCAAGTCAGGCCCGGCCAGAATAAAGCCCTTCTCATCCCGCAAAATCGTCGTCGGCAGCCAGGCCGTACCCGGCTGTGCGCCGATGAAAACAAACAGGGAATTCGCCGGCACCCGATAATCGCCCTGGGGCCCCCTCAGTTGCAGGCACTCCAGGTGACCGTTGCCCTCGGCTGCGATCACCTGCGTCTCCGTGGCCAACACAATATTCGATGTGCGGTCGATCTCATCGATTAAGTATTTCGACATGGTAACCGTCAGACCCGCACCCCGCACCAACATCGTGACTTTCGAGGCATATTTTGAGAAATGAAGGGCTGCTTGGCCCGCCGAATTGGCTCCCCCGACCACGAAAACATCCTCGCCCTTGCACGAGGCCGCCTCAACCAGCGCGGCCCCATAATAGATGCCGCACCCCGCCAGGTGATCGGCTCCCGGAATTGTGAGCTTGCGATACTCAACTCCGGGTGCGAGCAGCACCACGTGGCTCGACACCTCGCGGCCGTCGGAAAGCTTCACGAACCGATACTGCCCATCGATGCGCATCCCGGTCGCGCGCTGGGTCACAAACTCCGCGCCAAATCGCGATGCCTGCGTAAGCGCACGACGCCCCAGGTCGGCGCCCGTCACTCCCGAAGGAAATCCCAGGTAGTTCTCAATGCGCGAAGAAGAACCTGCTTGTCCGCCGGGCGCTTCCGGCTCAATCACCAGCGTCTTCAGGCCTTCACTGGCCCCATAAACCGCGGCCGCCAACCCCGCGGGCCCGGCGCCGACCACGGTCATGTCATAGAACTCCTGCGTGGCCTGCGTGCGCAGACCCACACGCGCCGCAAGCGCATCGGGATCGGCATTGGCCAGCGAGGTGCCATCCGCGAAAAGCACCGCGGGCAGCTGCGCGGGCTTCAGCTGGCGATCGCTCAATAGCTTCAATGCTTCGTCGTTGCCCGCGATATCCAGCCACCGATAAGGCACGTGATTCCGCGACAAAAACGAGCGCAGCATATGATCCTGCAGCGACCATCGATTCCCGATCACGCGGAGCCCTTCGAACGGCGGCCGATAACCGGCCTTCCAGTCGTCGAGCAGATCGTTCAACACCGGGTACAACTTCTCTTCCGGCGGATCCCACGGCTTGTTCAGGTAGTAGTGAATGCGCGCCGAATTGATTGCCCGAATCGCCGCCTCCGTATCTGCATACGCCGTCAGCAGCACACGACGCGAATCGGGATATAGCTCCCGGGCGTGTTCGAGGAAATCGACGCCCGTCATGCCCGGCATGCGCTGATCGCTCACAATCAGCGCCACCGGCTCCTGGCGTGCCTTCACCTGTGAGAGCGTGTCCAGCGCGGCCTGGCCGCTGGCTGCCCGCATCACGCGGTATTCAGCCCCGTATTCCCGGCGCAGGTCCTGGACAACTGCTTCCAGAACACTGACATCGTCGTCAACGGCGAGTAGAATTGGCCTTGCCATATCCCCAGTTTAGGGCCTCAACCTCACCCTTGGTGGGTCTACAGTATCAGACCAAAAGAGCCAAGTGAGTAAATACAATGCGGGCTCGCGCGGCAGTTTCAGATGACGAAAAAGCCATCAGCGCTGTAATCTTGTTTCAGAAGTTTTCGGCCAAGGCTAGTCCTTTTTAGCCCGGCCAGGTAACTAAAGGAACGTGAGCTCCTCCGGTCTCATGAAAAGCTGGCATCGTCTTCGCCACGATTCCTTTTTGTCGATACCGCCTCGTATACGGGACGGTGTATCTTTAGGGTTCAACAGTGGAGTCCGGTCCAAACCGGAGGTAACATGTTGACGGAAACAGGCCGAATTCCACGATGGATGGTGCGCGCGCTATGAATAAGGTGATCCTTGCCGATTCGCAGGCAATTTTCAGGGCTGGCACCGCCAAGGTGCTGGCGATGGATGAGGACATGCGCATTATTGCCCAATGCACTGACCTCGACCGCATGATGCACGCCATCGCCACCTTTCCCGGTTCCATCGTCGTTCTGGCCGCGTCGCTGCGCCCCGACATGGCGCGGCTCCGGACTCTGCTTGAATCCAGCGGCTGCCGTGGCATTGTCATCGCCGAAAATAATGAGAGCGCCAGCCAGTTCATGCAGCAGGGATTCCGCGGAGTCGTTTTCCGCAACGTCACGGGACCGGCTCTGGTCGAATGTGTACGTCGCGTCGCCGCAGGCGATACCTGGACGCCGCCGCAGCTGATGATGCCCGAATCACCCGAAGAGGATCTCGTCGGCGCGCGCGTGCGCGATCGCCTCACCCCCAAGGAAATGCGCATCGTCGCCCTGATCGTGCAGGGTTGCAAGAACCGCGAAATTGCGATGCGGCTCAAGACCACCGAGCAGGTCATCAAGAACTACCTGCGCTCCATCTACGACAAGACCGGCGTCAGCGACCGTCTCGAACTGGCTCTCTTCACCATCCATCATCGCCAGCTCGCTCAAGCGGCCGCGGAAATGGGCAACAAGCTCGAAGCCGAAGAACAAGCCGCGGCTCCGCCCGCCGTCGCCTAGTAAATTCATTTCGAAGCGTGTTCGGAGAGGGGCCTTCGCGGGCCCCTTTGCCTATGGCACGGTGATTACAATCTTGCCGATTTGCTGGTTCGACTCGAGGTATTTGTACGCCTCGATACTTTCCTTGAACCGAAACGTCTTCGCAATCTTCGGAACAAACCTTCCATCCGCCAGCCGGTCGAAGATGTACTTCTTTGCCTTCTCCCCGATTGTCGGACTCCCCGTAATCTCATGCAGCGTGTAGCCGCGCAAGGTCAGGCCCTTGCCCAGCGCGTCGAACAGCGGAAATGGGGTCGGCGCACTCGACAGAACGCCGTATTCGAACAGAATGCCGCCCTTCATCGCCGCTGCCGCCAGCTTCTCCACAAACGGCCCACCCACCGGATCGAACGTTAGCCGCACGCCCTTCCCTCCAGTGACCTCTCCAATCCGCGCCACGTAGTCTTCTTCTTCGCTGGCAATCACATGCTGCGCGCCGAGCGCCAGCAGTTCCTTCCGTTTCGCCGAAGTACGCGTGACTGCAATCGCCGTCGCGCCGGCATCGCGCACAATCTGGATCGCCGCCAGTCCGACACTCGACGACGCCGCGGGAATCGAAACAAAATCGCCGGCCTGCAACGCACCGTAATGCACCAGGGCGCCATACGCTGTGAGGTATTGCATCCAGATTGCCGCCGCTTCTACAGGCGTCAAGTTCTTGGGATACTCGCCCAGCACCGAAACCGGCACGATCGCTTCTTCTCCCAGCGTTCCGTACCGATTCTGTGAGAAGCCGGGAACCGTGGCCACGTGCTTCCCAAGCCACGACTTGTCCACGCCCTCGCCCACTGCCTCCACAACGCCAGCCACTTCATAGCCAAGGCGCGAGGGCAGCTGCGCCGTTTCGAGATAGCGCCCGTGATAGTACATCGACTCGGCGCGGTTCAGGCCCGAAGCCTGCACCTTCAAACGCACTTCGCCCGCGCTCGGTTGCTGTTGCGCGATTTCCTCAAACTTCAGATTTTCAGGACCGCCAAGCTGATGAAAGCGGACTACGGTGGGCATTCGGCCACTCCTTCCGCACTAGAGATGTCCCTGCCCGGAAGGAAGCTTCAAAAGCGTCGAGCCCATCTCGCAATACGAACGGGCTTACAGCTTCTCCGCCACGCTCTTGGCTTGCGTAAACAGCAACAGGTAGTCGGGGCCCCCCGCCTTCGAGTCGGTGCCGCTCATGTTGAACCCGCCGAAGGGATGCGCGCCGACCATCGCCCCGGTGCATTTGCGATTGAAGTACAAATTACCCACATGGAACTCTCGCCGCGCCAATTCAAGGCGCCCGCGATCCGCCGTGTACAGCGCGCCAGTCAGCCCATACTCGGTGTTGTTCGCCACCTTCAGGCCTTCTTCAAAGTCGTCCACTTTGATCACCGCCAGCACCGGCCCGAAGATCTCTTCCTGCGCCAGCGCAGCGTCCGCGGCGACATCGGCGAACACCGTAGGCTCCAGGAAGTATCCATCGTCATCGCTCTTCTTCGCTTTGCCGCCCGCCACCAGCCGCCCTTCCTTCTTTCCCGTCGCGATGTAGCCGAGAATCGAGTCCATCGCCGCCCGATTCACCACCGGGCCCATGTTGGGATTGGTCGCGGGGTCGCCCACCGTAAACTGTCCAACCCGGTCGCGCAGCCGCTCCACGAAGATGTCGTAGACTGGCGCTTCCACAATCGCGCGCGAACACGCCGAACATTTCTGCCCGCTGAATCCGAAGGCCGATGACGCGACGCCCTCCACCGCGGCATCCAGATCCGCATCGGCGCACACCAGGATCGAGTCTTTTCCACCCATCTCCAGAATCGTGCGCTTGATCCAGATTTGCCCCGGTCGTGCCTTGGCCGCTCGCTCGTGAATATCCAGCCCGACGGCCTTCGACCCGGTGAAGGCGATGAAACGCGTCTTGGGATGCTCCACGATCGCGTTGCCGAACGTTGCCCCGGATCCAGGACAGAAATTCACAACGCCGCCCGGCATGCCCGCTTCCTCCAGCACCTCCACAAACTTCGCAGCAATCGTAGGCGAGTCGCTCGAAGGCTTCAGGATCACCGTGTTCCCCGTGACGATCGCGGCTGCTGTCATCCCTGCCATGATGGCAAACGGAAAATTCCACGGCGGAATCACCGCGCCCACACCCAGCGGGATGTACAGCAATTCGTCGCGCTCTCCCAGATACTGGATGGGCGTCTTCGCCTCCGCCAGGCGCAGCGCTTCGCGCGCGTAAAACTCAAGAAAATCAATCGTCTCTCCCACATCGGCGTCCGCTTCGGCCCAGTTTTTCCCGACCTCATAGGTGAGCCACGCGCAAAACTCGAACTTGCGTTTGCGGATGATTTCAGCCGCGCCGAGAAGAAGCGAAGCTCTCACTTCAACCGAGGCCCTGCTCCAGATCTCAAAAGCTCGAAGAGCCGCCCCCATCGCCTTCTCCGCGTGTTCTGCCTCCGCTTTCTGATGCAGGCCAACCACTTGCGCCGGGCGCGATGGGTTCAGCGACTTGATCTTGCCATCTGTGGAAATGCGGTATCCCCCGATGATCAGGTGATACTCGCGTCCCAGCTGCCCCCCCACAAACTCCAAAGCCGCCTTCATCTTGCGACCGTTTTCGGGGTCCTTGAAATCGATGAAGGGCTCGTTGGTGAAGGCGCCTTGCGGCGTGCGGGTCTGGATTTCGGTGGGGAGAGTCACGGTTGCCATAGTCCACTAGTGTAGTCCGATCCCGGATCCATCGCCGCGCTCGGAAGAGGCTCGACTTCCGTGCGAACCGGAATGAGACGAAGATTCCCGGCTTTCGACGAAACTAAGCCGGCGGAACCGGGTCAAGGTAGAAGTCGATGCCCGCCCTGGGTGCATTTTGTGCTTGCCGATCACTCCGGGAAGGGCAGCGGAAAGAACGGGCTCCGAATGCCTCACAGCGCTCGGGGTCAGATCAAAGCCTCGCAGGAGCGAGCGTGTACGTGGGCCCCAGAAGAGGGAAAATGAAACCCCAAATGGATCGGCACGTCTTGCACTTTGCCAAATGTCAGCTCTCCCCCAGAAAAATTGACAGGACGAAGTCTGCGTTATCCCAGACTCTTCCCACCGATCGAGGCCGCCGCTCCTCCCGCTCCGCGTGTGTGTCCGCCCTTATCGCCATGGGCTTCGCGGTCGTTCTGCCGATTCACGCGCAGCAAGACTGGCCTCCGGACGATCAATACCCCGCGCCGCAGCAATACAACGCGCCTCAGCCATATCCGCAACCGCAGCAATATGCTCCGCAGCCGCAGCAATATGCCGACGGCCAGTCCCCATATCGACAGTCCGGCTATCCACCGTCCGGCTATCAGGGACAGGCCGCCGCCTATCCGCAACAGGGATACGGCCAACAGCTCGCCCAGACGCAGCCGCTGAGCCCCGATCAACTCACACAGTTGGTCGCCCCAATCGCCCTCTATCCGGACGCGCTCGTTGCGCAGATTCTTGCCGCTTCTACCTATCCTGCCCAGGTGGCCGCCGCCGATCAATGGCTCCGCTCCCTGGGCGGCGCGTCTCCCGATCAGGTGGCGGCAGGCGCCGATGCCCAATCCAGTTGGGATCCCAGCGTGAAGGCGCTCTCCGCATTTCCGCAGGTGCTCGCCATGTTGGATCGCAACCTGCAATGGACCACCAATCTGGGTAATGCCTACTATAACCAGCCGCAGGACGTCCTGCAGACCATCCAGGCGATGCGCGAGCGGGCCGAGTCCGCCGGCAACCTGCAAAGCACCCCGCAGGAGCAGGTCTCCGAGAACCAGGGCTACATCGACATCGCACCTCCCGATCCGCAGGTTGTGTCCGTTCCGAACTACAACCCCTGGAACGCGTATGGCCAGCCCGTTTCACCCTATCCTGGATTCTCTCTGCTGGGCACCATCGGATCGTTCGTCGGCTCCGCGCTCGTTCACTACGGGCCGGGAATCGCTATGAGCGCCTTCCAGAGCACTCCATGGGGATGGCTCGGTTGGGGGCTTGACTGGCTCGCAAACTCAGTCCTGTTCAACCACAACAGCTGGTTCACCCACAGTTCCTCCGTGGCCGATTGGGGCTTTCCTCTCGGCGGTCCCCGCTACTTCCCTCGGCAAGGCTGGGGAAATGGCTCGAATCGCAATGGCTACCGCGCGGGCTGGGCACACGAGGACACGCCCTACCGCAGCTTCAATCGCCCAGGAGAATCGGCGCGCAGCGGCTGGGGCCAGCCTGTCGGTCGCCCCATCCAGAACTGGGGCGACGCACGCACTGCCGAAGGCTTCAATCACGGCTACCCGCAGCGGGGCGAGGGGTTTCGTCCGGTGGCTCCAGCGCAGCATGCCTACAACCACTATCCGCAGCCCATCTCCCGGCCGCAGCAGTTCGGCAGCCGCACCCCGACCTTTGCCCCCCGCACTCAACCCGCGAGCTCGTACGGCCGCTCCGGCTACGGTTCGGGATTCTACGGCCAGTCCAGAGAAAACAACTTCGGCCGCTCGGGAATGGCCCACTCCAACCCCGCTCCGTCCTATCGCGCGCCCGAGAATACCTACCGCGGCAGTTTCGGCGGGCGCGGCAACAACGCATTCGGCGGATCAACACAACACTCCGGCGGCTTCCACCTCTTCGGCAACCACAACGCCGATCCCTATGGGGGACGAGCACCCAAGGCCTACAGCTATAACGGCGGCCACTCAGGATGGGGCGGCAGTGGAGGTTCCTTCAAGGCGCCCAAACAAAGCCATTCCTTCGGCGGTGGCGGACACTATGGCGGCGGAGGCCATTTCGGCGGTGGCCACTCCGGCGGTGGCCACTCCGGCGGTCATAGCTCCTCCGGGCATCATCATTGATTGGGTTTTGTGACACGGCATGACTTCACGGGCTGCGAAAAACTTGCCGTGGTTCGCTGACCCTTTGAACTGGCACGAAAATGGGTGCCCCGGGTCTCGTTTCTGAGACCTGGGAAAGCAACCCAAGCATCAAGCACAAACCGGGAATGAACCACCAACCTCTGTGCCCCATCCATGCAGCAGCTTCATCGCGCATGGGTGGGAAAGCACGAACCCAACCCAGCCGTCGTTTCAAAGAGTCCCGAATCGCCACAAACCTGGATGCCCCAGATCTTGGCCTGGGAAAGCGCAAACTCTATCGCGCCGAGAATTACCGCATCTCCGTCAGCGCTTCGGTCCGCTTGCTCATCTGCGCCGTGCGTTCCAGCTTGTCCCAGTTGAACGGCTTTCCGTCAATCGCGCGCTTCAGCGTCTTGAACAGCACAATCGAAAACACCTGCCGATACGCAAACCGCTGCAGCCAGATGTGGAACAGCAGCCAGCCGTCTCCTTTGTTGGCTGGGTGCCGACGCTCCAGGCTGAACGCCACCGCCGACGTCACGAAATCGATGAGCAGGAAGGTGAGGAAATAGGCCAGCAGCTTGATGAAACTCGCGGCCGACGCGGCTTCGGGATGGTAGTGGCGATCGATAAAGTAGTGTACGATCCCCGCCGCAAACATGAGGTCGATAAAGGGCGAGACCAGCGGCAGCAGCATCTGGAAAATCAAAATGTTGGGCAGCGCAAAGAGCCCCATCGCCTTGTTGCGCACGAACGCCGCACGATGTTTCCACACCGATTGCAGAATGCCAAACGACCAGCGAAAACGCTGCCGCATCAAGCCGCCTGCGCCGATTGGCGCCTCGGTGAACGCCAGCGCCCGATCCTCGTAGTTCACCTTGAACTGCTGCTCGAGCAGATTCATCGTCAAATCGGCATCTTCCGCAACCGTGTTCAACGGATAGCCGCCCGCCTTCTTCACCGGAGCCGTCCGCCATGCGCCGATCGCCCCAGGAACAACCGTGACCACGTTGAACAAATTCAGTGCGCGGCGCTCGAAGTTCTGGCTGGTGATGTACTCGAGCGCCTGCCAGCGTGTCCACAAGTTCACGCGGTTGCCCACCTTCGCGTTCCCCGCCACTGCGCCTACCGAGGGATCTTCGAAGTGCGGCAGCAGCTTCGTGATCGCATCGGCAGCAATCACCGTGTCGGCATCGATCCCCACATAAAACTCCTCATCCAGATCTTCGAGCGCGTAGTTGAGCGCCGCTGCCTTGCCGCCATTGGGTTTGGTCAACACCTGTACGCGGCCGGCGGCAATCTCGCGCGCATACGCAGCGCGCGCCACTTCGAACGTGTTGTCGATCGAACCATCGTCGATCACGATCACGCGAAGATTCTCATAGTCAGAATGCAGCACCGAGCGAATGGTGCGCACAATGACCTTCTCTTCGTTGTAGGCCGGGATGAGCACGGCGATGCGCGGGCAGAAGCCCGGCGAAGCCTCGCGGTGCGGGCGCCGCAGGCGGTCAACCACCGCAAATACCCCCACCAGCACAAGCCGCCCGCTCATCAGGACATCGCCCAGGAAAAAAACCATCACGATGAAGTTGCCGATCACAGCCAGCGTGGAAAACGCGATGGAGTCGGGAATGGCACGCACATACTGCCAGGGCGTCAGCGGCGGCATCACATCCGCGGTCGTTTTGCCCATGAGCGAAGAAACCGGGACAAACGTGTAGCCGCGTTCGCGCAGCATATCGATCAGCACCGGCAAAGCGTCCACCGTCGGCTGGCGATTGCCGCCGCCGTCGTGCATCAGGATCACGGAGCCGCGAAACTGCGGCTTCGTCTTCATCCGATCCAGCTGCTCGAGAACCGACGCCACAATCTCCTCCGGCGTCTTCTTGATCCGCTCATCCCAATCATTCGTATCAATCTTGTTGCCGATCACGATGTAGCCGTCCTGCTGGATCCGCACCACCGGTGCGGCCTGGAGATCTGTCTCCGGCTCCTCATCCACGTCATAGGGTGGACGGAAGTAGTGCGGCTGCACGCCGAGCTTGCTGGCAAACAGCCGCTCGGTCAGCTTCACCTCCAGCTCCAGCTGGCGCGACGAAACTTCGCTGATGTCCGGGTGCGTGTAGGTGTGATTGCCAAGCTCGTGCCCTTCGCGCAATTCACGCTTCAGCAATCCCAGGTTTGCCAGCCCCTCTTCGCCGATCACCAGGAACGTGCCCTTCACATTCTTCTTCTTCAGAATGTCCAGGATCTTCGGCGTCCACTTCGGATCCGGGCCGTCGTCAAACGAAAGCGCTACCTCGTTGGCGTGGTATCCGTAGTACGCCACGCTATAGGTCTGCGGATACACATCCATGTGTTCGTCAATGATGAGCTTCTTCGTGGGGTCCGGCTCGTCGCTGTCGATCTGCACCGTGCGCTTGCCCTGTTTGGGCAGGCCGGTGATGCGCATGATGTCGCCTTCTCCCTCCGCATCGACATCGTGCCCCGGATCGACAACGCCCAGAGCATACAGCGAATTCGGATTTCTCGGCTTGTCCCACACGTTCCAGAGCGAGCTGTCTTCCGTTCCCAGCCGCCAAAGCGCAAACGTCTGCAGTCCAAGCTGTCGCGCGGCCCGCATCTCGTTCAGCAGCGTCACGCCGTCAAGAAACCACACCACGTGCCGCTGATTGTTGTCTTCGTCCAGGTAGTCGAAATGGGGATTCAGCGAGTCGTAGTCGAGGTTCAGATCGGCGTCGGCATCCGATGCCCTCTGCCACGCATCCGACACAGGCAGATCCTCCGTATTGAGCACTTCCGGCTTGGCCTGCTTGTGTCCCCGTCTCGCCCGCGGAGGAATCGACAGCGTCCAGTCATACCCATAGTTACCGAGCGCGCACATGAGCTTCTGTTTAGGAACAATCTTGAGCACGCGGGTTAGATTGGCGAGAAACCAATTCTGGCTGGCGATCGGTCCCGGATCGCTGGTGGTTTCGTGCTCGTCATAGTTCATCAGCACCACATAGTCCGAGTTGCCGGCAATCTGATTCAGAACCTTGTTGTCGGTAGCCGAGGCGACAGTGACAAAGAGCCGCAGGTTGCGCGGATGCATCTGGGCATAGAGTTCCCGAATGAACGCCATGTAGCCGGGCATGGTCCGGTCGGGCAGGCTCTCAAAATCCAGCGAGAGACCGTGGTAGGCAGGGAACGCCTCAAGGAAGCGGAGAATCTGGCTCTCCAGGGTCGCCCGGTTTTCTGGATCGTTCAGCAGGTCGCCGACACCTCCCTCCCAGCTCGCCGTGTTGGAGTCGTAGTTGTTGACGTGGGGAAAGACCTCTGTGTCTTCTTTGGCGAACTGAATCGTGTGCATGATGCGGCCCAGATCGTCCGGATCGTGCACCGTGTTGCCGTCGATGATGGGATACGCACGATGGCTTTCGTTGTCGATCCCCAGCAGAGTTGGCTTCGACGGCTCCACATGTAGCCACTCCGGAAACAGCATGTCGATTTGATGAACATGCTGCTTGAACGAAGCGTAGCTGGCCTCGTCGTAGGGCACGTAAAAGGCTGCCCGCAAACCCTCGCCCGTATTGAAAGGAATGTCCGATGGCTTGCGCTCGGTCTTGCGCCGCGTGGGTCTTACAACCTTGGCATTGCGTTGGGCGCTCCGATCGGGAAGAGCCTTGTAGTTATGCCGAAAAGCCGGCAGCAACAGCTCAGGCAACGGCGCACTGCGCAGAATATTGAAAATGAAACCCGCCAGGACCAGCGTACTCAGAACCGCAACAGCGTCGAGGACTCTCCGCAGCCGCTTCCAGCGCTTCCTTTGGGGGTCATAAAAAATCTGATGGTCTGGCATGTCCTGTCTTATCTTTGGCGCTTGCTGTGTGCCGCGACAAGTGATCCTGGTTCTCTGGCATGGATGCCAAGGTCGGCAAGAAGAGGTCCGGAAGACCGCTGCGACGGTCTAGGCTATACAGTACGAATCGTATGGAACCCGCTTCTTTGAGTCAATCGAAGGCGCCCCGGGCTACAAGTAGACCAATCGCCGCCACACCCTCCGGCCTCAGCGCATTGCTCTGCGGCCTCCTCCTCCGTGTTTGGATGCTCCGTCACTTTTTCGAGGCCCGCGGCGATTCCCTCGTCTATGGCGACATTGCCAAAAACCTTCTCCTCCACGGCCGTTACGCACTCACACTGGGCGGCCATGCTTTCCCCACGTTGATTCGCCTCCCCGGCTATCCGCTCTTTCTCGCCGCCTGTTTCAAAATCTTCGGCATCGAGAACTATGCCCTTGCCGTCTGGGTCCAAATCGCGATGGACCTTGTAACGTGTCTCCTGCTCGCTGACTTCGCGCGACGTGTGGCGCCCGCCCCCCTGCAGCGTGCCGCAACGCATGCAACGCTGTGGCTCGCTGCGCTCTGTCCGTTCACTGCGGTCTACGCCGCAAGTCCGCTGACCGAAGGCCCGACTCTTTTCGCGATCGCCCTTGCGCTCTGGTCCACGGCGCGCTTTCAAGAGCAGCCCCGCTGGACGCCCGCCCTCGCATTTTCCTTTGCCATCACCTTTGCGGCCCTTCTGCGTCCCGATGGAGCTCTGGTCGCGATCGCTCTCGCTCCCGCAATGGTCGCCGCGGTGCGTGCCGACAAGTCGTCGCAAGCACTGCGTCGCGGACTCCGCATGGCGATCGTGTGCGCTCTCCTGGCCGTTGCCCCCTTCGTTGCGTGGACCTCCCGCAACTGGCAGGTCTTTCATGTCCTTCAGCCTCTCGCCCCGCGTACTGCCACCGATCCCGGCGACCCACTTACACCCGGCTGGGATCGCTGGGTCAAGACCTGGTGCCTCGACTTCATTTCCACCTACAACGTGGTCTGGAACGTGCCCGGTGATGACCTCGACGTCACGAAGCTTCCTACCCGTGCCTTCGATTCGCCGGCCCAATACAACCAGACCGCTCAGCTGGCCGCCGACTACAACGCCAACGGATGGAACCTCACGCCCCAACTCGATGCCGCCTTCGCCAAGCTGGCCAATCAACGCATTGCCGCTCATCCGCTGCGTTATTACGTCCTCCTGCCCCTCGGCCGCCTCGCCGATATGAGTCTGCGTCCCCGCGTCGAGAACCTTCCCATCGACCTCGACTGGTGGGTCTACGCGCATCATCACGTCGAAACACGCATCAGCTGGGCCTATGCCTGCCTGAATGCTGTCTACCTGTTTCTCGGCTTCGCAGGCTTCCTTCTAAGGCCGCGCCTGGGATTCTGGATGCTTCTCTACCTTCTGCTGCGCTGCGCACTCCTGCTGACCGTCGTTCCTCCCGAGGCACGCTACACGCTGGAGTGCTTTCCAATGCTCTTTGCGCTCGGCGGTTTGACCATCGCCCGCCTGATTGTTCGGCAGAGAAGGGCCTGACGACTTTCGCTGAGGTTTGCGCCAAGACCCCAATGCATCGCAGCCATAGATGTAATCTTTATTGGGTCGACTGCTGTGTCTGGCTGTCGATCTTCAGCTTAAAGGCGTCGGCCGGCAGCGGGTTATTTACTTTGATATTGGAGTAAACGCCCTCGCGCGTCACGCCTTGTCCTTCGTCAAACACCACCTTCAGACTGATCGCGCGCGCTATATCGATCCACACCGTCACCTTCGGCAGGTTGGCGCGCACCGTCGGGTCCTTCGCGACCAGCTCAAGCTTTTCCACCTTCGATCCGTTCACCGTCTCCGGACCATCGTCCTTGATGTCCCACTTCTCGGTCAGGTCCTTGCCGCTGGCGCCGAACCCGAGCATCACATAGCTCTCGAATTTGCTCGCTCGCTTGTAGGTGATCACCTGGTTGGCGCCCACGTTGTCCAGCTTGAATTGTCCATCCGTAAACGTGTAGATCTTTTGCGCCGGTTTCCCGTTTTCTTGCTCGATGTGCGCCGCCATCGAAAACGACGCACCCTTGCGCTCATAGTAGACCGTGCCTTTTTGCGTATCCTTGTCGGGAAAAGGCTCCGTCTGGATGGTGTCAAATTGGACGTCCGCCGAAGTGGAGCGGAAATTGGCTGCAGCAACATCTAGATCGTGCAGCACGCGTTGCAGATCGTCCGCGCGCGCGGGCCTGCCCATCACGAGTGCTGCGATCGATGCCGCGAAAAACAGGTTCCGTGCGAGGTTCATGAGCATCCTTCTTGGATGCGAATGGCAGCCGGATCGTGCATCCTTTGTCACCGGTGGGCCCAGATCCGCCACACCAGGTTTCCCTGTGCATCGGTCGCCGTTTCCCAGTGCTCCACAGAAACCGCGTCTCCCGTGACCGGCTCAATCGCCAGGCGCAGCACCTTCTTCACTTCGTTGTCGGTCGCGCCCTCGGGAATCGCCACATCCGATGCCCGCACCGACACAACCACTCCGTGGCCGCCGTCGCCCACTACCTGAATGGGATGCAGAGGGCCGGCTGGCCTCGATGGTTTGTCCCCGAAATTCCACAGGTGCGGCGTCACAAAAATGAACAGCAGGATCAGCGTGACCATCACGTCGTAGTGCACGTGGCCCCGTGGATACGTCCAGTAAAAATAACTCTTCAGCGTCTTGTTCATTGCCGCGCCGTGATCCTTTCTAAGCCTCCCATATAGGTTCTGAGTGCTTCGGGAACCACCACTGACCCATCGGCCTGCTGATAGTTCTCCAGAATCGCCAGCCAGGTGCGTCCCACTGCCAGCCCGCTGCCGTTCAGGGTATGCACAAATTCCGTCTTGCCTTTGCCTGCTGGCTTATACCGGATGTTGGCGCGCCGCGCCTGAAATGCCTCGAAATTCGAGCACGATGAAATCTCGCGATAAAGCTGCTGCCCCGGCAACCACACTTCAAGGTCGAAAGTCTTAGCCGAAGAAAACCCTGTATCGCCCGTGCACAATAGGACGCGTCGATAGGGAAGCTCCAGCGCTTCCAGAACTTCCTCGGCATTCCGGGTCAGCTTCTCGTGTTCAGCGTCCGACTCTTCCGGCCGCGTGAACTTTACCAGCTCCACCTTTTGGAATTGATGCTGGCGAATGATGCCGCGCACATCCTTCCCATACGCACCCGCCTCGGCGCGGAAACACGGAGTGTACGCCGTCAGCGCTATCGGCAGCCGCGCTTCATCCAGAATCTCGTCGCGATAAAGATTCGTCACCGGCACTTCCGCCGTCGGAATCAGCCAATGATCGTTGTCTTTGAATTCTCCGCGCGCCACCGCGTCGGCATCGGCATCCGAACACCGGAAAAGATCTTCGGCGAACTTCGGCAGTTGCCCCGTCCCGAACAGGCTCTTCGAGTTCACCATGAACGGCGGAAGCACCTCGGTATATCCATGTTTCTGGGTGTGCCGGTCGAGCATGAAGCCGATCAGCGCCCGCTCCAGCCGCGCGCCCGCTCCCATATAAACTGCAAATCGCGCTCCGCTGAGCTTGGCCGCGCGTTCTAGGTCGAGGATCCCCAGCGTCTCACCGATCTCCCAGTGCGGCTTGGGCTCAAAATCAAATTTTCTTTTGTCTCCCCACGTCTTGACCGTGACGTTGTCGGCCTCTGACGTCCCCGCCGGCACCTCATCCCGCGTCAAGTTGGGGATGCGTGCCAACGACAGGCGCATCTTCTCGTCGAGCTCCGCTGCCGTCTTGTCCAGCGCTTCCAACTCGTCCTTCAGGGCGCGCGTCTCGTCCATCACGGCCGTCGCGTCCTGCCCGGCTTTCTTCAGAGCGCCAACCTTCTGGCTCAATTCATTCCGCCGGGCTTTCAGTTGTTCCGAGCGCGTGATCGCCTCGCGTCGCCGCTGGTCAAGCGTCCGAAAATCGCCCAGCAAAGCAGCCGGATCGGCGCCGCGCGCACGCAGTTTTTCTTCCACCAATTCCAGGTTGTCCCGGACGAAACCCAAGTCGAGCATTGCTTTACCAGTTTACTCGACTGACGCTGGCGGCTATCCCACCGGCGCCCTCCGGTCCGCGCTCTCCGTCGATGGCCCCGCCGATACCTGATCGTTCCACCCCGGCAGATTCTGGTCGCCCGTGATCAGCCGCGCGCCGCGCGTGAAGGTGAAATACGTCCAGATCCACGCCGCGAACACCGACAGTCGGTTGCGGAAGCCGATCAGGAAAAAAATGTGGACAGAGATCCACGTGATCCAGGCAGGGAATCCGCTCAGGTGCGCTTTGAAGGGCCACTCCACCTTCGCCACCGCTGCCATGCGCCCGATCGTTGCCATGTCGCCTTTGTCAAAATAACGAAAAGCCGGTCGCGTCTTGCCCGCAAGATCCGCGCGGATCATGCGCCCCACATGATCGCCCATCTGCATGGCGGGTTGCGCCACGCCCGGAACCTGGTGCCCGTTCTGCTCGAAATGCGCCAGGTCGCCAAGAATAAAAACGTCCGGCATGTCGGGGGGATTGAGCCGGTCATCCACAAGCACGCAGCCGCGCTTGTCTGTCGGCGCTCCCAGCATCTTGCCCAACGGAGAAGCCTGCACGCCCGCCGCCCACAGCGTCACCGCCGCGTCCATGCGCTGTCCTCCGGCTTCAATCCAGCCGGGACCCACGCCTGTCACGTTCATCCCCGTGTGTACTTCCACGCCCAGGCGCTGCAGCTCGGCCTCGGCCTTGGCAGAAAGATCCGGCGGATACGCTGCAAGAACCCGCTGCCCCGCGTCGAGCAGCAGCACCCGCGCCTTGGTCGTATCGATGTGCCGAAAATCGTGCCGCATGTAAAGCTTCGCAATGTCGCTGATCGCGCCCGCCAGCTCCACCCCCGTCGGTCCGCCTCCGATCACCACAAAGTTCAGCGGCGGATGCCAGCCATGCTCCTGCATCTGCCGCTCGGCCAGTTCAAAAGCCAGCAGCACGCGCCGGCGAATCTCGATCGCATCTTCGATCGTTTTCAGACCCGGTGCGTCCGGCGCCCAATCCTCGTGCCCAAAGTAGGAGTGCGTCGCCCCCGTCGCCAGCACCAGGTAGTCATAGCTGAGCTTGGTCCCCGAGGCCAGCGTCACTTCGCGTGCTGCCCCATCCAGAGCCAGCACTCCATCCATCAGCACCTCGGTATTCTTCTGGTGCCGCAGAATGGTACGGATCGGCTGCGCAATATCTGCCGGCGACAACACGGCGAGCGCCACCTGGTACAAAAGCGGCTGAAACGTGTGGTGATTGCGCCGGTCCACCAGGGTTACGCGCACAGGAAGGCCGGCCAGGCTCCTGGCTGCATGCAACCCGCCAAATCCCCCACCCACGATCACAACGCGCGGACGCTGAGGCGATGTTTCAGGTTGTGTCGTCAATTCTCTCCCCCTTCCTCATACAGTGGATGCCCTTCGAGCGGTATGCGTCACAAAAGCAGCCGGAATTGTTTTGTCTCTTGGCTGTCTCGCTCCCTGTCGGTGTCCACTTCAAAGCGCTTCGCAGGTGCATGAGAGAACGGCCAGGCACTGCCGACGCTTTGCCATTGCACTCGTCGATTTGTCTCCAACTGACGCTCGCTCTCCGCCTTCTTGAATCAACAAGCAGCCCCCGCTTGAGCAGCGCAATCCCTCCAAAGTTTCCTGCTGCTCCTGCCCCGAACATCACGTTACCGAAGTTCAAACAGCGCCCCTATTTCCCTCTTGCAGAACCGTTTAATCGACGCATCATGCTAGTAGATCGACGCTCTTTCAATCACTCATCGTCGACCGCCCCAACAGCCCAAAAGGATTGGATGGGAATCGGAGGATGCCATCTCGACACGACTGCGCTTAGGAGATTTGCTCATCAACGCCAAACTGGTGACCGAGCAGGATGTCGCCAAGGCGCTTGAGCGATTGACCGCGCAAGGTGGCCGTCTCGGCGACAACCTCATCGCCATCGGCGCCATCACCCAGGAAAAGTTCAACGCCTTCCTCCATCGAATCCCCAACGAACCGGCCGACATTCAAGCCACCGGCATCGACGAAGTCGAACTGATGGGCCTTCTGCTGAAACTCATCTACAAGGATCGTCTTGAAACCACCCGCCAGTTCATCGACGCCATCAAGCTTCCCTATCCCATCGTCCTCGATCTTGTCCGCATGGCCGTTGAGCGCACGCTCCTCCAAACACTGGGATCGCGCTATTCCGACAACCCCATTGACCTGAGCTACACCTTCACCGAAGAAGGACGCCGCTGGACCCTCGACGCGTTGACGCGCCTGCGCTATACCGGTCCCGCTCCCGTCACCCTCGAAGACTTCAACTTCCGCGTCAATATGCAGAAGCTCACCAACGAGGTCATCACCATCGATCGCATTCGCAAGGTAATGAGCGATCTGACCTTCGACGACAGCCTTCTCGAACAAGCCGGACCGGCGCTTAACTCCGGCCGCGCTGTCCTTCTCTATGGCCCTCCGGGCAATGGAAAGACTTCTACCGCGTCGCGCTTCAGCAATGTCTTCCACGACGTCATCTACGTGCCCTATTCGGTGATCGTCGAAGGCCAGATCATCCGCGTCCACGATCCCAGCATCCACATTCGCCTCGACCCCGCCAAAGTCGAAGACGACGGCTCGCTCTCCGTCATGCGGCGCGAAGAATACGACGCCCGCTGGGTGCCCTGCAAGCGCCCCTTCGTTGTCACCGGCGGCGAACTCACACTTGAGATGCTCGATTTGCGCTACGACACGACCGGCCACTACTACGAAGCGCCCCTCCACATGAAGGCCCTGGGCGGATGCTTCGTCATCGACGACTTCGGTCGCCAGCTCGTGAGCCCCACAAATCTGCTCAACCGCTGGATTGTGCCGCTCGAAAGCCGCGTCGACTATCTCAAGCTCCACACCGGCAAAAGCTTCAGCATCCCGTTCGAAGAGTTGATCATGTTTTCAACCAACCTCGAACCGGAAGACCTCATGGACCCGGCGTTCTTGCGCCGCCTTCCCTACAAGATTGAGGTCGGCGCGCCCACTCTCGAAAACTTCAGGACGATCTTCAAACGCGAGGCCGAAAAGCAGGGGATGAATCTATCCGACGAGCTCTTCAACTCCATCGTCCGAAAGATCCGCGACGAGAAGGAACTCGAGTTTGCCGCCTATATGCCCAAGTTCGTCGTCGACCAGGTCGTCGCCACCTGTCGCTTCATGGGCCAGCCGCCGCATTTCGAGCCGCGCTACATCGACTACGCACTCGACAACCTCCGCGTCAAGCGCGGCGCCACCAAGGTCGAGCCTCGCACCTACGCTCGCATCGCCGACTACTAACGCGCATCAAATCTCCGGGTAGAAATCGAAGAACGCATCGAGACTCTGCTTCAGTTGCGTTTCGATCTGCTCCCGCGATCCCTCCAGCACGTGCATCGTCACCCGCGCTTCGTGCCCGTTCGCCAGCCGCAGCGTGGCATCGTGAATCTCGGTCACTTCGCCCTCGGGCAGCAGCCGCATTCCATAGATCAGAGTCAGATTCGCCATGTCCGTCATCTTTACATAGGATGGACTCGGTGCGCAGTTCTGCACAGCTCCCGGCCGCAGGGGCCGGTCAGTGCCGGATACGAGCCGTCTACAATCTCCATGGGGAAACTGATGACCGAGACGCACGATACCGTGATCCTTGGCTCCGGCTGTGCCGGACTCACCGCAGCTATCTATACCGCGCGTGCCGGCCTCAAGCCGCTGGTGCTCGAAGGCCACGAGCCCGGCGGACAACTCTCCATCACCACGCTCGTTGAGAATTTTCCCGGCTGGCCCGACGGCATCCAGGGTCCCGAGCTGATCGACAACATGAAGAAGCAGGCGGTGCGTTTCGGCGCGACCTTCCAGCTCGCTCACTTGAACACAGTCGACCTGCACGCGCAGCCTTGCAAGCTCAATACCTCCGCCGGCGAAATCCACACCCGCAGCCTCATCATCGCCTCGGGCGCCAGCGCGCGCTGGCTCGGCCTGCCCAGCGAACAGGCTCTCATCGGCCACGGCGTCTCAAGTTGCGCCACCTGCGACGGCTTCTTCTTCCGCGGCAAACCCATCGCCGTCGTGGGCGGCGGCGACTCCGCCATGGAAGAAGCCCTCTTCCTCACCCGCTTCGCCTCCAAGGTCACCCTGCTCCACCGCCGTGACGCGTTCCGTGCCTCGAAGATCATGCTTGAACGCGCCGTGGCCCATCCCAACATCGAGCTGCGCACCAACACCGTCGTCGATGAAGTGCTCGGCGTCGAAGACTTGACGGTAAAAGGTCTTCGCCTGCGCGATGTGTCCAATGGCGCCAAGAGCACTCTCGACGTCGAAGGCATGTTCCTCGGCATTGGCCACGAGCCCAATGCAAAGATGTTCACCGGCCAGCTCGACCTCGACGATGAGGGCTACATCCGCGCCCGCAACAACGTCTTCACCACCCACAACGGCACCGAGATCCCCGGCGTCTATGCCTGCGGCGATGTGCAGGACCGTCGCTACCGCCAGGCCATCACCGCCGCCGGCACCGGTTGCATGGCCGCCCTCGAAGTCGAAAAATATCTCGAAGAACACGGCCGTTGAGGGCGTTGCATGCCGCGGACATCCCAGGGCTGATTCACTCGAGATCGGGAGGCCGTTGATCTTTGAGAAACTGGTTATCAAAAGCTCGGGGCTTTAGCCCCTGAGGGAACCTGCCCTGACCCAGCTCGCCGAAAATCTCGCCAAGCTCGAAGACGCCATCGCAGCCGCCTGCCGCAACGCCGGCCGTCCGCGCTCTGACGTAGAGCTGATGGCCGTCTCCAAAACCTGTCCCGCCTCGACCATCGCCGAAGCCGCTGCTCTCGGCCTCACGCTCTTCGGCGAAAACCGTGTCCAGGAGTTCGCCGGCAAATTCACGGATGCCGGTCCAAAGCCCCGCCGTACGCAGTACCACCTCATCGGCCACCTGCAATCGAATAAAGCCGCGCGTGCCGTCGAGCTTTTCGACGCCATCGATGCGGTAGACTCACTCCGCCTCGCCGAGCGCCTCAACGAGGCCGCTGGCAAACTCGCCAAGCGCCTTCCCATTCTTCTCGAAATCAAACTGAGCTCCGAAGACACCAAGGCCGGCCTCGATCCCGGGTCCGCCGAAACCGCGCAGCTTCTCGAGCGCCTTCCCGATCTCGCGCACCTCGACGTCCGTGGCCTCATGACGATTGGTCCGTGGGGAGCTCCCGACGACGTGACCCGTGCCTGCTTCCACAGTCTGCGCACGTATCGTGACCAGTGGGCCGCCGCGCACCCGAGCCTTAGTCTTTCCGTACTCTCTATGGGCATGAGCGGCGATTTCGCCCTCGCCATTGCCGAGGGCGCAACGCGCGTTCGCATCGGAACGGCCCTGTTCGGCAAGCGCGCGCCCTACGCCGGCCCCCCGGAATAAGCATCGGGCGCGTTTCAGTTGTTCATGGGGTGGCAACCCGCAATCGGGTGAATTCCGGTCAGGCAGTGATCCAACCGGAGCTTGTGTCAGCGCTTTTTGTCTCGCATTGTCTTTAGACTTGCCTTTACAAGTTTTTTCACCAGCGTCACCGGTATCCGCGCCTCCATTGGAAAGCTGATAATCGCCTTCGTTGTGAGGTAAACCGCAAGTTCCTTGCGATGTTTCTCGATGACTGGCGGGCGTACATGCAGTCGTACATACGGTTTCTTGAAGCTGAACCAGACGAACATCCCGTCATAGTCAAAGCCGGGATAGGAGTATCCCGGCATCTGGAAGTAATCGGTGCGCTCTGTCGCCCCGGGCGCTGCCGCCTGTATCGCGGCTCTCATCTTCGCCAAATTGTCTTGCGCTTCTTTTGGACACCTTGCGATGTATGCGTCTACTTCACTCGTTCCGCGTTTTGTCGCCACAACGTTTCTCCGCTCGTCCGTGCCGATTGTACTGGAGTGACGAGATCGAGCATCCACACAGGGTGGGGAGGGGGTAACCCCTAAACTGAGATTCCGATGTCGCTCTTGGCTTTCCTCCGTCCGATCAGCGGCGGCGTCACTCTCGTCGTCCGCGCGCAACCCGGTGCCCGCAAGACTGCCATCACCGGCATCCACGGCGAAGGCGACCAGGCCCAACTGAAGATCGCCGTCCACGCCCCGCCCATCGACGGCCGCGCCAACGAAGCGCTCATTGCGTTCCTTGCAGAAACCTTCGATCTGCCCAAGTCTTCTATCGAGCTGGTCGCCGGAGCCTGCTCCCGCAGCAAGGTCTTCTTGCTCCGCGGGGTCCCTCCCGAACGCGCGCACTCAACGCTCACGGCGCAAACACGCGCGCCGCGCAGCTAGCCAGCGAAATCGCTGACCCTCTGCCTCGCTAACCCGCTGACCCGCTAACTTGCTAACTTGCCGACTTGCTCAATCGCCTCTTCCGGCTCCGGCCTTACCCGAAAATCCGCATGCGCTTCGGCGTACACAACCTTCCCGTCCTGACCGATGACATAGGTCGCGGGAAGCGGAAGACGCCAGCTCTGCTCCCCGTTCATGAAGGGGATATTTACCAGGATGGAGAGGTAGTAGGCCCGGTGATATTCGGGCACCGTGTAGACCAGCCCGAACTTCTCAGCGACTTCGTTGTTCGCGTCCGTGAGCACTGGGAAGGGAAGACCATGCTGGCCCACCATGAAGTCCGACTGTCTTTGAATCTGCGGCCCGATCGCGACCATGAGCGCGCCGCCCTCGCGAATGCGTCCGTAAAGATCGCGCCAGGCTTCGAGTTCCGTCATGCAATACGGGCACCAGCGTCCGCGAAAAAACTTGATGACCAGCGGTCCCACGGCGAGCAGGTCTGCAGAGCGGACTAATTTGCCACTGGAATCCTTCAGCACGAACTCCGGCGCCATCGCACCCACAGGCAGAATGCGGTCTTCAATCCCGGTCGCAAATAACTCTTCGACGGCGCGCTCGCCGACTGCCATGCGCTCGGTCTGCACCAGCTTGCGCGTGTTGGCGGTAATTTCGTCGAGCTGGTCTTGAAGGGGCGTCATGGGCGTCCCTATCGCCCGAACTTCTGCTTCGCGCCCAACCCCAGCCCGCTCATCCCGCCGCGGAGCATGTTCCGTGCCAGACCGCCTTTGCCCATCTGCTTAAATACCTTGCTCATTTGCGCATACTGGCGCAGCAGTTGGTTGACGTCCTGGACCGAAGTGCCCGAGCCTGCCGCAATGCGCTTCCGCCGCGACCCGGAAATAATCTCGTGATTGCGCCGCTCGTGCGGCGTCATCGAGTTAATGATCGCCTCGAGCCGGACAAACTGCTTCTCGTCCACCTGGCTCGCCGCCTGTTGCATCCCCGCAAACGGCCCAACCGACGGAAGCATCTTCAAAATGCTCTCCATCGACCCCAGCTTCTTGATCTGCTTCAGCTGATCGCGAAAATCCTCGAGCGTGAACCCATCGCCTAAAAGCGCCTTCTTGGCGAACTCCTCGGACTTTTTGCGGTCGAGCTTCTCCTCGGCCTTCTCGATGAGCGACATCATGTCGCCCATCCCAAGAATGCGCCCCACGATGCGGTCGGGATGGAACGGCTCGAATGCGTCCGGTTTTTCGCCCACGCCGATGAACTTGATCGGCTGGCCGGTCACATGCCGAATCGAAAGCGCCGCACCGCCGCGCGCGTCGCCGTCCATCTTGGTCAGCACGACACCGGTCAGTCCCAGGCGGGTATGAAAATCCTGCGCGGAGTTGACCGCGTCCTGGCCCGTCATCGCATCGGCGACAAAAAGAATTTCCTGCGGGTTCAGCAGCTTCTTCAGCCGTTCCATCTCACCCATCAGCTCTTCATCGATGTGCAGGCGGCCGGCCGTATCCACGATCAGCGTGTCGAAGCCGAAGTTCCGTGCCTCGCGCCGCGCCTCGGCGGCCAGTCGCTCCACCAGCGCCGAGCCGGGAGCTTCGCCCTTCATGTCGCCTTCGTAGATCTTCGCGTCAATCGACTTCGCCACAACCTTCAGCTGCTCCCGCGCCGCCGGCCGATACACGTCCACCGAGACCAGGATGGGCCGATGCCCGCCCTTCTTCAACCATGCCGCCAGCTTACCGCTCGTGGTCGTTTTGCCCGAACCCTGCAGCCCCGCCATCAGGATCACGGTAGGCGGCTGCGAGGCGAACTTGAAGCGCGCCGTATCGCGGCCCAGCAGTTCGACGAGTTCATCGCGGACCACTTTGATGACCTGCTCGGAGGGCGAGAGCGCGGTCAGCACTTCGGTTCCAACTGCCTTGGCGCGGATGTGTCCGATCAGGTCTTTCACCACGTTCAGGTTCACGTCGGCTTCAAGCAGCGCCACGCGAATTTCGCGCAATGCCTCCTGGATGTTCTCTTCGGTCAGGGTGCCCTGGCCACGCAGATTCTTGAAGGCGCGCTGCAGTTTGTCTGTGAGGTTCTCAAACATAGGCTCCCATTAAGTGTAGCGGATGCGCGGATCGCGCAACTCGGGCGCATCAGGCGAGTTCCGCCACGCGCCGGCCGCGATCGCTGCGCGCTGCCTTGACTGAAGAGCAGAGCATCCACGATGAGGGAAGCTTCTGTTCCAATGCTTTAGGCTTGAGCAGGGAAGACGAAGCATTGGAGGGTCGTTGTGGAGCGGTTGATCGAAGGGCACAAGAAGTTTCTCGCGGAAGTATTTCCCGCGCGGCGCAGCCATTTTCACTTGCTCTCCGACTCCCAGGCACCGGAGTTCCTCTTCATCACCTGCTCCGACTCGCGCATCGTCCCCGATCTCATCCTGGGAACCGAACCTGGCGATCTGTTCATCGCGCGCAGCATCGGGAATGTCGTTCCCGTGACCGGCCAGGATGTCGATGGAGTGACGGCCACAATCGAATACGCGGTCGATGTGCTCAGGGTGCGGCACGTCATCGTCTGCGGACACTCGGATTGCGGCGCCATGAAGGCGGCGTTGGCGCGCACCGACTTGGATAAGCTGCCGAAGGCGAGCCGTTGGCTCCAGCATGTCGAAGCCGCCTTCAGCCATCGCCAGCCACTGAATCCTATCGATGGCCCCCAGGCCGAACTCGCTTCCCTGATCCGCGGCAACGTCGTCGCGCAGTTGCTCAACCTGCGCGTGCAACCGTCGGTGGCTCATGCTGTGCCGGAAGGGCGGCTCGCGGTGCATGGCTGGTACTACGACATCCTCACCGGGACCATCGAACGCTATGAGGAACATGGGCAGCGGTTTCTACCCCTCTTGGGGTAGACTGCGATCAATCTAGATGATAGACTAGTTGGTTATAACGAGGAAAGGCTATGCCTGAAATCGGACTCTTCGAAGCCAAGACGCGTCTGTCCGAACTGGTTCGGCAGGTCCAGGGCGGCAAATCCTTCATCATCACCCAGCGCGGCAAACCGGCAGCGGAGCTAACGCCCGTTCGCACTCAGCAGAGTCATGCTCCCAGACGCGTTGCCGAAGCCATTCGACGTATTCGTGCGATGCCAAAAATCGAAGGAGTGTCTCATGAGGAATTGCGCTCCTGGATCGAGGAAGGCCGCGAGTGAGGGTACTCGATGCATCGATGACCTTGGCTTGGCTGTTTCCTCGCCACGATCCAACGGAAGCCAAGCTCGCCGAACTGGCATTGGATGAGTTGGACAACGAGGAGTTTGTCGTGCCGGCTCTGTGGTACTGCGAAGTTGCGAATGCAATTCTTCGCGGCGAGCGTATGGGAATGATCGCTGCGGCACAAGCCATAGCATTTCTAGGCCAACTCGACGCGGCTGACATCGCAGTCGATCCCGACTCTCCAAAGAACCGCCAATCCTCTGTCCTGGCTATGGCCCGCACCTATGGACTGACCGCCTACGACGCAACCTATCTGGAGCTGGCACTGCGGATGGGAGTGTCGCTGGCCACCTTCGATCGGCAGTTGGCAGAAGCTGTGCGCAAGGCAGGCGGGCAGGTGTTTGGCGATCCGGTGTAAGTTGTCATTCAAGATCGACAGCTTCTAGTGCACGCCCTCCGGCGCCTTCGCATGCGGCAGCGGCTTGCGGAAGAGCCACACCGCAATCGCGCAGAAAAACGCCAGCAGCGCCGTCCAGCGGAACACATCCACATAGGCCATCAGCGCCGACTGCTGCTGCAGCTGTTCATACATCCATCCCATCGTTCCAGGCCGGGCCTGCGCCCTCCCCACGTGATGGCTCAAATATGCGCTCATCATCATCGACTTCTGCTGAAACACCGCGCTTGACGGACTCAGATTCGCGCCGATCTCCGTCTGATGCAGCGCCGCCCGTCGAATGATCGCGGTCGTGGCCATCGCGATCCCAATCGATCCCCCAATATTGCGCAGCATGTTGAACAGCCCCGTCGCATTGCCCATCTCTTCGCGGCTCAGCGTGGAGGTCGTCATTGTGGCCAGCGGCACAAACACAAAGCTCAACGCAAACCCGGTGAGCGTGATGGGAACCAGCAGCGTGTAGGGACCGATGTCGAGATTCACCATGCCGAAGTAAAGCGCGCAAACACCGAACCCGACGAACCCGGCACAGAGCAGCTTCCGATTGTCGATGCGCGAGCCCAGCATGCCGATCACCGGCGACCCGATAAACGAACCTACGCCCCGTGGCCCCACCACCAGCCCGGCGGTGAAAGCCGTGTAGCCCAGCACTTCCTGGTAGTAGAGAGGCAGAATCGTAATCGTGATATAAATGCACATCCCCAGCAGCGCAATCAGAAAGCATCCAGTCCTGAAGTTGCGATTCTTCAGAATGTGCAGATCCACCAGCCCCTTGGGATTCGTCCACGACCGCCAGATCCAGCCGATCAATCCGACAATCAGCGCCACCACTGCCCATCGAACCCACAGTGCGCCAAACCAGTCGTCTTCCTGCCCCTTGTCGAGCACCACCTGCAGGCACCCGGTCCACACGATCAATAAGCCGAAACCAATGTTGTCGAATGCCCCCACCTTCGCATTTTTTATGAATGGCGGATCATGCACAAACTGCGCAATCATCAATACGGCCAGGATGCCAACCGGGATGTTGATGTAGAAGGCATAGCGCCAGCTGAAGGTATCCGTCAGCCAGCCGCCCAGCGTCGGACCCAGAACCGGCGCCACCACGATCCCCAGTCCATAGGCCGCCATGGCCATCGAGCGCTTCGCCGGTGTGAAGCTCTCCAGCAGGATCGACTGCGACAGCGGCTGCAACGCTCCGCCCCCGGCGCCTTGCATCACCCGGGCCAGCAGAATCACCCCCAGCGACGGCGCCGCCCCACAGAAAAACGACGCGATCGTAAAGATGACCACGCACGTCAAAAGGAACCGCTTTCGGCCGAACCGCCGCGCAAACCAATTCGACGCCGGCAGAATCACAGCGTTGGCCACCAGATAGCTCGTCAGTACCCACGTCGCTTCCGAGTTCGTCGACGACAGGCTTCCGGCAATGTAGGGCAGGGCCACCGACGCGATGGCTGTATCCAGCACCTCCATGAACGTCGGCAGCATCACCGAAACAGTCACCAGCCAGGGATTGACCCCCTGCGTCAGTGGATAGCGGGCTTGGGCCTCAACACTAGTCATGCCTTCGGGAACACATGAGATTAAACCGTCCGGGTCCCATGCGCTGTGGCACAAGACACCCATCTGCAAGGGGATGAGAACCATTTCGGAGCATGGTCCAAATCTGAAGGGCGATCCCCGGATTTAGGCAGTCATCATCAACAAAAGTTGACACGAATTCACTCAATCATGCATCTTATAGAAGTCAGAATTCTATAAGGCAGGCAGGAACCCCAACATGGCAAAAATCATCGGTATCGACCTCGGCACGACCAATTCGTGCGTCGCTGTCCTTGAGGGCGGTGAGCCAAAAGTCATTGCGAATGAAGAAGGTGCGCGCACTACCCCCTCGATCGTCGGCTTTTCAAAGAGCGGCGAAAGGCTGGTCGGCCAAGTTGCCAAGCGCCAGGCCATCACCAACCCCGAAAACACCATCTTCTCCATCAAGCGGTTTATGGGCCGTCGCTACGACGAGGTCAGCGACGAGATGAAGATGGTCCCGTATAAGGTCGTCCAGCAGGGCGACCACGTGGCCGTCGTGGCGCAGGGCAAGGAGTATACGCCGCCCGAAATTTCCGCCATGATCCTCCAGAAACTGAAGAAGAGCGCCGAAGCCTATCTGGGCGAGAGCGTGAGCGAAGCCGTCATCACTGTCCCGGCTTACTTCAACGACGCGCAGCGCCAGGCGACCAAAGACGCCGGCAAGATCGCCGGTCTTGAGGTCAAACGCATCGTCAACGAGCCAACGGCAGCCGCGCTGGCCTACGGGCTCGACAAAAAGAAGGACGAGACGATCGCCGTCTATGACTTCGGCGGCGGCACCTTCGACATTTCGATCCTCGAAGTTGGAGAAGGCGTCATCGAGGTCAAGTCCACCAACGGCGATACGCACTTGGGCGGCGACAACCTCGACCAGCGCATCGTCGAATGGCTGATTGCCGAGTTCAAGCAGGAAGAAGGGCTCGATCTCAGCTCGAAGGGCAACGAGATGGCCCTGCAGCGCCTGAAAGACGCCGCGGAAAAGGCCAAGATCGAGTTATCAACCACGGTAGAGACCGAGATCAACCTGCCCTTCATCACCGCCGACGCCACCGGACCCAAGCACCTGGTCCGCAAGATGACGCGCGCCAAGCTGGAGCAGATGGTCGCGGATCTTCTCGAAAAGTCCCTCGGCCCTTGCAAGCAGGCAATGTCCGATGCAGGTGTCAAAACCACCGACATCGACGAGGTCGTCCTGGTCGGCGGTCAGACCCGCATGCCCAAGATCCAGGAACTGGTGAAAGAGCTCTTCGGCAGGGAACCGCATCGCGGCGTCAACCCCGATGAAGTTGTCGCCGTGGGCGCGGCTGTGCAGGCCGGCGTGCTGGCGGGCGAGGTCAAAGACCTGCTTCTGCTCGACGTGACACCGCTGACCCTGGCGATCGAAACCCTGGGCGGAGTGGCTACGCCGATGATTCCGCGCAATACGACCATCCCCACCAAGAAGACAGAAACCTTCTCCACGGCGGCCGACTCGCAGACCGAAGTCGAGGTGCACGTGCTGCAGGGCGAACGCCCCATGGCGGGACAAAACCGTACCCTGGGCAAGTTCAAGCTCGGTGGACTTCCCCCGGCGCCGCGCGGCGTGCCGCAAATCGAAGTCACCTTCGACATCGACGCCAACGGCATCCTCAACGTGACCGCCAAAGACAACGCCACCGGCAAGGACACCCGTATCACCATCACTTCGAGCTCCGGTCTTTCGAAGGAAGAAGTCGAGAAGATGGCCAAGGAAGCCGAGGCTCATGCTGCCGAAGACAAGGAGAAGCGCGACGAGATCGAATCGCGCAACCAGCTCGACTCGCTCGTCTACAACATCGAGAAGATGCTGAAGGACGCGGGCGACAAGGTGCAGGCAACCGACAAGACCGACGTCGAAGCCGCGTTGGCCGAAGCCAAGAAGACCCTTGAAGGCACGCCTGCTGCGAAGGACATGAAGGCGGCGCACGAGAAGCTCACCCAGGCGAGCCACAAGCTCGCCGAGGCCATGTACAAGGCTTCGTCGGCACAGGCGGCGGCAGGCGCTGCTGCGCCGGGCGCACCTTCTGACGGAAGCCCGGGCCCCGCAGAAGGCAAGAAGGAAGGCGAAGTCATCGACGCCGAATACGTAGACGTCGACGACAAAAAGTAGGACTGGCCGTCCAGGCAATTTTGACGAGCCACAACACTGGGAGCCCTAGGTCTCGACTTTGAGATCTGGGAAACGGGGTGGGCGATTGGAGAGTCGTTCACCCCCACTGTCTGTCTGGCGAAACACATGGTGCAGATTGCCTGCGGTGAGGGCAGTCCAATCCGTGTACGTTAAATGAAACCACTTGAATGCCTACGACAACCAACAAAGACTATTACGCAACACTCGGAGTCAAGAAAACGGCCACCCCGGAGGAGATCCGCAAGGCCTTCCGCAAAGCTGCGCGCAAATATCATCCCGACGTCAATCCCGGCGACAAGAAAGCCGAAGAGAAGTTCAAGGAAATCTCCGAAGCCAACGACGTTCTCAGCGACGAGAAAAAGCGCAAGGTCTACGACCAGCTCGGCTTCTATTCCGACCAGATCGACCCTGCCCAGGCCGAAGCCTACGCGCGCCAGCAGAACATGGGCGGCGGCCGGCCTCCGGTCGACTTCGGCGGATTCGATTTCTCCGGCTTTCAGGGCGCGGGCGGAGCGCCACAGGCCGGCGCGGGTTCGTCCACATGGGGCAGCTTCAAGGATATTTTTTCCGGCATCTTTACCGGGGCACAGGATCACAGGCCCCGCGGACCGCAGCCTGGCAACGATCTCGAATATCAGGCCACGGTGGATTTCTGGTCTGCCATCCGCGGCGGCCAGGCTCGCCTGCAGGTTCACCGCCAAGAGAGCTGCCCTACGTGCCACGGTCAGGCGCAGACCGGCGGGCCTATGCCTTGCCCCGAGTGCAACGGCTCCGGCCAGGTCACCCAGATGGGCGGCCGCATGAAGTTCAACATCCCCTGCCCGCGCTGCAACGGAACCGGCCGCATCTCGAATGACTGTCCCACGTGTCATGGCGAGGGAACGGTGAGCCGCACCGAGACGGTCGAATTCCGCATCAAGCCCGGCACCCGCGACGGACAGCGCATCCGTCTCCAGGGCAAGGGCAACGCCGGCGCCAATGGCGGCGCGGCCGGCGATTTGTTCGTCATCGTGCGCATTGGTACGCACCCCATCTTCACTCGCACCGGCGACGACATCCTTGTCACGGTGCCGGTGACCATTCCCGAGGCTGCACTTGGCGCGAAAGTCGACGTGCCGACCATCGATGGCCGCGCGCAACTCAAGATTCCGCCGGGCACGCAGAGCGGGCAAAAGCTGCGCATGCGCGAGCGCGGCGTCGAGAGCGCCTCGCACCCCGGCCAGCGCGGCGATCAGATTGTCACCGTCGAAGTTGTGATCCCGCACCTGCAGGACGAGCGCAGCCGCGAGATCATGCGCGAGCTCGCCAAGTTAAACAACCAGGATCCGCGAGTCACGCTGTTTGATAAGTTGTAAGAGGTTTTGTTGTTTTTGGTTGCAGTAAGCTGGTGCGAAAAAACACCTATGGTTGCGAAACGCAAATCCAAGGGCGCCTACATGATCTCGGCTGTGGCCGAGATGTATGAGATTCACCCGCAGACCTTGCGACTCTACGAGCGTGAGGGCCTGCTCAAGCCCTCGCGCACCGACGGCAATACGCGCCTCTACACCGACGAAGATATCGAGCGCCTCGAGTTCATCCTGAATCTTGCCCGCGACCTGGGGGTCAACATCGCCGGCATCGCCATCATCCTGCAAATGCGCGAGCGCATGGAAGAGATGAATCGCCAGATGCAAAGCTTCGTGGAATATGTGCGCTCCGAGATGCTGACCCGTTTTCAGCAGGCCGCGCCCAGTTCTGGCGCCATCGTTCCCATCCGCAAGCCGCCGGTCGTCAAGGGCGTCGTTCCCAAAAAGTAATAGCCGCGGAGATTTCCCATCCACGCAGTCACTCTCCTCATCCTCGTTGTCGTGTTTGTTGCAACCCTGATCCGTTCCACCATCGGTTTCGGCGAGGCGTTGATTGCCGTCCCTTTACTTGCATTCTGGATGCCGGTGCGGGTGGCAGCGCCCTTGGCGGTCCTTGTTTCCATCACCATCGCGGCGATCGTTGTCGCACAGGATTGGCGCCACATTCATCTGCGCAGTACGGCCTGGCTCGTTCTGGCCACTCTGTTCGGCATTCCGCTGGGCCTTCTCCTGCTCACCCACGGGCCTGACCGTCTGATCAAAGCCGGGCTGGGCATCCTGATTCTGCTTTTTGCCCTGTTCTGCCTTGCCTGGAGTGCGCGTTTCCACTTGCATCGCGAAAGCCGCTTCTGGTTGATGCTCTGCGGTTTCCTCGCCGGAGTGCTCGGCGGAGCCTACGGCATGAACGGCCCGCCGCTCGCGATCTACGGCACCCTGCGTTGCTGGAGCGCGCAGCACTTTCGCGCCACGCTGCAGGCCTATTTCCTCCCCGCCAGTCTGCTGGGCATGTGCGGCTATCTGAGCGCCGGCCTATGGACGTCCGAAGTAACTCACGACTATCTGCTCTGCCTGCCGGCAATGATTCCGGCGGTTTTTCTCGGCCGGGTCATCAATCGTCGGCTCCCTACCGAGACGTTCTCCCGCTACGTCTATGGAACGCTGGCGGTCATTGGGCTCGCTTTGCTGCTGCAATCGCACGGCCTGTCCCATTGATTTCGTCTTCTGGTTCCATGCCCATCACGGGTCGCTTCCTAAAAAACGCCGCGAACGAGCCTTGGAATTTCATGTCCCGCGGTCCCTGTCTTTGTATCCTGTAAACAGCATGCCCTACGTGCTTCTCGGCCTGGCCCTCCTCGGCCTCTTCGCTTCCACGGCATTCACCGGGATCGTTCTGGTGGCGGTGCCGGGCTATCTGCGCGAACGGCGTAGAGCCGCGGCGAAGCAGGCCGAGCAACCCGGTTTCACGCCCCCCATCACGCTGTGCAAGCCCCTCCATGGCGCTGAGCCAGGTCTCGAAGCCCATCTCGAAACTTTCTTTCAACAGGACTATCCAAACTACGAAATCCTTTTCTGCGCGCGCAACGAGAACGATCCCGGCTTGGAAATAGCCCGCCGCGTCGCCGCGCGTTCTCCGCGCATCCCTGTGCAATTCCTCGCCACGCGCGGCCAGCCCGACTACATCAATGACAAGGTGATCTCCATGGAGCGCATGGACGCTGCCGCCGCCCACAGCATCCTCGTCATCAGCGACAGTGACGTACGCGTTTCTCCTGACTATCTGCGCGCAGTGGTCTTGCCGTTCGCCGACAAAAGTGTTGGTGCGGTCACCTGCCCTTATCGCGGCGTCGCGGCTCAGGGAGGACTCTGGGCGCGCCTTGAGGCCGTCGGCATGAGCGTCGAAATGACCGCGGGCGTGCTGGCCGCGCGTATGGTCGAAGGCATGCACTTCACCCTTGGGCCCACCATGGCCTTTCGCCGCGACACCATCCAGCGCATCGGCGGATTCAAGGTCACGGCGGACTATTGTTCCGACGACTTCATCCTCGGCAATGAGACGGCCAAACTCGGGCAAAAAGTCGTCCTGAGCCACCACGTCATCGATCACCTGGTGATCAACACGAGCTTCCTTGCCTCGCTCATGCATCAGGTCCGCTGGATGAAGTCGACGCGTTTCTCCCGTCCCAAAGGGCACTTTGGCACCGCCCTCTCCTTCAGCGTGGCGTTTGGTGTGCTCGGCGCGATCGGCGCCGCGCTCGCAGGTCACCTGGCCTGGGGCGCTGTCCTTCTTGGGTGGTCCCTCCTCACCCGTATCGCTCTTGCCCTGTGCGTGGGACGAGCTGTGGTGCGGGACACAAACCTTCTCAGTCTGCTTCTGCTCTATCCCATTCGCGATTTCATGGGTTTCTGCTTTTGGTTGGCCAGCTATGGCTCCAGCAGCATTCTCTGGCGTGGCCGGGTTTTTCAGTTATTGCCTGGCGGCAAGATGCGCGAAGCGAGCCAACCGTAAGCGGCGCACAACACGGAATTCCGCGCGACCGATTGCCACTCACCCTGATCGCACCTGCCAGGCACGAGTCCGGGATGCTTGCTATTTCAGATCCACCCACTCGTCTGGGTCGACGACCTTTTTCAGCGTCATCGCGTAGTTGGCGTCTTTTTCTTTGGGAATGCACAGCACCATGATCGACACGATGACCTGAGGCCAATGATTTGTCGGGTTTCCAAAGAAGTTGTCCGGCTGGAATATGGGGGGTGTATGCCAGTAGAGAACGTAGTCATTTTGAAACAGGTACTCGAGTAAAGCGCGGGATTTCTCTCGGACATCGTTTTCAAGATAGAGAATGGGCCGGTTCCTTGCGATCGTCTGGACCGCGCTCTTCAAAACCTCCAGCTCTTTGCCGTCAACGTCGATTTTTATGAATGCGCACGAAGCGAGGTTCAAAGAGTCAATGGGCACGATCGGAGGCTCAAAATTCTTACTTACAAAGTCCTGTTTCCATGGGACACCTGAAGTGCTGGCGTCTACTTGATCCCCGATGAAAGCATTGAGGGGTTTCGTATTTGTGATCTGGTTGAGAGCCAGGTTGGCGCAGAGGACATTGAACACGTCGCCATTTGATTCAAAGGCATAAACGCGGCCCTTCTCGCCTGCAAACGAAGACATTGGGAGGGTAAGGTCGCCAATATTGGCCCCAATGTCCAACGCCGTGTCCCCGGGCCGGACAAATAACCGAAGAACGTCAACTTCGCCTTCACTGTATTCCCCGTAGAGTTCGAAGCACTTGCCGATATAGGGGCCCATGAAAAGCATCCAGCCATATTTGCAGCGTTTCAATTGAAGTCTTCCGAACTGCATCGCGCTCCCTCATGTGCTCTTCTTTGAATGCATGAATACTACCAGCAACGAAAAGACGGGGATGCCTGTGTCCTCTGCCGGTCGCTTGGCTGCCCTCCGGCCGGAGGCCGTGGGATAGACCAATCAAGGTGTATCAGCCGCACTAAGCCGGTCTCTTTTCGGCAAGTGTCACACCCCTGACCTACTTCAGCGGCCTGTCCGTCCACAGCGTCTTATCCGCGATCGATTGCACCTGGATCAGACGTCCGGCGAGCAACTGCTCGGCCTTCGACTGATTTGTGTCCTGCGCGAAAAGCCACTTGCGCGGTCCCGTTCCCCACGTCTTGGCGAGTGCTTCCTCGGTCAGGAAGATCCTCGGCGCATCGGGATAGCACGACCCCCACACCAGCGACGAACCAATGCCGGATGGCGAGCAAGGGTCCAGCACCAGATAGGCCGGCCCGCGCAAAAAGCTATGCGCGTAGAAAGCCACCGACGACGCATCCGATTGATCGCCGAAGATAATGAACTGGTCCGTTCGGGATCCTTCGCGCCGAATGGTGTCGGCCATCGGCTTCGAGCTCAGCATCGGCGCGAATCGGACAAAGGCAATGTGCGCCGCGATGAGAAACAGCGCCGCGGTCATCGCCACAAGGATGGTCGCACTTCGATGCTTTCCGCGCAGCCGCAACAACCACGCCGCAACGGGACCCACCAGCAAAGTCACCAGCGCAATCGCGGCAGGCAGCCGCAACGCCGCGAACGATGGCCCTGTCAGATCGAACAGGTGCGACATCGACAGCGTGTACTGGCTTACGTCCCTGTGGGTCAGCAGGGTTCCGATGTCCGCGACAGCGGGCAGCCCGCGTGAGACCCACAAACCCCACCCGAGCGCGGCCGCAACCGCCATGCCGATGAGCGCAAACACGGCTTGCGCGCCGTTCAGCCATCCCGTCGAAAGCACCGGCCGGCTTGCATCCGACCCCAATCCTTCTTCGATCGAAGCCAGCACGCCCGCGTTCAAAATCAGCAACGGCGGCCACGCTGGAAAGGTGTAGTACTCCTGGTTCGTCGAGATCGAAAAGAACAGCAGCGTGAACGCCGAGAACAAGCCCAGCAGCCAGATGGTGCGTGCCCGAAACTTTACCCGCATCACATACGTTGCAACGTCTTCGCGCGCCGCGTAGTCCAGGTAGAAATCCACCGTCTGTCCCGCGTCGCGGCGCAAATGCTGCAGCCAGTTTTTGCGCGTGCGCCAGGCAAGCACAAAAAGGGCAGGGGCGAAGAGACTCCACGGAAACAGCCAGACCAGGTGCAGCAGCCAATACGCCGCGAACGGCAGCTTGTCATAATCATGCGGAAATCTCTGTCCCAGGAACCGCAAAAAGTGTTCGTTGACAAAGTAGAAATACCAGAAGCCGTGCACATTCCCCGGTGTTGGATGATTGCCGATCGGATGACCCTGATCGGGATTCGCGAGCCCCGCCAGAATATGCCATGGCGCCGCAATGGCGAGAAACAACAAGATCCCGCTGAAAGGCCGGAACTGCAGCCATCGCCGCCACTGGCCGCTCAACAGCAGCAGCGGAATCGCCGCTCCCGCAAAAAATACGGGCGCGATCAATCCCTTCGTCAGGGTGGCCAGCGCCAGCGCGATCCACATGACATAAAACCGGCCCGGCCGGCGCGATTCCATGCCGGTGAGAAAACAATACAGCGCGAGCAGAAACAGGAAACTCAGCAACGACTCCGGAATCGCAAACCGTGTAAACAGAAAGGGCCCCAGAGCGGTCAGAATCCCCAGTGCTGCATAGAATGCGGCGCGGCGCCCCCACGCGCGCTCAGCCCACAGCCATCCAAGCCACGCGCATCCCAGCAACGCCAGCGAATTTGGCAGATGCGTGGCAAATGTGTTCTGGCCAAAGACGCGATACAGAGCGGCGTCGATCCAGTAGGGCAAAGGCGGCTTCTCCAGGTACCGGATCGCGTCGATCTTCAGCGTGACCCAGTCCCCGCTTTCGGCCATGTGCTGCGCCGCCTCCGCGTGATTGGCGTCGGCATCATCCAAAAGCGGCGGTCGAAACAACGAGGCAAACTGAACCGCTGCAAAGAGCGCCAACAAGAGGACCCACGAGGCGAAAGCCGAAGGCTTCCGGCCCGAGATGATGGAGGATGGCGTTGCTTTCGTCATGGTCAAACAGACGACAGATTCCTTTTCTCGCGTAAGCTCTCAGGCCAAAGACAGACTGCTCCCTGACATCGACGGCGCATCCTTGCCACACCGACGCTGAGCCAAACACGCTTCGCGGTGCAGCTCGATCAGCCGGCAACAAATTCCAGAGCCTTCCGCCCGGCTGGGCCGGCCGGGCATGAATCACGCCCTCTGAAATCGCCGGCGTCCGCATCCAAACGTCGGCATCGACGCCATTAGGAGAAGAATACCAGCCGCGGTTTCGCAGCCGTTCCGGCTCACAGAACCAACAGGCGGGCCGGGTGAAGGTGCCACAATAAGGGAGAGGACGATAAACAAACGATGAATTCGGGTGCGCGCATCCTGGAGTCGCAACAAACAGCTTCAGCCGAACCGGATTGGTCGCAGCAGTTCCAAAACTGGCGCGATCTTCTGGCAGAGTGCGGACGCAAGCCCAGTAGACGCCGGGTGCACGCGCTCCGCGTTGCAACCTTGCGGCTAAGCGCCGAAGTCGATCATTGGCTTGAAGGGCACGAGACTGAACTGCCGACCCATCGTGCCGCGAAGCGCTGGAGCCGGCAGGCAAAGAAACTGCGTCGCGTTCTCAGCGAAGTGCGGGAGACCGATGTGCATCTGGGCAAACTCGCGGCGCTGCCCACCTCGCTCGCAGCTCCGGTAGGATACCGGCCTCGATCGAGCAAGCTCGCGCTCCGCCAACTTGCCGCATTGCAGCGCACCCTCAAACAGGAGCGAGGTGCTGCAGCAAAACGCCTGACAGACGATATTAAAACGCGGCGCGACCGCCTCGAGAAAGCCAGCCGCGCCATCGAACTCTCGATCGCGATCGAATTCTCAGCTCCGGTACTCCACGCGTCAGCAGTCGTCAAAATGTTTCATATGGTGGTCCTCGACTTTCCTTCGCTCGATTCCGCCTGCCTCCACGATTTTCGCAAGCGCATCAAGGGCGTGCGCTACCAGGCGGAGCTCTTCGCGCATGCCGATCCGCATCTTCAAAAGCTGGCCGTCGTCTTGAAGACCATGCAGGGGGCCACGGGAGACTGGCACGATTGCCTCGCCCTCGCCGAGCTTTCAACCCGCCGGTTCCGTCGTCGAACAAAAAATGGCGGGCTCACCGAACTTCTCGAAACGCTCACCCAAGAATCGCTGCAGAAGGCGCTGGAACTGTGCGAGCGCCAGCTTGCCCCGTATCGAGAAGCGGCGTCGATCCATGAGCCGCGTTCGCTCGCTCTTCCGCCAAAGAAGTCGCCCACTGCCGCCATCTCTTTGAACGCGTCTGCTGTCGCCCGCCCCGCATAGTCGTGTATCTTGACCGCAGAACCACTTTTTATGTTTTCGGAGCGTGCGCAACACCCCTATGCCCACCTTTGCCGCTATCGATATCGGTTCCAACTCCTGCAGACTCAAAATTGCAAAAGTCGTGGCTCATCGGTTGAAGACCCTCCATGAGGATCGCGAAGTCACGCGCCTCGGATCGAGCGTCTTCGATTCCGGCCTGGTGTCTCCTGACGCCATGGCGGCCACGCTGCGCGCCCTCAAGCGTTTTCAGCGTGCCGTGCAATCGCACGGCGTGGATCAGTTGCGCCTGGTGGCCACATCCGCCATGCGCGACGCCCGGAACGCACCGGCATTCCAGGCCTGGGTGAAAGCCGAAACCGGCTGGGACATGGAAATCATCTCGGGACTCGAAGAGGGGCGCCTCATTCATCGCGGCCTCATGAGCCTTGAGCCCGGCGTCGGCGGCCGCGTCTTGCTGGTCGATCTCGGAGGGGGCAGCTGTGAGATCACGCTCTCCGAACACAAGCGCATCAAGGAAACCGTGAGCATGCCTCTCGGGGCGGTGCGGCTTAGCGAAGAGTTTCTGCAGGCCGATCCGCCGCGGACCGACGACCTCAAACGCATGCGACAGCTCATCGCGCGCGAGTTGCGGCGTGCACACCGCAAAATCTCCGTCACAAAAGCGCCCCTCGTCATCGCCACCTCCGGCACCGCAGCCGCCTTGACAGAAGCCTGCAACACCGTGGGCAAGGCGTCGAAACGTCCGCGCCGCGCATCGCGCTCGGCAGAGATGGGCGGACTCACCGCCACCCGCGCGGTGCGCAAACTCACTGCCAGAATCTCCCGCATGTCGTTGCCCGAACGCGAAGCAGTGCCCGGCATCGGTCCTCGTCGCGCAGAGATCATCGTGGCCGGAGCACAAGTGTTCGCCGAATTGCTAGAGACCTTCAGCCTCGATGGCTTTCGCTATTCACCGCTCGGCCTGCGCGACGGCATCCTCGCCCAGATGCTCGCCGAGAAGGACGCTCGCGCGGCGGTCCATCGTGAATTGGAGCATGAGCGCTGGCAAAGCGTCCTGGTCACAGCTCGTCGTTATGGAGTCGACCCGCGCCAGGCCGAGCCGGTGCGCAGCCATGCCCTTCAGCTCTTCCGTGAACTAAAGTCAATGCACGAACTTCCCCCGGAGTATGAAGGCTGGCTCAGTGCTGCTGCTGTTTTGCGCGATACCGGCAAGTTCGTCAACCACCAGGGGCACCATCGCCACGCGCAATACATCATCTCCAGTTCCGAGATCTACGGCTACACGCAGGTACAGCGAACGGTGGTCTCCGCGCTGGCTCGTTACCTCGGCAAAAGCCGCCCCCAACCAGGCGATCGCGCGCTGCGCAACATCCCCGCCACCGAGCACAAAAACGTCCAGAGAGCGGTTTTGTTGTTGCGCCTTGCCGTGGCTCTCAACCAGGATCGCGCCAGCGACGTGCTGCGCTTTGTCGCCCGCGTCTATCCCAAGCGCGTGTATATCGAGGTCAAGCCGGGCAGAACCGGAGCGGAGCTGGAGTTGTGGTCTCTGCGCAAAGAGGCCGACTACTTCCGTGAAGTCTTCGGCCGGGAGCTCTTTGCCACGTTGGCATAGATCCCCCGCGCCATGCGCGGATCCACCAGCCATTGCAGCAGCGGCGGATGGCGTTCCATATCGATGCGGGCCACCGATCCCTTCCGCATCCGCACCCCCGCCCCGCCGTTTCCGGTAATGATGCGGCCAATGAATTTGAACAGGTTGGGATTGTGCCCCACCATCAGCACGCCTTCGCATTCCCCGTACTTGTCAATGAGCTTTTGGAAGACCGCAAAGTCTGCGTCCGGCCCCAACGCGGAGCTCACTTCCACCTTGGCTTCATAGCCAAGTTCGGTGCCCACAAATTGCGCAGTCTGCAATGCTCTCTTCAGCGGGCTCGACACGATCACGTCCACCTGGACCTTGATCGCGCCCAGCAGGCGCGCCATCAGCATGCACTGCTCTTTGCCTTCCTTCACCAGTCCTCGTTTGGCATCGAGTTTTGGGTTTTCGCGCGCGACCCCGGCATCGGCGTGGCGCATTAAATAAAGGTTCATCGGGATAGTTTCTAGCTTCCTACAATAAGTGCTTAGCTGACTCCTTACGAGCCAATTTTAACATGCCTGTAACAATTGGCCGGATCCGCCCCTAACCTGGTTTCTGTCGCAAAATTCCGGTTACGCGCCCGCAATGGCATCCCCGCTCACGCCGGGATACAGCCTCTCAGACGCCGTCCCGCAACGTCCATACTTCGCTCACCAGCAATCCGCAAAGTGAGCTCTCGGCGCGGTCCACAACGAATCCAGCGCTCGCAAGGGCCTTGCGGTAGTCCGGAAGGCGCAGCATCCGAAGACCGGTCAGAACCCGAAAACTCACATAGAGCCCCAGGATGAGGGGACCCGCAACCAGTTTTCCAAACCAGCCCGCCGGCACCGCAAATTCCGACACCGCCCACCGGGCCGACGGCGTCACGCATCGTCGCAGGCGGGCGACGGTTGCGGCAATCTCCTCGGTCGTCAGGCAATCGAGCGAGAAGTGTGTCACCACCAGGTCATAGTCGGTTCGGTACGGTTCCCAGGTCCGAATATCCGCGACCTGCGTCAGGACGCGCTCTGCATGAGGGCCGGCATTCTCCAGCAGCACCGCCAGCATCGCACGGCTGGCGTCGACAGCATCCACCTGAACCGCGCCATTCTCGGCGAGCAGGCGCGCCGCGAACCGCCCATCGCCATCGCCGATCAGTAGGGCATGCCTGGCGTCGTGCATCCGGCCCAGAAACCCGCAACGGCAATGCCACAGCGCATTGCCAAACGTGAACCGCTCCATCCAGCGGTAGAGCCGCGCAAGGTGGTCGAAATTCGGCGCGCGCCTCATCGCATCAATAGGACGAGCGGCGTAAGCAGCACAAGATCGGCCGTTGCCCGCAGGGTCAGCGGAGTCAGCGTGTCGCGCCGGTGATCGAGATACCCCAGCAGCCACGCGCTCAATGCGCCCGCCAGCAGCATCCCGGCAACTCGCGGGTGCCATGCGCCGAATGCGATGGACGCGAGCAGCCCTGCACTGCCGAGAAGGCCGGCCATCCCTGCAATCGGAATTTGGCGAGCGGACTCCCAGCACTCGATGGCGTAGCAGTTGAGCCAGGCAAGAGCGGCGAAGAAACCGAAGACCACAGCGAAGGTCAAAGCCGAAGTAGCTCCGCTCGCTCCAGGGAATCTGGAAACCGCTGGCAGAGCGCATCCCGCCGCGAATAAGACCCCGACCACACATTCCTTCGAGAACACGCCTGCCAACGGCCGCAAACGAAGGCGCGGTAAATGCACGCTGGAAAAATACGCCAAGGCCGCGCATCCAACAACCGCACCTTGCTGACGCGTGCTCGCGGGCACGCGAGTCACGATGATTCCCGCCGCCGCCAAAGCAGCGAAGCCCGCACAGGGCAGCAGCCAACAACGGTTCCGCCAATGAAAGAAATGGCGATCACGCAGCGACTCCAGTTGATCGCGACGCAGGGCTTTGTGCGCGTCCAGCAGGCGATCGCCCACATACACACTCCACGTGCCCAACGCGAGCAGCACAGGGGCCCAGACGGGAAGATGAATCCCGGATACCCACGCAAACGCAAGCGACCACACCACGGCCACTGTTGGGGCGTCGAGGCTCAGCAGGTGCCAGAGACGCAGCGGCGCCGGCGCATCCACACGGGCTCTGGCTGCTGGATGGGCTAAGGCTGCGACAGACGGACGTTCCGATGCTGGATGGGCCAGGGGGAAAGGCATCCACAATCATTGTAGAATCCGTGCCCGACCTTTGCGCTAATCCGCGGCGTCCGCCTTCTTCTGAATCGCCTTCGCACTCAATTTGCCGCTTTTCTTCGTCGGAATCGAGTCCAGGTCGACCTTTGGAATCGCGCCCAGATCGACCTTGTCTTCCGCCAGCCGCATCAGGAACTCCTGGCTCGAGAACACGGGCGCGTCCTTCGATAGGCTTGAGGCACCAATGTACGTCCCATCCGATTGCTGGATGCGGGCCTTGACCGTATCCGCCAGATATGCCGGCAGGATCTCATCGTGAATGCGGGCTTTGACAGCGGCGTCCCACACCGGGAAGACGACTTCGCAGCGTTCGAAAAGATTGCGCGGCATCCAGTCTGCGGAACCCAGGTAAATTTCATCGTCGCCGCCATTGGCGAAGTGGAAGATCCGCGAGTGCTCAAGAAAACGGCCGACGACCGAACGCACACGAATCCGATCCGAAAGCCCCTTCACTCCGGGGCGCAGAATCGAGAGTCCACGGATGATCAGGTCGATCTCCACACCCGCCTGCGATGCCGCGTAAAGCGCCTCGATCACGCTGGGCTCGAGCAGGGCATTCATCTTTGCGACAATGTGCGCCGCTCGCCCCGCCCGGGCGTGTTCGGTCTCGCGGCGAATCAGCCCTAGAAAGCTTTCAGCCATCGTGAGGGGAGCAACGAGCAGCGGACGGTAATCATCGATCTCCGCGTGGGCCGTCAGGTAGTTGAAGACCATGTGCACGCGTTCGGTGATCTGCGCATCGCACGTCAACAGGCTCAGGTCGGTGTAGAAGCGCGCGGTCACCGGGTTATAGTTGCCCGTCCCCAGATGGCAATAACGCCGCGTTACGCCGTCCTCGTCGCGGCGCACCAGCATCGCCAGCTTGCAGTGCGTCTTCAATCCCACCACGCCGTGGAAAACCTGCACCCCCGCGTCTTCCATGCTGCGCGCCCAGCGAATGTTCGAGGCTTCGTCGAAGCGCGCCATCAACTCCACCACCAGCGTCGCTTCCTTGGTCGCCGCCGCTTCAATCAGCGCCTGGAACATCGGCGAGTCTTCGCTCGTCCGGTAAAGCGTCTGCTTCATCGAGACCACCGCCGCATCCTGCGCCCCCGTCTGGATGAACTCCACCACGGGATCGTACGAATCGTAGGGATGGTGCAGCAGGATATCGTGATGGCGCAGTTCGTCGAAAATGTTCGTCGACTTGCGGCTCAAATGCAGAGGCTTGGGGGTGAAAGGCGGAAACTTCAACTCGGGCCGCTGGATGTCGCCATAAAAGAACATGAGGCGCGAAAGATTCACCGGGCCGTCCCCGCGAAAGACCTGGTCCTCATCAAGTTCGAAATTCACCCGCAGGCGCTCCGCGATCTCCGGAGCGGCCCCCGTTTCAATCTCCAGGCGGACCGCGTCGCCTTTGCGCCGGTTGTGCAGCTCCACGCGAATCGTCTCCAGCAGGGAGCGCGCTTCTTCCTCTTCGAAATAGAGATTCGAATTGCGGGTCACACGAAAGGCGGTGTGCGCCAGAACCTCATAGCCCCGATACATGGCGGTGAGATTCTGGGCAATCAGGTCCTGCAGCAGCAGGTAGTCATAAGCGCCGTCGGCCGCCGGCAGGCGGACGAACCGAGGCAGTGCGCGAGGGACCGTGACCACGCCGAGCACCTGCGGACCCGAGCTCTTCCGTTTCCGGCGCAGCAACAGGGCGAGACAAAGCGCCTTGTTCAGCACCCGCGGAAAGGGATGCGCGGGATCGATCGCGACCGGAGTAAGAAGGGGATCGACCTCGCGCTGGAAATATCCTTGCGCGAAGGCCTGGGAATCTTCGCTCAGCTCTTCCCACTCCAGCAGCCTGATGCCTTGCTTCCGCAGTTCCGGGAGCAGGTGATCGTTCCAGCAGCGATACTGCGCTTCCACGAAGCGGTGGATCTCAGAGGTCAAACTGGCAAGCGATTCCTCGGGGCGAAGGCCATCGAAGCCCGGTTCCCGATAGCCGTCTTCGATGCGCTGCATTAATCCCGCTTGCCGGATCTCAACGTATTCGTCGAGATTCGACCCGGTGATCGCCAGAAACTTCACCCGTTCCAGCACGGGATTCGCTGCGTCCTCGGCTTCCTCAAGCACGCGCCGATTGAACTGCATCCAGGAAAAGTCCCGGCCGTTAAACGTCTTTTGTTTCGGTGCTGTGCGGGCCATCCGGATCGTCCAGTGCGTGAGCAGAAGTCTATCGCGTTTCTACCGGTTCGGCATCCCGGGCCTGTGCATCAAAGACTCGAGAGAAGTTTCTGTTCTGTCATTGATAACCGATGCGCCCGGCCCGCGATGTTAAGCCCGTGCGAAAACCTTCCCTTGAACCGGCGCCCGTTCTCATCGTCCCGGTCTCATCGTGTTGACCGCCCTCCCCCGCCGGGTTGAGGATAGTAGGTGAGCAGGTCTGCTCGATTCTAACCCCCGGGATCCTACCCCCCCAGACTGAGAGGAGCCTTCCATGACGCAGGAGACAGCTTTCCCCACCGACAGCCTTGTCCCGCCGCAGCCCGTCCCCTGTGCCGCTCCCGCCTTTGCCGGAAAGGTTCGTGGTCTGCTCGATGGCCATCCCAAAGACGAAGCAACTGTGAACGAGGCTTTCGCCGGCATGGACGAGATGTTTGACCGGATCGCGGCCGGCTTGTACAGCCTGGCGTCAATGCTCGTGGGGGAAGGCGAAGAAAGCGTACGCCTGGTTGAAATGGCCGTGGCCACCGCCGACATCTCTGCGTGCGACGATCCCGTGCAGGCGCGCAAAAGCAGCCGTCTTGCCCTCGCCAAAGCAGCAGTCGAGTCCATCGGGCTGAGTGACCCAGAGGGATTGGCAACTCCCGAACATCTCGAGCCGTCGCAAGGATGTATCCAGGAGGACGCTGCCGGTGTTTCAGGCGAGGAACTGTCTCGAATGCTGGCAGGGCCCGACCGGGGCCGCGTCCGGAACTGGCTGGCAGGTCTGCCCATCGCATCGCGAGTCGTCTTCGTGCTGCGCGCCGTCGCGGGTGTTTCCACCTCCGAAGTTGCCGCATTGCTCGCTGCCCACGCCGGAGCGCAGGCGGCCGGATGGCAGCCTGAAGCCGTGCGGGAAATTTTTCGCCAGGCCCTCTGTTCTCTGGCTTCCCAGCTTCTCCACGCTTCCACCGCACGCTAGACGACGCAACGCGGCTTGACTGGGCCTTCCACCCTTCCCAGCCCAGTTCCTCAAAGCCTTTGTTCCGCCATGACAAACCCTGTGTTTCCCTGTGACGGCCACCGCCTGTAGAGCGCCTTTTCTTCGATACACTACAATTCAGAAGCGCGATGCTGGGTTTCGGCATCCATTGAATTGCAAACACTTTCCGGCAGAAATACCTCTGCGGTGATGCGAAGAAGATTCTGTTGATGCCTGCACACTACTCTCGAAACAATTCGAGGCGTTTTTGTATTTATGCACCGCTGGCGTTCTGCCTTGCCGCGGGCGCCGTGAGCTACGCCCACGCGCAAGCCCTGCCTTCGCAGGCCTTGGGACAGTCCTCCGGCCCCACCGCGCAGAGCTTTCAGGGCAGCGTGACTGTCGGCCAAGTTTCCGCGCAACCCATCGATCTCTCCCTCGACGACGCAATGCAGCGCGGGCTCAAAAACAATCTCGGCGCCATTTTGAGCGGAACCCAGGCATCCGGCGCCCGCGGGCAGCGCCTGAGTGATCTGCAGGCGCTGCTTCCTGAGGTCGACTTCAAAGCGCAGGAAAGCGTCATGCAGGTCGATCTCGCAGCCGAGGGCCTCCGCCTTCCGGGCGTTCCCACCATCATCGGGCCCTTCGGATATACCGACCTGCGCGTTTCGCTCAATTGGTCTCTTGTCGACGTGACCTCGCTGCGCAACTACCTCGCGGCGCGGCACAACTTTGCAGCCGCGCAACTCTCCGCCCAGGACGCCCGCGATCTCGTCATTTTGACTGTCGGCAACGCGTACCTCTTGGTGCTGGCCGACCAGACCCGCGTCAGCAGCGTCGAAGCACAGGTTGCCACGTCCAGGATTTCCCTCGACCAGGCGGTGGCCAATCACCAGGCCGGGACGGCTCCCTTGCTCGACGAATTGCGCGCCAGGGTTGACTATCAATCGCTCGAACAGCAGTTGATCGTGGCCCGCAACCAGCTTGAGAAAGATAAGCTGGCCTTGGCCCGCACCATTGGCCTGCCCCTGGAACAGAAGTTCAACCTGACCGACACCGCGCCCTACGAGGCATTCGATCAGATCGACGTCGACGCTGCCATTCATGATGCGCGTGCCAATCGCAAAGACCTGGCCGCGATGATCGAGCAGACCAAGGCAGCTGAACAGCAACGCAAGGCTTCGACCGCGGACCGTTTGCCCAAACTGGCCCTGGCCGCCGACTACGGCGACATCGGCGTGAATGTTCGTCACTCGCATGGAACCGGCGACGCCCAGGCCACTCTCTCGGCGCCACTTTTCAAGGAATTCGCTCTCCGCGGCGAGGCGCAGATTTCGCAGTCGCAGCTCGACACCCAGCGCGCACAACTCAGCGACCTCAACGCGCAGGTCGACGCCGATGTCCGCGATGCACTGCTCGACATCGCGTCCGCGCAGAAGCAGGTTGAAGTCTCCCGGTCGAGCGTAGACCTCGCCAACGAAGCACTGAGCGAAGCGCAGCAGCGCTATGCCAACGGCGTCAGCGACAATCTCGCAGTGAGCCAGGCGGAGCAGTCGGTCGCTCAGGCCAACGATCAGTATGTAGCCAGCCTTTACCGGCACAATATCGCCAAGCTCAGCCTGGCGCGTGCCCTGGGCGCCGCACAGAACTTCAGGAAGTATTTGCAGCAAAACCAGTGAGGCTCCGATCTATTGAGAGGGTGCGCGGTTCGGCGCTCGTCGGACGGTTTCCGTTTTTTGAGCATTGCCTCATCGGTTTTGCATTGGGAGGAAGGTAGACGTGGCGGAATCAACCTCGACGGCGGTCCGGCGCGAACGCGAAACCGACGAAAGCACTGAAACGGCGCGGCCCCAGTCGCGGCGCCGAGGCATTGTCATCATTGTGGTCGTTCTCTTGGTCCTCGTGGGCCTCGGTCTCTGGTGGCGCTCCACATTCAGTGAAGACACCGACGATGCGCAGATCAACGGGCACCTCATTCAGATCAGTTCGCGTATCGGCGGCCAGGTGGCTCGTGTGGATGTGGAAGAGAACCAGGTAGTCAAAGCCGGCGACGAGATCGCCGAACTCGACCCGAGGGATTATCAGGTCGCGGTAGAAAACGCCGAAGCGGCCCTCGCCAGTGCCCAGGCGGCGGCCGTCGCTGCTCAGGTAAACGTGCCCATCACCACCATCAACACGGGCAGCAATCTGCGTTCGGCGGAGTCGGACGTGAGCGGCGCCCGCGCCTCCATCGATCAGGCGCAGCAGCAGCTGGTGGCCGCGCAGGCGCGCGTTGCGCAGGCTGAAGCGAACAATACGAAAGCTCAGTCTGACCTGGCCCGCTATACCCCGCTGGTGCAGAAAGACGTGATCAGCAAGCAGCAATTCGACGCCGCTGTCGCTGCCGCCGATGCAGCCAAGGCCTCGCTCGCCGACGCCAAGGCCAGTCAGCAGGCGGCTGCCGAAGGCGTGCGCGTGACGCGCGACCGCGAAACCCAGGCCCAGGCGTTATTCAAGTACGCACAGACAGGTCCCCAGCAGGTCGAAGCGCAGAATGCGCGCGCGCGCCAGGCACAGGCCCAGGTGAAACAGGCGCAGGCCCAGCTGGATCAGGCTCGCCTCAATCTCAGCTACACCAAGATCGTTGCGCCCGCCGCGGGCATCATCACCCGCAAGAGCGTCGAAATCAACCAGAACGTCTCCGTGGGGCAGAACTTGCTTACGCTGGTCTCCCTCGAGGACATCTGGATCACGGCAAACTTCAAGGAGACCCAGCTCCGCCACATGCAGCCCGACCAGGCCGTCGAGGTTCGCGTCGACGCCACCGGCAGGGACTACAAGGGACGCCTGACCCAGATCGGCGGAGCCACTGGCTCGGTTCTTTCGCTCTTCCCGCCCGAAAACGCCACCGGCAACTACGTGAAGGTCGTGCAGCGCGTCCCCGTCCGCATCGACTTCACCGACCTCGCCAATGAAGATCCGCACCACCAGCTGCGGCCCGGCTTATCGGTTGAGCCGAAAGTCCGCGTCAAATAACAAACAGGTTGCCGCGCTCGGCGGCAACCTGCTCTCAATTCCAATTCAATGTTGGGCCGTTACGAACCCGCCTCGTCCTTGATGCGGAGACGTGTTTCTACCTTCAGGCCCGGTTTCAAAGCCCTCTTCCAAACAACAATGGGCCCGGAAGCGGGACGCTGGAAATCGATCTGCCCCTTCAGCACCGCCACCGCCTTTTCAATCCGCACGCGACGCAAGGTCAGTTCCTCGATCTCCGTCGAGATTTGTTCAAGTTCCGTCGAGGCCTCGTTAAGGGCTGCGCTATAAGCTTGTTGATTCATGTCGATCTTCATATGTGTACTCACCGATCGTAGGATGACACAAAGGTGGACGTCATAGCACAAAAGTTGTAGTCCCTCCCGGGTGCCCGTTGAAAACCTTCCAACTCCCTCTCCCGAGCGGGACATCGGCCTCAAACCTCCCTCTTTTGAACGAGTTTGCACCGAAGGTGACCAGAATCACGGATCTCCTCCGCGCCGCGGTGTGCTCCTGACGGCTCCCGGTAACCCCTCCCAGGTGACAACCGCTACTCGCATCGAGTCATCGGGTTTACGCTCGCCGCTCGGCGCCCGGCAAATAGCTCGCCATCAAAACCACTGCCACCATCCCCAATGCGACGACCGTCAAAACGAAAGGGTCCGTCGCGGTCAATCCGTAGAGCCGCCATCACCTTCCGCAGCAGGATCGACGCGGCTGCGCCCAGAAGAGCGCCGGCAAGGGCAAAGCGGGCTCATCCTCGGAATCCCTTGAGCGATTAGACTTGAAAGAAGACCGCCCGGGACAAATCATGAAAGACGCACTGCACGTTTCTAAAGAGAATTATCTGAAGGCCATTCTCGAAGCCGAGGCCGAAGGCCGGCAGGTGATTCCCGCCACGCTCGCGCACTGGCTCGAGGTCTCGGCTCCCGCGGTCACCATGGCTCTCAAACGTCTCAAACGCGACGGACTCGTCCAGGTGGGTGCCGATGGCATTGTGCGTCTGACCCAGGCGGGCCGCGAAACTGCCTTTCGCACCGCCCTCCGACACCATCTCATCGAGCGCATGCTGAGCGAAGTCTTCGGCATGGAGTGGTATGAGATCCACGAGGAGGCGGAGCGTCTGGAACACGCGGTCTCTCCGGCCTTTGAAGCCAAGCTGCGAGAAAAACTCGGCGAGGGCGGCGCCTGCCCTCATGGGAACGCCGTGCTTCCCGAAAGCCCCGCGCAGCGCAAGAAGCGCGGCGAGCTGCCCCTCTCTGAAGCGCTCGAGGGCAAGCGCTACACAGTCATCAGCCTCCACGAACGCGATCCCAAACTGCTCCTCTTCCTCCATCGCATGGGGATCGGTCCCAGCCAGAGCCTCCAGGTTGTCAAGCAGAATTATGATCAAACCGTGTCGATTGAATTACCTGGAGGGCCATCGATTCTCGGTCGCCCCGCCGCCGAGGCCGTCTGGCTCCGTCCCGAGTCTTCGTAAATTGAAAATAAGATAAAATATTAACCATAATTAATATCCTCTATGCCATACTGAGGTTGAGGCACGATCCCCGTCGTTCCCCATGTCCCCGATGGCAATCGAGAACACAACACTCGCGCCCCTCGCCGCACCCTCGCTTCCCGAGGTCCACGCGAGTGTCAGCGTCTCGCGCTCGCCTCACTACTGGCGCAGGCTGCTCGGCTTCCTCGGTCCCGGCTTCCTAATCTCCGTCGGCTACATGGACCCCGGCAACTGGGCCACCGACATCGCCGGCGGCTCACGCTTTGGCTACACCCTCCTCTTCGTCATCATGCTCTCCAACCTGATGGCGATACTGCTCCAGAGCCTCGCTCTCAAGCTCGGCGTGGCCACAGAACGCGACCTCGCGCAGCTGTGCCACGAAACCTACGGGCGCCGCGTCAGCTATGCCCTGTGGGTGCTCGCCGAGATAGCTATTGCCGCCTGCGATCTGGCTGAAGTCATCGGCTCCGCCATCGCACTCCAGCTCCTCTTTCACATTCCACTCTTCTATGGCGTCCTCATCACCGGTCTCGACGTTCTCCTCATCCTGCTCCTGCAGCGTTGGGGATTCCGCTATGTGGAAGCCCTCGTCATCGTCCTCATCGGCACCATCCTCGCCCTGTTCGGCGTGCAGGTCTTCCTCTCGCGGCCTGACCATCTCCTCGCCCTGCGCGGCCTGCTCATCCCGTCGCCCTCCATCGTCACCAATCCCGCGATGCTCTACATCGCCATCGGCATCCTCGGCGCTACCGTCATGCCCCACAATCTCTACCTCCACTCCTCCATCGTGCAAAGCCGCCGCTACCAGCGCACCGAGGCAGGGAAGCGCGAGGCCATCCATTTCGCCAATGTCGATTCAGCCCTCGCCCTCACCCTCGCCCTCTTCGTCAATGCCGCAATCCTCATCGTTGCCGCCGCCGTCTTTCATCGCAGCGGTCACTTTGAAGTCGCCGCCATCGAAGACGCCTACAAGCTGCTCAGCCCGCTCGTGGGCGCGGTCGGCGCCAGCACCCTCTTCGCCGTCGCTCTGCTCGCGTCCGGCCAAAACTCCTCCATCACCGGCACGCTTGCCGGCCAGGTCGTCATGGAGGGCTTCATTCACCTCAAGGTCTCGCCCTGGCTGCGCCGCCTCATCACCCGCGGCCTCGCCATCATCCCGACCATCCTGGTTGTGGCCATCAACGGGGAGCAGGGAACTGAGAAGCTGCTGATCCTCAGCCAGGTCATCCTCTCTTTGCAGCTCAGCTTCGCCGTCGTGCCTCTCGTGCTTTTCACCGGGGATCGCAAAAAGATGGGCGCATTCGTCAATGCGCCCTGGCTGCAGGCTCTGGCCTGGAGCACCGCCGTCCTCATCGCCGGCCTCAACGGCTGGCTGCTGGTGCAAACAGCCATGGGGCGGTGAGTCAGTACGCCGGAATTGTTCGAATGAAATCTTTCGCGGTTCCGTACTGTGGATCGACAAACGTTACGTCCGACGGATCACGCCGCGGCGTATCGACGCTGAATACGACCAGGGGTTCTTCTACGATCTCCGGAATCGCATGAACCGTGTTGCGTCGGAAAAAGAGCAGCTGCCCCGGCCCCAGTTCTACCGGTTCGCTCCCTTCCACAACAAACTTCCCCCGTCCGGCAATCACTTGCAGGTACTCATCGCATGTCTTGTGATAGTGCGCGGGCGCCGGCTTGTAGATGCGAAAGAGCCGTGAACTCGCCGCAGGTTCATCGGTCAGGCGCATGTCCAACAGCATTGTCTCGGCGGATGGCGGAAACTTCGCAGCCAGCGCTTGCAGATCGAACGTAGCCCTTGTCTCGACAGTGCTCTTCTTCTCCGTCATGATTCACTCCGTTGCGCCCATAGCCGCTATACGATAGATGCTATGCGTGTTCTCTCGGCTTCGGAGATGCAGGCTTGCGATCGCGCGACCACGGAGCGATTCGGTGTGCCGTCCCTCAAACTGATGCGGGCGGCCTCGGCAGCCGTGTCGGCCTTCGCGCGCGAACAGTTTCCCAGTGCGCAGCGGGTCACCGTGCTCTGCGGCCGCGGCAACAATGGCGGCGACGGCATGATGACCGCCCGCATGCTCGCCACCGCCGGACTCAAAGTGACCACCGTCCTTCTCGGTTCGCCCGACGGCATGGCCGGTGACGCCGCAGCCGCGTGGCGCGAGCTCGCCAGTCCCGCGCATGGCATGATCCACGTCGTCCGCGAAGCGCATGAACTCGCCCAATACAACACTGCCTTGCAAACCGACCTCATCGTCGATGCAATTGTCGGCACCGGCTTTGTGCCGCCTCTCAAGGGTTTGCCCCTTGCCGCGCTTGAGTGGATCAAAACTTGTCCTGCGCCCGTGCTCGCCATCGATCTGCCTTCCGGCTGGCCCGCCGACTTTTTTCCCGGCTCGACACAGGGTCACGTCTTTCCGGCTGACGCGGTCATCACCTTCACAGCACCCAAACCCGTGCACGTCTTCGGGCAACTCACGCGTCACGGCGATCAGCCCATCGTCGTCGCGCCGATCGGTTCGCCCGACGCGGCGATTGTCTCCGAACTTAACTTAACGTGGGCCGGCAGTGCCCATGCTCTCACCCAAACCCCTCGTCCCGCAGATTCGAACAAGGGCCGCTTCGGTCATGTGCTCGTCATCGGCGGATCGGTCGGCAAATCCGGCGCACCGGCCATGACCTCCCTCACCGCCCTGCGTGCCGGCGCGGGCCTGGTCACCGCCGCCGTGCCCGCTCCCATCCTCGCTTCCGTCGCGCAGATCACGCCGGAATTAATGACCAGTCCGCTGTCGGCCGGTGGCGCCGGAGAAATCGCAGCAAAGGGAATTACGCCGGAGCTCTGCGCAGCCCTCACCAAGGGCATCACCGTGCTCGCCGTCGGACCGGGCCTGGGGCAGGGCCCGGGAACCGTCAAGCTTCTCAACGCGCTGGTCTTCGAATCCGAAATCCCAGCAGTCATCGACGCCGATGCCCTCAATGTTCTCGCAGCCAATCCTCACTTGCTCGCCAGACTCGCGAAACTCGGGAAAGCCGGTCGGACGTTTGTGCTTACCCCGCATCCAGGCGAAATGGCGCGACTTGTTGGCGCGAGCGTTGAGGGCATTCAGGCCAATCGCCTCGTATCCGCGCGCGGCTTCGCGCAACAGCACGGCGTCACTCTGGTGCTGAAAGGCGCACGCACCCTCATCGCGCATCCCGATGGCCGCGTCGCGGTCAACACCAGCGGAAACCCGGCCATGGCCAAAGGAGGCAGCGGCGACATGCTCACCGGGCTCATCGCCGGCCTTCTGGCACAGTATCCCAGCGATGCCGCGCGTGCCGTCGATGCCGCGGTCTACCTCCACGGAGTCGCTGCCGATCTGGCCGCGCGCGCGGCCGACGAACACACCTTCCTCCCCACCGACTCGCTCCGCGAATTTTCTCGGGCTTTTCGCTTTCGTTCCCGCCGCCCCAACGGTTATGTTTGGTTGCAGGGCACTGTGTCCAGCGGCCCCCGCGAGGATCGAGGATGACCAACGCCGCACCCACTGCCGAAGGCAAGAAGCACGAGTTCACGACCCAAAGCGGCGCAGACACCATCGACGTCGGACGCAAGCTCGTCCGCTTGCTCAAGCCGCCCCAGCTTCTGCTTCTGCGCGGCGATCTCGGCACCGGAAAAACTACTTTGGTCAAAGGCATCGCCCAGGCACTCGACGCCGCCGAACCCGATGAAGTCACTAGCCCGACCTTCACTCTGCTGCATGAGTACGACGGCACGCTGCACGGCAAGCCGGTTAAGCTCTTTCACATCGATGTCTATCGCCTCGAAGGGGAGCGCCAACTCGAAACCCTTGGCCTCGATGAGTTGCTCACCCCCGATGCTCTGGTGTTGATCGAGTGGGGTGACAAATTCAAGAGCATCCGCAAAAAATCGACTGGCGAAATCCTTATCACCTCCGCCGGCGGCGACGCGCGCAAAATCACCGTCACGCTGAAAGATTAAGAATCCCCTCCTCAACCCGTCTCAGCCCTCCAGATTTGTCATCCTAAGTCGTTCATTTCGCCGACTGCAGGGTCACCCACACTTTCGTTTCCTAGACGCCCCATCCGGCTCTGCGTATACTTTGGCGCACGGGGTGCCCCTTCATGTCCTTTTTGCGGACCGCTTCATGCATGGCTGTCTGCGCCGCGTCGTGCCTGATGCTCGCGCTACCGGCAGAGGGCGCGACTGCGCAGGATGCCGTTCCGCGAGCCCGCACCGCGACTCAAGCCACCGAGGCTGCACCCTCCACCGTCGAAGTCATCAATGGCACTTCGCGCGTGATCCGGAGTTTCAATAGCCCGACGCCGTCTTCCACCTTCCGGCGACGTTCCCGCACCGCAACACCCGGCACCCGCGTTGAAGTCATCAACGGCGAAGCCCAGCGCACCGTGCTCCTGGATGCGCAGCCCAATCAACCCGACCTTCGTCGGGTCGCCGCCAGGCGCAGCAATCGCAAAAAGAAGCCGGCTCCCGCTGCCGCAGCGACCGCCGAAATCTTCAATGGCACGCGCCGCGAAACCCGTGTCTTCAATGGAGCCGATGCATTCGACGTCTTCGCGCCCGCGCGGCGCGCCTTCCCCGTCGTCATTGGTGTGGCTTCCAGCACGTCGGAGCCGGTCGTGCTTGGAGTCGCCGTCACAAACCATCAAGCCGCTCAGCCCGTGGTCCTCCGCGTCGCCTCCAGCGGTTCCCAGAGCCAAGCGGGAACTGCGCGGCCGGTGGTCGTCGGTGTTGAATCGAGTGGAATCTCCGGCGCCGATGCAGAGCCGGTCGCGATCGGCATCGCGCCCCGTCCACCCAAGCGCGCTCCCTATCGCAGACCCACGCCCAGTCCGTAACAGCGCACCCAAGGCCACCATCCGCCGCTTGCTCCCAAGTTCAACGAACTTCAAAAGCATCCACGCGCCGAAGTTGAAACGCCCGCGTAACCGAAGGACAAAAGCACATGGCGGCGCGCATCTGGGCGAAGTTCCACAGCAGTTTCGGCATCGGTGCAGACAGGAAGCACGCGCTCGGGCGGCGTTTTCCTTAAGCTGGGCCGGGGAGACAGGTCACTGGGCCGCGGGGTGGCAGTAAAGACACCCTCGAAGTGTCGATGTATATTGCGGAACTGATCAGAAGCCCATGATGTTGTAGCCGCAATCCACGTAGACCGTCTCGCCGGTGATCGCAGCCGACAGATCGCTGCCGAGGAATAGCGCCAACCCGCCCACTTCGAGTTGATCCACGTTGCGGTGCAGCGGCGCGCGCTCCGCATGGGCCCTCATCATTTCGCTAAGGTCGCCAACGCCGCGTGCGGCAAGCGTCTTAATGGGTCCCGCCGAGATCGCGTTTACCCGAATGTTTTTGGTGCCGAGATTCCATGCCAGGTACCGAACCGTCGACTCGAGCCCCGCTTTGGCCACCGCCATCACGTTGTAGTTCGGCACCACTTTCTCCGCGGCATAGTAGGTGAGCGTCATGATGCTGCCGCCCTCGGTCATCAGCGGCGCAGCGGCGCGGCTCACGGCGATCAGCGAGTAAACGCTGACGTCCATCGCTGTGCGAAAACCCTCACGGCTGGTGTTGATGAATTCCCCCCTCAAATCCGCTGGAGGCGCGAATGCCACTGCGTGCACAAGAATGTCGAGCTTGCCGAATCGTGCCTTCAGGGTCGCAAAAAGCGCGTCAATCTCCGCGTCGACTGAGACGTCGCACTGGAACCCTACCGAGCCGGGCAGTTCCTTGATCAGGTCTCCGGCCTCGAGCTTCATCCGCTCGTTCTGGTAGCAGATCGCCAGCCGGGCTCCGGCTGCGTGCAGCTTCTGGGCAATGCCCCAGGCGATGGAACGCTTGTTGGCCAGCCCGAAGACTACAGCCGTTTTTCCCGACAGATCAATCATGCCTGCGTCTTCCTCCATGGTTCGCGCCAAATGCAACAGCCTGCGCTGGCCAGCCGCTCCTTAGAATATCAGCCGCATCGTTGGCGTCAGCCGCCAAGATCGACTAACTCAACCTGGCCCACGGGCCTGCCCAGGAAGCGCGACCCGAGCCGCTCAAACTTCTCCACGGAATCCGTCGCGAAGCACGCGATCTGCGTCGTCGTTGAATCGCTCGCCGTCGCATCCGCATCTTCGTGCGCCTTTTCGTCCCCGCCATCGATCAAGCGCACCGCCGCCTCCGCCGTCGACTCCGCAGAGTCGATGACTTTCATCCCCGCTGGCACCGCGCGCTCGATCAGCGGGCGCAGCAGCGGATAGTGCGTGCATCCCAGCACCAGCGCATCCGGCGCATGCCCAAGCCCTGCGCAATCCTTCATCAGTTCCGCAAGATAAATGCGAAACACCTGATCGGTGACCGGATGATCGGTCCAGCCTTCTTCCACCAAAGGCACCAGCAGCGGGCACGCCTTCTCCACAGCGCGCAAGCCCTGTGCAGCGCACGCGGTCGCGTAGGCGTGACTCTGCACCGTCGCGTCGGTCGCAATCACCAGCACATCCCTGTTGCTTGAGGCCGCGCGCGCCGCGGCAGCACCCGGCTCAATCACACCCAGCACGGGCACCGAAACCGCGTCCTGAATCGCATCCAGGGCCAGCGCACTGGCTGTGTTGCAGGCAATCACCAAAAACTCCGCGCCTTGTTCGCTCACCAGGAAGCGCGCGCTTTCCACGGCATACCGCGCGATGGTGCGCCGCGACTTCGATCCATACGGCAGCCGTGCCGTGTCGCCGATAAACGAGAAGCGCGCGCCCGGCAGTCGATCCACCAGTGCGCGCAGGACCGTCAGGCCGCCGAACCCTGAATCGAAAACTCCAATTGCCGGCGCCGCACGGGCGCTCATTCCTCCGCTGCTCATTGCGCGCTTCCTCCCGTCGGTACGGCATCGGCCGTCAGATAGGTCCGCGTCAGGTCCGCATGGCCCGCGAGATTCGGCCTCTCCTGCCCATCCACCAGGAAGCGCACCTCCGTCACTTGCGGCAGATTCGCGCGCAGTGTCCCGCAGATCGAGAGCACGGTCAGCGTCTCCGTCTCAAGTCCCGAAGGATGGCTCGCGGCAAAATTGCTGGTCAGGTTCACCACCGCCAGTTCCGCGCCTGGCTCCTGCATTTTTTTCGCGTCCGGCGCGGGCATCAGGAAAACCTGCGCGACACCGGCGGCGCCGCCTGCCACCGGATGCGCAGCTCCCGGTGCCGCATAAAGGTCAAGCAGTTTGCCCAGCAACACCCGTGCGCGCGCGCTTGCATCGCCAGGCAGGGGCAGTGAACGTGCCTGCACAATCAGCGATCCATCCGCATCATTCGCCACCAGCAAGGTCGCCTGCTCGTTCGGAGCCACTTCAGGCGCCTTGGTCGGCGCCGAGTCTTCCCCCGCCAGCAGGCGCTGGTGTGCGCGTTGCCGCAAATGCCACAGCACGCCGCCCATCACCAGTGCGGCGACCAGCAGGATCGTGAACAGGATCTTCTGGTAGCGCGGAATCACGGCTGGTGGGCCTCCATGCGCCACTCCAGCAGCGCAGTCGCCAGCGCATTGGCCACGCTCGCTTCGTAGTTCGGATCATCGGGTTCGGCCGTAACCGTTCCATCCGGCCCGCGCACGGGCGCAACCTCTACGGCCAGAGCCGGGCAGGTCATGCTGTCGATTGCCACCAGCGCAGTGCGGCTGATGGTTACATTGAAGCTCGCATGCAACAGCGCCGAATTCAGTGCTCCCGCCAGCGCCAGACTTCGATTCACCGATCCGGCCTGCGCGGTTTTCCAAGCCGCAAAGCGGGTAGGTTGAGCCGGCAGCAGCGACGACGTAAACAGGTGAACCCCTGCGCCCGACTCCGTCGCATGCAAGCTCAGGCACGCATCCGCCTTGGCATGGTTGGCGATTTCCGCACGCCGATTGGCGTCCACCGTCAGGTCCGCTTCGCGCGTCGTCACCACCGTGATCCCGCGCGCGCCCAGAAGCGATCGCAGCCGCACACTGAGCGACAGCGTGACGGCCTTTTCCATCTGTCCGCTGGCCAGGCGCCCGCCGCTATCATCCCCCCCATGCGCAGCATCGAGCACCACCACAAAACGCGCAGGCGGGACGGACGGAATCTGTGGCCAGAGGGGGGACGCGGCGGCAACGACGACGGCCACAACCGCGAGGCCCCGCGCTACGCAGCGCCCAGCCACCACCCTACTCCAAGGCATAGATCGTAAGGCCACTCAGCAGCTTGGGATAAAAATCCGTCGATTTCTGCGGCATCACCGACCCGGCAAAGGCCACCTCGCGCAACTGCTCCATCGTCACCGGATTGGTGAGGAAAGCGATGTCAGCTTCGCCGCGCCCCACTTGCTCCACCGCCTCCGCCGCATCGCGCAGATAGCGAAGGTTCGTCTGCTCACGGACCTTCTCGGCGTCCAGTCCCAGCAATTTGTCCAGCACAATCGTGTGCAGATGGCTCAGGTCCAGGTCGCGCTCATGCTCCGGCAGTCCCGCCAGCGCATCGGCTGCTTTTTCCGGTTTCGAACGCAGCAGGAACGCCCCCGCACGCGTAACCGCCACGAAGCAGGTCCCCTTTTGCGCCCTTAAGGTTCCGATCAGGCTTGCAGATTCCGCGGCAGGCAATGCTTCTACCGCAAAATACTCCCCGGCCGCGCGCACAAACGCCTGCGGATCGAAGCCAGCCAGGCTGTGCACCACCCGATGCGTCGGCAAAATCAACAGCCCTTCCGTATCCATGTTCACAAACGTCATCATTGCCGCTGCTTCGGGAAACGCCGGATGCGGCAGTTGATTCGTGCGGTGCTCCGAGTGACCCTGGGCCTCGGGGGCGTGTTCCTTGGCGTAGTTTAGCGCGGTCTCGTAGCGATGGTGTCCGTCGGCGATAATCAGTTTCTTGTCGGCCATCGCCGTGGTCAGCAGCCGGATCGCCGCCGGATCGCTGACCCGCCACAGCCGATGCAGAACGCCGTATTCGTCCGTCACCTCGGCATCGGGCATGCCGCTGTTGTCGTAGAGAATCCTCTCCACGCTGCCCGCCGGGTCGGAATACAACATGAAGATCTGGCCAAAGTGGGCCCGCGTCGCCTTCAGCAGATTGAGCCGGTCGCTCTTGGGCTTCGAGAGTGTGTATTCATGGCGGAATACAATCTGTTCGGAGTAGTCATGTACCTTGCCCAGGGCGATAAATCCACGGCGTTCCTTCACCTCGCCCGAACCGGGAACCTTGAACCGCTGCGCATAGGCAAAGATGCACGGATCCTTCTCCTGCGCCAGCACACCCTCAGCGCGCCAGGCGCGGAAATCGCGCGCCGCACGCGTATATACGCTTTCGCCTCGTTCCGCATCGAAAAGCTCGGGCAGCCCAAGAATAATCCGCACCAGGTTGTACGGGCTGCGCTGGTAGTAGGCCTGCTGCATGGCTGGGGAAATCTTGTCGTAGGGTTGCGTCACCACATCGTCCAGCTTCACTGCAGAGGGGTTGTAACGCCAGGCGCGAAATGGATAAATGCTGGCCATAAGAGGGTCTTACTCTCCACTGATACCGTTGGATTTGCGTCCTGTGTTCCCTCTTTGCGGAATCGGCAGCGCAAGGGCGGCGCACAAAATTGATTGTATCTCAGTGACTTCTTAGGCTTTCCCCAGTCTTAAAAGAGGAGTGACTGTTGACAAATCGATGACAAGGCGATGACGCCACCTCTCGATCAACCGTGCTAAGATCGCCTTCAATCTCTGGTGTCTTGAATGAGAACGGAACCTAATCGGCGCGTAGACTTGAGAAGCTGGTGCCGCAATCGCGATGTCGTTCGCTTGGCTGCATGGTGCATCACCGTCGCCTTTGTCGCGATCTTTGCCCGCGCCCAGGACGATCCACTCAACAAAGTGCACGTGAACCCGCCCGCGTCGGCGACGCCCGCTACCGGCGCGCCGGCAGGGGCCCAGGCGGCGCCCCTCACTGGGCCCGCCGCCGCCAAGGCGCGCCCCGGCGCCTTGATTCGCATCAATGTCGATATGGTGCTGGTTCCGGTCACGATTACCGACCCCATGAATCGCCTCGTCACCGGCCTTGAGAAGGAAGATTTCCAGGTCTACGAAAACAACGGCGAGCAGAAGATCGCGAGCTTTGCCAGCGAAGATGCGCCGGTATCGATCGGCATCGTCTTCGATCTCTCCGGCTCCATGACCTCCAAGCTCATTCGCGCCCGCGACTCCATCCTCCAGTTCATCAAGACCGCCAACCCAGAAGACGAGTTCTTCGTCATCGGCTTCAACGACCGGCCCGAGCTCATTGAAGACTTCACCAGCTCGGTCGAAGACATCGAGGCGCGTCTCGCCACCGTGCGCAGCGGCCATCGCACCGCCCTGCTCGATGCCATCTACTACGGCGTCGAAAAGATGAAAGAGGCACGGCACGAGCGCAAGGCGCTGCTCGTAGTCTCTGACGGGGGCGACAATCGTTCCCGCTACACCGAGGGCGAGGTGCGCTCCCAGGTCAAGGAGTCCGATGTCGAGATCTACTCCGTCGGCATCTTCGATCCCTACGCGGCCACGCCCGAGGAGCGCACCGGCCCCCAACTGCTCAACGAACTCTCCGAGGAGACCGGCGGCCGCCTCTACCGCGTCGACGACCTCTCTGAAATGGGCGATATTGCCGAAAAAATTTCCACCGAGCTGCGTAACCAATATGTCATCGGCTATACGCCCAAGGACCTGAACCGGGATGGCAAGTGGCGTAAAGTGAAGGTGAAGCTGAATCCTCCTCCGGGATTGCCTCAGCTCACCGTCCATGCTCGAACCGGCTACTATGCGCCTTTGCAATAATGCTTCCTTCGCACTTTTTCTTATTTTGACGACTCTGCCGCTCGGGGCCCAACAACCGCCTGCCAAGCCGGCGCAGCCCCCTCCTCTCACTGAGGATCGCGATCCTGTGCGCTCGCCCGATGCCGAGCCGCCCGCCAATCCATCCGCCGCCCCCCTCCACAAAGAGGGCGAGGGCTACATCCTCCGCACCGACGTCGAAGAAGTCGTCCTCAACGCCACCGTCCTCGAAGGCCCCCACATCGTGCAGGACCTGAAACGCGATAACTTTCAGGTCTTCGAAGACGGCGTCAAACAGAACATCATCAGCTTCCAGCACACCGATCTTCCCGTATCGATCGCTCTGGTTGTCGATAACTCCGGCTCCATGTCAAAAAAACGCCCCGCCGTCAACAAGAGCGCACTCGACCTCATCGAAGCCTCGAATCCCCAGGACGAAGCCTTCGTAGTCAATTTCTCCGACGAGGCTTTCATTGACCAGGAGTTCACCAGCGACGTGGGCAAACTCCGCGAAGGCCTCTCCCACATCGAGTCCCGCGGAGGCACCGCGCTCTATGACGCCGTCGTAGCCTCGGCTGACAAGCTTGTCGCCGACGGCAAACGGCCCAAGCAGGTGCTCGTCATCATCACCGACGGCGAAGACAATGCCTCCACGCTTTCGCTTGAGCAGACCATCCGCCGTGTCCAGCAGCTCTCCGGTCCGGTCATCTATTCCATCGGCCTCCTCTTCGGCGACGAAATGACCCACTCCGAGGTTCGCCATGCGCGGCGGGCCCTCGAGATGCTCTCCGGCGAGACCGGAGGCATCGCCTTTTTCCCGCGCTCGATGGAGCAGGTTGACGAGATCGCCGCCGAGGTCGCGCGCGACGTGCGCAGCCAGTACACCATCGGCTATCACTCCACCAAGTCCTCCAGCGACCTCGGATTCCGGCGCATCCAGGTCACCGCGCAAGAGGCCGGAAGGGGCAAGCTCGAAGTCCGCACCCGCACCGGCTATTTCCCCTCCGCGCGCGTCGCCAAAAAAACAAAAGCCGCCGGCAACTAGAACCCGACGCAAAACCCCAATGACAACTTGTCCTCCTAAGCGGAGCGAACGATGACCGGCGCACCAGACCCATACCTTGGGTTCCAATTACAGTAGAGCCATGCGAGTTGTCGGGTTTCGCAGATCAATGTTCGCGGCTGAACCGGAACGACCCAGAGTGACACCGATTCAATCGCGGGGCTCACGGTCTCCCATCTATCTGATCCACGATTTGGCGGGACACATCGACTGCTATCGCGACCTGGCACGCGACCTCGGCCCGGACCAGCCGGTCTTTGCATTGCGCTTCTTAAGCGATCCTCAAGCTTTCCAAAGTCTCGAGAAACTGGCAAATGTCTACCTGACTGACTTACGAGCTTTCGATCCCACCGGCCCCTACATTCTCGGCGGTTTCTCATTTGGCGGCGCTGTTGCCTTTGAGATGGCCCGTCAACTCGAAGAGATAGGCCAAGACGTTCCTCTTGTGGTGATGATCGATGCTTGGATTGGGGCGGATGACCGTAAGCTCAACTCACGCGAGCAGCTTTCCATTCTTTGGGAGAAGACGAAGGAACAGGGCTTTCCTTTCCTGGCCAGCAAGGTTCGCAATAAGTTTGCCTCGTGGGCCGACAAAACATTGCGTCTGTTCTTGAATCTCGCCGGAAGGATTTGTCATGGGCTCCATCTTCAGCCTCCTTCGACAGTTCATCTGGCTCTGCTCGAGAGGGCGAATCTCGGGCTTCTCCAGGCCTATGAGCCGCGCGTCTACCGCGGTCCAGTTCTTCTGGTGGCATGCTCCCGCAAATTGGAATTCCTGCGCAAACGAGGCGATCATTATTTTGGCTGGGAAGTCCTGGCCGGAAAGCACTTCGAGATTTGTGCCGTCGACGCGGAACACATTTCCATCATGGAAGAGCCGGCTATTCGCGAAGTTGCGCAGCGAATACAGGAAAAGCTCGCGGCTCCTGAGGTGTAATTGGGACCGACAATGTACTTACCCGGAATGAAGCGGTAAGAGACTTGAGTGGCGCGAGGGCCTTAAGCGGAGCCTGGAACGCCTGCATAGGACAAGGTCAGAACAGTAATGTCATCGTCCTGTCCAAATTCCTGTGCGGCGCGAGCGATAGCTTCTGCCGGTTGCATGCTGAGCGCAGCCGATCGCTCAAATCCCAGCAGCGCGCCGCCCTCATCTCTTGATTCGACCACGCCGTCTGTGAGCAGGGTCAGCTGGTCGCCCGGTGCGAGATGGAAGGAACGTTCGGCGTAGGTTGTGTCGACCGCGAGGCCCAGCGGCAAGCCATTTTCCAGGAGCAATTCTTTGCCCGCAACATACGGCGCAATGTGTCCGGCATTCGCGATCGTCAGCTCCCCGTCCGCGTCGCAGCGGAGAACCAGGCAGGTTGTAAACCCGCTGCTGCGGCCGAGCATGCGCTGGTTCATGGCGGTGAGGATTTCGCCGGGGTTCTGCGTGTAGTGGGCCAAGGTGCGGATGGTTCCTACTAATAAGGAGACGGCCATGGCGGCGGGCATGCCTTTGCCGCTGACGTCGCCAATGACGATGAGAGCTCCGTTTTGGGGTGTGGGAAGGATTTGGAAGAAGTCGCCGCCCACCTGGCCGGCGGGCTTGTAGACGCACTCGAGGATGAGGCCGGGGATGTCGGGGATTTCTTCGGGGATGAGGACTTGCTGGACGGTGCGGGCGGCTTCGAGTTCCGAGGCCATGCGCTCCTCATCGCGCCGAGCGCGGGCGAAACGCAGAACGAGGATGGCAAGGATCGAGACCTGCATCAGGAAGTCCGCGACATTCTGGCACGAGCCCGGAAACGGCCAGGTGAAAGACTGGTCCAGCCGCTCACGAAACGGTTCAAGCGCGGTGTACCCGGCAAAATGTGCGGCCCACAGGAGCCTTTCAACGACGCCCAATCCGAACGACAGACCGACGGGACCGAGGAGCAGGCGCGCATCCAGACTGCCTCGCCTGGCGGCGAAGAAGAGGAGCAGGAGCACGCACACCTGGTAGGGCAACTTGGTGAGGGCTACAGTGGCACTGGTGATCAACGCAACATCGACGCTACCGGCGCTTACAAGGGCCGGCAGGGTAGCCCCTAGCGCGGATGCCAACGCGATCCAGTAGATCCAACTCCTGCGCTGCTTCAGCAAAGCAACAAGAAAAAAGAGGAAACAAACAGAAGAGGTAGCCTGCAGGCAATCTGACATGGCCCAGAAAACCCGCAAATCGACGGCGTGGAACGCCTCGTAGATCCACAGGGCTCCAAACGCAGCATCGGCGAATTCGATGGCGGCAAACCACAGATACTCGCGCTCCGTGGGACGCAACAGAAAAAGGCCCAGTCCCGCAAAGCCGGCAATGAAATAGACGAGCAGCAGAATATTGGTGGCAAAGAGGGACCAGAATCCACTCCTGATCTGGAGGGTCTTCCACTCGCCAAGAAGTCCGGCGTCCCCGATGCGGATGGCTGCCTGGGGTCCTGCTCCCAAGGCGTTGGTTGGCGTCTGCGGATTGATCCAAATGCGGATGGCGATCGAGAGCTGACCGCCCGCGGAGGGCGGACTGTCGGGCAGGGGTATGAGCTTTTGACTTCCGACCGTAAAGCTGAATGCCAACCTGTCATCCGGCGGCATTCCGCCCAGTTGGCCAACCAATCGGCCACCGGCGAAGACCTGGTAGTTCCCGTAGATTACGGGAATGAACAGCGCCAGGGGCGCGTGATGCGCGGGCACGACCACCTGAAACCGGTACCATGCGAAGCCGCGATAACCGGGGTAGCCCTGCGTATCCCAGGGTTGGTCCGAACGGATCAGTGGCCATTGGGAGTCGTCGAAGTTGGGGTCAGACCAGCGTGGGTCGTCGCCGGTATGGAAGCGCCAGAGGTCATGGATTTCGACCACGGAGGCGCGTTCGCTCTGAAAGTCCACGGTCTGGGCCCGCCCACACCCGAGACTTGCGACAGCAAGCAGGACAGCCGCAATGCCTGATCGAGCATTGGGAAGCATGATGGATCATCGTTGCACGGCCAAAAGCGCCGCGCAATTTGAAAGCGGGCGAAGAGCATTTAGATTCCGGGCAAGCGGCAATCAGCTCCTCTTTCACATTTGTAGCCAACAGCCCATCGGATCGGCCGCCCGGGCCGCCGTGATTCCAGGTTCGGGGCGCATCGCGGCCGATCCGGGAGTGACTAGCGTAGCTCGCGTCCTTTGGTGCTGGCTCTGAAATGGCGATCAGTCACGAGCATCCGCATGCGGCCATTGGCTGTTTCCCATGATTGATTCAATGGGTGTGATCCTGCACGGTCTTCGCAGGAATGGGCGTAATCGACTTTATACGAATTGTGCCTTGTGAAAGATCGCCAACCACTCGGACGTTCTCGGCGGCAAACTTCGCCGCTTCAGACTGGGACTCCAGCACATATACGCTGTCTTTGTACCATAGGCCGAACTTTGACCCTTCCTTGACGCACCGCCTCACGCAGGCACGATCCGGTGTCATCGCAGAAGTGCGCTGACAATGTGTTCCACAGTGGGTATCGGTCACAAATCCGACCCACGTGTTTGATTCTGAGGCCAGCCCCAACTGGCCCGAAACTAGGAGCAGGATCGCAGCTGCAAAGGTTCTCATAAGAGGCGCTCCGACGAAAAAATCGTACCACGGCTCTGACCGCTGCAAATCGGCTGCCGTCGAGGTTGCACGTTCAGGGGGGATTGTGGGCGATCCGGAAGCTTCACATTGGTTAGTAGGCCGGAATGATGTTGATTACTTTCTAACTTCCGGGGTTGCAACTAAACCATTAGTCAGTATTGTAAGTTTCAGAATTTCAGCGGAGGTCCTACAACCTCCATGCCGTGATCTCTGAACACCTGCTGAACTTCATTGGCTGAGGGCGTGCCAGCCAAGCCGCCGATCTTTAGAAAAAAGGCTTCCATATCGCCGGCTGGTTGGTAGGCGATGAGCATCCGACCCTCCCGATCGCCAAGATGAGCGTAGGTATGAGGAACCTTCCGGGGCGCGAGAAGCGAATCTCCCGGCGTAAGCCTGTGCCTTTCATCGCCGACCTGCACGAGATATTCCCCTTCAAGGACATAAAACCACTCGTCCTCGACCTCATGGACGTGCAAAGGAGGGCCACCTTTCAGGCTCCAATGCGCTTCAAACATGCACCAGGACCCCGCAATGTCCTTGCCCGACACCTTGCGGTCAATTGAGCTTTTGGCGCCAATCGGAATGCGCTCGTTGAAGCGATCTTGCCGCTGTTGCACACGGATCACTCGCTTTGCCGTATCCATTCCAGCCTCCTGTGCACTGCATTCTCGATGCTATCTGACGATTGTGAGTGTGTTGTCGACAATTACTTTACCGGTCGATACTGTACCTGTTGCAGGCGACTCGACCGGAACGCAGAAATCGCCCTTCGTCACTCTGCCTGGCCGGGGTGATTCCCGGCATCCAGAGGAATGGAGAATCTGAACGTTGCGCCCGGGCCAGCGTTTTGAGCAGCCCATAAGCGGCCTTGATGAGCCTCGACAATTGAGCGGCTCACTGACAGTCCAATACCCATCCCGCCTTGCTTGGTGGTCAAAAAAGGCTCGAATAGCCGTTCACTAATCTCCGAACTAAAGCCAACTCCGGAATCCTGAACAGAAACAGTCACGTGATTGCCGTCCGTCTCCGTCCGAATGAGTAGCTGTCTTGGCCGGTCGTTGACTATGGCCATAGCGTCTGACGCATTGTGAATGAGATTCAGAATAACCTGTTGAAGTTGAACGCGGTCCCCCTTAACAGCAGGCAGATGGTCGCTGAATTCATGCTTCAGAAGCACGTTGTTTCTCTGCAATTCTCCAGACAGCAACGCGATGACTTCGCGGGCTGCTTCATTCAAGTCGAGTGGCTCGATGTCAATTTGCTTCTTACTGAAAAGTGTGCGCAGTCGAGTAATTACTTCAGAAGCGCGATTGCCATCGCGAATCGCCCGTTGTGCAGTCTCTCTTGCGCCGTCGATATTAGGTGGATCGCTCTTTAACATGCGGAGACAAGTGCTTGCATTCGTAATGATGCCCGATAGCGGCTGGTTAACCTCATGTGCGATCGAGGCAGTCAGTTGTCCGATGGTCAGGACTCGCATCACTCTTGCAAGTTCCGCCTGCGTGTTGCGTAATTCTTCTTGTGCCTTTTTCCAGTCGTGCATGTCCACGACTGTGCCGTGCCACTTTACTATGCGCCCTTCTTGATCAAGCAATGGCAGCGCACTTGTCATACACCAACGGTATGTGCGGTCGGCAGCGTGAAACGCGCGAACTTCGACCTTGTAGGGAGTGCCGTTCTTCACACATGACTTCCAGGCTTCCAATGTCGGTTCGACATCGTCGGGATGCAGAAGGGGCGTCCAACCATCCGTCATTACTTGTTCAGGACTAATACCGGTGTAATCAAGCAAGCGGCCATTGCAATATTCAATCGCTCCACCTGGCGAAGCGCTCCAGAGCATCTCAGGTATGGTTTCGGTTATCTGGAGCAAGTTTAGCTCGCGTATGCGTAATGCCTCTTCGGCGCGTTTACGGCCATCGATATCGGTGTTTGTGCCATACCACTTAACGATTGCGCCCGATTCGTCGCGCATGGGATCTGCGCGAAACAGAAACCATCGATATTCACCGTCAAAGCGACGAAAACGCGCTTCAATCTCGCCCGATCTTCCGCTCGCAATCATTGATTGCCAGTACTCTGTCACCTGACCAAGATCGTCGTGATGAAACGCCTCGGCCCATCCCCATCCCCGCGCCTGCTCAGGTAACAAGCCCGTATATTCCAACCACCGCTGGTTGAAGAATTCGACGGCGCCGTCTGGAAGAGCGGACCAGGCCAGGACGGGCATTGTGTTGATGATTAGACTCAGTTTTCGCTCACTGGCAAGGATCGCTTCTTGAGCGCGCTTCTTTTCGGAAATATCTCGAATGAATCCGGTGAATACCTTTCGATGATTCGAGACCATCTCTCCGAACGAGACCTCTGCGGGGAACTCCTCACCGTCAGCCCGCATTGCAGTCACCTCGGTGCTCTGCCAGTTCAGATGTCTCGCGCCGGTTTCCAGATATCGATTGAAACCCGTCTCATGGAGTTTGCGCATTGCTCCCGGCATGAGAACCGTGAGAGGTTTGCCGATGAGCTCCTCCGGGTCGCGTCCAAATACTCGCGTCGTTGCAGGGTTCGCAAGAATGATTGTGCCGCTCTCGTCGATACTGATCACCGCGTCGCTGGCTGTTTCAACCACAACCCGGTGTCTTGCCTCGCTCCGCCTGAGTTCGTCCTCAGCGCGTTTCCGGTCGTCGATGTCGGTGATAAGACAATACCAGCGGGTTATTCTTCCTTCTGTGTCTCGCATGGGGTGGGCGCTATTTTGAAACCACCTATAGACGCCATCGGCTCGACGGCAACGGTGCTCCGTGTAATAAGCTGCTCCGGTCGTGATCGAATTTGTGAATTCGAGGACGACGCCTGGCATGTCATCTGGATGAACTGCATCGCTGTTTCCCCAATCCTTCATTTCCTCTAACGTCTTGCCAAAGTACTCCAGGAACGGCCGGTTGGTAACTTCCATCTCACCGGCGGGACTAAGTGTGCATACAAGCCCAGGAATACTGTCCAAAATCTCCCGGAGATTGGTTTCACTCGCTCGCAGGGCATCTTCAGCGCCCTTCCGATCCTCGATGTCGGTCAGTAAGACATACCAACCGGTTATATGTCCCTCTGAGTTTCGCACCGCTGAGGCGCGCACCTGGAACCATCGATACACGCCGTCGGCCCGCCGGCAACGATGTTCAATGTCGTAGTGGGCGCCGGTTGTAATCGAATGCGTATAGGATTCGATCACTTCAGGAAGGTCATCCGGATGAACCGCATCGGTCATTTGCCACCCCGTCAGTTCTTCGGGGGTCTTGCCGAAGTAATCCAGGAGTGGCCGGTTGAGATGTTGAATCTCACCAGTCGGATCCATAGTGCATACCAGCCCCGGGATGCTGTCCAGAATTTGGCGGAGATTGTTTTCGCTCGCCCTTAGAGCTTCATCCGCTAGCTTTCGATCATGGATATCCGTGCTGGTTCCGTACCAACGCACAATCGCGCCAGTTTCGTCGCGGAACGGAGCGACTCGAATGAGAAACCAGCGATACTCTCCGTCGTGTCGGCGAAGACGGGCCTCGATTTCTCCCGGTTCTCCTGAGACCAATAACCCCTGCCAGCGCTTCATCAATGGTGGCAGATCGTCCGGATGGAAAGCCGCAGACCAACCCCAACCGCGCGCTTCTTCAGGAGAGAGGCCCGTGTACTCATGCCAACTCTTGCTGAGGAACTCGTTTGGACCGTCCGCCAGATTGCACCAGGACAACGTGGGAATCGTATCGATTACCCGCCTTAGCTTGGCCTCACTCGCCCGCAGCGCCTCTTGGGCACGTTTCTGGTCGTCGATGTCGGTGGTCGTCCCAACAAATTTGAGGACTTTTCCTTCTGCATCGCGCAAGGCCACGGCTTGATTGAGATGCCAGCGATAGGTCCCGTCCCGAGCACGGAGAGACCGGGTTTCTATCGCAAAGCCCTGTCCCGAGCGCACTCCGTCCGCGAACGCCCTTGACGCGGTTTCGCGATCCTCGGGGTGGACCGCGGTCATCCAGGCCTCGGGATGCGACTGGATAAAATCGAGGGTCTGACCGGAGAATTCAAGCCAAACTCGATTCACAAAATCCGGTGTCCCATCCGGCCTAAGCGTCCAGGCGGATACAGGGAGATGCTGCAGCAGTCCAACCTGGAGTTGCAGCTCTTCGTTGGCTTCGGCAAGCGCCCTTGTCCGTTCCGCGACTCGCTGTTCGAGTTCACTCGCAACCTGTTTTTGCTCATTCATCAGAAGTACCTGCTTCAGAAGTCAATGGCGCACGGAAGAATTACCGGCGCAGGTGAGAATCCTGCGCACAGATGACTTACTAGTGATTTCACTGCACATCGCTAAAGAACAAGGCAGAGAGCGGTAGCGGGAACCCCGGGGGACGCGGAAACCATGGTGCCCTACGCGAAGGGCGTGCACACGGATATCGTGCGTAAGGCTCGAGCAATTTTATAACGGCGACTACTCTCGTCGACTGAAAACTCCTGATCCATACGAATCCGACGAATCACGACAGAGCTAGAACGCAGAAGAGCGCAGCACCTCAATCCGCGACGTGAATGCCTCAAACCTCGATCCTGAGACCGCAGGGCCCATGCCGTAGACTGAATGCCAAATGACCGTTGCGTCGTCCTCCCCATCGGTTTCCCGCGTTGCCGCCGACATTACCCAGCTGGTGGGGCACACGCCTCTTCTCCAATTGACCCGCGTGGTCCCCTCGACAGGCGCCGCCGTCTTTGCCAAGCTGGAATTCCTCAATCCCGGCGGCAGCGTCAAAGATCGCGCCGCCCTGGGCATGATTCTCGATGCCGAGGCGCGCGGGCTTTTGCATGCGGGCGCGACGCTGCTTGAAGCCACGGCCGGCAACACCGGCGTCGGGCTCGCCCTCATCGGCGTCAATCGCGGCTACAAGGTCAAGCTCTTCGTCCCCGAGGGATTCGCCGAAGAAAAATGCATTCTGATGCGCGGCTTCGGCGCCGAAGTGGAACGCACACCCGAGGCCGAAGGCATGGCCGGCGCCATCGAGCGCATGAAGCAGGCATCGGCCAAGATTCCCGGCTCTTTCTGTGCCGGCCAGTTCAGCAACCAGGCCAACCCGCAGTTTCATCACGACACCACGGCCGCAGAAATCTGGGAGCAGATGGAAGGCCGTGTGGATGCATTCGTTGCCGGCGTCGGCACCGGCGGAACCTTCTCCGGTGTGGCGCGCTTTCTCAAAGAGCACAATCCGTCCGTTCTCGCCGTGGCCGTCGAGCCGGAGGGATCGATCCTGCAGGGCGGAGCGGTCGGCAAACACAAGGTGGAAGGCATCGGCGTCAGTTTCATCCCCGAGACGTTTCATCGCGAGGTCTGCGACCGCGTGGCCATGGTGACCGATGCCGAGGCCTTCGCGATGGTGAAGCGGCTGGCCGCTGAAGAAGGCGTCCTCGCCGGATCGAGCGGCGGAGCGGTTGTCCACTGCGCGGCTGTGCTGGCGCACGAACTGGGTCCCGGCAAACGCATCGCGACGCTCATTCCTGACTCCGCCGAACGTTATCTCTCCAAAAGAATCTTCGAGGACTAGGGACTGGCCGTCCAGGCGATGTTTTCGCGTGACCGCGATGTCATTGCGCAGCCCGAAAATTGTTCCACGTGGAACAATTCGCCCTGTGTGCGCCTTACCTTCGTGCGCGTTCCTTGCGCAGAATTACAGAGGACGATGCGACAAAGTTGGTCCGTTTTGACCAATCGCCACTTGGGCTCGCCAAGCAAAACGCGCGTGGTGCTCGGTTCGGTAAGCTAGACCTGTGCGTCAGATGCTATGGCTGCCGATTCTGCAGAACCCGGACTAGAATCGGACCGTCAAAATTATGGCTGCCCGCGCAAAAGCTGTTCTGCGGTTGCAGTCCGGGGAGGGTTCATGCTCCCGCAAAACTCAATTGTCTTCTCGCTGGTCTTCGCCGTCCCCTTCGCCTCGTCCCTCCGCGCGCAGACAGTCTCTCCGGAGCGGTCAGAAGCCAGCTCGGCAACCCAGGGTCAAGTGCTCAAGCAAGATCCGACGTCGTCGCCTGGCACGGTGCGGGGATTGATCGAGCTCGATGCGGTCGTTGTCGACAAGTCGGGAAAGCGGGTGACCAGCCTTGAATCCCGCGACTTTACCTTGCTGGACAACGGGCGCCCGAGCCCGATTCTTTCGTTCCAGGCATTCAATGCGACCACGGCGAAGCCCGATCCCCCGGTCGAAATCATCCTGCTAATCGACACGCTCAACCTGCCGCTGAACCTGGCACTCCACGAGGGGGAACAGGTGGAAAGATTCCTCCGCCAGGACGGCGGACATCTGGTCCATCCCGTGTCAATTTTTGAGCTTTCGAATACCGGACTGTGGCCGATTGCACGGCCTTCCGTCGATGGGAACATGCTCGCGGAAGAGATTGCTCATGATAATCGACCAACCGCGGCCCCTCTTTCCTGCACAGCATGCGCGGGACGCCTCTTGGCGCGCTGACCTTTTCGGCCCCACCAGGGCTAACCGCCCTAAAGGCACTGGGCCAGATTGCCGTTACGGAGCGGGGGAAGCCTGGAAGAAAGTTGCTGGTGTGGGTGGGACCTGGCTGGGGCGAAGGGACCGGTGCGCCCTTCAATGGCGGTCTGAACAGGGCACAACTCTTCCAGGCGATCGACTGGTTTTCTACTCTGCTGCGCGAAGCGCGCATTACCCTGTTCACGTTATCGGCCGGCGAGAAGCTGGCAAAGGACGGGACTTTCCAGATCGCGTTCTTTTACGAGCAGTTTCTCGCAGGGGTCAAATCGGCGGATCGGGCGAGTGCCGACAGCCTGGACAGGCGAGTGCTTGCGGTTCAGAGCGGCGGGGATGTTCTTGACCCGCACAAAGAGCTCGCGACCTCGTTCGGCTACAACGGGAATAGTGTGTCGATGAGCGAGACTGGCAGCCGGTCAACCAGCATCACCCACCAGATTGTGGACTTTGATCTCGCAGGCGAAATCAATCGCTGCGTCAAAGAAGCCGACGCGTTTTACGAGCTGTCGTTCAATCCGGCCTCAAGCCTAGCGAGGGACGAGTACCACGACCTCACGCTGAAGGTCGACAAGCCTGGGTTGACGGCCCGCACGAGGACGGGCTACTACGATCAGCCCTATTTCTACGATCCACCTACTCCCGCGGCCAAGCGTGTAACGATCGCGGAGTTACAGCAGAGGCTGGAAGCGGTTCGCGGCAAGCGCGATGCGGAAGTGGCCCGGGAGATTTCTAACCTTGAGCTTGCAGAACGCTTGAGCGACACGGAGGCTGCGGCCTTGCAAGGAGAGTTAAGAGGAGTCAAGAGCCGGGCTGCATTGGAGGCATTGGCCGAGGCTTCCGCGTTTCTCGATCCGCCCGCATCCGACGTTCCCGCCCTTGCACCCCCAGACTCGGCTGCGCAGCAACGCATGATCGCGCTGACGATCGACTACCTGCATAAGACTATGAAGACGTTGCCTGACCTGTTTGCGACGCGTACAACGATTCGCTACGAGGAAGTACGGGAGCACTATGACGAGACGGGCCGTCGCCGGATCAGCTATGAGCCGTTGCATCGGGTCGGCACTTCAAAGGAAACCGTGCTCTATCGCAACGGCACCGAGATTTCCGAAGCCGTGGAGAAAGGCGGCACTCGTCACGCAGAGGCAGCGGGGCTCAATACCAAGGGCACTTTTGGCTCGATACTTGGCGCGGCCCGGGATGCGGCTGGGTTTCCTGGAGCCTTGACCTGGGGCCGGTGGGAGAGGGGCGCACGCGGGCGGCTGGCGGTCTTCCGCTTTGCGATCACACAGAGAGAATCACGGTTCATGGTCAGCTACTGTTGTCTTCCTAACGGCGACGGAACGAGCGCGTTTCGACTATTGACGGGGTATCACGGGGAGATCGCTGTCAATCCTGAAAGCGGAGCGATCCTGCGCTTGACGCTCGTCAGTGACCTACCGTCAAATCTCCCGCTCTATCGAGCGGACACACATACCGAGTACGGTCCAGCCGAGATTGGAGGTATGCCGCTGCTCCGCTCCGACACTCTGGTCGAGTACGGCCCAGTCTCGATCGGCGGGAAGATCTACATTTGTCCGGTCAAGAGCATCTCCATTTCCAGATCGCGGACCATCAAGATCGTGACTGGACTGCCCGGGGAATTCAGGACGTTTGGTCCGTTCGCGACCTTCATGAACGATGTTTCTTTCGGGGACTATCACGTGTTTCGCGCAGAGCCGCGCATCCTTGCCGGCTACACCGAAGAGTCAAGCCACAAATAGAGAAAGAAGCCTTTCCCTCTCCTATAGACAGTCAAATAGGTGCGAGCCTAATCCTTCCTTTCATCAAGACGATCAAGAGGAGATCGATGGGGATGGGAGATCAAAGCGTGGAAAGCAGATCTTTTTGGCTTCGCTCAAGGCGCTTTCGCTGCGCTTTACCCTGTGAACAACGGGCGTTGTTCATGGGGCCCCAGACGCGCTCCGCTCAGGATGACAACTTTCAGAGACTGACGAGTGGGCATTGACGTCTGGCTGGTCCGATAAGCTAGAAGGTAGGAGCTGATGGCTGAAACTGAATTATGTCTGATTACAAATACGCAACGCTGGCTGTGCATGCGGGGCAGGAACCGGACCCGCTGACGGGCGCAGTGAATGTGCCCATCTATCTTTCTTCCACGTTCGAGCTGACCGGTATTGGGACCGACAAAGGCTGGGACTATTCGCGCGCCGGCAATCCCACGCGCGATCGGCTCGAGGCGGCGCTCGCGGCTCTGGAAGGCGGTCATAGCGGGCACGCATTTGCGAGCGGGATGGCTGCGATCTATGCGCTGGTGGCTACGCTGCACGCGGGCGATCACCTGATCTGCTCGCACAATGTCTATGGCGGAACGGCGCGCCTTTTCAACCTGATCGTGCGCCACTACGGCATCGAGATCGAGTACGTCGACACGGGCAACCTGGAAGCAGTGGCCGCGGCGATCAAGGCGTCAACCAAGCTGATTCATATCGAGACGCCGACCAATCCACTGATGGCCCTGACCGATATTGCGGCCGTCAGCAATCTGGCGCATGGGCGCGGCGTGGAAGTGAGCGTGGACAACACGTTCATGTCGCCTGCGCTGCAGAGCCCGCTTGCTCTGGGCGCTGACGTGGCGATGCACTCGACAACGAAGTTTCTGAACGGCCACTCCGACGGCCTGGGCGGCGCGCTGATCGGGACCAGGCCGGAACACAAGGAGCGGTTTCTGCTGGTGCAGAAGGCCGCAGGCGGGATTCTTTCGCCGTTTGAATGCTTCCTGGTGCTGCGCGGGATCAAGACGCTGCCCCTGCGGATGAAGCAGCATGAAGAGAACGGCCGTGCGGTGGCGGAGTTTCTGGCCACGCAGAAGAAGTTGACGCGGCTGGCGTATCCGGGGCTGAAGAGCCATCCACAGCATGAACTGGCAAAGAAGCAGCAGCGCGGTTTTGGCTCGATGCTGAGCTTCGACCTGGGCTCGCGCGAAAAGGCGGGGCGGTTCCTGGGCGCGGTGAAGGTGTTTTTGAATGCCGAGTCTCTCGGCGGGGTCGAATCGCTGGCGTCGCACTCGGCGACGACGACGCATGCATCGTTGTCAGACGCAGAACGCGCGTCCATCGGGATTACCGAGGGGCTGGTGCGTTTGTCGGTGGGGATCGAAGACAAAGACGACCTGATCGCCGACCTGGAGCAGGCGCTGCGAGCAGTGTAAAAACAGGGAACAAGGGATCTGAGAAGGAGCGTCAAGGCGAATCGACTGTGTCAGGGATGGGGCACGGAGCATCGACTTTCTTCACTGCGCTCAGGACTCAGCATTTGAAGCCGCAGACAGGATCCTAGTGGACCGGTGCAGCGGCAGTGGCCTTCTTGGGGCGGTTCATGAGGAAGGGAAGTGGCACCAGGATCGTGGTCACTCCCACCATCACCCAGATGACATCGACGTACGCGAGCAGGCGCGCCTGTACCTGGGCCATGCCGTAGATCTGCGCGCCGGCGTGCTGGATCGCATCGGGCAGCGCCGAGCCGCGCTGGATCCACGCGCCGGCCAGTCCAGAGCGCATCCTCTCAAAGGGCGGGTTGCCGGGCGCGGCGTCGGGCGAGAGCATGGCCAGGTGTTTCTGGCTGAGGCGCGCCAGAAGCGTGGTGACGAAGCTGATGCCGACGCTGCCGCCCAGATTGCGCATAAGCGCCGTGAGGCCGCTGACCTCGTTGTATTTTTCCTGGGGGATGCCCGCGTAGCACAGCGTGTTGATGGGAATGAAGAGGAACGGCAGTCCCAGCGCGATGAAGACGCGCCAGCTGACGGCCATGCCGAAGCTGATATTGGGATTGATAAGGGTCATGCGCCAGAGGCCGAAGGTGGTGATCACAAATCCAAGAGACACGAGGCGGCGCGGGTCGAACTTGGGTGCGAGCGCTCCGGCAACGGGGAAGAGAAACATGAGCACGAGCCCCCCCGACGAGACAGCCATGCCGGCCTGGCGCGCCGAGTAGCCCATGATTTCCTGCAGGAATTGCGGGATAAGCACGGTGGACGAATAGAGGGCGACGCCGACCATGAACATGACGAGCTGGGTCATGCCCACGTTGCGGCGGCCGAAGAGGCGCAGGTCGAGCACGGGATGCTCGATGGTGAGCTCGCGCCAGAAGAAGAGTGCGAGGCCGACGGTGGCGGTGATCGCCAGGGTGATGATGAAGCGGGATCCGAACCAATCGTCTTCCTGCCCCTTGTCGAGCATGATTTGAACGGAGCCGATGGAGACGACGAGAAGGCCGAGGCCCCAGTAGTCGATGCTTTGGCGGCGCTTGCGAATCTCGGCGAGATACGGCGGGTCTTCGACCATGCGGTTGGTGAGGTAGAGCGAGAGGATGCCGACGGGGATGTTGAGAAAGAAGATCCAGCGCCAGGCGTAATTGTCGACGATCCATCCCCCGACGGTGGGGCCGAGAACGGGCGCGGTGACGACGGCGACGCCATAGACAGCGAAGGCCATGCTGCGCTTTTGCGGCGGAAAGGTATCGGCGAGGATGGATTGCTCGCTGGGCTGCAGGCCGCCGCCGGCTGCTCCCTGGAGCACGCGAAAGAAGACGAGCATGGGCAGGCTTGGCGCGAGGCCGCATAACAACGACGCCACTGTGAACAGGAAGACGCAGGTCATGTAGAAGCGCTTGCGTCCCATGCGATTGGCGATCCAGCCGCTGATGGGCAACACCATGGCGTTGGCGACGAGGTAGCTGGTGAGCACCCAGGTGGCTTCTTCGGTGCTGGCGGAGAGCGATCCGCCGATGTGGGGCATGGCCACGTTGGCGATGGAGGTGTCGAGCGCCTCCATGAAGGTGGCCAGGGTGACGGTGATGGCGATGGCCCAGGGATTGGCGCGCGGACGCCACGTGTCGTGGAAAGTAGCTGTCGCCGCGGCTGCCAATGGTCGGTCCTTTGCGCAGGGCTGCGTTTCGTTTTTCGGCAGCCGCAGGGTGTGTGTTGCTGCTTTCAGATTACCGGAAGCCGCGCTGACCGGGGCGGCTGGAGCTATGTCATGCTGAAAGCAGAGGACGGAAGAGATGCCCGACGCCGAGGTTGGAAAAAAGATCGAGCGACTGGTTCTCGGGGTGGACACTTGCGGTCCGGCGGGATCGGTTGCGCTGGGGCGCCTGACCGCAGAAGGGCTGGCGCTGCTGGGGCAGGTAGAACTCGCGGGTCGGTCGTATTCGGCGACCCTGGTGGTGGCGGTGGCGGAGCTGCTGGCGAAGGCTCAAACGCGTTTGGATCGGTTGCATGCCATCGTCGTGGTCCATGGGCCGGGGAGTTTTACCGGGGTGCGCGTGGGGTTGAGCGCGGTGAAGGGGTTGGCGGAGCCGGCGGGGATTCCGGTGGTCGCGGTGTCGAGGCTTGCCGTGCTGGCGCATAAGGCGGGAACGCAGTCGGCGGCGCTCGATGCGCACCGGCACGAGGTGTTTCTGCGGATCGCGGGAGAAGGGATAAAGACGCGGGAGATCCTGGCGGGCGCGGCGGAACTGGCGGGGATGGTGGAGCGGCCGGATACGATTGCCACTTGCGACGAGAGTGCGGTTGGGCTGTTGGGCGGGCTGTGGCCCGGTGTGCCACAGCCGCGCGTGGAGCCGCCGACCGCCGCCGACGCGATCGAATGGGCGAGGCCGCAGATCGAGGCGAAAGACTTTGCGGACCTCGCGCTGCTCGACGGGCATTATCTGCGGCGCTCGGACGCCGAGATTTTCGGCGAAGTTGCAGCGTCGGCGCAGCGCGCATGAGCGGCGACGACGCGTCGATGCGGGTCCGTCCAATGGCGGCGGGCGATCTTGACCGGGTGCAGGAGATTGCGGCAGGTCTTGCGCAGGCTCCGCAGTGGCGACGTTCGGCGTATGAAGCGGCGCTTGATCCGACGAAAGTGCATCGTGTGGCGATGGTGGCCGAAGATGCGGGGACAAGCCGCATTGAAGGGTTTGTGATCGCGCGGCTGACTCCGCCGGAGGCTGAACTTGAGTCGATTGCGGTGGCCGCGGGGCTACAACGAATGGGAGTCGGCCGGCGGCTTCTTCAAGAATTGGTACGGGACGCCGGGGCCTTGGGAGTGTCTTCGATCGCTCTCGAAGTGCGTGCCTCGAATCAGGCAGCGCGGGGGTTCTACGAGGCGCTGAGCTTTACCGAAGTTGGTCGTAGAAGAAGCTATTATGCTGATCCTATTGAAGATGCGGTTTTGATGGAGCGCAGGGAGCCGGTAGCTGAATCCCCCTGAGCTGGATGCGCTTGGCCGTCCAAATAGAGTTTCGGCCGGGTACCCTGCAGCATTTTGGGACAGGTCTGGAACTTTGGATACAAAAATCCACAACACACTTTCATTTTGTGGTGCTTTCCCGCTTGCCCTTTCTGCCAGAAGAGAGCTATATGTAAATGTTCCTTTAAATCCGGGGGGTGCTTGATGGATGAAATAAAGGAGTCCACGCTGAGTGAAGAAATTGGTCGCCTGCACGCAGAACATCGCCGCTACGCTCAGCGGTTGGACGAGTTGATTCAAAAGCCGTACCTTTCCCAGGATGAGCAGCTCGAAGAGATACGGTTGAAGAAGCTAAAACTCCATGCCAAGGATCTGATCTACGCGATCGAACACCGCGCTGCCGCGGTTGTCGCGTAGGCTTTCGGGTCGGAGTATTGCAGGCGCTTGGTTCCCGAGGCGGCGTGTGCCGTTCCCTGCGGTAATCTTGCCTCCCTTTCCGGCACTCTCAAGTCAAGGAAATCAACCGTATAATCGTTAGGGACCATGGTTCGTGACGGTTACATATACGGCTTGAGTTTGGTTGTGGTTGCGGCATTGGTGGCGTGGGCCACCCGCGGCTGGGCGTGGGCCTTCCTTCCCATTCTTCTGGCTGCGTTCTTCCTGTGGTTTTTCCGGGACCCGCAGCGGCAAATTCCTCATGGCAAAGGTTTGATTGTTTCTCCGGGCGATGGCCTGGTGACCGAAACCGTGTCGATTGCGACGCCCGAGGGCCCCCGGCAGCGGATCAGCATTTTCTTGAGTGTGTTTGACGTGCATGTCAACCGTTCGCCCATTGCCGGCGTCTTAACCGCGGTGCGCTATCAGAAGGGGCGATATCTCAATGCCATGAACCCGGCTTCTGCTGACCAGAATGAGCAGAACGTGGTGACCGTGCGCGGCGACGGCATCGAGGTTACGTTTAAGCAGATTGCCGGGCTGCTGGCACGGCGCATTGTCTTCAACCTGCGCGAGGGCAGCGCCGTGGAACGCGGGCAGCGCGTCGGCCTCATTAAATTTGGTTCGCGGGTCGATGTGATTGTGCCGGCCGAAGCGGTTCTCCATGTGAAAGTGGGGCAGCGGGTGCGGGGCGGAGCTTCAGTGCTCGCAGCCATGCCGTTGTCAGAGGACCCCGCATGAATCGCACCGATCACGACGGCGAACTGGCTCGGGCGAAGACGCAGGCGCGGCTTCGGCGCGGCATGTTCCTGCTGCCGTCGCTCTTTACGGCAGGCAACATCGGCGCAGGCTATTTTTCGATTGTGCAGACCATTGCGGCGATTGGGGGAAACGGCGATGCGCATACCCACCTGGAGTGGGCCGCGATTGCGATTCTCTTTGCCATTCCTTTTGACGCGCTGGACGGCCGGATCGCCCGTCTTACCAATACCACAAGCGATTTCGGCAAGGAGCTGGATTCGCTGGCCGATGTGATCACATTCGGCGTGGCGCCCAGCTTGCTGGCCTATATCTGGGGTTTCTACTTTCTGCCGGACTCGATGAACCCGCAGTTGCACCAGCACCTGCTGCAGGCCGGCGGATTCATCTGCTTTCTCTACCTGATTGGCGGCGCGTCACGGCTGGCGCGTTTCAACATCAGCCATGATGCGCAGCCGCGGAACCCTGGCCGCTCCGACCGGAAATACTTTGTCGGGATGCCGATTCCTGCGGCGGCGGGAATGGTGGCGGCCACAGTACACTTTTTCGGCGCCTATCCTGTGATCGAGTGGTGGGTGGCGATTCCGTGGATGCTGCTCGTGGGCCTGTGCGGATTCCTCATGGTCAGCACCTGGCGCTTCTGGTCGGGCAAGGAAATCAACCTGACGCGCAGGCATCCGTTTCAGCTGCTCTTTCTGCTTTCCATCGTTTTCTACGTCACGATTCGCTATAGCCAGGGCGTGCTGTTTTTTGTCGCATTGAGTTATATGTTTTCGGGAATCTGGGCGCGCGCAGCGTACTCGTGGTCGCGCCGCCACCGGCATTCCGGACCCGGTTCCGGCGCGATGCGCCGAAGTGCGGGGGCGGAGCCGGACCCAGCCACTCATTTGTAGGTCGGCCTCTGAAGAAAAAGGAACCCCTTGTACAAAATTGCAATTGCCGGCGCATCCACCTTGCTGGGCAAGGAACTGAAAGAAGCCCTTTCCGATTCGCCGCTGGCAGCGGCCAGCTTTGCCTTGCTCGATGCAGACGACTCCCTGGGGCAACTCGACCAGGTTGGGGACGAAGTCACGTTTGTTCAAGCCATTCGTCCCGATACATTCGATCGGACGGACTTTACTTTTTTCTGCGGCACACCCGATCTGACGCGCAAGCACTGGAAGCAGGCGCTGCAAGCTGGATCGTCGGTGCTGGATCTCTCCGGAGCCCTCGACCAGGAAGCGGGCGTGCTGGTTCGTGCGCCGTGGATCGCATCAGAAGCCGTGAGCGCCGACCTCTTCACTCCTGCAATCGTGCCGGCGCATCCGGCTGCACTGGTCCTTGCGCTGATTCTCGAGCGGCTGCAGCAGCATGCGCCTGTGCGTGCGGCGATGGCGACCGTGCTTCTGCCGGCCAGCGAGTTTGGGCGCGCGGCCATGGACGAGCTGCACCAGCAGACCGTGAACCTGCTCAGCTTTCAGACGCTGCCCCGTGCCATCTATGACGCGCAGGCTGCCTACAACCTGCTCTCGGGACTTGGCGAGAATGCCACGGCCAATCTGAGCGCTTTGGAGATGCGGGTGCGCCGGCACTTTGCCGATCTGGCCGGGCACCGTTTACCTTCGCTCGGGTTGCAAGCGATCCACGCGCCGGTTTTTCACGGTCACACCTTCTCGATCGCGATCGAGTTGGAGCGCCCGGTCGAGATCGTCACGCTCGAAGAGGCGCTGAGCGGCGATCGTCTCGATCTGGTTCTTGAAGACACCGACTCGCCGTCGAATCTCGCCGCCACCGGGCAGAATGACGTGCTGGTGCGGATGCGGCCTGAGCCGGGCGCACGCAATCCGGCGGAGACGAGCCGTCTGTGGCTATGGGCTGCTTCGGATAATCTGCGTCTCTACGCGCAAAACGCGGTGGAGTGTGCGCTGGAGCTTCGGAGGCTGAGGCCGCAGGGAACGGTGCAGTAGGCGCAGGCCCAATGAAGAAAACTGCTCAACGGGTGCAACAGCGCGTCCAGAGCTGTTCGATGTAGGTGTCGGTCATGCCGGCAATGTAGTCGGCGACAGTCCGCGCGAGTCCTTCGCCGGGAATCTGCGATTGGTGATCTTCAGGCAATAGCTTTGGATCGGCGACCAGCGTCGCGAAGAGCGCTTCCACGACATGGTCTGCATGGCGGTGCGCTTCCTCCATACCCGGTGAGTTGTAGAAGTTGTCATAGAGAAACTGCTTGGCCGCGGCGCGTTTTGTTTCCATCTCGGGGCTCAGGGCCGCGAGGCGTTGCGGGGCGCGGCGAATCTCGTCGAGGGCCTCGGCTCCGAGGGTCGCCACGCGGGCGCGAGTCTCCTGGAGAAGGTCGGTGACCAGCGCATTCAAAATACGGCGCAGCGCCTCGTTTACGACGAGCTTGGAACGCGCCTGCGGATAGACGCGAGCGGCCTCGTCGTAGTGGATGCGGAAAAGCGGGACATGTTCGCGCACCTGATTGAGTTGCAGGATCCCCGATTCGAGGCCGTCGTCGAGATCCGCGGTTAGATAGGCGATCTCGTCGGCGAGGTCGATCAGCTGCGCTTCGAGCGGTGGCCGCAAGTCGAGAAAGTACTCAACAAGCTCCGGATGATCCTGCGGCATGTAGTCGCGCGAGTGTTTGATGATGCCCTCGCGCACGCCAAGGGTGAGGTTGAGGCCGCGGAAGGCCGCATAGCGCTCTTCAAACCAGGTGACGATGCGCAACGCGTGCAGGTTATGGTCGAAACCGAGACCATGGCCTTGGAGCGCGCGATCCAGCGCTTTTTCGCCGGCGTGCCCGAAGGGTGGGTGGCCAATGTCGTGTGCCAGGGCGAGCGCTTCCGCCATATTGGCATTCAGCCCGAGGGCCGCGGCCAGCGTCCGGGCGATCTGCGTGACTTCGAGCGTATGGGTCAAGCGGCTGCGAAAATGGTCTCCGGGCGGGTCGTCGGGGAGACGGGCAAACACCTGGGTCTTGCCGGCCAGGCGGCGAAAGGCGCGAGCATGCAGAATGCGGGCGCTGTCGCGGGCGAAAGGCGTGCGATAGGCATGCGGCGTTTCAGCAAAGACGCGCTGCGCCAGTGGGCCGTGCTCCTCCACGGCAATTGCGGGGAAGAGCGGGCCTCGCCGAATCGGTTGATGATTGGTCCGAGGTTCCACTTTCCCTCAGGGTATACCGTGCGGGAGGCGCGCGGATGAGAGCTTTCTTTCGTGCAAACGATCACCGGGCCAGGGTGCCCTGCGATGCTATAAAGTGTGCCGTGCAGGAATTGGACAACGCGGTTGGTGCGGGAGTACCATCCTGCCGACTCTTCGACGGGATCTTTGCGCGGGATTTTTCCGGGCCCCCGTATGACTTTCATTTCTGGACCAGGAGGGAAGCATGATTACGATCAGAAAGATTGCATGGGGCGTCTTGGCATTTGGAGTTGCCTTCACGACGGGATGCGAGCGGCATTCGACGAAAGAGGTTTACTACCTTGTGGCGGCCAATGCGGGGCTGCCTTATTGGCAAACGGCTGCAGCCGGATTCAATCGCGCCGCGGCGGAATATAAGGTCACGGCCAAGGTGGTGGGTCCGGCAAACTACGATCCACAGGCGGAGCTGCAGGAGATGCAACATGCGGTGGCCGCCAAGCCTGCCGGAATCCTGGTCTCAGTTGCCGATGTCTCGGTGATGCAGCCGGAGATCGACTCTGCCGTTCAGTCGGGAATCCCGGTCATCACCATCGACTCGGACGCAGCGGGGAGCCGCAGGCTCTACTTCATCGGCACCAACAATCTTGAGGCGGGTCGCATGGGCGGCCGGCGCCTGATCGAGAAGCTGGGCGGCAAGGGCAACGTGGTGTTCTTCACGCTGGCGGGGCAGCCCAATATTGAAGAGCGCCTGAAGGGATTCAAAGACGTTCTTGCGACCCGGCCGGAGATCAAGATCGTCGACGTCATCGACACCAAGAGCGATGCCAGCGCTGCCTACGACAAAGCGCAGGAGATGGTGGCCCAGACAGGTGCGAAGAAGATCGACGCCTTTGTGTGTCTCGAGTCGTCGGGAGGCAAGCCGGTTTCCGATGCCATCAAGCGCGCCAATGCGACGGACCGGGTGCTGATTGCGTGGGACGCGCAGGATGAAACCCTGAACGGGATCAAGGCCGGCACGATTGATTCAACCATTGCGCAGAAACCTTTCACAATGGGCTACTACGGCCTGAAGGCACTTGACGAAGTGTTTCATGCGCCGCCCGCGCAGCTGAGCAAGGATTTCAGCTCCGATCCTTTCTCCCCTTTTCCCGTGTTTGTGGATACAGGCACTTCGCTTGTCGACAAGAACAATGTGGACCTCTACATCGCGTCTGCTGCGCAGACAAAGTAAGAACAGCCACACGAAGCAAACGAAAAGGCCTGCTCCAAGGAGCAGGCCTTTCATTTGCCTCGCATTTTTCGAAACGCGATTACTCGGACTTGGGGACGCCCGTCAGGCTTTCTTCTTTAGCCAGCTTCACCCGCGCGGTTTCGAGCTTGTGTTGCAGCTTGGCCACGTCGGCTGGTTCCACATCGGCGGCCGCGGAGCGGGAAAACTCGTTCAGCGATAACTGCCACTGCGTTGCGGCAAGTCGTATACGCCCGGTCTTCTCGTAAAGATCGCCGAGATGCTCATGCACCGTGGCATCGGTCTGCGTGCGTTCAACCGCCTGGCGCAGATTTTCTTCTGCCAGCTCATATTGGCCCATCTTGAAGTAGACCCAGCCGAGCGAGTCGAGATAGGCGCCGTTCATTGGCTCCTGCTCGACGGCTTTCCGAATCATCTTCAGCGCTTCGGGGAGCTTCACGCCTTTGTCGGCGAGCATGTAGCCCAGATAGTTCAGCACCATGGCATTCGATGGGTCGACATCGAGAGCCTGGCGGAAAAAGTCTTCTGCCGGTTCGTAGCGCTTTTGCCGCTCAGCCAGCGCGCCGCGCAGAAAGAGGAGATAGGTGCGATCTTCCTTCTTCGTGGTCATGGCGCCCGCCTTGTTGAGCGCCTCTTCGGCATCCTTCCAGCGATGCAGGCGGGTATCCATCTGCGCCAGATCGAGCCATACCTTGCGATCGTCGTCGGAGTTGTCGTTCTTCAGCTGGCCCTTGGCCATCGCGATGCCGTCGTCCACTTTGCCCGCATCGGTGAGTTCGCCGGCAAGCATCAGCTTCAGGTCGCCATTCTTGGGATTCGCCGCGACCGCCTTGCGCGAGACGTCAACAGCTTTGTCGAACTGCTTGGCGTCGCGATAGGTATCCACTTCACCCTGGTAGCCGCGCAGAGCCGAGTCGCCTCCCATGTCGATCAGTTTCTGGTAGGTGGCGATGGCCTGGTCGGTCTTGTTCTCTTCGTGATAGATCGCGCCCAGGCGATCGAGAAAGATGCCGCGATTGTTCTTCTCGTCGGTGGTGTAGGCTCCATTGGCGTGCGAGGTCAACTCGACCATGTGCTCATAGACCTGCGCCGATTCGTCGTAGCGCCCCAGCACATCGAGCAGCAGGCCCTCGTTGTAGCCGGCCTCGAGATTGTCCGGTTCCTTCTTCAGCGCCTTGCGAATGGTGGCCAGCGCATCTTCATACTTGTTCTGGCGGCGCTGGATCTCACAAATATGAATCAGCGTGCCGGTATCGTCCGGATCGGCGTCCTGGAGTTCGCGGTACTCCTTCATCGCGGCATCCAACTGGTCGTCGTTGAGCAGCGCCTGCGCCAGCGCGCCCATGCTACGCACATCGCCGGGCTCAATATCGATGGCGCGCTGATAGGCAGCGATGGCATCTTTGTTGCGCTTCATCTGGTCGTATGCCGCGCCCAGTGCGAATTCCATCTTTGAGGTGCGATCGGATTCGGGGACGTCTTCGACCACCTTGGCGGCGTGCTCGATGTCGCCGCTCTCGGCATACAGCCGGGCGAGATTCAGAACTACATCTTCGGAGTCGGGCTCAATGGCCTGCGCGGTCTTGAACTGCTCTTCGGCCTTTTTAGATTCGTGCTTCACGGTGTAGAGCTGTCCGAGGACCATGCGGTCTTCCACGTCCTTCGGCTCGAGCGACACGATTTTCTCGTATTCGGCGATGGCCTGATCGAGCACATTGCCGCTCGGGGAAGAAGAGGAGACGGAGTTTTGCGCTTCGCTCAACTGGCGAAGATAAATGCGGCCCAGCAGTTTGTGGGCGTCCACATCGTTGGGGGATGTTTTCAGCAGTCCGCGGGCGGTGGATTCGGCGTCGCGCAGGTGTCCCGGCATGCGGAAGTAGAGGTCGGCGAGAGCATCGCTCAATTCCGCGGAGCCCGGGTCGGCATTCAACGCATCCTTGTACTCCTCGATTGCATGGGTGACAAACTCCGTCTGGCCTGAGTTGGCGGCTTCTTCCTCATAAATTCCGGCGAGTGAGGCGTGGTAGTACGCCTTGGCGCGATTGGCGGCGGCGGCAATCGCATCGGAGCCTGCGTTGGCCTGGGACGGAGACTGCTGTGCAGAAGGTGCAGCGCTGGGGACCGTGCCTTGCGCAAGAACTGTTTGCGGCGCCAGAAAAGTGAAGGATGCGGCGGCGAGCGAGGTCCAGAGGGGTTGCATTAAGTGCTTTGATGTCATCATTCTAAGGGAATCCATGCCTTTCGCGCCGGAGCGAACATCACCCATCCTGATCCCGGTCTTCCAAGGCATTCTCGGCAGACCAGCCGGGACCTCCTGCCTACTTGTAAAGACGATTTTACCTGCGAATAGTCGCGGCGTGAGGCCGGAGTTGGCCATTTTGGAGATTAGTACTCAAAATGGCATTCACCCGGGCAAAACGCCCTGTGATCGCGGCGATTTTCGGTGGCTGTCGGTTCTCGTCAATGCCGGAAGTGGCGAATCCCGGTGAAGACCATGGCCAGTCCCAGGCGATCGGCTGCGGCAATCACGTCCTGATCCTTTACCGAGCCTCCCGGCTGAATGACTGCGGTTGCGCCTGCGGCGGCAACTGCCTCGAGCCCGTCGGGAAAGGGAAAGAATGCATCGGAAGCCGCAACGGAACCGGCGAGCGGCAGCACGGCCTTTTGCGCCCCGAATTTGGCGGCGTCGACGCGGCTCATCTGGCCTGCGCCTACGCCAATGGTCTGGCCGTCGCGTGCGTAGACAATGGCGTTCGACTTGACGTGTTTGCACACTCGCCAGGCAAAAAGAAGGCTGCGCAGTTCGTCGGCCGAGGGGGGACGCCAGGTGACGACGTCGAGTTCGCCCTCGGTGACGCGGCCCGTGTCGGCATCCTGCAGCAACAGCCCCCCGGAAACTTGCTTCACGACGGGGCGGGGCGACGCAGAACGAACCTCGACGAGACGGAGATTCTTTTTGGCTGCGAAGTGGGCACGCGCCTCGGATGAAAACGCGGGCGCGGCGATGGCCTCGACAAAGAGCTTGGCGATCTCCTCGGCAGCCGCGCCGTCCACTTCACGATTGATGCCGATGACCCCGCCGAAGGCCGAGACGGGATCGCTCGAGAGCGCCTTCTGGTAGGCCTCGCGAATTGTGGAGCCTATGGCTGCGCCGCAGGGATTGGTGTGCTTGATGATCGCCACCATCGGCTCGTCAAACTCGCGCGTCAATTCCCAGCAGGCGTCGAGATCGACCAGGTTGTTATAGCTCAGCTCCTTGCCCTGCAGCTGCTTTGCCCCCGCAATTCCCAGCCCCGAGGCATCGGCGTAGAGAGCGGCGCGCTGGTGGGGATTTTCGCCGTAGCGCAGAGACTGCGCACACCGAAAGTTGATCCGGAGCGTCGAAGGGAAAGCGGAGGCATCCGGCGCTGCGGGTGCGTCGGGTGCAGGGGCATCGGCAATTCGCTCGAGGGTCGAGGCGATGGCCGAGTCGTAGGCAGATGTGAGGGCAAAAGCCTGCTTGGCGAGACGCCAGCGCGTGTTCCGGCTGAGGGCGCCTTGGGTGCGCTTCAGCTCTTCCATGAGGTCCGGATAGTCAGCGACCTGGGTGACGATCGCGACATCTTCAAAGTTCTTTGCAGCGGATCGAACCATTGATGGGCCGCCGATGTCGATGTTCTCGATCAGGTGTCCGAAGGCTACGCCGGGCTGAGCTGCTGTTTTCTCAAAGGCGTAGAGATTCACCACCACCATGTCGATGGGCTGAATGCCGTGCGAGGCGACCGCCGCTTCATGTTCGCGATTTCCGCGAATGTAGAGCAGGCCTCCGTGCACGCGCGGGTGGAGCGTCTTGACCCGTCCATCGAGCATCTCGGGGAAACCCGTGAGCTCGCTGATGTCTTGTACGTCGAGATCTGCCTCGCGCAGTGCCCGTGCGGTGCCTCCGGTAGAAACCAGCTCCACGCCGAACTCCGCCAACACACGCGCGAATTCCACGAGTCCGGATTTGTCGGTTACGCTCAGCAGCGCTCGCTGGATCCGTTTTTCCGAACCCACAGAAGAGGAAGAAGTCATCCCACGCTCCTAACGGTTCCCGGCCCGGCGCGATCCAAAGAGGATTGCCTGGGCAAGGACCAAACAACAGATTAAATGGCGTCCTTGGGTGGGCGATGTGACGAAACCATCCCACTGATGGAGTCGCAGGAGTTGATTTTGACCATCTGTTCACAGAGCCGAAAGTGCCGGTGAAAATGGGGCATCGGGAAATGCATTACGATGACACCATGGGCGTGGGTCCTCAGATGCCGGAGCCGGAGATTCTGCCTCCGGCGAGCCATGCGGGGGTGCCGCCGCAACCAGCGCGCCGCCGCTCGATGTGGGCATCGTCGCCAGCTACATACGTTCTGGTTGCCGTCAACTGCCTCGTTTTTCTCGCGATGGTCGCCAACCGCGTGAGTCCTTTCAGCCCCACGCCCGAGCAGTTGCTGCACTGGGGCGCCGATAACGCCGGTGCCGTGCTCATCTACGACCAATGGTGGCGCATTGTGTCGGCAATGTTTGTGCACGTGGGCATTCTTCATCTCGCCACCAATATGTGGTGCCTGTGGAATCTCGGTTTGCTGGCCGAGCCGCTGATGGGGTCGACGGGCGTTTTTGCGGTTTACATTCTTACGGGAGCGGCCGGCAATCTTCTCTCGACGCTGGTGAACTGGATTTGGCCGATTCGCGATGCGTCGGGTGTGGCGTTTCCGGTAGGCGCGGGCGCGTCGGGCGCGGTCTTCGGGATCGCGGGTGCCCTGATTGTTCTGCTCAAGTCAAAGCGACTGCCCGTGCCAGCGATTGAACTGCACAGGCTGCGGCGGTCGGTCATCTATTTCGCGGCGATCAACCTGGTGATTGGTTTCTCCATCAGCTTCGGCGCGCGGTTCACCGGGATTAACATCGACAACATGGCGCACCTGGGCGGATTCAGTTGCGGGCTTTTGTTTGCCGCGCCGATGGTTCCGAAGCTCGGTTCGCCGCGGCCCGACTTCCGCATGCTGCTCGGGCTCGCCGTGCTGATGATCATCGCGATGCTGGTGCTCTTCGGGTTCTATCTCACCAAGCTGGCGGGATGACGGCAAAGGCGCGCATGTTCGACTCGTGCGACAATCGGTGCGTGCACGGCCCCGCACGCTTTTGAAGCGAGATTTCACTCTTACTCGCACCTCAAAACCTTGGAGGTGATCGATGGAACGTCGCACATTCCTCAAGCAGGCCGCAATCACGGCAGCTGCCGTGGCTTCGAGTGCGCCGCTCAGCGCTGCGGCAAAGACTCCGGCGAATCCGATTCCGCGCCGGATTCTTGGCAAGACAGGCGAGCAGCTCTCCATCATCGGCTTCGGCGGCATTGTGGTGATGAACGAAACCACAGGAGAGGCGTCGAACATCGTCGCCGAAGCGGTCGATCGCGGCGTGAATTATTTTGACGTTGCTCCGAGCTATGGCAACGCGCAGGAACGTCTGGGTCCCGCGCTCGCTCCGTATCGCAAGAACTGTTTTCTGGCCTGTAAAGCCGAACGACGCGGCAAGGACGACTCGCGTGCGCAGCTCGAAGATTCGTTGCGGCTGTTGAAGACCGATCACGTGGACCTCTACCAGTTCCACGCGCTGACCAAGATGACGGAACTGGACACAGTGCTTGGGCCTGGCGGTGCGATGGAGACGATGGAAGCCGCGAAGAAAGAAGGCAAGATTCGTTACATCGGTTTCTCTGTGCATTCGGCAGAAACTGCCGTCGCGGCGATGGAACGCTACAACTTCGACACGATTCTGTTTCCGCTCAATTGGGTGCTGGCTACGCAGGCAGGCTTCGGGCCGCAGATTCTGAAGAAAGCGCAGGAGAAGCAGATGGGAATCCTGTGTTTGAAGAGCATGGCGAAGACTGTATGGCCAGCCGACGAGAGCAAGAAGCATCCGGAGCCGAAGTGCTGGTATCAGCCGGCGGCGTTTCCGCATGAGGCATCGCTCGGACTGCGTTGGACACTGGGGCATCCGATCACCGCGGCCATTCCGCCCGGTGAGGAGCGCTATTTTCGCCTGGCGATGGACGTGGCGCAGAATTACAATCCTCTCGATGCCGCGGAAGAGCAGGCCTTGCTGACCGGGGCGAAAGGCGTGGAGCCGATCTTCCATCTGGGTAACGACGTGTAGATCCTTGATGGAACGACGAGGTGTTCGGAGGGTCCCGATGCGCGGGACGAGCCGGTTGGTGCGACTAGGCACTCTCTGTGCCGGACTGTATATTCTGAGGCGACCCAGAAAAGCTGCGCCGAGGAGGCGCTGCAAGGCCCTGCCTATGCTGATCAGACAACGTCTTCTCGGAATTCCTCTTTGCGCGGTGTTCGTGTTCGCCGTGTCTGCATTGAGCCAGAAACCCGCGCCCAATGGATCGGCCGGCGCCGGGGATTCTCCCGAGACAGCCGGACCGCTCGCGACCGATCTATCGCCAGCACTTAATCCCGAAGCGATTGCAAAGGCCATGCGCAAGGTAGGCGACTGGCAGCTTGAGAAATCGCGCGACGACTTCAGCCAGGACTGGACCTTCGCCGCGCTCTATCGCGGCTACCTTGCGGCCGCGGAATCGCTGCACGAGGAGCGGTATCGCGACGCGATGCTCGAGGTGGGCGAGAAATTCGCCTGGCAGCTGGGCCCGCGCGAGACGCACGCCGACGATCACGCGGTTGGCTATCTGTATCTGGAGCTCAATCGCCAGGTGCACGACGCGAAAATGCTCGAACCAACGCGCGCGGAGTTCGACCATGTGATGACACTGCCCGATGTGTGTACCGAGAGTTGCCCGCCGTGGCACGACCAGACAACGCCGATGTGGTGGTGGTGCGATGCACTCTTTATGGCGCCGCCGGTATGGGCGGAGCTCGCGTCCGTTACCGGCGACAAAGCATATCTCGAGCACATGGACAAGGAATGGTGGGTTACGTCGAAGTTGCTCTACGACCCGAATGAGCACCTCTACCGGCGCGACACGAGCTACCTCGGCAAGCAGGAGGCGAACGGCAAGCCGATCTTCTGGTCGCGCGGAAACGGGTGGGTGATCGCAGGCCTGACCGAAGTGCTGGATGCCATGCCCAAGGATTATCCCAATCGCGCCCGCTACGTGGAGCAGTTTCGCCAGATGGCGGAGAAGGTCAAGTCGATTCAGAGAACAGACGGATTGTGGAGCCCTGGGCTCCTCGGCGGCGATGCGTATCCGCTGCCGGAAGTTTCGGGCTCGTCGTTTTTTGTCTACGCCCTGACGTGGGGAATCAACCGGGGCATTCTCGATCGCGCCGAGTACATACCAGTGGTGCGCAAGGGATGGGCGGGGCTCCTCACGCATGTATATGCCGACGGACGGTTGGGAAGCATGCAGCCGATCGGCGGCGGTCCCGACACCTACAAGCCGCAGACCAGCTACGTCTACGGAGTGGGCGCGTTTCTGATGGCTGGATCAGAGCTGCGGACGCTTGCCGCGCATCACGAGGAATCGCGACTCTTCGGAGTTGGGTCGAAACGCAAGCCTTGAAGGAATCAGCGGATCGCGGTCGCGGCGAACTTCTTCACCATGGCGAGCAGCAGCTTGCGATCGCTCTCGTTCAGGTTCGACGAGTAGCGGCGAATCTGCGTCAGGAAGCGGAGTTCATCGTCGGTGAGGCGCTGCGTGTTGAGCTGTCGTCCCACCGAATCGTCGGCGAAGAACTGGGCGATGGGCAGGTCGAGCGCGACGGCGATTTTCGACAGCGTGTCGAGCGAGGGAACGGTGTGCCCGTTCTCGACGCGCGAAAGATAGCAGCGCAAGAGACCGGTTTTCTTTTCGATATCGCCTTGTGACAATCCTTTTTGTAGCCGGTGCGCACGAATGGTGGTTCCAATCTTCATCATGAAGCGGGCCTCACGGAGCATCGCGGGAGTTTACTCTCGCGGTAGCGACCAGGTAGTTATTGGCTCAAGAGTTAACACGTGCCCTCCGGACAGCGCAAGCTGAATTCTTGCCTTTGCAACTTTAGTTGCACAGTGAGGCGCGATCGTCGTTGAATGAAACGATAAGCGCGAGCCACCGCGGTCGGCCTCGCGCATCGTTACCATGCAGCCCGAAAGTGTCGCCGGGCGCGGATTGTGCGCGATGGGTCAGGGCCCTCCTAAAAGATTGTCGCCGTAAACCTTCCAGTGCGTGCGAACGTCTCTCTGAATGCAGGGACAACGAAGCGTGAGGAGCGGATGCAGCGGCCAGCCCTACGATGGACTCTTGCGATCTGGCTATTGGCTGCCGGAGCTATTGCATGGGCGCAAACGCTGCCGAGTCCGCCTGCGCCTGCTGCGAGCGCAGCGCAATCGGCAAGCACTCAAACGGGCGGGAAGCTGCACGGCGTCGTCAAGAGCGGCAACATTCCTCTGCCAGGCGTGGCGATCACGGCGCAGAACACCCTCACCGGCAAGCGCTACACCACCACCTCGGACGTCACGGGCGCATGGTCGCTCACCATCCCGCAGAACGGGCGCTACGTGATCCGCACGCAGTTCGCAGCCTTCGCGCAAGGCGACCAGGAAGCGCTGCTGAATGCGACGAGCCACGATCAGACCGTGAACTTCTCGTTAATCCTTGCCTCGCGTGCCGCGCAGCAAGAGCAACAGCAGCAGGGACAGTCGGCGCAGGTTGCGCAGGTCATTCAGCAGCTCGCCGGCAACGGGGCGCAAAGCCTAAGCCTGATGAATTCGCTGGCATCGGATACGGAGACGCAAGGGGGCACAGCGGGAGCGAGCGGTGCGGCATTGCCGTCGGCCGCGGGCAATTCCGATTTCAGCGACCAGTCTGTGGCGATCAGCGGGCAGGCGGGCGCGGTGAGTCCGCTGGCTGGTGTGGATATGGATCGTCTGCGCGATGCGCTGGAGACATTCCGCGCGCAGAATCCTCAGTTCGAAGGAAACTTCCAGGGCGGCGGTCTCTTTGGCGGTGGGGGAGGATTTGGCGGAGGGGGAGGCCCCGGCGGTTTTGGAGGAGGCGGATTCGGGGGCGGCCGCGGCGGCGGTGGATTTGGCGGCGGCGGGCGCAATTTTCGCGGATTCAATCCGGGGCAACCACATGGCGCGATTTTTTGGTTCGGCAGCAACTCGGCGTTGAATGCAGAGCCCTTCAGCTTGCGCGGCCAGCCGCAGGAGCAGCCTCCATCGGGGAGCAATCGCTTCGGGCTCACGTTTATCAGTGCACCTTACATTCCGGGGATGACCAAGCCGAGCGGCAAGGACACGGTATTCCTGACGCTCTCGGGCACGCGCAGCTCCAGCCCGCTGGATGAATACGCGACGGTGCCTACCCCTGCGGAGAAGAGCGGAGACTTTTCCGCTGCGGGCAATCCATCAATCTTCGACCCGACCACACTCCAACAGTTCACCTCAAACGGCATCGCGAACGTGATTCCGGCGGGTCGCATCACGCCCCAGGCAAAGGCGCTGCTTTCGTATTTCCCCGCGCCGAACCTGCCGGGCACGGTGCAGAACTATCATCTGTTGGCGACGGAGCAAAGCAACACAACGCAAGCCGGCATTCGCTATATGCGGAGTCTCGGTTCCGCACCCCTGCTTGGTTCTGGCGGACGGGGTGGTTTGGGAGGCGTAGGACGCAGAACGCAAGCGAACCAGGGGCTGCGCCAGAGCATCAATTTCAACTACAACTGGTCCCACAATGCGGCCGACAGCGTCAACATTTTTCCGCAACTGGGCGGCAAGACATCGAGCGAGTCGAACTCCGTGCAGGCGGGATACACGGTGGGCTATCACAGGCTGACCAGCATCTCGAACGTGAGCTGGAATCAGAGCCGCAGTCAGGCGACCAACTTCTTCACCAGCGGCACCGATATTGCTTCGCAGATTGGAATCTTTGGCCCGGATGGCGGTCCCCTGAACGTGAGCCCGATCAACTACGGGTTGCCGAACATCGAACTGAGCAATATTCAGGGACTTCAGGAGCAGCAGCCGAGTTTCTCGCTGGCGCAGACGATTTCGTTCTCACAGACCCTGAGTTGGATTCATGGCAAACACAACATGCGCTTCGGGGGCGACTATCGCCGCGTGCATCACGATTTTCTTGCAGGATCGAACGCCACGGGCACGTTTACTTTTTCCGGATTGTTTACAGAGGACGCTGCCCAGGACCCGACGACCGGCTCATCGTTTGCCGATTTGCTGCTGGGACTTCCGCAAGAGACTTCTCTGAATGCTTCGATCACCAAGAGCTATCTGCGCGACAATGTTTTCGACGCCTACGCACAGGACGATTGGCGCATCTTGCCGAGCCTGACTCTGCTGTATGGGCTACGCTACGAGTTCTTCCCGCCCTACACCGAAAAGTACAACCACCTGGGCGAAGTGGCGACAAATCCTGAGGGAGCGTTTACCAACGAAACGGCCGTGCAGTCAGGCGCAACGGGATTGCCCGCGAGCCTGGTCTATCCCTTCCACAAAGCATTCGCACCGCGGTTAGGCCTTGCATGGCGCGTGCCGAAGTTGAAGCAGACTGTGGTGCGTGCGAGTTACGGGATGAATTACACGGTCGGCGCCTACTCGACATTTGCGTCGACGATGGCGCATCAGCCGCCGTTCGCGGACGAGCAGACCAACCAAGAGGCGACGACAAATGGAATGCCCACATCAGGGTGCGCGCGCACTCTGAATTCCTCCTGCCTTACGCTCGGGGCTGGTTTTCCAGCGCCGGCCACGATCGGCAACTACGCGCTCGATCCTCACTTTCAGTTGCCCTATTTGCAAGTATGGAATGTCGATATCCAGAAGAGGCTGCCGTGGGGCATCGTGATGAATGCCGGGTACAACGGCTCGATGGGCAGCAACCTCGATATCGTGACGGCCCCGCGCGCGATCCCTGTCAGCCCCCTCACCAATCCCACCAACCTGCAGTTCCGCTACGAATCGGCGGCAGCCTCTTCGCGATTCAACGCCGGCACGCTGCGGGTGAACAAGCAGTTGAGCAAAGGCCTTGCACTCGGAGCAAACTACCAGTATTCGCATTCCATCGACGATGCGGGAGCGCTCGGCAGCGTAGGGGGCGTGGGCGCGCAAGACTGGTCCGACATTCCCGCTGAGGCAGGGAACTCGAGCCTCGATCAGCGCCACAAGGTGAGCGGAACCTACCTCTATGAGCTTCCATTCGGCCAGGACAAGTCGTGGTTCACGACCGGGACGGCGTCGCATGTTTTGGAAGGCTTTTCGGTTTCCGGGACGTATACGTTTGCCACCGGAACGCCCATCAGCCCGACCTACGCCGCGGCGGTGACGAGCGTGGCGTGCGGAACGGGCGGAACCTTCCGGCCGAGTTTGACGGGTGTGTCGGTTACCGAGGGCGGGGGCACGTTGAGGCGATGGTTCAACCCCGGGGCATTTGCGGAGCCGGCGGCGAACGCGGAGTTCCCCTGCGGGGTCTTTGGCAACACCCCACGCAACTTTGTCACTGGCCCCGGCACGGTGACCAACAACCTGTCGCTTTCGAAGACCGTGGGGATGGGCGATACGCGCAGCATGGAGGTTCGTGCCACGATGAACAACGCGTTCAATACCGTGCAATATTCCGGGGTGGACACGAATGTGGCCTCGCCGAGCTTTGGACAAGTGACCTCGGTGGGAACTATGCGCACCTTCCAATTCACGGCGCGGTTCCGGTTTTGAATTGGAAGGCAGCAAGCGAGTGAGCAAAGAGATGGCGAGCTTCTGGGAAAAGTCGGGTGCATTGCTGGCCGGGATGGCGCTGTTGGCCCCGGCACGCTCGCCGGTCGTTGCGCAAGTGGCCTCGCCTGCGAGCGGCCAGGTGTCGACCACGCAGGTGGGCGGCTTTGTCTTCAAGGCGAATGCCGAGCTTGTGCTGACCAACGTGGTGGCGCGCGACGCGAAGACGGGCGAATTCGTTCATGGCCTCAAGCAGAGCGACTTCACAGTCTATGAGAGCGGCAAGCAGCAGCAGATTTCTACGTTCGACTATCAAAGCGTCGACATGGCCAAGCCGCTCAACGAAGCCACCGTCAGCGGCCTGGCTACCGGAGGCAACGGCAATGGCAGCAAGGCTGTGGTGGTGGCGAAGCCCGAAGACTTGCGCAATCACCGATTAATTGTCATGTTCTTCGACTTGACCTCGATGCAGCCCGAGGATCTGGATCGGTGCGTCGAGGCAGCGAAGGCGTTCCTTCGGACCAAGATGCAGCCGGCCGACCTGGTGGCGCTGGTTTCGCTGGGCGATACCCTCACCGTGGACCAGGATTTCACGGCGGACAAGGACGCGCTGATCCACGAAGTGGGCGCCTACAACGGCACCGAGGGGCAGGGCTTCGCGCAGGGCTCTACGGCAAACTCAAACCAGGCGGAAGACACCACCGGCTACACGCCCGATGAGAGTGAATACAACGACCTCAATACGGATCGCGAGCTATTCGCGTTGCGGGCGGTTTCGAAGTCACTTGAAAAGATCACGGAGAAGAAATCGCTGCTCTACTTTTCCGGCGGCATTTCGCGCGACGGCATCGAGAATCAGGCGTCGCTGCGGGCGGCCGTTAACTCGGCGGTGCGCGCGAACCTCGCCATCTATAGCGTCGACACACGCGGATTGCAGGCGATTACGGCGCTGGGCGATGCCTCGACCGGAAGCCTCCGGGGCTCGAGCGGCTTCAACGGCGGTTCGCTGCTGAACAACATGAACGCGAACTTTGCCACGCAGGAGGTGATGGCGACGCTGAGTTCCGACACCGGCGGGAAAGCCTTCTTCGATTCAAACGACTTTGCGCCGGCGTTCGCCCAGGTGCAGCGGGATACGTCGGATTACTACGCCATCGGCTTTCATTCCTCGAATCCTGCGCGGGACGGCAAGTATCGCAAGTTGACGATCAAGATCAACCGGCCGGGGATCAAGCTGGAATACCGTCCCGGGTACTATGCGCCCGCGGACTTCAAGCACTCAGGCCACGAAGACCGGGAACGCGAACTTGAGGAGCAACTGACCAGTGATCTGCCGGCAACGGATATGGCGGTCTATCTCGACGCGATGTATTTTCGCCTGGATGACAACCGCTTCTACGTGCCGGTGTCGCTGATTGTGCCCGGCTCCCAGATCCCGTTTGTGAAGGGCGGGGACAAGGACAAAGCCACGCTCGATGTCATCGGTGAGGTCATCGACGAGGTGAAGCGGACCATCGGCAGCGCGCGCCAAACGGTGAAACTGAACCTGGATCCTTCGCTACAGGCGCGCCAGCGCAACATCGAATATACGACCAGCTTTAACTTGCCACCTGGAAAGTATCACTTGAAGTTTGTGGTGCGCGAAAACCAGACCGGGCGGATGGGTTCGTTTGAGGCCGATATCGCGCTGCCGGAGATGAAAAAGATGCCGCTGAAGATGAGCTCGATTGTGCTTGCTTCAGCGCGGCAACCCAGCAAGCAGGAGACGCCTCTCGTCCGCGACGGGCAGGAGTACGTGCCCAACATCAGCCATGTCTTTCGCCAGGACCAGCACCTCTATCTGCTCTACGAGGTGTACGACCCAACGCGCGAAAAGCCGGCGGAGAACCAGCCGAAGGGCACCAAGCCGGGCATCGATTTGTTGAGCAGTCTCGAACTGATGCAGGGCTCGGTGAAGGTCTATGAGACACCCCTGGTGCAGGCCAAGGCGATCAACGTCGATGGGCGGAATGCGGTTTCGATTCAGCTCGACGTGCCTTTGAGCGGCCTCAAGCCGGGATCGTACGTCTGCCAACTGAATATCGTGGACGATGCGGCGGGCAGTTTTGCCTTCCCGCGGTTTGCGGTGCTGGTGCGGGCGCCGGCGACAGCTTCAATTCCTCAGGCACCGGCCGCCACGCCTTCGTCCCGCTAGTTAGAACTCTGACCGCGTGATTTCGTACTGGAGGTCCGAGCCTTTCGACAGGACAAAGTCGAAAGGCTGGGGCACGGTTCGCATGGCGGGGGTCAACTTCGTTTGCCGGTGATGAGGCGGAAGAGGATCACAACGATCACTGCGCCGGCGGTGGCGATGATGAGGGTGTAGATCAGTCCGCCCGTGGGCGAAAAGCCCAGGCCGCGAGCGATGAATCCGCCGACCAGGCCGCCGACGATGCCCAAGATGATGTCGACGAAGAACCCATAGCCGCCGCCTTTCATGATTTTGCCGGTGAGCCACCCGGCCACGAGCCCAACGAGAATCCACCACAGAAAATGCATATCGTCCTCTTTCTTGGTTTGCCTGCGTCTGATCATGCGCCGCAGAGGGCGGGGAGTTTCTGCGCGCAGGGCAATGCACTGCAACCGGGGTTTCATGACGCCGCAAAATGGTCTTTGCCGGTCTGCCGTGCATCTTATCGCCAATGAGGGGAAATTGAGTATCAAGAAATGCACCCTTGGGGATTTCGGCGACAAGTTTCTGGCGGTTCGCGCGTAAGATGCAGGGATAACGAGGAGCAGTATGAGGAATGAGAGCAACGGCAAGGTCGCAGTCATTACGGGCTCAACGAACGGCATCGGCGCGGCCATTGCGCGCTCGCTTTCGCGGGCCGGCTATTCGCTCGTTCTGAACGCTCCGTCGAGCGAAAAGCTCAACGCCCTCGCCGCTGAGCTCGAAGGCCCGTGTGTCGCCGTGGCGGGCAACCTGCGGGTGGAGTCGACCCCCGAAACGCTGCTGTCGGCCGCGCTCAACAATTTTGGCCGCTGCGATGTCTGCTTCAACAATGGCGGTTTGCTTGAAGCCGGAACCATCGAAGCGATGGATATCGAACGCATCTGCAACATGGTGCGGGTGAATGTGGAAGGGGCTTTCCGGACGGCCTATACGTTCCTGCAATATTTTGCGAAGCAGGGAAGAGGCCACCTGGTGAATACGTCGAGCGTGCTGGGCAAGAAAGTGCGGCCCACGGTCGGCGCCTATGCTGCGACCAAATATGCGGTCGAAGCACTTTCTGAGGCATTGCGCATGGAACTCGGCAAGTCCGACATTCGAATCTCGTGTATTGAGCCGGGACTTGTGCGGACCGGCCTGGCTGACCGCTGGGAGGTGCCGCCGGCGGAACTGGTCGGTATCGACGATCCGCTGGAGCCCGAAGAGATCGCGCGCATGGTGCTCTATATCCTGGAGCCGCCGGCTCCCACGCGCCTGCAGCAGCAGATGGTTCTGCCGCAAGAGCACGAACTGGCCTTAATGTAGCTCGTTCTCTTCGCCGTCCGGCGTTTCGTTCTCGCGATAGGGACAGTGTCGGCAGCCCGATCCGCAGCAGCTACCTCGCTTGAGATGATAGGCCGCCGTAAAGATAAGATACGGTCCTTCGAGGTAAAAGTCCTCGGGTGCAAGTGCGGGCGGACTGGGGACGGCCGTCTCGTTCTTGTCCATGCTTTCATTGTCGCGGATTTGCCAGCGAAATGCTCCGAGTAAAATCGGCATATGAGCCTGACAGCGCAGGAGCGCGCGCGCCGCATCAAAATCATCCTCTTCGACGTGGACGGCGTCTTGACGGACGGAACCATCTGGCTGGTGCCGGCCCCTGGAAACGGAAGCGCCGAGACGCAGGCGCATTTGTCGAAGCACGACGGGCAGGTGGGCTTCGGCGTTCACTCCGCCACCCTGATGGAAGCCAAGGGCTACAGCGCCCACGATGGAACGGCGATCTCTCTCGCGCGTCTGGGCGGCATGAAGTGCGGCGTGATTACCAAGCGGATTAGTGAAACGGTCGCCACACGGTCGCGCGATCTGAAGCTTGAATTCGTCTACATGGGGCAGGCCTTCAAGATGCAGGCGGTGCGCGAGATCCTGCAGAAAGAGAATGTGACACTTGAAGAAATCTGCTACGTGGGCGATGACGTCATCGACCTGCCGGTGATGCGGGAGTGCGGCCTTGCCGTTGCGGTAGCCAATGCGCGTGCCCAGGTGAAGGCCGAAGCGCACTATGTGACGCCGAATGCGGGGGGCTACGGGGCGGGACGCGATGCAGTCGAATTCATCCTCGAAGCGAAGGGCCTGCTGGACAAGGTAATCGCCGAGTATATTGACGAGCGCAACCCGATCTCCCCTTCGATGGACATCGGCAAGGGTGGGGACCTGGCGTAGCGAAACTTCGACCTGCGCCGATTCGACGCGGCGTCAGGTTGCCGTCCAAAGACTGAAGACCAGGATCACGAGCACGATCAGGCTCACGATGGTGTAGAGGCGGTCGCGCTCGAGAGCGAATCCGACCACCGCGAAGGCGACCCGGGCGACTGGGGTGGCGATCAAGAGCAAGAGCCCGAGTTGGATCAGTCCTTCGCTCTGCAAGTGCAACGCGCTTTGCGCGATCCCAGGGAGCGTGCGCACCTCAGAGCCTCCCGCTCGGAAGATTCGATAGCTGACAATGGTCGCTCCCTCTTGCACGAGGTAGAGGGTGCCGCCAACCAATACGACTGCTGCGGCAAGCAGGACTCCCACGCGGAGCAGAGTGCCGATCATGGTCTCGAGACGCCTGTCGTCCATGGGCTACACCCGCCCCTTCAGGCCGTTGACGATCATTTCAATGGCGAGCGCCAGCACCACGCAGCCGAAGACAATGCGGAGGGTGCGCACCTGTGCGCGCACAAGGACCTTCGTTCCCAGGAAGGCTCCCCCGAGCACGCCCAGCATCACTGGCATGGCCACCCGGGGATCGATGTAGCCGCGGCTCAGGTAGACGCCCGCGCTCGCGGCCGCCGTTACGCCGATCATGAAGTTGCTCGTGGTGGTCGATACTTTGAAAGGAATCTTCATTGCCCGGTCCATGGCGATCACTTTGACCGCGCCCGAACCGATGCCGAGCAATCCAGAGAGAGCGCCGGCGCCGAACATCAATCCGAATCCAGCCGGCACATTGCGCACGCCATAGGAGCGCCGTTTCCCGTCGACTGGATAGTTGCCGTCCAGGCGCAGCCTGGCTCCCAGGGCATCGGAGGGCACCAGGTTTCCGGTTTCGGGTTCTGCCTTGAACGACTGATAAGCCGCCTGGATCAGCACCAGCCCGAAGACAATGGCGATGACATGGGTTGTGACGTGCGCGGCAAGCACCGCGCCGAGAATGGCGCCGATTGTAGTGGCAATTTCGAGGAACATGCCGACGCGAATGTTCGAGTAGCCTTCGCGCACGTAGGCCGCGGCCGCACCGGAAGAAGTTGCGATGACCGAAACAAGAGATGCCCCGATTGCGTATTTGATATCGACGCCGAGGGCGATGGCCAGCACCGGGACGACGACCACGCCGCCTCCCAGGCCCGTCATGGCGCCCAGAAACCCTGCGACTGCCGAGATGGCGAAGACAAGAGCGGTGAAGGTGAGCGCAGTCATGGGATGGAGAATCGGGTGCGATGCCCCGAGTAGTATAGCGACTTGGTTTGAAGCTTCTGCCGAGGCCAAAATGCAAACCGTCACGATTTATCGCAGGCAGTCCTGTTCGGGCGTGCTGCGCCAGGTGCTTGCAGTCTCCGGTTCCGAGACGGAGCACCGATTCGTCTGCACAAGGCAGGCGATCAGCGTGGCGAGGAGAATCCGCAGGTCGGAGAGCGGCGTGGCGCGGCACTGGTAACACAGATCGAGCCGCGCTTTCTGCGGCCGGATGCACTCCGCGTAGAAGCAATTGAGAGTCCGCGGGTCAATCGTGTTCAGCAATTCTTCTTCGCGGCAGAAGGCGATTGTAGCCGGAGACGTAATCCCGGGCCGGTAGGGCATCCTGGGAATCACCACATAGCGCGGGAGCGTCGGTCGCGGCCCGACGAGGGTCATGTCTCCGCGAAGAACGTTCAAGAATTGTGGAAGCTCGTCAAGCTTGAGTCTTCGCAACCATCGGCCCAACGGGGTGACGCGCTTATCCTCGCTGCGTGTGAGCCATGGGCCAGACGCAGCGGTCCAGGTATCGTGCATACTGCGAAACTTGTAGATGCGAAAGAGGCGGCCGTAGCGCCCCACGCGTTGCTGGAAATACAGGGCGGGTCCCTTTGACGTCAGGCGGACGAAGAGAGCAATCGCCGCAAGGGGAAAGGAAAGAAGCAGGAGCGCGGCGAGCGCAACCAGGATGTCCACTCCCCTGCGCGTCTTCGAAAGCGCCCACGTGCTCGCAGGAGGATTTTCGAAGCAATGCGCGAAACGGGTCGGGCCGCATGTGCAGGGACGCTGATGAACAGCCGGGAGATCTAGCATAGGAAGAACCTTTAGAGCGGCTTTATCGTCTATTTGCGCCAGACCACGGAATCCAAGAGCGATTTTTTCGGGCAATCTGGCCTTTTCGCACACTATAGCTTTGGTGAATTCGCATCCCCGGTGCCGACCGTCACGAGACCGCGTGCATGGGGCCTTCAGCCGGGTTTCAGGTGCGGCGCTGGCAGTTCGACGCTGGCTGAGGTCGACAATCCGTCGAAAACAAGGCGTATATCGCACTGGCCAACCGGCATTCGACTCAGCGAGACCATGCCAGGTGGATCTGGATCTAACTTCTTGCTCGATGTACCCTCGGAGGCGTTTCGTGCGTCTTACTAGAGTGCGTTTGTCCCTTCCACCGTGTGCCGACCGCATTTTATCGCAAATGATAGACTTCCAGAAGGCGAGGTCGTTCGTATTGAAATCGGCACGACGAATTATCTGTGGCGTCGCACTGTGCTTTCTAGCGGCGTTGCTCGCATTTGAGGCCAAGACAGCTTGGGTCGCAAACGCAGGGGAGTTCCCCACCGACCTTACGGCAGTGAAGCTAAGTCCCGCTGCCGTGAAGCCCACTGATGCGAAAGTGGCATGCTCCTCCCCCATGCTGACCGGTTCGACCCAGGCGATAGAAGCCTGCTCTGCCTTCGACAAAGCATATGCCGCGAAGGACAGACGACACGCCGCGATCTATGAGCAAAAGATGGCAAGCGTCGCCCGACTTGCTTGCTTCGCTCCTCCGCAATTCCTGCGCCCCCCTCCCGTTCTTTAATCCACGCTTTCAGGTCCGCGTGAAGGCCCCCGTGCATCGTGGGCTTTCACTAAAGCACTCGCATGCACCCATCGGATGCCGGTGCGCTTTCCTTCGGAATCAGCGAGGAATACCCGCCATGTTTTTTGTTCGCGCTGCCGGTCGACGGCAGAGTCCAGAGCGTTTTCGGAACGCAAGTCGATTTCAAGAGAAGAATCAGGCAAGTTCTTGTGCTGAGCCGTTGTCCGTTAGCGGGGCTCCGCACAGCGTTGTGACCCGTCGCACGAGAGCTGCGCTTTGGACCGGAGTCCTGGTGGCCGCTGCCTGCGGTCTCACGGCCTGTCATCCCGGCGGCACGCCTGAAGCCAATGCCGCCACAACGCCCACCGCGCAGGTGGCGGTGGCGCAGCGCGGCGACATCGCGCACGTTCTCACGCTGGCCGGCCAATTCCAGCCGTATCAGGTGGTCGATGTCCATCCCAAAGTCAGCGGGTATATGCAGCGCATCAATGTCGACATAGGCGACGTGGTGAAGCAGGGCCAAGTGCTGGCCGTGCTTGAAGTGCCCGAACTCAAAGCGCAGCTACAGCAGAGTGTCTTCGAACGGCAGCAGAGCAACGAAGAGATCGTGCGCGCGCAGCACGAAATCGGCCGTGCCGAAGCCATGCATGCGGCGGTGCATTCGCAGTCGGAGCGGCTGAAGCAGGCATCTGCCGCGCAGCCGGGACTGATCGCGCAACAGGAACTCGACGACGCGCAGGCGAAAGACCTCTCGTCGCAGGCTCAGGTGGATGCCGCAAAAGCCGCGATGGCCGCGGCGCAACAACACGCCGGGGCAGCGCAGGCAGAGAACGAGCGCGTGCAGGCACTGCAGAACTACACCACGGTGGCGGCTCCCATTGCGGGCGTCGTGACCTGGCGCTACGCCGACACGGGCGCGCTCATCCAGGGCGGCACCAATTCGAACAACCAGGACCTGCCCATCGTGCGCCTAGCGCAAAGCGCGTTGCTGCGCCTGCGCGTTCCCGTGCCCGAAGACGATGTGCGCTTCGTCCACGTCGGCGATCTGTTGCAGGTGCGCGTCGATGCTGTCAATCGGTCGTTCACGGGGAAAATCGTGCGATTCACGCGCAACGTGAACTTGGAGACCCGAAGCATGGAGACGGAGGTCGATGTCGAGAACAAGAATCTTTCTATCGCGCCGGGCATGTATGCAAACACGATGCTGCAGCTGGCCCGCGCGCACGACGTAGTGACGATTCCCATGGAAGCGCTGGTGCTGAACGGGCGCAGGCAGACCGTCTATGTGCTCGACAGCGCCAATCGCATTCAGATTCGCCCGGTGGACGTTGGCTTGCAGGGCTCAAAGCTGGTAGAGATTCAAAGCGGGCTCAATCCCGGCGACAGGGTTCTCATCGGCGGGCAAGAGAAGTATCGAGAAGGCGAAGAAGTTACCGCGCTCCCCGTCGGCACGCCCGCTTCTGAAACCGCGCAGGAACCTGGCGGCACGATCGATCTGAAGGCAGGGCAAGACCCGGGAGAAGGGGGCAGCCGCTGATGCCGAAGTTTGCCCTCAAATACCCCTTCTTCATTGTGATGATCTGCCTGGTGGTGGCGCTCATCGGCACCTTCGCCGTGGTGCAGATGCCCGTGGACCTGTTCCCGCCCATCGACATGCCGGTGGTGGTGGTGGCCACGTTCTATAACGGCATGCCGCCCGAGCAGATTGAAGCTGACATCACCAACACCTTCGAGCGGTTCTTTACGCTGGCCGCGAACGTGGACCACAGCGAATCGCGGTCGCTCACTGGCGTCAGCCTTGTCAAGATCTACTTCAAGCCAGGCACCGATCCCAACGTGGCGGTCAGCAACATCGCCAACCTCGCCATGGCCGACCTGCGCCGCCTTCCGCCGGGGACGCTGCCGCCGGTAGTGCTCGGCATGGACGCTTCAACGCAGCCCGTCTGCCTGGTCACGCTCAAAGGCCAGGGGCTGAATGAAACCAAGCTGAAAGATCTGGCGCAGTTCCAGGTGCGTAACCAGATCTCCAACGTGCAGGGCGCATCCGTTCCCCAGCCCTATGGCGGAACCTATCGCCAGATTCAGATCTACGTCGATCCGCTGAAGCTTGAAGCGCGGAACATGAGCCTGAATGACGTGGTGCAGTCGGTGAACAGCTCGAACTTGATTCTGCCCGCCGGCGACGTACGCATCGGGTCGAAAGACTACAACATTTACGCCAACAGCCAATTTCCCGATGCCAACGCGATGAACGAAATGCCGCTGAAGACGGTGGGGAACTCGTCGGTGCTGGTGGCCGACGTGGGCAAGGCCGTAGACTCGGGAGCCCTGCAGTACAACATCGTCCGCATCGATGGCCAGCGTTCTGTCTACGTGCCCATCTTCAAGCAGGGCGGGAACAGCAACACCATCACCATCGTGAACGGCATCAAGGCGGCCATCGAGAAACTGGTCGACATCCCCGATTCGCTCAAGACCGACGTGGTGTTTGACCAGTCGGTGTTCGTCAAGATGGCCATCCGCAACGTTGCACGCGAAGCTACCATCGGCCTGGTGCTGACAGGGGTGATGATCCTCATTTTCCTGGGCAGCCCGCGCGCGACCGTTGCCGTTCTGCTGGCGGTTCCGCTTTCGATGCTGGTGTGCCTTCTGATCACAAAATCCATGGGCGGATCAATAAATACGATGATCCTGGGCGGATTGGCGCTCGTTTTCTCTCGATTGATCGACAACGGCGTCATCGTGCTGGAAAACATCTTTCGGCACATGGAGGAGGGAGAGAAACCGTACGAGGCCTCGGATCGCGGAGGCAGCGAAGTGTCGATGGCCGTGCTGGCCGCGACTTTCACCACGGCGATTGTGTTCTTCCCCGTCACCTTTTTCCATGGCGTCAGCAAGTACATCTTTACGCCGCTGGCGCTGGGTGTGGTGCTCTCGATCTTCGCTTCGTACTTTTTCGCCATGACGGTGGTTCCGCTCTACTGCGCCAAATTCATCAACCTGCACGACGAAAAGGGCGATCACGAGAACCGGAAGATCGGCGTGTGGGCTCGCTTTGACCGGACATTCAACGCGAGATTCCAGACCATGCTGAATTGGTACGAAGGCTGGGCCAAGCGCAGCCTGCAACGGCCTGGGCTCACCACCGCCGTAATTCTGGGCGGCGTCGCCGTCGTGCTGCTCGTCACCTGGCCATTCATGGGCCGCGCCTACTTCCCGCGCACCGATCCGGGCCAGTTCATCCTCAATGTGCGCATGCCCAGCGGCAGCCGCCTCGAAGTGTCGAACGACTATATCGCCAGGGTGGAGAACATCATTCGCAGCGTGGTGAAACCCTCCGACCTCGGCATGATCGTTTCCAACATCGGCGTCTATCCCGACCTCTCGGCCATCTACACCACCAACGCTTCCATGGACACGGCGTTCGTCCAGACGAGCCTGAAGGAGAGCCACAGCATCGGCAGCTACGAATACATGCGCCGGGTGCAGAACCGTATCTCGCGCGAGATGCCAGAACTTTCCGCCTATTACCAGGCGGGCGGCCTGGTGGATTCGGTCATCAACCAGGGACTGCCGGCGCCAGTTGATATCCAGATCAGTTCCCAGAACATGGACAAGGCGTACGACCTGGCGCGGCAACTGGCTGCCAAGATTCAGGCCTTCCCGACGGTGCGTACTGTCTACATCCCGCAGAGCATCAACTATCCCGGTCTGGAATTGAATATTGATCGCGAGCGCGCCAGCCTGGTGGGTCTCTCGGCCAAAGAGATTGTCGACGATGTGATCACCGCGCTCACCTCCGACGGCATGGTGGCGCCGAGTTACTGGATCGATCCCAAGACCGGCAATAACTATATGGTCACGGTGCAGTATGCCAATCGCTGGATCAATCACATGTCGATGGAGGATCTTCGCAATATTCCATTGCGCGGCACGCGGCCGCCCGCCGGCCCCATGGAAGACGGAGAGGCATCTCCGATGAACACGGCGCTGGTGCGCGGCAGCAATCGGTCGGGTTACATCTCGCTCAGCTCGGTTGCCGATATCCAGCAGTTCAATACGCCTACTGAAGTTGATCACAACCAGATCCGGCGGGTGATCGATATCTACGTTTCACCCAAGACCGAGTCGCTCGAGAAGATCGGTGCGCAGGTCAACGATCTGCTCGCCCACACGCCCCATGACCGCAATACGGTATTTCATGTGCGCGGCGCCGTCGTCCGCATGAACGAGTCGTTCCGAGACTTCGGCATCGGCCTCATCATTGCCATCGCGCTGGTTTATCTCATCCTGATGGCGCAGTTCGCCTCGTTCATCGATCCATTCATCATCCTGATGGCCATTCCGCCGGGGCTTGCCGGCGTAGCGCTGATTCTGGTGCTGACCGGCAGCACGTTGAACATCATGTCGCTGATGGGCGTGATCATGATGGCCGGCATCGTGGTTTCAAACAGCATTCTCATCGTCGAGTTCACCAACACGCTTCACAAAAGTGGAATGCCGCTTCTCGAAGCCACGGTGCGCGCCTGCAAGGTCCGCCTGCGCCCCATTCTCATGACGTCGCTGGCGACCCTGTTGGGCATGATTCCCATGGCGCTGGGGCTCGAAGCGGGCAGCGAGCAGTATGCCCCTCTCGCCCGCGCCATCATCGGCGGGTTAGCCGTCTCGGTGGTGGTCACCATGTTTCTGGTTCCCGCGGTCTATCTGCTGATTCACGGTAGACGTCGTCCTGAGCTTGCCGCCACTGGAGAGGTGTGAATCCAAGAATGAATCACTGGACAATGAAGATCTCTGCCCGTGTTTTCTGCGTCGCCCTTTCGAGTTGCGCCGTGCATGCGCCGGCCTCCGCGCAGACCGCGCTGCCCGACGCGCCTTCTGGGCACCTGGTCGCGTTCGACGGTGTGCCGCAGAATCCGACTGCATCGGAGCAGGCGGCGGCGTCTTCCTCCTCGGCGAGCGGAAACCAGCCCAAGCTGACGCGCACCGACGCCGAGCAGATGGCGATCAAGAACAATCCCCGAATCAAGGTGAGCCGGTTGCTGGCACTGGCACAGCACCAGGTGGTACGCGAATCGCGCGCTGCGCTGCTGCCGACGGCGACGGCCAACGTGACGGCGGTGGATGCGGAGAACGGGAGCCGCATCTCTGCCGGAAACCTCACGGCATCGCGTCTCTTTGAACATGCGGGGGCCGGCGGCGGGTTCACGCAGCTAATCACGGACTTTGGGCGCACCAACAACCTGATTGCCTCGTCAAAGCTGCAGGAGAAGGCGCAAGACGCCAACGCCGTGGCCACGGAGCAGGACATTCTGATAGCTACGGATCAGGCTTTCTATAACGCGCTGGAAGCGCAAGCCCTTGATCAGGTGGCAAAGCAGAATGTGGAGACACGCGGGGCAACGGACTCCCAGGTATCGCAGTTGACGAAGAACAAGCTGAAGTCGACGCTCGACCTGAGCTTCGCCGATGTGAATCTCTCGCAGGCCAAGCTGCTGCTGCTCGACGCGGACAACAATCTGCACGCCACGATGGCAGCACTCGATGAAGTTCTAGGCCTCGATCACGAGGTAGTCTACGACCTCGCTGATGACGCGCAGAACGCGCAATCTCCACCGCCTGATGTCGACGACCTGGTGCAGCAAGGTCTGCAGCAGAGGCCCGATCTGCAGTCGCTCACGCTCGATCAACAGGCAGCAGTCAAATACAGCCGCGCGGAGCGCGATCAAATGCTACCCAGCATCAGTGCGGCTGGAACCGCAGGCAGCGTGCCGGTTCGACCCGCGCAGTACTACCTGACAAACTGGTGGGGCGGCATTGGCGTGAACCTCAATATTCCTGTGTTTAATGGATTTCTGTACTCAGCCCAGGCCAAAGAAGCTTCGCTGCGCGCGCAGGCGGATGCGGAGAAGACTCGTGATCTGCGCGACAGCATCGTGCGCGACATCCATACGGCGTGGCTGGCGGCCAATACGGCGTATCAACGAGTCTCGGTGACGCAGGAACTGCTGAACCAGGCCAACCAGGCGCTGAAGCTGGCACAGGCACGCTATCAGATGGGACTTAGTTCGATCGTGGAGCTCAGCCAGGCGCAATACCAGCAGACAGACGCGGCGATCAGTAACACGAATGCTCAATATCAATACGAGTTTGCGCTGGCCACGCTGAACTATCAGATGGGCAGCACACCGTAGAGCCGTCGGGCCGGATGGGGCGGTCCGGCCCCTTTGCTTCCGGCGCGGCACGGGTTGCAACGCCCGCCTAACATCCGCTCATCGTCCCATGGGCAGCGAAATGTCGCAGAGATTGTCAAGAAAAAAGTTGCCGATGCAGCGTGCGGCGGACGAGCCGTCTCTGCAGCATGGCGAAGAGGATTTGTGTGTAATTCATTTGCGCGCAATGACTTTCGTGCGTGTCAATTGATGTCGTGAAGTAGTTACGATCCTGCGAGCATCGAGTCAAACACCCCAGTTACAGCGGTAGTTTTCTGAGACTGCGCGGGAAAAGCATCTACCTATGGGAAACTCTTCTGCTCGCATCGTGCCCATCATTGCGGTTGACCGAAACGCGCCGGCGCCGTTGCATAAGCAGGTCTATGACGGCTACCGCGCGGCGATTCTGCGCGGCGACCTGAGGCCCGGCCAGCAGATTCCGTCGACGCGCGACTTTGCCTCGGAAGTGCGCGTCTCCCGCTTTCCGGTTCTTCACGCCTACGCGCAGCTTCTGGCTGAAGGCTATTTCGAAAGTCGTGTCGGTTCGGGAACGTTTGTGGCAAGCGCGCTTCCCGAACAACTCATCTCGGTCAGGACCCATCTTTCGCGACCCGAAAAGCAGCCGACAGGGCCGCGCTCTGTGTCGCGCCGTTCGCTGCTTTATCCGCCATTCGACCGCGTTCGCTTACCGCGAGGTTGGGGCGCATTCGGTGTACACCAACCCGCCTTCGATCATTTTCCCTTTCAGGTATGGTCGGATCTTGTTGCGCGGCACAGCCGCAATCCGAACGCAGGAGTTTTGCACCACATTCATCCTCTCGGCTCCGACCGTTTTCGCGAAGAAATCTGCACCTATCTGCGGACGGCGCGCGCGGTGCAGTGCGATCCAAGCCAGATCATGATTGTGTCAGGGTCGCAGCAGGCACTCGACATTACGACACGCGTCCTACTCGATCCTGGAAGTCCCGTGTTCGTCGAAGACCCCGGCTACGGCCTGGTGCGAACGATTCTGACCACAGCGGGCTGCAAGCTCGTTCCGATTCCGGTCGATCGTGAGGGAATGGATATAGGCTTTGCCGCCAGCCATTACCCGAGCGCAAGAGCCGCGTTCGTGACGCCGTCGCATCAGTATCCGCTCGGCTCCACGATGACTGCTGCGCGTCGACTCCGCTTGCTGAATTGGGCGCAGAGTTCGGGGAGCTGGGTGGTCGAGGATGACTACGACAGTGAGTATCGCTATGAAAGCAGCCCCATTCCATCGTTGCAGGGCCTCGACGTCAATGCGCGCGTGATTTATATCGGTACCTTCAGCAAGGTGATGTTTCCATCTTTGCGCATCGGGTACATTGTGATTCCACCGGATCTGGTGGAACGCTTTTGTTCGGTCCGCTTCGCGATGGATATCTTCCCGCCCTATCTTCTGCAGGAGGTCCTCGCGGACTTTATGCACGAAGGCCACTTTGGCCGGCACATTCGCAGGATGCGAAATCTCTACGGGGAACGTCGCAAGGTCCTGATCCAAAGTCTCAAGGCGGAGTGTGGCGAAATGCTCGAGGTGCACGGCGACGAGGCAGGCATGCATCTGGCTGTAACGCTGCCGGAAGGGTTCTGCGATACAGAAATCTGCTCGAAGGCTGCAGACGCGCGACTCTATTTGTGGCCCCTCTCTCCGTGTTACGCCAAAGGAGAGCCGCGTCAAGGGATCATACTTGGCTTCGGCAGCACTCCGAGTGAGCAGATTCCGGATGCGGTGCGCACCATGCGATCGATTCTCGGTTGATAGCGCGACACAGGCAGTTAGGCACCGTCTATTCCAATCATCCCTCGCAATCCGACACGCGGAACCTGCAGATGCGCAATCGCGGTGGTCAGGGAGTTTTTCTGCGGTTGGATATGGCTTAGAAAAACATTTCATCTGAAACTAAAACTGCCAGAAAAAGCGCATGCCTGAACGGCTAAGAACTGCTCGCCCACAGAAGCGAGATTGTGTGCGTTTCGCGATCGCGAGAATTTCTGTGCGTTGCAGCGGTCTGGGTGGTCAGGGCTGCCGCGACGGAAGACAGAGCTCTGCATTGATCCACTTTGAGAACGGCAGGTTTCACCTCCCTGATCCTGCCGTCAATTTGTGGCGGGTGGGCGTGGATGAGAAGACTCGCTATTTGACGGCTGAGGCGGCCGGTTTGAGCGCGTTGAAGGAATTCGTCAGATTGGTGACCGTGGAGGGAGCGAGTTGGTAGAGTGCTGGTTCCTTGTCGCGCTTGGCGGTCCCGGAGTTTGCAATGAGCACCGTCTCTTTTTGCTTGCCGTCGCTTGAGGTTACGGTTGCTTCGATTGCTGGCGTAGTGAATCCAGAGTCGGGAAAGCTCGCTGCGGTCAGGTTGCGCAGGTTTTCGACAAGCGCATCCACGGCGGCGCCTTCCATCTTCTTTCCATTCGACCACCAATCGTTCCCGCTGTGCGTCAGGAACCAGGATTTGCTTCCGGCGTGGAACTCAATCTTGCTGGGCGTCTCAAAACCGAAGTCGAAAAGCTTTTTATTGCGGAAGTCGTCGAGGCTTTTGCTGAGGGCTGTGCCGACGCTCGAGTCCACCTTGTACACGCGATCGACGATGCTCGATTTGGCGAAGTAGTCGTCCTTATTCTTGCGCACGGTGAGCATTTGCGGGCCCTGATTGCCGGTCAGGGTTACCGTGGCCAGGGGCGTGGCCTTGGCGAAGTCCGTAGCGGGGTGCTCGTTATCCTTCGCGTTCAAATCCATGCGCGCATCGGTCACGCTGCGGACAAATTCGTCCACGGCAAAGGCGTCGGCGCGCAGCGGGTTCGGCTTCAGAATCTGCCAGCCATCTTTGGTGCGGGCAAATTCGATGGCCTGTCCTTTCTTTTCGAGGGAGACGCGGCTGACCTTATCCGGCTGCACCGTGAGCAGCCGCTTGTCGCGCAGATCGTTGAGCCCTTTGTCGACGCTGGTCTTGGTATAGCTGGCGATGGTGAAGATGCGCGGGTCGCCTGTCAGCATGGCATAGATGTCGCTGCCGGCAGGCGTGTCATCGCCGAGCAGTAGCTTGTGGTCCTTGTGATCTTTGAGGGTGACGTTGAGCGTGACCGATGGATCGTCGAGTCCGTAGGCCTTCAGATCGCTTGCCTTGTCTTCGACCACGCGATCGGCTGTCAGGTTCGACAACGACGCGAGCAAGCCGGAAACCACATCCTGATCGGCGGGATAGGATTGTGGCGTGGTGATCTGCCAGTGGCCGCCGCTGCTTTTTGCCAGCGTGACCGGCGCGACTCCCTTGCGCGCGAGTGACACCTGCGCGACGGATCCGGAATCGAACTTGAGGATGGTGGGCGGCGCCGTCGAGGAGGATGCGCTGGGCGTCTCTGCCGCAGGCTTATGGTGATTCGACCAGTAGAGCAACCCGCCAAGGACGAGGAGAACCACAACGGCAATGAGGAGTCCACGAAACTTCATCGCAATCTTTGCTTCTTGGCTCGCGGCGGCGAGCTCAGTTGCTATCTGCGCTTCCACCACACGGCGAAACCGCCAAGAATCACTACCAGGGGCAGCCCGAACTGGCTGGTGAGGCGCACGCGATTCAGCTGGGCGCGCGTCATCGTGATGCGGCGATCGTCCTGCGGTTTGGGGCGGATTGAAATCAGGTCTTCATCGGACGAGAGCCAGTTGACCGCATTCAATGCGAGATCGCCGTTGCCATTGAAGCCGATGAAGCGATTGGCGACCCACGACGAGCTGCCGACGACAACAAAGCGTCCCTGCGCATTGGGCTTGCCGGTTTCATAGCTGCCCCCCGCAGCAAGTGTCAACGGGCCCTTCTTGTTCTTCGGGTCGTGAATATTAATCGATGCTGAGTTCAAGTCGCTGGTCGCCAGGCTGTTGTCAGACGAGTCGAAGAGTTTCTGAACGCTGGTCTTTCCCGTGTCCTTGATCTCGAGCGAGCGGACGATGGGAAGCCCAACGGCCGTGCCTTTCATATCGTTCACGATGGGCTGTGAAGCATAGTGAGTTACGAGCGCGACCTGTGGGCCGAGCCCAGCGAGCTGGCCGATGGGATTGAAGTCAAGAACCAGATCTTTGTCGAGCGTGACACCCCAGCTTTCGAGAAGGGCCGAGAGTGCATCATTGCCCGCGATGGTGGAGTGGCCCATCTGCAGCGGCGGATCGAGCAGGAACATCGCCCGTCCCCCGTCTTCAACGTAGTTCTTGATCGCGTCGACTTCCGGCTGCTGATAATCGTGCGTGGGGCCGGCGACAACCAGCGTGGTGCAATCGTCGGGCACATCGGCTTTTTGCAGCAGGTCGACGGTCTTGGTTTCGTACTCGTCTTTCCCGAGCAGATCTTTGAATTGCGACAGACCTTCGCGATCGGTATCGTCAATCTGGTGCTCGCCGCTGCCCGTCACAAAGCAAACCGTGCGGGTATTTCCTTTGAGATCTCGGATAAAGGCACCGGTAATGCCTGCCTCGTCCATGCTCTTGGCAGTCTCGTGCTTGTTGCCGATTTCAATGACCGCGGTGCCAAAGTCGCGAATACCATCTTCGCGGGCGAGCTGCGGATTCTTGTCGGGGTCGACGTAGTCTACGTGAAGGCGCGGCGACAGGTTGGCGTATTCATCGAGCAGGTCTTTGCCTTCGCGGAAGCGCGTGGTCTGGTTGAAATACACGATGGTCGCGTTCTGTTTCAACCCCTTGACGATCTTCGCAGTCTGCTCGGAGAGGCTGTAGCGTTTATTTGCCGTCGTGTCGAAAGACTTGTTGTAGCGGTTGGCGAGAATATTCACCACCACGACCGCGGCGATGACCACCAGGATGTAGACCGCGGCATAGGCCGCATACTTGGTTTGCCTTGCTTGCAGCCAGCGAGTCGCCATCTACGACCTCCACCGCAAGGACTCCATCGAACGCGCGGTGGCGAAGAGTCCAAGGAAAATTCCGGTGAGATAAAAGGCCAAATCCTTCGAGTCGATGACTCCCCTGGCGAAAGAATCGAAGTGCGTGATGACGGAGAAGTAGGCGAGCACCGTGGCCCACGTGGCAGATTCGTAGCCCGTGACCCACTCGATGACCCACAGAAGCAGGCACACGCCGAAGGTGGCTGCGCCGGCGATGATTTGATTCTTCGTCAGTGTGGAAATGAAGGTGCCGATGGCCAGCAGCAGTCCCCCCTGCAAGAGCAGACCGAGATAGGCGACGAGAAGCGGCTTCCAGTCAGGCTTTCCATAGAGAAAGAGAAAGCCGAAATTCAGCGCTGTGAACAGAATCAGGCACGCGTAGAGAATGAGCGCTGCGAACCACTTGCCGAGAATGATCTCGATATCGCGCACCGGCGACGTAGCCAGCAATTCGATGGTTCCCGACCGCTTTTCCTCGGCGAAAAGGCGCATCGTGATCATGGGGATGAAAAACAAACCGATGACGCTTACGTTCGAAAGCAAGGGGCGGATGATCTGCTCATTCAGGTTCATGGGGGCAGACTCCCCGCGCATCATCATCTCCATGCCTTCGTTCACGAAGTAGCCGAGAATGTTCCAGAAGAAGAAGCCGAAGATGAGGGCGAACATGGTGAGCAGCAGGTAGGCGACCGGGGAGACAAAATAACTCCCCAGCTCCTTGCGGCAGATTGTCCAGATGTTCCTCATGCGTGCGTCTCTTCTGTCGCGGGCGTTGTTTCTTGTGGCGCCTCGCTGCTGGTCAGCTCAAGGAAGATTTCTTCGAGGCTCATGCCCGCGGCGCGGAGTTCATTGAGGTCCCAGCCTGCTTCCACAATGGCGCGTGCCAAGTCGCCGCGGGTCAGTTGGCCCTTCTGGCTTTGGACTTCAAAGATCAAGCGATGATCCTGAGGATCCTTGCACGCTACGTGAGCGACCCCGGGAATCCTTTCGAGTCTCTGCTGCACGGTTGCCTGGCTCAGCGCGCCATCGCGTCCGGCAACCTCAACCAGCAGCGATTCGACGCCGCGCGTCCGGGCCTGAAGGTTGCGTACGGAATCCGTAGCGACGACCTTGCCCTTGTTGATGATGATGACTTGCTCGCAGATCTGCTCCACCTCGGGCAGAATGTGCGTGCTGAGCACGATGGTGTGGTCCCCGGCGAGACTTTTGATCAAATCGCGTGTTTCGTTGATCTGCTTGGGATCGAGTCCTGCGGTCGGCTCGTCGAGGATCAGCACATCGGGATTGTGTATGATCGCCTGCGCGAGTCCGACGCGCTGTCGGTAGCCTTTCGAGAGCTTGCCGAGCAGCTTGTGTTTTACGTCGGTGACAAAGCAGCGCTCGCAGACGTACTCCACGCGCTTTTCGAGCTCGGCGCCCGCGAGACCTTTGAGCTTACCCACAAAACGCAGGTACTCGGTAGTGGCCATCTCGGGATAAAGCGGGGGCGTCTCGGGAAGATAGCCTATACGCCTTTTTACTTCGCGGGGCTGTTGAAGGACATCGAATCCGGCGACTGTCGCGGTGCCCGCCGACGGCGGAAGAAAACACGTGAGCACGCGCATGGTAGTCGTTTTCCCCGCGCCGTTGGGGCCAAGAAATCCGACTATCTGGCCCTTTTCGACGGAGAAGGAAATTCGGTCAACGGCAGTCGTGCGCGCGTACCGTTTGGTAAGCTCCTTAACTGCAATCATCGTCCCAAGGCTTTGAGGTGCTAGGTTGGATGCTCGTTGTCAGTGCTTGCTGAGGGATTCAAAAGCGAACAAGAGCATCCTACAAACCCGCCTTTCGAGGTGTCAATTTCAGTGGGCCACATTGTGGTCCGCACCTTGCTGCGCCGTTCGGCGACTCATGAAAACTGCCGAGCGAGGCGCACCAGCCCGAGTCCCGTGCCAGCGGGATCGAAGTTGAACCTGAGACGCTACGCGCGGTTGACGGCCTCCTGCAGCGCCTGGTCGAAATTGCTCCGCACCTCGCACTGGTTATCGAAGATCATGGTGGAGCGGGCCTGCGCATTGAATGTCGGCCATTGTGGAAGTCCGGCGTGATTCGGATTGCCTGTGCGCGCAAATTGAATCCACGCGGTACTGAGCTTGTCTGCCAGCTCTTTTGCCGTCGGACCTCCGCCGGTCATGTTGCGGCACCGTTCGGTATTGTCGAAGACAAAGGCAATCTCTGAGCAATGAAAAGCCATCGGGCGGCCGCTGAGCACAGGCGTTTGCCACGCAAACTGGTAGCAATAGGCCGGTGTGGATCCCTGTGCGGCTTTCAGCTCTGCCTGCTTGAGCGCGGTGCCGCGTACAGAGCTGACGGCAATCACCGACCACAGCTCAAAGGGAATTGCATTGGGGTAGATCGATCGCGCGGCGGCAATGATGCTGTCGGCCTGATCCTTGAAGATGCCTTGTACGCGAGTCTTCAGCAGATCGTCCGTCATCTGCATGAACTCCGGATGATTCGTCGCGGTCACAAATTCATTGAGCGTGGTACCCACCAGCAGCGGGACTTGCGACGACTGCGGCGGTGCATCGGGATCGAACGGTTGGCGCGGGAGCGCGTTGCCCCCGGCCACCGGAGCCCAGCCGAGCATGGCGCCCACACGGCGGAAGTCGATGATGCCCCCGGGGGCCGGGGGTCGCCGCGTCACGGCCACTGCCGCCGCCTCAAGCTGGTCGACTGGAATCTGCTGCAGCTTGTCGACCGATGAGCCATTAAGGCCGAGCTTTTCGAGCAGGGCAGCGGCCAGTTTACCCGCGTTTTCTGGCGTTGTGCCGCGCAGCAGCGATCCGCTCTCCACGATGGCGCGATGGAACAGTCCCTTGGCGGAAGGCATGGCCATTAACGCATTCACTTTGCCGCCGCCGCCCGACTGCCCGAAGATCGTGACTACGCTCGGGTCGCCGCCAAACGCGGCGATGCTGTCACGCACCCACTCGAGCGCGGCCACGATGTCGAGCATCCCCACGTTGCCCGAATCGGCAAATTGGCTTCCATATTGCGAGAGGTCGAGGTAGCCGAAGACGTTGAGGCGGTGATTCAGCGTCACCACGACCACGTCGCCCCGGCGGGCCAGGTTCTCGCCGTCATACGAGAGCAGCTCTTGCCCGGACCCGGCCGTGAAACCGCCGCCATGCAGCCACACCATCACCGGCCGCTTCTTGTTGTCGTTGATTCCGGGCGTCCACAGGTTCACGCGCAGGCAGTCTTCGCCAGAGACGCCGTCGTCCCACGAGAACATCCAGGCCTCTTCGTCGTTGGCCCAGCCGCCCCGCGCCGGTTGCGGGCAAACGTTGCCGAATTGCATGGAACTGCGCAGTCCCGTCCATGGCTTGGCCTTGTGCGGCGGCATAAAGCGGTTGGCGCCGGCCGTCGTGTCGGCGTAGGGAATGCCCTTGAAGGTGCAGATACCCCGACTTTCAAAGCCGCGAACCTTGCCGGTCTGGATCTCGACGACCGGCTCGCTGTCGGACGCGGCAATGTCGTCTCCGCTGGATCCCGCGATGGCCGGGTAGCCGATCGCCTTTGCCGCTTCTGCTCGCCCCTGTTCCGGCGCGGTCCCCAACACGGCGCCGCCGCCCACCAGCGCCAACCCCTTCAAAAGGTCGCGCCGACTGTAGCCTTCGTTGGTTGGGTCTTCCGCCTGTGCTGTTCGGTCTTGAGTTCCCGTGGTCTCCAATGCAATTCTCCCTTCCTGCTGTGTTCGCTGCACCGAGGCGCATCGGCAGTGGAATCGATCGCGATCCGCTGCGCAAATGAGGCTGCATCCGCCGTGCCTTCAAAACTTGAGCTTCAACGAACGCCGAAGTTCCCGCGGAATGTAGTTGTAGTTCATTCCTGGCCCCTTCGCCAAAAGGATTTGTCTTCGCGGCCGGCGGCCGGGAAAGAACTCAGTGCGGATTGTGGAGTTGGGGACGGCGAGTTTGGCCGGCCGGATTGCCTTGCAGGATCAGCTCGGTGCGACGCGCGATCCATGTTCCCTTGAAAGGGAGAGTCTTGAACACAGAGAGATCGAAGTGCCCGTCCGTGGGGCGCGAAGAACTGGTCGCGTGGACTCACTTTTCTCGCCCGCTCGGGGCGCTCGACGTTTCGCTCGCTGAGAGATGCTGCCGCGAACGCTTCGGAGAGGCCAAAGTACCATGGAAGCCAAATTGTCTGATAGACATAGCGGAGATTGACGGATAAACTGACTCTCGGCTCCCTAAGCACGACCGCGTCGGTGCGCATCCTAGACCAGATGGCCTTTCAACTATCCTTCGCAGGATTTGGCAGCAAGAATCTTGGGCGCCGACACCTCAGGACATTTGCGCGCCTTTCGCCGGTGGAGGCGCCCTGCCATGACTAGCCCCATTCTCGAAGCGCGCGGCCTTTACAAAAGCTACGACCAGGGACAAATCGAGGCCCTGCGCGGCGTCGACCTTGCGGTCGAGGCCGGTGAGTTTGTCGCCATCAGCGGGCATAGCGGCAGCGGCAAATCGACCCTGCTCCATCTGCTTGGCGGCCTCGACACACCCACGAGCGGGAGCGTTCTGTTTCGCGGGGCGGCGCTCGGCTCGTCCATTGACCTGGACACGTATCGCTGTCATCACGTTGGGTTCATTTTCCAGGCTTTCTATCTACTTCCCACGTTGTGCGCGGTGGAGAACGTGCAGGCCCCGATGCTGGCAGTCAGGAATGGCAAGGGCAGTCGCGCGCAGCGCGCCGAGGATCTGTTGCGCGAAGTCGGCCTCGCGGATCGCATGCGTCACCTCTCGAACGAGCTCTCGGCCGGGGAGCGGCAGCGCGTCGCCATTGCCCGGGCGCTGGCGAATAACCCTTCGATTCTGCTCGCCGATGAGCCCACCGGGAATCTCGACAGCACAAACTCCACGCGCATCATAGAGATTCTCACTGGCATCCAGAAGACCCGCGGCATGACGCTCGTCATCATCACCCACGAAGACGAAATTGCGAACTCCGCGCCGCGCCACATTCGTATTCACGATGGAAGGATTGCTCCATGAGGGTTGCGACTGTTGTTTCCCTGGCAATCGTGCTCATGGCTGTGAGTGTGCAGGCGGCGGATACGCAGGCGGTAGTGGCACGTGCAAAACAGCAGGTTGAGGCCGCGGATTATCGCGCCGTGGGGAAACTTGTGACCGTGGACGCAGCAGGGAAGCGCATCAGTTACGCCCTCACCGTCAAGGCGCATTGGTTTCCGGGCGTTCTGCGCGTGTTGCTGGACGTCGTTCCCCCCGACACGCATGGGCGACACGAGGATAGGATGCGCATCTTGCTTGAGATGCGACCCAACGGCCAGAATGCAATCCGGATTGCGCACCCCAAGGATGCCGTTTTGACGGCGCTGCCTTTTGAAAAGTGGAGCGACGGTCTCTTCGGCGGCGTTTTCAGCTATGAAGATTTCCTTGAATCGCAATATTACTGGCAGGACCAGACAATTCAGAAAACGGCCCCCTTCGGCGCCCGCATCTGCGATGTCCTGAAGAGTACGCCAGGCGCGTCGGACCGCACGCACTACGCCGAAGTCGAATCGTGGCTCGACCACACCATCGGCTATCCGATCTACGTGGAGAAGACGCAGAAGGCCGCGGGCGTCGTGAAGCAGTTCACATCTTTCGGATTGCGCCAGACCGCGGGAGTCTGGTCCGCCACCCAGATTGAGGCCAAGATTCGTGGTCGCGCCGGCGCGACTCTGTTGGTTGTCGAACGGGGAAACGCCAAAGCCAACCTCAGTGCCAAGGATTTCAGTCCCGAGCAGATCGTTCATTTCGAGGATCGTCCATGAGCCTTCCCCTCGTGATTCTGTGTGTCGTCGCGGCGGCGCTCGTCGGGGGATTCCTGTATCAATCCATCGGCGCCAGCCGCGATCGGAGACGGTATACCGGCCTGGGACGATGGATCGACATCGCGCGCGGGCACAGGCTCTTCGTCGTCGAAAAGGGATCGGGCGCGCCGACAGTGCTCTTCGAGGCCGGCATCGCGGCCACAAACTTGAACTGGCGTCACATCCAGGAAAGAGTTGCGCGCTTCACCTCGACCGCGTCCTACGATCGCAGCGGCCTCGGCTGGAGCAGCCCCTGCCGCACGGTGCGCACGCCGGGGAACATTACCGCTGAATTGCACGCCATGCTGCAGTCCGCCGGCATCAAGCCGCCCTACATTTTGGTTGGCCATTCATTCGGCGGCCTCGTGATGCGCCGCTATGCGGTCACGTACCCTGCTGAGGTCGCCGGCGTTGTGCTGATCGATCCGATGCGCTGCGAGGAGTGGCCCCCGCTCAACCCCGCCAAACAATCGATGATCAATCGCGGCAAGCGGCTTTCCCGCTATGCAATTCCGATTGCGCGCGTTGGGCTGGCGCGGCTCGCGGTGACATTGCTTCTTTTCCGATCGAAAAGCCTTTCGGGGCAAGATGGAGGCGGCGATGGGTCGGGAGCCCGCCATGTGTTGCGCCGAGTAACTGAAGAAGTGGGCAAAATGCCGCGCGAATTATGGCCCGTTGTCGCGGCGCATTGGTCGCGGCCCGCCTACTACACGGGGATGCGGCGGCATGTCGAAGCTGTCCCCGCAACAGTGCGCGAGATGCAGGGCCTCGATCCCATTCGTGAGATTCCGGTCCTGGTGCTGACGCCCGGGAAGTCTACGCCGCTTTCGAACGAGTGTCTCGGAAAGATCGGAAACAATGTGCAGCAGGTGATTGCGACCGCCAGCGCCCACTGGATCCATCTCGATGAGCCCCAACTGGTCGTCGACTCGATTCGCGAGATGGTGCTGGCCAGGACCGCGGCTGCGCCTATTCCGGTCACGGTGTGACTTGGTGCGCGCGCAGTGAGTTGGATGTGGGGACGGCCGCTCAACCCACCGGTTGCGAGAATCGCTCCTGGAGAGCCTGGCGAAGAAACTTGCCGTTCGGATTTTGCGGCAGCCCGCCGGGCTCGACAATCCAGATCCGTCGCGGGGCTTTGTAGGCAGCGAGCCGGTCGCGGCACCAGTCCAACAATGCCCGCTCATCCGCAGGCGAATCTGAATGCAATTCGACCGCGGCCACGGGTATCTCGCCCTTCTCTTCATGGGGCAAGCCGAAGGCGACGGCGCGGGCCACGGCGGAATTGGCCAGCAGCGCTTCTTCAAGTTCACGCACGTAGACGGAGTATCCGCCCGACTTGATCACGTCCTTCATGCGCCCCACCAGCCGGATCAGTCCCAATCGATTGCGCGTGGCCAGATCCCCGGTGTGCAGCCAGCCGTCGGGGGTTAGCAAACTCTGGCCATTCTCCTTCCAATAGTGGGGAGCGAGACCGCGTCGACGGATCTGGCACTCGCCGGTGACGCCTGGCCGCACAGGCAGGCCCTTTTCATCCACCAGGCGGATGTGAAAAGGAGGCACGGGGAGGCACAAGTCGCCGCTCCCGCGCAGGAAGGGCAGTTCAACGCCCATCATAGCCAGGCCGCCGATCTCCACCATGCCGTAGCCGTTCACGAGAATGGGCGGCACGCGTCGGCCGCCGGGCAGCCTGAACAGGGCGCCGAATTGGCGCAGGCGCAGCCGCACTTCAGCAGGGAGATGGTCGCTTGCCGAGAGCCAGACGCGCACGCTCGCCAGGCGCGCAGGGTCGGGATTGCTGTTGACGAGCCGCGCAAACATGGCGGGAACGCCCACGAAGGCGGTGACGCCGAAGCGCTCCACAAGATCGAGCGCGGCGTTGACGTCGAAGCGATCGAGAAAACAGCCGCGGATGGCCGCCATTAATCCGTACAGGGCGATGCTGACGCCCATGATGTGTGACCACGGCAACGCCACCAGAGCGAGGTCGCGCGGCCCTAGAAAGAGTCCAGCGAATACAGTGGACGCGCGCGCTCCGAGCAGAGCGTTGCTCGACAAGGCGGCGCCCTTGGGAAACCCGCTTGTGCCCGACGTATGAAAGATGGCGATGGTTGCGGATGGATCGATCGCGACCGGGGGCGATGGCTCCTCTGTGCCGGAAACGCGCAGGAACCCCTCGAGGGTCTCGGTCTCGTCGTCCGACTCGATCCAGGTGCGCACCGGGAGGGCCGCGCGATCGCCAATGGTGCGTTCGAAGATCGCCTTGTCTGTAACGAGAATCTCGGTGCCGCTCTCGGCCAAAATGCGGCGCACCTCGGCAAGAGAGAGCAGCGGGTTCAACGGAACCGCAATGCCTCCGGCGCGAACAATGGCCAGAAACCAGTGGAAGCACTTCCGATCGTTGGTGCGATAGACGGCCACGGGCTCACCGGGTCGAAGGGCAACCGTGCGACGCAGAAAGGCATCGAGAGCGCAGACTTCAGCGTGCAGATCGGCAAGATAGAAAGGGTTGCCGTTCTCGATGCTGATTGCGCAATTTCCGCGCCGGCCAATCAACTCATCCACGAGATTGGCGACGGTCACGCCGCGGTCCCGCGCGAGTCGATAGCGCTCAAAGAGGCTCATGGCACCGCAACCGGCTTGCGGCCCCAGTCGCTGGCTACACAGTAGTGGAAAAGGCGGTCGAGGTAGTCGAGCACCGGCGGCGGGCTGACCCCGACGGGATGCAGAAGGCGATCCGCGTTGGTGGTGTCAAACTGCATGCGCATGGTGAAATAGTCCCGATAAGCGCGGCCGTCGCGCAGCACCCGGCGCTTGCGTCCCCAAAGGGAGAGAAACAGGAGCGGCCGCAAAATCGCGAAGAAGAATCTCGGGTCGACGAAGCGCGGCTCGGGCCCCTGGAAGTACTCCTTGGCGCGATGGGCAACCTCCTCGATGGTTGCGCTGCCGCGCGGTCCGGCGCAGAGGTGAACCGTGCACCCCAGGGCCGCCTCATCGAACAGAAGGCGTGCCACCGAGTCCGCGACGAAATCGACCGGGACGATGTCCAACACCGCATCCGGGTAGCCGGGCACGGTGCGCCACAAGCGCCGCGCGTAGATTTTCAGGGGCCAATACATCATCTTGAAGCTGGAGGTGACGCCGGTGCGGGAATCGCCCACGATGATGCTGGGCCGCAGAATCACGCCGGGCAGCGAACCAAGGCGGGAGCGGACAAGCGTCTCCGCCTCGGCCTTGGTTTGTTCGTAGGTGTTGCGATAGCCCTGGCCCACGACCAGTTCGTCTTCGCGCACCAGGTCTGAGCGCTCGCCGGCGACATAGGCCGTTCCCACATAGGCGAAGCGTCGCAACTGAGGCGCGCCCATCGCAAAATCGAGGATGTGCCGCGTCCCTTCGACGTTGATGCGGCGCGCCTCGTCGAGCGAGTGGTCGAAACGCACCGTGGCCGCGGAGTGAATGACGCGCGTTGTGGTCGTCGAGAGCCGTTCATAGTCGGCTGCCTGCAAGCCACAATGGGGCTGCCTGACATCGCCGGAAAAGACCTGAACGCGCGACCGGTCGGCGGCAGGAATGAAGGAATGGGCGCGTTGCGCCCCTGACTGCCCTGCCCGGTCGCGAATGAGCAGTGCGAGCGTGGCATTCGGCTGTTGCTCCAGCAACCGGCGCACCAGCTGCGTTCCAAGAAAGCCTGTCGCGCCGGTAATGAAGATGAGCTCATTGCTGTTCATTGCACAACAAACCTCGGGCTCCGCAGAATGAGAGAGCGGGTGAAGGATGACTTCTGAGTACTATTGTAGAGTTTGGAGCTCGGGCCATCCTACCTAGGGTTTCAGGTAAGCGAACGTATCCCGACTCTCCACGAGGGCCAGGGGATCGTCGACGCCTTGTAAGCGGAGTTCCCGCACGCGTCGCGAGAAGCGCTGTCAATCAGACCCGTACACCGGCACGGCTGCGCCGTGGATCAGCTTTGCCTCTTCGCTCGCCAGGAACAGGATGACTTGGGCAATCTCCTCAGGCTTCGGCCACTTTGAAAAGTCCGCACCCGGCATGGCTTTCCGATTGGCCTCGGTGTCGATGATGCTGGGTAGAACGGTATTGGCGCGCACGCCCGTGCCCTTGAGATCTGCAGCGAGCGAATCCATCATCGCCAGTGCGGCTGCCTTCGAAGCAGCATAGGCGCTCGCTTCTGCCGCATGATCGACCGCCGACCGCGACGAGATCGCGATGATTGCGCCCGCGCCTTGGCGCAGCATGAACGGAACAGCGCTTCGCAAGAGCACAAAGCCGGAGCGAACGTTCAGAGACATCATTCGCTCAAAGATGTCGAGGTCGGTCGCCCACAGCGCGGTTCCCCCCGCGTAAGCTCCGACGGCATTGACTAGAATGTCGAGCCGCCCGACACATTGCACCAACCCGGCCGCTTCCTTCTCGTTGGTCACATCCGCCCGGAATCCGCGCAAAGACCCAGCAGCCGCGCCTGCCGATTGCTTCAGCGCCGAGAACTCGTCTTCAGCTCGGTACGTGACAAAGACAGTCGCCCCCTCTTTGAGAAAAGCGAGAGAAACCGCCCGGCCCAGCCCGCCGGTTCCGCCTGCCACCAGCGCCGTTTGCCCCTTGAATCGGTCCGCCATGCGCCACCTCTCTGACCGCAAGTGCTCCCCATGGCTTATCCTACTGTGCCGGTGCAGTCTCATGCCTTCCGAAAACCCGCTCCCCGAAACGAACCACCTCGGCTGTTTGAATCATCGATTGCATAAACTTAAGTCCACTAAATTCCTCCTGAGCCATTTGAAATGCCGGCTCAAGATCTTCATCGTATGTGCGCGGGCTTTCCAGATGATCTATCAGTTTTTCCTCCCAAGACGGATCGGTCCAACTAAACCCAAAATAGTTGGGTAGCTCATGGAACTTGGTCAACGTGTATGTATTATCGTCCGAGACCACGCAGGCCTTCGCGGCGAATCCGTTTGGAACGCGCTCATGCGTTCCAGATGCAAAATTCGGCGTAACATTGACAATGAATTTCGTATCTGCAAAGAGCCCATGCATGGACGCGGCATCGACCGAGGGATGGAATCGAGCGCGCGATTTCGCTCGATCAATATGTTCCCAGCGCGCCCCGAAAATGTCTGCTTCCACGCGGCATAGCGCACGAGCCATCATCGTCAGGCGAAACAGCCGAACATACCAGTCGACTTCATTGAGCATCGCCAAGAGCATGTCCCGCTTTTCGCCGAACTCAAGCCCGTAGCTTTTTACGCAGTCCATCACGACGGGCGTGACGTCGCCCGTGGGGCCTTGCAGCGCCTGCCTGCTTGATTCCTCCAAGATTTCTCTCAGTTTGATTGGCCAACCGGTCCATTGCGCGCGCTTTGCTTCTGGATCGCCGCCGCTTTTTAGGAAAACGATCCGACGGGAGCGCTTCGACCAGGGAATCTTGTCGCAATCCGGATTTGGCGTGATTCCATGGGGCAGCATGGTCGACATCTGAGCAGATCGGATGATCTTTCTCTGAACGTCAAAATGTTCACGGTAGTGATATCCATTAACGACAAACCGTGCGTTGATCCGGTGATTTGCGGGCATTTGCGCGGGATGATCCGCCAAACTGGAAATAAATGGAACCTGAATGGCGTCCCATAGATTTTTTTCATTCAGACTCAACGCAGCGCCGATGCCGGCGCTTCCAAATGCGAAGAGGACGCCTTCTTTTACGAGCGGTTCTAGCTGGTTTTGCCAATCAGGATTGTGCAGGTCGATCACGTGACCCTGGATTCCGTAGGGTTTCATCAGATCCAAAAACTGCTCCGCGACGACCCTTAAGATGCGGTTCTCATTCTGACCGACAAACGCTACGACGTTATGAGGCACTTGATTCTCCCATTATCTCCACACCTGCGAATGTGCCCTGCAACTCGGTACCGTCAGCCTCGTTCGCATACAAGAAAGATGCTAGAACACAGGTCGGGATAATGTTGGCCAAGATCAAAGCACCCTTCCAAGTATTCTTTGGATATGATGTCGGTTCCCAAAAGCTGGTCCCACTGGAAATTCGCGAGCGCCTTAAAGAAAATCCCTGACCTATGCAGAACTTTCAGGCCGGCCGCAACTGCGTCCCGTTCCAGCGTATCGAGTGAATAGGTTCTGCGATGCCCGTGCGTGGCCTCGGCCGCGGTGACTGCGGCATTGTGAGTGATCAATCCCATCTTGACCGCAATCTGCCGCGAGGGCGCGTTCGCGTTTGGGCAGGCCAGAAAGCAACGGCCATTGTCTGAAAGCCATTCGCCATTCACTCGCTTCAGGACATTGATTGGCTCGTCGAGATGTTCCAGGACGTGCGTGAGGACGATGTTGTCATAGCGCCTGTCCAGAGTCGCGCTTTCGAAGGTCGAATGGACAAATGTGACATGGCCACCAAGTTTTTGTCTTGCCTGCTCGATGGCCAGGCTCGAGGCCTCAACGCAGGTCACGTCATCGAATCGCGTGAGGAGACGTTGAGTAAAATCTCCCTTATAGCTTCCGAGCTCCAGCAGGCTGCCTTTCACCAAGAATGGCTCGAACGACCTGAGCATAAACGGATGCATTACATTTAAATCGAAGCTGTACGCATATTGGTGCTGTGCGGTATCTTGCATTTCACGATCGTAGTCGCGTAGATTGCTCATTCCGGTCTCCGTTCCAACTAGTCTCCGTTCCAACTCCAGCCTCATGAGTAAAGTGCTCCCAGACGTTGCATTGGTGACAAATCCATGGCGTTCGTAGAGGCGAACGGCCCGATTGTTGTCTCGATCCACTTCCAGATCCACGCGTTCGAACTGATGCTCACGCAGATACCCGATGCCACGTTCAAGCAACTGTGAGGCGATGTGTGCCGCTGGCGGCGACGCTCCCAGGACGACGCTGACGTTCGTGATATAGGCCCAAGGTTGATGAAGACGATTGCAGTACATCGCCACCAGTCCGATGAGAGAGCCTTCCGCCCATGCCTCGAATCGCAGTCCATGCGCATAGATTTTGTGCGCGTATGCTTTGATTTCGACGCGACTGCTCAACGGGGGCACAAACCTCGCGTCGCAAAGAAGAAGATGCTTGGCGATTTGTTCCTCTGTCGCCCGATCCTTGCAGAATTCCGCCTCCCAGCTCATAGGGTCAACACGGCCGCGCCGAACCCGCCGCGGCCGAACTGGCTTCCGTTATAAAGCATGTAGACGCGGCCGTCGCACGCGAAGACGTGCGGATAGCACTGCATCTCGGCATCCCATTCCCCAGCAGTTCCTTCCAGGCGCATGCACTCGTCGTCGCGCGTCCACTGCTTTAGATCTTCAGAAAAGGCATGACCGATACGATAGGTGCGACTGCTGTTGGTTCGAAAATCGGTCGAATAACGATAGCAAAAAAACATGTGATACAGGTTGTCGATTCGGACTACAGAAGGAAGGGCCTGACTCTCTTCCGGACCGATGCGGTCACTGACAATTTGGCGTGCCTCTTCCTTGGTCCAGCGGATGCCGTCTTCTGAAGTCGCATGGCCGATCTTGTACGTTCGCTCTGGTTGCGTGGCGCCGGCGGGTCTTTTCCATATGGTGCCGAAGATGTACCACATATGGAACGTATCGTCGATCACCTTCACAAATCCGTCCCCGACCAGAAATGGCTCATGCAACGACGCTGAGAGGACCGGACCTTTCCCAATCCGCTGAAACGTCAGTCCGTTGTCATGGCTGATCACCAGGCCAATCGAAGTTTCGACCGAAACTGAAATGCGCCTGCTCCATCCGCAGGTATAGCCGAGGATGGCATCTCTATGGCGGACGACATTCATTGGGAAGATTCCGTGTTCATCAAAGCATCCCAACGCGCCAAGAGGAATTACCGCTTTGTCAGACACCCGGAGAATCTTGCGAAAATCTTTGCACACATCTATGAAAGCAATGTGGCTAAGAAACTTCCCGTTCTTTGCGTCAACAGCGCGCGTAGAAAAATAGATTCGAATGAAATCATCGAACACCAGTGCCTGTGGCGATTGCGCGAATTCACTACAGCCGTTGGGCAAAGAGTGGTCTTTAGGGTCGAATATTTTGCCTAACTTTTGCCACTTCATGGTGCTCTTTACGCCAACGTCCCTTCCAGAATTGCAAGGCCAAAACCGTACCTTCCGACCTGATTCCCCAAATAGGCCAGGTAGGTGTTTCCATCCAGCTCAAAAACGTGTGGGTAGCTGATCATCTCCTCATCCCATCCCTCTTCGGAAACATCAATCCCAACCTTACTATCGTCTCGAATCCAATCGGTCAGATTCGTACTGGACGCGTAACCGATTCGATAGCCCCTTGCCTTGCCCCGAAAGTCGCTGCTATAGCGATAGCAGAAGAACATGTGATACTTCCCGTTCGCCTTGAAGACGTCTGGGCTCGCTTGCGCTTCGTCAGCTTCCACGCGGCTCTCAATCAGGTCCCTGTTGATCCTGGTCCAATCGATTCCGTCTTGAGAAATCGCCATGCGGATCCTGTACACGGGCTCGATTCTGTCCCCAACCGCCTTCCAGTCTTTCCCGGCGATGTACCAGAGGTACCACATGTCAGCAAACCGTCGAATCTTTGGCCCGCTGAGCACAAACGGCTCGTCGGGGGAATAACCCAAAACCGGTCCGTTTCCAAGCTTGGTGAAAACTGTTCCTCCATCGCGACTGAAGGCGCATCCGATCGCGACGTTGAAAGGTACCGATTCGCACCGCGTCCAGCCTGCGTAGTACGCTCTCACTCCATCGCCATCACGGATCACGGACACCGGGTAGGTCCCGAACTCGTCGAACTCTCCCAGGCCGCCAAGACTCAGGATTGGCCGTTCTGCCACTCTGTGAATCTTGAACAGATTGGAGCGGTCCAGGTCGACAAATGCGGAGTAGCTCATGTATTGCCTGTTTTCATCGGCATGCGGCCGACACGAAAAGTAGATCCGTACGAAATCATCGAAAACCAGTGCAGATGGCGCTTGCGCGAATTCCTTCAACCAGCTTCGGTTTTCTATCTCCTGCGGCGCGAAGACCTTTCCGAGTTTTTTCCAAGCAAACATGCAGTCAAGCCTACAAGAGCAAGTCTAGATCAGTTCATAGTTCGAGTGGACGGCTTCCCGGATCGTCTCCCGCGCATTGAACATCAGAACATCCACAATCGAAAGCCAAGGCACGAACTCATCGTCAAATTGCCGGTATTGAAACGGTTTCGAGCGAATGAACTTCAGCTTGATGTTGCGCGCGAGGAAATCATCCTTTGAGTAAAGTTCGAGGCCGCCGATAGCGTTCACATAAACATTCGAACCTACGGTCTCGCAGAGCGCGAGTACCTTGTCCTGATTCTTCAGGGAATGGTCGATTGGGATATCCGAGGAAATTCTGATTTCCGTCGTGATCCCAATGTGTTTGCAGATCAGAACGATCGAATGGTAGAGAAACTGAAAGAGATTCTCCTCCTTCTGGTGCAAAATCTCTTCGACTATCGGGAATGCGTGTTCAAAATAGGGCGCCTTCCGGTATGCCGCGGTGAGCTGGTTGACGAGCCTGCCGCCGTTGAAGTCCGCGGCTAATCGTCTATCGCGTATGTCGAGAAGATCGGAATCACCTTTCAAGGGAAGAGAAAACATCACGTCCCTGCCGTTGCATAAAAAGCGATTGCGGTTAATCCATCCCTTCTTCGTGTACTTGATGTTGTCGTACACGATGAATAGGTTGACCGCGGCGATGAGCTGAAAATAGCCGATATAAGGCAGGAAATACGGCTGCATAATGGCAGCGGTTGTCGACTTCTCGTTGTCGTTGGTCGTGCGCTTCACTCTAAAGATCCGTAATATGCCGGGCAATCGACTCGACTTGCGATTGAGCCAGCGCTGGATAAATCGGCAGACACAAAACCCTGCTGGCTGCCTCTGTTGCTACTGGAAGATTATCGCGGCGGGCGGACGGCAGTCCTCGATACATCGGAAAATCTGAGATGAGGGGATAAAAGTAGCGGCGGGGATGAATCCCGACGTTCTTGAGTTTTTGGTAGAGATCGTCCCTCGTGATCGGATAATCGTCGCCGACGAGAATCGGGAAATAGGCGTAGTTGGCGACCGATTCGGACGCCGCGTCGAGGCAGCGGATTCCTTTCACTCCCCGAAAATAGCTTCTGTACGAGGCGTCGATTTCCTTACGGCGAGCCAAAGCTCGATCAACGTGTTTGAGCTGGAGAAGGCCGAATGCTGCGTTCAGTTCACTCATTTTCCCATTGATACCTGGGGCGACGACGTTGACTTCGCCGGCGTGGCCAAAGTTCTTCAACTTGTCAATACGAGCCTTCATTGTCGCGTCGGGGCAGACGATCGCCCCTCCCTCGAACGTATTAAATACCTTTGTGGCGTGGAAGCTCAAGACGGACAGATCGCCATGTCTCAAGATGCTGCCGCCCTTGTCCCGGACTCCGAAGGCATGGGCCGCGTCGTAGATGATCTTGAGATTATAGAGATCGGCAATTTCCTGGATTGCCTGAACGTTGCATGGGTGCCCATAACAGTGCACGGGCATGATCGCTGTGGTCTGCGGCGTGATCGCCGCCTCGATTTTTGATGGGTCGAGGTTGAGGGTGATCGGATCCACATCGACAAATACCGGCTTGATGCCGTTCCATAAGAGCGAATGGGACGTCGCCACGAAGGAATAGGGGGTGGTAATCACCTCGCCGGTTATCCGCAGGGATTGCAGCGCTGTCACCAATGCGATGGTTCCGTTTGTGAACAGCGCGATGTGCTTTATCCCAAAATACCGGCACAGCTCTTCTTCCAACTGTGCGTGGAGAGGGCCTCCGTTGGTCAGGATCTTGCTGCGCCAGATCTGCTCGAGATAAGGGAGAAATTCACTGAGTGGCGGCAGGTAAGGCTGGGTGACATAAATGGGTGTGTCAGGGCACGGCGCCGGCGTTGAATCCAGCGCACAGACAGTTGCCGAAGATCGTGAAGAAACGCTGCAGGCAGGATTTTCTGGCGGTCTCTCCGTTTGCGAAGTGTCCGCGCCTCCTGGACGGTATTCGCCGTCGGCGATTGCTGCCTGAACGAGCTGGAGAATCTTCTCGGGATTGTCTTCTTGAACGTTGTGCAAAGCTGATCCCTCTGGAGCGGCTTCTTAAAGGTGATCCCAGCAGTTCTGCCAGGGTTTCGACATCTCCGCGTCCGATCGGAGGGCGAAACTTAAAGAATGGAGCACGCTGGTTGCCACTCGCCGTGCACAGCGCAACTTAATGAGATTATGAGATTCGTACCTGACAGCAAATGCACTCTAAGGTATTGGTTTGTGTGGGTTGGCCACCCATCCACCCGTTCATCATCCTCTGAGAAGAGGGTGCATGCCGGATGCTCGCTTGGGGTAAAGTCGATGATTCTGCCTGAGCTAACCTGGACAGATTAGAGATGGATGAGCGAATGGTGCGCAGTTCGATCGTCATGGACCGAAGGATTAGAAATCTTGTCGGAGCGCGTCGAAGAGTCGGGCCAAGGTCGAATCGCGAAGGAATGATTGCAACGGCGTCTTTGTCCTACGGATCGAGATCGAAAGGGCGAGCTTTTCCATGCCATGGAATTTC
>DATDIQ010000031.1:0-19390 GCA_036520995.1 Occallatibacter sp.
CCGGACTGCATTTGCTCGCGGACCTCACCCCGACAATTCGCGGCATTGTGCATGTGCAACAAACCGCCGCAATCCTGCGCATCCTCTTCTTCCTGCTTCTGGCCGGTTTCAGTCAGCTGCTTTCGATCGGCTGGCGCGATCGAGAACTACAAGTGGTCACAGGACTGGGGATCTTTTCTCTCGTGAGCCTGCTTGCAGCAATGATGCACACCAGGGAGACGTCCGTTACGCAATACGACCATTTGAATCAGATCGTCATCGCAAGCTACCTCTGCTCGCTTGCCTACTGGGCCTTCAGCTTTGCGCAGAAGGAAGCGGCTCGCCGCGAATTCACGCCCCAGATGCAGAGTTTCCTGCTCGCCGTGGCTGGTGCGGCCCGGGCCGAGCGTTCCGCCCTGGCCGAATCTACTTCATCTTCGCATCGGCGCAAAAATCTTTAGATTTCCACACTCGACTCCAAGTGCTGTATTTTGCGTCACTTGATTCGCTTCAAAGACGCACAGTCCGCACTTTCTAGAGCTCCTGCCCCGTAAACCACAGGATTTCCACAGAATTGTCGAATTTGATTCCCCTTTTCCCGTCCCCGGAAAGTATCATTGACCCTAGAGATTGGTTACTTTAAGTTACTGATGTGCGTCAAAGAAGTGGGTACCTGCAGTAGGAATGTGCATCGAACACAGACAGAAGACTTTCCAAGCAAGCTCGTTTTTGGTATGAGTAGTAGAACAGTTTAGAACCGCCGGGGCGGCCATCAAAGAATGGCCTCAAGGTGTCCGGCATGAGGACGGCTCATGATCTTTCCTCTGATTCAAGTTGCCGCGCTCACGGTTGTTGCGCTTTACCTTGGTAAATGGAGAGCGGGGGTACGCCGACGCAACCGGCAATCCTGGGAGTCGCTCATCGTCAGGCTGCGTCCTGACTGGAGCGCACGGGATCTGAGCGAACACTTTCTCTGGCGAGAAGGGGTCAACGCTACGCCTGAAGAAACCTGGAAGCGCATCCAGGGGGCGCACGGACTGTGGGCGATGTACCAGAACGCGCGCGTCATGCTCGAGATGGCGGACTATGCGATTCGCAACTGTGAATCGGTCGATCGCGAGCTGGTCGAGACGCTGCGCAGCGATGCGATGCAGATTCGGGTTTGCGTGCTGATGGCGCTTGGACAGTATGCCTTCAGCCAGGCAAGCGAAGGTGTCCGCGTCAATGCATTCCGCGCTACCTCGATGTACACCGGCATGGCAGCCCGCATGACACAGCTTCTGCAGCAGAACGCCGCAATTGTCGTTCCCGACTTCGTTGCAGCGATGTAGGTTCTTGGCACTTCAAGCCTCGCAAAACCCCGGCAGTCGCCGGGGTTTTGCTCTTGGTTTCAAAAGTCGTCCTCAGCCTCCGTGCGCTGCCAGGAACTGCAGGAACTGGTGGATGCGTTCGAACTCCGCATCGTCCAGTCTGAACCCGAGTGCGGGAGCGACACCCTCCACCTGTTCGCCGCTGCGGCCGCCGACAATCGCCGCTGTGATCGCGGGATGGCGCAGCGTCCAGGCGATGGCAACCACTCCCGGGGCAACGTTGTGCGCATCGCCGATCTCGCGCAGCAGCGCAACCAGTTTCAGATTGCGGCTCAGGCGCGGCTCGTTGAATTCGACCGCCTTGCGCCGCCAGTCGTCCGCCGGCAAGGCCGTCACACGCTCCGCGGTCATCTTGCCCGTCAGCAGACCTGAAAGCATCGGCGAGTAGTTGATTACGCCGATGCCGTTGGCCAGGGCGAACGGCAAAACCTCCATCTCAATGGCGCGGCGCAGCATGGAATAGGGCGGCTGCAGGCTGGTAATGGGCGCGATCTTCTGCGCACGCTTCATCTGTTCCACCGAAAAATTCGAGACGCCGATCCAGCGCACCTTGCCCTGTTCGCGGAAACGCGCCAGCGTCTCCCAGCCCTCCTCAACTTCTTCGTCAGGATTGGGCCAGTGAATCTGGTAGAGATCGATCGTCTCCCGGCCCAGACGCCGCAGCGATTCTTCCAGTTCGTCCGTGAGCGACTTGGCTTTCAGCGATCGATAGATCGACCGGTCCGCGTGCCAGCGCATCGAGCACTTGGTGAAAACGTAGGGCTTATGGCTACTCGTTTTGAGCGCGCGCCCCACCATCTCCTCCGAATGACCGAGACCGTAAATCGCCGCGGTGTCAATCCAGTTCACTCCAAGATCGAGCGCGCGATGGATCGCCGCAATCGATGCGTCGTCATCCTGGGGGCCCCAGGCGAATTCCCAGTTCCCGCCCCCGATCGCCCACGCGCCAAAGCCGATTGGCGTGAGTTGCAAGTCGGAGTTTCCCAGGGTGCGAAGAGCGGTCGAAGCAACAGTGTGTGTGGTCATATCCGTTTTTTTCGATGTTACGCGATGCGAGGCCGTCATAGAAAGTAGCTAACGCGGGCTCTGAGCAGCTTTGGCGAAATGGAAGATGCAGTTAACTTCGTGCGTGGCAGGCTCGTTCTTGACGTCGTAGGTGGTGATGACGGTTTGCATCCATTTCGCGACGGACTTGTCTTTCTTTTGTGCCAGCGCCGCGAAGTTTGACACATAGCTTTCGTCAAAGACGTCGCCGGGCGCAATCTTCCAGGCGAGCTTAAGTTTGGCGGCCATCCCGTCCGGGGCTCCGTCGAATTTGACCGAGGCGAACCGGTACTGCGCGCCCGAAGCGATTTCAAGGCTGTAGTTCACGATGCGGGCAGGCTCATTGAAAGAAGGGTGTGAAACGACGGAACAATCGAGGTAGCCTTTCGCATGGTATGCATCGCGAACGGCCAGAAGAAATAGATCAAGCGGCCGTCCAGAACCGGTCTGGTATTTCGACAGGATTTTCTGAACATCTGCGCGCGCAACCAGAGCGCCGGCCGGAACGTCGATGGTTCCGAACTTGTAGATCGCACCTTCCCTGATCGTGATCGTGTAAGGAATATCGACAGACTGGTCAGAGCCGATGGGAGGAACGATGGGCGGTTCAACCTGAGCCACATCGACTTGAACGGCTGCGTAACCTTGGTCTTGGTAGAGATCTTCGAAAGCGTGATGAAGACCGATGGCCGTGTTCTCAGTGTCGAAGCTGTTTCCTGTTTGCCCGCTGGCCAGAAGGCTGGCCCTGGCCTGCATCGCGGACGACACTCCAGCAAGCTGGATGCGTCCGATATGCACTGCCGGCGAGACGACTGTGAAGCTTATCGCCGTGAGCTTTTGCGGGCCCACGCCGCTGGTGAGAACGGCTTTCAACGTTGCCTTGATCCCTTTGGCTGCCAGCATCTCTTCAAATGTCTGGCGGATTCCTTCGAGCGTGGATCCACTGGCCGGCAACAGGCCGCGATAAAGCGGGAATCGCTCATGAATCCTGGCGTCCAGTTCTTTGCCCGGTGTCAGAGGCACATTCTCCAGGTGCATCGGAAAGAGCTGACTGGAAGGCGTCAACGTGAAGAGCAGAGTCTTGCTGTCTGAAAACTTGACCGCCTCGAAGAAGCCCGTGTCGGTGAGCTGCCTGGCGTGAGCTTTCACTTCGCGGAGGTTCAGACGCGCGTCCGGCTTCAGGCCCGCGGCCGCGAGCAACTCCTGTTGCGTGTATTGCGGCGCGCCTTGAAAGCGGATCGCCCTGGGCGGGACCTTGTTCTGCGCCGCCGAGGGAAGTGAGCAAAGCAGAAGGAAAGCCACCCTGACTGCGCCATTCAGTTTGGTCATGTTGCGCCAAGATTAACAAATGGCGGTCGGTGCGGCCAGCGGGTTTCCTGCCAGGCGGGAGCGAAATTCGGCTGCCGACACCGTCTTGCCTTCAATGAGCGAAGGCAAACTCACGCGGCGATGAGGAAGCGGCCTTCGCGCATGATCTGCTCGGTGCCTTCGCCGGATTCGAGCCAGATGTTGAAGCCAAGGCCGACAACGTCGATGTGGGTGCCGGAGCGCCAGGGAGCGCCGGTGTGTTCGCCGTAGGGGTTGCCGAAGGCGATGTGGATGCCGGGAAACTTTTCGTCCTGCAGGATGTTACCGATGACCCGCTCGACGCCGAGATTGGTGCCGATCGCAAATTCTCCCACGCGGTCGGAGTTTTCGTCTGTGTGGGTATAAGCCCAAAAGTCGGCCTCGAGCTGCTTGTTCTGGCTGCTGCAAGACTGGATGCGATTGCCGGCGATCTGGATGGTGAGCGGCGTGGAGGCAAGAAGGCCGTAGCGAGCGCAGAGCCAGTCGCCGACGACGCCGTCGACAACGAATGTGCCGTTGACTTCGCCGGGCGAAGTGAAGCATTCACCTCCGGGAAGATTGCCCCATTTTTCCGCAGAGATGATTCCGGATGTCTTGAACCACTTGTAGCTGGGATTCATCTCGGCGGTGATGTCGGTGCCTGCCGCAGTGGTTGCGCGAATGCGTGTCGCTCTGCGCACGCGGTCGAGGACTTTCTGCGAGAGGCGGTCGACCAGATCGAAGTCGGCGCGCATGCCCTGGCACATGATTTCCTGGGTAATGTTGACCATGTGGGCATGGCGCATCTGGCGGCGATTCACAACGTCGGTCATCTGCATGCGCGATTTGAGCTCGTTGGGCTCCACCTGCACGGCGAAGATCGAGACTTCGGAGGACTCCATGTCGGCCAGAACGGCCGCAGGCATATCGAGCAACGGGCGCGCCGCGAGACCTTCGAGGAGAAAGGCGTTCCAGCGGCAGCCATTGGCGGCGAGTTGTGCGGCCAGCGCAGCGCCGATTTGTTCTGTCGCGCGGTCGGTGATGAGGGTGACTTTTTCCTTAGGATCGATGCGCAGGCAGGTGGCGACGGCCGAGTGTGCGCCGGGCGTGAGTGCAGCCGGATAAGCCAGCGACAGCAAGGATGCAGAGGTTTCGTTCATGCGTGGGTTGCGACGTTCTCCAGAGTTTCAAAGGGCCGCGCCGAGCGGTGGTCCTCTTTGAGACTACCGAAAAACGCGGCGATTTGAAACACCGCGACAGAGTGCCGGCATGCTCGGAGTGTGCGTCATCGGGAGTGGCACAACGTCCGCGTCTATCCTTCGGTGGCGCGTTGCGAAGAGGCTCCGCGGTCCCTCATCCACGAGCGAATGCTGTAGGCGTAGACAACAATGCAGAAAAGGTTCGCGGGAATGAAACCGAGCTGCGCGGTGCGGAATCCGATGACACAGAGCAGAATGCTGTTCAGGCCGGCGACGACAAAGCCGGCCCAGAGCTTGCGGCCGACAAGGATCGTCGACAGCACGGTAAGTATGCAGGAGAAATAATCTAAGCGGATCACTGGCTTGAACTCTTAGGAGTAGTTTCGCTGAAGATCGGCGCGAACGCAGTGACCGATCGCACTCCGCGAGACGCCAAAGTCATGTAGACATGCGTGAAGCTGCCGTCGTGCGCGTTGGCCGAAGCGAAGCACCCGCGTCAAGTATTCAGAAGCCAGTTCCCGTGAATTCCGGCCGACCGCGACCCCGGCGAGGCGTCCATAAAGCACTTATATACGACCACGAGACCCGCCTCAGTCAGACTAAGCTACAGACGCGTTGAGCTCACTTGTTCTCTTTGCACAGTCCTTTTGGCGTCCAATCGTGGATCACGGTGGTTGCAGGCTGCGAGGACTGATGGAGGATGATCACGATCGAGCGGCGCTCTTGAGTGCCAATCGCGGTGAGGTGCATCGACAATCCCATGGGAACGATGACCGGAGGCCCTCCCCCGTGGCTGAGTTGCATACGCCCATCGGAGGTTTCCAGACATGTTTGGCCGGCCACCGCATACCAAGCCTCCGGGCCTGAGTGGATGTGTGTGGGCGCGGTCATTCCGGGTGTGAAGTCCGCTTCCATAAACTGCGCCGAGTATTTCTCTCCTGCGACGACCGGAAGCGGTCCAATCTCGGCGATGCGCGTTCCATGGATCGATTTCCAGCTCTCGTCTTCGATAGTCATCAGCCACACTTTGCCAAATGATTCGACAACAGTGCCGTGCGGCCCCTTGTCTGCCTGCGCCGCGAGGCGTGTGGGAAACGCATCGAGATGCCAGAACACTTGCGGATCTGTAAGTCGACCCACGGGATTGTCGGCCAAGATCCAGCATCCGATCTGTTGCGTGCGCGAGCTCACCGGTTTGCATGGATCGCCGGGAGCAGCGACACCTTGCGCGGTCAGTTGCGGACATAGGGGCAGGAACAGGGTCAAAAAGAGCAGGACGTTCAACCGCACGCCTCGAATCATCGATGGGAGCCTCAAAGTGATGGGTAGTTGGCAGGGCCCATTGTATTCGAGCAGCGGGAGTCTGCAAGCGCGAGTTTCGGCGGCCTCCCTTGAATCCCTTGAGCGCCGGGTGGGCTCGGCGGAGTGGCCACGCCGATGAGTGTTATTTCAAGCCGGCGAGCAGGGTGGATGCCCGGCGAGGGCTGATGCGGTGATTGGCGAGCGCCGGCAGAGCCTGCGCAGGAGTCCTCGCGCGCTTGACAAATGCATCGATACATAAGTAAATTATGCCTATGGACAATATGCCTAAACGTGGAATGCCTTCGGGCGCGCTTCCCATGCTGATTTTGCGCGTGCTGCAATCCGGCTCGTTGCATGGCTATGCGCTGGCGCAGCGGATTCACGTCCTGTCCAGCGAAATGCTCGCCGTCGAAGAGGGACTGCTTTACCCCACGTTGCAAAAAATGCTTGTCAAGGGCTGGGTGTTGGCCGATTGGGGCACCTCGGAGACCAACCGCAAAGTGCGCTTCTACCGCCTGACGCCGGAAGGACGCAAGCGCCTGAAGGCCGAGTTATCGGAATACGATCGCGTGACGCAAGCCATCCAAGAAGTATTGCGCACCGCGTAACAACGCAGGAGACCTGCCATGGGTGAGTTCTTCCGACGCATTCGCTACCTCATCAATCGCCGTCGCTTCGATGCCGAACTGGAAAGCGACATGGAATTTCATCGCGAGATGGCCGCGCGCGCGGGACGCAGCAACTTCGGCAACACGCTGCGCATGCGTGAACGGTCACGCGAGGCGTGGGGATGGACGTGGGTCGACCGGCTCGTGCAAGACCTGCACCTTACTGCGAGGAGGTTAGCGCGCTCGCCCGGTTTTACGCTGACCGCTATCCTCACTCTGGCCTTCGGCATTGGAGCGACCACGGCGATTTTCTCCATCGTGGAAGGCGTGCTGCTCAGGCCGCTGCCGTTTGCCGATCCAGACAAGCTGGCGGTGCTAGGCGACACAACCGAGGGCTCCCTATGGGGTGGAGAGCCGCTGGTAACAGGGCCCGAAATTCTGGCGTATGAACGCGGCGCGAGAGGGTTTTCGAGCCTGGGTGGTTATCAGCAAGACGGCTACGAACTGTCCGGCGTGGGAGAGTCCGCGTCGATTAACGCAGCACGGCTGACCGCGTCGGTGTTCCCCATGCTGGGTGTGCAGCCGCTGATGGGGCGAACCTTCACGCAGCAGGAGGATGAAGGCAGGCAGCAGGTGGCCGTGATCAGTTACCAGATGTGGCGCGGCCGGATGCACGGCGACCCGCGAGTGATTGGCCAGACCCTTCTGCTGGACCGCAAACCATACCAGATCGTCGGTGTGATGCCGCGGGAGTTCGAGTTTCCGATGGTCCCTGGGCAACTGAGTCGCAGCGAACTATGGGTGCCGATGAGCTTTACCCAGAGCGATCTGGTGCAAAAGGGATCCTGGGCATACAAAATGATCGGGCGTTTGAAGCCCGGCGTCTCCCCGGAGCATGCGCAGCAGGATGCGGAGCGCGTGGCGAAAGAAACTTCGCGGACATTTCCCGCGGCGATGGCGAGCCTTCACGTTCACGCAAATGTTCGGCGACTGTCGGAGGTGACGGTTGCAGCGGCGCGCCCGATGGTCGACACGATTTTTCTCGCGGTTGCGGTGGTGCTGTTGATGGCCTGCGCAAACCTTGCGGGTTTGCTGCTGGTGCGCGTCATCCGCCGCCGCCCCGAGATCGCCATTCGCCTGGCACTGGGCGCGCATGGAGCCGCGGTGATGCGCCAAAGCTTGCTGGAGGCGATGCTGCTGAGCATCGCGGGGGGACTGCTGGGCCTGGCGTTTGCCGGCACCGCATTGCGCGTCGGCATCAGATTCCTGCCGGAGTCTCTGCCGCGGGTCAGTTCAATTGGGCTTGACTGGGAGGTGATTTCCTTTGCGCTTGGAATCACCGTCCTCACTGGCTTTGTATGCGGTCTGCTGCCCGCCTATGCAGCCTCGCGCACCGGCGTCAACGACGCACTCAAAGAAGGGGGGCGCACCGGCCGCGCAGGCGGCGGTCATGCGCGCCTGCGGTCCATTCTTGTGGTCGGTCAACTTGTGGTGGCTCTGGTGCTGCTGACGGGATCGGGCCTGTTGTTGCGCAGCTTCGACAAGCTGCGCCGCGTGGACCTGGGCTTTCGCGCCGATCATCTGCTGACAGCGTCGTTCGGATTGCCGCACCAGGAATACACGACCCAGGCCTCTGTGGACTCATTCGACGCGGCGCTGCTGAGCAGGCTGCGCCAGTTACCGGGCGTGGAAGCTGCCGGCATTACCGACCAGTTGCCCGCTGCGGGCCAGGAGAATTATGGAGCGATGGTGGCCGAAGGCTATGTGTCCCCGAAAGGCGCGTCCCTGACCGCCGCGTGGCGCGGTCAGGCCATGGGCCAATACTTCAGCGCGATGGGTATTCCACTTCTGCGCGGGCGCGACCTGACAGATGCGGACACGGCCAGTTCCCCGATGGTGGTGATCGTGAACCGCAAGTTTGCCCAGCATTACTGGCCCGGCCAGGACCCGATCGGAAAGCGCATTCATATCGGCTTGCCCGAGACGACGACACTGCCATGGATGACCGTGGTGGGCGAGATTGGCGACATCAAACAGAAATCGGCGGACAGCGCCGTCACGGAACAGATGTATCAGCCGATGAGCCAGTTCAAGAGAGGCCTTGGCCAGTTCGCTCCGCCGAATATGCTTACCGGCAGCAGCGGATCCATCGCGCTGCGTTCGAGCCTGGCGCCGCAGCAGATGGCCCCCTCTCTGCGTGCAGTGGTCCGCTCCATCGATCCGCAACTCCCGCTCACCGATGTCGAGTCGATGGACCAGATCGTTGCGGAGGGCCAGGCCTCGCGCCGCTTCAACACCGTGATCATCTCCAGCTTTGCCGCGGCCGCCTTGCTGCTTTCTCTTCTTGGCATCTACAGCGTGATCGCCTTCTCGGCCGCGCTCCGCAACCGCGAGATGGCCATCCGCCTGGCGCTCGGGTCGCAGCGCGCCAGCGTGATGCGGCTGGTTCTCGCTTCCGGCGCAAAGCTTGGTCTGCTGGGATGCGGCATCGGCGTCGGAGCCGCGGTCTTCGCCACCCGTCTGATGCGCTCTATGCTTTTTCAGGTCGATCCGCTTGACCCAGCCGTCATCGTACTGGCGGCGATCTTCATCTTCCTGCTCGCGCTCGCGGCGTCCGTCCTTCCTGCGCGCCGCGCCGCTTCCGTCGAACCCGTTCAGGCGCTGAGATCCGAATAGGAGAGTAATCTTCGTCCGGTACGCATGCATCGCCACGCATGAAGGCTACAAGCCTGCACGGGTTTCCGCAGCCATGTAGTCGACGACGGCTTTGAGGTCGCCGTTGGTTTCTTCGAAGACTTTCAGCTGGCGGTCGGCGCCAGTGCCGGTTTCGAGGATCTTGCGGACACCGTTGATTGCCTCGCGCGAGCCCAACTCGTCCACTTCCCTGTCGACAAGCACGAGATACTCCTCGAGCAGATCGCGCTCGGGGATTTCTTGCTGGCGGCCGAAGTCGATCAGCTTGCCATCGAGTCCATAGCGGACGGCGCGGAATTTGTTCTCCATCAGCAGCGAGCGCCCATAGTGGCGGAAATCCTGGTTGGCGGCGTGAAGGCGGTAGAGGTAGGCGGCGGTGGCCTGGATGAGCGCGGCGATGGCCACGGTTTCTTCGGCGCGTAAAGGAATGTCGCAGGCGCGCACTTCCACCGTATTGAAGAAGGGATGGGGACGAATGTCCCACCAGATCTTCTTGGCATTGTCGATGCAGTTGGTGCGAACCAGCAGGCTGACGTAGTTTTCGAACTCGGAGTAGCTGGTGAACGCGTCGGGGATGCCGGTGCGCGGAAAATTTTCGAAGACTTTGGCGCGATAACCCTTATACCCGGTGTTGAGGCCGAGCCAGAATGGCGAGTTGGTGGCCAGCGCCATGATGTGCGGCAGGAAATAGCGCATCGAGTTCATGATGCGGATCGCGGCCTCGCGATCTTCGATGCCGACGTGCACATGGAGGCCGAAGATCAGGTTGGCGCGCGCCACGAGTTGGAGATCTTTGACCACCTGGTGATAGCGCGGATCGGGATAAATCTCCTGGGTGCGCCAGTCGGCAAAGGGATGCGTGGCGCCGGCAACAAGTTCGAGATCGTGCTCGCGGGCGAGCTTGATCACTTCGCGGCGCAGCTCGTAGAGATCTTCGCGGGCCTCGTCGATGTTGCGGCAGACGCGCGTGCCGACTTCGACGACCGAGGTGTGCATCTCGGCCTTGACGCGCTCCTGCAGGCGCAGCTTGCCTTGCGCCAGCATCTCGGTCTGGATATGAGAACGCAGGTCGCGCGTCACCGGATCGACGGTCTGATACTCCTCTTCGATGCCGAGGGAGAAGGATGGACGCATGGGTGGGTCCTTGTGCAGCTTGAGGGCAATTGTACGGGACTGGGAAACAGGGAACAGCTGTCGAGCTTAAAACAGGCTTCGTCTACTTCGGCTTTGGCTTGTCGGATTTTGCGGACCTGGATTTCAAAGGCTTGGGTTTCGCAGATTCGCTTTTCGCTGGCTTGTTTTTCCTGGGCGCCGGTGCTTTGGCAACGGCTGGCTTGGCAACGACCGGCTGCCCCCCGGTGAGGAAAGTCGACCAGCGAAGCTCGCCGAGCTGCTTTGATCCCGCCGATGCTTTGGCGATGGCCAGATCGGCAACTTCGCGCACGATCCATTCAAAGTTGGCCTGGCCCACCGAGTGCAGGTCGGCATCGGGCGCGGGATTCATGAAGTCGATGGCGTAGGGGATGCCGTTTTCGACAGCGAACTCGACCGTGTTGAGGTCGTAGCCCAGCGCGCGGCAGAGGGTGAGCGCATCGGCTTCCACGCGTGCCAGAAGCTTCTTGTTATAGGCAGGTGGATTCTGAATGTAACGCTCGTGGTGTGGGCGGCGCGGGTCGTAGGGCATGACGTGGACTTTGCTCTGGCCGACGACGTAGCAACGGAAATAGTCAGTGAACTCGACGGCCTTTTGATACATCATGCAGAGCTGGTGCGACTGGTTGTAGGCGTCGAAGAATTCATCGCGATTGTGGACGTGGTAGACGTCGCGCCATCCGCCGCCGTTCACGGGCTTGAGAAACCCATGCTCGCCAACATACGCGAAGACTGCGTCCCAGTTGAGCGGGTATTCGAGGTTGCGCATCGAGCGATCGGTGGTGCCATCGGGATGCTTTTTGTGGGGCAGGAGGACGGTCGGGGGCACGGCGACCCCGAGTTTTGCGGCCAGCGTGTAGTTGAAAAACTTGTCGTCGGCTGACCACCAGAAGGGGTTATTGATGATCACGGCGCCGTTCAGCGCGGCGTGCTTCAGAAAGGCGCGATAGAAGGGGATGTCGTGCGAGATGCGGTCGATGAGGACGGCATAGTCGGCAGGCTTATCCAAATGCACGGCGCCGGTCTGGACAAACTCGGCATGAATGCCGGCGATGTGGCGCGCGTTGATGTGCTCTACCAGGGCGCCGGGAAAGCTGTTCTCCATGCCAAATAGAACGCCAATCTTCTTCATTTCGCCCTCCCGTGGACGGTGGGTGCCGTGTTTCTTTCCGCGAGACTGCCCATTCTGCAAACAGTGTACGAGAGGAACCGTGGTCACGCGATAAACGTGCGATGTCAGGGCATCGGTTTCGACTGGAAGGTCCAGCCTGGGATCGGGCCCTCAACGCAGCAGCTTTCTAAGCTATTGATTTAGCGTTCCTTGCTGCCGGCCGCACGATCGAGAAAGTCTGTGCTCCACGCCACTGCCACGGGAGGTCGAGAAGAGTAGCGTGTGAGCCGTCAGCAGGATGGGAGGCGGCTGTGGACTATCGAGTGTTGACGGTTTCGAGGGAGTTTGGAAGCGGAGGCGGGCGCATCGCGAAGATCGTCGCCGAACACCTGGGCTGGAAGCTTCTGGACCGCGAGTTGATTGAAGCCATCGCATGCTCTGCACATGTTGACTCGCGCGTGGTGAAAGAGTTCGACGAGCGGGTGGAGTCGTGGCTGGGGCGCATGAATCGTCGTGCCATGCGCAGCGCGGCGCTTGCAGCCGGCGTGGTACCTGAGGAGGAGCATTGTTTCGATGCCGACGTGATGACGCAGATGACGCATGGCGTCGTGGAGCAGGCGTACGAGGCAGGCGAATGCGTGATTGTGGGACGAGGCGCGCAGTGCATTCTGCAGCAGAAGCGCGACGTCTTTCATGCATTCATCTATGCGCCGTTCCACGAGCGTGTGTCGCGCTTGCGTCCTCGGCTTGGTCGCGGAGTGAACATCGATGAGCGGATTCACGACGTTGACGGCGAGCGCGCGCACTACCTGAAGGAAACCTTTGGCAAAGACTGGTCGAATCCGCACCTCTACGATCTGATGATCTCGTCGCACGAGGATGAAGACGAAACCGCCGGCGTGATTTTGAAAGCGATGATCGGGCGCTGAGCGACGAACAGCGACTTCAGGCCATTGCGCAGCCGCCCGCCGTGAGAAACGGCTGCGACGAGCGACAGCGCCGGCCAGTGCGCATCCGTCCGCGTCGCGTGCATCCGCTGGAAGAGGGTTGAGCAGGCTGCGGAAAGCGACTATCCTTCTTCGCTGGTTTGCGTGATCAGATAGCGTTCATAGCCAATTTCGTTGATCTTGTGAACCTGTGCCTCGAGCCAGTCCACGTGGCCTTCCTCATCCTTAAGCAGGCGAACGAACAGGTCGCGCGATCCGTTGTCTTTGTTTTCGACGCAAACCCGAATCGCTTCGTTGTACGATTCGACGGCGCCGAGTTCGAGTTTCAAGTCAGCCTCGATCATTTCACGCACACTCTTGCCAATGGAGAGGGCGAGCGGCTCCATCGAAGGTGTGCCGTCAAGAAACAGGATGCGTTCCATCAACGACTCCGCGTGCTTCATCTCATCGATGGACTGTTTCTTGATGGACTTTGAATACTTCTCATACCCCCAGTTTTCGGCCATTTCGGAGTGAAGAAAGTATTGATTGACCGCCGTGAGTTCGTCTCGCAGCGCCCGATTCAGTTGTTCGATGACCTTCGCGTTGCCCTTCATGACGTGCATTCTTGCACGCGCAGGAACGCACAGGCAAGGACAATAGGCGCGACCGATCGAAGACCGCGGACCAGGATGGCGCCTGGCGAAGACGGCCCGCATGCTGCAGTCGCGTCGCTCTCAGCTTTGAGCGATGCGCTGTAACTGCGCCACGTGATTCAGGTCGTGTCCGGCCATGGTTTCGACAATGGTGGCGAAGGTCATGGCGCCACGCTCAGGATGGGTAACCGTGCGGTCTGCGGAAGCGGGAAGCGCCTCGCGGATCACGACCAGGTTCCAGTTGCGCAACGCGTCAAAGGCGGCCAATGCCGGCGCCGCGGCGCAACCGGGGTAAATCACGGCCCACTTCTCCTGATCGAAGGGCTGAATCACGTGATTGTCTTCGGCGAGCGTCTGGCGCAGGCGGAAGGCAAAGGCAATTTCGCAGTCGGCGAGATGGCAGACGATCTCGGTTGCCGACCACTTGCCCGGAGCAGGGGGTACTGTCGATTTTTGTGGCCCGATGGTTTTGAGTAAAGCGGACAATGTCGGCGCCGTGGAAGCGAGGATCGTTTCGATCGGTCGGCCATCGAGGAACTCGGCGTAGGGGTTGGCTTCGCTCATGCGCATTCTCCTTGCTCTCTGTTCAGCTCAATTTTAATTGGGCGTCGGGGAGTGCCCGACGGCGCTCAGGGGAACACCCACACCTGAAGACGACACGCTGAGCTGGATCGACCCTGGCCCTACAAATATTCCTGGACCATGCGCTTCCAGGTGGGCCAGTCGTGAGAGTTCCACGAGTCCCAGGTGTAGAGCTTGTGAGGAATGTTCTTTGCGCTCATGATCTGGTCGAGCCGCTGGTTCTGCCCGAGGCACTGGTCGTCCCACCCGGTTGCGAGGATGTAGGTATTGCGGTTGTATCGTTCGAAAAACCAGGGGTCGGTGAGATTGAGGAGGTAGTGGGTGGGTTGGTGGAAGTAGACGTCCTGGTCGTAGTAACCGGCGAGAAAGTTAGTGAGGTCGAACGCGCCCGACATCGTGAGCAGTCCTGTGAAGATCTCGGGGTGGCGCAAGGCGATGTTCGTGGCGTGGTAGCCGCCAAAACTGCAGCCGAGGGCGACAAATTGGCTGTCCTGATTCTTGAGGCGAACGAGCGGAACGACCTCGTGGATGAGGTAGTCCTCGTACTGCATGTGGCGAGCGATGCGCCAGCGCGGCGACACATTGCGGTTGTACCAGCTCTCCATGTCAACGGAATCGACGCAGAAAAACTGCAGGCGGCCGCTTTCAACCTGGCCTGCCACCGAGCCGATCATGCCGCGGTCTTCGAACTCATAAAATCGGCCGCCGGACGTGGGAAAAACGAGCACCGGTACGCCGGCATGGCCGAAGACGAGCAATTCCATCTCGCGGCCAAGGTAGCTTGAATGCCACTTGTGGTACTCACGGTTCATGCGGAAGAGGTGGCTCCCCCCGGTTCTGCGATTGGTGAACGACAATTATTCTTGATACTGTAGCAGCCGCAGGTTGCGCCGTCGGGACGAAATCGGCGCCCTCGCTTTAAAGGAACGCACCGATTGGCATTGGAGAAAAATCCCAGCGACAGCTCTACGCAGAGGGAGCCGGAACCAGACGAAACCTCGCCTCATCCGCGGCTCCGTGTGCATCGCCAATTCGCCAGCGTATTTCTGCCCGGCGCGCGCGACGTGATCGTCTACACTCCGCCGGGTTACGAGGAAGATAGCGGTCGTTCTTACCCGGTGCTCTACATGCACGACGGGCAAAACCTTTTTGACGGGTGTACTTCGTTTGTGAAAGGCCGCACGTGGCAGATGCGGGAGCAGGCGGATGCGGCAATCGAAGGCGGAGAGATCGAACCGCTGATCATCGTCGGCATTTACAACACCGGCGAGAGGAGAATTGCCGAGTACACGCCCGACCGGAATCCGCAGATGGGCGGTGGCGAAGCCGAGAGCTATGGCCGGCTGTTCACCGAAGAACTAATGCCGTGGGTCGCGTCGCAGTACCGCGTGCGCCAGGAGCGAGAAGCAACGGGAATGGCCGGCTCGTCGCTGGGCGGGCTGGTCACTCTCTTTCTCGGGCTTCGCTACCCAAAGCATTTTGGGAAACTGGGTGTGCTCTCGCCTAGCGTGTGGTGGAATCGCAAAAGCATTCTTGGTTCTTTGGACGAGCATGCGCCGCAACTGTGGGAACGGCCCCGCCTTTGGCTCGATGTGGGCGATCGCGAAGGCCACAAGACCCTGCGGGATGTGGAGCATCTGGCGCGAAGACTCAAAGCTAACGGATGGCAGCCCGGCGAAACCCTGCACTTCGAAAAAGTAGACGGGGGCACGCACGACGAGGCCAGCTGGGCAACGCGCGTCCGGCCGATGCTGCGGTTTCTGTTCCCCGCGCATACGGGCTAATGCCAAGAGGCCCGGCGCGCCAGGCTGGACTACAAGCTCCACGGCCCGGGTCGGGGCGGCGCTGACGGCCCCATTTGCGTGAACTGGCCACTTTCAGCGATACTTAGATGTTGCGTCTTATGCGGCAGGACACTCCGGTCCTGCCCTTCAAAGCCCGCCGCTTTCGGCGTGGGGCTGAATGAGACCCCTAAATCCCAAGCAGTATTGGATTTGAAAGGAACTGTCCGTCGTGGTCATGATTCGTTTGGCGCGTGTTGGCGCCCCCAAGCAGCCCTACTATCGCATCGTTGTGATCGAGAAGGACCGCGCCCGCAATGGCCGCTCGATTGAGGTTGTCGGTACCTATAATCCCCGGACCAGTCCCGCCACTGTCGACTTGAAGCGGGAACGCATCAGCTATTGGCGCAGCGTGGGCGCGCAACTGTCGCCGATCGTGGCGAAGCTGCTTGAAAAGAACCCCGCACCGGCGGTTGAGACTTCGACGGCCGCGTAGACTTCGCATCTTCATCTTTGCAGGCGAGCATTCTCTCAAGGGGCTAAAGCCCAGGAGGCTTGGCGCCGGCACGGTACGCCTCAACAGCGAAGAGTCGAATTTGAAGGCATTGAGCCTTCGGAACATGTCGCAGGGGCCTCTGAAGCCCGCATCAATCCTGTGCATTTGTGGCACGACTGAAGTCCTGCCCTTTCAAGACTGAAGCCTTTCGGGGACTCCGCGCAGTCGCGCTCTCGCCGGCGCAACCTCATGCAAGTTGCTGATTGAAATTCGAACGGCGCGGCAGGTGTGCTACCATTCGCGCACGCATCTAAGTAACTCGTTTGGGTGCAGACGGTCAGAGGCAAGTAGATGACCCATCAGGATATGGTCGCTGTTGAGGATCTGGTCCGCGAAATCGCGCGGGCCCTGGTAGATGAACCATCCGCGGTTGAGGTGCAAGCTATCGGCCGGGACGAAAACACAGTCCTGAAGCTGAAGGTGGCGCCGCAAGACGTCGGCAAGGTCATCGGAAAGCAAGGACGGACCGCTCGTTCGGTGCGCACGATACTGGGAGCGGTCAGCATGAAGCTGCGCCATCGTTACACGCTCGACATCCTTGAGGAAGACGACGACCAGGGCTAGGACGTGCGACAACCGACGAGGCCATGGCTTGGGGGAGGATTGAATGGCCGCCGCTGAGCAATGGGTATGGCTCGCGCAAATTCGCCGGACGCAGGGTCGGAAGGGCGAAGTATTCGCGGAGATTCTGACCGACTTTCCTGAAAAATTTGCCGAACGCAAGCGGCTCTGGCTGCTGGTGAGCACCACCAGTGCAGGTGATCGCGGGTTAGCGCGTCCCGTCGACCTGCTCGCCCATTGGCTTCACAAAGGCGGCGTCGTGCTCCATTTTGCGGGGATCGATTCGATCTCGGCGGCGGAGGGATTGATCGGGCTGGTTGTGGCGATTCCGCAGGAAGAGCGAGCCCCGCTCGGCGAGGACGAGACCTACATCGGCGACCTGATCGGCTGCATGCTGGTGGATGTCACGGGCGATGCGGCGCTCGAGGTAGGACCGATCGAAGACATCGACATGACTACAGGGGCCGCTCCATTGCTTGTGCTGAAGGGTGCACGCGGCGAGGTTCTGGTGCCCTTTGCCAAAAGCTATCTACGCAGGATAGACCTCGAGGGCAAGCGCGTGGAGATGAAGCTGCCCGAGGGCCTCCGCGAGTTGAATCACGAATCATAGAGGCCGATCTCCTTCGGTCCGATCCGCGCTTCCCGTATCATCGTGAACGACGCTCATGCGCTTTGAGATCCTCACCATCTTTCCCGGATTCTTTGCGGGCTTCTTCGAGCACGGCATTGTGCGCCGCGCGCAGGCAGACGGCCTGGTGTCGATTGGGGTGCACGACCTGCGCGCATTCACTCATGACCGGCATCGCACCGTCGACGACCGCCCATTTGGCGGGGGAGAGGGCATGGTGCTCAAACCTGAGCCGCTGGCGGAAGCCTTGGGGTCGTTGGGGATTCAGCCGAAGGCGGAACGAGAAGCGGACCGGGCACCCAATTCGGTGGAGGCTACGCGCGTCGTTCTGCTCTCAGCCCAGGGGCGTCCGCTCACCCAGGGGGTAGCCCGCGAGTTGTCTTCACTCGACCGAATTGTATTGATTTGCGGGCGCTACGAAGGCGTAGACGAGCGGATCAACGCGCGCTACTGCGACATGGAGCTTTCAATCGGCGACTACGTGCTGAGTGGCGGCGAGTTGGCGGCCGCGGTGGTTGTCGACGCCGCGATGCGGCTTCTGCCCGGCGTGCTGGGGAACGAGGCCTCGAGCGAGTTTGAGAGCTTTGGCGCGGCCGACGCGGAGATCTCCGCGGACATCGACGGGGTCCCCCGGTCGCAGCATGGTGCCGGAGGCCTGCTCGATTACCCGCATTACACGCGGCCTGCCGAGTTTCAGGGACTGGCCGCACCGCAGGTGCTGCTGCAGGGGGATCACCAGCAGATCCGGCGCTGGCGCCGCGAGCAGCAGTTGCGGAAAACGCTGGCAAATCGCCCCGATCTGCTGGAGGGCGCCACACTGAGCAACGAAGATCGCCTTTTTCTCGTCACGATGGGCTGGAAACGAGACACGCCATGACCGAACCTCTGCAGATTGCCGCGTATCTTGAACTCGTCGTCAGTTGGGTCGTGTGGTTTCTGGCCTTCGTCAAACCTCGCAAACAAGCCGCAAGACAGAAGAAAGTCGTCCGAGACGCCGCGTCCCGCTGGGGCCTCGTCTTCAACGGCCTTGGATTCGGCTGCGTGTGCGCCTACGTGCGACCCGAGGGATTCCGCAAGAGCTTTGCCGAGCTGATTGCATCGATGGTGATCGCGCCTCTCGCCATAATCCTGGTCTGGTCCGCGACAAGGCATCTCGGCAGGCACTGGCGCTTCGAAGCGGCGCTGAGCCAAGATCACGCGCTGGTAAAGACCGGCGCCTATGCCTGGCTCCGCCACCCAATCTACACATCCATGCTCGCCATGATCCTGGCAACGGGCTTGGGATACAGCTGGTGGCCCCTGCTGGTTCTGGGCATCTTGCTCTTCCTTTTCGGGATCGAAATCCGGGTGCGCGCCTATCTCCCGTTTATCCGGTGATTGCGGCGGTCCGTTTTGCCTGCGCGGGGCCTCATTAGGCGGATCGTCGAAACTCTGTTAAAATCAATCTCTGAGTTCAACGCAGGAAGAAACCATGTCAATTCATCCAGTTATGCAACGCTTGGCCGACAAGCTGAAGCGCACAGATCTGCCGGCGTTTGTGCCTGGCGACCAGGTGCGAGTTCAGGTAAAGATCAAGGAAGGCGACAAAGAGCGCCTCCAGGCCTTCGAGGGTCTCGTGATCGCCATCAATCGCGGCCCGCAGGGCACGTTCACCGTGCGCAAGATGAGCTTCGGCCAGGGTGTCGAGCGCATTTTCCCCTTCAACTCCAAGGTGGTCGACAAAGTAGAGAAGGTGCGCTCGGCGCGGGTGCGGCGCTCCAAGCTCTTCTACCTGCGCGGGCTGCGCGGCAAGGCCGCCCGGTTGAAGGAAGTGGAACGCAAGTAAGCTTTACCTGAAAGCTATCCGCGCCCCGGTGGCATCGCTGCCGGGGCGTTGCTTCGTTGATTCCCGCTGAGCAAAATCTTACGGAGAGCT
>DATDIQ010000032.1:0-170698 GCA_036520995.1 Occallatibacter sp.
CTCGATGTCGGCTCATCGCATCCTGGAGCTGTAGAAGGTTCCAAGGGTTAGGCTGTTCGCCTATTAAAGCGGTACGTGAGCTGGGTTCAGAACGTCGCGAGACAGTTCGGTCCCTATCTGCTGTGGGCGTAGGAGATTTGAGGAGGGCTGTCCTTAGTACGAGAGGACCGGGATGGACGAACCTCTTGTGTTCCAGTTGTCCTGCCAAGGGCACGGCTGGGTAGCGAAGTTCGGTTGTGATAACCGCTGAATGCATATAAGCGGGAAGCACGCTCCAAGATGAGATCTCCCTGAAGGGCCCAGGAAGACGACCTGGTTGATAGGCTGGATGTGGAAGCGCAGTAATGCGCGTAGCTAACCAGTACTAATCGCCCGTTCGGCTTGTCCATAGAATTAACTCCGCGCAGTAAGTCAAGTAAGTAAGCGGATACTCTTCTGAACAAGCCTTGTAAGTCCCCAATCCAACTCATTGTTTTCTGCTTCCAATAATTTCTGTGGCGCCAGCTTGCGTCCGCGTTTCCTCGACGTGCCTTGAGAGAAACAATCCGGGAGATCGAGATGCTGCGGCTCGCTGCGGGTAAACCAACCCGCCAAGCGCCATCCAGAATTTAAGGCGAACCGGAGATCCTTCGTGCCCTCACTGGTTTTGGGGTGCTCAGGGTTTCGGCTGCGGGTGTAGGAGCCTGCGAAACGCCTCAGTTTGCCGGTGACCATACTGCGAGGGATCACCCGTTCCCATCCCGAACACGGAAGTTAAGCCTCGCTGGGCCGATGGTACTGCACGGGAGACCGTGTGGGAGATTAGGTGATCGCCGGCAATTATTTGAAGGAAAGGCCATGCCGCAACGGCATGGCCTTTTTTGCGTTTGGGGGGATAGCGCGGACGGCGGATATGATGGCTTTCGTGCCCTGGAGTCTCCGCTTCGCTCACCGCGTTTGGCTGCTGCAGCTTTTGATCGTGTGCATGCCTCTGTCTGTACGGGGGCATGCGGGTGATCGTGGCCTGCTGGCCGGCTTGACCTCCGACTTTGCGCGTCTTGCGCCGCAAACGGTTCGCCCGGCATCGGGTTACATTCAGCATGCCTACCTTATTCCCGCCGGTTACTACGATCAGATGTGGGACTGGGATGGGTTTTTCATCGGCGCGCATTGGGCTAATCAGAATGCGGCAGACGCCGCGCTTCTACGCGATTGGGTTGTCAGCTTCGCCAGCTCGGCGGATGCCAGCGGGTACGTCGCCGGATGCATCACGCCGTCGGGTCCGCGGCCGCTCTTCGGCAAGTTTGCCATGAAGCCGTTTCTTGCGCAGGGCGCGCTGCTCGCAGCCGAACGGCTGAACGATGTCGAGTGGATAAGGCCGATCTGGCCGCAGATGCTCCGGATTCTCGAGTACAGACGGAAGACTCAGTTCGACGAGCGCTGGGGGCTCTGGTTCTGGGACAACGCCATGCAGTCGGGCGCCGACAATAACGCTGCGTTGAGCAATGAAGCGAAGGATCGGAGCGCGATCCTGGCCGTCGATGCATCGGTGTGGGCGATGCGGGAGTATCTGGCGATGGCAGTGCTGGCCGCGCGGCTCGGCTTCCGAGACCAGGCCGATGCATTGCGCGCACAGGCGGATGCGACGAAGAAAGCGATCCTGAAGAATCTGTGGGTGAAGGACGGTGACATCTTTCTGAATCGCCGGCGGGACAACGGCGCATGGATTCGGGTGATCAGCTGGTCGAATTTTGTGCCGCTGGCCGACGGCATGGTTTCGCAGGGGGATGCGGAGCGCATGATCCGGCGGCATCTGCTGAACCGGGCGGAGATGCGCTCCGCGTATGGTTTCCGCTCGCTTGCCAAGAGCGACTCCGCGTACAACAACGAGGCCATCATCAATCCCTACTCAAATTGGCGGGGCCCTCTGTGGATCAACGCGAACTATCTCGACTGGATCGCGTTGCGTCACTACGGATTTACTGCGGAATCGAAGTGGCTGGCCGCGACGCTGGCTGCGATGCTTCACCGCGACATCGCCAAGTGGGGATCGATGCACGAGGACTACGATGCTGAAACCGGTGACGGGCTTGCGCCCACGCTGGAAGAGTCGCCGCATGGCAAGTTCGCTGGGTTCGTGGGATGGAATCTGCTGGCGCAGGACATGCTGCAGTGCGAGGTGACGAAGCAGCATTGCATGACGTTGGAGACGGGCGGGCAGTGAAGGGGTGGCTACTTTTTGAAGGCGGCCTGAGTGCTTTGTGTGGCGGTGGCGGTATAGAGGTGGCAGTTGTCGGTGACTTCTTTGAAGCGGAAGTAGGGATGGATGAAGAGCAGGGCGCGGGCGTCGCCTGAGCCTTCAGAGAGGTCGTTGAGCCAGATGCCGTCGGGCTGCGGGGTGGAGTGGATGTGGAGCCAGAAGCCCTTGTTGAGAGACGCCACGACACCGCCTGCGATCTTGAGATCTTTGACCGAGCGGATATTCAGGTCGATGACCTCGCCGGTTTCTTCATCGAGCGAGATCTTGCCCTGCATGACGGAAGCAAAGTGTTGGGTCATGTTCTTTGCCTGGAATCGGGGGTTGGCGACAATGTCATAGAAAAGAACGCTCCGGCCATTGACGAGTTCGCGACGGCCGTTCGCAAGCATCATGGCAGAAAGCGTGTCGATGGTGTCCTGCTGGTCTTTCGCGGTTTTCTTTTCGGCCTTGCTTTTGTCGCTGTATTTGAGCGTCTCTTTCATGACCCGCTCATCCTCTTTGTGGGTTTCCTCGGGCGAGAGGTCTTTGCCGTTTTTTGAGAGAGTGCGCTCGATCTGCTGGCCGTTGACGTAGAACTGTTCTTTGACTTCGAGGGAGTCGTGTTTGACTTTGCCGTTTTTGTCGACTTCGGCACCGTCAGAGGTGACGCGGCATTCGTAGCGTTCCTGCTCGTCGGCCAGTTTCTGCTCATTGGCCACAGCGCGCTGGAGGAGGTCTTTCGGATCAGGAAGCGGCGTGTTGGGCGATTGAGCGGAAAGGTGTGCGGCGAGACAGAGAGGGAGGAGCCGGGCAAGGGTGCAGGCGAGCGTGGGGAAGCGCACGAGGATTGTCCTCCAGCGATGGGTACGGAGGGTTGAACCCGGGAGTTCCCAGAAAGACGCGGGTCGATGGCGAATCGGACGTGCTGGGCGCCGTTGTTAGACGAGGGCGTTGATGCCGGCGGGGAGGGAAGGCATGCCGCCGAGGGCTTTGGCCTCGGCGACCACGGCGTCGAGATGTTCGAGGACTTCGGGGACGCTCATGGTGTAGATCTCGCGGCGGGAGTCGTAGCCTTCTTCGACGAGTTGCTTCAAGTAGCGGCCGGCGATCTGGGCGGCGAGCTGGTCGGTGATGACCTTGCCGGTGCGTTTTTTCTGGGCGACCCATGCATCATGGGGGAGCGCGATCCACATGGGTCGATTGTTGACGTCGAAGCGGACATCGACGGCGTCGGCGTGACGGGTGGCGATGGCGACGATGTTGGCTTTCCAGCGGCAGTGGAGGTCTTCGCCGGTCCAGCGCTCGGTGATGTGGAACTCCTCGTACATGGATCTAGCCTACCTCTCTGTAAGGATGCCGGGCAAGAGCGGGAGGATGCGATTTGCAGCAGGCGCGGGGCAGTTGCGGGTTAGACCTTTTTCTCTGTCCGCCGATGAACCCCCAAGAGGGCACCTCATGCAGGTTTCAGTCGATGTGACGGATGAAATGCGGCGGGAAGCGGAGGCGCGGGGACTGCCGGTGGTGGACTATGTGGATCTGTTGCTGGTGAAGGGGCATCAGGCGTTGATGGAAGGCGGAGCCTTGTCGAGCGCGATAGAGCGGATTCGTGCGCTGCGATCGAAGGGACATGAAGCGCTTGAGTAAGTGGTGGTGGACGCTGGTTTGCGTGCGCTGGTAGACTGATACGGTTGCAGTGGCTGTGCCCCCACCTGTACGGACCCGCCTGCAAGTCAATCGCCGAAGGACACAAGGACCCGTGGATACACAGACTCGTCATGCCCTGAAGGGCGACAAATTTGCGCAGGCCACCAAGAGCGGTGTGACCTGGGTTTCCGGTCACCGGACCGGTGTGATTCGTTGGGTGGCTGCGGTGAGCGCGGTCGTGGTTGTGGTGATCGGGGTATGGATATTTGCCGTGGTGCGGGCAGGTGCGGCCGAGGCGGCGCTGGGATCGGCGATGGACACGTATTCGGCGCCGCTAGCGATTCCAGGGGCGCCGGCGGAGCCGGGCGTTTATGGTACGGCAGCGGAGCGGGCGAAGGCGGCGAATGCGAAGTTTTCCGCTGTGGCGCAGGACTACGGCTGGCTCTCGCCGGGTCGTCGCGCGCACTACTTTGCCGGGGTGACGTACGCGGAGCTGGGGCAGAACGTGCAGGCGGAGACGGATCTGAAGGCGGCTGCGGACTCGTGGGACCGGAATCTTGCCAACCTGGCGAAGCTGGCGCTGGCCGGCCTTTATCACCAGACGAATCGCGATACGCAGGCCATTGCGCTTTATAACGAAATCATCGCCAAGCCGTCCGTGACGGTTTCGGCCACGGTGGCGCAGTTGAACCTGGCGGACCTGTATGCCGCGACCGGAAAGCGCGATATGGCCCGAGTTCTGTGGGCCAAGGTGCGCGACACCGACAAGGAAGGCGCTGCCGGGCAGATTGCCGCGCAAAAGCTGAGCGGGCAGTAGACGCCCTCCTGATTTCCTGGAAACTGGCGGGGCCGGGTTCGAGCATTTTGCGGGCAGGCTGCGTCTGGTTGTTGTATGAGCGCGAGCCAATCAGTACTCGCAGGTTGGATGGAGATCGCACCAGGCGCCGTGCAGGACGAAACCCGCCAGCACGTTGAAGAGGAAGCGCTCGCAGCCCTTGTGAGCCAGTACGCCTCGACCCTTTACCGGGTGGCTTTTTCAGTTCTGCGCAATCCCTCAGACGCCGAAGATGCGGTCCAGGAGGCCTTTCTGCGAGTGGTGCGCCACCGCGGAGGGCTGGACGAAATCCGCGACCATCGCGTGTGGCTAATCCGCATTGTGTGGAACATTGTGCTGGATCGCAAGCGCCGCGCGAAGACGCGTCCCGAAACCGACGATGTAGAAGAGCTGGCACGGGTGTTGCCGGCGAATGGATTGAGCGCCGAACAGCACGCAGCGGCAGCGCAACACCATGCGCACGTGCTGCGCTGCGTAGACCGGCTGCCGGACAAGGAGCGCGAGGTGCTGATGCTTTCGGCTTTCGAGGAGCTGTCGAGCGTGGAGATCGCGTTCGCGCTGGGTATTACGGAATCGAGCGTGCGGTCGCGTCTGTTTCGTGCGCGGAACCTGATGGCAGAGCTGCTGGATCACGCGAGGAGTCTGCGATGAACAACAATCTGAAACCGGCGACAATGGGAGGCGATGCGGAAGAGACGTTGCGGCTGATTGCGCGCCTGCCTGCTCCCGAAGGTCTGGAAGATCGGGTACACGCGGCGGTCAGAAAAGCTCCGCAGAGCGCTCGAGTTCTGCCCTGGCCGGCGTCGCCGCGGTGGATGCACGGCGCGATTGCGCGCGGTGCGGCTGCGGCTGCGATTGTGTGCGTGGTAGCGGGCGGGGGATGGGCCGTGTATTCGCGGGTGCAGCCGTTGACGGTTCCCAGGGTGATTGCGATGCCGCGCGTGGCTCCGGGGGGCGGGTTTTCAAGCGCGAATGCGATGCGAACGCCGACGACGCTGAACGGTCCGACGCTGACCCATCCTGTGGCGTCGCCGAAGCGCGCCAAGAAGCGGGCAGCGCACAAGCAGGGGAGCAGCACGGTTCGGGTGACACCGGCGACTCGGCAGTAGGGGCGAGGGCTGAGAAGCTGTTGGGCGGGCTTATTCCTTCGAGAAGACGCGAATGATCATGCTGAGGACGGCGAGGACGGCAGCGCCCCAGAAGGCAGGCGCCCAGCCATAGACATAAAAGCCGCCGACCATGCTTGAGGCCAGCCGGATCATGGCGGCGTTGATGAACAGCAGGAAGACGCCGAAGGTGAGGATCGCCAGCGGGAAGGTGATGACCTTGAGGAAGAATCCCAGGGTCGCGTTGAGCAGTCCGATGACCACGGCGGCGATCAAGGCCGATTGCAGCCCAGTAATGAAGAAGCCAGGCACGACGCGCGCGACGAGCATCAGCGAGATTGCGGCCAGTACCCAGTGAATCAGCAGTCGAAACATCGGTTCGATCCCTCCGGTGCGCCTTCCGCGTAGAGGTTCAATTTTAACGGCAGGTTAAAGCGAATCATAGGTCGGCTGCAGGATTTGCGGTCGTCCGTGACCTTTGGAGTTACGCCCGGTCCAAGAGGCGATGCGCGGAGACGGCTTGGCAATCATAAGACACAACCGGGAGAATGGGTGCATGCGGGTGCGCAACCTCTTTGTGGTGGCGGCGATGGCGGTGATTGTGCCGGGATGCGGGGCGCAATCCGGGCCGCCGGCGGGAAACGCGCCCCTGCCCGACATCCGGCAGCTGATGCAGGAGGTGCAGAGCCACCAGCGGCAACTGGACAAGGTGCGCGAGGCATACACCTACACTTCGATGCAGACGGTCCAGGACCTAGATACCGATGGGCAAGTGAAGAAGACGGAGACCGAGGAGCACGAAGATTTCTTTGTCAACAGCCACATTATCGAGCGGACGGTGAAGAAGGACGGCAAGCCGCTGAACGATCACGACCAGCAGAAAGAAACCGAGCGGGTGACGAAGCTGGTGGAGAAGGCGGAGAAGACGCCGCCGGGCCAGCCTCTGGAGGGTCCGACGATCAGCGTGAGCCGCCTGCTCGACATTATGGATGTCCGCAACGAACGGCGGATGATGTTTCACGGGCGGCCGGCGATCGTGTTTGATTTTGTGGGACGCAAGGACGCCAAGACGCATGGGCTGGCCGAAGACGCGTCGAAGAAGCTGCAAGGGACGGTCTGGATTGACGAAGCGGACCGGCAGGTGGCGCACCTGGAAGTGAGCTTCATCGACAACTTTCATGTGGCGGGTGGGCTGTTTGCCAACATACAGAAGGGATCGAATTTTCATTTCGACCAGGAACTGGTGAGCCACCCCGGCGACGTGGAGCTGTCGCCGGGGGCCTCGGAGAATGGCGAGCTGTGGCTGCCGACGGGCGGCGAGGGGACGATGCAGGCGCGCTTGCTGCTGGTGAAGAATCTGCGGCAGCACTTTGTCGAACGGGACTACGACTACAAGCGTTTCACGGTGGAAACGCAGCAGGGGAAAGATGCCGAGGTCACGGGGAAGGCCCGGTGAAGGATGCTGGGTCGAGGAAGAGACGGGTTGCGCGTGCGGTAGAGTGGTTCGCATGAGCGAGACGATGGTGGCTTCACTGCAGGCTGGGCACACGCCGCTGGATTTCTTGGCGGAGAGCCTGTAGGCATGTTTGCGCGGAAGCTAACGGTATTGCGCGTGGATGCGGCGGGGGAGAGGCATGCGTGCCCGCTGCGGTGGATCGACAACTTTGCCATGCGCAACTTTACGAACGATGCGATCTTCGACGATACGCTGCCGGTAAGGGATGGGCTGCTGGAGGCGGGGCATCGCGTGCCGCTGGAGCGGCTGCAGGCGTCGATGGAAGATTGGTTTCGGCGGAAGGGGTATTTGAAGGTTGGAGAGCGGGTGGAAGTGGAGGAGCAGGGGACTAGGGACTAGAGACCAGGGACTAGGAACCAGGGACTAGGAACCAGGGACTAGGGACCAGGTTTCCCCTTGCTGCAGACGAGGCCGCAAGGATGGGCACCCCAGTCATTGGCAAATGCGGAAATGTGCTGACAGCACCGGAGGAGAAGACTACGGTGTGTTCAGCCTGAAGCGATGGAAGATCAATCCGAAAACAGCATTTCGATCAACCAAGGACGCATCGAAGATTCCGCTGTGGCGCGAAGTGTGGCGGGAGCGGGACGCGGCGCATTGGTTGAGGCCATGTTTGGAGCGGGCTGGCTCGGGTGGGGCCTGGGAGAGGCCAAGGCATTCAACGGGGTCACCGGTCCCACGTTCGGATGCCTGACTCTGTTGCTTCTTGCTTGCTCGATCTACATACTGCGAAGAGGCCGGCTGCTTCGCAAGAAGTACCCGGAAGTTGGCGCATCCGGGCGAACCACCCTGAAATGGTACTTGGTAGTCGTGCTGGTGGAAATCCTCGGAATTCTCCTGGTGATGGGCCTTGCGAATCGACTCCATCGTCCGGACCTTGCGGCCGACTGGTGTGCGATGGTGGTGGGGCTCCATTTTTTACTGCTTGCCAAGATCTTTCGAGCGCCACATCTCGTTGTCCTCGGCATCCTGATGACGCTTTGGTGTGCGCTCTGCTGGGCGATTTTTCGCTCGAATGCGCTTGTCATTTCAGCATCGATGGGGACAGGGGTGCTGCTGTGGGGATCTTGCATTTTCACATTGCTGCGCGCCCGAAAAATCGTTCAATCCATCCACGTTCGATCGGTAGCAGTCTAGGCAGCCGCCTGTTGAGGAGAATCGGAGCCGGTAAAGAGGCGGAACTCGGCTTCGCGGCGAGCCTTGAGGGCGGAAATCTCCTGCGCGCCGGAGTGGTCCCAGCGGAGGAGCTGTTCGGCGGCGGAGGGGTAGTTGCCGGCGTTGAGGTCGCGGAGCAGTGTGGACGCAGCGAGGCGGCCCGAGCCGAGATTGAAGACGAAGTCGACGAGGGCGCTGAACTGGCCCTGGGTGAGAGACACCTGGACGAGGCGGGCTACGGCTTGCTCGGCTTCGCGGACGTCCCAGAGAAGGATGACGTCGGCTTCGGTGGCACAGATGCCGTTGGGATAGCATTCGTTGGGCGCGAGGCGATGGCCGTAGCCGATGGTTGGGTTGCGAGCGATGTCGAGATAGACCTTGGCACGAAACCCTTCGGATTGCTTGATCAGTTCCAGTCCTGCTGCGCTGAGCTTCATTTGTTTCCTTTCAAAAAGAAAGCCACCCATCGAGGGTGGCGTGTGCCGGGGCGACCGGCATCGTTGAATCCAACGCTAGCAGGAACCGGGAATTAATCTGCAAATCCGGTCCGGCATCAGTGCGCGGGCACGGGCGGCTTGCCGACGACGGTGAGGAATTGGTTGAGCGCGGCGGCGAGGGCCTGGTCGAAGTTGCGGTCGTGAGTTTTCTGGAGGAAGGCGAGATCGATGGATTGGGTGACGGTCCAGAGAATGTAGTGGGTTTTGCGATCGTAGACCACGAGGCGGAACATGGGGCGCGGATCGGCGGCACCGTTCTGCTTGTTAGCGTTGGTGGGCCCGTAGGGAGCGAAAAGGCGCAGCTCGAGGACGAGATCGGCGTTGGCGGGGTCGCCGACGAGGGTGAAGGCACCGGAGGCGTTCAGGGCGTTATAGAACGCGGAGTAGGCGCGGCTGCTGTCGCCCGAGAAGGGCTCGGGAAAGAGGCCGCTGTCGGCGCCGGCGTTGGAGACGAAGACGGATTTGGCGGTGGTGAGAGCCGGAGGGATAGGGCTGGGCGTTTGCTGCGCGAGGGCGGTGCAGGCGAGCAATAGAAAGGAAACGAAGCAGATAGCGCGAGAGTGTGCAGTTTTCACCTTTTATTCTCCTTAAAGCAGTTCTGATTCTGTGGAAAAGGACGGTATCTGGAGGGCAAATGTTGCTAGGCGAAGAACAGGAATGCGTGGTAGCCTTTCGCAATCGGATCTGGCTGGGCTTTTCAGTCGGACCAAGGGGACCCAAGTAAGAACCTCGAATTGCCGGGAACGCGACAGCGAGGTTTCAAAGTGCGGGCCACTTGGATGCACCGACTACGGTGCATATCAGAAGTGCTTCAGGGATAAGGATTTAAAGTACACAATCCATAAATCCCTTTGTCCTCTTCAACCCCTGGATCTCTCGTATATTTCTTGTCAATGGTTGGGGATTACTAGTGTCGAACTAGTAAAATGGACGAATGCTTCTACGAGGAAATAGTCACAACGCGAACGGGAAAGACTCTGTCCAGTTCTGGCTGCTGGCAGGAGCGTCTTGTCTTGCGCTGGGCGGCCTGGTTCTGACGATTCCGATGCGCAGCGTTCAGGCCGATGCGGTGCTACCGAGAGCGGCGGCGACTGCGCCACCGGTGGCTCCCGCGGAGGGTTTTACTCCCATCAAGCCGAAGGGGCCTTCACGCCTGCTGCGGGGCTTCGCGTCGTGGTATGGGGGCGTGTTTAACGGACGGAAGACTGCGAACGGCGAGACGTTTGATCAGAACGAGATGACGGCATGCCATCCGACATTGCCCTTCGGGACGAAGGTGCGTGTCGAGAACACGCGGAACCACAAGTCGGTGATTGTGCGGATTACGGATCGCGGAATCCTGTATGGGCGGCGGGTGATCGATTTGTCGTATGCGGCGGCCGCGAAGATCGGGATGACAGAAACGGGTGTGGCGCCGGTAACGATCGAGGTGTTGCAGCCGGGGCAAGAGATGGATTGAGTTCTCTCCCAGAACACAGAAGAGCCGGGCTTTTGGCCCGGCTCTTCTGTTGCACGGAAAGAGGTTAGTCGTTGTCGGGGCGTTTATAGGGTTTGGTGAGGAGCATGCGGGCCTCGTTGATGCCGCCCTGGGTGTTGTCATTGGTCTGGACGGCGAGGCGGTATTCGTTGACGGCGCGATCGCGCTGGCCGGTGATGTCGAAGATGTTGCCGATGCGGATATGGCTCCAAACCTCGGTCCATGCCGGATCGCCGTCGCCGCGGAGGGCATCGCGAAAAGAGTTGACCGCAGCCTGATAGTTACGCTGGGTGAAGAGAACTTCGCCGACGCGGTAGCTGGCGAGCGAGCTTTGCGGGTTGGCGGTGAGGGCCTTCTGATATTCGGCGAGCGCGCCGGGCAGGTCGCCCTGGGCGACGAGCTGCTGTCCTTTCAAGATGGAGATGCGGACCTGGAGGTCGGGGCCGGATTTGAGCACCCAGTCTCCGGGATCGATGCTGATGCGGCGGGGACGGCCGAAGGTGTCGATGACGAAGGGCGATTGGGTGCCGACGACGTCGACTTTCTCGTTCTCAGTTTTGCCGTCGGTTTCGACGCGGACATCGACAGGCATGTTGAAGAGGTCGAGGTCCTGGTTGATGAAGCCGATGGTGCGGAAGCCCTTGTTGTTGCCGAGGCGATAGACGGTGTACTTGTCGTCGAAGGCTGGTGCGCCGGTGCTATCGACCCACTGGGAGAAAAACGCCGTGAGCTTTTGCTGGGTCTGCTCCTCGGCCACGTTTTCAAAGTCGCTGGCGCGCACGGGCTTGTCGGTGTACTGGCTGAGAAATCCTCTGAGGGTGGCGAGGAAGGCCTTGTCGCCGACTTCGCCGCGGAACATGTGGAAGATCATGGCGCCCTTGAATTGCGTCATGTCCTGAAACTCGGCCGAGAAAATGTTCATGCGAGAGATGCTGGACAGGGGCACGCTGTCATAGGCGAGGGCGCCGGCTGAGACGTCGAGCAGGGCGTTGCGCAGGGCGCTCTTGCCGCTGTCTTCTTCGAGGTACATGAGCTCGGCATAGCTGGCCATGCCGTTGGTGACCCAGGCGTCGTTGAGGCTGCGCGGGCTGACCTCGGAGCCCCACCACTGGTGGGCGATGGTGTTGGCGATGAGGCGAATGCCGGATTTGTCGGCGATGCGGGAACCCATGATGCCGGCGAGCTCGGGAGCCCATGCGGCGGGAAGGGTGTCGTCAGGCATCTCGACGATGTTGATATGCGGCGTCTCAAGTGCGCCGAAGCTGTCGGTGAAGAAGTCGTATTCCTTTGAAGCGGTTTCAGCCACCTGATTGCCCGAAGCCTGGTGGTTGACAGTGAGATAGACCTTGACGTTGCCGGCGCCGGCCGTGAAGGGGCCCACATAGCGTCCGGCGATGATGGTGCCCGGGAAGCCGGGCTTATCCCAATTGAAATCGAATTCATCGGCGGGTTTGCCGTTGGCAAGGGTGGCGGGATGCGAGGTTCCCTGGGCGCCGCTGGCAAGAACGCGCATGCCCTGCGGCACGGTGATGTGGAGCTGGGCGGTGAACCGGTCAGTGAGGTATCCAGTGGTGGGGAACCAGCGCGCGGGGTAGAGCAGGTAGGTGATTGGCTCCTGGATGGCGGCGAGCTTGAGGCCTTCGACGGGGCCATCTTCATTGCCGGTGATCAAGCCTTCGTATGCGAAGGTCCAGCGATTGGGCTGGCCGGTGACAAAGGGCTTGGTGGGCGTGACGCGAATGGTGCCGTCGGCGAGGCGTTCGCCGGTGAGCAGCTTGCCGCTTTCGTCGGTGATCTTGGTGACCTTGAGGGCGGGGTGGAAGCCGAAGCTGACCTCGTCGGCGCTTTCGGGCGCAGTGAAGGTGACCTGTGCCTTGGCCTGGATGTGGTGGGCGGTGGTATCGAGCTCTGCGTCGATGACGTAGCCGGTGATGTCGAGGGAGGGCCGTTCGGCGCGCTGCGCGGCGGCGGGAAGGGCAGCGGCCAGCAAGACGCCCAAGACAGGCGCGACCCAAAGGCGGAAGGTCAAAAAAGCGGATCTGATCATGATCGTTCTCGAGTCCATTCAGTTACCAGTCCATGAGAAGAGCTTGGCACTGCGGGGGATGCCCCGGGTTCAGGATGGCACGGATTCGCGCGCAGGGGAAGGAACGCCCAGGTATTGAAGGGCGATGGCGGCCACCCTGCCGATTGCACCATTGTCGGTATCCCCCGGATGAGAGCTGAGCAGTGTGCGAACGCGCTGGAGCTCCTGCATCATGGACTGGCGTGAGGGCCCATCGGGTAGCAGAGGCTCAATGTGTTGGACGATGTTTTGGGCGGTGAAGTCGTTCTGTATCAACTCGGGGACGATTCGTTTGCCGGCGATGAGGTTGGCCATGGCGACATAGGGCACGTGGACGACGCGTTTGGCGATGGCGTAGGTGAGTGGCGAGACGCGGTAGACGACGACAAAGGGATTGCCGATCAGGGCCGCCTCGACGGTGGCGGTGCCGCTGGCGACGATGGAGGCTCGGGCGTGAACGAGGACTTCGCGCGCACCACCTGCGGCGCCACCTGCGGTGGGGCCAACTACGGCACCTGCGGTGGGGCCAACTACGGCACCTGCGGTGCGGCCAACTACGTCCCCTGCGGTTGGGCCAACTACGGCGCGGCCTAATGGGTCTTCGGCGCGCTCTTCGCCGAGGAGGCGGATGATGAGGCCGCCGGCGTGCTTTCGGACGAGCTGATCGACCATACGAAGATGATCGAGCTGGAGGGTGGGCGCGAGCGGGAGGAGAAATTCAAAGCGCGCGGGAGAGCCGCGTTGGGCCAGGAGACGCGCGGCGGCAAGCATTTCGGGCAGGTTGGCGCGAATCTCTTTGGCGCGGCTGCCGGGGAGCAGGGCGATCCAGGTTGCTTGCGGATCCAATGTATGGCGTGCAGCAAAGTCGTGGCGGGTGACGGTGGGCAAGGGAAGGTTGGCGAGTGGATGGCCGACGAATTCGGCCTGGACACCGCGCTCGCGATAGAAGGGCTCTTCGAAGGGAAAGATGACCAGCATGCGATCGACATAGCGCTGGACAAGCTGTATGCGGCGCTTCTTCCACGCCCAGAGCTGGGGGCTGACGAAGAAAAGGACAGGGATGCCGAGGCGGTGAAATTCCTGGGCGAGCTTGAAGTGGATGTCGGGGAAATCGATGAGGATGGCGAGCGCCGGCCGGTGTTCGCGGATAGAGCGCTTGAGGCGGCGGAATTCGCGATAGATACGCGGCAGGTGGCGCACGACTTCGGTGATGCCCATGACCGCCATGTCTTCGGCGCGGACGATGGAGTGGAGGCCGGCGGCGACCATGCGCGGTCCTCCCATGCCGATGAAAGCCACACCGGGGCGGGAAAATTCCAGACGCTTTTTCAATTCGGTAAGGAGCATCGCCCCGTAGGCTTCGCCGCTGGCTTCTCCGGCAGAGAGAAAGATGGTGAAGCGGGGCGAGCTGGAGGATGCGGGATGGGACATGCGTTCGCGTCGGAGGGCGCTTCCGCAATTTTAACGGGTGAGATGTCGCGCGGGGCGTACGGGGCGCAGCGTAGAGACTAGTTGCGCCCGCGGGCAATGGCCTAGTGGACGGAGAGTTCCTTGACGGAATCGTGCGGTGTGGCCTTGCTGACGTAGCCGATGGTGCCGGCCGTTTTGGATATGTAGTCGACCATGGCAGGCTCGGAGTCGACGGATTTTGGCATGGTGGCTTGTCCTGAGAGGACGAGGCCGCGCCAGGCGATCAGGAAGGTGACCGAGTTTTTGCCGAGATAGTCCATGAGGAACTGGTTGTGGGTGGGGCAGTCTTTGAGGATGACGGGCCGGACGCGCGCGCCACTTTTGAGGCTTGTGGAGACGCCATTGTAGACGTCGCGCAATTCTGCCTTGGAGACGGCGTCGGCGCTGACGCTTGTGTTGGCGATGACGACGATCTGTGCCTGGGCACGGGCGGCGCAGAGAGCTGCGAACGCGAGGAGGGTAACGGTCAGGATGGCTTTTTTCATGTGCGATTCTCCTTTCGTTCCGGGTCAGAAGCTAACGCCGATTTTGAGTGCGGTCAGATCGTAATGCGGCTGGATGGTGTTGTTGTGGGCTGGGTCGAGGCTGAGGGCCGAACCGTGGATGAAGTGTTCTTCGGTCTTGATATAGAAGAATTCGTTGACGTCGTAACGGCTGGAGAGGGTCCAGTCTTTGGCGAAGCGATCGTTGCCAAGCGGCGCGTCGTGATCGAAGAACTGGCTGTGGTAGAAGCCGCCGGAAAGCTTTTCAGTGAGTTTGTAAGTGGTCATGCAGTACCAGCCACGCACGTCGCTGTCGACCGAGCTTGCGGGCTGGTCGGTGAGGAGAAGGACTCCGGGGCTGGCCTGGCGATTCCATTCGGCGGCAAGCATGAGCTTGCGCCGGTCATAGCGGGCGAAGTAGGAGAGGTTGTTCCAGGCGGCGAATAATTCGCTGCCGCCGTGGAGCGCGACGGAGGCCTGATTGGCGCGGCCGTCGGAGGCGCCAAGCATGAGGCCGGTTACGGGCGTTCTCCAATGAAGAGCGCCGCCATACGTGCCAAAGGCGAGGGGGCCCGCCGGACCGTTTCCTGACTCATTGAGATCGTCGAACTGGCCGTCGTCGGAAGGGACGACCTGTTCACCGCCCCAGATGCGGTAGTCGACGAGGCCGAAGGAGGATCCGAGGCGCAGCGCGCCGTAGGCAATGCCGCCGAAGTGAGAAAGGTCGGCATTGCGCGTGGTGATGTCGTAGATGCTTTGGGGAAGGAGGGCCCACATGTAGCTGGGATCGATGTCCTGGATTTCGTTGAAGAGGCCCCAAGGTGTTTTCACTTTGCCAAAGCGCACGCCGAGGCGTTCACCGAGCTTGTAGTCGGCGGCCGCCCAGTCGAGGGTGATGGCATTGCCGGTGTCGCCGAGCAGCTGGTAGCGGGCCTGCACGCCAATGGAGAGTTGGGGCTTGGGCTGCAGACTAACGTTGATGACGGCCTCGGTCCACGCCGGGCTGCCGCTGCTGGAGTTGGTGTAGAAAGCATTGTTGTAGTTGGTGTAGAGAAAACCCTGTGTAGCGTAGCCGTGCACCTGAACATTCAGGTCGTCGAGGCTCTGGGCTACTGCCGGAGTGACTCCGAGCAGCAGCGCGAGCGCGCATATCCATCGAGAACTCATGGTTCGTCTCCTTCGACCCGCCGCGCGGACCGAGGAATCGCGTCGCAGGGAGGGATCAGTTTGTCCGGGCTTCGATGGGCTTCGCGTTGTTCTGCGATACGCGCCTCGAGGCCCAGTGCATCCTCTCCCGTGTTATCGGCGTTGCGCCGAAGAGCGTGAGTTGCGCGCGCGGGGACTCCGCATAGCGGGCGAGGAAGACGGTTTCTTGTGCGTGTTGCGCGGTGGTACACTCCTCGAACCTGGCAATGGATGGTAGAAGAGCCCCCGCATCGAGACCTCCCAGAGCAAGGCGCGACGTGGAGGTCGACGATGGAGAACGGAACGCATGGGGAAGCCCCGCTCAATGCGGGGATTGTGTTTGAGATGGTGCAGGCGCACCAGCGCACGGCGGCGCTGAAGGCCGCGGTGGAATTGGATCTCTTCAGAGCCGTGGGCGAAGGGCCGGGCGATGTGGCGTCGATTGCGCGGCATTGCGCAGCGTCGGAGCGCGGCATTCGCATCCTGAGCGATTTTCTTGTGATCTGCGGTGTGTTGCGCAAGGAGGCGGGGCGGTACAAGCACACGCCATCGAGCGCCGCGTTTCTCGATCCGCGCTCGCCGGCGTGCATGGCGTCGGTGGCGCATTTCCTTTCGCGATCCGAAGTGACGGAACCGTTGCTGCATCTGGCGGAGGTGGTGCGCGCGGGGCGCACGACGTTACCTGGCGCGGGAACGGTAGAACCGGAAAACCCGGTGTGGGTGGAGTTCGCAGAAAACATGGCGCCGATGATGGGACCGATGGCTGCGCCGCTGGGGGCGGTGGTGCTCGAAGGCCACGAGGGGCCGATGCGCGTGCTGGATATCGCGGCGGGGCACGGGCTCTTTGGCATCGAGATCGCGAAGCAGAACAAGCAAGCGCATGTGACGGGGCTGGACTGGGCGCCGGTATTGCGTGTGGCGCTGCGGAACGCAGAGAAGGCCGGCGTGCACGACCGCTACACGATGCTGCCGGGCAGCGCGTTCGATGTTGAGTTTGGCGGGCCGTATGATGCGGTGCTGTTGACGAATTTTCTGCACCACTTTGACAAGGGAACGTGCGTTGACCTGCTGAAGAAGGTGCGCGCATCGTTGAAGCCGGGCGGCCGGGCGGCCACGCTGGAATTTGTGCCGAACGACGATCGCGTGTCGCCGCCGATGCCTGCCGCGTTCAGCCTGACCATGCTGACGACGACCGCGGATGGCGATGCGTACACGTTCCGTGAGCTGCATGCGATGTATGCCGATGCGGGATTCAGCGAAGTGAAGGCGCACCCGATTCCGATGAGCCCGCACACGATCGTGATGGGGACGGCGTGACAAGAAGTATGGACTAGGGACTGGAGACCAGGGCATCACGGCGGGCGCGGACGGCGGCGGCTAGTTCGGCGAGCAGCGTGTGGGTTTCGGCCCAGTCGATGCAGCCGTCGGTGATGCTCTGGCCGTAGACGAGGGGCTGGCCGGGGAGAAGCTTTTGCGCGCCGGCGACGAGATTGCTTTCGATCATGACACCGATAATGTTGCGGTTGCCGGCTGCGATCTGCGCGGCGACATCGCGGCAGACGAGCCCCTGGCGGGTATGGTCCTTGAGGCTGTTGGCGTGGCTGCAGTCGACCATGATGCGCGGCGCGGTTCCAGCCTTTTCCATTTGAGCGATGGCATCAGCTATTGAAGAGGACGTGTAGTTGACGGAGTTGCGGCCGCCGCGCAGGATGACGTGGCAGTCGGGATTGCCGGTGGTGACGAAGATCGCGGACTGTCCGTGTTTGGTGTGGCCGAGGAAGGTATGGGAGTGCGATGCGGAGAGGACGGCGTCGACGGCCACCTGGACGTCTCCTGAGGTGGCGTTTTTGAAACCCACAGGACAAGAGATGCCGGAGACGAGCTGGCGATGGACCTGGCTCTCGGTGGTGCGTGCGCCGATGGCTCCCCAACTGACGAGTCCGGCGATGTATTGCGGCGTGATCATGTCAAGGAATTCGGTGCCGGTGGGCACGCCCATCTCGGCGAGATCGAGAAGGAGATTGCGTGCCAGGCGCAGTCCGTCATTGATCTTGTAGGAGCCGTCGAGGTGCGGATCGTTGATGAGACCTTTCCAGCCGACGGTGGTGCGGGGCTTCTCAAAGTAGACACGCATGACGATGCGCAGATCTTGCGAGAACTCGGCGATGGCGGATTGCAGCAGGGCGGCGTATTCGCGCGCAGCATTGACATCGTGGATGGAGCAAGGGCCGACGAGCACGAGCAGGCGCGGGTCGCGTTGGGCGAGGATGCGGGAGATTTCGAAGCGGGCATTGAAGATGGTGGCGGTGGCGGATTCCGAGACGGGGCGTTCTTCTTCGAGAAAAACGGGCGGAAGAACGACCGTCATGCGTTGAATGCGGAGATCGTCAATTACGTGGGACATAGCCGGCTTTCAAAGGGTGATGCGCGGAGAAGCGGGGAGCCGCATCCTGCGTTGGTCTTGAAGAACCTTTCTTAAAACTTTATCAGGCGTGTTGGGGGGGGCGTCAGCGCAGGGTCTCGACTGGATTACCCCGCATGGCGCGCAGCCGGGGAGTGCGGTGGTGGGGAGCGCCATCACGAGAAAAATCGCGAGACCGAGGAATGGAGGAATTGACAGAGAGCGCCAATCGGCGTTATACAGTCGTTCATCGATATATCGATCATCGAGGGATGATGCCAAAACGAAAACTGGACCCATTGCCCACGGCGGCATTTCAAATCCTGCTCGCGCTGGCGGGAGAGGACCTGCACGGATACGGAATCATGCGCCAGGTAGAAAAGCAGACCAACGGACGAATGCGGCTGGGGCCGGGGACGTTGTATAGCTCGATCCAGACGCTGCTGGAAGAGGGGTTGATTGATGAAGTGGAAGGGCGCGATGGGGGAGAGGCGCACCAGGAACGGCGCCGCAATTACCGATTGATCGGGGCCGGGCGCAAGCTAGCGCGCGCGGAGGCGGACCGGCTGGCGGAGATGCTCCGTGTTGCGCGGACCAAGAAAATTCTGCGAGGGGATTATGTCTGAGAAGGTTTTCGCGCTCTTGCTGCGGCTGTTCCCGCCGGAGTTTCGGAAGCGGTATGGGGAGGAGGCGCTGCAACTGTATCGGGATCGCGCGCGGGAGGAGCGAGGATTTTTGCGTCGAGCCAAGCTGTCGTGGGACCTGCTGATGGATTTGTTTGCCGGTCTTCCGAAGACCTGGCAAACGTCTTACTCCGTGGTCAGAGTTGCGTCGCAAGCACCCAGTACGCAGCTTGTGCCCTCCTTCCGCTTGTTGCAGCCTGAACCTTTGCGTCCTGCGTCGATCCTGCTGGGCAGTTTGCTTGCGGTGACGATCGTTGGTGTCTCGGCACTGGTTCTGCGGACGGCGATTCTTCACCCTATCGAGAGACACACGGGTTCCCCGATCGATTCTGTTCTGCAGCGTCTGAATCAACCCGTATCCCCGACGGCGCCCAACAGCACTGCGGCTAGTGCCGCCGGAGATCGCTCCGCTGGCGGCGCGAAATTATCCGCCGCCGGAGAAGGAACGGATGTCGCGCCTCCGCTTGCAAACGGTGCACAATTGCCTCGCCTGCGCGTCGATCCGCCAAGGCAAGTGCTCGCTCGTCCAAATGGCGCAGAAACACGAGTTCCTTCCAATAGCAATTTGTTTGTTCCCTCGGTGGCAGGCGCTCTCGGCTCTTCGGGACGCGCAACGGCGACGGGACGCGACCAAAAGAACGCTGCGGAGGCGACCGCGGCGTCTCAGACGCAGGCGCAACCCCAGGACGCTACGCAGGCGATGCTGTCGGCGATCACTGCCCATCAGATCGTGATGTTCGGCGAGACGCACGCGAACAAGCAGGAATACGTGTGGCTGTGCACGTTAGTGAAGACGCCGGCGTTTGCGGACCGGGTGGACGACATTGTGGTGGAGTTTGGGAACTCGCTCTACCAGAAGACGGTGGACCGCTACATCGCAGGCGAGGATGTGCCGCAGGAGCAAGTGGAGAAAGCGTGGCGCAACGTTATCGGCGCGGTGGGGCCGGTGTCGCCGGTGTATGGGGAGTTCTATGCGGCGGTGCGGGCATCGAATCTTGCACACAAAGGCAAACATGCAATCCGGCTGGTGTTGGGCGATCCGTACGGGGACTGGGACAAGATCAAGAACGCCGAAGACCTGGGGCCGTATGTCGCGCATCGCGATGAATGGTATGCGCAGGTGGTGAGAGATGAGGTTCTGGCGAAGCATCATCGGGCGTTGCTGATCATGGGAGCGGGACATTTTCTGCGGAGGAACGGGCCGGGTCTGGTGGAGCGAACGATTCGCGCGGAGGGCGTGGATCCCTACCTGGTGGTGTTAGGAACGAATGCGGTAAGCGGATACGACGATTTGGATCCCCGCTTCGACGCATGGCACACGCCGGCGATTGTGCAGCTCAACGGGAATTGGGTGGGCGTGCTGCCGGCGATGCCGGTAGTGACGGGCGGCGTGGTGGCGCCGAATGCGTTGAAGATGGCGGATGTAGCGGATGCGTTGTTGTATGTGGGGCCGCGCGACGCACTGACCGAGGTGAATGTGCCGCGCGCGGAGCTCGAAGGGACCGCGTATGGCGCGGAAGTGAACCGGCGCTTGATGATCCAGATGGGGCGGACGATGGAGTTTACGGCGCCGACAGAAGAAGCGCAATATCGCAGGCCGCCGCAGCAGACAGTGAGCAACGGGATTCACAGGACGCCGCCCAATCCGCCGAAGAGCATCAACGATCCGCTGCCGCCTCGGCCGCCGTCGCAGTGAGAAACGATAGGCGGCGATCACGGAGTCGGGGAGTGCTGATCGGGTGGCTCGGCGGCGCTGCGCCACTCGAGCTTGATCAGCCCGGGGAGTTGATCGAGGTCGGCGAGAATTGGCGGAGGGTCGGCGCTGTCGCCGGTGGAACGCCATCGCACCCGGCAGTTGAAGGTCCGGCGATGGGCCGGGATGTCGTGGGAAACGGAAAGAGACTTGATGTGCAGCTTTGCGTGCTTCAGGCGCGTGCGCAGATCGAGTGCGCCTAGCGCGTCTTCGCCGACAGTGAGGGCGAGGTCTGCAGATTGCTTGATCTCGATCCGGTTCTCGAGATGGCGCAGTCCCCAGAGAACTGAGAAGCCGATGGCGGCGCTGATGGAGCCGAGGACAAGCTGTCCGCCGCCGAGGCAGAGGCCGACGACGGTGGCGAACCAGAGTGTGGCCGCCGTGGTGACGCCTGCAACCATTTCGTTTTTGCGCACGATGGCGCCCGCGCCGATGAAGCCGACGCCGGTAAGGATGCCGAGGGGCAGGCGCATGAGGTCCATGACGGCATAGGAGTCGGAAGGCTTGCCATTGGTGTGGATGAGCAGGTTCATCTGGATCATGGCAATGGAGGCGGCGAGAGTGACGAGGAGGGTTGTGCGCAGGCCTGCGGCATGACCGGTCTTGCTGCGCTCGATACCGAGCAGGCCGCCGGCAAGCAGCGTGAGGACGAGGCGAAGAGCGATTTGGGGCCAGTGGATTTCGAGAGACATCTTTTGGGCTCGTGGTGCGGTTGGGGCGGAGGTTGTTGGAGCGCGCCAGACGCAATCGCTCTGTGGTGTGAGAACGAGGCAGGATAGTTTCGGTTGCCTGGGTTGAGGGACCGGGTTTCTTTGAATCTGCCGTAGAATCCGGGGAGGAGCGGGCAATGACCACGACGGTGACGAGGATTGGCAGAGTGGCCGCAGCGTTGCTGTTGTTGGCGATGGCTGCGTCGGGTTGGGCGGGAGCGTCGCAGGATGGGGCAAAGGAAAACGCAGTGGACCCTGCCAAGCGCATGTCCAAGCCTGCACTCACGCTTGCGCATGTTTGCCTGATTACTGGCGACGTGCAGCGGCTGGTGGACTTCTATGAAGCGATTTTAGGGGTCAAAGCTACGTGGTCGGGACCGGATTATGCGGAGTTGGCGACGAATGATTCGACGGCAGTGGCGATCTTTTCGTTTGCAGCGCAGCAGAGGTACATCCCCGATGTGACGGAGGCGGCGCACAACCGGAGCGTGATTCTCGAATTCCAGGTTGCCGATGTGGACAGCGCGTACAGCCAACTTCAGCGCGGTGTGGTGAAAACCTGGGTGAAGGGGCCCACGACGCAGCCGTGGGGCACTCGTTCGATTTACTTTCGCGATCCGGATGGCAACCTGGTGGATTTCTTCATGCCTGCGAAGGTGCGATAAATGAGCTTGGCCACCGGATCGCGGGCGAAACCCGGCGTTCCTTGACTTGAAGAAACTCCGTTCCTAGAATGAGATAGGATTCCTCTATCCATTTTCTGCCGGATGCATCCGATGGGATAGGAGATTTCTGGGGTGCCGGCGCCGGAGTGATGTGCTGCTGAGGCGCGGCGGGATTCGCCAAAGGGGCTGCAGAGATGCCTGAAATGCGTGTCAGTCCGCGCGAGCGGCTGGTGCTGACGGCGATCATCGAGCTCTACATCGCCACGGGAGAACCTGTGGCATCGCAGGCGGTGGCTCGGGAGTTTGCGGACCGCGATGGCTTGAGCTCGGCGACCATCCGCAACGTGATGGCAACGCTGGCGGATGCGGGGTTACTGGAGCAGCCGCATACATCCGCAGGGCGCGTGCCGACACCTGCGGCCTTTCGCTACTACGTAGAACAGATCACGCGGGTGGATGCGCAGCTGGGCAAGATCGGCCCCGGCGCAGCAGCCATGCTGGGGCAGGATGCTTCACCGCTGAGCGAGATGAAACGCGGCCAGATTGACGACGGATTTGCGGGCGTGACGAGCAGCGCGGAGTACCTGGAGCGAACGTCGCACGTGCTAGCGCTGATCTCGAGCGGCCTGGGAGTAGCACTGGCCAGCTCGCCGGCAACGCAGGTGCTGGAGCATATCCACTTTTCGCGGCTGTCGACGGGGCGTGTGCTGGCGGTGCTGGTGACGAAGGCCGGGGCAGTTCTGGATCGCGTGTTGACGCTGGATCGTGAACTGACTGCGTTGGAGCTGGAGACAGCGGGGCGGTATCTGAACGAGAATTTTCACGGCTGGCCGATCGAGCGGATTCGCGTGGAGGTGGAGCGGCGCACGGAGTTGGAGCGCGCCGAATATCACGAGATGCTGTCGTCGATCGAAGAGCTTTGCCGCAAGGGGGCACTGGCAGGAGTCGACGCGGGTCCAGCCATCTTTGTGGAGGGTATGGCGAACCTGATCGCGGCCGAGGTGGATCGGGAACGGCTGCGCCAAATGCTGCTGGCGCTGGAGGCGAAGCAGCGGCTGATTGAGCTGCTGACGGCATATGTGGATGGAAAGCAGCAGGAAGTGCGCGTGGTGGTGGGACTGGATCGGGCGTCTCCGGCAATGCAGGACCTGGTGCTGATTGGGGCGTCTGCGCGGCTGGGAGGCGGGAACCTGGGCACGGTGGCAGTGATTGCACCGACGCGCATCCAATATCAGGAGATGATCCAAGCGGTACGCTATGTGGCGCGGTTGTCGGAGCGCATCCTGGAGGTTCCCGAGGAATAGCGGTTGGGTCGGCGCGGGTGGCACAGTTCGGTCGTGGCGCGAACCCACGAAGGATGAAGCACATACAAGTTACCCAAGCGGCAAGAAGGCGCTACTGCGCCACGGAATTTATCATTGAAAAAGAACATTGGCAAAGTGCTGGGGAGATTACGGAGAGGTATGCCGGAACAAGAAACAGAGTTGAGAGCGCAGGAGGCCGCGGAAGACGTGGCTCCGGAAGGCGGCTCGCTCGAAAGAAACGAAAGCGGCGCGGCGAAGGCGGAACCAGAGACCGTGGCGGTGAACCGCGCGGAATTTGAGAGGCTGAGAGCCGATGCCGAGCAAGTGAAGACAGAGCGCGATCAGCTGGTGGACCGGCTGGCGCGCATGCAGGCGGAGTTTGAGAATGCGCGCAAGCGCGTGGAACGCGAACGGCAGGAGTATCGCGATTATGCGGTCGGCTCGGTGGTGGAGCAGTTTTTGCCGGTGCTCGACAATTTCGAGCTGGCGCTGAAGGCGACGGGGACGGCGGAACAGCTGCGCTCGGGCGTGGAGCTGATTGTGAAGCAGATGGAAGAGATTCTGCGGCAGCTGCAGGTGAACCCGGTGGCGACGGTTGGCGAGCAGTTTGACCCGCGGCATCATGAAGCTCTGGGCACAGTGGAGCGCGACGACCTGCCCGATCAGCACGTGGCCGAAGAGATACGTCGCGGCTACAAGCTGCGCGAGCGGCTGCTGCGTCCGGCGCTGGTGCGCGTGGCATCGAATCCGAAACAGACGAGTGAGTGAGTAAGGACGCAGAGTTCGGCCCTGCCTCGGCGCACGAAGGAAGACTGAGGCAGGGCAAGTTTTTTCTATTTCGACGCGCGATTTGTGAGGTGCGAAGATAGCCGCACGAAGAATCGGGACAAGGTTTGAAGACAAACGTGAGTAAAGCTGACTACTACGAAGTGTTGGGCGTTGGGCGCGATGCAAGCGATCCGGAACTGAAGAGCGCCTATCGGAAGCAGGCGCTCAAGTATCACCCGGACCGGAATCCGGGCGATCAGGCCGCGGAAGAGAAGTTCAAGGAAGCGAGCGAAGCCTATCAGGTGTTGAGCGATGCCGACAAGCGGGCGGCGTATGACCGCTTTGGGCATGCGGGCGTGAGCGGCGGAGGCGCGAGCGGGTTTGGCGGGTTCAGCGGCAGCGTCGATCTGGGCGACATTTTCGGCGATTTGTTCGGCGAGATGTTCAGCATGGGCGGCGGAGCGCAGCGCCAGACCCGACAGCGGCGCGGCGAGGATCTACGGTTCGACCTGACCATTGATTTTGAAGACTCATTCTTTGGCAAAGAAACCGAGGTAAGGATCCGGCGCTTTGAAGCGTGCGTGACCTGCCACGGGACGGGCAGTGCGTCGGGGCGCGGGCCGAGCACATGTCCTCAGTGCCAGGGGCGGGGGCAGATTCGCTATCAGCAGGGGTTCTTCTCCGTGGCGCGGACATGCAGCGCGTGCGGCGGCGCGGGCGCGATTGTGAGCGATCCGTGCAGCACCTGCCATGGCGAGACGCGCGTGGCGAAAGAAGTGAAGCTGAGCGTCAAGGTTCCCCCCGGGGTGGAGGAGGGCACGCGGATTCGTTACAGCGGCGAAGGCGACACGGGGCGTTCGGGCGGGCCGAGCGGAGATTTGTACATCGTGCTGACGATTCGCGCGCACGATTTTTTCCAGCGCGATGGCTATGACCTGCACTGCGTAATTCCGATCAGCTTTCCGCAGGCGGCGCTGGGCGCGGAGATCGAGATTCCCGGAATCGACGGAGGGGTGAGCTTGAAGATTCCGGAGGGCACGCAGAGCGGGCGCGAGCTGCGGGTGCGGGGGCGCGGTGTGCCGTATCTGAACGAAAAGGGACGCGGCGACATGATTGTGCGGGTCGTGGTGCAGATCCCGAAGAAGCTGACGCGGGCACAGCGCGAGCTGGTGGAGCAGATGGCGGAGTCGCTGAAGGTGGAGAACAAGCCGACGTCGCACGGGATCCTGGACAAGGTGAAGGACCTGTTCAGTTAGAGGCCGGGACCAGGGATCAGTTCGCTTACCCGCGTAATTTCGGTTATTGAGGTTTGTGCTTTCCCCGGTCTCGAACGCGAGACCTGGGCACCCATTTTCGTGCCAGTTCACGCGGACCAGGGAATCAGTTAAGGATCGGGTGCGCTGCTTAGGCGCGGCGCAGGGTGATGCAGGTGAGTTCGGGCGGGCAGTTGAAACGGACCGGAACGCCGACGGTGCCTAGACCGCGATTGACGTAGAGCTGCATTCCTTGCAGTTGGAAGAGACCTTCGACATATTTCTTTCCCAAGTCCGGGAGCACCATGGGTCCGAGGAAGGGAGCGCGGATCTGGCCGCCGTGGGTATGTCCGCTGAGCATGAAGGCAACGGATTTGCCTGCGGGATGGGCGAGGACCGTGTCGGCATAGTCGGGCGCGTGGCACATCAGCAGCACAGGCTGGTCGGCGCGATCGCGCAGGAATTCAGGGATGGCCTGGTCGAGATCGGGATGGCCTTCGACCGGATCGTCAAGGCCGGCGAGCCAGAGACGCGAGGCGCCGAGCTCGAGGGGAGCGAAGGAGTTCCTGAGGACAGGAATGCGGCTTGCCGTGAGAGCGGCGGTGACGGCTTGTGCACTGACAACCACATCGTGGTTGCCGAGGATGGCGTAACGCCGGGTGCATTCAATCCCGTCCAGGATGCGGGCGCAGGCCCATGCTGCGTGGATGGGGTATTTGTGCGGCAGCCACTGGTGGGTGACGAAGTCGCCGGTAAGGAAGACGGCATCGGGGCGGAGACGATTGATGCGGGCGACGATGTCGCGCAGGAAATAGGGCTCTGTGAACATGTCCAGATGGATGTCACTGAGCTGGGCCATGCGGAAGCCATCGAAGACCGGGGGCAGGTTGGGCAGACGAACTTCGGGATAGGTGATTTCCAGGTGGTGGCGTTCGAACTCGCCGGAATAGAGGCCGAGGCCGGCGGCGCCGAGCGCAGTGGCCGTGAGGAAGCGACGCCTTGTGATGGGCTCTTTCTCTGAAGAGCGCGAGGAACTCACACTTCATGATATCGGGCGAGGCAAGAAAGCGAGTGTGCAGGCGGACGCGCGAAGGGGTAAGGGAAGGCCGTTGTGGATCGAGGCCGGGGGTGGAATGTGAAGGGAATTGGTGGAGCTGAGCGGGATCGAACCGCTGGCCTCCTCGTTGCGAACGAGGCGCTCTCCCAGCTGAGCTACAGCCCCACGATTGAACTATTTTAACAGCCGGCGTGGAATTGGGAAAGGCGCGGGTGCCGGGCTGCCGGCCCGCGCTGAAGAAGCATCTGCGGGCCATCGTCTGGGACTTGAGGGACTTGAGGATTCTCACATTTTGCATGGGAATACCGGCATTACTTTGGAGAGGCTCTGTCGGAGAAATAGACATGCGCGGAGCGGTCCGCGAGCTGGATGGGAAATCGCTAACGCCCATAGGTGAAGGTGCCGCAGAGGCTGGTGGAGTCGGCGATGGCATCGAGGGTGAAGACAGGCGCTTCGGCGCCGGAGAAGAAGGCGATCTGCAGATTGCGGCCGGAGACGTAGGTAGCCATCCACTGTGTGTCTTCGGTGCCGCAGAGGGTGTTGTGGTGGAGGAAGCGGCGGGCCGCGGGCACGGTGACGTGATAGAGGACTCCTGTGGCCCCGGCATTGATGTCGGCATCGAAGGCGGCACTCACTTCGGCGGGTTGCAGGGTGCGCGCCTGGACGAGTGGAAAGACGAAGAAGTCGATGGTGAGTTTACTGTCAGAAAGGGCGACGTCGCCGGTGATGGAACTGGCGGTGCGGCTGGCGGCGCGCCAATAGCCCTTGTCCTGGGCTGTGGCGATGAGGGAGGAAGCGAGAACCAGGAGGGCGGCGGGGAGGAATGTGCAGGTCTTCACTCTTCGAGGATGACATTGAGGGGAGGAGCGGAGCAAATGACGGGATGGCGTCACGGATGAGAAATTTGTGCGGGAGGCGAGCAAATTTTCATTGATCCCGGGCAGGAGTTGACGGTGTGCGCAGGCTGGCGATCCAGGCTTTGGGAGTGGCTGCGAAGAGTTTTCGAAAGGCTTGCACGAAAGCGCTGGGTTGGCGATAGCCGATGGCGAATGCGACTTGCTTGACGGAATCGCCGGCAACGAGCAGGCGGATGGCGCGGGTGAGGCGGACCTGGCGGCGCCAGGTTTCGAGGTCGATGCCGATTTGCTTTCGAAAGGTTCTCTGCACGGTCCTGAGGCCGACGCCCTCTTCTCTGCACAGTCTGGCCAGAGTTTTGGTACTCGCAGGATCGCGGGCGATTGCGTGCGCGACCGCCAGTGCGCGCGGCTCAGAAGGCATGGTCAAACCGATAGGCATCTCTGTGGCATTGGCGAGGTGCACGCTGAGCAGATCGCGCAGAGCACACTCGATGCGATTCCGGAGACGCAATCGCCGCAGACGGACGGCTTCTACGATCAATTCGCGCAGCAGCGGGGAGACGAACAGAATCGAGCACTCTGGCGGCGTCCTGGGCACGACGCCCGAACGGAAATAGAGCGTGCGCATGCCGACCTTGCCTACCATGCGAAGGTGGTGCACGGTTCTGGCCGGTATCCAGAGAGCGAACTGTGGGGGAATGGTCCAGATGCTGCGCCCGGACGATACCTCCATGATGCCTTCAGTGGCATAGATCAGCTGATCGGAGCCGTGGGCGTGATCGGGAACGCGGGCATACGCAGGATATTCATAGGCCAGTGCCGCAACCGAGGAGCCCGGCGGCGGGTCGTAATCGAGCAAGAGAGGCGCGTGTCGCATGCACGCTATAGTATGACGTTTCGCAATTCTTGCGACATGCCGGGATTGCGGCCATCCTAGAGACATGACCAACCAAGGAGACATGACCAACCAAGCCAACCTGGGAGAGCGCAACATCGTTGCCTTTGTGCCCATTGTCGATGCCGCCACGGCCAGGAGTTTCTACGGCGCTGTTCTGGGGTTGAAACTGATCGAGCAAGAGCTGCCTTTCGCGGTTGTATTCGACGCGCATGGCACGACGCTGCGTCTCACGCTGGTGGGCGAGTTTGCTCCAGCGCCGTGGACGGTGCTCGGCTGGGACGTGCCGGACCTTGAAGCCGCTGTCTGCCGACTGGAGTCGGCCGGGGTGCGGTTTGAACGTTATGAGTGGATGAAACAGGATGAGCAGGGGATCTGGAGCTCGCCGAGCGGCGCGAAGGTGGCATGGTTTAAGGATCCGGATGGCAATGTCTTGAGCCTTTCACAGGTGGAGGGGCAATGAACTTTGTTCATCGCATGCTTTGCTCGTCGTCGCGATGGAAGCAGGTGATGCGAGAGCATGTTCTGCCATGGTCATTGGGGGGGATTGAGTTGGGGGACGAGGTGCTGGAGATCGGACCCGGGTACGGCGCGGGGACGGATGTTTTGCAGCAGCGGGTGCGGCATTTGACCTGCATGGAATCGGACGGCGCGCTGGCCGCAGGTCTTCGGCGCAAGGTGAACGGGAATGTGGAGGTGCGCCACGAGGATGCAACGGCATCGTTGCTGCCGGGAGCTTCTTTCGACAGCGTGGTGTGCTTTACGATGCTGCATCACGTCGGATCGACAGAGCTGCAGAACCGGCTGTTCCTGGCGGTATTTCGGCTGCTGCGGCCGGGTGGAATCTGGGCGGGGACGGACAGCCTGAAGAGCCGTTTTATGACGCTAATTCACCTCTTTGACACGCTGGTTCTGGTCGATCCGGAGACGCTTCCGCAGCGTCTGACGGAAGCGGGTTTTGAAGGTGTGCGCGTGGATGTGAATCCGTATGCGTTCCGGTTTCGGGCGCGCAAGCCGCAGAGAGGGTGAAGCTGCCGCGGTTCGATTGGCGTGGTACAGTTGCTCCCATGTTGAGAGCCGTCGTGGGAACGAGCTGCGCGCGAGGTCTTCGCCGTGGTTTGAACCTCTGTGGAGAAAGCTGCGCCGCCGGACACTCTGCGCGCATGAGCTGATATGGCGGATCCCACGCGCCCCATCGCTGGTTTTGACCCCTGGCATGACACTCCGCGCGCCTCGATCGTCGTGCTTCTGCTTTCGGTTTTCTTTCTCTTCACGACCATTGGATTCGCGAACGACATCCTGGATATGGGGCGGCAGCCGCTGCTGCGGTTTGTCCTGGGCGTTGTGCTTTCGGGGGCGTTCGCCGTGGTGTATGCGATCGCGGGCATCACTCTGCACGGCAGGTTTTGGAAGGTGTTTTTACCGGTGTTCGTGGTGCAGGTTGTGGGAATGGGCTTTCTGACCCAGTCGCTTCCGGATGCGCCGCAGGTTCTTCCCTTGGACGCAGCCGCGGTGGGGCGCCTGCACGTCCGGCTGATCTTCGACGGTCTCGCGACCATGGCGGCCGTCAGCCTGGGCTATACGGGATTTTTTTATGTTTTGGTGAAAGAGGCGCGGAGATATGTAAAGACACGGACGGAGATGGCGCTGCTGGAGAGTGAAATGGCTGCGGCGCGCCAGGTTCAGCAGGTCATTCTGCCGGATCCGCACCAGACTTTTCCGGGGTATGCCGTGGATTCGGTTTACAAGCCTGCGCGCGAGGTGGGCGGCGACTTCTTTCAAATTCTTTCAGTGGGCGAGCGCGGGTTGCTGATCGTGATCGGGGACGTGGCCGGCAAGGGGCTTCCCGCGGCGATGCTGGTGTCACTGCTGATCGGGTCGATTCGCGCAACCGCCGAGGACACGCACGATCCAGTTGTGATGTTGCGCCGGCTGAACGAACGGATTGTGGGGCGCACGACGGGTGGATTCGCGACAGCGCTTGCGGCGTTCATTGCGGACGATGGATGGGTGACGATCGCCAATGCAGGCCACCTTTCTCCATATCTGGACGGATGCGAAGTCGACACTCCGGGCGCGCTGCCTCTGGGCATCAGCGGCGGCGGGCGGTACGAGGTAACGCGCATAGAGCTTCGAGCCGGCAGCCGGCTGACGTTCCTCTCAGATGGCGTGGTGGAAGCACAGAACCCGGAGGGCAAACTGTTCGGGTTCGACCGTGCGAAGGCGATCTCGATGGAAACTGCGGCCGCGATTGTGGACGCGGCGGTGCAGTTCGGGCAGGCGGATGACATCACGGTGGTGACGATCGAGCGGAGGCCGAGAGGGAGTGCATCGGATGGGAACGGAAGCAGACGCACGATGGAGTCTGTATAGAGGCTGGGGAAGTCAGCGACCGAAGCGGAAGATTCGTCGAACACACAAAGGCCGGGGAAGCTTCCCCGGCCTTTGTGGTCAGCTCGCTGGGATTGCTAGACCACCTAGACCCCAGAGCTGAAGCACCTGCGGTGCGGCCAACTCGGCCTTCCGCGGCTACAACTGGTTCATATTCTGCAGGAACTCGGCATTGTTGCGAACCTTCTCGAGACGGCTGATGAGGAGCTCCATCGCTTCGACGGGGGACAGCGGATTGAGCACCTTGCGGAGGACCCAGATGCGCTGCAGGTCTTCTTTGGGGATGAGCAGCTCTTCTTTGCGGGTGCCGGAGCGCTGAATGTCGATGGCTGGGAAGACGCGCTTGTCGACCAGCTTGCGGTCGAGAATGATTTCCATGTTGCCGGTGCCCTTGAACTCTTCGAAGATGACTTCGTCCATGCGCGAGCCGGTATCGACGAGGGCGGTGGCGATGATGGTGAGCGAGCCGCCTTCTTCGATGTTGCGGGCGGCGCCGAAGAAGCGTTTGGGGCGCTGCAGGGCGTTGGAATCTACGCCGCCGGAAAGGACTTTGCCGGAGGGTGGCACGATGGTGTTGTATGCGCGGGCGAGGCGGGTGATGGAGTCGAGAAGAATGACGACGTCGCGCTTGTGCTCGACGAGGCGCTTGGCCTTCTCGATGACCATTTCGGCGACCTGGACGTGACGGGCAGCGGGCTCGTCGAAGGTGGAACTGATGACTTCGCCTTTGACGGAGCGCTGCATGTCAGTGACTTCTTCGGGGCGCTCGTCGATGAGGAGGACGATCAGCACGACTTCAGGCTGATTGGCGGTGATGGAGTTGGCGAGCGACTGGAGCAGCATCGTCTTGCCGGTACGCGGGGGAGCGACGATCAGGCCGCGCTGGCCTTTTCCCACGGGCGTCAGCAGGTCCATGACGCGGCCGCTGACGGCTTCGCGCACGGTCTCGAGCTTGATGCGTTCCTGCGGATAGAGGGGCGTGAGGTTGTCAAAGAGGATCTTGTTGCGTGTTTCCTCAGGCGACTCGAAGTTGATGGCTTCAATCTTGACCAGGGCGAAGTATTTTTCGCCTTCGTGGGGCGGGCGGACGTTGCCCGAGATGGAGTCACCGGTTTTAAGGTCGAATTTGCGGATCTGCGACGGAGAAACGTAGATATCGTCGGGGCCGGGAAGGTAGTTGTAATCGGGCGAGCGGAGGAAGCCGTAACCGTCGGGCAGGATCTCGAGGACACCTTCGGCAAAAATGTGGCCTTCTTTTTCGCTTTGGGCCTGAAGGATCTTGAAGATCAGGTCTTGCTTGCGGAGACCGCTGGCGCCGGGAATTTCAAGGGTGCGCGCAATGCGGCTGAGTTCGGTAATGTTCTTTTCTTTTAGTTCAGCGATAGTCATGTTCACCTACAGAGAGGGCGGCGGGATGGAGTGGAGGGGAGTCCGAGAGGGGGTCGCTCCGGGAAGAACCAGGCAGGATTGGTGCAAGGGGTGAGCGCTGTCGGGGCGTGATCAGGGTTCAAGTTGAAGCCAACATACGGTGTACCGGGCGAAGGGGGTCGCCGTTGCTGGTCTACCCCCTGCGATACCGATGTGAGCTTGGATGCGATGAAGGAAAGGTCAAGCCGCCCGGCGGGTCTCGACGCGTGGATTGGAGGGCACGGCGACGGGGGCCACAGTGCCAGGATTGGTGGAATGGAACCGGACGAGGACCTCATTTGTGGTGTCCTGCAGGCGGGTGTTGGGCTTATGCAACATACGAGTGGCCTTGCTTGCCAACTGACAGAGCTGGTAACGGTTGGACACATGAGAGAGTGCCCCAAAAACCAAATCAGAACGCATGATAAGAAATCTCCTTCTACAGTCCTCTGCCCTTCGGTACTACCTGGCACCGACGGTGCAGTCGGGAGCGCAACAGAGGTTTGACTGCCCCCACAGCCCCGCTTCTTTGCTTTAGACGCGGTAAATGAGCGTCGAGTTCTAAATCTTTGACGCAAATCGTCGTGTGATGAAATCGAAGTGTGCCGCATCCGTCCGATGAATTGCCGCATAGCGGGAAACTTGAACTCTTTGCAATTCCAAACTTCGAAGAGCCAAAACGCACACTTCGGAGGCATCAAGCGAGAGGCCGGAGCCCAATAGTCGATGCAGGATTTGACAGAGAGACACGCGATCGCGCGGTGCAATCTATCCTTGTGGATGGCACTCATGAATGTATACCCGGATGAATGGTGGGTCAATAGTTTTTTTGCGATCTGGAGGTTAGGGAAAGAAGCATCACCCGTCTCGAGTTCTTTCTCATAAGCTATTTTATTTGAGCCAGTTAATGAGGTATGCGCAGGGCAGAAGGAGAGTCTGAGGTGTGTGATTTCCGTCACACTGCGGAGGGGAATCCAGGCGGTTACCGCTGGCTCTGGGGGGCCTGGTTGTGGAAAAGGTGGTTCTGGACTGGCCAGGGGGCGTTGCAGGGGTTGAGGGTGGTCCTAAGCCCAGTAGCTGCGGTCGAGAGTGCGGTACTGGATGGCCTCGGCCAGGTGGGCAACTGTAAGAGATTCTGTGCCTTCCAGGTCTGCGATGGTGCGGGCTACTTTGAGAATGCGGTCGTGGGCGCGGGCGGTGAGGCCCTGTTGCTGCATGGCGCGCTCGAGCAGTCGTTCGGCGTCGGGGCCTAGCTCGCAGTAAACGCGTATCTGACGGGTAGTCATCTGGGCGTTGGAGTAGATCTTTTCGCCATGTTTCCTGAATCGCTCGCGTTGGCGTTCGCGTGCAGCGAGGACGCGGGTGCGGATTTCTGCGGAGCCTTCGGCGGCGGCTGAACCACGCAGCTCCTTATATTGAACGGCGGGCACCTCGATGTGGATGTCGATGCGGTCGAGGAGTGGGCCGGAGATCTTGGAGATGTAGCGCTGGATCATGGGCGGGGTGCACTGGCACTCGCGCGATTTGTCGTTGAAGTAGCCGCAGGGGCAGGGATTCATGGCGGCGGCGAGCATGAACCGGGCGGGAAAGGTGAGGGACATGGAGGCGCGCGCGATGGTGACGGTGTGGTCTTCGAGGGGCTGGCGCATGACTTCGAGCACGTTGCGCGGGAATTCGGGAAGCTCGTCGAGGAAGAGGAGTCCGTTGTGAGCGAGGGAGACTTCGCCGGGGCGAGGCACGACGCCGCCGCCGATGAGTCCGGCGTCGGAGATGGTGTGGTGGGGCGAGCGGAAAGGACGCTGGGTGACCAGCCCGGCCGCGGCATCGAGGACACCGGCGACGGAGTGGATCTTGGTGGTCTCGAGTGCTTCTTCGAAGGTGAGCGGCGCGAGGATAGAGGGAAGGCGTTTGGCGAGCATGGTTTTTCCGGAGCCAGGCGGACCGATCATGAGGATGTTGTGACTGCCGGCGGCGGCGACTTCAAGCGCGCGCTTGGCAGTGTGCTGGCCGCGGACATCTTTGAAATCGACGGAGAAATGCTGGAGCTCGCCGAGCAGCGTTTCGGTGGAAACGCGGCAGGGTTCACGCTGCACCACGCCGAGAAGCTGGCTATTGAGCAACTCGATCACGTCGAGTAGCGAGGAGACCGGGTAGACGTTGACACCCTCGACGACGGCGGCTTCGGCAGCGTTGGCAGCGGCGAGGATGAGATTGGGAATGTTCTTCTCGCGCGCGAGGATGGCCACGGGCAACATGCCGGGGACAGGACGGACGCCGCCGTCAAGGCCGAGTTCGCCGACGATCAGGAATCTGCTGATGTCGCTGGTCTGCAATGCACCATAGGCGCCGAGGATGCCGAGGGCGATGGGGAGATCGAATCCCGAACCTTCTTTTTTGAGGTCGGCGGGGGCGAGGTTGATGGTGATGTGGGTGGGGGGAATTAGATAGCCGGAGTTCTTGATCGCCGCGCGCACGCGATCGCGACTTTCGCGGACCGCGGCGTCAGGCAGGCCGACGGTGTGAAAGTGGTCCTGATCGGAGACGACGCCGCTGTAGTCGACTTCTACATCGATGAGATTGGCGTCGATGCCGTAGACGGCTGCGCTGAGGGCTTTGAAGAGCATTTGTATCTGCAGCCCGCAGTCTAGCAATGCGTGGGAGGGATGGGTGTGACGGTCGTCAGCCTCGTGTGCACGCCGATGGGCAAGGCGCGATCAGGCTACAATCACATCCGTGACGACGAGTCTTTTCGATCTCTACAAGATCGGTGTAGGGCCCTCGAGCTCGCATACGATGGGGCCGATGCGGGCGGCCTTCCGGTTTGCGCATGGGCTGGGGGAGCGCGGCCTGCTGGACCGAGTCAAGCGGGTCAAGGTGGATCTTTACGGTTCGCTGGCGCTGACGGGTAAGGGGCATGCGACGGACCGTGCGGTGTTGCTTGGATTGGCGGGCAACGAGCCGGCGACCATCGATCCTTCAGCCATTGAATCGACGGTTGCGGCGATTCGCATGACACAACAAATCAAGCTGGCAGGAGGGGCAATCCTCCTCTTCGATGAGGCCGACAATCTGTTTTCGCATCGCGACGTGATGTTTCCTCCGGGTGCAAAGATGCAGCATCCGAATGGGCTGCGGCTGACAGCCTACGATGCGGCGGGCGCAGTCGTGGATGAGCGGACATTTTTTTCAATCGGCGGAGGCTTCATTGTCGAGGACGGGGTCGACGCATCCGCTGAAAACTTGGGGACGGAAGTTCCGTTTCCGTTTCGCACGGCGGCGGAGTTGCTGACGACGGCGCGGGCCCATGAGCTCTCGATCAGCGAATTGATGCTGGAGAACGAATGCGCGCTGGTTTTGCCGGATGCGCGCCGGTCGCCGGTGGATGTTGTCCGCGACGGCATCGATCGCATCTGGGAGACAATGCGCGCCTGCGTGGAGCGAGGCATTGCGACCGAAGGCATCTTGCCCGGCGGATTGAATGTGCGCCGACGCGCGCACCGGCTGGCGGAACGGTTGCGGGAAAAAGAGGCGGATGGTTTGCGCGGCGATCCGCTGGCGCCGCTGGATTGGGTGACGGTGTATGCGATGGCGGTGAACGAAGAGAATGCGGCAGGGGGACGCGTGGTGACGGCGCCGACCAACGGCGCGGCCGGTGTAGTGCCGGCAGTGGCGCACTACTATGAGCGCTTCGCGCCGGAAGCCGATCACGAGGGGATGATCCGCTTTTTTCTGACGTCGGCGGCGATTGGAATTCTCTACAAAGAGAATGCTTCGATCAGCGGGGCAGAGGTGGGATGCCAGGGGGAAGTGGGTGTGGCGTGCTCGATGGCGGCTGGCGGATTGACGGCTGCGCTGGGCGGCACCAATGGGCAGGTGGAGCACGCGGCGGAGATTGCGATGGAGCACAACCTGGGCATGACCTGCGATCCCATCGGGGGGCTGGTGCAGATTCCTTGCATCGAGCGCAACGCGATGGGGGCAGCGAAAGCGGTGCATGCATCGCGGATCGCGCTGAGCGAGGCGGAAGAGCACAAGGTCTCACTCGACCAGGTGATTCGCACGATGTACCTGACAGGCCTCGATATGCAATCGCGCTACAAGGAGACGAGCCTGGCCGGGCTCGCGCTCAATATCATCGAATGTTGACGGAGTGGATGCGTCGCCGGGCGAACCGGCGAGTGTGTCCTCCCGCAGTCCAACTGAAGTGAGGAACGGGTCGTCGCGCATGACGGAAGACGAGCGCATCGATGCATCCGAAGCGTCGCAGGTGGAGCCCGCGCAACGCGTACTGGCGCCGGCGTGGCACACTGCGTTGCTCATCGCGGGGATTCTGGCGATCTCAATTGCCGGCAAGCTGCACATGGCGGGACTGCACCGCGGCACGAACCGGCTTCTGACGTATGGCACGACGGCTGCGCTGGAAGTGGTGATGCTGGGCTGGGTGGCCGTGGGGCTGCGACTGAGCCGGACGCCGCTGCGCTCGATGCTGGGCTCGCTGGAACGGGGAGTCCGCGGGGCGGTGCGCGATATCGCAATCGCGGCGGCCTTCTGGATCGGGTCGCTGATCGTGTTGAGCATGCTCGGGCTGGCGTGGACCGGCGTGGAGACGGCGGTGAAGGTCTGGCATGCGCCGCAGGGAAGTCGCGCAGGAGCGCTTGTGCCGCGGCATGAAGAGAGTTTGCGTGCCATTGAGCAACTGGCGCCGGAGAACGGGGTTGAAATTGCGAGCTGGATTCTACTCTGCTGCCTGGCGGGCACCATTGAGGAAGTCGTATTCCGCGGATACCTGCAGCGCCAGTTCACGGCGTGGGCCAAGGGCATCGATGCGTGGGGCGTGGTGTTTTCAGCACTGCTGTTCGGCGCGGCGCATGGATACCAGGGCGCGCGGAATATGTTTTTGCTGGCCGCATTCGGTGTGCTCTTCAGCGTACTTGCGCTTTTGCGGCGCAGTTTGCGCGCGGGAATTTTTGCGCACAGCTGGCACGACCTGATCACCGGACTCATCCTCACGCTCCTCCGCGCGCATCATCTTGTCTGAAATTTCGGAGCGAGGCGAGGGCGAGGCCAAAAGAATTGTTGCCACTTTTTCCACTCTCAAGTCGTTTTTTGCTTGACACTGCGTGTGCATGAATCTATACATTCCTCAACTGCATTTCAAATTGCAGCTTCGATGCAACCCATCGAAAAAGGGAGAATAGGCAAATGGCAACTAAGAAAGCAGCCAAGAAGGCACCCGCGAAGAAGGCCGCGAAGAAATCCGCGAAGAAGAAGTAACGGGTCAACCAACCAAAGGCAAACTCTGAGGGGGACGCACAAAGCGTCCCCCTCAGAGTTTTTGCACGTATGCGAAAAGGGGCATGAATACAGGCGATGACGCGCAGGCGCTGGATTGCGGAACGATGGGACGAAGCCACGGCGACGCTGGTTGGAGCGAACGCGGAGCACTTGATTCGAGTGTTGCGCGCGCAGCCTGGAACGGAAGCGGATGTGGTGGCCGGAGGTCGCGTCTTTCACGCGGCGGTGGCGGCGATCGAGGAGAGCGGGGAGGGAAGAAGCGAGGTGCGGTTCACCCTCGTGGCCGAGATCGAGGCTGAGCCGGCATTGGCCATTACGCTGGTAATGTCGATCTACAAATTCGATCGCATGGAGTGGGCCCTCGAAAAAGCGACGGAGCTGGGCGTGGCACGGATCGTGCCGGTGATTGCGCGGCGCAGCGAGAAGCATCTTGCGCAGGCCGCTGCGAAGCGCGTAGAGCGGTGGCGGCGCGTGGTGCATGAAGCGGCGCAGCAGTCGCGTCGCGCGGACGTACCACTTTTGGGTGAGCCGGTTCTGCTGAGCGCGCAGATCAAGAGCGAGTCGGATGCGATGCGGCTGGTGCTCGCGGAGCAGGAGCGGGCGACCACTCTACACACGGCTTTGGAAGAGGCGATGGACGCGGCGGGGAAGACAATGCCGTCGCTCGAGATCGCGATTGGTCCCGAGGGCGGATGGGCGCCGGAAGAAGAGGCGCTGTTCGATGCGCATGGATGGCGGGCAGTATCGATGGGGCCGCGGATCCTGCGGGCAGAGACGGCGGCGATTGCAGCGTTGGCCGTGGCTGCGTCGATGCTGGAGTAGAGTGCGTATCGTCCCACCGATGACTTCGTCATGGATGGTGCAGGCACCGAGTGGTGGGGATGAAAGACGGATTGGAATTCCTCTTTTACAGCGAGACGCCGCGCTTCCAGGGAATGAAATCGTTCTGGCCGAAGAGTTCGGCCTTGGTGAAGCGCTCGCCGCTGGCCACCTGGATGCAAAGTTCAAACAACTGATCGGCGCAGGCGGGGATGGTGGTGTCGCCGGCGAGGATGCCGCCCGCGTCGAAGTCGATGATGTCGGCCATGCGCTCGGCGAGGGACGAGTTCGAGGAGATCTTGAGGACAGGGGCGACGGCATTGCCTGTGGGTGTGCCGAGTCCGGTGGTGAAGAGGACGAGATTGGCGCCGGCGCCGGCCTGCGCGGTGACGCATTCGACATCGCTGCCCGGCGTGCAGAGCAAGCTGAGGCCGGGCGTGTCGGCGTATTGCGGGAAGTCGAGGACATCGCGGATGGGCGCGACGCCGCCTTTGCGTGCCGCGCCTGCGGACTTGATGGCGTCGGTGGTGAGACCGTCGGCGATGTTGCCTGGTGATGGATTCATTTCAAAGCCGGACTGCACGGCCTTGGCGCGAGCGGCATAGGCGTGCATGAGGTCGTAGAAGCGCTGGGCGAGTTGGTCGGTGGCGCAGCGATCGATCAGCTCCTGCTCGACACCGTGGAGCTCGGGGAATTCGGAGAGCAGCGTTTTGCCGCCGAGCTCGCCGAGTAGATCGGAGAGATGGCCGAGAGTGGGGTTTGCGGTGATGCCGCTGAAGCCGTCGGAGCCGCCGCACTTGAGGCCGATGGTGAGCGCGGAGAGCGGGGCCGGAGCGCGCGAAGCAGAATTTGCTTCGACGAGAGCCGAGAAGGTTTCGTCGAGTGCGCGGGTCATGAGCGCGGATTCGCGGCCGGATTTCTGCTGGTCGAAGATGAGGACCGGCTTGGTCATCTTGGGGTCGCGCGCGCGCAGCTCGTCGAGCAGGATGGCGGCCTGCGCGTGCTGGCAGCCGAGGCTTAGGACAGTAGCGCCGGCGACGTTGGGATGGTGAATGTAACCGGCGAGCAGACCGCAGAGAGCCTGCGCGTCTTGGCGCGTGCCGCCGCAGCCGCCTTGATGGGTGAGGAAGCGAATGCCGTCGATGTTGGGGAAGACGCGCTGGGCGCGCGACGTGGCTGCATCGGTTGCGTTGTCGCGGTTGCGGCTTGCCTGCCGGTCGACAAGTTGACGGACGTGGCTGCGATAGGTGTTGGCGGCGCTGCCGTAGCCCAACTCTTCTTCGAGGGCTTCGCGCAGGCGCTCGATGTTGCGGTTCTCGCAGAAGACCAGGGGAAGGATGAGCCAATAGTTGCGCGTGCCCACCTGGCCATCGGCACGGTGGTAGCCCTGAAAGGTACGTGCGCGCCAGGGAGCGGGATCTGGCAGCGCAAACGACGCGGGATGACGTGTGGCGGTGTAGTCGCTGGCGCGATGGCGGATGGTACGGGTGGAGATGAGACCGCCGCGGGGAATGGGCAGCACGGCTTCGCCGACCACCATGCCATACATGTAGATGAAGTCGCCGGGTACGAGATCGGCGAGGGCGACTTTGTGCTTGGCAGGGATATTCTCTGCGACCGTACACGATGCTTGGCCGATGTGGATTGCGGCGCCGGCGGTCAGCGACTGGAGGGCCACTGCGACGTTGTCACGGGGATCGAGCTGGAGCACGGCGTCCATCATGAATTCCTTTTCTGCAGGAGTGCGCAGCGTTTGAGGCAAGGATACAACCTGCGCTTATGCAGCGCACAGGCAGGGGTTGGGCTATGATCGAGGGTTCGTGGGTGCGAGGAACGTGGAGATGAAAGCAGTGGTGTTGGAAGGGCCGGGCGCGGCTCGAGTGAAAGCGGTCGCGGATCGGAAAACTGCAGGAGAAGGCGACGTGTTGCTGCAGGTGCGCATGGTGGGATTATGCGGCAGCGATTTGAATTCATATCGAGGGCGGAATCCGCTGGTGACTTATCCGCGTATCCCCGGCCATGAAGTGGCTGCGACGGTGGCGGAGACGAACGCGAAGTTTCCGGACTGGCCGGCGGGGACGAACGTGACGCTCTCGCCATATGCGAACTGCGGGCAGTGCGCGGCGTGCCTGCGGGGGAGGCCCAATGCGTGCCACGGGAACCAGACGCTCGGCGTGCAGAGGGACGGAGCGTTGACCGAGTTCATTACGGCGCCGGCGTCGCGGTTGTTCCGCGCGGAGCTGACGTTGAAGGAGCTGTGCCTGGTGGAGCCGCTGACTGTGGGGTTTCATGCGACGGCGCGAGGACGCATCGCGGCGGGCGACACGGTGGCGGTGTTTGGGTGTGGAGGCGTGGGCCTCGGCGTTGTGGCCGGAGCGGCGTTTCGCGGGGCGACGGTGATCGGGGTGGATCTGGACGATGCCAAGCTTGCAACAGCGTGCAAGGCGGGAGCGGCGCACACGGTGAATACGGCAAAAGAGAATCTGCACGCACGACTGGGCGAACTGACGAATGGACATGGACCGGACGTGGTGATCGAGGCGATCGGGCTGCCGGAGACGTATCGGGCGGCGGTGGAAGAGGTGGCATGCGCGGGGCGGGTGGTCTACATCGGCTGGACCAAGGAGCACGTGACGTATGAGACGCGGCCGTTTGTCTACAAGGAGCTCGATATTCTCGGCTCGCGGAATGCGCAGCCCGAGGATTTCAGCGCGGTGATCCGGATGCTGGAGGCGCGGCGTTTTCCCGTGGAGGAAGCGGTGACGCATGTGGTGGCGCTGGACGAGACGCCGGCGATTCTGGAGGCGTGGAATCGCGAGCCCGCGCACTTTACGAAGATCATGGTGAACGTGAGTTGATGCTGGCTTGTCGTTGTGGCGGGCTACAGATGCGCGAAGTGGAGGAGCAGACCCGCGAGCGCGCCGCCAATCAAATCGCCGACGACCGGGATGGGCGCATAGCTCCAGTTGGAGCTGCCTTTGCCGGGGATGGGCAGCAGGGCGTGGACGATGCGCGGCCCGAGGTCGCGCGCGGGATTGATGGCGTAGCCGGTGGTTCCACCGAGCGAGAGGCCAATGCCCCAGACGAGGCTGGCGACGAGCCATTGCCCCATGCCGGCGGCTGGCCCAGTGGCGGATACTCCGTGCGAGAAGATGGCACCCGCGACGAGAACGAGCACCATGGTGCCGATGATTTCGCTGACGATATTGGCGAGAGGGCTCTTGATGGCAGGGCCGGTGCAGAAGATGCTGAGTTTGGCGGCGGGGTTGGGCGTCTGGCTCCAGTGCGGCGCGAAGTGAAGGACCATGAGGGCTGAGCCGGTCATGGCGCCGAGGATCTGCGCGGACCAGAAGACGAGCAGGTGGGAATAGTCCCCACTGATGACTGCGGCGGCGAGCGAGATGGCGGGATTGAGATGCCCGCCGGGGCTGCCGAAGGCCTGGGCGATGAGGAAACCGCAGAGCACGGCGATGGCCCAGCCCGTGGTGACAACCATCCAGCCGGCATCGGCCGCATAGGTTTTGCGCAGTGTGACGTTGGCGTTTACGCCGTTGCCGAGCAGAACCAGCATCAGGGTACCGAGATACTCGCCGAGCCAAACTGAGTGCATGAAGTTTCCTCACGGTCGATGCACGCTGGCCCGTGGAGATCGTGCGGCAGCGCAATCGAAACTTGATTTGCGGAACTCAAGCATTGTGCCCTGCGGGAGGCGTGTTCGCCAAGTCCGGCGGTCCTGCGCGGACGGCGGATGACTCCTTAGAATTGGAGGCGTGCGAGGCGTGATGGGGACGGTGCGTAGAGGAGAGAGGGGCGATGCAGCGGCAGTTGGGACGATGATGGCGCTCCTGTGGCCGGAGGGGACGCTGGAAGAGCATACGCAAGAAGCTGCCAACGTGCTGTTGACTGGGAAGTGCGGGACGCTGCCTGCGGCGATCCTGCTGGCGGTGGATGAGAAGGGGAAGGCGGTCGGGTTTTTGCAGGTGGGATTGCGCTCCCATGCGGATGGATGCGATGTGGAGCACGCGGTGGGTTTTGTGGAGGGGTGGTTTGTGCAGGCGGATGCGCGCGGGTGCGGAGTGGGTGGGGAGTTGATGCGGGCGGCGGAAGCCTGGGCACGCGCGCAGGGATGCGTGGAGATGGCATCGGACGCACTGATCGACAACCAAGCGTCGCAGCGGGCTCACCGAACGTTGGGATTCGAAGTCGTGGACCGGTGCGTGCACTTCCGGAAGAAGCTGTGAGGGCGGGCGGGCGTGCGTCGGGCCGAATTATTTTGCGCGGCAGGACTCGAGGAGTTTGAGGTGGGTGCGGCCCCAGGTGCAGATGATTTCGAGGACCGGCACAAGGGTCCAGCCATATTTTGAGATGGAGTAGTAGACGCAGGGCGGGACGGTTTGCTTCTGGCGGCGGATGAGAATGCCGTCGCGGACCAGATCCTGAAGGTGACGGATGAGCATGCGTTCGGTGATTTCGGGGATGCTGCGGCGCAGTTCGCTGGTGCGCATGGGGCCGTTCGAGAGGCGCCAGAGGATGGTGCCTTTCCAGCGGCCGTCGATGACGGACAGCATGGCGTCAATGGGGCAAGGGGAGCTTTCTTTTTTCGAGACGGGCATGGCGAGGTCCTCGGGTCAGTGCTGACAACTTTGTCAGTACAGCTTTCTGAGTCAGTATAGAGAGTGGCGGCGTCTGAAGGCCAGGAGGGAAATCGCCATGATGTTTTTGAGTATTGCGAGTGTTGTTTGTCTCGGGCTGCTGGCCGGCGTGGAGTTTGCTGTTTCAGCGTTTGTGAACCCGGTGCTGTGGAAGCTGGAACCGAAGACACAGGCGGGACTGGTGCGGAGTTTTGCGCGGAACCTGGGCGCGGTGATGCCGTTCTGGTATGTGGGCGGCCTTCTGTTGCTGGTGATCGAATGCATTCTCGCGTGGCACACGCCCGGATTTTCGCTACTGGTGGTTGCCAGCGGAATCTGGGCGGCAGTCATTGTGCTGACGCTTCTGTTCCTTGTGCCAGCGAACAACCGGCTGGCGAAGCTGGAGCCTGGAGCATGGACGGAAGCGACGCGGCGCGAACACCGGCAGTGGGATGCGCGGCATCGGTATCGCATCGCAGCGCTGGTGGCGGCGCTGGTTTGCGTGGTGCTGGCGGTGAGGGTGTAACCAGTGGTGGAAGGACTCGACTGCGTGTTTTGGGCAGTCGTCAGGCCGGTTCATTGCGGGCTCTCCGGGATGATGCGCTCGTACCTTTGCCAATGCTCGAGCCATTCACTCACTACGGCGTGGCCAATGGTGTACGCGGCTTCGAGGGAGGGCAAGTAGGCGCTGTAGGAGCCGACGCGCTGGCGGGCGAGGCTGTCGGCGGCGCTCATGCCGCGGGGTTGCTGATCGAAGTTGCTCACTGTGCGCAAGACGAGAATGCGCTGGAAGTCGATTCGGCCGGCGGCGGCGAGGTTCTTGAGGGAGCGGAGAGTGCCGGTGTCTTCCATGGCGGTGGTGAAGAACTGGCCCTGGCCGTTGGTGAAGTAGGAGACCCATTGCGTGGCCCATGCGTCGGAGAGTTTGCCGTGCCAGTAGGTGGAGGAAGAGATTTCGTCGCCCAGGGTGACGAAGGGCGGGCGTTGCGCTGCGGCTCCATCGAAGGAGGCGCGCAGTTCGCGGAGCTTGTCGGAATCGGCGAGGGGAATGTTGCGGGTCAAGTTGAAGGCCCACTGTGTGAGAGCGGGATTGAGCGCGAAGAGCTGGCCGTCGAGCGGGGCGGCAGGAGGGTCGAAGGGTTTTGTTTTGCGCAAGGGGAGATAGCCCGTCGACCAATTGGGTGGGATTTCGCGGGCATCGATTTCGTAGCCAAGGTCGCCGTCGACCACCCAGCGTGCCCAGGCTGCCGAGCCGAGGGAGATGCGCTCGGGGCTGCCTCCGGCGATGCCGGCGACGAGCCAGTAGGCGTGGGAGAGGTCGAAGCGCGGATCGAGTCCGAGAGCCATGATGGTGGCGGCGGCTTGGGCGGTGCCTTGGCCGGTGAGGACGGCCATTTCTCCCTCGGCGTTCATGCGCAGGGAGTGGTAGCCCGCGGGGAGCGGATAGACACGGTCGAGGTGATCGCGCTCGACCCAGTATTGCAGCTCGCCGGGCTGATCGCCGGTGTCCTGCCCGACTTCAAACATGGCCACGACGACGACCTTCACTGGAATGGGTTTGGCCTTCGCATGTCCCCATGCGGGCGAGCTGGCGAGCAGCAGGGAAAGAAGGAAGGCATGCGCGCGGGGCTTCATTGCTTGCGATGGTAACGGAAAGGAAGTGATCAGAATCAGGATCGAAACGAGAGACTCAGAGATCAAAGCCAAATTCGGCCGCGCGGAGGCGCGTCGGTGCGGTATACAGGACCGTAGGAGTCGACGGATGTTGAGATGCGGGGTGTTTCTTGCGGCGGTGGCGATGATGGTGGGGACGTTGACCTTGGGAGCACAACAAGTGAATGGAACAGCGGCTCACCACTGGGCCATCGTGGTACACGGCGGAGCGGGCGTGATCGAGCGGTCGAATCTGGGGCCGGACGGCGACAAGGCGTATCGCGCGGGACTGCGTGAGGCGCTGAATGCCGGAACGAAGGTGCTGGACGCGGGAGGAACTTCGCTCGACGCGGTGGAGGCTGTCCTCAAGGTGCTCGAGGATGATCCGTTGTTCAATGCGGGCCGGGGGGCAGTGTTCACTTCGGAGGGCAAGAATGAAATGGATTCGGCGATGATGAACGGCGCAACGCTGCAAGCGGGAGCGGTGGCCGGTGTGACGCGCACGCGGCATCCGATCAGCCTGGCGCGCACGGTAATGGAGAAGTCGCCCTACGTGATGATGGTCGGGCCGGGCGCGGATGCTTTCGGCGCGAGGAACGGTTTAGAGCAGGAACCGCCGAGCTTCTTTTTCACCGAGAGCCGGTGGCAGTCGCTGGTGAAGCAATTGACGAAGGAAGGAAACCCGATTCCGCCGCGGCCGGCTGGCGTGCCGCCCGAAGGCAAGGTGGTGCCGGTAGCGCAATTGGAAGAAGGCCCGGACACGCATCTCTACGGGACGACCGGCGTGGTCGCGCTGGACCGGCAGGGCAACATCGCGGCTGGAACTTCGACGGGCGGACTGCAAGGGAAGCTGCCGGGACGTGTGGGCGATTCGCCGATCATTGGCGCAGGGACGTATGCATCGAATCAGTCCTGCGCCGTGTCGGGAACGGGGACAGGGGAGTATTTCATCCGGCTCGGCGTGGCGCGGGAGGTTTGCAACCTGGTGCAGTTCAGGGGCATGCGATTGCAGGAAGCCGCGGATACTGTGATCCACAAAGAGCTGGAAGCGCTGCATGGGGATGGGGGCGTGATTGCGATTACGCCGGATGGACAACTCGCGTGGAGCTTCAATACTCCGGGGATGTTTCGCGCGCGGCAGGCGGAAGGCGGGCAGATCGAAGTGCATGTGTATGCGGATGAGCGGTGATGTTCTACGCGGACGGAATTCGTCTACACTGTGCCCATGGCGCTTCAGTACACGACTTCGTACCTTGAAGATGCATTGGCGGTGTTCCGTTACTACAAGAATCTGGCCGAGCGCGCGATGGAGCAGGTGAAGGATGAAGAGCTTTTCGCAGCGCTGGATCGCGAGGCCAATTCCATTGCGATTGTCGTGAAACATATGACCGGCAACATGCGGTCGCGGTGGACGGATTTTCTGACGACGGATGGCGAGAAGGGAAATCGCAAGCGAGATGGGGAATTTGTGGATCCGCCGGCGACGCGGGCGGCTCTGCTGGCGGAATGGGAAGACGGGTGGGATTGCCTGTTCCGGGCTGTTGAGCCGCTGACGGATGCCGATCTGGCGCGCACCGTGACGATTCGCGGCGAGGCGCATTCGGTGATGCAGGCGATCAACCGGCAGCTGGCGCACTATCCGTATCACGTAGGGCAGATGGTGCTGCTGGCGAAGCATTTTGCCTGCGACCACTGGCAGTCGCTCAGCGTGCCGCGCAACAAGTCGGCGGAGTTCAATCGCAAGGTGGCGGCTGGGGACGCGAGCCAGCGGTAGAGCGAGCAGGACTCGTGGCAAAGACAGGCGAGGCGGTGAGGCTCGTCTCTCAGGGGCAAGCATGCGATGGCACAAAGCGAAAGGGCATCCCGCGCGGGATGCCCTTTCGCTTTATAGGTGGCGCGATGAGGACTACTGCTGGACGGCCGCAGCCCCTTCCGTTCCGTTGCTGCGCGCCTGGGCCTTCTCGGCGAGGACCTTGTGGGCATTGTTTTCGAGCGCCTGGGCCTCGGGGAGGAAGGTGATCGCCTTCTGGATCATCGGATCCCAATCGGCTAGGACGCGGAGCCCCTGCAACTGACCAAACTGACTGGTGATGACGTACTGCCTGATCTCGACCTTCAGCCAGTCAGAGGCACCGTTAATATCGCTGTCGGTCCAATTGATGCCCTGCGCGGTGAGGAACTGCTTGAAGTCGTTCATCACCGCGTCATCGACCTGGAAGGTGTGATCGACGGTGCGATTGGCGAGGTAGTGCGCAGCGAAGTGGAAGAAGGCCTGCTTGTAAAGCAGTTCGTCCTGGAAGTCATTGCTTTTGGGAGCTTCGACCTTCTCGTCGGGGGTGATGCCGCCGCCGCCGTAGACGGTGCGGCCGGAGTCAGTGAGCTTGACTTCGCGGTTGGAGGAGTCGGCCGCAAGTGCGCCGGCGTGATTGTAGTAGTAGTCGTAGAGCGAGACACCGGTGTAGTTGCGCTGAATGAGGCGGCCCGATGGGGTGTAGTAGTGATACGTGGTCAGGGCGAGGCCGGTGTTTTCGCTGAGGTTGTAGACGGTCTGCACGAGGCCTTTGCCGAAGGTGGTTTCGCCGACGATGAGGGCGCGGTCGTGATCCTGCAGCGCGCCGGAAACAATTTCGGCAGCGGAGGCGGTGTTGCGGTTCACGAGGACGACGATGGGGAATGCCTTACCGTCGTTGCCATGGGTGGCGGTGTAGACCTGGTCGGGATAGGCGCGTCCGCGCTGCGAGACGATGGTCTGTCCCTTGGCGAGCAGATGATCGCAGACCTCGACCGCCTGGCTCAGCAGGCCGCCGGGGTTGTTGCGCAGATCGAGGACGAGGCCGTGGAGGTTCTGGAAGCTATCGACGGCGTCGACTACCTCCTGCGCGGTAGTTTCCTGGAACTGAGTGAGATGAATATAGCCGACGCCCGGCTTGATTTCGTAGGCAAGATCGACGGAAGGATGCGGGATCTCGTCGCGGACGAGGTCGAAGACGAGCGGCTTGGGCTGTCCTTCGCGCACCATGGTGACCTGCACGTGGGTGCCCTTGGGGCCTTTGAGCGCCTTGGCGACCTGATCGGAGCTCATGCCGTCGGCGGATTTGCCGTCGATGGCGAAGACCACGTCGCCGGGGCGAATGCCGGCCCGGAAGGAGGGCGTGTTCTCGTAAGGCGTAATCACGAAGACCTTGTTGGCCTGCTGCTGGATGGCCATGCCGACGCCATAATAGTGGCCGCGCTGATCTTCGCGCATGCGGGCGTAGGCCTTGGGGTCGTAGAAATTGGAGTGGGGATCGAGGACGCGCAGCATACCGGGGATGGCGCCGTCGTAGATGGCGGTATCTGCCTTATCGCCATTGACGGGCTCGGCGTAGTTTTGCTCGATCAGGGCGTAGACGTCGGTAAATGTCTTGAGGCTGTCGCGGATCTGGCTTTCGTCTTGCGACGATTGCGCCCCCACCCTGCGCTGCATGACGCTGCCAACAATAGCGCAGACGATGAAAAAGACAAGAAGGCTGAAAAGAGCCCGGCGGGCGCGTGGGGTCATGGGCGGAAGGTACCTCCGGACAGCAGGTGCGCGAGGCGCCAGGGATGGGTCGCGCAGGGCCGTCTTGACGTCAAGTATAGCACTCAGTGATTTGACGAAACCGGTGCGGAAGGGGGTAGCGCGACCCATTGGTAAGGCGCTTGCAAACAAGTTACGGAGCGCCAGGAGGGGAGCAGGAATTGACGCTCTGGGAGACGAAGTGGGGGCCGAGTCGTCCGGCTGCTATCCGTGCATTTACAATGACGTCTATGGTTCAGGGGACAATCGATTGCCGCCTGTCCTGATCCGCCTATGACCCTGAGTATCCTTCGCATTTCCGCGGCATTCGTGCTGATCACGGCGCTGCCCGCAGTCCCCGCTCTCGCCCAAACCCGAGCCACGGCCCCGGCAAGCCCCTATGGGGGCACGACGGTCGAGGAGATTATTGCCCGGGTCAACGACCAGATCATCACCAGCTCCGACTACGATCGCGCAATGCAGGAGATGGACCAGGAGGAGCGCCAGCACGGAGCGACGATGCAGGAGCTCTCGGAGGCGCACAAAGACCTGCTGCGCAACCTGATTGACCAGCAGTTGTGGCTCTCGAAGGGCAAAGAACTGGGGATCACGGGCGATACGGAACTGGTGAACCGGCTGAACGAGATCCGCAAGCAGTACAACCTGTCGACGCTGGACGACCTGAAGAAGGCGGCTGAGCAGCAGGGAGTCTCCTACGAGGACTTCGAACAGAACCTGCGGAACCAGATTATTACGCAGGATGTGATGCGCCAGGAAGTGGGCCGAAAGATCAACATCACGCCGGGCGAGGTGCAGCGCTATTTCGACGAGCACAAGCAGGAGTATGCGCAGCCGGAGAGCGTAAAGCTTTCCGAGATCCTGGTGTCGACTGGGACGCCGGGAGCGACGGGACTGGGTGAGGATCCGCAAAAAGTAACAGAGGCCCAGGCCAAGGCTAACGACATTGAAGAGAAGCTGCACAGTGGTGGGGACTTCACCCAGCTGGCACGCACGATGAGCGATGGCACAACGGCCGCGCAGGGCGGGGACCTGGGCACCTACAAGCGCGGGCAGCTGGGGCAGGTGTTTGAGCAAGCGACGTTTCCGCTCAAGGTGGGAGACGTGACGCAGCCCATTCGCACCAAGCAGGGATTCGTCATTCTGAAGGTTATCGAGCACACGCCGGGTGGTGTTCCTGCGTTCAAGGATGCAGAGCAGGATGTCGAGCAGAACTACTACATGAGCAAGATGGAGCCGGCGATCCGTTCGTATCTCACGACCATGCGGGAAGACTCGTATCTGGAGATCAAGCCGGGCCTGGTGGACACGGGGGCGAGCCCGAGCAAGCAGGTGTTCCCGATCTCCTATTCGTCGTATACGCCGCCCTCGCCGAAGAAGAAGCGGAAGGTGGAGCGGACGCGGTTCCGCGAGACGACGCATACGTTTCGGCAGAAGACCAAGACGGAGCCTCTAACGGCTGCAAGCGACCAGGCACCGCCGGCGCAGGCCGCTCCGGCTGCGAGCAAGAAGAAGAAGACGGGGAAGACGGAGGAAGCGACGTCAGAGAAGCCGGGCAAGAAGGAGAAGATCCGTTTTGGCCAGGCTCCGACGAAGACGCTGCCGAGCACGCCTGCGCGGCAGACCGAGGATGCTGGAGCGTTGCCGCAGACGGCGAGCGGGGCAGATCAACCGGCAAATCCGCTGGAGCAAGAAGCGCCCAAAGCGCAGAAGACGCGGCTGAGTGATCGAGCGCGCGAGCCGAAGCAACACAAGACGACTGCGCAGGAACGGCGGGATGCAATGGCTCCGCAGGCGCCGGACGCAGCGGAGGCCGCGGATCGCCAGACTCAGGCGGCGCCGCTTGGCCTGGCTGGCGACACATCGAAGAAGAAGAAGCGGGACACGGCGAACGGCGAAAAGACGCGCATCAGCGATCGGAAGAAGCCGGCAGAGCCGACACAACCGGTGCAGGCCACGCCGATTCCTCCCGTGCAAGGAGCACCGGGGCCTGCGCCGGAAGCGCCGACTCCGGCGACGCAGCCGGCTCCGCAACAGCAGTAGCGGCCGTTTCGGGAAGGTTTTGGGCTCGCATTCTGGGCTCGCATCTTGGGCTCGCATCTTGGGGACTCGGGTCTTGGCGATCCGGGTCCTTGCTGTTTTAGAGCGCTGGCTGGTTCACGGCTAATTGTTTCCAAGGCGCGAACTTTTGTTTCGACAAAACCGCAGCTGGGAAAGTCCGATGCGCGCGGTCGCGCAAGCTTCGCGAAGTAACCCGGGCAGCTTGCGCATGCGGAGTCTGCTGCGATTGAGAGGCGATGGTGCTTGCTGTATGCTTCCCGCAGGATGAAGGATATTTACATTGCCGATCTGGCAGGTTTTGAAGAGAACAGGGTCTTTGACGGCTTTTTCCTGCTGCTTTCGCGGCAGATGCGCAGCACCAAGGCCAACAAGCCGTATCTCCATTTGATTTTGTGCGACAAGACGGGGCAGATCGAGGGTCGCGTGTGGGAGCCGGGCGATCCGCGGATTTCCAAAGATGTGGAACGCGGCAATCTGGTGAAGGCGCGGGGCTACATCCAGCGCTTTGACGATCGGGTGCAGATGAAGGTTGAACAGCTGCGCACGGCCGTCGAGGGCGAGGTGGACAAAGCCGACCTGATGCCGGCGACGCAGTATGACGTGGGCGCCCTGTGGCGCGAAATGATGGAGCTTGTGGAGAGCTTCACGGAGCCGAACCTGAAGCTGCTGCTGCAGACGATCCTGAATAAGCCGGAGATTGCGCGCGCATATCGCGAGGCGCCGGCGGCGCGGCAGCTGCATCACGCATGGCTGGGCGGATTGCTGGAGCACGTGGTGAGCCTGTTGCGGCTGGCCGATCGAGTGGCGCCCCATTATCCCATCCTGCATCGCGATCTGCTGCTGACGGGCGTGATTCTGCACGATATCGGCAAGGTGCGCGAGCTGGCCTGGGAGATCGGATTTGAGTACACAGTGGAGGGGACGCTGCTGGGGCATATCCCGATGGGTGTGGAACTGGTGCAGCAGACGATCGCGGAGCTGCCGGAGTTCCCGCCGCGGCTGAAGGTGCTGGTGGAGCACATGATCTTGTCGCATCACGGGAAGCTGGAGTTCGGATCGCCGAAAGTGCCGATGATTCCCGAGGCGCTGGTGCTGAACTTTGTGGACGACCTGGATGCGAAGATGCAGGCGATGTCTTCGGAGTTCGATCGATGCGTCCGAGAGGGAAAAAGTCCGGAGGAGTTGACTGGGCGGGTGTGGGCGCTGGATCAGCGGCAGCTGCTGAACACGCGGGAGTGGCTGAAGGGGGGCGGGGAGTCCTCAGCGGACGCGACGCAACGGGACTGATGCGGGCCGTGAGAACGATCAACGATGCAGAGTGCAAGGCAGAGATTCTGGCGCGCATCGGGCGCGTGCGACCGGAGACTGCACGCCGCTGGGGCAAGATGACGGCGGGGCAGATGATCTGCCATCTGAGCGACAGTTTCTGCAGCGTCATGGGAGAGCGGCCGATGAGCATCGCGCCCGGCTTCAGCCTTTGGCGGCTGACGAAGGGCATTGCGCTGCATGCTCCGATGCGGTGGCCCAAGGGCGTGCGGACGCCTGCGTATCTTGATCAGGAGATGGGTGGGACTCCGCCTGCCGAGTTCGGTGCAGATGTAAGTACGCTCTGTGCAGGGATCGAGAAGTTTACGCAGCAGCCGCGCGCTTTTGCGTTCTGTCCGCATCCACTGTTTGGCGCTATGACGGAAAGAGAATGGATGCGCTGGGGCTACCTGCACTGCGACCATCATCTGCGCCAATTCGGCATTGACGCGGAGCGAGTCTAGGCGAGGAGCCAGTCCCACTGCGCCTCGGTGAGGGGAACGACCGAGAGACGGCCGATCTGGACGAGAGGCGAATTGGCGAAGAGCTTTTCAGCCTTGATGGCGGCCAGTGATTTGGGTGTTTTGAGGCGCTTGCCTGCCTTCACCCGGACGATGGGGATCTTGGGATTGCTGGCGTCGACGCTGACAACCGTGCCGGTGCCGACGGCGGAGCGTTCTTCGCCGGTGTGATAGAAGATCCACTGCGTGCCGGGCTTCATCTCGCGCAGGTTCTTGACGGCGGTGGGATTGGTGACGCCATCCCAGACGGTTTCGTTGTCGCGGACCAAGTCGTCGAAGGAGTAGACGCCGGGCTCGGATTTGAAGAGGAAGTAGGGCATAGAGAGAGGGTCTGGGATCAGGGTTCAGGGAACCTGGATCACGGAAGCAGAATACACGAACCGTGCGATTGGAGCCGACGAATTCATGGGGTGAAGTCGAAGAACTGATCTCTGATCCAGGTTTCCCGTTCTATTACAATCAAGAACATATGATCCGTTTTTCGACCGCCGGGGAATCGCATGGCGAAGCGCTGATCGCGATGGTTTCGGGACTGCCGGCAGGACTGCCGGTCGATCTGGAGTTTGTGAACCGCGAGCTGTGGCGGCGGCAGCAGGGCTATGGCCGCGGCGGACGCATGAAGATCGAGACGGACAAGGTGCACGTGTTGAGCGGCGTGCGGCATGGCAAGACAATCGGGTCGCCGGTGGCGCTCGAGATTGTGAATCGCGACTGGAAGAACTGGGAAGAGAAGCTACCGGTCGAGGCGGGCGATCCCGCGAAACACCAGGCAGTGGCGTCGCCGCGGCCGGGACATGCCGATTTGGCGGGCGCGCTGAAATATAACTTTCGGGATGCGCGGTATGTGCTAGAGCGGGCTTCGGCGCGCGAGTCGACGGCGCGCGTGGCTGCCGGGGCATTTGCCAAGCTCCTGCTGCGGGAACTGGGGATTGAGATTGCGAGCCACGTGATTCGCGTGGGGCGCGTGGAACTGGAGCGCGCGGCGACGTGGGACGAGATTGCGGCGGTTGCGGCGAAGGCAGAGATTTTATTGAGCTGTGTGGACGCAGCGACCGAGGCGCGGATGAAGGAAGAGGTGGAGCATGCCTCCCGCACCGGCGACACCGTAGGCGGAGTCTTTGAGGTGGTGGTGCATAACGTGCCTGCGGGGCTGGGCACGTATGCCACGTGGGACGAGCGGCTGGACGGGCTGCTGGCCTGGAGCGTGATGAGCCTGCAGGCGGTGAAGGCGGTGGAGATCGGGCGCGGAGTAGTTGCGGCCGAGTCCTTTGGGTCGGCGGTGCACGATGCGATTCACTATGCGGATGGAGATACGGGCAAGCCGACGCGGTTTACGCGGGAACGCAACAACGCGGGCGGCATCGAAGGCGGAGTTTCGAATGGAGAGGACATTGTGGTGCGCGGCTACCTGAAGCCGATTTCGACGCTGCGGAGGCCGCTCGCTTCAGTGCGTTTTGATACGCGGGAAGAGACGAGCGCGAGCTACGAGCGCAGCGATATCTGCGTGGTGCCGGCGGCGGGCGTGGCGGCGGAAGCGATGGCAGCGATGACTTTGGCGAGCCTGGCGCACGAGAAATTTGGCGGCGACTCGGCGCTGGAGATGAAGCGGAACTTCGACGGATACATCGAACAGATGCGGAGCTATTAGGGACCAATGATCCTGAAGATTGTGAAATATCCGGAGTCGGTGCTGCAGGAGCCTGGCGAGCCGGTGACGGAGTTTGACGCCGAGCTGCGCAAGTTTGTCGCAGACATGTTTGAGACGATGTACGCCTCGCAGGGTATTGGGCTCGCAGCGCAGCAGGTGGGCAAGGCAAAGCGCATCACCGTGATTGACCTGAGCGCGGGAAAGGACCCGGCGCAGAAGCTGGTTCTGATCAATCCCGAAGTGATTGCGCGGGAAGGGAAGCAATACGAAGAGGAAGGCTGCCTGAGCTTTCCCGAGATTCGCGAGAAGATTGCGCGCGCGGCGACAGTGCGGATTCGGGCGCAGGACGAGCACGGCAAGTGGTTTGAGATGGACGGCGAGGAACTGCTGTCGCGAGCATTCCAGCACGAGATCGATCACCTTGAGGGGGTGCTCTTCATCTTCCGCATGAGCGCATTGAAGCGCGACCTGACGCTGCGCAAGATTCGCAAGATGCAGCGCGAAGGCACGTGGTGAGCCGTGAAGCTTGTGTTTTGCGGGACTCCGCGATTTGCCGTGCCGGCGCTGGCGGCGCTGCATGGGGCAGGTCACGAGATCGCTTTAGTGGTTTCGCAGCCGGATCGGCCGGTGGGACGCAAGCAACAGATTGAGCCAACGGCAGTGAAGCAGGCTGCGCTGGATCTGGGGCTCGCGGTTACCCAGCCGGAAAAAATCAGGAACAATGTGGGATTTCGCGCGCGGCTGGAGGCAATCGCCCCCGATGCGATCGTTGTGGTGGCGTACGGTCGGATCATTCCGGCGTGGATGCTGGCGCTGCCGCGACTCGGATGCATCAACCTGCATGGGTCGCTGCTGCCGAAGTATCGGGGCGCGGCACCGATCCAGTGGGCCGTAGCGATGGGCGAGACGGTCACGGGCAATACAACGATGTTGCTGGAAGAGGGGCTGGATACTGGGCCGATTTTGCTGCAGCAGGAAGTGCCGATCGGACAGGAGCAGACGGCGGCGGATCTTTTCGAGGTCCTTGCGGCCCAGGGAGCTCCACTGGTGGTGGAGACGCTGGCGCGCCTGGCAGATGGACGCGTGCGGCCGAAGGCGCAGGATCACGCGCGGGCAACGCTGGCGCCGTTGCTGCAGCGCGAAGACGGACGGATGGATTTTGGGATGCGCACAGCGACGGAACTCAGGAACCGCTGGCGAGGCTTTCAGCCGTGGCCTGGGGCATACACGATGCTGGAGGGGAAGAAGCTGATTGTGCATCGAATGCGAGTGTCGGAACTTGCGGCGGCGAGTGGGGCTGCAGGCGCGTTCGGCGAAATGCGTGTGGATGCGCAGCGGATCTATGTTCGATGCGCGCAGAATACGGAGCTCGAACTCGTCGAGGTGCAGTTGGAAGGCAAGAAGCGCATGACGGGCGCGGAGTTTCTGCGCGGCCACCTCATTTCGAGCGCGCGGCTGGGATGAGCTGAATGGCTGAGATTTCTCCAGCGCGCAAGGCAGCCTTCGCAATCCTGCTGGAGGTTGAGCGTGGGCATGCGCACTCGGACGATTTGCTGCGCGGCAAGCGGGTGGACAAACTTGCACCTGCCGATAGGAACCTGGCGACGGCGCTGGTTCTCGGGGTGTTGCGCTGGCAGATCCGGCTGGACGAGCAGGTGCGGGGATTTCTTGAGCGGCCCAAGGCGCGACTCGATCCCGAAGTGCTGATTGCGTTGCGGCTGGGGGCGTTTCAGCTGCTGCATCTGGATCGTATTCCGGCGCATGCTGCGATCGGCGAGAGCGTCGAGCTCGCGAAGCAGGCGGGCCACACCTTTGCCGCGCGGATGGTGAATGCGGTGCTGCGCAAGATGGCGGGGCATTTGCATGAGAGAGCCGGTGCGGGATTGGCCGTCGTCGAGGCGTATCCGGCGTGGATGGTGGAGCGATGGGCTCGATTCTTTGGAGCCGAGACGACGCGCGCGGTCTGCGCGTACGGGCAGGAGCCGCCGCCGCCGACGATTCGGATTGCGAGTCCGGAGGTCGAGCAGGAACTAGTGGAGGCCGGAATCCATCTCGACGCGGGAAAGCTGCTGGGTGTTGCGCGCCGAGTGATGGCGGGCGATGTTTCGGCGGCTGCTGCTTTCGCAGAAGGACGGGTGCGGCTGCAGGATGAGGGTTCGCAGCTTGTCGCTGAGATCGCGAGTGCATGCGCTGGTGAAAGAGACGGAAGCATCCTCGATGCCTGTGCGGCGCCAGGTGGCAAGACGCTGATCCTGGCCGAACGGAACCCGGAGGCGCGGATCGTGGCCTGCGAGGCTAGCCCGCAGCGGCTTGCGGAACTGCAAAAACGGCTGGCGGGTTTTGGAGAGCGGGTCATGTGCCGGCATGGGAACGCCGCGGAGTTGAAGGACGAAAATGCCTACGACGTGGTGCTGGCCGATGTGCCGTGCAGCGGAACGGGCACGCTGGGACGGAATCCCGAGATCCGGCATCGGCTACGCGCAGAGGATCTGGCGCGACAGGCGGAGCGGCAGAGAGGGATCTTGCGGGCGGCGCTGCGCGCCGTGAAGCCAGGAGGGTGCGCGGTCTATTCGACGTGTTCTCTGGAGCCCGAAGAGAACGAGGAGATCGTGGCTGCGGTGCTTGGGGAAATGGGTGAGGCGGAGGTAGTGCCGGTGACCGCGTCGATCGGGGCATTGCGGCGGCAGTGCGATTTGAGTGCTTTGGGGGTGGAGCGATTGAAGGGGTGTGAGAGCGCTGAGGGTTTTTTGCGCCTGATGCCGGGGGCGCTGGGGACAGACGGATTCTTCATCGCGGTGATCGAGAAGAAAGCGTAGGCAGTATTCGCGCTATTCCCTGAGAAGGCGCAGTTGTTCGTAGTCGCGACCCAGGAGGCTGCAGAGAGCTTCGATGACCAGTTCGTGGTCGGCGCGCTGGGGCAGGCCGGAGACAGTGACGCTGCCGACAATGCCTGCTCCCGCAATGGTGAGCGGAAACGAACCGCCATGGGTGGCGAAGTCCGCGATGGGGAGGCCCTGCGTTTCGAGCAGGGTTTCGTTCTTGATCTTCTCTTTCAAACCGATGGCGTAAGAGCTGCGGTGGAAGCGGGCGACGACGTTTGACTTGCGGCGCACCCATTCGACGTTGTCGGGCGTGGTGCCGTCTATGGCGGCGTAGAAGAGCGGCTGGCCGAAGCGGCGGATGTCGATGACAACGGCGAGTTTGCGTTCGACGGCGAGGGTGCGCAGGTGCGTACCAAGTTTCCAGGCGAATTCGGCGTCGAGACTTGGCAGGATGAGTTCGCGCTCCTGAAGGGTGATGCGTTCGAGGTCTTCGGAGAATCCCATGGCGTCCTTTCTTGCTTTCCTAATCTTAGCGAGCACGGCGCCGTTGAGTGTTGAGGGTGGGCTTGTTTTGTGCGCTTTCTTCGACTGGCACAATTCGCTGCGGCACAATGCCGAGGCGTTCATAAATCGGGCGCATGTCTTTGCGGATGCGGGGCAGGCGCGACCAGAACCAAAGTCCGCCGAGGATGCAGGCGATACCGCAGACGAGGACGGTGTGCGGTGCACCGATGGCGTTGGCCAGCGCACCGGCCAGCAAGCTGCCAAAAGGCGCCATACCTACAAAGGCCATGGTGTAGTAGCTCATGACGCGGCCGCGCATCTTTTCGTCGACCAGGGTTTGGATGATGGTGTTGCTCGAGGTGAGGCCCTGCATCATGCCGAAACCGGTGAGAAGCATGAGAAGCAGGGAAAGCCAGAGATGTGTGGAGAGTCCGAAGGCGATCAATCCGGCGCCAAAGATGCAGGCGGCGATGGGAATCATCTTGGAGAGGCCACGGACCGAGCGCCGCATCACGAGCGACAAGGCAGAAGCGAGCGAGCCAACCCCGACGGCGCCCATCAGGAAGCCCAGGGTGTGCGGTCCGCCATGCAGGACCTGCGCGGCAAAAATGGGCATGAGTACCATAAAGGGCCATCCCATGAGGCTTAAAAGTGCGAAGAGGGAGAGGATGGTACGAATGGGTGCGGAGTCGGCGACGTAGGCCCAGCCCTCGCGCAACTCAGAGACCATGGATGCCGGTTTGCGTTCTTCGCAGACGGGCGTGAGTCGCATCATGAGCAGCGAGGCGATGACAGCGATGTAGCTGATGCCGTCGACGAGAAAGCACCAGCCCTCGTTGGTGGCAGCGATGAGCAGTCCCGCGAGAGATGGGCCGAGGAGGCGGGCCGCGTTGACCATGGAGGAATTGATGGCGATGGCGTTGGAGAGGTCGGTGCGGTCTTCGACCATCTTGACCATGAACGACTGGCGGCCGGGCATATCGAAAGCGTTGATGGTGCCTTGCAGAGCGCTCAGGGCAAGTACTTCGCCAATGGTGATGCGGTGCGCCAACGTGAGCCAGGCGAGCGCGAGGGATTGGAGCATGGCGAGGGTCTGCGTCCAGACCAGGACTTTGCGGCGATCGATGCGGTCGACGAGGACGCCGGCGACGGGAGCGAGGAGGAAGGTGGGAATCTGGCCGGCGAAGCTGACGGTGCCGAGCAAGAGGGAAGATTTGGTGAGACGGTAGACGAGCCAGGAGGTGGCGATGCGCGTCATCCACGTGCCGATGAGGGAGATGCTCTGGCCGCCGAAGAAGAGGCGGAAATTGCGATGACGCAACGCGCGCCATGCGTGGGAGTAGTTGGCCAGTGCCGACACGCCGGCATTCGCCCGTTGTGAGTGTCTGTCTGCCGGAGTCATCTTTTGTTTTGGATGCGTCTCAGCCCGGGATCGACGGGGCTCACTTGGCTACGGTGAGTTTAACTTCTATCGTGGGATCGAGGCGCGTGCCGGACGGCGGCTGCTGCGCAATGACGGAGCCCGGTATGACCGGCGGCGTGGGCGAAGTATTGTTGGCGCCGAGTGCAGGGATTGGCACGTCGACAAACAGAGGGGTCGAGGTCTTGATGCCAACCTTGGCAAGCTGGGCCTGTGCAGCGACGATGGGAAGGCAAAGGAAGTCGGGCATCACGTAGCCGTCGGCGGCCTGGTCATCGGGCACGGCAACCAGCAGATCGACGGCAGGCCGCTCGATGCCTTGCGCATGGCCGGGCGGATCCTGCGCGATGACGGTGCCTTCGGCTACGGCATTGTCGGGGATCTTTGCGGTGACGCCGACGTCAAGCCCGGTACGGCGCAATTGGAACGCGGCGACGCGCTGATCGTCGCCGACCGTGTCGGGGACGTCTACTTTTTGCGGACCGAGGCTTTCCGCGACGCGGACATGCCACTCGCGGCGCACGACGGTGCCGGGTGCAGGCGATTGCGAAAGCACGTGGCCCGCGGCGATGTCGCCCGAGTAGTAGCGGTTGTCGACGTTGAGATTAAGGCCGAGTCCGGCGGCCTGGCTGCGGGCTTCGACGACGGTCATGCCCTTGAGCGAGGGAACCTGCACCTCAGCGCCGTGGATGGCGAAGTGCATGGTAGTGATAGCCGACAGCAGGGCAACGGCCACGAGAAAGATGATGAGGGAGGCCATGCGAAACACGTTGAAGATGACGCGACCGCTCATGGCTCGGGCTCTCCGTCGGGATAGATGATTTCATATTCGATCTTTGCAGCTTTCTCGAGCATGAGGGAGACGGAGCAGTACTTGTTCTTGGAGAGCGAAACTGCATCTTCGACGGCTTTGCGGCTGAGCCTGCCGCCCCCGACTGCGTAGGTGAGCTTGATGTGCGTGAAAACGCGCGGAGGGCCTGGAGCTTGGGTTGCGCGGGCGGTGACGCGCAAGCCGGTGAGGGGCTGGCGTTTTTTCTTGAGGATGCCAACCACATCGACGGAAGTGCAGCTGCAGAGGGCCATGAGAACAGCTTCCATGGGGCTGGGCCCGTGGGCGTGCGCGGCATCGGCGTCGATGACGATCGTGTTGCCGTTTTCGGCCGTTGCCTGAAAGACCTCGTCGTGCTTCCATTCGCTGTGCGCGATCATTATGCCGCTTCTCCGGAAGATTCAGCGCGTGTTGTCGGTGACCGGTTCGGGATGGATGGTGACGCGATAGACCTCGGGGCACTCCAGCTTGAAGCGATCTTCGAGCGCGGTGATGACCTCGTGGACGCGTCCCATGGGGAGCTTGTCGGGCAGGGTGCAATGGCAGGTCAGATAGATGTGTTCGCCGGCGCGGACCACGGCGATTTCGTGGACATCGACGATCTCATTGTAGCGAGCGGCGGCAGCGCGGAGGGCCACTTCGATGCGACGGTCTTCGACGAGGTTCTCGCCGGGCTGCTCGATGGTGGCAGGCTCGCTTTCAATGTGGGTGAGAACGGCGTCGATCTCGGGAGTTTCGCGAAGGATCTCCGCTTCCATGGATGAGATGAAATCGTGCGCCTGAAGGAGCGGCAGCGTTTCGTCGAGCTCGACGTGCTGCTCGACGCGCAGGCGTCCGCGGTGCGATTGGATGCTAAGCTCGTGGACGCTGACGTTGTTGCGGGCAGCCACGGCGCGAACGCGGTCGAAGATGTTTTCGGCGCGAGCCTGGCGGGGCACAGTGTGAATGACGACGTCGGCCCGGGGCAACGCACGCTGAACGGCCTCAGTGGCTGCGCGCACCAGCTCGTCGGTGTGCTCGAAGGTGAAGCGGCTAGGCAGGGCGAGGGTGAGGTCAGCGAAATACGAGGCGCCGGATCGGCGCACGCGCACCTGCTCGATGGCGAGGACGCCATCGAGCTGCTCGACCTCGTGGACCACGCGCCGGCGGGATTCGGCCGGGACTTCGTCGACGAGAGCCGAAACAGTTTCGCGGGTGAGGTGCGCGGTGAGCCTCAGGATCATGAGGGAGACGACGACGGCGGCGAACGGGTCGGCATAGTGCAGCCACTCGACATGAAGAAGCGTGCCCAGCCAACTTGCCCCGAGGCCCGCGAGCACAGCGCAGGAAGCCCAGATATCGCTGGCAAAGTGGAAGGCATCTGTTGCGAGAGCGGGCGACCCGGTGCGCTCGGCGACGGCTCGGAGCTGGCGGGAGCGCCAGAAATCCACGGCGATGGAGGCGAAGAGAACCAGGACGGGCCAAAGGGAGTGGTGGATCTCGACCGAGTGCTGAAGAATGCGCTGAATGGCCTCCCAGATAATCCACACGCAGGAGACGGCCATGAGGGTGGCTTCGCCGAAGGAGGAGAGGTTTTCGAATTTGCCGTGTCCGTAGGCGTGGACTTCGTCGGCTGGTTTGTCAGCGACGCGCACGGAGAAGAAAGTGAGGGCGGCTCCAGCGAGGTCGAGCCCGGAGTGGGCGGCATCGGAGAGGACACCCAGTGAGCCGGAAATCAGCCCAGCGGCTACCTTCAACAGCGTCATGACTCCGGCAGCGAGCATGGACTGCAGGGCGACGCGACGCTTGGCGGCCGAATCTTCGACGAGGTCGAGTGGCGCTGGGCCTGCCAAAGTCGGGCTGGGGACGGTGGGTTCCATCGGCTTTCAGGCTACCGCGCTTCGCTCAGCGGTGTACAACCCGGCGATGCCGAAAGTGTAGGGCTGCCAGGTGCATTCGGTGTACTGCGCGGCGGCCATGAGCTGCAACAGTGCGGGAGGTGCGGGGAAATTGCCGACGGAGGCAGGCAGATAGTTGTAGGGTCCGTCTTTGCCGCAGATGAGGCGGCCGATGGCGGGAAGGACGTGGCGGAAATAGACCGCGTAGGCCTTGCCGATGAGGCCGCCGGGTTCACTGAACTCGAGGATGCCGAGCTGGCCGCCGGGTTTGAGCACGCGGTGGAATTCACGCAGACCCGCTTCGTAGTTGGCGAGATTGCGAAAGCCGAAGGCAGTGACGACGAGATCGAGCGATGCAGAACGAAGGGGCAGATGGAGGGCGTCGGCTTCGAGGGCGATGGCGGTGGGCTTTCCCGGAGTGATGGCTGCGAACTTTTTCTGACCGCGGGCAAGCATGCCGCGCGAGAAGTCGGCGGCGAGGATAGGACGCGGGTTGCGAGGCCGGTGCTTGAGGAGGGCCAGGGTCATGTCGCCGGTGCCGCAGCAGATGTCGAGGATGGCCGCATCGGGATCGGCCAGGATGGACTGGAAACGTTGCGCGGTGCGGCGCCACCACAGGCGGTCGATGTTGGCGGAGAGCAGATGATTCAAGAAGTCGTAACGCGGCGCGATGGAATCGAACATCTGCTGCACGGAATGCGCGGCGGCTGTTTCATCGTGCGAGCCCGCAGGCCTGGCGCCGAGAGACGGCATCAAGGCCGCCGTTCCCGCGCGCGGGTGAGCATGTAGCCGATGGCTGCCTCCAACTCGCGGGGCGTGACGTCTTCGACGACGCCGGCGTCGCCAATGCCTACGGGCAGGACAAAGCGCCGAACGCCGCCAATGTTTTTCTTGTCGCTGCCGGTCGCCACGAGGAGCTTGGCCGCGCGCAGTTTGAGGGGAGGCAGCGAGCCATAAAAGAAGACCAGGCGTTCGATCCGCTCGAATTGCTGCGAGGAGATGGTGCCGCGATGCTTGGCGAGATAGGTGGCCGCGATCATGCCCCATCCGACGGCTTCGCCATGAAGAAGGACTTTGTAACGCGTGACCTGTTCGATGGCGTGGCCGATTGTATGTCCGAAGTTGAGAATCATGCGCAAGCCGTTTTCGCGCTCATCGCGATGGACGACGCCGGCCTTCATGCGGATGGAAGCAGCGATGACTTTCTCAAGGGGCTTTGGCTCGCGATCGAGGATCGCGTCTGCGTGCTCCTCCATAAAGCGGACGAGCGCGCGGTCGCGGATGATGCCGGCCTTGACGCTTTCCATCAGGCCGGCACGCAATTCGCGCTCGGGGAGAGTACCGAGCACATCGATGTCGGCGATGACGGCCACGGGATGATGGAAGCTGCCGACGAGGTTTTTGCCTTCAGGCAGGTTGACGCCGGTTTTTCCGCCGACCGAGGAGTCGACCTGGGAAAGGAAAGTGGTGGGCACTTGCACATACGGGATACCGCGCATGAAGATGGCGGCGAGAAAGCCGCCGACGTCGCCGACGATGCCGCCGCCGAAGGCAATGAGCAGCGAACCGCGATCGCCTCCCGCAGCGATCATCTGGCGCAGAAGCTTCTCGACGCTGGGCATGGTTTTGTGAGTTTCGCCCGGCGGCAGAAAAAGAGTAATGGGCGGCTCGGCGAAGGATTCCAGAAATGTTTCGCCCCAGAGCGCCCAGATCTCAGGAGAGGTGAGGACAAAAACGCGGCGGGGCAGGCGGCCGACGATGCGCTGTACACGGGGAGCCAGCGCAGGCAGCAGGGCGCTTCCGGCAAAGACGTCGTAACGGGCGGAGGGAGTATCGACTCGAATGGTTTGCACGCTGATCTCATTTTAAAGGATTTGAACTGTGCAATTCCGATGGGATATTTGCAATGCCCTTCACGATAAACTGGAGGCATGCGGATAGGAGTTGATTTCGGAACGACGCGCATCGTCGTGGCTGCCGTGGATCGCGGCAATTATCCGTTGGTGCATTTTGAAGCACCCGATGGGCAAACCCGGGATTGGTTTCCTCCCGTGGTGGCGGCAAAGGGGAGAACTCGCCTGTATGGCTGGGAGGCAATCGCTGTCCAGGACCAGGAAAGCTGGACGGTGCTGCGGTCGTTGAAGCGCGCGCTGCGCACGGCAGGTCCGCACACGCTGCTGGATGTGGCGGGCGAGCAGGTGCCGTTGCGCACGCTGATGGCAGAGATGATGGGCGCGTTGCGCACCCAATTGCTGGAGCACTCGAATCTTGGGGCGGAGCCGGACGAAATGCTGGAAGCCATGATGGGCGTTCCGGCAAATGCACACAGCAATCAGCGTTTTTTGACCGAAGAGGCGGCGCAGAGCGCGGGATTCAAGGTGCTGGGCGTGGTGAACGAGCCATCGGCTGCGGCGATCGAGTTCAGCTATCGCAGCAGTGAGGATCGCCGGGAGAAGGCTGGGAGCGGTTTGCTGGTCTATGACCTGGGAGGCGGCACGTTCGATGTATCGCTGGTGACGCTGCGCGAGGGCGAGAACATCGTGGAGGCGTCGGACGGGATCCCGGACCTGGGAGGCGACGATTTCGACGAAATCCTGGCACACATTGCGATGGTGATCGGGACGCCGCATCCGCCGTTTACGCCGTTTGAACGCAGGCGGCTTCTCGACGAGTGCCGCGAGAAGAAAGAATCGCTGAATCCGAACACGCGCAGGGTGACGATCGATTTTGAGCGTGTGCGCCCGGGATTGAAGGAAGTAACGATCCCGGTGGATGTGTACTATGAGCGTTGCCGGCCGCTGATTGAGGCGACACGGAAGATGGTGGAAGACCTTCTTGCCAAGCACAGCGATGGTCAGCTCGACACGCTCTATGTGACGGGCGGCGGGTCGGAACTTCCCGCGGTGGCGCGCGTGCTGCGCGAGACTTTTGGACGCAAAGTGCGGCGGTCGGCCTATATGCGCTCGGCGAGCGCGGTGGGATTGGCGATTCGCGCCGCGGCGGAGGCAGGCCAGCTGCACGATCAGTTCACGCACAACTTTGGGATTTGGCGGGAAGCGGACTCAGGCGGCACCATCATTTTCGACCTGATTTTTCCGCGGGGGGCGCGGCTGCCTGCAGCGAACGAGCCGCCGCTGCGCCTGGAGCGCACATACCAGCCAGCACACAACATCGGGCATTTCCGGTACCTGGAATGTTCGCAGTTGAATGAGCAGGGCCAGCCCGTCGGCGAGATCACGAACTGGGAGCAGATTCAGTTTCCCTTCGATCCACAGCTGTGGGGGCGGCCGAGTCTGGCGACGGAGCCGGTGGAAGCCCTGACGATTCCCAACGGGCTGACGGTGCGCGAGGAATATTCGTGCGACTCGCATGGGAAGCTGCGCGTGCGCATCTCTGAGTCGCCGACGGGGCACGCCTGCGAATACCAGATTGGCCAGCTGGCGATGAGCTGAGCTGCGGCTAGTTCGTTGCGTCGGGCTGGGTGACTGCGCCGTTCTTCATGGCCCACTCAAGAAATCCGGGTGGCGCGTTGCGCACTGCGGCGATATTGGCGCGGGCAATGCTCTTGAGCTGGTTCCAGTGGATGTTGGCCAGATCGGTAGAGCGTAGGTCGACGTCGTCGAGCACGGCTCCGGAGAGATCGGCCCCGACAAGGCTGCTGCCATTCAGATCAGCGTTGCGCAGGTCGGTTTGGGAGAGAATGGCGCGATCGAGCCGAGCGCCGCGAAAGTTGGCGGAGCTGAGATCGGCCAGGGTGAAGTTGCAATCGCTCAAGTCACTGTTGCGCAGGTCGGCCTCGCTGAAATTGGCGCGCAGCAGATTGGCCCGGCGCAGATGGATTCCCTGGAGAAAAGCGGAAGAGACGTCGACTCCGACGAGAGGCACCTTGTCTTCATTCAGTTCCTGCAGAGCCTCGATTCTGCCTCCACTGCCGCCCTTGCCCTGGGCTGTATTGATGACCTGCCAAGCCTGGTAGTGACGCAGCTTGACGCGATCGCCGGATTCGGAAAAGTAAAAGATTACCGCGACCAGAACGGAGAAGGAACCCAGGTACTCGAGAACTTCGAGGAAAGTCCAGTTGCTCAGGACGAAGGCTACCCACTCCCAAATCCACTCGAGAGCGAGAAATGGACGCACCCATGGGTGCGACGAGGATTGCACCCGATGGCGCCAGGGAGCGGGCCTGCTTCTTCGTTCGCGCACAATCATGCCTGGAATCTCCCAAGGGCGGTAGTTTGCCGTCGATTTTAGCGCGGCTGGTCCTCGCGTGTCGTGAAGAGGGGACTTGGTTGCGATCGGGGAGTTGTGCGGTCTGGGGTGGTTTTGCCATCGCAGGAGCGGCCGGTGGGGATACGCAGTGATAGCCTCGAAGGTTATGACTCTATCGTCGCGCGTTGATTTTCTGGTGGTGGGAGCGGGGGTGGCGGGGCTGCGGGCCGCGGTGGAGCTTGCGGATCACGGCGAGGTCCTGGTGGTCACGAAAGAGGCAGTCGCGGAGTCGAACACGCACTACGCGCAGGGCGGCATTGCAGTGGCGATGGAGGGCGACGAAGACGTTGCGCTGCACTTGCAAGACACGGTGGGCGCGGGAGACGGGCTGGTCTACAAGCCTGCGGCAGCGGTGCTGGTAGAAGAAGGCCCGCAGCGGGTGGATGAACTGATTGCGTGGGGCACGCGCTTCGATCGCAAGGATGGAGCGCTGGTGCGGACGCGGGAGGCCGCGCATTCGCAGCCGCGCATTCTGCATGCCAATGGCGACGCGACGGGAGCGGAGATCAGCCGGTCGCTGGCGGCGTTTGCGCACGGGCACAAGAACATTCGCTTCGCGGAATGGACCATTGTGACGGGACTGGTGGTGCGCGATGGGCGCGTGATTGGCGCCGATCTACTGGATCGCGACCATCGCATGGCGCGGATTCATGCCAGGGGCGTGCTGATTGCGGCAGGCGGGGCCGGGCAGGTATACAGCGACACGACGAATCCGGCGGTGGCCACGGGCGATGGGATTGCGTTGGCGGCGACCGCGGGCGCGGAGCTGGCGGACATGGAGTTCTACCAGTTTCATCCCACCGCGTTTTCGATGGCTGGGGCGCCGCGGTTTCTGCTGTCGGAGGCCTTGCGCGGCGAGGGGGCCTATCTCCGCAACGAAGCCGGCGAACGGTTCATGGAGCGGTATCATGCGCTGCTGGAGTTGGCTCCGCGCGATGTGGTGGCGCGGGCCATTACGCGGGAGGGAATGGGGGAACGGCCTGACGAGACGCGCGTGGTGCATCTCGATATGCGGCATGTGACAGGCATCGATCTGCACAAGCGCTTTCCGGGGATCAGCGCGTTTCTGGCGAAATACGGGCTCGATCTGCAGCGGGACCTGATCCCGGTGCGGCCGGCGGCGCACTACCTGATGGGCGGAATCCGCACCGATCTGCATGGACGGACGAGCTTGCGCGGGCTCTATGCAGCGGGCGAGGCAGCGTGTACCGGAGTGCATGGGGCGAACCGGCTGGCGTCGAATTCGCTGCTGGAGGGGCTGGTGTTTGGGGCGCGGGCGGCGCAAGCGATGCTGGAAGATGGGCTGGGGTTTGAGACGGAGGACGCGCCCGCAATGAACACAGCGGCTGGGACGACCGATGAAATAGATGTTGAGGCTGGAATCGCCAGGCTGCAGGGCTCGATGTGGATGCATGCGGGTCTGCTCCGCGAGGAGGGGTCATTGCGCGAGGGGCTGCGGACGCTGGGTGAATGCGATTGCGCGTTCGCGCGGTTTGCGGAACGGGGGAAGACGAGGCGCAGAGTGGTGGAGGCGCAAGCGTTGTGCACGGTGGCTCACGCGATTCTGGTTTCGGCGCTGGCCCGGACGGAGAGCCGTGGCGCGCATTTCCGCAACGACTTTCCGAAGCGCGACGACCAGCGCTTCAAAAAGCACTCGGTTTTGCATCGGGATGGAACCGGCGAGGCCCGGATTGCGTTTGACACGTGGTGAGCGCATGAAAACGGAAATCCGATTTGCAGATTGCGTTTTGCAGATTGTGATGAACGCGGATGGCGAGGATTTCTGTAGAGATGCTCGAAGCCACCTAGTACACTGCCGAAAACAGGAGGATTCCCCGTATGCAGTCCCGGATTCAAGGCACCACGATGCCGGTGCTGGATATTCAGCTTGATCCGAACGAGAGCGTGTTTTCAGAGAGCGGCGAACTTTCGTGGATGACAGCTTCGATCCAGATGACGACGCACACGCAGATGGGCGGAGGCGGTGGGCTGTTCGGCGTGCTGAAGCGCGTGGCCGGCGGCGGAAGCATCTTCATGACGGAATACCGCGCCTACCAGTATCCCGGCGAGGTATCGTTTGCCACCAAGGTGCCGGGGCACATTGTGCCGGTGCAGGTGGGGCCGGGGCAGGAGTACCTGATCCACCGGCACGGATTCCTGTGCGCGACGGACCAGGTGACAATCGGCGTGGGATTTCAGCAATCGCTGGGCGCCGGTATTTTTGGCGGCGACGGATTCCTGCTGCAGAAGCTGGGCGGCGCGGGCATGGCGTGGCTGGAATTGTCGGGCGAGCTGATTGTGAAGAACCTGGCGCCGGGTGAGATGCTGCGCGTGCATCCGGGCCATGTGGGCGCGTTTCAGTCGTCGGTGAACTTCCAGATCACGACGGTTCCGGGGATCAGGAACATGATTTTCGGCGGGGATGGCCTGTTCCTTGCGGTGCTTGTGGGGCCGGGGACAGTCTGGCTGCAGACACTGCCTATTTCGCGCCTGGCGCATCAGATCAGTGAATATCTACCGCGCGGGGAGAGCCGGCAAGTGGCTCCGGCGGCGGGCGGCGCACTGCTGGGCGGGATTATGGGCTCGATTTTGAGCGGCGACAAGTAGGCAGCGGGCCAGGCGGATCGTGCGTTTGACTTCAGGGACACTCAACGGATGATCGACACCAACGCTCAAGGCCGCAGCCTGCGCGGCGACATCGTCTTCGTTTTTGCGCTGGGGTTGGCGTGCTACCTGGCGTGGCAGCTGCGCGATGTGCTGGTGGTGCTGTATGTGAGTGCTCTGTTCGCGGTGGTCTTCGCGCCGGTTGTGCAGGCCGTCTCGAAGGTACAGTTGGGGAAATGGCGGCCCTTCAAGGGCATCGCGGTGCTGGTATTGCCCCTGGCGATCGTGGGCATCCTGGTGGCCTTTGGATTTGCGGCGCTGCCGCCGGTGATTCACGACCTGCAGGAGTTTTCGAAAGAAGTGCCGTCGCGAACGCTGGCCCTTCTCGATCGCGTACGGCAGATTCCGTTTGCCGATCGGATTCATCCCAACGACGTGATCGCGCACGTGCAGGACGTGGTGAGCGGCGCGGCGACCCAGACGCTGATCTCGATCAAAGACTGGGCAGGCAAGCTGTTTTCAGTCGTGATGGGCGTCATTCTGACCGTCTATTTCATTCTCGAGGGCGATCACGCGTATCGCTGGTTCCTCTCGTTTTTCCCGCCGCAGAACCGCGAACGCCTCGATCTGACGCTGCAGCGAGCCGAGGTCCGCATGGGCAAGTGGCTGCTGGGGCAGGGAAGCCTGATGCTGATTCTGGGCATATCGAGCACGATCGTGTACCTCATCCTGGGTGTTCGCTACGCCTATGCCCTCGGAGCGCTGGCGGGGATGCTGAATGTCATTCCCATCATCGGGGCAACAGTCAGTATTGTGCTTGCACTCCTGGTGGCGGCAATTGACTCGTGGGGCCGCGTGCTGGGGGTTGCGATCTTCTTTGCGATCTACCTGCAGGTTGAGAATTCGCTTCTCGTGCCACGCATCATGAAGAGCCGGGTTGGGCTGCCTGGATTGGCGATTCTGGTGGCGTTGCTGCTGGGCTCTTCGCTGGCCGGCGTGGTGGGAGCATTGGTTTCTGTGCCGACCGCGGTGCTGGTGGCAGAGCTTGTGGACCAATACCTGGTGAACAAAGGCTCTGCGCGCGGGACGCAATAATCGCTGCAAATGTCGATCGCAGCGTCGCCTATTTCACCGATTGGATCGACGCGTCGACGGCGAATTTCATCACTCCGCAATCGGAGAGGAAACGCACCAGGCTTCCGGTGAGGAGCTTGTCGGGAACCGGTGCGGACGCCCGAGAGACCGCTGCCCGTTTTTGACCGTTGTCGAACGCGACAGGACGGAAGGAGGGTGGTGGAACGAACCGCGGGCGAGGCGTGGCGGCCAGCTTCATTTCCCCGGCTCCTTGTGCGTTGAGGATGAGCGTGGTGAGCTGGCGCGCGAGGGGAAGGTCAAAACTTTCGGCCACAAAAACTGACTTGCCGCGCGTGGTGATGACCATGGGCCCTTCACTGGTGGTATAGACCTGCTCGTCGGAAGCAGGCATATCGGTCGTCTGAGAAGAAGACTGCAGTTTGACGCCGGAGTATTGGCGGCCGAGCTCGTCTTCGTAAAGGCGGGCGAATGCCGCGGCGGAGGCGCTGGATTTCCAAATCGAGAGATAGAGCAGAGCGACGGATTTTGTGGAGGCTTGTTCGACAGGCGTTGCATTCCGCAACTGGCCGGCCCAATAGATGCCGCCGTCCCAGGCAGGCGTGAGGTCGCGGGCCGCACCTTCTCCGCCGAAGATGCCGGTGAGGATGTGCACGTCGAGCTGGCCGACCTGGCCGATGTCGTAGGGGCGGTACGCTGTGTCGACGAGGGGATGAATGTTGGGGAGTAGCGGAACCGGAGGCATCTGCCCTTTTTCATACGCGCGCGGATTCATGATCTCCCAGCTGGATGTGGGCGGATGGTCGAGAGCACCGGCAAACGCGGCATTCTGTCCCTTATCCATCCAGACATCCTGCTCGAAGCTGAGGCCTTCGCGGTAAGGAAACATCATGGACTCAGAGAGCAGCAGCGGAGCGCGGGCGAGAACGGGGGAATCGCCCGTGCCCGTCATTTGTTCTTTGAGGGCTTCGACCACTTCAGGATCTTTGAGCAGGCTGTGGCCCATCGGCTTGAGCAGGCTGTCCATCATCACGGCCATGGCCTGGCCTTCGGTGACTGCCTCGCGTGCGGTGTCGAGCTCGTCCTTGGCGATGTGGGCTGCGTCGTCGCCGGTATCGGTGGAAACATCGGGTGGCGTTTGATCGCTCCACTTGTCGAGATCGACGCGCTGGTCCTGGAGGGCATGGGTCAGCTCGTGGGCGAGGACCGGTTTCTGTTCGTCGACATCGACCCAGTCGAGAAGGTTGACGGTTTTCGATTTCGGATCGTAATAAGCCTCGATCTGCTCTTTGAGCAGCGACAACAGAAACGGCTTGAGATCAAAGTCGCGATCGAGGAGGCCGAATTTCTTGAGAACGATTTCGCTGCGTTGCATGCGCTTGGCGCCTTCATCTTCATCGAACTTTTCGCGCAAATAGCTTTCGACTGCGGCCCGCGTGGTGAGCTGGCGCTTGACGTCGCTTTTGATGGGCAGGCCGGTCTCGTCGGAGGAGAATTTTAGGAACTGGTCAACGTAGGAGAAGAGCTGCTTGGCCTGGTCGGGAGTGATGCGGGTTTCGCCCTTGGCGTTATCTTTGTCGGATGGCTTGTCGGATGGCGCCTGAGGTTTTGCTGGCGAGGGCGGAGCGGCCGGTGCGGGCGCGGAGGTTTGCTGAGCTTGACCCGAACCTGCAGCCAGACAGAGGGTGAGTGCTAAGGTCCAGATAAACCAGCATTTTTGCGCCACGATTGACCTCCTGGTCAGGTTATTGCGAGGGAAGGGCGGTATTCCTGGGGCGTTCGAGTGTATCTCATCTCAAGGCTATAATCAGGATGCAGCTTGACGCGCATCCTGGAACAGAAAAGTCACGCCTGAACGCGAGAAAAACCCCCCAATGACCGAGTCGGCTACTGTAATTACCGCTCCCACGACGCCGCTTGCCGCGCTCTTGACGGCGAGCGCGAAGCCACCGCAGCTTGTCGAGTATCGATGCGTACAGACCATTCGAGAGTTGGACGCGCCAGCGACGGAAACAGAGGCACTGGTATCGGGCGCGGCGGTGCACGACCTGGGTTGGATGCGGCGCGTGGCGGTGCGCGGAGAAGACCGATTCCGGTGGTTGAGCGGCATGGTATCGAATACGGTAAACGATCTCGGACCGAGCGGGGGTGCATGGAACCTGGTCTTGAATGCACAGGGCCGGATCCAGGGAGACATTACGACCTGGCGGGAGGGCGAGGCGCTGGAACTGGAGATTGCCGCAGACCAGTACACGCGGCTGATGGCTCATCTGGAACACTTCATCATCATGGATGATGTGGAACTGGTTGTGCTTGGCCAGGAGACGCCGGAGACGGCGGTGGGCCTGACCGGTCCCAAGGCCGGCGAAGTGCTGGAGCGGGTGGGTCTGCCGACATTGAATGAAGCGATGACGGGAACGGCCGTGGAGTGGAATGGCTGGCAGCTTCGGATTGTGCGCAGCCATGGCACGCTCGGCGCGCACTACGAATTCTTTCTGCCGGCGGCGGGACTAGGTAAGTTATGGTCGTGCCTGCGGACCGGAGGCGCGGTTTCGGTAGGCTCGACTGCGCTCGAGGCATTCCGGATTGCCGAAGGGATTCCGACATACGGTGTGGACATTGCGGAGCGCGATTTGCCGCAGGAGACATCGCAGATGCGGGCACTGCACTTCAGCAAGGGATGCTACCTGGGGCAGGAGATTGTGGAGCGGATTCGCTCACGCGGCAAAGTGCATCGGCATCTGCGCTCGTTTGAACTCGAAGGGCCGGCGCCCGCTGCAGGTGCAGAGTTGATACTGGGAGATGCGCAGGCGGGAACGATCACGAGCGCGGCGTCACTGCCATTGAAGGGGAGGAGCCGTACGTTTGCCCTGGGAATGATCCGCGAGGAAGCGGAATTGAAGAACGAAGCGCTGACCTATCGTGCGGAAACGGGCACAGGGACGGCTCGTATTCTTACTGCACCGCCGACATTTTGATTTGGATGGGAACAAGAGACTCATGAGCGACACGCCTAAATTCGAAGTCATCGATCGCCGCAAGATCAAGGCCGATGAGGAAAAAGAACACGCGCAGGAGCAGCCGAAGCGCGACACGGGCCCCACCGAGCCCGCCGCGGGGCCGCGGCTGGTGATCGCGGAGAACACGGCGGAGAAGAAGCCGGAGAAGCCGGCAGTTGCGGCGCCGGAAGACGAGCAGATTCCCGATTTACCGCCGGCGCCCACCGCTGCAGAGAGCCGTGAGCAGAAGAGCGCGTACGATGCATCGGCACAGCGGCTCGAAGACCTGGTGCGCGCGCAGAATCCCGGCGTGGGCGCGCAACCGCCTGTGGGGTTCGAGAACCTGGTGCAACAGCTCTATCTTTCAGCCATGATCCAGATGGGAGCCGGGACGCAGGAAGGGCAGCGCCCGCGGGTGGACATCATGGGCGCAAGGCAGACGATCGATCTGCTTGGCGTTCTGGCCGAAAAGACGAAGGGCAACCTGAACTCGGTGGAAGAGCGTACGCTCGAGACCGTTCTCTTCGAAGTGCGCATGGCGTTCCTGGAATTGACGAACATGATCACGCTGCAAGGGGTTCCCGCGCCGCCCCCGCCGGCCAAGCGCTAAAGCCTGCGTTCATGGAGGGCATGGTCACATTTCTCGGCACCGGAACCTCGATGGGGGTTCCGACGTTGGGATGCAGTTGCGCCGTGTGTGTTTCGGCGGATCCGCACGATCGGCGGCTGCGGCCTTCGTTGCTGCTTCGCTGGCAGGAGTCGGGGCGCGAGCGGGTGATCGTGATCGACACGGGGCCCGATTTTCGCGAGCAGGCGTTGCGAGCCGGATTGAGCCGCGTGGACGCCGTCTTCTATACCCATGGGCATGCCGACCACATCCTGGGCCTGGACGATCTGCGGCCGCTGAGCTTCCCGGTGGCACGGGAGGGTGGGCTGATTCCGCTGCACGCAACCGAAGAGACGGCCCAGACTCTGGGCAAAGTTTTCGACTACACTCTATCGCCGATGGCGACGTATCCCACGCGGGCACGGGTGCGCGTGGAACCGCTGAACGGAAAGGTTTGTGTGCACGGCGTGGAGATTCTTCCGATTCCGGTCCGACACGGACAAATCGGCATTGTGGGGTTTCGCTTCGGGCGCGTGGCATATCTGACGGACGTAAGTACGATTCCAGAAGAGAGCTTTGCGCTGATGGAAGGCTTGGACACGGTGGTTCTTTCGGCGCTGCGTCATAAACCGCATCCCAGCCACGCGACGCTGGAGCAGGCTGTCGAGTGGGCGCGCCGCATCGGTGCGCGCCAAACCTGGTTCACGCACATTGCGCATGACCTGGGCCACGCTGAAACTAACCATGCGCTGCCTGCCGGCATGGCCCTCGCCTACGACGGGCTGATCTTCCCCGCGACCCTATGAGCGAACGAATCGTGGTGTCGGTTTACCGGTCTCTCGCGGAGATCCCCGCAGACTTTGGTCCGACGGTTGCCGCGATCGGCAACTTCGATGGTGTGCATCGAGGGCATCGCGAGATTCTGTCGTCGGTTGGGGAAGAAGCCCGACAGAGAGGAATGCGCTCGCTGGCGATCACGTTCAATCCACATCCGGAGCGGTTCTTGCGCCCGGCGATGGCGCCGAAGCTGCTGACGCCGATTCCGGAACGGCTGCGGCTTCTGAGAGAGACGGGCGTGGATGCGGTGCTGGTGCTGAGGTTCGATGCGGCGCTCGCAAACATGCGGGCTCGCGCGTTTGCGGAGAATGTGCTGGTCAAGCGCCTGGGGGTCACGGCGGTGCACGAGGGCGGGAATTTTCGTTTTGGCTGTCGCGCCGAAGCGGGCGTGAAGGAACTGGATGCGTTCGGCAGCGAGCTTGGATTTGCGGTACACCTGCATCGCGCGGTGCGTGTCCATGGGCTGGACGTTTCAAGCTCAGCGGTGCGTGCGCTGGTTGCAGCCGGCGATGTGAAGCGGGCACGATGGATGCTGGGACGCCCGTTTTGCGTGCGCTCGACACAGGCGCGCGGGCGCGGCGTGGGGACGCGGCTGCTGGTGCCAACCGTGAACCTGGCGCCGTATACGGAACTGCTGCCGTCGTTCGGCGTTTATGTGACGCGGCTGACGATCGGTGCGCGCTGCTTTGAGGCTGTGACGAACGTGGGCAATCGTCCGACGTTCGAAGGCGCCGGCTTCAGCGTGGAGACGCACATCCTGAATTTTGAGCCGGTAGATCTGAACGAAGAAACGCCGTTGGATTTAGAGTTTCTGCTGCGGCTGCGCGGGGAGATCGAGTGGCCTTCGCCTGAAGCATTGAAGGCACAAATCCTCAAGGACGTGACACGCGCGCGGCGGTATTTCCGGCTGCACGCGGTTGCCTGAGCGCTGCGTTCTTCATCGCCGGGCCTGGGGGCGCGGAGACCATCGCAGGGCGGACGGCAAACGATAAGGGCTGCGGCCGGTTGGGCGCGTGCGCGATGGGCAGCGGCGGATGCGTCTTACCGCTAGGCTCGGTTGAGGCGCGATCGAGGGTATCGTCCTGATCGGCGATGAACTGTTCATCATCCTTGCCCGCGATGGCCGCGCGCATGAAGGGGATCCAGATGGGCAGGGCGGCGCGCGCACCGGTTTCTTTTTCACCCAGCGATTCGCGGCTGTCGTAGCCAACCCAGACGCCGCAGGTGACAGAAGGCGAAAAGCCGAGGAACCACGCGTCGGTAAAGTCGCTGGTGGTGCCGGTCTTGCCGCCGAGAGGATGGTTGAGCGCAGCGACCGCTGCGCCGGTGCCGTGATCGGTGACGGCGCGGAAGAGGGTCATCATGGAACGTGCGGTTTGGGAATGGATGACCTCGCTGATCTCGGGGCGATCCTGCCACAGAGTGGTGCCATCGTAGTTCGAGACTTTGCGAATGAGGCGCGGGGTGACGCGGATGCCGTCGTTGGGGAAGACGGAGTAGGAGTCGACCTGCTGCTCGAGTGTGATCTCTGCAGCGCCGAGTGCCACGGGCAGGTAGGCAGGAATGTCGGACGTGACGCCGAAGCGGTGCACCGTATCGATGACCTTGTGAATGCCGACGCGCGCCGCTAGCTTGACGGCGGGAATGTTGCGCGACTCCGCAAAGGCATTGGCGATAGTCATCGGCCCTTTGAAGTCGTTTTCGTAGTTGTGGGGGGTGTAGCTGCCGAAGCTGACCGGCGCGTCCACGATGATGTCGGTGGGCTTTACGCCGTCTTCTATGGCGGTGGTGTAGACGTAGGGCTTGAAGCTTGATCCGGTCTGGCGTTCGGCCTGGGTGGCGCGATTGTATTGCGAAAGGGCGAAGTCGCGGCCGCCCACCATGGCGAGCACGTCGCCGCTGGTATTGTCCATGGCGAAGAGCGAACCCTGCGCGCCGGAGTCCTGCTCTAGCGTGGCGCGCTGCGTATCGACGCCGGGGGAATCGGCTAGATGCACGTAGATGATGTCGCCGGGCTTGACGAGGGCACTGCCGGAGCGGACGCCGGTCCACTCCCAATCGGCGGGCATCAGAATGACTTGCTTGTCGCCGATGCGCGCTTGAATCTCCTGGGCGCTCGCGTTGGTGACGAGCGCGTGGACGTAGTCGCCTGCATTGCTGGGGAAAGCCCAGTCAGGATTCTTGTAGGCATCGAGAGACTGGCCATCGGCGAGAACGTTGTCAAGCTTGCCTTTCCAGCCATGGCGGCGCTCGTAGGCGGCTAGGCCGTCGTTGACTGCACGGTTGGCCGTCTGCTGCAGGTTCAGGTCCAGCGTGGTTTCGACGCGCAAGCCGGCTTCGTGGACTTCATCTGTGCCAAAGCGCTTTTCGAGCTCGCGACGCACTTCTTCCTGAAACCACGGAGCGACCGAAGCGTCGGGTTGCGAGATCTTGAGGCCGAGCGGAGACTCCCGTGCGGCTTCTGCCTGCTGGTGCGGGATGACGCCGTCGGACTCCATCTCGCTGAGGACCAGGTTGCGACGGCGGAGGGCCTTTTCGGGATTCAGGACCGGCGAGTAAGCGGCGGGTCCCTTGGGCAGGCCGGCGAGCAGAGCGGCTTCAGGCAATGTGAGGTTCTTTGCGTGCTTGGAGAAGTAGAACTCCGAAGCCGCTTCGAAGCCATACATACCGCTGCCAAGATAGATCTGGTTACCGTAAAGGGTGAAGATCTGCTCCTTGGTAAACGCGCGCTCGATTTGGATGGCGAGGTAGGCTTCCTGCAGCTTGCGGGTCGCGGTGCGCTCGGAGGAGAGAAACAGGTTGCGTGCCAGCTGCATAGTGAGCGTGGAGGCGCCCTGCGCGCGGCCATGCGAACGCAGATCGTGGATCAATGCGCCTGCGATGCGAAATACGTTGATGCCCCAGTGGGACTCAAAGTTCTTGTCCTCGATGGAGATGACGGCCTGGCGCAAAACAGGGGCAAAGTCGTCGTAGTTCACGACGCTGCGGCGTTGCAGCGCGAAAGAGCCGATGATATGTCCATTGCGGTCGTAGAGATCGGTGGTGGTCGACGGGCGGTAGTGTTCGAGATCGTTGATCTGGGGCAGGTCGACTGAATAGACGAGGATCAAGCCCGAAAACGAACCGGTGACGACGGCCAGAAAGAGGAGGGTGAGAAACGCGACCTTGCCTGCGAGCTTGTAATGGCGCACGGTGGGCGCCGGTTCCGGGTCAAGCTTGTGGTAGCGGCCCAGACCGCGGGGAGCATACGATGGCTTGGAAGTGGCAGCCAAAAGCTTCAGGCCTCATGGGCATCCCGCCAACGTGCGGCGGCGATGTGCCGAGAGCGAATTCTGGATTCACGCCCCCGGGCCGACCGTGCCAGCGCCCATTTTGCTGCTGTCGACATGCGAAATAAGCCCCGATCTGCACATGCTGAACCGCACGCGGTGTTCGGGGAAAAGCAAGCCAAGGGAGACTGTCGACCTAATAGGGAAATCAGCAAACTCCGGCAGTTCAAGGCTAGCACGGTTCGTGCGAAGCGGGCGGCGCCGAAGTGTCGCCCGTACCTATCGCTGCAAGATCGGGAAGGTGATTCTATTTATCCGTTTTTGGCTTTGAGCAATTCAAGGGCTTTGTTGAGCGGCTCATCGCCCTTTTGGGCAGGATTGCCTTCCTCAAATTCGTCGTCGGAAGCCTGACCCACAAGCACGGTCGGAGTGACCGCATCGTCTTGAATTTTTTTGCCGTCGGGGCCTTCATACTTGGCGACCGTGAGCATCAGGGCGCCGCCGTCGGGCAGTTCGATGGTCTTTTGCACGGATCCTTCGCCAAAGGTGCGCTCGCCCACGACATCGCCGCGCTTGGCGCCTTCGATCGCGTCGGCGGTCAACTCAGCAGCGCCGTAGGTCCCGCGATTGATGAGCACGGCCAGGGGCGCACCCGTGATGTACTTGGAGGGATCGGCGGCAAACGTCTGGGCCGTAAATTTCTGTCCTTCAAGCGTGGCCAGGGTGCCCTGGTTGATGAAGAAATTGGCGAGGCGCAACCCGTCGGCGGCATTGCCCACCGAGCAGTCGCGGAGGTCGAGGAGGATTTTGCGGCTCTTCCCCGCTCCTTTGAGTTTTGAGGCGATTTCGTCAACGCGCTGGGCGGTAAGAATTCCGGGCTTCAAATAAAGGATGGTGGCGCTGTCATATTGCTGCTCGCTGAGCGAGGGCGACGGCGTGATGGTACGTGCGAGTGTCAGCTTGTCGGGGTCCGGTTTGCGGGGGCGAACCACGGAGAGCGTAACGGTCGATCCGGGCTTCCCCTCAAGGACCATGCGGATGACGGCAAGGGAGAGCTCGCGCGTGGATTGGTCGCCAATGGATTCAATGACATCGCCATCCGCCAGATGCTCGTGGTCGGCAGGAGAGCCGGGCGTGACGCTGACGATGGTGGCATAGCCGAAGCGCTTGGAAACCGTGACGCCGATCTGGGCCACGCCAGAATCGGGGCGGTCTTTGTAAATCTTGTATTCAGAAGCGCTTAGGTAGCTCGAGTCGGCGTCGAGGGATTCGAGAAGACCGTGCAGCGCGCCGGTAGTCACGTTGCTGATATCGGGAACCGTGACGTAGTCGCTCTGGATGCGTTTGAGGACTTCAGCATAAACGTGCATTTGCCGGTAAGCGCCGTCTTCGTCGCCGCCGGCGTGTACGCCAAAAAAGCCTACCTGGCCAAGGACAAAGCCGAGACCGAGGGCAGCAAAGACAGTTGCGGCCAAGCCAAAAACGATACGTTGAAAGGTTCGTGACACAGACACCATCCGTGAGGCTCCAAGGGGGCAGAGCCACCACAATCTATAGACGCAATGATACCCGAAGGGTGGGTGGAGGGGGGAAATCGTGGGTTACTGGGGGTACACCATCGAGTCGATCGGATGGTTCGGGATGATCAACGCGTTCGGGGTTTGGGCTGAGGCGGATCAGGGGTTTTGGACTCGTCGGCGGAGATGCGTTTGAGTGCGGCCACCACCCGGTCGAACTCTTCGACGATGCGGTTGGTCCCAGAGGAGTTGAAGATGGTGAGGAGTTCGCGGAAATACCAGAGTTGCAGGTCGCGGCCGCGCTTGAAGCGTTTCCACACCTCGGAGCCGATCTTCCGGTAATCGTCGAGGATGGTGCGCGCGTTGTAGAGCTTGTCGGCGGCAGAAATGAGCTGGACATCGGCGGGCTGGCTGCGAAGGTGGTGCAGGTACTTTTGCTTGCGCTCCTCCCATGGCTCTTTCTGGTTTGGGTCTTCAACGACGGTATCGCTGAGGCCTTCGACCATGCGGGCGACATTACGGCCGAAGTTATGGGAGACGTCGTGGAGACGGGTTGCGCCGCCGTGGTCTTCGACCGAGTCGTGCAAGAGGGCCGCGATGACCATGTCCTCGGTGACCGGAAATGGAACGTGTCCTGCTTCACCCATCACCAGCGAGGCGACGCCGAGTAAGTGCGCAATGAAGGGGATATCGGAGCCCTTGCGGCGCTCGATGTGGAGGGTGCGTGCATAGTCGATGGCGCGTGTGAAGCGATCACTGAGGTGGAGGGATTCGGGCTTTGCGGGAGGATTGGTAGTGGCTTGGCCGGGCATAGGTTGAGCTCCGAGGGGTGGGGCAGGCGCAGAGATATTGTCGCAGGCGCGACAGCCGGAACGAAGTAGTCGCGAGGGTCCGCAGGCGGGAGCCGTTCGAGTGCACTCGGGCAGTATCCTGATCCGAGAACGAACATGACAATCTTGAGCAGGGTAGAAATCGCGGTCTTCTTTCTCGGCATGCAGCTCTCGGCGGCAACGCAGACAACCACGGCCATCCGCGACGGTATTTTTCACGTCGATGTGCAACGAGTGATCGAGAGTTCTTCGATTGTTCTGGAGAGGCCAAACGAAGACTTGAGCGAGGCGATGCCGCTCGGCAATGGAAGGCTGGGGGCTGCTGTCTGGTCTGCCGAAGGTCTCACGGCACAGTTGAATCGCTCCGATACATTGCCGGGGCGTCTTGCGGCGGGGCAGGTCGTTCTCCCGGGGCTCTCAGCGCTCACACATGCGGCGGACTATGCGGGCAGGCTGAATCTCTACGACGAAGAATTTGTGGAGAGCGGCGGGGGCATGTCGGCAACGGTTTTTGTCGAAGCGCAATCGGACACCCTTGTGATCGATGTGAAGGGAGCACATCCCGAGCAAATGCAGACTGCGGAGCTCCGGCTATGGAAGCCGCGCACGCCGCGCGCTGAAGTGGCGGGAAAGATTGGAATCTTCTCAGAAGATTGGCTTGACGACAAGAATCCGGGAGGGTCGGGAAGACGGTTTGGCTCTCTGGCCACAATCAAAGCCGAGGGCCGCGACGTAACCACGGAGGTGAAAGGTCCGCTGGTCATCCGCCTGTCGTTCAAGCCTTTCGCGGATGGGCATTTTCGTGTATTGGTAGGCGCGCCCCATTATCACGGGGAACAGGATCGGGCCATAATCGCACGAAAGGCTTTGGGGCCGAGGCCTGCGGAGGAGCATCGTTCATGGTGGCGTCGCTATTGGAATCGCACCGGCGTGATCCAGGTCAAATCCGCGGATGGCGTGGGCAACTACATGGCGAATTTGCGCGACGTCTATCTTTTTGTTGCGGCCGCGGAACGGGGCACCGAGTATCCTGGAACGCAGGCCGGCGTGGCCGACATGGTTTCGTCGAGTCGCGATGCGCACCAATGGGATCCGTCTGCGTTCTGGCACTGGAACCTGCGCATGCAGGTGGCAGCCAATCTTGGCGCGGGTTTGCCCGAACTGAACGATCCATATTTCAATCTTTATCGTGAGAACCTGCCGGCTATCGAGCGATGGACGCGTGAGAATATGGGGGGCCGCGCGGGCATCTGTGTTCCGGAGACCATGCGATTCAATGGCGCGGGTATCGAGTATGAGGGGAACTGGCAGCCGGTGAGCATCGGACGCGATTGCGATGCTAATTTCAAGCCGTATTACAACGCGCGGACGCTTTCGACGGGCGCGGAGGTTTCGCTGTGGGTGTGGCAGGAATACCTGCACACTGGGGACCGCGCGTTTCTCGAAACGAACTATCCGGTGATGAGGGAGTCGGCGCGGTTTCTGCTCGCTTCTGAGAAGCCGGGGCCGGATGGACTGTTGCACACAGGCCCGACCAACGCGCACGAAACGCAATGGGACGTGACCGACTCGACGACTGACCTCGCGGCGGAGATGGTGCTCTTTCCTGTTGTAATCGAAGCGTCGAAAAGACTGGATCGGGACGCGGAGCTGCGCCAGCAACTGCACGAGGCGTTGCCCAGGATTCCGCCTTTTCCGCGCACGCAGCTTGCCGACCCGCGGACGCTTTTATTGGCCGGTGCCGACAAGGACGGCAACGATATGATCGCGGAGTCGTACCTGCCGGGCGCGGAGAATCACAATGTGGAAAACATTGGCCTGGAGCCGGTATGGCCCTACGACTTGATCGGAGATACCTCGCCGCTGTTTGCTCTCGCCCAGCGCACGTTTGAGCATCGTCTTTTTCAGGGAGTCGCGGATTGGAGCTCTGATCCGATTCAAGCAGCTCGTTTGCACCTGGCCAAAGACGAGGCTGTGATGCTGGCGAAGATCACGCAAGATTCGCAGCTTGCGCCCAATGGCCTGGCGTATTGGGGATCGAGTCATAGCGAATTCTATGTGGAACAGGTGGGCGTCGTGGCCTGCGCGCTTGAGGAGTCGCTGGCGCAGGATTCCGACGGCCTTCTTCGCATTGCGCCATCGATTCCTCCGGGATGGGATTTTCGCGGCAGCGTTTTTGTTCGCGGCAAGACGAAGGTCGACGTTGAAGTGTCGGACGGCAAGGTTATGGGTGCATTGATTGAGGCTGGAGCGACACACAAAGTGAGCGTGGAGAATCCGTGGCCGGGAGAAGCGGTGGATGTTTCGATGGAGGGAGTCAAGTTAATTGATGGCGATCGCGACGCCACCTTCTCGTTCCAGGCGATCGGGGGCAAACGCTACGTTGTAGAAAGGGCAAAGGAGCGCTTGCGCAAGCTCGCATTCGAGCCGGTTTGTGCGGCGTCCGCTACGAGCCCAAGACAGCTGGGGAAGGCGCGTATCGGCTTAGGTAAGGCCCATTGAGCGGCGGCACATAACCTCAGGGGCGAGCCCACCCGACGGCGCGGATCAAAGGTCAGATAGGCGCGGCGATTCGATAAATCCACACATAACTCTGCTTCCGTTTTTTCAGGGGAGTCCAATTGAAGATCGTAATCCGATTCTTGACATTCTTTGCTGTGTGCGGCCTTGGTCTCTCTCTTGCCGTGCCGGCGCAGCGACTCCCGGCGACGCCGCTCATTACGCATGACCCCTATTTCAGCATCTGGTCGACGACCGATCAGCTCGCCGGGTCGGACACCACGCATTGGACGGGCACGCCGCAGCCCATCGCCAGCATCGCGCGCATCGACGGAAAAGCATATCGGCTGATGGGCCTTCATCCCGAAGAATCGCCGGCGATGGAGCAGACGAGCAGCGTGATTACGCCAACGCATACGCGCTACCGGTTTCGTCAGAACGGGGTGACCGTGGAGCTCACGTTTTTCACGCCGGCGATGATGAACGATCTTGATCTTCTTTCGCGACCGGTCACTTACCTGACCTGGCGCGCGCAGGCGACCGACGGCGGGTCTCATCGTGTTTCGATTCTCGTGGATGTAGATCCGTTGATCGCAGTCAATGACCGCAGCGAGCAGGTTGTCGCGTTTCGCAATCAGACATCCTCGCTCAATGTGCTGTCAGTGGGCTCGCGCGACCAGAACGTTCTCAATCGCTCCGGCGACAATCTGCGCATCGACTGGGGCTACTTCCATCTCGCGGCTCCCAAAGACGAGAACGTGCGCACTGTGATTGCAGCGGACACGATAAAGCTCTTCGCCGAGAAGGGCGATCTGCCAGTCAGCGACGCAATGGGCATGCCGCAGTTCGCGCATCGCAACGCGCCGCACCTTGCCGCTGTGCTCGACCTGGGATCGGTGGGAGCGGAAGTTGTCTCGCGCCATATTCTGGTGTCGTATACCGAAGGTTATGCCATTCAATATTTCGAGAGGAATCTGCGTCCTTACTGGCAGCGCGATGGGATGCCGGTTGAGCAGATGCTCGATACCGCGGAGGAGGAATACTCCGCTCTCGACCAACGGGGCGACGCATTCGACAAGGAGCTGACTGCCGATTTGAGCCGAGCCGGAGGGGAGCATTATGCAGCGATCGCGATCCTCGCCTATCGGCAGGCTCTCGCGGCGCACAAGCTTGTGGCCGACATTAACGGCGATCCGATGTTGTTTGCCAAGGAGAATTTCTCGAATGGCTGCATCGCCACTGTCGACGTGCTCTATCCCTCCGCCCCATTCTTTCTCTTCTTTCAGCCGAAGCTGCTTGAAGCTCAGTTACTGCCGGTGCTCGAGTACTCTGCATTGGCGCGCTGGAAGTTTCCCTTCGCGCCTCACGACCTCGGCCAGTATCCGTTGGCGAATGGGCAGGTGTATGGCGGCGGCGAAAAGACCGAAGAGGATCAGATGCCGGTGGAGGAGAGCGGCAACATGCTCATCCTTCTCGATGCCCTTGCGCAGGCCGAAGGAGACGCGCATCTCGCAGAGCGATTCTGGCCGCAGCTGAGCCGTTGGGCGCAGTATTTGAAGGACAAGGGGCTGGACCCTGAGAATCAGCTGACTACTGATGACTTCGCGGGGCACGTCGCTCACAATGCCAATCTCTCCATCAAGGCGATTGAAGCACTCGCTGCCTATGCGAATCTTGCGCATCGTCTCGGGCACGAAGATGTCGCGAAAGATTACAGCGCCACGGCGAAGTCGATGGCAGGGAAGTGGGTCGAGATGGCGCGCGAGGGCGATCACTACAAGCTGGCTTTCAACAGCCCTAATACCTGGAGTCAGAAATACAACCTGGTATGGGACCAGATTCTTGACTACAACCTCTTCCCGAAGTCAGTCCGTGAGGCGGAGCTCGCATTCTACTTAGGCAAGATCAACACCTATGGTCTCCCGCTCGACAATCGCGCCGATTACACCAAGCTCGACTGGTCGCTCTGGACTGCGACGCTTGCCTCGAATCCACAGCAGTTCAACGCGATGGTAGATCCTATCTATCGCTGGATCGGCGAAACCCCGAGCCGCGTTCCTTTGACCGACTGGTATGACACGAAAACCGGGAAGCAGGTCGGCTTTCAAGCGCGCAGTGTCGTGGGCGGAGTCTTTATCAAGGCGCTTTCAGACAAAGAGCTGACCGCGAAATGGAACGGATTGGCACGCACGGCGAATCCGGCTCGGTAAACAAATGCCGAGAGGAGTTACGCCGCTCAGGGTCGACTTGGCGCGGTAACCAGGGGACGGTTCAAGAGCGGCTCATATCAGCTCGGCTTGCCGAGGTTCTGCTGGAGGACTCGCCAGAGCCCCCTGTCGAAACGGGGTGGGGCGCCGTGAGGGCCGCCCCTTCGGTGCTGCATCCATTGAACTCCGCAGGGCGAGCATCTCACTCGTGATGGTGAACGTTCGGCCAGGCACCGCGGGAACTCGATCTCCCGGAAGGAGGACTCCGATGAGATTGAGCGGGTCGGCTCCCGCAAGGGTCAGATCGCATGCGGTGGCGTGGTTGCGCGCGGCACGCAAGCTGTCTAGAACTTCAGGAAGCGCGAACTGCTCTCCTCCAAAGCCGCTGACGAAGCGGCCTCCGCGAACCTGGCCTTGATCTTCAAGTCGACGCAGCATGCGCAGAAGGACTCCCCAAGGTGGAATATTCGATTCGAGAACGACTAGGTCGCGGAAGACGACTCCGTATCGATTGAGGAGTGTACGCGCAGCAGACTCGATCGAAACATCGTCGTAACGGGCCTGTTCGATCGTGTCTGCCGGGACTGGGGCATCGGATCGGAACAACGACCACCTGCCTGCCGCGTTGCGCACCTTGCGATAGGATGCATTCGCAGCCTGACGGCGGTCGGAATCGATCATCGCCCGAAGCTGATCGAATCCGTCGGCAGCCGCAAGCCCAGCGGCAGCCAGCGCCCACAACGCGTGCTGGACCTCAATTGAACTCAGTCCGAGACTCCTCTGCATCTCCTCGGCGAAGCAAGCTCCTCTTTTCTTCAGAAGTTCCCAAACATGCAGGGCATTGGGCGTGAGAGCCTGAGCGAGTTTTGATTCGTCGACCCTTTGAACGCGCAGTGCATAGTCAAGCCAACTGGCCGAGTCGCGTAGATAGAAAGTGATGGGCGCGGAGTTTGTAGGAATGACACGCCGCGGTCCGTTTCCGTTTCCGTCGTAGAACGCAGGGTGCGGTGAAACGCGGCCCCATCCAACCACGCCCGACAGACACAGCTGGTCAAGCCAGCGCGGATTGTAATTCGCAACACGAGACGGCAGGATCGTCTTTTCCCACTCGACGGCCGGCGCTTCAAAACCTTCGAGCTTCGCAATTGCTTCGAGGAGTCCGTCTTCTCCGGCCAGATGGGTTTGCGGAGCAAGATGCTGCCATCCGAGGAGCCATTGCATGAACGTGGAAGGTGAGACCGGTTCGATCTCCCGCCTCCGTCTGCCAATGGTCAATTTGTGAATCCGCTGAAGAATGCGGCGTTCGCACCACTCGATCTCGAAATCTTCGGAGACAGCAGGACGTTCAAACGCGCCTCGCAGCAACAGGCCCTGCGATTCGAGGCCGACGAATGCCCGGAAGATCAGCTTGGGATCGAGCGCGAAGTGGATCGCAAACTGATTGGCGGTGACAGGTCCCAGGATCTGAATCCATCCCTGAACGCAATGGCGAAGGGTATCTTCACGGATCGCATCCATCGTCGATTGATCGGTCCAAAGTGCGGTCACAAGGGAAAGACGCTCGGTCGCGATCCAGCAATGCATTTCTCCGAGTTGAACTGGCTGTGCACGCCCGGCAATCTCAAGGCGCCTGGAAAAGTCCAGCCAATGCCGGGACCGATCGTCCTCGAGCATGGAGGCCGGCATGATCATGAGGCTCATCAGCAAGTCGTGGAGTTCATGATGATCGCGAATATCGGGCCAGCACTCGGCGCGAATCGTGGCAATGGCTGCGGGGTCGAGTTTTCCCGGATGCTCCCGAACGCTCGCTGGAATCTCTCGATGGAGGGCTACGGCGCGCGCACGCCGTTCTTCAAGGCCGGCCTCATCGAGGAATGCGTACGGATTTGCGTTGATCAACTCGTGAGCAAATTGAGACGGAACCGGCGTGTCCACAGCGAGACATTGAATGCGGCCGTCCTGAATTCGGCGAAGCACTCCGAGAAGTCCTTCAAGGTCCATCGCCTCTTGCAGAACATCCTGCATCACTTCGCGCACGAGCGGATGGTCGGGAATCTGAATATCGCCTTGGATGTTCTCAAAACACGCTGCCGCCTGCGGGAACACGCTGGCCAGGAGGTCTTCAGAGCGCGTGCGCTGGACCTGGGGAGGAATGCGCTTGCCTTTGGAATTGCGCAGAAGCTGCAGGCTGCGGCCAGCAGCCCAACGCCATCGAGTCTTGAACACGGGCGCGGCGAGAGAAGCTTGCTCGAGCAATGCCTTGGTGGTGATTTCTGTCAGGAACTGAAAGACATCCGAAAGCGGAAAGCTGTGCTGCTCGGCGAGCGAGACATTGATCCCGTTGTCGGTAGCGGCCGCCTGCAACTCGAAGTTGAAGCCGCGACAAAACCGCTTACGGAGCGCGAGGCCCCATGCTTTGTTGATTCGGCCGCCAAACGGCGCGTGCAAAATCAATTGCATGCCGCCGCCCTCGTCGAAGAATCGTTCCGCGATAATCGTAGTCTTCGATGGAACTGCTCCGAGGACGGCCCGGCCAGTCACAATATATCGGACCAGCTGCTCAGCACCGCACTTGCCGATTCCACACTCTTGTGTGAGCCAGGCTGCAGTCGACGCAACTTCAGGCTGGGCGGATGAAATAAATTCGGGCGACACGTTCTTCGTACGTTGGGAGATTTCGTTGCGCAAATCGCTCACGCCGTCGGAAAGTACGTCCGTGCGTTGCGGAGCCTCTCCGGTCCAGAATGGCAAGCTGGGCGGAGCTCCGTGCGCATCCTCGACGTGGACCTGGCCTGCGGCTTCGATTCTCTGGATGCGCCAGCTTGTGTTACCGAGCAGAATGACGTCTCCTGGGCTTGAGTCGACCGCGAAGTGCTCGTCGAGAGTTGCGATCTGAACACCCTCTGGTTGGAGAATCACGTTGAAGAGAGCCGTGTCGGGAATTGCGCCTCCATTCGAGATCGCGATCATGCGTGCACCCCGTCGTGGATGCAACTCGCCGTGAATCCCGTCATGAAGCAGGTAGGCTCCATAGCGTCCGCGGCTCGATTCGATTCCATTGGCCAGAATCGCGATCACCTCTTCGTATTGCTCCCAGGCGAGCGCCCGATACGGATAGGCACGGCGAAGAACCTCGAACAGCGATTTCTTCTGCCAGGGTTCAGCTCCGCATGCGGCGACGATCTGCTGCATGAGGACGTCGATGGGCTGAGGCGGAATTTCAAGGCGGTCTAATTCGCCATTTCGTATTTTGCGAACCAGGGCAGCCTGTTCGAGCAGGTCATCGCGCGTGGTCGCGAAGAGTCGCCCTTTGGGAACCGCTCCGCGCCAGTGGCCAGCTCGTCCGATGCGCTGCATCCCGACCGCGACAGATCGGGTGGTAGCGATCTGGCAGACAAGATCGATATTGCCGATGTCGATGCCGAGCTCGAGCGACGCAGTGGCCACAAGGATTTTGATTTCCCCACGCTTCAGGCGCCTCTCCGCGTCGAGCCGCAGCGCGCGCGAGAGAGAGCCGTGATGCGCGCCGACATTCTCAGTGCCAAGGCGTTCTGCAAGCGCAAAGGAAACACGCTCAACAAGCTTTCGCGTGTTCACGAAGACAAGCGTGGAGCGGTGGGTTTCTGTCTGCGCGGCGAGTTTGTCAAAGATCTCTTCCCACATGGCGTGCGATGTCACCGAGGTCAACTCTTCGCTTGGGACTTCGATGGCGATGTCCATCGCGCGCTTCTGCCCCACGGCGACGATTGAAGCGGGCCTGCGCCCCGGACCACTGCCCGTCAAAAATTCAGCGACGAGCTCGATGGGGTTCTGGGTTGCAGAGAGCCCAATCCGCTGTGGTGGATTCACCAGTCCGGTAATGAAAGCTCCAGGAGAGAGCTTGTTTTCGCCGCACACGAGTGCATCCAGGCGCTCGAGCGACAGGGCAAGGTGAGCGCCGCGCTTGTCATCCGCTACGGCATGGATCTCATCGACGATCACGGTTTCAACACAGCTCAAATGCTCACGGCTTCGTTTCGATGTAAGCAGAATGTAGAGGGACTCGGGCGTCGTGACGAGGATATGGGGAGGATTCCGCAGCATCGCCGCCCGTTCCTTCTGCAGCGTGTCCCCGGTGCGAACTGCCGTGCGAATCTCCATCGAAAGGTGGCCTCGTTCGAGCGCCAGCCGCTGAATCTCGCGGAGCGGCTCTTCGAGGTTCTTTTGAATATCGTTCGAGAGCGCCTTCAAAGGGGAAACGTAGACGACCTGTGTCGTAGGTCGCAGGGCACCTTCAATGGCACGGCGAAAGAGCCTGTCAATGCAAACGAGAAATGCAGCGAGCGTTTTGCCGGAACCGGTGGGTGCTGAAATCAGCGTTGGCTTGCCTTCGAGGATCTCAGGCCAACCGTCTCTCTGTGGTTCAGTCGGTGTGCCGAAGCGAGTGACAAACCATTCCGCAGTGACAGGGTGAGCCCAGGCAAGCTGAGCGGGGAAGCGCATGAGGCATTCTAGCGTGTTTCGCCGTTTGTTTGCCCCTTTGAATCGAAAGGGAATTGTTGGCCTGCCGGATTAGCCTCGACGCCCACCCGATCGACCCCTTTTCCTGAGTGTCAGGCCGATCTGGTCTTGGCTTCGAGAAAAAATGAGCGCCCCTTGACCACGCCCGTGCCCTCGAGGATGGTGACAAGCTGGTTTGGGTGCAGGGCCTTGTAATTTTCGATGGCGCCGGAAGGCCAGTGAACCTCGACGTTCGCGGAAGTCTGGGGTCCCAGGCCAAAGTGCAATCGAGGGTCATTGGCCGAGAGATAACTGGCCTGGCTCATTACCTGCTGTGCTTGCACATTTTCGCCATAGCGAACCAACACCCGCGCGCCAATTGCACTGCGATTGCTCTTCGTGCCTTCGAGGCGAAGCTTGATCCAGTTGTTGCGGGGCGGCGCGTCGTTTCGCAGGAGCGACGGTGGTTCATTCTGATTCATGATCAGGATGTCGATGTCGCCGTCGTTGTCGAAATCGCCGAACGCACAGCCGCGGCTGCAATGCTTTGCGGCAAACGCGGGACCCGCTTCATCGCCAATCTCAACAAACTGGCCGTTCCGCAGATTGCGAAAGAGAATGGGCTGGCTGCGCGCTGGGAATCGGCTAAAAACGCGTTCAAGCTCAGGATAGACATTGCCGGTCACATAAAAAATGTCCGGCCATCCATCGTTATCGAGATCGAGCATACAGTCGCCCCAACTTACAAAACGCCGTTCGATGCCAATGCCGGATTCGATGGTGACGTCATCGAAATCGCCTTTGGCGGCGGCCCGATAAAGGCCATTCGACTGCTGCTGATAATGGGTTTTGAAGATGTCGATGTGCCCGTCGAGGTTGTAGTCGCCTGCCGCAATGCCCATGCCGGCCATCTCCTGGCCATTGCTGCTGACGGCGAGACCGCGCAGAAGCGCCTCTTCGCGAAATGTACCGTCGTGGTTGTTCATGAGTAGCAGGCTGGGAGTGGAGTCGGCCGCGACAACGATGTCGGGCCAGCCGTCCTCATCAACGTCGAGCGAGACGGCAGTGAGACCGTAGGAGGTTTTGAGAGCGTCGATGCCCGAAACCGTGGAGATATCGGTGAATGTGCCATCGCCATTGTTACGGTAGAGTGCGTGGGTGGGGACAGGCAGGCCACGCGGGCCGCAGTAGACCGCAACACCCTGGTACTGGCAAGTTGCTATCTGAAGCGTGGGCCTGGGGGCGGTGGCGAGGTCGAAGTCAACGTAGTTGGCGACGAAAAGATCAAGATGGCCGTCGCGGTTGTAATCAAGAAAAGTGCATCCGGTGCCGAACCGATTGCCGGAATGAAGCAAGCCGGCCCGCGCCGTGACATCGGTAAAAGTGCCGTCGCCGTTGTTTTGGTAGAGGCGATTGTGCCCGTAATACGTTAAGAAAAGATCTTCGAGCCCGTCATTGTTGTAGTCGCCCACGCAGACGCCATTGGCCCAGCCAGGATCGTTGAGGCCTGACTTTGCCGTCACGTCGGTGAAAGTACCGTCGCGATTGTTGTGGTAGAGGCGATTGCCCGAGCCCGGCGGCGTGCCGCTGAGGGTGCGACCACCGAGCAGAAAAATGTCGATCCAACCGTCGTTATCGTAGTCGAAGAACGCGCATCCGCCGCCCATCGACTCGAGAATGTAGGTCACTTGTCCCGGAGTGCCATAGATGATCGGTTGAGTAAGCCCCGCCTGCGCGGCAACGTCAGTGAATCGCGAGAACGGAGGCAGGATGGCCGATCGCGCTTGGGAAGCGCGCAGCAGGCCAGGGACGCAGACCCGCACTCCCGCGATGGCGCCCGTTTGTAGAAGGCGACGGCGTGTCCACGATGGGTAACCTGGCTCGGGCATAGATCAGGAATGCGGTTTTCGCGCCGCATCGTTAACCGGTGCTGGGTCCGGCGTCGGGCTTCGACCGTCTGCGTTGCTCGGCAGCATCTGGCGCAGCCGGAGCGCGTCGGCGTCCCGCGGATCGATGCGTAGAGCAGCATCGACAGCAGCACGCGCTTCAAGGAAGCGTGACTCACTGGCCAATGTCGCAGCCAGATTGATCCAAGCCTGAGCAAAGCGCGGATTCGCGGCAACCGCGGAGCGAAAACTCGTTTCGGCGTCATGGTCGCGGCCTTGCTGTCCCAGCAGGGTGCCTAGGTTGTTGGCCGCTTCGGCGTAACTGGGAGCGGCAGCAATTGCCTCGCGGAATTGCTGCTCAGCTTCGTTTGCATCTCTTGAGCGGGTGAGGACGAGGCCCAGCTGATTGTGGACTTCTGCAAACGAGGGCTTCAATTGCAGCGCCCGCTCCAAGGCAGAGCGTTCGCCGGACTGGTCGCCGGTGCGATCGAGCGCCAAGGCCAGATTGTATTGGAGTGTGGCATCGTGGGGAAGTGCTTCAATCGCCTCCCGATAAAGCGCAACCGCCTCGGTTGCGTTGCCAGCATCAAGCGCTTGCGCAGCCTGGCCGGCTTTGGTTTGTCCAAGAGCCAGCGTTGTGGTGGCCTGCCGGCATTGCGCGAACAGCTTGAGCTGCTCCTGTGCTTCTACCATCTGTCCCTGAGCGCGCAACACTTGCGCCAGCTGGAAATGAGCTTCAGCCTTGGCAGGATCGAGCGCGACAGCCTTCTCCAGCTGAGTGCGCGCAGCATCGTTCTTCTTCAAGTGGGCGTAGGCTATTCCGAGATTGAAACGTACATCGAAGTGGCCGGGATTCAGCGCCGCCGCGGATTTCAGGTGATCGACGGCAGAGGTATATTGCTGCAAATCGTTTTCGACGACGCCGGAAAGATAGAGAGCATCGAAGTTATCCGGATGTGCTTCAAGGAACTTCTTCGCCAGCGGCTGGGCGTCGGCATCGTCATCCTGGAGTACGAGCACGCGCAGATAGAGAAGCTCGATCGCTGAGTCATCGGGATGTGCCTGCAGCGCGGCGCGGAGCAGGTTGGTTGCATCCTGATAGCGATGCGCCTGGACATAGACAGTGCCGAGTGCAGCGCCGACCCTGGGAGACGCAGACCGAGCGAACTCGTTTTCGAGGGTCTTGGTCGCTTTGACGAATTGGCCGGCCTGTGAATATGCCAGCGCGAGGTCAAGCGTGAGATCTTCGTTGTGCGGGGAAGTGGAGAGGAGTTCGACTGCAGCACCAAATTGTCCTTCGTCAATTCGCGCCTTGGCGAGCCAATCAAGCGCCGTCACGGAATCAGGGTCAAGGTTGAGAGCAGCTTCCCAGGCTGCCTCTGCATCGGCTGCGCGTCCCAATTGATGAAGCGCCACGCCAAGAGCAAGGTATGCCTCCAGATCGCGAGGATCGAGTTGGAGCGCGCGATGGAACTCGGAAGCGGATTCTTTGGCGCGTCCCGAAGAATAGAGCGAGAGCGCGAGGAAATAGTGCAGGCGCGCGGAATCCGGATCGAAAAGAAGAGCAGATTGGAATGCAGGAATCGCGCACGCGAAGCGGTGTTGTTCGCCGAGCCATCCGCCGAGCGCACCCCAGGTACGCGCCGATGGATGTGCATGCAACTGCATCTCGAGTTTCTTAGGCCCTTGACATGGTGGAGACGCGAGAGCATGAACCGCGGGAACAGAAGCGGCCAGAACAAGAACGGAAATGAGCGACCTAGGTTGCATTTGCCGGTGAATCGATTTTCCGTTGGTGCAAGCGCGCATTCGGTCCGGTATCGCTACCATTACGCCAGGATGCGGCGGCGCCAACCAGGGGGGCCTTCTCGAACAGAGTCGATGTTACCAACCTGAAGCCATAACCGTGGAGCTGATTCTGCGCAGAAGGAAGGAAAAGAGCGGCCGCCCGCGAGATTCCTCCGCCCAAAACGATCGTGTCCGGTTCGAAGGGAGCGAGCACATCGCGGAAGACATTTCCAAGATGGATGCCGAAAGCCTCAAAAACTCTCCGAGCCTCGGTGTCAGCGGTGGCGCGTTTTGCGATCGTGATCACCTCTTCGTCTCTGCCAGTGCGGGCAAAGTAGTCTTGCCGGATTGCGCGGGTAGAGAGCAGATCTTCGACTGTCCCCTGGATGTATGGAAGATTCCAGATCTCTCCACCGGGTGGAACGCCTTTTCCGGTCGTGATCCAGTGCCCATTCAGCGCGAATGCCGAGCCAATCCCGGTGCCGAGCACGATGCCGATGGCCTTTTCTGAGCCTCGAGCGGCCCCGCACTGGACCTCACCAAGAAGAAATGCAGCCGCATCATTCAGGAAAAAAAACCGGGCGGGTCCCCAACCGAAGCGCTCCGCGAGTGCGGAGCGCAAGTCCACGCCATAGAGGGATTTCAATTTATGCTGCATGCGGCTGATCCCGGAAACGAGATCGAAGGGGCCGGGAACTGCGAGTACTGCCCCGACGGGGTCCGGTGGATAGGGCGACATCTCCTGACCGAGTTTTTCAATCAGGTCCAGAAATTCGTCGCAGGTCAGGTCCGCTGGGAGGGGAGCTCTCGCCGTCAGCAGAATCCGGAAGTCTTTTAGATTGCAACGCGCCGCTGAGACGTGACTGCCCCCTACGTCAAAGGCGAGAACAGAATGAGATTCGGAAAAGTCGACCGCCACGGCAACTCCAATGATTTCGATATCATTTTTAGCACAGAATGAGCAGATTCTGTCGAATCGAGAAAAATCCGCTTGACAAAGGTACTTCCGAGGCCTTATTTCTTCTGTCCATCGATGAGATCGATATCATGAACTCCACAATGATAGCGATATCGGACTGCATATTTCAGGGTACCTCGCTCTGTGGGTCCCGCGATTGCGTTCGACGTCCATCGGCATTCAGGAGACAGTATGCGACTACAACATTGGTTCAACAGCCTGATCGTTCTCGCCTTTCTGGGTGCCTTCGCGCATGCCCAGACGCCCACCGGCATCATTCAGGGTTTGGTGACCGACAAGACCGGCGCGGCGGTGCAGGGAGCTACCATCACGATCACCAAGACGACAACCAACGAACAGCGTGAGGCGACCTCCGATTCAGCGGGCCGCTACAACATCCCTTTTGTGGATCCCGGAACCTACAACATCAGCGCTTCCGCAGCAGGCTTCCACAAAGGCGAACAGAGCAATGTCCTGGTGCAAGTAACTGAGACCCGAGCCATCAACTTTGTGCTGGAGGTCGGAGCAGTTACGCAGTCGGTGGAAGTGAACGCAACGACCCAGGCGCTGGACGTCGACACATCGAGCCTTGGTCAAACCATCCAGAGCCAGACCCTGCTGGAGCTGCCCGACAACGGGCGCAACCCCTTCGATTTTGCGGTGCTGGTTCCGGGCGTCACGGTCAGCAATAGTTCAACCGGGACTGCTTCGACGCCGCACATCGGCGGAAGCCGCAACGGCAACAACGAGCAGCAGATCGACGGCATGACAAATATTCTTCCAGAGAACAACGTCGGCAACAACGAATCCGCTTACCAGCCGATTGAAGATTCGATCCAAGAGGAAAACGTGCAGACCAGTGTTCTCCCGGCGGAGTACGGGCGATTCTCGGGCGGCACCATCAGCCTCATCACCAAGAGCGGCGGAAACCAGTTCCATGGCAGCTTCTTCGAGTTCATCCAGAATCAATCGCTCGACGCCCTGCCATTCGGTGCGCCGGGGGTGGCGAACCCCAACGAAAAGAATCCCGCAGCACACCAATATCAAACCGGGGGCACAATAGGCGGGCCGATCATTCACAACCGCGCCTTTTTCTTCTTCGATTTTGAGGATTCGCGCGCATCTGCCGGCCAGACAAGCACCTACTCCGTGCCCAACCCCGCGTGGTTTAGTGGTGACTTTACCAGCCTTTACGGATCGACGACGCCAATGCTCTTCGATCCGGATACGGTGGCCAAGAACAGTAGCGGTGTCTATCAGCGTCAGCCGCTCATGTATAACGGCGAATACAACGTCATTAACCCGGCGCGTATTTCTCCAGTTGCCGCAGCTGCGTTGCCATTCTTTCCCAAGCCCAATATTGCGGGCGCGGGAACCTACAACAACTACCAGCAGACAGGGGCTGTCCCAACCGACTATTGGCACTTTGATTCACGCGTCGACGCCGACGTGACAAAGAAGTGGCACTCTTTTCTGCGCTATTCCCAGCTGAACCAAACTGGCTCAACGCTGAACGACTATAACGATGCCGCATCGCCCGGCAACTACGGTGGCACCTACCATACCCCGGACTTCAGCGGTTCATTTAACAACACAATCACCTTTACCCCGACACTGCTGGCGGAGTTCCGCTACGGTTACTCGAAGCAGAACTACAACCGGGTACCGGTGGGCGGAAGCTTTGATCCAAGCAAGCTCGGGTTCGATTCCGGCTTCGCCTCGCAGGCGGGCCTCGAGGGCGAGATGTTCCCACACTTCGGTTTCGGTGGAAACGGAAGCTTCTCAGACCTCGGGCCGCTCGGCTACGAGGAATATCAGGAAGACCCGCTGGCGCAGAGCATCAACGCCAGCCTGGTCAAGATTGTGGGTGCGCACAGCCTCAAGTTCGGCGGCGAGTTCCGTGCGCTGCGCGAGAACTTCTATCAGTGGAGCTACCCCTCCGGCACCTTTACCGGGGATGACAGCTGGACGCGCCAGTTCCCGCAGACCGCCGACAGTACCGGCTTCTCTGTCGCCTCATTGCTGCTCGGCTTGCCTTCGGGCGGGGACATCACGGAGGACGAAAAGACCATCTCGACGAGCCAGTACTGGGCTTTCTATGGCCAGGATGACTGGAAGGTATCTCCCAAACTGACCCTCAACGTCGGCCTGCGGTACGACTTCGACACGCCTCACGAGGAATACAAGAACCAGCTGACGTATTGGGACCCGAATGCTCCCTCGCCGTTGCAGGGGAGCGCCGTGGGTGGGAATGCAAAAGCTTCCGGAGTTACTTGCCCGGCTTGCAGCAACCTGCTCGGCGCAATGACGATCGTTGGTACGCCGGGCGCAAAGTTTGGGCGTCGTCAGGTACCGTTTCCGAAGACTGATTTCGGTCCGCGTTTCGGACTCGCCTACAATCCCACTCCAAAGGTCGTACTCCGCGCTGGCGCCGGTATTGTCTTCCAGGCTTCTGCGTTTCAGGCGGCCGGAACCACCGGTTCGCCTGGTAACGAGGGATTCGCCACGCAGACCAACTTCAATCCTTCGTTCACCAACCAGGACAACTTGCCGGTTGCGACTCTCTACAGTCCCGATCCGGTCATTCTCGCTGCGAACCCTGGCGCGGGCACGCCGTTTTCCTCCTACGCAGCTCCGCAAGGTCACCAGGCCTCGTGCCTGGCTTCTGCGGCGTGCGTTGCGGGTATTGACCTCGGTAATGGCCTGCAGAACTCGTATTTCGACTCCGACCGCACTCCGTATTCCATTCAGTGGAATGCCAACGTGCAGTTTGCAATGCCCTTCGACATCAAACTCGAACTCGGCTATCTCGCGAACAAGGGCTTGTTCCTCATCGATGGCGATCCGGGCAGACCCTATGACCAGCTGCCGCTCTCCACGCTGGCGCAATACGGCTGCACGCCGGGTGCGCCATCAGGCCAGTGCACGCTGCTTGACCAGGTAGCCAATCCGTTCAACGGTGTAATGGGCCCAGGGACCATCTACTCCGTTCCTTCGTCGAGCCTCACCAGCAGTGCGACCATCGAGCAGGCAGCTTTATTGAAGCATTGGCCGCAATACTCCAGCGTTTCGAGTTTCCGCAAGCCGGGATCAGCGTCAATGTACAACGCCTTCACCCTGCGTGCGGACAAGCAACTATCCCACGGGCTGACCTTTACCTTCTCGTTGACCGACGGGCGTGAATACGACAACGCAGCATCGCCGGTCAACTACCTTGGAACTGCCAGCCAGACTTACGCGGACCAATACAATCCGAGGGCCGAATGGGGCATCGGTGCGCAGAACGTTTCCTATCAAATTGCATCGAGCTTTCTGTATCAGCTTCCGTTCGGCCATGGACAGATGTTCCTCAACCATGGAGGCATCGGGGAAAAGATCGTTGGCGGATGGGGAGTCAGCGGGATCGATTCCTGGTATACCGGGACGCCGATCGTCCTATCCGCGGCCGACAATGGCACGACCAAGGAGACCGATCAGAATCCCTTTGGTCAGCGCCCTGCGTGGACCGGCCAGAGTGCAAAACTGCAGTCTCCGACCTACAAGCAGTGGTTCAACCCGAACGTCTTCAGCATGCCGGCCTCCTTTGCCATCGGCAATGCGCCGCGCGCTCTATGGGGTGTCAACAATCCGAGTTTCCAGAATTTGGACCTCGCGATTTTGAAGAATACGGTGTGGGGCAACAATGAGCACTACAACGTCCAGTTCCGGCTGGAGATGTTCAATGCGTTCAATCACCCTTCACTCGGCAATCCCAACACCAGCATCACTTCCGGCCAGTTTGGCGTAATCAGCAGCTTCAACGGCACGGCCCGTCGAATTCAGTTGGCAGGCAAGGTGTATTTCTAGGTGACAGAGAACCCGGACTCGACGCGAGCCCGGGTTCTCCTACGCACTTCTTCGAAGGTTCGCGAAATCTTCAGGCTGCTCTCCTCGCGACGCCCAACCAGAGCGAGGAATCTACGACGATGTCTTCTTGCATATCGGGCTGGATGACCACTCTTCCAGTCCGATCTTTTTGCTTCACACGCTGAATCGCAACAGGCGCATGACGAGCTGGACACAAACCCAGTAGGATATTTCCCGCAATGCGAATTCAACATGCCCGTGTCTTGAGTTTCTTGTCTCGCTCGGCGGCGTTCCAATTCTCGTTTGGTTATCTCGTCGCGGCGTTCTTACTTCTTACCTCATCTTTGATCGCGGCAGCCCAAGAACTGCCTCCGGAAGACTTCGGCCCGTACAACGCAATCTTTCTGCCCGATGGCCCAGGTCTCACCAAGGACGTTGCTGCCCCATCGCCACTCGAGAGCCGTAGTGCAGCGTTGCTTGACCGCCTCGGGCTGAATAAGGAACCGGACCAACACGATGCTCTGCTGCAAGGGCATGCATCCTGGACAATCGCTTTCTGGTTTCGCTCGGCGGAACCGCTTCAGGGGATCACGCTGCTTGCTGGAATCGGCGATCCCTCAGCGGAGGATGCTCGCTTCGTAGGCGTGGCCGATGGCCACTTGGCGTTGTGGCTCGGTCGTGGCGCAGGTCAAGGAAAGCTGCAGACCGCTTCGACTCTGCTGAGCGCGGGAGACTGGCATTTCGCGGCCGCCACAAGCGACGGCGATCACGTGACACTTTACGACGCGGGAAAGCCGGTGCTGAGCCTCGCCTTGGCGGAGGGTGATGTTGGCGCGCGTATCGAGATGGCGCCAGCGCCCGTTGAAGGTGTGTCTACTCGCCACTTTGGGGGCAAGATTTATGGGCTGCGCATCGATCGCGACGCTCTCACGGCGGCACAAGTGAGCATGATGGCCGCATCGCAGCCCGACTTCACGCTGCCGACCTATGAAGAGGCTTCGCGTCACTGGCCGGTGCAGACCTCTGCCCAAGCCGGATACAGTGCCCCGCAGAATCCGTCCACGCTACCGCGCGGAAAGGCTCCGATCCAGAAGCCTGTCGCCAAGGCTCTCAACGCTGCAGAGCTTCGTGCCGAATTGGTTGGCGTTAATCCGTGGACGATCCACGGCGGCTGGACGCTGATGGCGGCACCCGAGGTGACAGCGACGGGTGATGAGATCTCCCGGCCGGGATTTGCCACGAAGGACTGGATAGCAGCGACGGTGCCGGGCACTGTGCTGACGACGATGATCGATCGCGGCATCTACCCCGATCCGAATTACGGATTGAATAACCTAGTGATTCCGGAGAGCCTTGCACACCAGGACTACTGGTATCGCGTGGAATTCAAGACGCCTGCGGCTGCGCGGGGGAGGCGTCTGGCACTCACGTTCGAGGGCGTGAACTACGCCGCCGAGGTATGGCTCAACGGAAACAAGCTTGGCAATGTCAAAGGGGCATTTCTGCGCGGCACATTCGACGTGACGTCCGTCTTGTCGCCCGCCGGAGCGAATGCGGTCGCGGTGCGCGTCAGTCCTCCGCCTCATCCCGGCATCGCCCATGAGCAATCCATCAAGGCGGGGCCCGGTGAAAACGGAGGCATCGAGGTGATCGATGGGCCGACCTTTGCTGCGGCCGAGGGCTGGGACTGGATCCCAGGGATTCGCGATCGCGAAACCGGCATCTGGCAAGATGTGACGCTGACTGCAACGGGAGCAGTCGAAATCGGAGATCTCCAGGTGGTGACGACACTCCCCAAGCCCGATCGCAGCGAAGCCGATGTCGAAATCGAAACTCCGCTGACCAACACAAGCGGCGAGGCGGTAGAAGGCGACCTGACGGCCAGCTTCGATGATGTACAGATCACGAAGCATCTTACGCTCGCACCCGGGCAAACGATCGTGCGTCTTGAGCCAGCGGACTACAGGCAACTGAAAGTCCAGAATCCGAAACTTTGGTGGCCCAATGGCTACGGCGAACCGGCACTCCATGCATTAAGAGTCCAGTTCACGATCGCGGGCAAGCAGAGCGATCAGCGCCAGATCGACTTTGGCATGCGGGAAGTGAGCTACGAAATGTCACTCTTTGATAGGACTGGTCACCTTCATCGGGTTGAGGTGCTGCCGGCTCGCACGTACGACGGGGCAAGACCCCTGATCGACGGGAGCCATGAAGGCATTCGCCAGATTGATGACAAAACGCCGAACCTGATGCCGCCCGGCCAATCTCTGCCTGAGTACTTTCGCCACGCGTGGGTACAAACGCTCGCGCCCGATGCGCTCGATTCCGCGTCGATTCGCCCTGTCGAAGGCGGATGGCCAGGCACCGACCTGGTCATCAAGGTGAATGGGGTCCGCATTGCGGCACGCGGCGGCAACTGGGGCATGGACGACAGCCGCAAACGCGTCAGCGTCGAACATCTCGAGCCTTATTTTCGTTTGCACCGCGATGCCCATGTCAACATGATCCGTAACTGGATGGGCCAGGACACGGAGGAGAGCTTCTATGCGCTCGCGGACAAATATGGCTTGATGGTCTGGAACGATTTCTGGGCCTCGACCCAGAACTACAATCTTGAAGCGCAGGACCCGCAGCTCTTTCTTAAAAACGCGCGCGATACGATTCTTCGTTTCAGACACCATCCCTCGATCGTCGTGTGGTGCGGGCGCAACGAGGGCGTGCCGCAGCCGATCCTCAACGAGGGCCTCGACACGATTGTGCGCACGCTCGATCACACGCGCTACTATACCGGAAGTTCAAACCAGGTGAACCTGCGCAACTCGGGACCGTACCAATATCAGCCGCTCGATGCCTACTACCGCATCAACCGCGGCTTCAGCGTGGAACTCGGCATTCCCAGCGTGCCCACGCTTGAAAGCCTCGAGTCATTTATTCCCGAGCCTGATCGGTGGCCGATCAGCGATACCTGGGCGTATCACGACTGGCATCAGAGCGGAAATGGCGCGGTGGCTCCCTTCATGGCTCACATGGATACGGAATTCGGCGCGCCCAGCAGCCTCGAAGACTTTGAGCGCAAGGCGCAGATGCTCGACTATGTGGGTCACCGCGCCATCTTTGAAGGATTCGCGGCTCATCTGTGGCAGCCCAACTCAGGGCGGATGATTTGGATGACCCAACCGGCGTGGCCCAGCATGGAGTGGAATTTCTTAAGTTGGGACTACGACACGCAATCGAGCTTCTATGGAACCCAGAAGGCCTGCGAGCCGGTGCATGCCCAGCTGAATCTTGCGGACGAATCAATCGACTTGATCAATCTTGGCGCCGCGCATTCCTACAAGGTGGAAACGCGCGTGGTCGGACTGGATAGTAAAGTGTTGAGCGACCACACCGATCAAATTGACGCTGCAGGCGATGCGCGGACGCCAGTGGGCAGGCCGGATTTGGACACACTGGCAAGCGGGCACACGGTTTTTGTTGTTTTGAAAGTGACCGAGACAAACGGTTCGCCAGTGAGCGACAATTTTTACTGGTGGGCTAGAAACGAAGCGAGCTTGCGCGAACTTGATCAGCTTCAAAAAGCATCGCTCTCTGCTTCTGCGAGCGTCGAGGCGCACGACGGCGAACGAAGGGCGACGGTCAGCATTGAGAATACTGGAAGCGCGCCCGCACTCCTCGTGAAGCTTACTTTGAAAGACGACGCTACCGGGCAGAGAATTCTTCCAGCCTATTACAGCGAGAATTATGTATCTCTTCTTCCCGGGGAGACGCGGAAAATCACCATCGACTTTCCCGACGGCATGAGGCAACCCGCCATTGCCTTGCGTGGATGGAACGTGGAAGAAGAAACCGCGGCTACGACGCGATAAGTCAAACGCAGCCTTTATGCCGGCGCCAAAATGCTTTCGCTGATCTCGTGCTTTTTGCTCGCGGAGGCTTTGTGTCGCAATCCGCACGATTCGCGCACCACCAACTCGACGGGGAGCACGATTCGCTTCCCTCGGTCGGTGCGGTCGTCGTTGAGCAGCCGCGAGAAGAGAATGTTGGCGCCCATTCGTGCCAGGTCGGTGATGGGTTGGCGCACAACGGTCAAAGGAGGATTGAGAATGTTTGCCGTTTCAAAGTCATCGAAGCCTACGAGAGCCACTGTTTCTGGCACGCGCACTTTGAAATGCGCTAGTGCATGGATGGCATGACGAGCGATGAGATTATTGCTGCAATAGAAGGCGGTCGGAGGATTCTTGGTGTCGAGGATGCCGCGAACAGTCGCCAGCATCTCGGCCTGCGTGCCGTTGCCAAAGTAAAACTCCGGTTTGAGGGAGGCCCTTTTGATTGCTTCGCGGTAGCCTTCGAACCGCGCCTTGATCGTGTAGAGATTGCGCGAAAGACCGAAGAAGGCGATTCGCCGGTGACCGTGTTGAATCAGGTGATTGACGCCGAGCTGCGAGCCCGACTTGTTTTCAACCACCACACTGTCGTAGTTGCTGTTTTCAATCGGCCGATCGAGCGTCACAATGGGCGTCCGGTTGAACTCGGTCCCGGTAATGCGCGAGGGGCCGCCGGCAGCCGGGATAATCACGAACCCCTCCACCTGCTTGCGCAGCATGCGGCTAGCCTCGTTGTATTCCATGTCGGGGTCTTCGTCGGCGGTCGCAATAATGACCGAATAGGCGTGTTCTTTGGCGACAACGCTGACCGTCTGGGCGCAAATGGCGAAGAAGGGATCGACCAGGTTTGGAACGATCACGCCAATTTGATGGGATCGCTGATCGCGCAAGGCTCGGGCGACTTCATTGGGCCGGTAATTCAGCGTCGCAATCGCATCGAAGACGCGCCGCGTCGTTTCTTCGCTCACGCGCACGCTGCCACTGAGGACGCGCGACACCGTCATAGTGCCGACACCGGCAAGCCGAGCCACGTCGCTCATACGGGGCGGTCGATTCACATCTCTCCGAGGGGCACCAGGGCGATCTGATAACCCTCAATCTTTCATGAAGAAGACACGGCGGTCAAGCGAGCATTCACCAGGCGCGGGGGAGAAGCAGTCGCAGCATTGGCTGCGGCAACCGCGGCGAAGACTGGCTTCGGCTCCAGCGATGCGCTTCCAGCAGGAACACCACGCCACGTAGGAAGGCCGGTTTCATTTCTGACTCCCAAACAAATTTACAAAGTGATCTCACGCTGCACGGAATTGAATGATGGGCTAAGCGCAATCCAACCGCGCTCGCCCATCCTTCGGCGTTCAATCCGGACTGGTCTTTCTTGCGCTCAGAAGACGATTTTTGCCGCAAGCTGAATCTCACGCGAAACCCTTTGCAGCGTGGTTGGAGATCCAGCCGAGGAAACGGTGCCGAAGCCCGGGCCCACAGTCGCATTGGGGTTGTTAAATTGCGGAGTATTGAAGAGGTTGAAGAACTCCGAGCGCAATTGCAGGCTCGCGCCTTCATGCAGCGCGAGAGTCTTGAACACCGAGAAGTCCACATTCGTCGTGCCCGGCCCCTCGAGAATATTGCGACCCGCATCGCCCCACTGCTGTGCGCCCGGATTGGAAAATGCGGCGGTGTTAAACCACTCCTTCCGTGTTCGTTGTCCCGAAGGCAATGAGCCGTTCCCGCTCGCACCAACGAACTGCGCTCGTGGCACAATGCCGTCGGCAACGCCTAGAGAGTTAGAGCCGGAAAGCACGGAGAACGGAATTCCGTTGGAGTACGCCGCGATGGCGTTCACCTGCCAGCCCTGCAGCAGAGGGCGAAATACTCCCGAGCCGTTGAACGGCAAGGAGTAGTTGACGCTGCCGACAAATCTGTTTGGAATGTCCTGATCGGAGTTTCCGTAATCGGCCTGCTTGTTATACGAATTCACAATTGTGCCGGGATTGGTTGAGTTTTCATCGAGCGCGTGACTGTAGGTGTAGGAGAACTGATAATTCAGGTTCTTCGAGCGCCGCTCCACCGTCGCCTGCAGACCGTGATAGTTCGAGACAAGGCTGGTTTGCAGTTGCCAGACCTGCGAGAAGTAGGGGTATGGGCGACGCGATGCGATCGCGGTCGTTCCCGGGGTCGCCTGGTTGATATCGAGAAGCCCGTCGAGATGAACGCCCACATTGCCGATGTAAGCAATCGTGATCCGATTCGCTTCGCCGATCTCTTGTTGCACGCTTGCATGCCACTGCTCGCTATAGGGAATGCGGGCGTTGGGATCGACTGCGTAGAGCGGCGCCCCCGCGGGAGCGCTGGTCGTTGAGCGCGTATGAACGAAGCCGTTCGAGACCCAATTGAATCCCGTAGCGCCATATTCTGCATTGTTGAAAGCCCAGTAGTCGATTGCCGGGGCGTTTGCGCCGAGAGTATACGAATTCGCAACCTGCGGCGCCTCATAGTAGATCCCGAACCCGCCGTGAACCACGGTCTTTGACGCTACCTTGTATGAGAAGCCGACGCGCGGCGCAAAGTCCAGATTGTTACCCTTGACCCCGCTGCGAGGAACACCGTTTGTGCCCACCTGGAACACCGCAGTGGTCGAGACTAGCGGGTTGAATTGAAATTCACGGTTGTTTACCTCCGTCCACGGCCAACCAGAAAAGTTGTCGTAGCGAAGGCCGAGCGCCAGCGTGAGCCGGTCGCTCGCTTTGTAGCTGTCCTGGCCATAGAAGGAAAGATCCAGTTGCCGGAAGCCTCGTGTGCCTTGTTGATACTGATAAACACCTGAGGTGGGCGCTCCAAGCAGCAGGTCAGCCAGTCCCAAGCCAGTGAAGTTTCCTGTAAAGGCCATCGTGCCGTGTTCCGCGAGTGTCTGATACATGTTGTATTGGGGACGAACGACCTCGGCGCCGACATCGAAGGAGTGCTTCCCGTGAACGATTGTGACGTTGTCGTTCTCCTGGTAGTTATTGGTGCCGATCTGGGTCGGACCGTTGACGGCATCGCCGATTGCTGCAGCGCCGACGATGCTCAGGAAAGGCAATCCATCGGTGTGGGCAGCATCGCCGGGAACAATCACGCCGGGGATGCCGAGTTGCGTTGGAAGGTTCAGGCCGTTGTCGAAGTTCTGCGAGGTGATGAAAATGCGCGACCACCCGAAACGGGCGGTATTCATGAGTGACGGAGAGAAGACGTGCGTCTCACTCAGTACGGCCTGATGCGCCGGTTGCTGAGCAGGCCCTGACACGGGCGCTCCCACAAGTGGGGTGGGCAACAAACCCGGCTGGAGAATGTCATCGTAGGAGTGACTGTAACGCAGGAACGCGCTGTCGTTGTCAGTGAACTGGTGATCCACCTTCACATCGAAGGCGTTACTGTTATCAATGCGCTGCGGGTTATAGAGATAGTTGTTCGCGGTCGTTGCACCTGAAATATTTGGCGCGACGCCGCTGCTGGTGAACAAAGCGAGAATCTTTTGGCCGACTTGCGATTGCGTGCTGGTTAAGTAAGATGCAGGCACTACGTTTCCTGGGAAGGCAATCTTAGTCAACGGGTCGTGCACCACCTGAGAGTAAGACGAGAAATCGCCGACCCCCTGCGGTCCCCACACCGGAATCGAGTCGACGTAGGTCAGGCCCTGGCTGGTGCGCTGGCCCGCGTAGTCGACAAAAAAGAAGGTGCGCGGATTTTTTCCGGGAAAGACAGGGCCACCGAATGTCGCACCAAAAGAGTTCATGCGGAAGGGTGGCTTCTTGCCACTGTCAAAATAGTTCTTGGCATCGAGCGCGGAGTTGCGGAGAAACTCAAAAGCTTCGCCATGATACTGGCTGGTTCCCGATTTGAAGACAAGATTGATGATGCCGCCCGCGGCTCGGCCGTAGCGCGCATCGGCATCGGTGGTCTGCTCACGAAACTCTTCTACGGCATCGATCGGCGGGAAAATTACAACGCCTAAGCCGTTGTGGTTCTCGTTGTCGCCAACACCGTCGAGCAGGAAACGATTGTCGGTCATGCGCTGGCCATTGATGGCATACGCTGTTGGGCCGCGCTGCTGCGCTAGAGGGACAGTGCCCGCCAGTTGCGACTGTCCCGGCACGACGCCGGCGCCGAGACCCAGCAACTCCGCAAAGTTGCGGCCGTTGAGGGGAAGATTGTGGACCGCTTGCTCGGTGCGCAGATTCGAAATCGTCGCCGTGTCTGTATCGAATTGAACAGTGTCTGCCTTTACTTCCACAGAGTCGGTAGCGGCGCCAATCGAGAGCGTCGCATTGACTGACAAGCGTTGCGCAACGTCAAGGCGAACGTGAGTGATCGACCTGCCGTACCCAGGAGCATTGATCTTCACCTCGTAGTTTCCGGCATTCAAAGGTGGCGACACATAAATTCCTTCACCATTGGTCGTGGTGTTGGTGGGCAAGCCGGTAGCAACGTTTTGCAGTGTCACTTGCGCATGATCGACGGTCGCACCCGAGCTATCTTTGACCTGGCCGGTAATCACTCCTTTTTCTACCTGTGCATGACTGCGCTGGCTTGCGGTAAAGATAGCCAGGAACGCGATGAGTAAAAGCGATCTAACACTGCGCCGATGAAACCAATTGAATTGTGCTCTTGACATATTGCCTCCAGGAAGCGATCAACGAGTGATCGGATAGAAAATGGCACACGACCGCGGCCACGCGCCTTGGGCACGAGGGGACAGCCCATTGACCGTGACAAATGAGTTTCGAATCAGCCCGCACTAATGGGCTGGCTCAACTTCTCAACAGGAGGTAGGTTAGCGACAACACGAACAGAGACGACTAATCATCATCTGCAGAATTCCTTGCGTAAGTAAGTGAGGACTGAAACCCGCTGCGCTCATGCGATCGCCGCGCGCATTGGCGTATAGGCTTTCAGGCCGAACACAGGTGTCGGGTGTGAACCTAGGGCTTTGCGGGACAAATGTGAGATACAGGGATCAACAACAGCGAGGGGCGCGGCGGGGTGCCGGCATTGCGTGCGCAGCGTTAGCGAGGAATGACATTGGGGCCTGCATGCCGCATAGGAGGCCATAAATGGAAGGAAATGTCAACCGCGTCTCACTAGATGCGACGCAACGCACATCGACGGAGTCGCCGCTTGACACAGTAACTTCTTCCGTGCAAGATCGGAATGAATCTAACTGCTGCTCGCAAGAGAAGGCAGCTTAGTGAGACCAAGTCGGTATGATCAGTCACCTACTATTCCGCGTTTGTTGTTGTCGCCCTGCCTTTCCAAGACAGTTGAGCGGCTCTGCGGAAGTCTGCTGACGGCTTAGGACCGAACTAGATCCTGAGGCGAAACGAAATCCACGAGTCGAACTCGTGGGTTTTTGTTTTTGGGGCTTAACCCCTTCGCCAGAATTCAGGGACCAGTTCGCATGAAGCCATTTCATATCATGGCCAAGCCGCACGGGCCGATCTGCAATCTCGATTGCACGTATTGCTACTATCTCGAGAAAGAAAACCTCTATGCCGGAAGCGCGCGCGATTTCCGCATGAGCGGCGATGTGCTGGAAAACTACGTGCGTCAATACATCCAGACCCATCCGTTGGCGACGGTTCAGTTTGCCTGGCAGGGAGGCGAGCCAACCCTGCTTGGAGTTGCTTTCTTCGAGCATCTAATCGAACTGCAGAACAAGTATGCGAATGGAAAGAAGATTGAGAACGCTTTCCAGACCAACGGCACCTTGCTCGACGACAAGTGGGGCGAGTTCCTCGCGCGGAACAAGTTCCTCATCGGTCTCTCGATCGACGGCCCTGAAGAACTCCACGATGCGTATCGCTTGGACAAGGGTGGCCAACCAACCTTCGCGCGCGTCATGCGTGGACTCGACATCCTGAAGAAGCATGGCGTCGAATTTAATACGCTCACGGTGATTAATCGCATGAACTCCTGCCGTCCAAATGAGGTGTATCGCTTCCTCAAGCAGATCGGCAGCAAGTTCCTGCAGTTCATTCCCGTCGTCGAACAGGTTGCGAGCGAGCCCGATGCCAACGGCCTTGTCCTGCTCAAGCCCTATGCACGCCAGAAGACCGAAGTCTCCGACTGGTCAGTGGAGCCGCTGCAGTTCGGACGATTTCTGCAGCAGATCTTCGACAGCTGGGTCATTCAAGACGTGGGCCGCATCTTCGTGCAGATATTCGATGTCGCACTCGAGTCGTGGTCTGGCCTGCCGCAATCTCTCTGCGTGTTCGCTCCCGAATGCGGGCGCGCGCTCGCGGTTGAACACAATGGCGATCTCTATTCCTGCGATCACTTCGTATATCCCGAGAACCGCCTCGGCAACATCATGGAGCGCTCGATGGGATCGCTGATTGCATCGTCGCAGCAGGGTCGTTTCGGCGCTGCCAAAGCTACGGGACTTCCTTCCGATTGCCAGAACTGCGACGTGCGGTTCGCCTGCAATGGCGAGTGTCCCAAGCATCGCTTTACGCAGACAGCGGCAGGAGAGTACGGGCTGAATTATCTCTGCGCGGGATATAAGCACTTTTTCCATCACATTGATCCATATATGCGCTTTATGGCCGATGAACTGAGGAACAATCGGGCGCCGGCGCGGGTGATGGAGTGGGCTCGATCTCGCAGAGGCGCGATGGGCTCGGCTGCGGTCACACAACCCAGTTACAAATTATCTTTGCGGTCCTAGCTCCGAATCACGGCCACTCGTCAATCTTCACCTTCACTTGACCAAGTCGTCCAGCGTGGGCGGTTGAAGACCGGCGATCCGAGGACCAACCCTTGACCAACCCTTCAACCCGGTCATTTTGTAATGGCCAAGACCACAGGAGGCTTATGAAAGAGAAAAGGATTTTGAAGGCTTTGACATCGGCGCTGATCCTTGCCACCAGCACGGAGCTCGCACTGCACGCTCAAACGGCGCAGCCTTATCAGGGAGTGATTGGCAGAACGCTCGCCGAGTCAAAAGAGTGGTGGCCGGAACCTGCGAAAGCGCCTGCGGGCGCGCCAAACGTAGTGTGGATACTGTTGGACGATGTGGGCTTCGGCGCTGCCGGCACGTTCGGTGGGCTCATCGATACTCCCACGTTCGACAGCCTGGCCGCCAACGGCTTGCGCTATACAAACTTCCACACTTGCGCGATCTGCGCCCCAACGCGCGCAGCGCTGCTGACGGGCCGGAACAGCGCTTCGGTGCATGAATCAGGTTTCTCCCACACGGTTCTGTCCGCCGGATTTCCAGGCTGGGACGGCAGGATTCCTTCGTCGGCCGGGACCATCGCCGAGATTCTTCGCAGCAACGGTTACAACACATTTGCGGTGGGCAAATATGGTGTGACGCCGGACGAAGATGCGACCGATGCGGGCCCATTCGATCGTTGGCCAACGGGAAAAGGTTTTGATCACTTCTTCGGGTTCCTTGGTTCACAAACCGACCAGTACAAGCCAGACCTGGTGGAAGACCAGGCTCAGGTTCGTACCGATGGCCGCCACCTCAACGATCAGATCACCGATAAGGCCATCAGTTATATCGATCGCCAGAAAAAGGCAGCTCCAGACAAGCCGTTCTTCCTCTATTTCGCGCCCGGCGCCACTCATGCCCCACACCAGGTAGACCGCTACTGGAGCGATCAATACAAGGGAAAATTCGATGAGGGATGGGACGTCTACCGCGAGAAGGTTTTTGAACGCCAGAAGCAGCTCGGTGTGATCCCCGCCGATGCGAAGCTTCCCGATCGGAACCCGGACATTAAAGCCTGGGATCAGTTGTCACCAGAAGAGAAGAAGCTTTATGCGCGCTTCATGGAAGTCTACGCGGGTTATTTGACATATACGGATTTTGAAGTCGGCAGATTAGTCAATCATCTGAAAGAAATACGCCAGCTGGATAACACTCTGATCTATGTCATTATCGGCGACAACGGCGCAAGCAAAGAAGGTACTCTGAACGGCAACATCGATCAGGGCTTTGCGGCCAAGCCATTAGCGGAGCAAGAGAATATCAACTACAACTTGAATAAGATTGGGGAGATCGGCACGCCCGCTGCGACGAATGGGAATTACCCGCTTGGCTGGGCACAGGCTGCAAACACCCCTTTCAGATTCTGGAAGGAGGATGCGAACAGTGAAGGCGGCACCCACAATCCACTGATCGTCACTTGGCCGAACGGGATCAAGGATAGAGGAGAAATCCGCACCCAGTACGGTCATGTCATCGACATTCTTCCCACGACCCTCGATCTCGTGGGTATCAAGTCTCCCGACGAGATCAGGGATGTCAAGCAACAGCCAATCGAAGGAATTTCATTGGCCTACTCGCTTGACGATGCCAAGGCGCCTTCCCGGCACACGGTGCAGTATTACTACATCTTTGGCTCAAGATCGATCTATGACCACGGGTGGAAGGCCGAATTGCCTTACCCAAACGCCTTTATCACGGGCAATGCAGCGAGCGAGCAGCGCTTCGATGAAAATGCCTGGGAGCTTTACAACCTGAACGACGATTACACGGAGCGAATTGACCTGGCTAAGAAGTATCCCGAGAAACTGGCCGAGCTGAAGGCTGAGTTTGAAGAGCAGGCAAAATCACATCATCTCTATCCCTACATCACATGGGACGATGTGTTCAACGGACGCATTCACCGCAGCAAAAACTCCAAACCATTTGCCGAAGCCGTGAAGGATGCCACCAAGAGTAGCGAGAGCCAATAGCTTTGGAAACTTGCACGAAGGTTGCGCTAGCTGGATTGGTAGGCCGTAAGTACGCCATGGGATCGGCAGCCGCACCGCGAAGGTGAACCAGGGGCCCAGAGTTGTTGGGTGCAGAATGATCTTCGCGGAAGAAGTCGTTATGATACCGGCTGCCGTCACTGGTTGAGCGTGGACCAGCATTTCCGCTTTGGCTCAACAGCTTGCCGGAATTATATCCACTGGAGTCGCGCTCATCGTCGATTCCACAAGGTCAAGGCAATTGAGCGGAAAAGGGGGCCGAGAAGCTCGTCGCTGCGCGGGTTGCTGCAATATGCTCGACGTTCGAACATCCTGGCGCGACAGCCCTCTCCGATCGGGCGCTGGAACAGAACCGGCCCGCAGGCCTGCAACTACGCTAGTAACTGAAGAGCCCCGATGGCGGCACCGAGCGCACCGGCGCAATCGCCGTTCGGAATCACATGAATCGGGATATCTGCCTGCTCGGCGCGCTGGAGCGGCATGCCCGCACGAATCTGCTGAATAAACCACCGCCGGAATTCTTCTGTAGCCTCGAGCACGCCGCCGCCGATGATCAGCGCATCCGGATCGAACGTATTGATCATTTCATCGAAGAACAGGCCGAGCGCATGTGCCTGGACTTTGAAGACTGTCCGGCAGAGGGGATCACCCTTCGCTGCAAGCCCGCGCGCGGCATAAGCAGCCTTGGCGATATCCATTTTCGCCAGCTCGTGTTCGGGATGTTGCTTAAGCAGGTGCGGCAAGACGTTTACCCGGATCGAGGTCAGCGAGCAAAGCGATTCGAGATCGCCGATACGCCCGCAGTTGCAGATCGGTTTCAATCCTGCAATCTCGGGAATCTCGGAGTATGGGACCAGCACGTGGCCTAATTCGCCGCCGAAGCCGTTCTTGCCTTCAATGACCCTGTCGTTCACGATCACGCCGCCGCCGTTTCCCGTTCCGACAATACTGGAGATCGACGTTTTTCCGCTATTGGTGCCAAATAGCGCAAAATGGCCCCACAGAGCCGCTGCGTTGGCATCGTTTAAGTACACAACTGGCTTGCCGAGCTTACGCTCGAGGGCGCCGCGAATGTCGAAGCTGGCCCAATCGTTGTGCACAAAGTTCGTGGAACCCTTGGCGCTCAGCACACCTTTGGCGCTAGCCGGACCTGGCGTGTCGAGCCCGACTGCGGCGACATCCTCAATGGACACACCCGCGCGGGCAAGTGCCGGCGCCGCACCCTCCGCGATTTGGTTGATGCAGATCTCCGGGCCCTCGACGGAGCGGGCAGGATGTTCGCACAATCCTTCAACCAAAATATTCTGCTTTTCGTCGACCACCGTGTAGTTGACGGCGGTTCCACCCAGATCGATACCAATTACATAGCGCATGCTTGTCTTCTTTCCCCTTTGGGAGTCTTCTACAAATGTACAGCGTGCAACGTCAACCCAGGATAAGGTGTCTCGGAAGAGAGACCTGATTCAGAGTCCGGCCGGAAGTTGAGATTATAGCGACTCGTTTTCCTTTTCCCTGGCATTTCTGCCAGACTTCATTTGCAGGCGAGGAGTTTCCTCGTAGATTCCGAGAATGGCTTCGAAGCCGGGCTGCGTTCCGTAAAAGATTGCGAGGCCTATCGCGCCAGAGTTGATTGATCAGTCCCTTCCTTGCTGATCTCGGTGGTTAGAACACCTTGATCCAGTAAGCGAACACCAGCACTTCGAGTCCCACCAGCATGCTGAGAATGACACTGTGCTTCAGTGTGAACCGCAGCAATTGCGATTGCTGTTGAACCGTGATTCCAGTGGCCGCGGCCGCGACCGCAATGGATTGAAGACTGATCATCTTGCCCATTACACCGCCGGAAGAGTTCGCGGCGGCAATCAAGACCCGGCTGAATCCAAGTCGCCCCGCAGTAATCGTCTGAAGGTTTCCAAAGAGGGCGTTCGACGAGGTATCAGAGCCGGTCAGGAACACTCCGAGCCAGCCGAGAAGGGGGCTGAAGAATGGGAAGGCAGCGCCAGTGGCCGAAAAAGCCAGACCGAGCGTTCCGGTGGCGCCGGAGTAATTCATGACAAAGGCCATGGAAAGCACGCTGGAAATGGTAAGGATGGGGAGAGCCAACTGCCGAACCGATCCGAGTACGATTCCGACAAAGTCTCGCAGAGACACCTTCAAAAAGACGGCCGATAGGAAGCTGGCGAACATGCAGGATGTTCCACCAGCCGAAATGAGATTCAGATTGAAGATCGCGGGATACGGGGAGGCCTTAGTCTGAATCGGCGGCATGCGCAAGACCAGGTTATGAAGAACCGGCCAGCGCAACGTGAAGGTTCCCAGATCCAAAATGGCTTGGAAGGGCTTGAAACCCCAGAGAAGAACGAGAACGACGAGGATGAGGTACGGCATCCATCCAGAGAGAACCTGGCCATAGGTATGCTTGGGTTTCGCAGGCGTTGCCTGTGTCCCGAAAGGTTCAAACGGATCCTGAGCGGCAGCTTCGCCGCCCGCGTTCGCATTCCCAAACCTGTGCAAACGCGGACGCCAGAACTTAAGGAGCGCGATGACCGCGGCCATCGAGGTGATCGCGCTCAGAATCACGGTCAACTGAACGTTAATGAAGTTGGAAACCAGGTACTCGACCGCCCCGAAGGTCAGGCCGGCGACGAGGAGCGCAGGCCACACCTCAACTGCGGATAGAAGGCCGCCCATAGCCACGATCATGTATGCGGGAAGGATCACGGCGATCGGTGAACACAGCGTACCGACCGCACCACTCAATTTCGCAAGAGGAAGGCCGGTGATTCCCGCCAGCGTGATGATCGGTACGCCGATGGCTCCAAACGCAACAGGCGCGGTATTCGCCAACAAACACAGGGCGGCTGCATTGAATGGCGAAAACCCTAATCCGACCATCATCGCCCCGGCAACCGCCACTGGAGTGCCGAAGCCTGCGGCGCCCTCGATGAACGCTCCAAATCCGAAAGCAATGATGATCGACTGGATTCGCATGTCGGGCGTGAGAGCCCCGATCGAATCCTTCACGATGGAGAACTTGCCCGTGGCGACCGTGAGGTTATACAGCACGATGGCCCAAAGCACGATCCACGAGATTGGAAACAACCCGAATGCGGCTCCGAATCCCGCCGCGCTGAACGCGAGAGAGACGGGCATGCGGTATCCGGCGATGGCAACAACCAGAGTCGAAGCAAGACCCCACAGTCCCGCAACCCATGCCGCCTTTCGTTTGAATCCGAGGAGCCAGAGCAACAAGACTGTAGGCAGGAACGCAACGGTTGCCGACACCGCCAGCCCCTGCCCCCAGATGGAGTAAACCTGCGGCCAGACTGAGTTCATGTACTGGTCCTTCCACGATTTCGATCAAAGGGGCTGGACTTTGCGTTCGCCTTAACTGCGCGCACCCCATCTGAAACTCTGCGAGTTGCCATTGAGCCGATGACCTATACTTCGCGCTTCCCCGTCGGGTCGAGGCGCGTTTACCGTACTGGGGCTTGCGCGGCTTTGACGCGCATCTAACCATAAAGGAATTTCGGCTTGGGACACCAGCGAGAATCGATCTCAACCGGCGGCTGCGCTCCTGGAGTTTGACGAGCCAGCGGCGGCGTTGATCGCGTAAGCTGTTCTGCAGAATGCTTACCGGGAGCCAGATCGGGGAACTCGCTGCGGCCGTGGGAGTGGATGGGCTCATCACCGGTGAGAGCCAGTTGCAGACCTATGAATGCGACGGGCTCACCAACTTTCGAGTAATGCCCGGCGCTGTGGTGTTGCCTCGCACAGCAGAGCAGGTTCAGGCGATCGTTCGGATCTGCGCTCGAGATGGTATCCCTTTCGTGAGCCGCGGCGCTGGGACCGGCCTGAGCGGCGGAGCCCTTCCTGCAGCCGGCGGCATCGTGATCAGCCTGGCGCGCATGAACCGCATCCTTGAAGTGGACTTCGACAACCGACTGGTTGTTGTCGAGCCCGGGGTGATCAATGCGCATGTCACCCAACGCGTAGCTCCGCGCGGTTATTTCTATGCGCCCGATCCCTCTTCCCAGTCGGTGTGCACCATCGGGGGCAACGTCGCGGAGAACTCAGGCGGCGCGCACTGCCTCAAGTACGGCTTTACCGTGACGCATGTGCTGGCACTCGATGTGGTGCTTCCTTCAGGCGATCTGGTGCAGCTCGGTTCGCCTGCGTTGGACGCGCCTGGCTACGACCTGACCGGAGTCTTTGTCGGTTCGGAAGGCACCCTGGGCGTGGCGACCAAAATCACCCTCCGCATCGTGAAGCGTCCCGAAGTGGTGCAGACCCTGCTGGCGGCATTCGATTCGATCCAAGCGGCGGGGCAGACGGTGAGCAATATCATCGCCGCGGGCATGCTGCCCTCCGCATTGGAGATCATGGACGCGCTCGCGATCCAGGCCGCGGAGGCCGCGGTGCACGCACACTATCCCGAGTGCAACGGTTTGCTGCTGGTGGAACTGGATGGGACGCGGAGCGAAGTGGAAGCACTGATACGCGATGTGCGTACTCTGTGCGGCCGCAATGGCGCCTGGGAAATTCGCGTGGCGCAATCGGAGCAGGAGCGCGCATTGGTATGGAAGGGCCGCAAGGCGGCCTTTGCCGCGGTGGGCCGCATCTCGCCCAACTACATCGTGCAGGACGGCGTGATTCCGCGCACCGCTTTGCCGCTCCTACTCACCGAGATCGGCAACTTGTCCTCGTCGGCTGGGCTTCGCGTGGCGAATGTCTTTCACGCTGGCGACGGGAATCTTCATCCGCTGGTGTTGTACGATCGCGCGATCGACGGGCAGGAAGAACGGGCTCTGGATCTTTCTTATCGGATACTGCGTCTTTGCGTCGATCACGGCGGCTCCATTACGGGCGAACACGGCGTGGGCCGGGAAAAGCAGGAGGCGCTCGGCTACATGTTTTCCGAGCCGGACCTGGACACCATGCAACTGGTGCGCTGCGCCTTCGACCCCGGCAACATCTCCAACCCGGATAAAGTTTTTCCACGGCCGCGCCTCTGCGCCGAAAAGCCCGGACCCTATACGCCCCACCCGTTGGAGACGGCAGGGATCGCGGAGATCTTCTGATGAGCGCAGAGCTGACGTTGGATCAAGGTCTGGATCGTCTCGGCGGGATCGTCGGCACGGAGCATACGCGTTTGCGCGGTGAAACGATTGTTGCCTCTCCCGCGGATGCGCTGCAGATTGCGGAGGCGCTGCGTTTTGCGCGCAGCAACGGACTCACGGTGACGCCCACCGGCAGCAGCAGCAAGCTGGGCTGGGGCAATCCGGTTGATGCGGATATCGAGCTAAGCCTGACGCGCCTTCAATCTCTCCGTGAGCATGCCTGGCAGGACATGACCTGCACCGTTGAGGCCGGCTGCGCATGGGATGCGATGCAGGCTGAACTATGTCGCCATGGGCAGATGGTTGCGCTCGACCCGCTGTGGTGCGGCCGCGCCACTGTCGGCGGCATCGTTGCCACAAATGACAGCGGCGCACTGCGCTTGAAGTTCGGTGGCCTGCGCGACCTCATCCTCGGAATGACCCTTGTGCTTGCCGACGGCACGATTGCGCGATCCGGCGGCAAGGTGGTCAAAAACGTTGCCGGCTACGATCTGCACAAACTGATGACGGGCAGCCTCGGCACCCTGGGCGTGATCGCCGATGTCAATTTCCGTTTGCATCCTGTCGAAAAGCACGCGCGTACCTGGACTGTTGTGGCGCCGCATGGGGCTTCTGCGGACCCGGCATTTTTTGAAGCACCCATTCGCGCGCTGATGGACTCGCAGTTGACAATCTCCTCGGTGCAACTGCGCGTGACGAAACGGGAGTGTGCCCTCGATATCCGGATCTGCACGCTTCCCGAATGCCTGGACGAGCAAGCAAGTCGTATGCAGAGCTTCTTTGGAAATGTTGCGCTTGGCGAAGCCGACGAAGCGGTCTGGCAGGCTCGGCAGCGACTGTTCGATCGAGATGGCTCGCTGATTTTGAAAGCGTCGACACTCCCCGGCGAAGTCTGTTCCGTCAACTCGGAGATGCAGCAGTGGTCGGCCGAGAAAGGATGTGCGGTCGAGGTTGTCGCGCAAGCCACCGGCTTGCTGACGATTTCGGTCAATGCTGATTCCGACGCGGCGGTGGCATTGATCGAGCGCCTGCGCAAGAGGCTGGAGCCAAACAGTGGGTACGTCGTTGCCCTGCGACTGCCGGATTCACTTCGCGGGAAAATCGATGGATGGGGACCGGCCCCAGGCGCATTGCCCCTGATGCGCGAGATCAAGCGTCGTTTCGATCCCGGCCGCACACTCAGCCCCGGTCGTTTCCTGGGGGGAATTTGATTTCTATGCCGCACGCGATTCCTCATGAAGAAGTGGGTCCTTCCAGCTTCGACGCGAACCACCCACCGGAGAAAAAGCTTCTCGACGAGTGCGTGCATTGCGGGTTCTGCCTGCCGGCGTGCCCGACCTATGTTTTGTGGGGCGATGAAATGGACTCGCCCCGCGGTCGCATTTACATGATCAAGAAGGCCGCTCAGGGCGCAGCGCCTCTCGATGCCGGTTTCCGTCGCCACATGGATAATTGCCTGGGCTGCATGGCATGCATGACGGCCTGCCCTTCTGGCGTGCAATACGACAAGCTGATTGAACCCACGCGTGCGCAGATCGAACGCAATCTCCCGCGCAGCGTGGGCGAGTCGCTCTTTCGCAAGCTGCTATTCGCCACCTTCCCTTATCCCGAGCGGCTGCGTCTGCTCGCGTTTCCGCTGTTCGTTTATCAGAGAACCGGGATGCGTGCGTTGCTGCGCAAAACCGGATTGTTGAAACTTCTGCCCGAATCCCTTGCAGCCATGGAGGCTTTGCTGCCCGATGTGCGGGCGCGTTTGTGGCGACGGCAGCCGGAGATTCTCCAAGCGCAAGGCGTGACTCGCCGGCGCGTCGGCATGTTAAGCGGCTGCGTGCAGCAGGTTTTCTTCTCGCATGTGAATGCAGCGACCGCGCGCGTTTTGGCGGCGGAAGGGTGCGAAGTTGTCACTCCGCGCAAGCAGGCGTGCTGCGGTGCGCTCATGCTCCACTCCGGGATGGAAGGCGATGCGGCTGCTTTGGCGAAGAGGCTGATCGCCGTCTTTGAAGCCGTGGAAGTAGACACGATCGTCATCAACTCGGCAGGCTGCGGGTCGACGATGAAGCAATACGGACATCTGCTGCGAGACGATCCGGCCTGGGCCGAGCGTGCCGCGGCTTTCTCGGCCAAGTGCAAAGACATCTCCGAGATCCTATGCGAACTGGAACCGCGTGCGCCGCGCCATGCTCTCAAACTGCGGGTCGCCTATCACGATGCGTGCCATCTGCAGCACGCGCAGGGCATCCGCGAACAGCCCCGCCGCCTGCTCGCCGGGATCCCCGGACTCGATGTCGCGGAGATTCCGGATGCCACACTCTGCTGCGGATCGGCGGGCGTTTACAATCTGCTGCAACCTGACACGGCAAACGAACTGGGCGACCGGAAGGTGGAAAATCTGCTCTCCACGGGTGCCCAGGCAGTGCTCTCCGCCAATCCAGGCTGCCTGCTTCAATTGATGAATGGGCTGCGCCGGCGCCGATTGAAGGCCATGCCGGCCTTTCACATGGTAGAGCTGCTGGATGCCTCCTTGGGTGGCCTCTCTTGCGACGAGTTGCTTGGCGCGCTGGATCCACACGCGCGCGACGAAACCTGAATGCGCAATCTCTATCTGCTCGCGAAGCCGATGTTTCTTCGCAGACTGGTTGCATCGTCTTTCAACGTGAGTTTCAAAACAGGAGCATCAAGATGTCCCCACACATCGATCTTCCCGGCGTCGAGATTCTGTCTCCGGTCAACGAATGTCACGCCGAGATCCTCACGGCGGAAGCGATGGCATTCCTTGCAGATTTGCAGCGCACGTTCAATGCGCGCCGCAAAGCATTGCTGAAGGCCCGCCAGGAGCGGCAGGAGAGGCTCGACGCCGGCGAGAAGCCGAATTTCCTTGAAGCCACGCGAGAGATCCGCGAATCTGCATGGACAATCGCGGCCCTGCCTGCCGACATCCTGGACCGCCGCGTCGAGATCACGGGCCCTGTGGACCGCAAGATGATCATCAATGCGCTCAACTCTGGAGCGAAGGTCTTCATGGCCGACTTCGAGGACTCAAGCACGCCGACCTGGAACAACCTGCTGGATGGCCAGGGCAACCTGTGCGATGCAATCCGGCGCACCATCACGCACGCCGACCCGGCAACGGGAAAGCAGTACAAACTGAATGACAAGGTCGCGGTCCTCTTCATCCGGCCGCGCGGCTGGCATCTCGAAGAGCGCCACATCCTCGTCGACGGTGAACCCATGTCTGGTTCGATCTTCGACTTCGGCCTTTACTTCTTTCAAAATGCCAAAGAATTGATGGCGCGCGGCAGCGGACCTTACTTCTACCTGCCTAAGATAGAGAGTCATCTGGAGGCACGGCTCTGGAATGACATCTTTCTGCGTGCGCAAAAAGCGATTAGCATTCCCAGCGGTTCCATCAAGGCCACTGTCCTGATTGAAACCATCCTCGCCAGCTTCGAGATGGAGGAGATTCTCTACGAATTGCGCGAGCACTCTGCGGGGCTGAACTGCGGCCGCTGGGATTACATCTTCAGTTTCATTAAGAAATTCTCCAACGACGGCCATGCGGTGCTTCCCGACCGCGCGCAGGTAACGATGACCACCCACTTCATGCGCAGCTATTCGAAGCTTGCGATCAAGACGTGTCATAAGCGCAACGCGCATGCCATGGGAGGCATGTCGGCTTATATTCCGATAAAGTCCGACCCGGTGGCCAATGAGAAGGCGATGGCGCAGGTGCGCGCCGACAAGGAGCGCGAAGCCGGAGATGGACACGACGGCACGTGGGTCGCGCATCCCGGTCTGGTGCCTGTCGCGCTCGAGATCTTTGATCGCTTGATGCCTCAGCCGAACCAGATCGCGAAGCAGTTGTCCGATTACAATCCCAATGCCGACGATCTGCTCAGAGTTCCCGATGGGGAGATTACCTACACCGGAGTGAAGCAGAATGTGGCGATCGGCCTTGGCTACATGGAAGCGTGGCTGCGCGGCATTGGATGCGTTCCGCTGTTTAACCTGATGGAGGACGCCGCTACCGCCGAGATCAGCCGCGCGCAACTGTGGCAATGGGTGCACCACAAAGCCAGGCTCAACGATGACAGGGCGGTGGATCTTGCTCTGGTTGAAAGCTTGATCGCCGGCGAACTCGAACACCACAGGGCGCAGGTGGATGCGGAGCGATTTGCCGCGTATCTCAAGGCCGCGAACCTGATCCGAGCGTTGGTTCAAAGCCCGAAGTTCATTGACTTCCTGACCTTGTCCGCATACGAGTGCATCCTCAAGGAGGAGAAATTTGTCTCGAGTTAGACCCGCCTCGCCTGGACTGCATTCAGGCGTGAGCGTCCGTCGTCGGCTCGAGAGGTTGTTCGCTGAGCGTATCGGAAGAAAGAACGGGCCGCTTATCGCCGAGGTAGCCGTCGGCAAAGATAATGTTGCGGGCAAGGCCGAGTTTCCTGAGGCCGAGGATGATGATGCCATTCAGGTCCAGCTCATACCTGAACATGCCGTGGAAGGCCGAGCGCGGATAGCGATGGTGATTGTTATGGTAGCCGTCGCCGAAAGTCAGCGCCGCAAGAATCCTGTTGTTCTTGCTGTTGTTCCTCATGTTGTAGTTCTCATAGCCGAAGGTGTGGCCGAGAGAGTTGACCGCCCAGACCGAATGCTGGAAGAGCACGGTTCGCAGGCAGGCCGCGAAGAAACAGCCCCACGCGTCGGTTACCCCTCCGAATGCATAGCCGACGAGCCAGGGAACGGCCACTGAGATCACCGGCCACATGTAGTGGGTGCGGGCATAGAACTGGATGACAGGATCGCGTGCGAGGTCGCGGCCGTAGATGCTCAGATCCGTGATGGTGTCGTCGAACATCCATCCGATGTGGGCATGAAAGAGGCCCTTGAGCGACGACTCCTGGTCGCAGTGGCCATCGACGATGGGGCTGTGGTTGTCGCCGCAATTGTCGGTGTGGGAGTGATGGCGGCGGTGATCGGTCACCCAGGTGAGCAGAGAGCTCTGAAAAGACATGGAGCCGGCTGCGCCCAGCATGTAGGCGACCCAGGGTTCGGTCTCAAAGCTCTTGTGCGAGAAATAGCGGTGGAAGCCGACGCCCGTACCCATCCCGACGACGAAGTAGCCGAGGACGAAGGTGACGACCTCGACCACGTGGATGGGGTGGGAATGAAACCAGAAAATGCTGGCCATGGAGCCGGCGAGGGGAAAGCCGATCAGGAATGTGTTGTCGATTCGCTTCTTAAGAGCGGCACGGCCGGCAAGAATGCCATGCGGCTGGCTGACAGCGACCGGTTGGCTTGAACGGGAGATCGCCAATTCGCACGCTCCATTCCTCGAAGGTCTCTCTGAGAAACGCCCAATGAACGCTCCTCCTTGTGACTTGGATGTATGAGTCTGCCGCCGCGATCCTCCAAAACTGCCGACGGAAGGTGGTTTGGACGGTACGAGCAACCTGGGACCGTCGTCGCGAAATCTCAATCAAATGCTAGCCAACTGGAGGATGCCTGGCAAGATGGATAAAGGATGGTGCGTTTTCGCGGTGTTGGGATATTCTTCCTCAGATCTTCTCCCGCTGGCAGGCCGCGTCTGGACAAGGACGGCACTCCAAAGGTCCCTACAGCACACAAGGTGAATCCTTTGTTCCCTATGCAATTGCAGCGAGCGCAGGTTTTCAAATAGCCATGCTTCTTCAGCCTGCCCTGCGCAATGGCCGCCGGTATCTCAATCCTGTGCCGACGAATGTTGGCGGCCTCTCCATCCTGTTCAAGGTGGGTCCCCAGTTCCTTTTGGGGACGAAAGCCCGCTTACCCCGCGGACCGCTGGGACCATTTCATACAGACCCCACGATTTACACGACAAAGCCGCGCTCCGGACTACGTGTCACGTGGATGGGGCACGCTTCGTCGCTCGTTGAGATGGATGGAGTCCGCATTCTGGTCGACCCGGTGTGGGATGAGCGTGCCGCCCCGACGAGCTGGGCTGGCCCCAAACGGTTTTTCCCTGCACCGCTCGAATTGAGCGATCTCCCGGTCATTGACACTGTGATAATTTCGCACGATCACTACGATCATTTGTGCGCGGGAACGATACGAGCCATGGCGCACCATGCCGCGGTTGAAAGAGCGCGGTGGATTACTCCGCTCGGAGTCGGTGCGCTTCTGACCCAACTCGGGGTGTCGCCATCGCATTGCGTCGAACTGAACTGGATGGACAGCACACAAGTTGGCGCGGTGCGGATCACGGCTCTGCCGGCGCGGCACTTTTCGGGCCGAAGTCTTTTCAACAAATTCGAAACGCTGTGGGCCTCTTTTGCGTTCACCGGGCCGCAACACAGTGTGTATTACGGAGCCGATTCCGGAGAGTGGCGCGGATTTCACGAAATTGGAAAGCAGTTTGGGCCGTTCCATTTGACCATGCTTGAAATTGGCGCTTCCGATCCATTGTGGGCAGATATTCACATGGGGCCGGAAGGCGCGCTGCGCAGCTTTCTTGCCCTAGGCGGAGACGGTCTGCTCATGCCGATTCACTGGGGATTATTCGATTTGGCCCTACATCCCTGGAGGCAGCCCATCGAAAAGATCTGGCCGGTCGAGGGACTGAAGCTCTGGTCGCCAACGCCAGGCGTTCCTTCGGATGTGATCGCGGTTGAGGAACTTCGGTCCGAGTGGTGGCGTTAAGAGCGTAGTTCACAGCGCTGAACCGTCTACGGCGTACGTCTCAGCGGCACGCAACGCGGTGGCGGATGGCTGGCAACGATCCAGAGGCTGAGACCAAGGTCATGCTGGGTTCACGAAAAGGAGTAGTCTGATTTCCATCTATGCTCACCCGGCTCAAGTTGTATCTCCTCTTAGTCCTGGCTTCGGGTCCAAGCCTGTTCGGCGCCGATTTTGCCATGAAGGTGACCGACAAAAATTACCTCGATACTCACGGTTTCAGCGTATTTCTCTACGACAGCACCTATCATCCTGTTTTCGTCGATCAAAAGAATACGGCGATGGAGATGATTCTCCATGGCCAGCGCATCGCCACGAACGGCGACGTGCGCCTGATGCCAACCCCCGAGCAGTGGGACCTGGTAGCAACCCTTAAAGGGCGCAGCGCCGATAAGGAGAACAACCGGCTTACTGCCGACCTCGCTTTCCCGACCTTCGACTTGAGCTACACGCTGGAAGTCGCAGCGGAACCAGGCGGCGTGAAGGTCACCATCAATCTCGACAAGCCGCTGCCGCAGAAACTCGCCGGGCGGGCTGGCTTCAACCTGGAGTTCCTGCCCTCGATCTACATGGGTAAGGCTTACCTGGTGGACGGAACCAAAGCCGGCATCTTCCCGCGAACGCCTGACGATCCGATGGTCAAGGTATTGCCGCTGGCGGATGAACCGAAGAAGGCGTACTACCTTGAGGACTGGGACAAGGCCAAGGGATACACTGAGCCCCTGCCGTTCGCCGAGGGCAAGAGCATCACCCTGGGCGTCGACGACGCGCTGGCCCGGGTCAGCGTTAAGTCGGATACGGCCGACCTGATGCTGTTCGATGGACGGGATCGCGCGCAGAACGGCTGGTTCGTGTTGCGTTCGCTGATTCCTGCGGACAAGACCACCGGCGCCATCGTGTGGCACATCCGGCCGGATTTGATTCCGAACTGGACGCGGCCGCCGATGATTGCGCACAGCCAGGTCGGTTATGCTCCGGGTTTCTCAAAGGTGGCGGTTCTCGAACTCGACCCGAAGTACGACGGCCCGAAGACGGCCAAAGTGCTGCGCCTGATGGAAGACGGATCTTACGAGCAGGTGTTCGAAGGCCCGATCACGCCATCCACGCCCTGGCTGCGCTATGTCTATTCGAAATTCGACTTCACTTCGGTCAAGGACCCCGGCCTTTATGTCATCGAGTACGCGGGCCGGCTAACAGCGCCCTTCCCCATCGCCAAAGACGCTTACGCGCACATCTGGCAGGACAGTCTGGACCATCACCTTGCGGAGCAGATGGATCACGTTTCCGTTCGCGAAGGCTACCGCATGTGGCACGGTGCTTCGCATCTGGACGATGGCCGTATGGCGCCGGTGGTCGGCGAGCAATTCGACGGATGGAATCAATCGACGGCGAGGGACGGGAAGTGGAAAGGCGGCGATCACATTCCCGGGATGAACGTGGGGGGATGGTATGATGCCGGCGACTTTGACCTTGAGGAGCCTGCGCAACTGAGCGTGATTCAGAGCCTGGCTCTGGCGTATCGCGCATTCAATCTCAACTACGACGAGCTCACGGTGGACGAAGCCGCGCGAGAGGTTGAGATGCATCGGCCCGATGGCGTGCCGGATACGGTAGAGCAAGTCAAGCACGGCGCACTGTTAATCCTGGCGCAGTTCCACAACATCGGCCACGCAATCCGCGGCACTCACGAACCTGATTTGCGCCAGTATACGCAGGTGGGTGACGGAGCGTCGAAGACTGACGGCCGCATCTACGACCCCAAGCTCGGTCCCAACGAAGTCCGGGGCGATTACTCCGGCAAACCGGATGACCGCTGGATTTTCACCAGCAATAACCCGTATTTCCAGTGGAACGCGGTCGCAGCGCTGGCTGCGGCAGCTGATGTGCTGAAAGGCTGGGACGACGCACTCGCGAAAGACTGCCTCCAGACTGCGATCAAGGCATGGAATGACGAGAAGGCTCACCCCACGCAGAATGCGGCAGGCGCACCCGGAGGGGGCGGCGTGCTGGCTGCGTCTCAGGGTGTGGCCTCGGGTGCTCAAGGCGCTCATAACCGACCGGGCAGCTCGATAGCTTCGTCAGGTTCTGGCGCGCCTGCCGCCCCAACAGCCCCGTCGGCACGCGGCGGGTTTGGCATCGGACTGGACTGGAATGCGGCTTTGGAATTGACCATTGCCACGCATGGCGCCGAACCCTACAAGTCCCGTCTGAAGGAGTTGTTTCCTCAGATGATCACCCCCCAGCAGATGGGTATCCGTGGTTGGACGGCAGTTCGAGCCTTGCCTTATCTGGATGCGAGCGCGAAAGATCAAATGCGGGAAGCTGTGAAGACATATATGGCGGGTCTGGACAAAGAGTTGAACGCCACCCCGTTCGGCGTGCCCCCGAGCCTGGGCAGCTGGGGGGGATCGGGCGCTGTGGTTGACATGGCCATCCGGATGTACTTCCTGCACAAGGCGTTTCCAGATCTTGTGGGGCCCGAATATACACTGCGCGCCGTCAATTACATTCTCGGCACGCACCCGGTATCCAGCACTTCGTATGTAGCCGGCGTCGGTACGGTCTCGAAGACGAAGACATACAGCAACAACCGCGCCGACAACGCTTACATTCCGGGCGCCGTGATTCCGGGATACGTGATCATCAAGCCGGATTTTCCGGAGTGCATCGACGACTTCGGATTCCTCTGGTTCGAGGATGAAGCCGTCGTGGCCGGGTCGGCCAGCTGGGTCGTGGCGGGCAACGCTGCGGACGCGATCACGAAGGAATCCAACTAGGTCCACGCCGATTGGGATTTGTTCTGGTGGCGGAGGGCAGGATCGAACTGCCGACCTTGGGGTTATGAATCCCACGCTCTAACCATCTGAGCTACTCCGCCGGGGAGCGATGCAGCGGGAGCCGCATCCCTCTTGATGATACGGGGGCTTGGAGTTACGGTCAAACCACAATGCATGGGGCCGTTGCGCGGGCGATGTTGTGCGGGGAGGGGTTGTAGACTCGGCTCAATGCAGAGAACTCGAATTGCAGGGGTGATTCCGGCACGGCTCGCCTCGACGCGGATGAGCCGGAAAGTGCTGCGCACAATCGCGGGGCGACCAATGGTGGAGTGGGTGTGGCGCGCTGCTCATCAGAGCGGGTTGATGGAGCCTGTGCTGGTGGCGACCGACTCAGACGAAGTGGAGGCGGTGTGCCGGGAGCGCGGAATTCCGGTGGCAATGACGTCGGCGGAATGCGCGAGCGGGTCAGACAGAGTGAGGGAAGTGGCGCGGAAGATCGACGCTGACATCTACGTCAATATTCAGGGCGACGAACCGATGCTGACGGCGGAGTTCTTTCGGCCGATGCTGGCGTTGTTTGACCGGGCAGAGGTGGAAGTGGCGACCCTCGCGGTGCGGTGCCCGCCCGAGGCGTTCGGGAATCCTAATGCGGTGAAAGTGGTGACGGCGCTGGACGGGCGCGCGCTCTATTTTTCGCGGACGACAATTCCGTTTGATCGGGACGGGACGGGGTTTATGGGGTACCGGAAGCACCTGGGGATTTATGCGTATCGTAAGGAGGCGCTGGAAAAGTTTGGGGCTTTGGCGGTTTCACCCCTGGAGCGGCTGGAGCGATTGGAGCAATTGCGGCTTCTGGAGAACGGGATCGGCATCTATGTGGCTGAGGCCCCGAGCGACACGATCGGCGTGGACACGGAGGACGATTTGAAGCGGGCAGAAGAAGTGCTGCGGGGCAGGGAATAACTCAGGGGGCAGGCCGAGAATTCTCGCTGGGTTCTCATGGGAAAAGCAATGGGAATTGCGCGCAAGAATCGGAGTGCGATAAAACAGGACTTCGGCGAATCTAGGTTCATGAGCACGAATCTCCAAATCTCAATGCCGATCTCTGTGCCAACGCCCCTGACTCCGGATCCCGAAACTGCCTGGCAGCAGCTTGTTCGCCGGGATCCGCAGGCCGAGTTTTTCTATGCCGTGACCACGACCGGCGTGTTTTGCCGACCGGATTGCAAGAGCCGGTTGCCGCTGCGGCGCAACGTGCGGTTCTTTGCGGGCGTCGGTGACGCGCTGGATGCGGGCTTCCGCCCCTGCAAGCGCTGCACGCCTGCGGGGGGCAGACCTTTGGACAAAGCTCGCGCGGTTCAACGCGCTCGCCTTCACATCGAGCAGAACGTCGACCGACCGATACGTCTTGAAGAACTGGGTCGTGTCGCGGGGATGAGCCCGTTCACGGTGCAGAGGGTGTTTAAGCGCGCGATGGGTGTGAGTCCTCTGCAATATCAGCGGGTTTTGCGGGCGGGGAGCCTGCGCAGCGCGTTGCGCCAGGGGGGCACGGTGACCGACGCGATTTACGAGGTTGGCTTCGGCTCGTCGAGCCGTGCCTATGAGGGCTCGCAGCTGGGCATGACGCCCGAGCGCTTTGCCCAGGGCGGCAAAGGCGAAACGATTCGGTGGGCCTCCGGCCTTTCACCCTTTGGATGGATGATTGTGGGCGCGACCGCACGCGGCCTCTGCTGGCTATCGCTCGCGAGCACGCGCGGCGAGGCGGAGGCAAGCCTTCGGGCGGAATTTCCGGCGGCGGAGTTGCTCCGCGACACGTCGTTGTCGCGCCTGGTGGAGGCCGCGGTGGCGAGTGTCCGCGAGGGTTCCGATCTTGCCGAAAGCCGATCGAGAGCCGATGCACTCGATTTGCGAGGAACGGTGTTTCAGCTCCGCGTGTGGCAGGCACTACGGCGGATTCCGCGCGGCGAGACGCGCAGCTATAGCCAGCTTGCACGGGAGCTAGGCGATCCCAAAGCGACGAGGGCCGTGGCTCGCGCGTGTGCGGTGAATCGCGTGGCTCTCGTGGTGCCGTGCCACCGCGTGGTGGGCGCGAGCGGATCGCTTACCGGGTACCGCTGGGGCGTGGAGAGAAAGAAGCGGTTGCTGGAAGCGGAAAAGAGCTGAGGTTCCCCATCGTTGCCGCAACGACAGCGATAAGGAGGGGGCAAGATGGGGCAATCAGTGCGTTCGCACCGCCGAGATTGGGCCATCGGACTCCCAGGTCTCAGAAGCGAGACCTGGGGCACCAGATACCAGCGATCTCCTCGTTACAGCCGGGCGCCGCCCGAAGCCTTGATCAACTGACCGCTTACCCAGTAGGAATCATCGGAGGCGAGGAAGGCCGCGATGGAGGCGATGTCCTGGGGCTGGCCGATACGGCCGAGCGGTGTCTCCGACTCCGCCTTTTTCTGGAAGTCGCTCCCGATAAAGCCGGCGGCGTGCACGCCTTCAGTCTCGACCATGCCGGGATTGAGGGAGTTGACGCGGATTTTTTTCGGTCCCAGTTCGCCGGCGAGGGCCACGGTGATGGAGTCGAGCGCACCCTTGGTCGCGCTGTAGACCGAGGCCGCGGGAATTCCTGCCGAGGCAACCGAACCAATATTGATGACGCTGCCGCCCTTGGGATCGAAGTGCTTCAGCGCTTCCTGCGTGGTGAGCAGGAGGCCGAGGACGTTCACGTTGAATTGCTTGTGAAAATGCTCCGGAGTGACAGTTTCGAGCGGGCCGAACTCGTAGATGCCGGCATTGTTGACGAGGATACTGATGGGCCCGAGTTCGCGAACCACCGTGGCGACCAGCGGACCGATGGTGTCCGGGTCGGCGACGTTGGCCTGCACTGCAATCGCTTTGCCGCCGGCCTTCTGGATTTCGGCGACGACTTTCTCTGCGCCGGCTTTGCTGCCTGCATAATTGACCGCAACCGATGCGCCGCGCGCCGCCAGCTCGCGGGCTATCGCCGCGCCAATGCCTTTCGAAGCGCCGGTGACCAGCGCGACTTTTCCTTGGAGGTTCTTCATGCGCCTGCTCCTTTTTATCGAATGTCGTATGTTTCGACATTTCGACAACTATCGAATTGATTGACGAGAGGCAGAAATGGATTCAGAAGGGTTGCGGAAAATTTCCGGACGGGGTTTCAGCGAGCCGGGCAAGAGGCTGCGGTGAGGGTCTGGAGGGTTTCGGCGAGCGCCTCGAGAACGCCCGGACGGAGCTTGAGATTGTGGAACTTACCCACGCGTTCGATCTCGATGAGGCCGGCGGTTTCGAGTTCCTTGATGTGGTGGGAGAGGGTGGCGGGTGCGATCTTCAGGGCGGCCTGGGCCTGCGAGCAGCCAAGCGGACAATTGGCTTTGGCGATCCGTTCCAGAAGCTCGTAGCGGCGGGGATCTGCGAGGGCTTTGAGGATGGCGGTGCGGCGCGCGCGCGTGAGGCGAGGCGATTTCGGCTCTGTTGCGCGCGCTTTTTCTGGAGGACCGGGAATCATGGCTGTTGGTTCGATGCTAGCGCAACGGTGCGGATGCGGAGTGCGATGGGCCGACGCGCTCCGCGGTGATCCCGCCGTGCGTCAGCGGTCTTTGACTTCGTAGCGGGCGACCATGCTGGCCAGCATGTGGTCGCTGATGTGGCAATGGTAGAGCCAGATGCAGGGCGCGTCGGGGACCATGTCGGCAGTGATCATTTGCGCGGAAGTGACCAGAACATCGGTATGCGTGGCGCCGGGAGCGACGCAGCCGTCCTGCCGGTCTTTGCCGGTGGTGTTGTCGTTGTAGTCTGCGCCTTCGGAGTCTTTTTCGTAGAGCACGCCGTGGGGATGCATGCTGTAGGGGTGCGTCGCGTTGATCAGTACCTCGGCCTGCTCGGCCCAATCTTTTCGAAATGATGCGCACTCGTGTGTCAACACAAAAGTGGGATGTGCGCGGAACGGCGCAGCGAGGCCTTTAATGTTTTGTTCCCACCGCCAGCAACGTCTGGAATTGAGGAGCGTCGGGATCTTTGTCGACGATGGAGGCCTGGACGCTGCGGAAGCCGGCGGCAGTGAGCATCGATTCGATCTCAGCTTCGCTGAAGCCGAGCCACTCGTCGGCATAGAGCTCGCGTGCTTCTTCGAAGCGATGCCTGGCGAGGTCAAGAACCAGCACGCGGCCCGCGGGCCGGAGAATTCGGAAGGCTTCGCGCAGGGCGCGCTCAGGATGCGCGGCGTGATGCAGCGATTGCGAAAAGAAGGCAAGATCGACCGAAGCATCGTCGATGGGGATTTCTTCCATCTCTCCGAGGCGAAACTCAATATTCGGAATGGCGGTGCGCTCTACTCGATCCCGCGCGACGGCGAGCATTTTTTCAGACGAGTCGACCCCTAACACTCGCACTGCATTCTGAGAGAGTAAGACGGCAGAGCCGCCGTCGCCGGATCCCAGGTCGGCGATCACCATGGGCGGCAGCAGGCGGAGAAACGCGTCGGCCATGCTCTTCCAGCTTTTGCCCGGGACATAGTCTTTACCGAGACGGCCGGCCATGTTGTCGAAGAAGGCGCGCATCTTGTCCTGGCGCTTCTTCACCACGCGGCGCATTGAGGCTCTGTCGGAGGCGGCTTCGGGAATTTCTTTTTCTGCCTGATGGAGAAGTTCCTCCAAAAGATCACTCCCACCGGAGGTAGCCGCTGGGGCCGAGAGGCGATAGAGGCTGCTCTTGCCGGTGCGCCGATCTTCTACCAGGCCTGCTTGCTTGAGCTGCGAGAGGTGCGTGGAGATCGAACTTTGGCCCATGGTCAGGATCTCTTGCAGCTCCGCGACCGACAGCTCTTCCTCCTTTAAAAGCAAGAGGATACGGAGCCGGCAGGGTTCGGCGGCAGCGCGAAGGATTTTCACGATTGACGGCATGGTCGAGTTCTGCTACATATCAATGTATCACGATACGTCGATACAAGGAGCTGTTGATGGCCACCCCCACATTGGAAGTTGAGCAAGTCGCTTATAAAGTCGCTGATCTATCGCTGGCCGAATGGGGCCGCAAAGAGATTGCCATTGCCGAGCACGAGATGCCGGGCCTGATGGCAATCCGCAACAAGTATTCCGCTGAGAAGCCGCTGAAGGGTGTGCGCGTGACGGGCTCGCTGCACATGACGATTCAGACCGCGGTGCTGATCGAGACGCTGGTTTCGCTCGGAGCAGAAGTTCGCTGGGCGAGCTGCAACATTTTTTCGACGCAGGATCACGCGGCGGCGGCAATTGCCGCAACGGGCGTGCCGGTGTTTGCGTGGAAGGGTGAGTCGCTTGAAGAGTACTGGGACTGCACCTATCGCGCTCTGAGCCACAAGGGCGGCAAAGGTCCGGAGCTGGTGGTCGACGATGGCGGCGATGTGACGTTGTTGATCCACAAGGGCTATGAACTGGAAGAAGGCGACAAGTGGGTTGACACGCCCTCGGGGAACCATGAAGAGCAGGTGATCAAGGATCTGCTGAAGCGCGTGCACGCGGAGGACCCTCAGCACTGGCACAAGGTCGTGAAGGAATGGCGCGGCGTTTCGGAAGAGACGACGACGGGTGTGCACCGGCTCTATCAAATGTTGGAAAAGGGCAAGCTGCTGGTTCCGGCGATCAACGTGAACGACTCCGTGACCAAGAGCAAGTTTGACAATCTCTATGGATGCCGCGAGTCTCTGGCCGACGGAATCAAGCGCGCAACCGATGTGATGGTAGCGGGCAAGGTAGCTGTGGTGTGCGGCTACGGGGACGTGGGCAAGGGCTGCGCGCATTCGCTGCGCGGCATGGGCGCCCGTGTAATCGTGACCGAAGTCGATCCGATCAACGCGTTGCAGGCGGCTATGGAAGGCTTCGAAGTGACCACGGTCGAAGACACGCTGGGCCGCGGCGACATTTACGTTTCATGCACCGGCAACACCGACATTCTCACGCTCGAGCACATGAAGCAGATGAAAGACCAGGCGATTGTGTGCAACATCGGGCACTTCGACAACGAGATCCAGATGGACCGGCTGAATGGAGAGCAAGGCGTGAAGAAGCTCAACATCAAGCCCCAGGTGGATTTCTACACATTTCCCGATGGGCATGGCATTTTTGTTCTCGCCGAAGGGCGGCTGGTGAACCTGGGCTGTGCGACGGGCCATCCCAGCTTTGTAATGTCGAACAGTTTTGCCAACCAGACGCTGGCACAGCTCGACCTGTGGAAGAACAAGGACACCTACAAGGTGAACGTCTACACGCTGCCGAAGAAGCTGGACGAAGAAGTGGCGCGGCTGCATCTCGAAAAGATCGGCGTGAAGTTGACCAAGCTGACGAAGAAACAGGCGGACTACATCGGCGTGCCGGTGGAAGGGCCGTACAAGCCGGAGTTTTACAGGTACTAGGTGGGTGCAGCGGCAGGGTCGCGCGGGCGGCCCTGCACAGCTGCGGGCTTAAGGACGCATATCGATGAAAGAGGACCTGAGTTTCTCGTTTGAGCTCTTTCCGCCGCGCACAGCGGAAGCCGCGGCGAAGCTGCCGCACGTGATTGGCCGGCTGGCTTCGGTTGGTCCCAACTTCTTCTCCGTTACACACGGGGCAGGCGGATCGGACCAGGACGGCACGTACCAGACGCTGCTTACGGTCGCTCAGCATACGGGTGTGGAAGCAGCGCCGCACCTGACCTGCGTGGGTTCGACGCGCGCCAGGATCGCAGAATTGCTGGACCGGTATCGCGAGGCGGGCGTGAGGCGAATCGTGGCTTTGCGCGGAGACCTGCCGGCAACGGCGATCGATGCATCGGCGCCAGGCGAATTTCACTACGCGAGCGAGTTGGTCAGCTTTATCCGCGAAATGCACGGCGACGCATTCAAGATTGACGTGGCAGCGTATCCGGAGATGCATCCGCAGGCGGCCGACCCCTGTGTCGATTTCGAAAACTTCAAGCGCAAAGTGGATGCCGGCGCCGACGGCGCGCTGACGCAGCTTTTCTATAACGCGGATGCCTATTTCGACTTCATGGAGCGCTGCGACAAGGCGGGTATCGATATTCCCATTGTGCCGGGGATCATGCCGATCACCAGTTGCGCGAATGTCGTTCGCTTCTGTGGTGGTTGCGGAGCAGACCTGCCGCGGTGGATCCGGCTGCGGCTGGAGCAACTGCAGCATGACAAGCCGGCGCTGCTGGAATTTGGTCTATGCGTCGTGACAAGGTTATGCGAAACGCTGCTGCGCAACGGCGCGCCAGGACTGCACTTCTACACGATCAACCAGGCGGAACCGACGCTCCGGTTGTGGGATAGCATTGGGCTGACCGTGACGGCCTGAGGCCTGCTCCTTCGTCCATTGCTCCGAAGACTATCGCGCCGCGGAGGAAATCGGCGCCGTCTTTCCGTTCCTGAACAACCGATGCCAGATGCGCCAGGCCATGCTGTGCATCAGGCGTGTCTGTTTGGCTTTGAGCGCGGTGTAGGATGCGCGCACGTAGACATCGAATTCAGGAGGCCAGCCAATGGTGGATCGGCGTTCCCCGTAGTCGCCGTTCGCCCATTTGTGAAGCACGGCTTTATAACCGACGACGTGGGTAACGAAATCGAGCAGGCATTGCGGCATTTGCTCTTCGACGATGAGGTAGGCCTTCTCGATGATGATCTTCTCGCGAATATCGTTCAGCGGCATGAAGATCGTGGTCATCCATAGCACCCAGTCCTTCATTTCGGAATCGAGGATGGGATCGCTCTTGTCTTTGCCCTGGCGATTGAGCAGCGAGCGATAGGCGATGTTGCCGGCTTCAGAGGCGACATAGAGCGGCCCATAAAACTCATTGAGACGCTTGTTGACAAGGTCGAGCTTGTCGCGGCGGCGTGCCAGCATGTGCGCGCTGACAAACGTGACCAGGTACCCGACGAAGGCCAGGATGACGGTGAGAATGGCCGCGTTTTGCAAGACCGTGGGTACCGACAAAAGATCCATGACGCGCGTGCTGCCTGGCGGAAAGTATACCGGGGCAAGCCGCGAAGCCCTGTGACCCGAGCCACAGGACTCAGTGGACGAAGAGGCCGAGAGGAATCGCGTCGGCCATGGCTTTGTATCCGGCCGGCGAAGGATGCAGATGGTCGCCGCAATCGTACGCGGGCAGCAGCTGATCGGGATGCTGCGGGTCGCGCACCACAGCATCGAAATCGATCACTGCGTCAAAGTGGCCCGCGGCGCGAATCCACTGATTGACGGCCTGGCGATCGGCTTCGCTGAGCGGGCCGGGGTGGTAGTAGTTAGAGCCAACGTAGGGAGTGATGGTGGCGCCGTAGACGCGCAGCCCGTGCGCGTGGGCACGGGCGATGATCTGCTCGTAGGCGGCGATGACACGCTGGACCAAGGCCGCATGCACGTCGGAAGACACTTCGCCATCGCGCGCTAATCCGCCCAGGTCGTTGACACCTTCAAAGACGATCACCCAGCGCACGCCCGAGGGAGCGAGGACATCGCGATCGAAGCGTGCAAGGACGTTGGGGCCGAGCCCGTCGGTCAGGAGATGATTGCCGCCGATGCCCTGGTTCGACACGCCGATGTTCTTCGTGTCCTGGGAGGACTGAAGGCGCTGCGCCAGCACATCGGTCCAGCGATCGTTGCCGTTGGTCGTAGCTCCATGGCCGTCGGTGATGGAGTCGCCGAGCGCAACGATGGCTGCCGCTGTGGGGGGAGCCTGCACATCGATTTCAGAAACCTGATACCAGTGGTTGATTTGTTTTGGATCGGTCAGGGTCGCGGCGGAGCCGGCGTCTCCATGCACGTAGTATGAAGTTGCTCGCGAGCCGGGGTGACCGGTTTCAGGTGCAGGTGGTGTGTCGAGGTGAAAGGTCACAACGAGATTTGAAAGCGGGACGACGGGAAAGTCGATGGGGTCAGAGACGAACTCGGCGCCGGGAGGAATGGACACCTCGGGCTTTCCGGCGAAGGTGAGCGCACGATCGGTCGCAGGATCGACAGCGGGCGAGGACGGCGAGAGGGGCCGCGCGATATGGACGGAGGTGACGTGCAATGCTTCTGTCCCGAAGGCATTTGACATGTGCACGCGGAGCGCCGCGCCACCCAGCGAAAGATGAAAAATCTGCCGCACTGTTGCGTCGCGCAGATCGTCGGATGGCAATGAGTTTTGAGGCTCTGGAATTTGCTGGGAGGCGCCCCAGGTCGCGACCCAAACAGTCGCCGGAGAAGAGGCGGCTCGCTCTGAGAGCGCACTGCAAGCCAATAGGATCGCGGCGACGGCGAGGAATTTGCGTGCAGATTTCATAGGAGCCGGTATACCATGAGGGCCGAAATAAATCGCTTTTCAAGAGCGGTGCAAGCATATCATCCCCGGAGCATCCCCGTGCCTACGCCGCCCAAATCCTCTCGTGCCGTTGTTTGTCTCCTGTGTCTCGTCTGCAGTGGTGCTGCGCTGGTTGCGCAAGGCTCTGCAACAAGCCCGGTCACTGCCGACGAGGATCGGCAGAACATGATGGACCAGCTTGGCATCAAGTTGATGCGGCCTGCGCCGAGCGGGAATGAGCAGGCGTCCAATCACGCGAGCTACGACGAGTCGAAGGCCAATCCGTATCCGAATCTGCCGGACCCGTTGACGCTGAGTGATGGGCAAAAAGTGACCACGCCGGAGATGTGGTGGAAGCAGCGACGACCCGAGATCGTGGAGATGTATTCGAAGTCTGTGTATGGCCGCGTGCCGAGTGATGTGCCGAAGGTGACGTGGACGGTGACGACGGTGGATCACGAGATGATCGGGTTCACGCCGGTGATTGCGAAGGACCTGATCGGCACCGTGGACAATGCGAGCGATCCGGCAATCAGCGTCAAGATTCATATGACGCTGGTGACGCCGGCGCATGCGAAGGGCCCGGTGCCGGTGCTCATGATGTTCAGCCGGGCGGGATTTCCGAATCCGAACGAACCGTCGGCAGAGGAGTTCGAGCGGATCAACAAGGTGTGGAAGGCGCTGCTGGTGCAGCAGGACCCAACGCTGGCGGATGTGTTTGCGAAGCATCCCGCATGGGAGTTGGCGAAGTCGACGCCGTTTCAGTTTCCGCAGCTGAACGAAGACGGCGATTTGCCGAATACGTGGCAGCTGCTCGCGGCGGGGTGGGGCTTTGTCTTGTTCGATCCGGCCAGCGTGCAGGCCGATGACGGCGCCGGGTTGAGGAGCGGCATCATTGGTCTGGTGAACAAAGGACAGCCGCGGAAGCCGGACGACTGGGGCGCGCTGCGTGCCTGGGCATGGGGTGCAGGACGCGGGCTTGATTATCTCGAGACGGATCCTGCCGTCGATGCGAAGCACGTGGGAATCGAAGGCGTGTCGCGCTATGGCAAAGCCGCGCTGGTGACCATGGCCTTCGATCAGCGCTTTGCGATGGTGCTGGTAGGGTCGTCGGGCAAGGGCGGGGCCACGCTGCTGCGGCGCAACTGGGGCGAGTCGGTGGAGAACCTTGCGACGGGCGGCTACTACTGGATGGCCGGCAACTTCATGAAGTATGCCGCTGCCCAGGCGAGCTTCGGGAGCATGAATCCCGGCGATCTTCCCGTGGATTCAAACGAACTGATCGCGCTGTGCGCGCCGCGGCTGACGTTCATCAGCTACGGCGTTCCCGCGAAAGGCGATGCGCGGTGGCTGGATCATGAAGGCAGCTTCATGGCCACGGTCGATGCGAGCCGCGTATTCACGCTGCTTGGCGCGAAGGGGCTTGACGTCGAAGGTGACTACCATACAGCGAAGATACCGCCCGTGAATCAAGGACTGCTGGACGGACAGCTTGCGTGGCGCCAGCATGACGGCGGCCACACCGATGCGCCCAACATGAAGTGGTTCATCCAGTGGGCGGATAAGTTCATTGGCCATGCACCGCCGCAGTAGGGCGGTGCGGCGGAGCAGAGCCGAGGGAGTCTGGAAGACAATCGAGCCCTTTTGGCGGAGCGTTAGTGTGTGCGCGCGTGGTGGGTAGCGGCGGGCTTTGCCACTTCCGATACAACTGCAATCTCAAACAATTTGGGCCAGAGCTTGCCGGTGACAAAGAGCCGGTCGTGCACGGCGTCGTAGGCGATTCCATTGAGGACAGATTCGTTATTGCTGCGCTCGCTCGCGGGGAGCAGGCCGCCCAGGTCGATCCAACCGAGGACGGTACCGGTTGTGGGGGAGATGCGCGCGATGCGATCGGCGTGCCAGATGTTGGCGTAGATCAGGCCGTGGATGTATTCGAGCTCGTTGAGCTGCGTGACGGGCTTGCCATGGTCCTTGACGGTGATGCTCCGGGTTTCCTTGAAAGTGGTCGGGTCAAAGAATCGCAGAGTGGCGGTGCCGTCGCTGAGGATCAAATTCTTGCTGTCGTGAGTGAGGCCCCAGCCTTCGCCGTCGTAGTGGAAGGAGCGGAGAAAGCGAAAGGTGGCGCGATCGTAGACGAGGGCCACATGCGATTGCCACGTGAGCTGGATGAGCGTGGAGCCCCAATCCGTAAGCCCTTCGGCGAAGTAGGAGCTGGGCACATCGTGGAAGCGGAGAATGCGGCCGGTTTCGACGTCTTCTTCGCGCAGCGACGATTTGCCTTCGATGCCGGTGCTTTCGTAGAGATGGCCGTCGAGGAAAACGAGGCCTTGGGTGAAGGCCTGCTCGTCGTGCGGGTAAGTGTGAACGATGCGGTAGGTATCCGCGGCACGGAGCGGCAGGCAGCTCATGCAAAACAAGAGCAACGCGGGAACCATCTGGAATTGACAAGTTGGACGTATGAAGGGAAGACTCATTGGCCTCCGTGCAGGCGTCCGAAGATACGAGCCGACAGGAGCGCCATGAGCAGCATGCCGGCAGCCACAAGCGCGACATGCGCCAGATTGCGCAGATCGAAGTCGCCGATGCGGACGATGAGCAGATAGGCCATGCCGAGGTTAAAGAAGCCCCACAGGACATTGATCGTGGCAGAAGACAGACCTTTGCCCGGAGGCGAAGCAAACGGAGTGGGAAAGGGCCTGCCTGAAACCCCATTGCCAATATGAGGAAGAGCGTTTGCCAGGAAGGCACCACCAAAGAAAAATGTGAGAAAAACCCAGTGCATGAAGGCTCACTCTCGCCTGCCTACGATTTTAGCTGGCGCCAAGGTAGACGAAGCGCAGCAGGAAAAGAACCGCGAGGATGTAGAGCAGCCAATCCTGCTTGCGGTAATGGCCGGTGGCGAGACGCAGCACGGCCCAGGCGATGATGCCGAAGCCGAGGCCGTTGGCAATGGAGTAAGTAAGCGGAATCAAGACCAGCGTGAGGAAGGCGGGGACGGCGACCAGCGGCTCATGCCAGCGGATCTCGGTGATGGTGGCGAGCATCATGGAGCCGACGAGGATGAGTGCGGGCGCGGTGGCGGCCGTGGGAACCACGCCGACAAAAGGCGCGGCCCCTACGGCGGCGAGAAAGAGCAGGCCCGTGACGATGGCGGTGATGCCGGAGCGGCCGCCGGCGGCCACGCCCGCGGTGGATTCGACATAACTGGTCACCGTGGATGTACCGGTCAGGGAGCCGAAGACGGTGGCCGTGGCGTCGGCGAAGAGAATCCGGTTAAGACGCGGGATGGAGTGATCGGCGGCGATGAGGCCGGCACGCTTGGTGACTGCGACGAGGGTTCCAAGGTTATCGAAGAGATCGACGAAGAAGAAGACGAAGATGATTTCGAGCAGGCCTTTGTTGAGCGCGCCCCGAATGTCGAGTTTAAGGAACGTGGCGGCCAGGCTTTGCAAGCCGCCCGGAACGGGCGTCCAGTGGACAAGGCCCAGGGTCCAGGCGATGCCGGTGGTTGCGAGCACTCCGATCAGGATCGAGCCGCGGATGCGTTTGATTTCGAGGGCGACCATGAGGATGAGGCCGAAGAGCGACAGAGCCGTGGTGGGATTACGGATGTTGCCCAGACCAACGAGCGTCGCCGGATCGCTGACGACGAGGCCCGCGTTGCGAAATCCGATGAAGGCGATGAAGAGGCCGATGCCGCTGGCGACGGCGGCATAGAGTTCGTGGGGAATGGAGCGCAGAATCATCTGGCGAACGCCGGCGCCGGTGAGGGCGAGGAAGAGGATGCCGGAGATGAATACGGCGCCGAGTGCGGTTTGCCAGGGGATGTGCATCTTGAGGCAGACGGTATACGTGAAGTAGGCGTTGAGGCCCATCCCGGGAGCGAGCGCGATGGGATAGCGGGCGAGAACGCCCATGAGGATGGAGCCGAAAGCGGCAGAGAGGCAAGTGGCCGCGGTGACAGCGGCCAGGGGAACGCCAGCTGCCGCGAGGATAGCCGGATTGACCAGCACGATGTAAGCCATCGTGAGAAAGGTCGTGACCCCGGCCAGAATCTCCGTTCGCCAGTTGGTTCCCAGATGCGTGAATTCAAAATAGCGTTCGAGCAGCTTGAGCATAGGGTGCCACTAGAAAACCACAGAGGTGGCTAGGCGCAAAGAGATTTTGTGCGCGATCGCGGTTTGCGTTCGATTCGCGGGAGTCTTATAAGGACCTGATTTGTTCTTTGATACGATAGGGAGCCGATGACACAGAACTCCGGGGATCGACGGCGAGGCGCTGCCGTGCTGCGCGCCATCATTGAAGTAGCCTTCATCGTGTTTCTCTTCTACGCGAACTTGCTGATGGGAGAATTCACCGCGGCGAACGGGCAAGGGAAGACCTTGTCGTATGCGTTGCACGATGTGATCACCGGGACGAATTTCGCAATTGGAATCGGAGCGGCTGTGGTGGGCTACGTGGTCTTCGAGGCGCTGCGCAAGCGGCTCTAGGGCGCGAGAAGACGAGCGGCGTCTTTGGCGAAGTAGGTCACGATGAAGTCGGCGCCGGCGCGGCGAATGCCGGTGAGCGACTCGAGCATGGCGCGGTTGCGATCGAGCCAGCCTTTTTCGAAGGCCGCTTGCAGCATCGAGTATTCACCTGAAACCTGGTAGGCGCCCATCGGCACATCGAAGCGCTCGCGCGCCGCAAGAACGACGTCGAGGTAAGGCATGGCGGGCTTCATGAGGATCATGTCGGCGCCTTCTTCGAGGTCGAGCTCGATTTCGCGGAGGGCTTCGCGGAGATTGGCGCAATCCATCTGGTAACTGCGGCGGTCGCCGAATTGGGGAGCGGAGTCAGCGGCTTCGCGGAAGGGACCGTAGAAGGCGGACGCGAATTTAGACGCGTAGCTCAGGATCGGCGTGTCGGCCAGGCCGTTCTTGTCGAGGTCGCGGCGGATGGCAGCGACGCGGCCATCCATCATGTCGCTGGGGGCAACCACGTCGGCGCCGGCCCGGGCGAGGCTGGTGGCGGTGCGGGCGAGCAACTCGAGCGAGGGGTCGTTGTCGACAGCGAATCCTTCGGAGGTTTTGACGACGACCCCGCAGTGGCCGTGACTCGTGTACTCACACAGGCAGACGTCGGCGATGAGGACGAGTTTCTTGGCGGCGCTGGATTGCTTGAGTGCGCGGAGACCCTGCTGGACGATACCGTTGTCGTCCCATGCGCCGGTGGCCTTTTCGTCTTTGGCGTCGGGAAGGCCGAAGAGCAGAAGGCCGCCGATGCCAAGTTGCGCGGCCTCTTCGGCTTCGCGGACTGCTTCGTCAATGGATAGGTTGAAGACGCCGGGCATGGAGCTGATTGCATTCCGCACGCCTTTGCCGGGACAGAGAAAGAGCGGGTAGATCAGGTCGCCGGGGTCGAGGGCAGTTTCACGGACCAACGCGCGCAGGGATTCGGTACGGCGCAGGCGGCGCATGCGGTTTTGCGGAAAAGCCATGCCTCATTGTAGGGCAGGGGTTGAGCGGCGAGGCGTGATCCCGGCTCCCACCCTTTCCGGAGAAAGAAGCGGAAAGGATGGGGCACGGAGTTTCGACGGGGGCATCGACGCAGGGAGCAGGCGAAGGGACGGGCGGAGTAAGCGGCAGGCCTGGTTCACCCGGCTAAAGAGATCGTCTCGCCCCTCCGACAACCGCGCTCACCGATGGCGGTTACAGCTGATCGTAAAGCGTGGTGTTGCGATAGCCGAGCAGAGTCACCAGGGTCCAGATGCCCAGCGCGGTGCCGATGGGGATTCGGATGAGAGAAACAAACCCGGCCACGATGGCGACGACGCGACCCCACTGCGTGCGCTCCATCAAGCCCCACCCAGCGATGAGGGCGAGGCCGGAGCGAACGAGCAAGATGGACCAGGCGAAGCGCAAGAGCGCGGGGCCAAACCACCAATTCGGCCCGAAGCCGTGGCCCCAGGGGCCGAAGCCCCCATGCAAGAAAGAGCCCGCGAAGCTCATCCCAATGATGCCGAATGCCAGCGACAATCCACCGTAGACGAGCCAGACAACGCCCAGGGCTTTTACCCGGCCTGCGTAGTTTTGGAGCTGGAAACCAAAGTTGGGAACGGCAGGGACGGGAGGCGCCACGGGACGCCCGCACTGCGGGCAGACTGGCTGTCCCGGGACGAGACCCTGACCACATGCGCTGCAATACATAGTGACCTCCAAGTTCCGTACAGATATTTATACGGAGGGCGAGGGCACTTCGTTCCATGGCGAGGGGCGGAAGCGCCGATCAATGGAGCGAGGGGACCGGGCGCTTTTCCCATCGTTCTTCATGGCGATCGTCGCGCAGGACCAGGGCGGTGATGCGGCCCTGGGGGTCACGTTCGACCGCGATACGCGTCAGGCTGATGCCGTTGGGATAAAAGAGCGTGGAAAGGGATTCGGCGGCGAGCTCGTTGATTTCGCCGTGGATGTTCTTCTGGTAGAGCAGATCACCCTGGCGAAAGACGGTGACGGCCAGGGCCCCATGGTCGTCGAAGTAGTCGCCGCTGAAGCTCTCCAACTGTGCTGCGGTGAGATGCAGCGCTGGTGGATGGAGGGGAATGACGAGTCGTTCCGCAAAGGCGACCGGCTCCTGCCTGGTATCGAGCCGGTGCTGCAAGAGCCAGCGAGGCAGCTCGGGCTCGTTGAAGGCGCGGAACCAGCAATCATGGCGAAGGCCCTGGTAGATCCAGAGGCGGATGTGTCCGCCCGAGGCCTTGAAGGCCGAGTACATCAGCTCGTCTTCGCGCACCGGGACAACCGGATCGTCGCTTCCGTGGAAGGTCCAGATGGGTGTGCGTCCGAGGGCGCGCGCATATTCGGCAGGAAGCGTAGCTACGTCGCGCCAGCGTTCGGGCGCGTAGCTCCAGAAGATGCCGCCGGCGGCGATGGAGATTGCAGCCCATCGTTTGGGGTAGGTGCGTGCCAGCTCCCATGCGCCGTAGCCGCCCAGGGAGAGGCCGGTGAGATAGGTGCGGGCGGTGTCGGCGTGGAACTCGATCGTCTCCTGTTCGAGCGCGCTCATCGCTATGGTCATCATGTCGGGGTCGGTCCAATAGTGGACCTGGGGGCATTGGGGCATCACGACGATGAAAGGCCAGCGTTCCGGGTGATCGCGGATAGCGCTGGGGAGGCCGATCTGGGTTTGCCACATGCCTTCGGCGCCGCGCTCGCCGCGCCCATGCAGAAAGAGAATGATCGGCCACTGGCGATGGTCGTCGCGGCGCCAGTCCTCGGGCAGATAGACCTGGAAGTGGTAGGCGACTCCGCGGTAATCGAGGGTGCGATTCAGGAAGCCGGTTTCCTGAAGGTTCTTGGGGCGGGCAAAGTGCGGTTCCGCGGACGCGCCGGTCGTGCAAAGAGCCAGGGCGCCCGCAAGAACAGACCGTACCGCCTGGGCTCGCAAGAAGCGGTGCATACGCATCCTCATCATAAGGCCAGCCCGCGCCGTCATCCGCCCATGTCGGAGCTTGAATGCAGAGACGGAACTGATTGGGAAACAGGAAACTACGAGGATTTCTTTCGACATTCCTGACAATTTTCTTACGAATTGCCGTGAAACAATGGCCATGACCGCGAGCGCGCACCGATGAAAACGCTGGAACCCGGCGACACACTGGATCACTACCGCATCGATGCCGCGGTGGCGCGCAGCGGGATGTCGGTGTTGTACCGGGCGACCAATCTCAGAGACGGTACGCAGGTGGCGGTGAAGGTGCCGCATGCCGAGATGCAGGCCGACGCAGTCCTGCTTGAGCGCTTCAAGCGGGAAGAAGAGATCGGGCTGCTGCTCGACCACCCGGGGGTGGTGAAGGCCTACAACAGCGAGGAGCGCAGCCAAGTCTACATGGTGCTGGAGTGGGTGGACGGCCGTCTGCTGCGGACGATTCTGAACGAAGAGAAGCAGCTGCGGATCGATCGAGCTATCCAAATTGTCCTGGGCATTTGCAACGCGCTCGATTATATGCACAAGCACGGCGTGGTGCACCGCGACCTGAAGCCGGAAAACGTGATGGTGGATGATTGCGATCAAATCAAGCTCATCGATTTCGGCATCGCGATGAGGGAAGATGCGCGGCGGCTGACGTTTGTGAATCTATCCTCGACCCTGGGCACTCCGGACTATATTTCGCCGGAGCAGGTGAAGGGCCAGCGCGGCGATCAGCGCAGCGACGTGTACGCGCTGGGCATCATGCTCTTTGAGATGCTGACAGGCCGCGTGCCGTTTGTCGGCTCGAATCCGCTGGCGGCAATGAACGAGCGCTTGCTGCACGACCCGACGCCGCCGCGGGAACTAAATTCGGAGATTTCACCGGAGCTCGAAGAGATTCTCTACCGCGCGCTGGAACGCGATCCGCGCCACCGCTACGCAACTGCCCATGAGTTGATGTGGGACCTTGAGCACCAGGACCAGGTCGGCGTGGAAGAGCGTGGCGGGCAGGGCGGACGCGGCCGGCGGCGCGGCGTGAACCAGCGGATGCTGCTCTATGCGGGCATGGCGCTGGTGCCGGTGATGCTGTTTGCGCTGATGCTGCTGCTGGCGAAGAGGTAGTGCGCAGTCTTCGATTCGGCTATCGGTAGGAGTCGTCGCGATGGACGACGAACTCGGGATAGGCGCCGCCGCCAAGCTCGTGCAGGTCCATGCCAATGCGCTCCCCGTCCGGGTCCACGCGGAAAGGAACGAAGCGATTGAGCAGGGAAAAGACAAGATAGAGGAAGGGGAAGACGAGGCCAAGGAGCGTGGCAATGCCGATGAGCTGTGCGGTGAACTGGCCGCGGCCCGCGGCGAAGAATCCCACAACGAAGAGGCCCCAGAGGCCGCCTGCGCCATGGACTGAGATGGCGCCGGAGGGGTCGTCAATGGAGACGGCGAGCTCGAGGAATTCGACCAGCAGAGGCGTGAGGATGCCAGCGATGGCTCCGGCGAAGACCGCTTCGAGGGGCGAGACCAGGCTCGCGCAGGCACTGGAAGTGACAAGGCCGGCAAGCCACCCGTTGGCGCAGAGGCTGGCATCGGGTTTTCCGAAACGCGCCTGCGTGACGACGAATGTGGCAGCAAGGGCCGACGCGGCCGAGAGCAAGGTATTGACCGCGGTGAGCGGCAGAGTGGCGGGCGCAGCATTCAGCCAGAGAAGCGCGCCGGCAAGATTCCAGGCAAGCCAGCCGACGAGCGCGACGAGACAACCGAACAGAACGAAGGGCGCATTGTGGCCGGGTATCGCAGTCGAGAGGCCTTCTTTAGGAAATTTGCCGCGACGAGGTCCGGCGATCCAGACAATCGCCAGGGCACTGAGGCCGCCGAGCAGGTGGATGGTTCCGGCGCCGCCGACATCGAGAAATCCATTGCCGATGGAGAAGTTCTGGCCAAGCTGTGTGAGCCAGCCTCCGCCCCAGGTCCAATACGCCACAAGAGGGAAGACGATGGCGGCAAGCAAGGCCGCAGCGGCTGCACCGGCCACGAGCCGCCAGCGGTCGGCGCCCGAGCTCCAGGGGATGAGGACCATGAGGGCGACGGAGAGGCATTCAAAGAGCAGCACACACTGCGCGTGGGCCGGGGCATGGGCGAGGCCTGTCAAGGCGAAAGGACCGGTGCCCGCCCAGTTCCATGGTTTGCCTGCGAGGTGAAACAGATGACCGGGGCCGAAAGCGCCATCGGCAAAGGTGGCGCCCACCAAGGCGAAGACGATCGCCGCGACGGACAGCGTCAGCAGCGAGCCGAGCATAGCTTGTGCGGCCGAGCGAGAACGCCCCAGCCCATTATTGATAAGAGACAGGCCGGCAATGGCAAGCGGCGCCACCAGCAGCAGGGCCAGGGTCAGGACTGAGGAAGTCTCAGAGAAGGGCGATGCCGCGGGAAGAGTCATGGGCGACGGTCTCCCCGGCTCGGCATATGGCCGCGAACCGCGACCGTGAGGCCCATCGCCTCAACCGCGATGCCGCACAGCACGAAGGCGGCGCGCAGCGTGGGATCGGGAAAGAGCACGATCGCCGCCACCGAGAGGAAGAATCCTGCGGGCATCACCAGAAGTCCGGCAAATTTCATCGCTCGTTCCTAAGCTGGACCACCGGCGAGCTGACCTCTGCCTGCGCGGTTGAGGGGCGGTCTCACGGGGTGCCAGTGAGATGCCCGGTCCATTGATAGATAACCTGATAGATAACCGGCCCATCGGACGCGTGTCCGCACTGCAGGAAAAAATGGAAGACAGACGGCAGCCGGTTGGAATGCCTGCCTGGATTCTAACGGCAGAGATCAACGTGGGCAAAACTTCGCCTGCGGGAAGCGACGGCTTGATCGGGCCAGTGGCCTGTTTGCGTAGTGATTTGAATCACTGGACGGAGGGCAAAGACGCGAGAAACTCTGAGCTAAGGAAGTGGGGAACAAATGCAAATCGCAACACTGCTTGAGAAGTTGATCGAGATTGAATGCGCCCTGGTCGAGGAGAAGAATCCGACCCTGCGGGATCTGCTGCTCGATGCGCGGGCGTGCGCTGCACGCCTGTTGATGGAGAAGACGAACAAAGTGCGGGCCGCTGCTCCGGTTTTCCTCGGCGGCTTCTGAGTCCTGCGGGCGTCTATTCTGCGATGCACCCTGGACATGAGAAAGCCCGTCTGGGTGGACGGGCTTTCTTTTTCTGCAGTGAAAGGGGTTCGCTAATGGACAACGCTACTCCGTTTTTTATCTGAAGGCAATCACCCGAGCGAATCTCCTGCGCGTCCTGCGCAATCGCCATTTGACTTTACGAAATATAAACCTCTTCATCGCTATGATCTGAAGCGAGCAGGCTCTTCTGCGACGTCTTGCCGCGTTCGCGGGGATCGCTGGCCTTTTCCGCTTGTGCATTCATGGAGGTTGTGCCGATGAGTTTCGTCGACCGCGTGGTATCAAGTCCCCTCGGTGCGTTGGGCGTGTTTGTTGTTGCTGCATCGCTGGAGGCGTGGGCCGATTCGTTTTTCCAGACGAGTTTCTATCGGTCTTCAGGAGCGGGTCGGGCGCTCGCGTTCGTCGCCGGAGTCCTGGTGCTGGCGTGCTATGGCTCGCTCGTGAATGTGCCGCGTTGGGATTTTGGAAAGCTGCTGGGTGTCTACGTTGCGCTGTTTTTTCTCATGGGACAGGTAATTGCGAAGGTACGTTTTGGGGAGTCGCCCACGCCGCCGATCTATGCGGGAGGCGCATTGATTGTTGCCGGCGGGCTGGTGATCGCATTCTGGCGCGGCTGAGCTGAAGAGGGCGGCAAGACTGCGGTCTGCGTCATTCAATCACGTTCACTCAGGCTCTTCGCGGTCAAAATCGGCCTCGCTCGTCTGAAATTCCAATCCTAAAATCCCATTACTTGATACGCTGTGCTGCGAGTGACGGCGTGTTGACCATGTTTTGCAGAGGCTCGCACAAGCCGCATTCTTTTCAGCTGTATACAATGTTTTCGCACGACGAACATTTTTTGGAAATTGCGATAGGGCGATACTTGCGTACCCGGTTCCGACTGCTATATTGAACTTTCGGAGTCGCACTCCGATGCGCAGCTTCCCATTGCAACAAAACTGAAAATCCCCGCAAGGTGCGTGATGCCCAGCACAGCGCGCAACCTGCGGCACGAAAACGAAGAAATACGAAGCAGGAAAGCATTTCATGGCGCAGATATTTGATCGCAGCTCCAATGCTTTGGCTCGTATGAGCCTGGTGCTGACGGGGCTGATTGTGATCGCACTCGGTGTCACGCTCGACCAGTTGCAGCGTTCTCCATGGGTCACCCGGCAGGGCCAGCGCCCCGAACAGCCGGTCCCTTTCAGCCACAAGCATCACGTGCAAGGGCTGGGGCTGCAGTGCCAGTACTGCCATGTGAGCGTGGAGAAGTCGAGCTACGCGGGCATTCCCCCGACGAAGACCTGCATGAACTGCCATGCGCAGATCTGGACCAACGCACAATTACTCGAGCCGGTTCGCAACAGCTGGGCGACGGGCCAGTCGATTGCGTGGACCAAGGTGCACGATCTTCCCGACTTTGTTTTCTTCAACCATGAGATTCACGTGAATAAAGGCATCGGGTGCGAGAGCTGTCACGGTCGGGTGGATCAGATGCCCCTGATGTATGCGCAGAACACGCTGCAGATGGAGTGGTGCCTGAACTGTCATCGCAATCCGGCGAAGAATCTGCGGCCCACGGCGCAAATCTACAACATGGCCTGGGGCGAGCCCACCGATGAAAAGCCCGTATGGTGTTCGGTGGCTGATGCGAAGACGGGCGTGCCCACCGCGCAGAGCGTGAACTGTACGAACCAGGATCCGGCAGCGCACCCGCAGGAACTGGCTGGGCTGGAGCCGCCGGCGTTGCTGAAGACGGTTGCGCTGACGGGCGAATCCGGCAGCAGCATGGCTTCCTCGGAGCGAGAGAGGCTTCCCGTCCAGAAGTTCACGAGCCAGATGGATCTCGGGCATTTTCTGGAGAAGCAATATCACATCCGCACGCCGAAAGACCTGACCAGCTGCGAGGTCTGCCATCGATGAGCCCAGAGACGAGCCCAAAGACGAGTCCGGATCCGATGCAGAAGACGAGGAACACCTTGGAGAATCCAACGAGCGAGGCGATCAACAGCACGCCAATGAGCCTGGCCCAGGTGCGTGAAGAGCTGAAGGGCAAAAAAGGCAAAAAGCTGTGGCGCTCGATTGATGAGCTGGCCAACACTGCCGAGTTTCAGGCCGCGGTCGAGCGCGAGTTTCCCGCGGCAGCGCAGGAGTGGGTCGATCCTGTTTCGCGGCGCGGCTTTCTCAAATTGATGGGCGCCTCGATGGCCCTGGCCGGTCTGGCGGGATGCACGAAGCAGCCCGACGAGCCCATTTACGCGTATGTAAAAGCGCCGGAAGACCTGCTGTTGGGCAAGCCGAATTATTTCGCGACGATCCATCCGCTGCCGACGGGGGGCGTGCCGCTTTTGGTGAAGAGCGATGCCTATCGTCCGATCAAGGTGGACGGCAATCCCGAGCACGCCTACAATCGCGGCGCCTCGGATGTGTTTTCGCAGGGCTCGCTGCTCGATCTCTACGATCCCGACCGCTCGAAGCACACAACCTATCGCGGCGAGAATCGCGACTGGGCTGAGTTTGCGCAGCAACTGCGCCTGAAGGCTGCTGCGAGCAAAGATGGGACGGGGATCTACTTCCTGAGCGCGGCGATTACATCGCCGACGCTGGCGCGCCAGTGGGGAGAAGTGCAGAAGGCCTATCCCAAGGCAAAGCTGGTGCAATATGATCCGGCGATTGCCGGGACGTGGCTCGCCAAAGGCGTCAACGTTCAATATGACCTGACGCAGGCAGACGTCATTGTTTCGCTCGACTCCGACTTTGTTTCGAGTTCCGATTACCCGGGCTTCCACAAGCTGGTGCGCGACTATGCAGGACGCCGCAAGCATCCTGAGAACGGCATGAACCGGCTGTATGCGGTGGAGAGCACCACAACGACCACGGGGATGAAGGCGGATCACCGGCTGGGATTGCGAGCAAGCGAAGTTCCCGCGTTTGCGGCAGCACTGGCGGCGGCCGTTGGCGCGCCTGGTGCGAGCGCACCGCAGTATGCGTGGACCGGCGAACAGCAGAAGTTCCTCGATGCCGTGGCCAAGGATCTGAAGGCGAGCGCAGGCAAGAGCGCGGTGATTCCGGGCCTTTACACCGACGAGTCGGTGGCTGCCCTGGCCCTTGCGATCAACACGGCGATGGGCAATGTCGGCAAGACGGTGCTGGTTTCGAGCGATCCGTCGATTCCGCTGCCGAGCGACCAGATGGGCGATTTCAAGGCGCTGGTGGCCGAGCTGAACGCCGGCAAAGTCGATTGGCTCGTCATCCTGAACAGCAACCCGATCTATAACGCCCCGGCTGATCTGCAATTCGCGTCCGCCTTCAACAAGGCGAACATCGTTGCGCATCTCGGGTCGCACTACGACGAGACGGGGCAGCAGGCGCACTGGCATATCCCGGCGGCGCACTATCTCGAGTCCTGGTCCGATGCGCGTGCTTATGATGGCACTGTCTCCGTAGTCCAGCCGATGATCGATCCACTTTACGGCGGCAAATCGGCGCATGAGGTGTTCCAGACGCTGCTGGACGAACCCATGTTGAGCGCCTACGAAGCGGTGCGGCAGACGCAGCGGGCCAACATCAAGGGCGACTTTGAAACCGGCTGGCGCAAGGTGCTGCACGACGGATGGATTGCGGACACCACGTATGCAACGGGCGGAGCGGCGAAGGTGAGCCTCTCGACCACGGTTCCACTGCCGGCTTCAAAAGACGCGCTCGAAATCATCTTCCGGCCCGATCCCAATATCTACGACGGGCGCTACTCCAACGTGGGCTGGCTGCAGGAGCTGCCCAAACCGGTTACCAGCTTGAGCTGGGACAACGCGGCGATTGTTTCGGGCGCCATGCTGACCAAGCTGGGCGTGGAAGAAGACGACATTGTCGAGCTGACGGTGAACGGCGGCAAGGTGAAGGCGCCGATCATGACGGCGCCAGGGCACCCGGACAATTCGGTCACGGCGTATCTCGGTTATGGACGCGAGTTCGCCGGCCGCGTGGGCTCAGGGCAGGGTTTCGATGCGTACCTGATCCGCACCAGCGGGTCGCCCTTCTATGCGACGGGCTCGATCAAGAAAGTCGACGGCAAGTGGGGCATCGCGATCACCAAGAGCCACTACCAGGATCATCGCGGCCCGAATCTGACCGAGCACGGCAACCAGAACTGGTCGCTTGAGGCGGTGGAAGCGCTGGGGCCGCGCGGCATCATTCGCTATGCGACGCTGGACGAGTTCAAAGCCAATCCCAATTTTGCGCACGAGGGAGACGGGCGCGACACGCCCGACATGGGCACCTCGATGTTCCCGAATTGGACATACCCCGAGAACAAGTGGGCCATGTCCATCGACATGAACAGCTGCACGGGTTGCAACGCGTGCATCGTGAGCTGTTATGCCGAGAACAACATTGCCGTGGTGGGGAAGCAGCAAGTGCGCATCGGCCGCAACATGCAGTGGCTGCGCATCGACACCTACTTTGAAGGCGATCTGGCAGCTCCTCGGGCGCACTTTCAGCCGATGACCTGCCAGCACTGCGAGAATGCGCCCTGCGAGCAGGTCTGCCCGGTGGGCGCGACCGTACACACGCCCGAAGGCCTGAACACCATGGTCTACAACCGTTGTGTGGGCACGCGCTATTGCTCCAACAACTGTCCGTACAAGGTGCGGCGGTTTAACTTCCTGCTCTACTCCGACTTCGAGAGCGAGAGCCTGAAGTTGATGCGCAATCCGGATGTTTCGGTGCGATCGCGCGGCGTGATGGAAAAGTGCAGCTACTGCGTGCAGCGCATCAACGCGGTCAAGATCGAGACGGACAAAGAAAACCGGCCGATTCGGGATGGCGAGATTGTGACCGCGTGCCAGCAGGCGTGCCCGGCGCAGGCCATTACGTTCGGCAATTTGAACGATCCGAACAGCCGGGTTTCGAAGCTGCACGCGATGCAGCGCACCTACCAGGTAATTGCCGATCAGAATACGCGGCCGCGGACACGTTACATAGCCGAAGTTTTGAATCCCAACTCCGAACTGGAAGAATTGCCGGTGGAACACGCACCGGCAAAGGGTTGAAGTCACGATGGCGACCAGAGAGGTAAAAACCAACAACCCTGGTGTCGATCCGGCGACGGGGGAATATCGGGTCATAGCGCAGGGCGAGACTTTCAAGTCGATCACTGACAAGATCTCGCACATCGTGCTCACCCCGCATACGCCTTTGGGTTTTCTAGCCATCTTCGGCATCGCGGGCGGCGGCTCGGTGATGCTGCTGGTGGCGGTGACCTGGCTGTTCCTGAAGGGCGTGGGCATCTGGGCAATTACGCAGCCGGTGGCCTGGGGCTTCGCGATCATCAACTTTGTCTGGTGGATTGGTATCGGCCACGCGGGGACGCTGATTTCAGCGATTCTGCTGCTCTTCAAGCAGGGCTGGCGCAACTCCATCAGCCGCTTCGCCGAGGCGATGACGATTTTTGCGGTGGTCTGCGCCGGCATGTTCCCGCTGATTCACGTGGGGCGTCCGTGGCTTGGATACTGGCTCTTCCCGCTGCCGTTCACGATGACGGTGTGGCCGCAGTTCCGTTCGCCGCTGCTGTGGGACGTATTCGCGGTTTCGACCTACGCCACGATTTCGGTGGTCTTCTGGTATGTGGGCATGATCCCCGACTTTGGAACCTTCCGCGACCGCTCGGAGTCGAAGGTCGCGCAGTATTTCTACGGGATCCTGTCGTGGGGCTGGCGCGGATCGATCCGCCACTGGATGCGCTATGAGACGGCATCGCTGCTGCTGGCAGGCCTGGCAACGCCGCTGGTGCTTTCGGTGCACACGGTCATCAGCTTCGATTTCGCCGTCGCGGTCCTGCCCGGCTGGCATACCACGATCTTCCCGCCCTATTTCGTGGCCGGCGCCATTTACTCGGGCTTCGCCATGGTGTTGTCGCTGGCCATTCCACTGCGCAAGTTTTATCACCTTGAGAACCTGGTCACCGAGCGGCACATCGACAACTGCGGCAAGGTAATGCTGGCCACAGGTTTCATCGTGGCTTACGGCTACGGGTTGGAAGCCTTCATGGCCTGGTACTCGGCCAACCACTGGGAGGCCTTCACCTTCTGGAACCGCGCCTTCGGGCCCATGGGATGGTCCTACTGGACGCTGATCATCTGCAACCTGGCGATTCCGCTCACGACGCTGTGGTCGCGCAAGCTGCGCACCAACATCACCTACATGTTCATTCTCTCGATCATTGTCAACACCGGCATGTGGTTCGAGCGCTTTGTGATCATCGTGACCAGCCTGTATCGCGACTTCCTGCCTTCAGCCTGGGGCACCTACCGGGGAACCAAGTGGGATTACATGACCTTCTTCGGCACGGTGGGCTTCTTCGTAGCCATGTTCCTGTTGTTCGTGCGCTTCCTGCCCATGATTCCCATGAATGAAGTTCGGATGTTGCTGCCGGGGGCGAAGGTGAAGCCCAAGGCAGCGGAGGCTGCGGACTAATCTATGCCGCCACGCGAAGGAACGTACGGCCTGCTGGCCGAATTCGAAACGCCGGGTGACCTGGTGAGGGCTGCACGCCAGGCGTATCAGGACGGATGGCGCCGCCTGGATTGCTACACGCCGTATCCGGTCGAGGAAGCCGCCGAGGCAATCAACTTCCACCGCAACAAGGTGCCGCTCGTGACGTTGATTGGCGGCCTGATGGGGTGCGCCGCCATGTTCTCGCTGGAGACGTGGATCTCGGTGCTTGCCTACCCGCTCGATATTGCAGGTCGCCCGACCTATTCGTGGCCGGCGTTCGTGGTGCCCGCGTATGAGTGGACGATCTTGTGGGCCGGGTTGTCGGCGGCATTTGGAATGCTGGCGCTGAACAAGCTGCCGGCGCTTTATCACCCGCTCTTCAATGCGCCGAATTTCAGGACCGGCGCGACGACCGACAAGTTTTTCCTGTGCCTTGAGGCGTTGGACCCCAAGTTCGATCTGCTGCAAACGAAGGCCTATCTGACCGCGATGGAACCAAGCTCGGTGGTGGAGGTGGAGTACTGATGATCCACCAAAGGGATCAGGGATCAGGGATCAGGGGTCAGGTGCCCAACCGGACGCCACGCGCATCGTGGGCGATCGCGGGCGCTGGATTTGCTGCCTTCCTGTTGCTTGCCGGATGCCGGCAGGACATGCATGACCAGCCGAAGATGATTCCGCAGCGCGGCACCGACTTTTATGCCGATCACCGCAGCGCACGACCGCAGGTGCTGGATACGGTGGCGCGCGGGCAACTGCATGAAGACAGCTACTTCTACACCGGCGTGATTCAAGGCGCCAACGGCTACAAGGAAGAGCAGAACCTGATGCCGTTCCCGGTGACGATGGAAGTGCTGAAGCGTGGGCAAGAGCGGTTCAACATCTATTGCACGCCATGCCATTCGCGGGTGGGCAATGGGCTGGGCGAGATTGTCGACCGCGGCTACAAGCCGGCCGCCAACCTGCACGACCAGGTGCGTACGTCGCAGCCGGTTTCGCACTATTTCTACGTGATGACCCACGGCTATGGGGCGATGCCGGACTACGCGGCGCAATTGACGCCGGTAGATCGGTGGGCGGTTGCGGCCTATATTCGCGCGCTGCAACTGAGCCAGGCCGCCACGCTGAAAGATGTGCCGCAGGGCGCGCAGGTGCGCAACCTGAAAGACATCGCCGCCGAAGAGAATCTGCCTGCCGGTTTTGCGCAGCCATGGACTTTGCCGGCCAGCGCGGTGCAAGCCTATCATCCGGTGACGAAAGAAGGAACGCCCGCCATGGCGCCGGCGAACCCGGCAGATCCGAAGATAGTGATCCCAGAAAGCAAGCCGGCCGGTGGGGCCGCGAAGTGAGGAAGGACGGAATGGCTCACGAGACACACGCGAAGGCGCTTCCAGCGGACTTGAGTGCGCCGGCCTTTGTAGACGGCTGGAAGTCGCGCGCCCTGCTGGTGGGGTCGATCTTCTCGGTGATTGCGGTGATTCTGGCATTTCTTGGCCAGGCGCAGGACCACCTGGGCTGGGACCACTTTTTGCGTGCCTGGGTGCTGGGCATGATGGTCACCTTCGGCCTGGCGGTCGGCGGATTGGCCATGCTGATGGTGCAGTACTGCTCCGGAGGCAAGTGGGGACTGTTGATCCGGCGCCCGCTTGAAGCCATGAGCCGGACGCTGCCGCTGATCATCGTCTACTGGATCGTGGTCGGCATCTTCATGAAGCGTCTTTATCTCTGGGCGCAGTACACGAGCATCAGCGAAACGACGGCCGGCGTGAAGGCCGGATTGATTAACGAGTTCCAGAAGCACTGCATCGACTTCAAGCGTCCGATGCTGAACCCGAACATGTTCTGGCTGGTTGGCGCGCTGTGCTTCGCGATCTGGGCTTTCTACACGTATCGGCTCACCTCGCTGGGCCTGAAGCGCGATTCCGATTCACCGGCCAATACGCCTTACTGGATCAAGAAGCTTGAGAATATCAGCGGACCGGGCATCGTGGTTTACTCGCTCACCATGACGGCGGGCGCCATCTACTGGGTAATGTCGATGGACCCCACCTGGTTCTCGTCGGTATACGGCCTGCTCTTCCTGGTCGGCCAGGGATACGCGGTGCTGGCGTATTCGATCATCGTCGCCATCGCGCTCTCGAAAGCCGAGCCCTACAAGACAATTCTGCGACAGACCGAGCAGCACGATCTGGGCAAGCTGACGTTTGCCTTCGTGATGCTGAATATCTATCTCGCCTTCGGACAGTTTCTGATTATCTGGTCAGGCAACCTGCCCGATGAGATCTCCTGGTATCTGGACCGGATTCGCGGGCACTGGGGCATCATCATCACGCTCGACTTCATGTTTCATTGGTTGATCCCGTTCACGATGCTGCTGTCGCGCGACATCAAGCGCAACAAGAAGCGGCTGACGCGGGTGTGCCAGTGGATGGTGTTTGCCCGGGCCTTCGACATGTTCTGGCTGATCGAGCCGAATTTCAAAGACGCTGCCAGGAATCTCCACTTCAGCTGGGGAATACTGGAGTACATCGCGGTGCCGGTGGCGATGTTTGCATTCTGGGTGGCTTATTTCTGCATCCAGCTGAAGACAAGGCCGGTGGTGCAGACCAACGATCCGCACGTTGCGGAGATTCTGGAGCCCGAACATGCCCACGCATAGCGAAGATCCGCACGGTTCTCACGGGCCGAAGCCGGAAGAGATCGATGCCTCGCTTGGCTATGAGAAAAGCGACGTCGGGGTTACGGGCATCCTTGTCTTTCTGGTATCGCTCTTCATCCTGGTGGGGGTGTGCGGCGTTTTGACCTGGGGGATGGGCAAGCTGATCAACGCGCGCATGAACAAGGAAGACGGGCCGAACACGAAGTGGACGGCGAGCGTGAACATTCGCGACCTGGGCAATCTGCCGAACAGCCCGGACATGCAGCGCAAGGTGGCCGAACTCACGCAGCAGTTCCCCACGCCGCGCCTTCAGACCGACGACGGAAACCAGGACATTACGGACCTGCATTTGCGGGAAGATTTGTTGCTGGACAATTACAGCTGGGTTGACCAGTCGCAGGGCAAGGTAAGGATCCCCATTGAGCGCGCGATGGAGCTGATCGCGGCGCAGGGGCTGCCGGTAGCGCCTGCGACGCAGTTGCAGCAAGCGATGACGGGCGACAATCGTCCGACCATCACGGCTCCGCTGACGAACGGTTTTGCGCCGACGGCTTATGAGCAGGACCAGGCCGAAGAGCGCGCGGCAGAAGCTCGCCAGAAGCAAGCAGAGGCGGGGGGACAGTGAGCAGGCAGGAAAGCGCGTAAGCGGGAATCCAAAAGGAGTAGCAGTCATGCGGTGCGGGAACACAATTCGGAGAAGTTGGCAGCACGCGGCAAAGATCGCGAGCGCCGGAATTGTGTTGGGCGCCGGTCTCTGTCTGCCCATGCAGGCGCAGGTCTCCAGCTATGGCGACAAGCAGTCAGGAACTGCAAGCGACAAGCCGCCTTCGATCCTGAACGGTGTGGGGATTGCGCAGCACCTCAATCAGCAGTTGCCTCTGGGGCTTGCTTTTACCGATGACACGGGCAAGGCGGTGCGGCTGGGCGACTACTTCGGCAAGAAGCCGGCGATTCTGGCGCTTGTGTACTATCGCTGCCCGATGCTGTGCTCGGAGGAACTCGACGGGCTGACGAGCGCGTTGGAGATGGTGCGTTTTGTGCCGGGCAAGGATTTCAACATCGTGGTGGTGAGCATCGACCCGGCCGAAGGGCCGGACCTGGCTGCGGCCAAGAAGCGCACCTATCTGAAGCGCTATGGGCACCCGGAAACCGCCGATGGCTGGCATTTCCTGACGGGGACGCAGGCAAGCATCGATGCCTTGACGCAGACGGTGGGCTTTCGCTACGTCAAGATCAACGTGCCGGGCAGCAACGCGGTACAGTATGCGCACGCCAGCTCGATCCAGATCGTGACCCCCGAAGGCAAGATGGCGCAGTACTACATGGGCGTTGAGTACTCGCCCAAGGACATGCTGCTGGGGCTGAACGAGGCCTCGTCGAATCGCATCGGGTCGCCTGTCGACAACATTCTGACGTATTGCTACCACTACGATCCGCAGACCAACACGCACTCGCTGATCGTGGCGCGGGTGGTGCAGCTGGGTGGATTTTTGACTCTGGTTCTACTGGGCGGATTCATCGTAATCATGTTCCGCAAGGACTACCGGCAGGCGCACGAGCCGGTGAAGAAGGATTAGCTTGGCCCAAGCAAAGGTGAACGGATAACGGAATGTCGCATATCAGTCCAATAATCTGGCAGTTCCTCGTCAAGTGGATGACGAACTTCGCGCTCTTTCCGCCGGAGGCGTCGAAGATTGCCCCGCAGATGGACGCGTTGTATTTCTTCATGGTCCTGGTGAGCCTGGTCGGGCTGACGATTGTCATTCTGCTGGTCGTCGGCTTCTCGATTCTCTACAGCAAGAAGCGCCACCCGGTGGCCGTGCAGATCGAAGGCTCGACGCTGCTCGAGGCGACGTGGACCATCATTCCTCTGGGCTTGTTTCTGGTCATGTTTGTGTGGGGCGCGGTGCTTTACTTCCGCATCTACACGCCACCGGCCAACGCCATGAACATCTACGTGGTGGGCAAGCAGTGGATGTGGAAGGCCGAGCATCCCGGCGGTCAGCACGAGATCAACTCGCTGCACGTGCCCGTGGACAGGCCGATCCAGCTGACCATCATTTCGCAGGACGTGTTCCACAGCTTTTCGATTCCCGCGTTTCGCGTCAAGCGCGAAGCCATTCCGGGGCGGTATTCCTCGGTATGGTTTGAGGCCACGACGCCGGGCACGTATCACCTGTTCTGCACGCAGTATTGCGGCACCGATCACTCGCACATGATTGGCGACGTGGTGGTGCTGTCGCAGGACGACTACCGGAAGTGGCTGGAGGGCTCGACCAGCGGCGCTTCGCTGGCGCAGAACGGCGAGCGGCTGTTTGCCAGTTTGAGCTGCACGGCCTGCCACAACACGCGGCCCGATGCGCGTGGCCCGAGTCTGGCCAATGTGTATGGATCGCGGCTCACGCTTTCGAGCGGCCAGCAGATCACCGCGGACGATGCCTATCTGCGCCAGGCCATCCTCAATCCCTCGCAGCACGTGACGCAGGGGTATGCGCCCATCATGCCCACCTACCAGGGGCAGGTGAGCGAAGAAGGCGTGATCGCGCTGGTGGAATACATCAAGAATCTCAATTCCGATTATCGTGTGCAGCAAACGACGGCATCGACGACCTTGCCGCCTGAGAACGAAGGCAAGGCATCTTCAACCCAGGGGACGGTGAAGCAATGAGCGACACGGCCACAATCGTGAGCCTTCCCGATCAGTCGACAGCCAGGATTCCTAAGGTGAATTACCTGAGCAAGGAGAACGGCCTGCTCAGCTGGCTTTTGACGGGCGATCACAAGCGGATTGCGATTCTCTATCTCATTTCGATCACCTTCTTCTTCTTCATCGGCGGTGCGCTGGCCGGGATGATCCGTCTCGAACTGCTGACGCCGCAGTCGGACCTGGTGGCCACCGACACCTATAACAAGCTCTTCAGCATGCACGGCCTCATCATGGTCTTCTTCTTCCTGGTGCCGTCGGTTCCGGCGACCATTGGAAACTTCTGCATGCCCATGATGGTGGGAGCGCGGGACCTGGCGCTGCCCAAGATCAACCTGCTGAGCTGGTATCTCTACATCATCGGCGGCGGCATGATGATCTACACCATGTCGGTGGGAGGCGTCGATACCGGCTGGACATTCACCACCCCGCTTTCTACTCACTACCTGAACACGCATGTCATCTCGGCAGCGTTGTCAGTGTTTGTGGCAGGATTCAGCTCTATTCTCACCGGTCTCAATTTCATCGTGACCATCCACAAGATGCGCTGCCCGGGCATGACCTGGTTCCGGCTGCCGCTCTTTGTGTGGTCGCACTACGCGGCGAGCATCCTCATGGTGCTGGGCACGCCGGTGCTGGCGATTACGCTGACCCTGGTGGCCCTCGAGCGCGTCTTCCGCATCGGCGTTTTCGATCCCGCGTACGGCGGCGACCCGATCCTTTTCCAGCACCTGTTCTGGTTCTATTCGCATCCGGCCGTCTACATCATGATTCTGCCTGGATTCGGCGTCATCTCCGAGGTCATCTCGACCTTCAGCCGCAAACGCGTTTTCGGCTATACGGCGGTCGCCTTCTCGTCGGTGGCCATCGCGGTCTTCGGTTTCTTCGTCTGGGCGCACCACATGTTCATCATGGGCATCTCGAACTACTCCGCCCTGGTGTTCTCGCTGCTCACCATGCTGGTTGCGGTTCCTTCCGCCATCAAGATCTTCAATTGGTCGTTCACTCTGTATAAGGGCTCCATCACGTTTGAGACGCCGATGCTTTATTCCTTCGGCTTCTTGGGACTGTTCACCATCGGTGGCATGACGGGCGTCTTTCTTGGCGCGACGGGAACCGACATCCACTTGACTGAAACCTATTTCATCGTGGCGCACTTTCATTTTGTGATGGTAGGCGGCATGCTGATGGCGTTTCTTTCGGGCATCCACTTCTGGTGGCCAAAGATGACCGGGCGCATGTATCCCGAGAAGATCTCGCAACTCGCGGCGGTGGTCACGTTCATCGGATTCAACTTGACATTCTTTCCCCAATTCATTCTCGGCACGCTGGGCATGCCGCGGCGGTACGCATCGTATCCTCCCGAGTTCCAGATCCTGAACGTGTTCTCGACCGCCGGCGCAACGGTACTGGGCGTGGGCTATCTGCTCCCCGTGCTCTACCTGACGTGGTCGCTGAAGTATGGCGCGATTGCGGGCAACAATCCGTGGCAGGCAACGGGGCTTGAGTGGCAGGTGCAGTCGCCGCCGCTGACCGAGAACTACGCGCAAATTCCGATCATGGATCATGAAGCCTACGACTACGAGTGGCTCGAGCGCCAGAAAGAGAATGAGGTAGCCAGTGTCGGATAGCACCGCAGTAGCGCATGGCGCGGCTCACCACGAGCATCCGCCGTACCAGCGCCATCAGTTCGAAACCGTCGATCAGCAGTTTGACGCCACAAATTTTGCCATGTGGCTCTTTCTGCTCACCGAAGTGATGTTCTTTGGCGGGCTGTTCATGTCCTACCTCGTCATGCGCAACTGGTACTACCAGGCTTTCGTTGAAGCCTCGCACCAGTTGAGCATCTTCTGGGGCACCGCCAATACCGCGGTCCTGATTGTTTCGAGCTTCACGATGGCCATGGCCGTGTGGTCGGCGCAAACGCGGCGCAAGGGCGCGCTGCTGGGCTTCCTGGGCCTCACGCTCGTCCTGGGTGTTGCGTTTCTTGGCATCAAGAGCATTGAGTGGCACGAAAAGTGGGAGAAGCATCACATCCCGGGTCTGCGCTTCAGCGAGGCATCGTTTCTGAATCCGGCATCCGATCCGGAAGTCTACAAGGAGTATCACGACAAGCCTTTGCCGCCGGATATGGCGCAGAAGACCGAGGAGTATTTCTTTCTCTACTTCGCCATGACCGGGATGCACGCGCTGCACATGGTGATCGGCGTCGGCCTCCTGATCTACGTCTTCATCCGCGCGAAGACCGGGGCCTATACCACCGGCCATTACACGTTCGTTGAAAACTTCGGCTTGTACTGGCACTTCGTCGATATCATCTGGATCTTTCTGTTCCCGTTGCTGTATTTGATCAGCAGATATTGAAGGAAACGAGACATGAGCGAGCACAAAGAACAAGAAGAGCACGAGCATCACATTGTCAGCCCCGGCATCTATGCGCTGATTCTTGGCGTGCTCCTGTTGGCCACGGCACTCACCGTCTGGGCCTCGTACGTAGACCTGGGCGAGTGGCACATCGCGGCCGGCCTCACGCTCTTTTGGAATCCCGTCGTCGCCCTGGCCATCGCAAGCACCAAGATGACGCTCGTGGTGCTGTTCTTCATGCACATCAAATACAGCCGCAAGCTCACCAAGCTGACCGTAGCCTCCGGCTTGTTCGTCTTCCTGGTGCTCATCGGTATGACGCTGGCCGACTATTTCACGCGCGCGTGGGGGCGCTGGTAGGTACTGCGTACGGCAAGCTTGCTGCTCTCCGGAAACTTGGAGCGAAGAGGCCGCCTGCGGGCGGCCTCTTCTTTGCAGTCGCGCTGGTCTACCAGGAACCCACCGAAGAGTGCCCGCGCGACGCTTACATCGCTCTCATCGAAATCGAGAGCCGAAAGCTCCATCGCATCAAAGCAAGCTTCTTCGTGGCGTAGAGTTCACCCGCTGTAGACGGGACAATGAGCGAGTGAGAACGACGAAGAGCGCTCGTTCGAATGCGATCCCCCCTGAGCTTGCCCGCCTCGCCGACCAGCCGCGCATATTGGTGCGCCGCGAAGGTGCGCCACGCACAGGGGCGAAGTGCGTGGTCTACTGGATGCAGCGTGCGCAGCGGATCCTCGACAATCCGGCGCTCGATGTGGCGATCGAGGCAGCGAACATTCTCGACCTACCGGTGGTCGTTTTCTTCTCGGTGATTCCGAATTATCCACATGCCAATCTGCGGCACTACCAGTTCATGGCCCAGGGATTGCGCGATGTGGCAGAGGATGCGGCCGAACGCGGGGTCGGCTTTGTGCTGCGACGGTCTCCCGACAACTCGCTCGAAGCGTTCCTTGAAGAAGTCGAAGCAGCGCTGCTCATCGGCGACGAGAATCCATGCCGCGAGCCCGAGCGCTGGCGTGGCGTGCTCGCGCGTCGCCTGAAGATTCCGTTCTGGACCGTGGATGCGGATGTTGTGGTGCCGTCGCACGTCTTCGGGCGCAGCTTTTTTCTTCTGCACCACTTCAGGCCGCATCTGGCAAGGGAACTCCCCAGGTACCTGCTGCCGGCCAGAAGAGTGAGCCCGCTGCACGCATGGCACCCGCGGAAGGCCCCCGCGGGCTTCTCTGTCTCGGAAGATGTAACTGCTGGATTCCGCAAGCTGGACCGCGGTGTGAAGCCCGTCGATACCTTCACCGGGGGGACGCGTGCAGCGCTGCAGCATCTCAAGGAATTTGTCGCTCACGGGCTCGCGCACTATGAGAAGCAGCGCAACCATCCAGAGACACGCGGCACGAGCCGGCTGTCACCCTATCTCCATTTCGGCCACATCGGGCCGTTGACTATCGCGGCTGTGGTCGAAAAGGCTGCGCGAACCGGCGAGGTATCTTCAGAGACCAAGAAAAGATTTCTGGATCAGTTGATTGGATGGCGCGAGCTGTCTGTGCTGTTTGTGCGCCACAACCCCGACTACGACAGCTGGGAATGCGCCGAGCCGTGGGCGCGCAAGACGCTACTGGAACATGCCGGCGACGCGCGGCCGCAGCGTTATGATTTTGCCCAGTTGGAGCGTGGGGAGACTGGCGACGAACTGTGGAATGCCGCGCAGCGCGAGATGGTCGAGACGGGATGGATGCACAACTATCTGCGTATGTACTGGGCCAAGAAAATCCTGGAATGGGCGCCGGACCCGGCACGCGCCTATGAATGGGCCGTGACACTCAACGATCGCTATGAACTTGATGGGCGCGATCCGAATGGCTATGCGGGAATCGCGTGGGCGATCGTGGGCAAGCACGATCGTCCCTGGTTTGACCGCGCGGTCTACGGCTTGGTGCGGCCGATGAGCGGCGCGTCGATGGCGAAGAAATTCAACGCCAAAGCGTATATCGAGCGGAGCAAATCGGAAGAAGGCAAGCTGCGCTTTGACTAGTTCTCTGGCTGCTCGAATAATGACTACTGATGGATGAATCGCCCACTCCCTGACAGGCGAAGCACGCGGTCAGAGAACGAGTGTCGGGTGAAACATAGCGCTGTAGTGGCGGTCACATCGTGACGACCTGCCCACCGCCCTAAAATGAGACACCATTTCGAATTGATTTTGAAGATTGGTTGGACGTGACACGGTGTCCCTGACACGGGGACCCGGACACGCGGAAGCACATGTGTGCGACCGACATCTAAAAAAGCACCATCATCCATCGATCTGCGTGTTTCAACGGGATTCTGCGCCAAGCCCCCTCAGAAATCGGCGAGAGGGGAGAGCGGAGCCCGGATATGGGACACGTGTGACGCAGGGTTTCGTTCAGAAATTTGGGAGCAGGGCCAACATAGCAAGTTCCGGCTATCGGACTGCACGCGCGCGCCTGGTCTGTGCGGGGCGCTGCGGTCTTGGTTTGCTTGCGGATGTGCTGCTTCTGGCAACCGCAGGGGTCGCCAATTCCCTATTCGCGCAACAGGCAACTGCGTCGCTTCAAAACGATGCGTCGACGGCAGCCTGGCAGCCGCTGGGGCCCAATGCGGTATCCACAGCCAACTACGGGCTCGTCACCGGACGCGTCTCGTCGATCGCCTTTGATCCTGCGGACTCAACGGGGAATCGCGTCTACCTGGGGACGACCGGGGGCGGGGTATGGGTTTCACAGAATGCCGGAACGTCGCAGGCTTCGAATGTCTTGTTCGAGCCTCTGACCGACACGGTTGGGGCGTTGAGCGGGGCGCGGGATGCGTCGATCAGCATTGGCGCGATCAGTGTGCAGCCCGGTGGCACCGGGGTGGTGCTGGCTGGAACCGGCGATCCGAATGATGCGCTTGACTCCTACTATGGAGCGGGGATTCTGCGCTCGACGGACGGCGGCACGACCTGGAGCCTGATGCAGACCACCGCCGATCATGTGTGGGCGTTCACGGGCGAAGCATTTGCGGGTTTCGCGTGGAGCACGCGGAATCCGCAGCTGGTGGTGGCGGCCGTTTCGCAGGCCTATGAAGGCTATCTCGCCAACGCCGTGCGGCCCAATGCCAGCTATGAAGGCCTCTACTACTCCACCGATAGCGGTGCGACCTGGTCGTTGGCGCGCATTACCGATCTTAACGGTCACGATGTGCAAGGGCCCATGGACGCATTTGCTGTTCCGGACGGCAACGCGGCCACGTCCGTGGTGTGGAACCCGGTTCGGAATCTCTTTGTGGCGGCGGTACGGTATCACGGCTACTACCAATCCACCGACGGCGCAAACTGGACCCGGCTTGCCGCGCAACCGGACACAGGGCTCAATACGACCGCGTGCCCCACGAGACCTGGAGGGTTAGGCGCAACGGGCTGCCCGATCTTTCGCGGAACGCTGGCGGTCAATCCGCAGACCGGCGATACCTTTGCCTGGACCGTGGACAGCTACAACCAGGATCGGGGCCTGTGGCAGGACACATGTGCATTGAGCGCGGGCGCATGCAGCAATCAGAACCTCACATTCGCAACGCAATGGAATACCGCGAAGCTGGAGATCAACGATCGGCAGCAAGGGCCGGCAACGATTGAAAATGGCGACTATACACTTGCGCTCGCGGCCGTGCCCTCAGGGCAGGATACGTTGCTGCTCGCCGGAGCGAACGATGTCTGGGAGTGCAGCCTTGCCGCGGGTTGCGCCTGGCGGAATACGACGAACGCTCTTGGCTGCATGAGCGCCCAGGTCGCGCCCTACCAGCATGCGCTGGCGTGGAGCACCGCGAATCCAGCGGAAATTCTAGTGGGGAACGACAGCGGGCTTTGGCGCTCGGAGGACGCGATCGCGGAAACAGGCCCGGCGTGCAACGCAGACGACGCGACCCATTTTCAGAACCTCAACAGTGATCTGGGCTCGCTGGCCGAAGTGGCCGGCATGGCGCCTGTGGGTGTCGCGCCCACCACGATGATGGCGGGTTTGGGCGTGAATGGTACGGCAGGCGTGAAGAACGCATCTGGATCAACAACGGCATGGCCGCAGATTCTCGGCGGTGTGGGCGGGCCGGTGGCCATCGACCCTACAAATGCCGCGAACTGGTATGTGAACAACAGCGCCGGTGTGTCTATCCAACTGTGTTCGCAGGCCGGTGAGTGCACGCCCTCCGCATTCGGAGCGGCTATAACAAACTCGAATGTAAGCGGGGACGGCACAACCATGACCACGCCGGCTCCGTTCCTGGTCGATCCACTGGACCCCACCCAGTTGCTCATCGGCACGTGTCGCCTGTGGCGTGGGCCCGCAAATGGAAACGGCTGGACCGCAGGGAATGCGATCAGCCCATTCCTGGATGGCACCAACTCCGCATACTGCAAGGGCGATCCGCTGATTCGTACCATGGCGGTGATGGCGTTGCCAGATGGCAGCGAGGTGATCTACGCGGGAATGTATGGTGCAGCCGACGGAGGGATGACGCTGCCGGGGCATGTCTTTAGGGCAACCTTTCGGCCTGGAAGCCAAAGGATGCCGCCTTGGGAGGACCTTACGCCGAATCCTGTCGCCGGCGATACCTATGGGATGAACGCCTTCGGTGAAGATATTTCGAGCATCTTCATCGATCCGCAGGACCCCACGGGAAACACGGTTTATGTGACGATCGAGGGCATTCCGCAGCCGTCGACGAACATCTGCACCGTGTATCGTTCGACGGATGGCGGAACTCATTGGCAGAGCCTGATGTCGAATCTTCCCCTTGAGGCTGCGAACAGCCTGGCGGTGGATCCAGGGGATGCGAACACGGTGTACATCGCGATGGATGCCGGCGTCTTTTCTACGCGGCAGATTGCTTCGTGCGTGGGAGTGTTGGGAAACTGCTGGTCTGCCTATGGAACCGGACTTCCGGAAGCGCCGGTGACGCAGCTGAGCGCCGTGTCGGGCGTTCTGCTGGCCGGGACTTACGGACGCGGCATCTGGCAGATCCCATTGTGGACATCGGGCGAGGCACTCACCACGGCCGCAACAGCTCCAGCGTCACTGACCTTTTCCGCGCAGCCCTCTGGTGAAGCGAGCACCGCGCAGACTGTCATGCTGAGCAACACCGGGACCATCGCTCTGCAAGTCTCTTCGGTCGAAATGAGCGGAGACTTCAGCGAGACCGACAACTGCCAGAGTGCGGTGGCCGCGGGTGCGAGCTGCGCCCTCCAGGTGACCTTTACCCCTGCGGGCATGGGGACGCGCGACGGTGCGATCACGATCAACACCAACGTGTCGGGCGGGCAAATCGTGGTGAGCTTGAGCGGGACCGGCGCCACGGCGAACGCAGTTCTGCTTTCCCCCGCAATGGTCAATTTCTTAACTGTCGAGGTTGGGGCGACCTCCGCTCCGTTGCCGGTGACCGTGGAGAACGGCACATCTGTCGCGCTGTCCATGACGAGCGTTTCCGTCCCGACTCCCTTTACGCTGGCGAGCAATGCCTGTGGGAACATGCTCGCCGCCAACAGCGATTGCCAGTTGACCGTGACCTTTGCACCGGCACAGGCAGGACAGGCAGCGGGAACACTCAGCATGGTGGACAGCGCGGGAACGCAGACGGTGAATTTGAGCGGAACAGGCGCCGCGCCGCCAACCGACACCCTGGCTCCCTTGTCGTTGAACTTTTCGGGGACGACTGTGGGACAGAACTCCGCAGCGCAGACAGTCTCGCTCACTAACAGCGGCGGGGTGTCCCTGACGGGTATTGCGACATCGGCGAGTGGTCCATTCCAAGTCGCCAACAACTGCACGAGCCAGCTCGCGGCGAATTCGAGCTGTTCGCTCAGTATTCAGTTTGTGCCGACGGCAGTGGGTGCGCAGACAGGAACGCTGGCGGTTTCGGATGTGTTGCACAGCCAGACCGTGACGCTTGCGGGAACCGGCCTGCAGCCCCCCTCCCTGGACGTGAGCCCGGCGAGCCTCAGCTTTCCAGCGCAGCAGGTAGGCGTCGCCAGCGCGGCTCTGAGTCTGAGTATCCGCAACTCCGGCGGAGCGCCGCTGGCGAACGTAGGTTTTCAGTTTGCGGGGACCTCGTCCTTGAGCTTTTCGCTTGGATCGACAACGTGTACAGGGACGCTGAACAACGGCAGCGCCTGCACGGCACAAGTCCTCTTCAGCCCGGTAGCCGCTGGAGGCAACGCAGCCACGCTGACGGTTGCGTCGGCGACTCTGGGCGTAAAGGCAGTGCAGGTTTCGCTCAGTGGATCGGGGCAGGCCTCCTCTGGAATCAACGTGAATCCGGCACAGTTGACTCTCAACGTGCCCACGCTCGGCCAAACCAGTGCTGCGCAAACGGTCACGGTGGCAAACACTGCGTCGGTCAGCGCGAGCGGTCTTGCGATCGGGGTGAATGCGCCCTTCGCGATGGGGCAAAACACGTGCGGGTCGAGCCTGGCGGCCGGGGCAAGCTGTGCGGTGGGCCTCGTCTTCACTCCGCTCACCAACGGCGTAGCCGCCGGAGCCCTCAATATCACTTCGACAAACCTGAATTCCGCGACGGTGTTGTTGACCGGCATTGGGGGAGCCGCCGGGGCCGTGCAATTGCAGCCCTCGGTCGTGAACTTTCCAACAACGGGTATCGGCGTCACGAGCCGCGTGCAAATCGTGACGATGGCCAACACGGGTCCGGTGGCGTTCACGGATCTGGCGCTCGGTGTTTCGAGCGGATTTCAGTTGGTCAGCACCACCTGCACCCCGGCATTGGCCATCGGCGCGAACTGCGCGACGAGTCTTGCCTTCGCTCCGTCGAGCGTCGGACAACAAACAGGAAACCTGACGGTGACAAGCAGTTCGCTGGCGACGCGCGTGCAGGCAATGCTCTCCGGCGTGGGATTCGACTTTACCGCGACCGTAACCGGATCGGCGAACCAGACCATCTCGAGCGGGCAAACAGCGAGCTATACGCTGGCGCTGGCGCCGCTAAGCGGATCGACCGGGACGTTCACATTTGCCTGCGGCACTCTGCCCGCGCACGCAGTTTGCAGCTTCAATCCGGCGAGCGAACCGGTGGCAGCAAATGCGACGGGCGACGTGACGGTGCAGATTGCGACCGGGGCCGCAGAGAGTGCATCCCTTGCGCCGCCAAAGACGACTTGGCCGAATACGCCGCTCCTTCTGAGCGTGCTTGTTTTGCCGATTGCGTGGCGCCGGAGGCGGAGAGTGCTTTTGCTCGGGTTGTTGCTTGCCCTGGCGATCGGCGGCATCTGCAGTTGCGCAACAGCCGGTGGCGGGACAGGCGGTTCGCCTTCAGGCGGGCGCGGCGGCGCAGGCACGGCGGCGGGAACCTACTCGATCCCAGTGAGTGCGACTGCGAATGGAGTGACGCATACGGTGACGGTGACACTGACCGTCGATTGAGCCGGTTTCGCGCGGATTTCGGCAAGGCCCGCGCGCCCAGAAGGAGGGAATTGCCGGGCTATACTTGAACTTCGAAGCGCTCGCAGCGGGTCCTCTGGATCCGAGCGAATTCAATTCCAATACACAGCGCAGGAGAACACCAAGAACAGATGACCGCGAAAGTCACAGGGACGGATGTGGAGCGCGTGGCAGAGTTGGCAAACCTGGAGCTGCAGCCGGAAGAAACAAAGAGCATGCTCCACGATTTGAATGCCATCCTGGAGTATGTCGCGCAATTGAGCGAGCTCGACACCTCGGGCGTGTCGCCCCTGGCGCAAATCAGCGAGCTCGAGGGCGCAACCGGCGCAAATACGCTGCGGCAAGATATGCTTCAGCCCTCGCTCGAACGCGCCGCAGTGATGCCACAGGCGCCAGAAACCGACCAGGTCTTTTTCAAAGTGCCGAAGGTGATTGAACGGTGAAAGAAAACACCAGGGAACAGGAACCAGGGATTCGGGAACAGGCGTTAGGACAAACGACTCACTGAACAGGGCGGCGGATGACGACAGGAAACGTGACGGGAACGTTTGTTGAAAAGCCGAAGACGCTTGCGGAGTTGCGTGCGGGCATCGCGGCGGGGCACGTGAAGGCGGCGGATCTGGCCGGCATCTACTACGATCGCATTGACGAGCTCAATCCGCGACTGAACGTCTATTTGAGTTTGACCAAAGAACGCGCGCTCCAGCAGGCATCGCGCGTGGATGCGGCGGCGGCCAAGGGCGATCCGCTCGGGCCACTGGCAGGCATTCCCGTGGGCATCAAAGACGTCCTGGTCATGCGCGGAGCGCCGGCGACCGCTGGCTCGAAAATCCTGAAAGGCTATCGACCGCCTTATGATGCCACGGTCGTCCGCAAGCTCGACGAAGCTGGGGCGGTGCTGCTGGGCAAGCTCAACTGCGACGAATTTGCGATGGGCTCATCAAACGAGAACTCTGCGTATGGGTCAGTGCGGAACCCAGTTGATCCTGAGCGCGTGCCGGGCGGTTCAAGTGGCGGCTCGGCGGCGGCGGTTGCGGCGAATCTTGCGGTGGCGACGCTGGGGTCTGACACGGGAGGCTCGATTCGCCAGCCGGCAAGCTTTTGCGGCGTGGTGGGAGTGATGCCGACCTATGGCCGAGTCTCGCGCTATGGGCTCATCGCTTTCGCGTCTTCTCTCGACCGCGTCGGCCCATTTGCGAGCAACGTGCGCGATGCGGCGACGATGCTGGGCGTGATTGCCGGGCACGATCCGCAGGATGCCACGAGTTCGACTGCCCCGGTTCCGGATTATGCGGACGAAAGCGACAAGCCGGCGAAGGGTCTGCGCATCGGTATGCCGTCGGAGTATTTCGGCGAGGGGCTCGACGCGGAGGTGCGAGCTTCGATCGAGAAGGGCATTGACGAGCTGAAAGCTGCCGGCTGCACGATCCGGCAAGTTTCGCTGCCCCATACAAAGTATGCGATCCCCACCTATTATCTGGTGGCAACAGCGGAAGCAAGCGCAAACCTGGCGCGGTTCGACGGGGTGCGCTACGGCTACCGTTCGCCGGCCTCGGAGACGCTCTCGGCCATGTACAGGCACTCGCGCGACGAAGGGTTTGGCCCGGAGGTGAAGCGACGCATTTTGCTCGGCACCTATGCGCTGAGCGCGGGCTACTACGATGCCTATTATTTGAAAGCGCAGCAGGTGCGGCGGCTTCTGGCGGAAGAATTTTTGCGCGTCTTCGGCGAAGTGGATGCAATCGTGACTCCAACCTCGCCGATGCCGGCGTTCAAGCTGGGCGAAAAATCCGGCGATCCGCTGGCCATGTATCTCGCCGATATTTACACCGTCACGGCGAGCCTGGCAGGAATTTGCGGAGTGACCGTGCCCTGCGGCGCAACGAAAGGCGGATTGCCGGTGGGCATGCAGGTGCTGGCAGCGCATTTCCACGAGAGCACGGCGTTTCGCGTAGCGCGGGCCGTGGAGGCAGCACGAAGTTAGGAGTAGGACCGTCATGAACGTTCGGCGGCATAGATTATGGATGGCAGTGCTTTTTGTGAGCTTCTGCGCATCTGTTTTGAGTGCAAGAGCTGCGGGCCATAAGACTCATCCGGTATTTCTGGGGGCGATGAAGCGCGTACCCTATTCGAAGATTGGCGACCCGGCGGGTGCGGCGACCGGCGAGCGCGAATTGAAGATTCGCGCCCTGCTGGTAGACGGTTTGGTGAAGGAATGGACCACGGGCGACGCGCACGATGTCACGGATCGAAGTTTTGTGGTGCGGCGGGCGATTCGCCTGAACGACGTGTTGCCCGGTGAAAAGCCGGAGAACTGGGTGTGGCAGCGCGGCCCATGGTTGCTGGTGGACCGGACCAGTGGGCACATTGCGGCGGTCAAGCTGCCTGACTACGACCCGGGCGTGAGCCAGGTGAGTTGGTTTCGCGACTACGGCGCTTACTGCGGGCTGACGGCCAGCGGCAAGAGCGTCTTTGCCGTGGTGGCTCAGCTGGCGGCGCGAAGGCCGGTACTGGCTAAGAAGATCGACAGCTTCGAGGCCGGGAATCACCCTGATCCGACATGCGGGACGACAGAGTGGCAGCGCGACCCGATGCGGGTGACGTTTCACCCCACGGGCAAGACGGCAGTGAGTTTCGACGTGGCTCCAGGATCGGCGATTCTGATAGAGGACTCGGAAGACGAGAGCGAGCCGGCGCCGGCAAAGACAAATTGACGGCCCTTTCGTCCATGATCTGAGCCGGCCAGGTGAGGACGAGAGAGACTCAGGCAGCAAGGACGCAGGCAAAACGCATGGAATCGTTCGACGAGCTATTGCGCAAAGCGGAGATCGCGCATGGACACATGTGTCCGGGGCAAATCCTCGGCGTGCGGATGGCGCTGCTTGGTCTTAGACAGCTGGGCATCGAGAATCCCACGGGTGCGGATCGGAAGCGGCTGGTGACGTATGTCGAGATCGATCGCTGCGCCACGGATGCAATTGGCATGGTGACCGGCTGCCGGCTCGGCAAGCGGTCGCTGAAGTTTCGCGACTGGGGCAAGATGGCGGCAACATTCGTGGACATCGAGTCCGGTCGAGCGATTCGGGTGGTGGCGCTCGAAGACTCGCGCGAGCTGGCGCAGAAGATGTTTCCCCATCTGGAGAGCAAAAAGGCGCAGCAGATGGCGGCCTATCGCGAGCTGGCAGACGATCAGATCTTTCGCGCCGGTTGGGTGAAGGTGAGCGTCGAGGCGGCCGAGTTGCCGGGCTTCAAGGGCGAGCGGTTTCTATGCCCACGGTGCGGTGAGGGAGTGAACTTCGGCCGCTTTGAAGAAGTGAACCGCGAGCGGCTTTGTTTGAGTTGCGCGAGGCCTGCGCGCCGCTACTGGTCGCAAGGGGAGGAACGCTGCGATTCCTGACTTTTACCGCCTGATTTGTTTCTCCAGGCTCCACAAGACCCAAACCAGAAAAGCGACCGCAAAGGCAAAAGGAATCAGGAAGGCGATCTCGGAACTGCTGATCATGCTTCGCACCGCCGGGCCGCCTCCCGATCCTCCAGCTGGAGGACCCTGAATGGCGGCCACTCATTCCAGCAGAAATCCGCGGCGATAAAGACAGAGCAGTCAATCTGTAAGGGCCGTATAAGGACAAGTCGGATCAGAATGCCCGGATCGGCGCACGTCGACGCCCCCGGAGACTGTTTTGGGGGGTGCGCGGCCGCCTTGACACACCGATGGCCGCGCGTTTCTTATCTTGAATAGGACTTCTTGGGGATTCCGGCTGGAAGTGTGTGTCTGGGACGGCGAAAAACCGCCGGGCTGGGTCGAAGGGAAGGCCATGTCGAACAGGAAGCAGACGGCAGCTGGGCGCAAGGATGCATGCGATGCAGGGGCAACTCCCTGCGGTAGAGCGGCAACCTGGCCCTCCTTCCAGTCCTGTGCTGAAACAGAAGAGCCAGGAACGTTCCCGGAGACAAATTTTTGGTCAGGCATGCGGCGACAGGCCGTGTGATCCCGTGCCCCGCGAGCTAGCGCGCAATCAGCCGGGGCGAGTAAAGGAAGAGTGTGGCAACAAGTTTGGCTTGGTGGTTGGCATCTCCTTCAGGGCTCAGCGGAGGCATTTCGATGCTTCCCTTGTTGCTCTTGATCCCCCTGATGTATCTGTTGATGATCCGGCCACAGCAGAAGCGGCAAAAGCAGTGGCAGGAGATGCTGAAGAGCCTGAAGACAGGCGATCGCGTCACAACCTCCGGCGGGATTCGCGGCATCGTCATGTCCATCAAGGACGATGTCATCATCATCCGCGTGGCGCCCGATAGTTTGAAAATTGAAATCGCGAAGAATGCGATCGCGTCCGTGACGACCCAGGAGAGTTCGTCGGATTCCTAGATTGCCCCAAGGCCCGAACCGTGAAACGAGAATTGGAACCATGAAAAAGAATCTCAAAGGCAGAATCGTCCTGATCATTGCGATCCTGTTGGTTTTTATCTACGGCATCTTCCGGATTCCCTCCGGCCTGAGCGGCCAGGCGCTGCTGGCGGCGGTGACCAAGAACATTCATCTGGGGCTTGACCTTCGCGGAGGCGCGCACCTGATTTTGCAAGTGGTAGTCTCGGAGGCTATTTCGGCTGAGACCGACAGCGCGGTGGGACGGATTCAGCAGGCATTCAAGGCGGGGAATCTGTCGTTTTCGCAGGTCATCAAGCCAAACCCGGCCAAGCCGGAAACGATTCTCATTGAAGGGACGCAGCCGAACCAGGCCAACGATATTCGTTCGCTGCTGGATGCGAAGTATTCGAACGAGTATGACGTTGCCGGTGGATCGAACAACAGCTTCACGGTAACGATGAAGCCGCTGGTTGAGCAGGCTCTCGAAAAGAAGACCGTCGAGCAGGCCATCGAGACGATTCGCGATCGTGTTGATTCTCTGGGCGTGAGTGAGCCCGTGATTCAGGAGTACGGGCTGGGGGACAACCAGATCCTGGTGGAATTGCCGGGTATCGAGGACCTGGACCGCGTGAAGGCGATTATCCAATCGACGGCACGCCTCGAGATCCACCCAGTCATCGGGGGGCCGTATCCCGATGAGCAGGCCGCGCTGGCAAGCGTGGGCGGTTCGCTTCCGGCAGATCAGGAGATCGTACATGGGTCGGGTGCGCTGGCCAGCGGTTCCGATGCCGACAGCCTCTACGTGCTTCAACGCGTTCCCATTGTGGCCGGCAGCGACTTTCGCTCGGCTGACCCGGGCACCAGCGAGAACGGGCTGCGCGACGTGCGCTTTACGCTCACCAACGAAGCCGGGGACCGCTTCTACGAATACACCAGTGCCAATGTGGGCCATGCCATGGCGGTGGTGCTGGGCGGACGAGTGCGCGAAGTGGCAAACATCAAGAGCGCGATTCGCGATTCGGGCGAGATTGAAGGCAGCTTCTCGCAAGATGAAGTCGAGGTGCTGTCGAAAATGCTGCGCACCGGCGCTTTGCCCGCGTCGCTCAACTATCTTGA
>DATDIQ010000033.1:0-11980 GCA_036520995.1 Occallatibacter sp.
TGGCGTAATCGATCAGGACATTTTGGGGTTGGACCGCATTTACGTTCAGGCCAAGAGGTACACAGATGGAAACACGGTTGGGCCGAGCGCAATTCGGGATTTCTTTGGGAGTCTGGATCGATTCAAAGCGACCAAGGGTCTTTTCGTTACAGCATCGACTTATACGTCCTCGGCTCGCGAAACGGCTGGGATGCTAAGCAAGCGAATCGTACTCGTTGACGGTAGCCAACTCACGCGCCTTATGATTCGACATAACGTCGGATGTCGAGTCGAAGAGAGGCTCGAAATTAAGGAAATCGACGAAGAGTTCTTCGAATAACTCGTGGCACCAAGTCCCATGCACCTCACTCCCACCGACGTCCTCCTCGTCATCGACGTGCAAAACGACTTTTGCCCCGGTGGTGCGCTTGCCGTAACCGATGGCAGCGACGTGATCGCTCCAGTGCTCCACTGTGCGAAATGCTTTGCCCACGTCATCCTCACCCAGGACTGGCACCCCGCCGGCCACTCCTCCTTCGCCTCCTCCCACCCTGGCAAGCAGCTTTACGAGCAAATCCAAACGCCCTACGGCCTGCAAACCTTATGGCCCGATCATTGCGTTCAAGGGACTCGAGGTGCGGAGCACCATCCCGACCTGCAAATCCCCCACGCTGAGCTCATTCTCCGCAAAGGCTTCCGCCCCTCCATCGACTCCTACTCCGCCTTCTTCGAGAACGACCGCATCACCCCCACCGGCCTCGCCGGCTACCTGAACGAGCGGAGGCTCCAGCGCGTCTTTCTCGCCGGCCTCGCCTACGATTACTGCGTCGGCTACTCCGCTCTCGACGCCCGCCGCCTCGGCTTCCCCGCCTATATCCTGCGCGACGCCTGCCGCGCCATCAACCTCAACCACTCCGTCGCTGCCATCGAAGCCCAATTCGCCCAGACCGGCGTCGTCCTCCTCAACTCCGCGGACCTGCATACCTGATCCCGCCCGCGCCTGTGCTAGACTCCCCGCATCCTCAAAGGCAGCTCTCCCCCGCGCCCTCTCCGTCCTGCTGCGTCTGCCTTTCGAGACAACATGGCCGGCGCTTCCCGCATCCTGCGCGACCTCGATCGATTTCCATACTCGTCGTAGTTACGCATTCCGGCCCATCCCCCAGGCCGCCACCACGGAGCAAGCACGATGAACTCGTTCAGCACCACCGCCCTCGATACACCCGTCCGCACCACCACGCCTCTCCGCCGATGGGCCGATCAATATTTCTACTTCGCCATGCCCCTTCTCATCGCGGCCATCGTGATCTGGGGATTCAGCCATACCATCGACGCCAATCTTTTCCATCCCCACCCGCCCCGCCCCTTCCTTCTCTGGATTCACGGCGCCGCTTTCTCCGCATGGGTCGCGTTCTACATGCTGCAGTCTGCGCTCGTCCGCACGCGCAACGTCCGCATCCACCGCGCCCTGGGCTGGTTCGGCGTCGGCCTCGCTGCCGTCATGGTCCCCCTCGGCGTCGCCATCGCCATCATCATGGGCAGTTTCGACAAGCACATCCTGCACATCGCCGATTCCGATACCTTCCTCAGCGTCCCCTTCGGCGACATGATCGCCTTCACCATCTTCGTCGCTCTCGCCATCGCCTGGCGGCGCAAGCCCGAGCTCCACCGCCGCCTGCTCCTGATTGCCACCTGCTGCCTGCTCGACGCTCCCTTCGGCCGCATCGACTACATCTTCGATCACAGCCTCTTCTTTGTCTGCGTCGACGGCGTCATTCTTCTTGGCGTCCTGCGCGATCTCTACGTCAACCACCGCGTCCACAAGGTCTACTGCGTCGCGCTGCCGGTCCTCATCCCCTGCCAGCTCCTGTTCGTCTATCTCTGGCGCGGCGCACCTGCCTGGTGGCTCCACTTCGGTCAGTCTCTTCTCGGCTGAAACTGGCAACCAACTTTCCATCCGCAAACAAACCTGCGCGCCGCGTCCCATATCCCGCGGTGCCGCATGTGTTTTGAAAGTTTCGCGATTATTGTGGCTGGTTCGCCGAAATCTTCGGGCCCGCCGCTTCTGCAGCCGGCTGCTCCGCCTTCAGGCTCAGCCCGAACTCCAGCGGGTCGCCCAGCATGTGCCGGTAGTAGTCTTCGGTCGGCGACGAGTTATACACCGGAATCCCATCCGCGGTCGCAAACTGCGCCCAGCGCGGATTGCTCTTGTTCGGCGGCCCGAAGTTCGCAAACGTAAACGTGCGCCACGGCCAAAGCCGCATATATTCCGCGAATACCTGGGGCATATGATTCTTCTCATCCATCACCACCCCGTAGATCCGCACCAGCGCCAGCGGAGGAATCAGCGACGGATCAATCCGCAAATGGGCTTCGAAGTCGCCGCCTCCGTTTTCCGCCACCACCATGATCTGGCAGTCCGTCATCCCGTCAAAAAACCTGTGCTCCACCAGCACCTTCACGTCTCCACCCTTTTGCGCGGGCGCCGTGATGCCGCGAACAATGCCAAACCACGCCACATACTTCCCCGTTTTGCCGTAAATGGAGTACGGATCAGTCGCCGATCCGTTCACCGTCTCGCCCTTGCTCACATTGCTTAGGTAAGGCTTCTCGGGTCCGTTCGCCTTGTATTCACACGTGCCCGTGGTTCCCCCCGGCCTGATCGCCTGGACATCCAGCGGAGTCTGCCCCGCCGCCGTCACCGTCAACGCACAACCAAGGACCAAAGCAAACGCAAACAACCACATCGAAAGTCCTCTCCCGGTTCTTCCCTGAGTTCATGCAGATTGTAGGTTTCCTCAGAAACGACAGTAAAGACTTTACCCACCGCACTTTACAACTTGGTAACGTCCCCGGAAGAGCGATTTCATCTCTCTATTTTTCTGTAACTTGGCATCGCGCGCATCCAGCCCAAGCCGCTGCACACCCCCAGCTTCAGTGGACTGGCACCATGCCCCTGAATCAGCCATGCCGCCCGAACCACTTCCGACAAGGCTGCGCGCGTTATTTCCTTCTTGCCCGCAAGCCGCGCCGAAACAAAGAACGAGCCTTGATCCCGATAAATATCTCGCTGCCCGACCCGCTGAAAGCCTACGTCGAAGACCGTGTCGCTTCCGGTGACTTTGGCACCCCAAGCGAGTTTGTTCGCAACCTGATCCGCCAGGACAAGGAACAAAGGCGCTCGCGTCTGGAGTCAGAGCTCCTTGATGCCCTGCAGACAAAAGAACTCACAATCACTTCAGAGGAATTGAATGGACGGAACCTCGTTTCACTTCTGCGTGACAAGCTAGCGCGCCCGTGATGCAGCTACGCATTTCTGAGGCTGCCGCACTCTCTATCCTCGATCAGGCTGACTATTCTCGGCAGGCTGCGGATGCGTCTCTTGCGAACCGCTGGGAGGCCGCTCCACGACGCTGTTCCAGCGCCATTTAAACTGGACCAGACATGACCACCCTCAAAGCCGTCCGGGGCACCCGCGACCTGCTGCCTCCCGAAACGGCCCTCTGGAACCGCATCGAGGCCACCGCCCGCCAGGTCTTCGCCCGCTATAACTTCGGCGAAATCCGCACCCCCGTCTTTGAAGACACCGCCCTCTTCGCCCGCGGCGTCGGCGAAGAAACCGATATCGTCTCCAAGGAGATGTACACCTGGGAAGACCGCGCCCGCGCCCAATCCGAAAAACCCCAGTCCCTCACCCTCCGCCCCGAAAATACCGCCGGCGTCGTCCGCGCCTACATCGAACACAAACTCGGCGAAACCGGCCAGCTCCAGAAGCTCTATTACATCGCCCCCCAGTTCCGCCGCGAGCGCCCTCAAAAAGGCCGCTACCGCCAGTTCTCGCAGATCGGCGCCGAAGTCATCGGCCCACCTTCCGCAGGCAGCGAATCCCCTCTCCGCGATGCCGAAGTCCTCGAAATGCTCGCCACCCTCCTCGACGAGCTCGGCATCCAGGGCTGGAAACTCGAAATCAACTCCGTCGGCTCCTCCGCGGACCGCGCCCGCTACAACGAAATTCTCCGCGCCGCCCTCACCCCCGTCGCCCCGCAAATGTGCGTGGACTGCCAGCGCCGCGCCGTCACCAACCCGCTTCGTGTCCTCGATTGCAAGGTCCCCGCGGACCAGCCCATCATCGACGCGCTCCCCAAAATCACTGACTCTCTCGACGAAGATTCCAAAGCCCACTTCGCCGCCGTCCTCGCCGCGCTCCATGCGGCGGGCGTTCCCTACACCCGCAATCACCGCCTCGTCCGCGGACTCGACTACTACACCCGCACCACCTTCGAGTTCACCCACGGCGGCCTCGGCGCCCAGAATGCCCTCCTCGGCGGCGGACGCTACGACGGCCTCAGCGAAGCCATCGGCGGCCCGAAGGCTCCTGGCATCGGCTTTGCCATGGGCGAGGACCGGCTGGTGCTGACAATTCAGAACCAGGAAAGCTTGGCCCCACCGCAGGTGGCCGCGCCCGTCAAAAACGACGCGTACATCGCCCCACTCGGCCCGAGTGTCAATGCCGCCGCCCTTGCCCTCGCCCGCGAACTGCGTCGCGCCGGCCTCACCATCGAATTGGGAGACGGTTCCTTCCGTCTCAAAAAATCCTTCGAAGCCGCCGACAAGGTCGCTCGCCGCATCGTCATCCTCGGCGAAGACGAGCTCCAATCCGGTATCCTGACTGTGAAGGACTTCGCCTCAGGCACACAGACCAAGGTTCCGCGCGCGGAATTGGCGGCGTATTTGGTCCGTTGAATCCATTTTTCCGCTCACTCCGCATTGTCATCCTGAGTGGAGCACGCCCCGGCCCCGCACGACGTATGTCGGGACTGGCGTAAGCACAGCGAAGGATCTGCCTTTAGGAATTTGGCTTTTGTCGTTTGCTTTGTATCAGGGCACGGCTTCAGCCGTGCCGAAATCGCAGTCAGGAATACAACGGGCTTTAGCCCCTGCGGAAACATCGGCGCACGAACCACCAGCTTTGTAGACCCCAACAAAGGATCCAGGAACTTTGCTCGACTTTCTCGGTACTCTCGAACGCACCCACATGTGCGGCGACTTGCGCGCCGCTCACGCCGGCCAGCAAGTCGTCCTCATGGGCTGGGTCAACCGCCGCCGCGACCACGGCAACCTCATCTTCCTCGACCTCCGCGACCGCTCCGGCATCGCCCAGATCGTTCTCGACAAGGAACTGACCCCCGAAGGCCACCTGAAAGGCGAGCAGGTCCGCCCCGAGTATGTCGTCGCCGCCGTCGGCAAGGTCAGCCTGCGCGATCAGGACGCCATCAATCCCAAGATGCCCACCGGCGAAATCGAGATCGAGGCCACCGAGCTCCGCGTCCTCAACGACGCGCACCTCGCGCCTTTTTCGCCCGCTGAAGAAGCCATTCAGAACGAAGAAGTCCGTCTCAAATACCGCTTCATCGACTTGCGCCGCATCGAGATGCAGCGCAACTTCGCTCTGCGCCACCACATCACCCGCGCCATTCGCGAAAGCCTCTCCGCGCAGGGCTTCCTTGAGATCGAAACTCCCGTCCTCAACAAGTCCACACCCGAAGGCGCCCGCGACTTCCTCGTCCCCTCGCGTGTCCATCCCGGCGAGTTCTACGCGCTCCCGCAGTCGCCGCAGATCTTCAAGCAGATCCTCATGATCTCCGGCTTCGACCGATACTTCCAGATCGCCCGCTGCTTCCGCGACGAAGACCAGCGCGCCGATCGCCAGCTCGAGTTCACCCAGGTCGACCTCGAGATGTCCTTCCCCCGCCGCGAATCCGTCTTCGCCGTCGTCGAACAGTTCTGCGCCGCCGCCTGGGCCGCCGCCGGCATCACTCTCCCCACGCCCTTCCCGCGCATCACTTACGACGAATCCATGCGCCAGTACGGCTCTGACAAGCCCGACCTGCGCCTCCCCGGCCTCACCGACGTTCGCTCCGCATTCACTGCCGACGCTCTCACTACCCTGCAAATCGATCCCGCTCTGCCTGTCGTTGCCTTCCGCATTCCCAATGTCGGCGAGCTCAGCCGCAAGGAGCGCGAAGACAACCACCCCCTCTTCGACCAGAAAAAAGGCGCCAAGTTCATCGACGATTTCAAGCGCCTCGCCAAAAGCTTCCCCGACTCCGCCATCAAAGCGCGCGAGCTTTCCGGCGCCGCCGAAGCCGACTTCGTCCTCATCGTCGCCGGCGATCCCGCTCACCACATCAAGGCCAGCGACACCAAGTTCTCCGGTCGCCTCTCCGAGCGCGAGATTAACGTCTATGCCGCCGCCGGAAACTTCCGCACCGAGCTCGCCAAAAAATATTCTGACAAGCACGGCGCCTTTCGCGTCACCGATGAAATCGTCCAAAGCGCTGCCCCACGCAGCGGCGGCAACAAGCTCGATGGTTCAGCCGCCTTCCAGCCCATCTGGATCGTCGACTTCCCCATGTTCGAGTACGACCTCGCCACCAGCCACTGGATCCCCGCGCATCACCCCTTTACCGCGCCTTATGAATCCGACATGGCCAACCTCGTCAGCGATCCCGCCTCGGTCCGCGCCGACTGCTACGACCTCGCCATGAACGGGCTCGAGCTCGGCTCCGGCTCCATCCGCATCCATCGCAAAGATGTTCAGCAGCAGATCTTCGCTTCGCTCGGCATCAGCGAAGAAGAGGCACGCCAGCGTTTCGGTTTCTTCCTCGACGCGCTCGAATACGGCACGCCTCCGCACGGCGGCATCGCCCTCGGCCTCGATCGCATCGTCATGCTCCTCGCCGGCGCTCCCAGCCTCCGCGAAGTCATCGCCTTCCCCAAAACCGCCAAGGCCATCGACCTCATGGCCGATGCCCCCACCACCGTCACCGAGCAGCAGCTCAAAGAGCTCCACATCCGCGTAGTCCACAAAAGCTAGCCACACTGCGGGGCACACTGCCCCACTCCCCACCAATCTGGGTGCCCCATCCCCGCACAGTCTCATCGTGCATGGGTGCGAAAGCAACGAAACCCAGGGACTCACTTTTAGCCCGGCTTTTGAACGCCGCCGCCCAAAGGGCGAAAAACTCCGCAACGTGCTCCGCCCGGCCCTCAGTCCCCCGTAGTCTCCACCAGCTGATCCTGCTCCGTGATCGCCTTCGTATCGATCGTCAGGCAGCTCCCCAGCTCCGCAAATTCCTTCTGCCACTTAGGCCGTTCCTCATCCGTCAGCCCTGTCAGCGCGAAGCTCGAGCTGCGCAGAATCTCATACCAGACGTTCTGCGCCTGCCACAAATTCAGATCGAATGGCATCTCCATCAGCGTCCGCGCCAGCCCCACCGCTCGATCCAGCATCTCCAGCGACCCCGCTGAAAGTTGCAGCTCCACCATCGCCCGCTTCATGCGCTGGTCGGCAATATAGCTCAGCGTCACCGACTCCAGCGGCACCTGGTCCGACTTCGCCAGCTGCAAAAACGACCGCAGCGTCGCCACGTCGATCGGGTCGCCCTCCAGCGCACGCCGTATCCCTGCATTGATCGCGAACCCCGCCGCCAGCGTCAACGCCGGCGGCTTCGGCAATCCCGCCTGCGACAAATAGTGCAGCAGGCTCGCGTGATCTTCGTAAATATTCGTCAGCGAGTTCTCGATATCCCATAGCGTCGAGTTCAGAATCAGCTGCACAATCCTTCGCTGCTCATCGCTGAACAGCGACGTCAACGAATAATCAACGTGCCCGTAGTAGCGATCGATCAGCCGGATCACATCCGGGAAATCCGCGCGCTGCACTTGCTCCGCCACCTTCGCGGCAAACTCGTCGAACTCCCCCGCAGCGCTCTCCACATACGACTTCACCGCCGCCGTGATGTTCTGATCCCCAAAATGCAGCACCGCGAAACTGAAGCTTTCCTGCCCACCCGTAATCGCACTGGCGACGTGTACACGGCCCAGCGCCAGCCTTCCGCGGCCCGAGGTAAAAATGTCATAGGAGACGCGCCGCACTCGATAGCAGAACAGCTCCGTCTCTTCGGCAAACGAAGAAAAGACGCTGCTGATCGCGTAATGCGCCGCCACCTGCTCCAGACCGACCTCCATCGGCTCGATCTTTTCCTTGAAAATCCGCGCCCCGTCGCCCGCCGCCGGCACATTCGACTTCGCCTCTTTCACCCGTGCCACAAACGCCGCTTCCAGCCCCTCCGCCCGCGCGCCAAACAGCTCCCGCGCCAGCTGCAGCACGCGCGCCCCATACGCAATCACCTGCACCGTCTCGATTCCTGAAATATCGTCGAAAAACCACCCGCAGCTCGTGTACATAAGCTGCGCATTGCGCTGCATCTCCATCAGCTCCAGCGCCCGCACCTGCTCTTCCGCGCTCAGCGCATGGCTCTGATGCTCGCGGAAGAATCTCTCCGTCGCGTCCTCGCTGCGATACAGAATCACCTGGATGTATTCGTTCCGCGCAGCCCATACATCCTTGAAAAGCTTCTCGCCTTCCTCACCGGTCAAGGGAGCAATCGCATCGCGCAGCTCATCCAGCCCCTTGCGCAAAGGCGTACGCCACTCCTGGTTCCATCCCGGCTTGCCGCTGCTGCATCCGCAGTTCGACCGCCACCGCTCTACGCCGTGCGCGCAGCTCCACGACGTGTTCTCCACAATCTCGCATTCGTACTCCGGCGGAAACTGCTCCAGAAAATGCCCATAGTTCGTCAGCGTAACCGTCTTGTCCTTCTCCAGCAGCCGCAGCGCATAAGCCAGCGCCATCTCTCCATGCTTGTGATGGTGCCCATACGACTCTCCATCGGTCGCCACGTGTACCAGTTGCGGCTGCGCGCTCTCTTTGAATCCCTCCTTCAGACGCGCCACAAAGGTCTCGCCCGAATTCAGCAATCCCTCAAACGCAATCGCCCGCGACGTCGGTCCGTCATAGAAAAACACTGCAAGCGACAGCCCCGAAGCAAAACGCACCATGTACGGCCGCGTCGTGTCCACGCTCGCGTCCGCAGTCTCCACCCAGGGAATCTCCGCCGCCGCCGTTCCGTCTTTCCCATGCCTGGTTGTCGCAGCATCCGAACCTGCCTTCACGTTATCCGCATCGAAGGTGCTCAACGCCCGAATCCGCTTGCACTGGTGCGGTGCCAGGATCGTGAACTTGATTCCGTTCTCCGCCAGCAGTTCCAGCGTCCTCGTGTCCGCGGCCGTTTCCGCCAGCCACATACCGTCCGGTGGCGCGCCAAAATGATATTGGTAGTCCGCAACGCCCCACCGAATCTGCGTCACTCGATCGCGCTCATTCGCCAACGGCATGATGATGTGGTTGTAAACCTGCGCGATCGCCGAGCTGTACCCCTTGAATCCCCGCCGGCTTCGCCGCTCGCCATCCACAATCATGCGGTGCGTCCGCGGCGCATTGTCGCGCAGCCAGCTCAGCAGCGTCGGCCCAAAATTAAAGTTGATCCGTGCGTAGTTGTTCACGATCCGCGTGATCTGGTTTTTGCCGTTCTGGATGCGCGCCGCGCCGTTCGTCGCATAACACTCCGCGCAGATTCTCTCGTTCCAGTCGTGATACGGCGCAGCCGTGTCCTGCGTCTCCACCGTCTCCAGCCACGGATTCTCGCGCGGCGGCTGATAAAAATGTCCGTGAATGCAGACGAATCGCTTACTCGGCGGCATGAAAACGTCCCATCGCGAAAGATGCACCCGAGGTGCGGATCAAAGTCTCATTCTAGGCCCGCCCGCTCGGCGGCGTCCCTTTCGCCAGATCGCACGCCCGCCAAAGGTACCAGCTAGCCACCGACCGAAACGGAGCCCACTTCCGTCCCCGCCTGAAAAGCACATCCGGCTTGGGAAGATCCTTCGCTTCCACCGGCCGCGACTTCGGCAGCTTCAAGAACGTCAGCGCATAACCCTTGCGCACGCCGTAGTCCGTCACCGGCAGCACGTCCGGACGTCCCAACCGGAAGATCAGCAGCATCTCCACCGTCCACGAACCAATGCCGCGCACCTCGGTCAGCCGCTCCACAATGTCCGCGTCCGGCATCTTCACAATCGCCGCCTGCGACGGCACCGTCCCATCCAGCGTCTTCTCCGCCAGATCGCGCATCGCTTTGATCTTGTTTCCTGAAACGCCGCAACCCCTCAGCCGCTCCTCCGGCACATCCAGCAATTGGCGCGGCGTGGGATCACCGCCGAAAAATTCCCGCACTCGCCGATGAATGGTCGCCGCCGCCTTGCCATGCAGTTGCTGATAAAGAATCGCTTCCACCAGCGATTCAAAGGGCGACGCCAGCCCATCCAGCTTCAGCTCGAACGCGCCCACGCGCTCAATCAGCGCGCCAAGCTTCGCATCATTCTTCTTCAGGTGTTCAATCGCCTCCGCCGGATCAAACGGAAGCTTCTTCCTCTTCCCATCGTGAATCATAGATGCTCAGTCTAAACCGTCGCAGCATCCTCGAATGCGGCCCTGCTCACACGCCCGCAGCAGCTGTGCGCGCTGAACCAGGCGGTGTTTCCCTTGCCGCATCGATCTGCGGCGCTTCAGCTCGCGCGTACACCCATAAATAAAACAAGGCCATCAGCAGCAGCGTTATCGGCGCAGGGTGAACGATCGGCACTATCCAGATCCGCTGCCAGAGGGCCATTTCCGAAAGATCGAATCCGGTCGTGACATGCGAAAGCACGAGAAGCGGAATATCGGCCGTGAAGATGATCGCCGCGGTCGTTACGGCAGCGGCTGCCCGTCCTCTTGCGCCTCCCTCGCGCCAAAGCCGTGCGCAAGCCGGAATCGACAACAGCAAAAGCTTCGCATCGTACGGTCGATGATAGGTAATCAGCAGCGTCAGGGGCACAACTGCAGCTATGGAAAGCCAGGCCCCTGATGTCGAGAACCTGTTGCGCACGCTCACCGCTCCCCACACCAGCAGGAGCGCGCCGCAGATGCCATAGCTCACCGAATCATAGAACCTCGGTTCATCGCGCACAACGCTGATCGCAGATTGCAGATCGATCACCTGGCCGGGCCCATGACTCTTCTCTCCGGTCGGACCTGGATCATTCAGCCCTCCTCGTGCCGTGAGGGTCGCAATGTTCGACTGCCACTCCTCCAGCCAGTGCGGGCTCACACGCGCGATCCAAGCCAGCGAGACCGCCGTAATCGCAACCGTCACACCAACAATCTTCCACGCAGGCATGCACCGGCCCCGGGTGGCGATCAGAAAATAAATCAGGAGAAGAAATGCGTCGTGCGGCTTCAATACAAGAGCACAAACAAGCGCGCCTTGTCCTAAACCAACAAACCTGTGGCGCAACAAACAGTGCACGGCAATCGCACACAAACTCACAACCAGCACGCCAGTATTGGCCAGCGCAATCCCCAGTTCCGTGTTGGCAAGCACGACGCACCCAAGCAGGAGCGACAATCTCGGCGCATCGGCCGCGCCATCCTTCACCAGCAAAAAGCCCGCTCCAAAGAAGCTCGCCAACAAAATCGTTAACCATAGTGCTGAAGCAGCGCTCCAAGGCAAAAGAGTCAGCGGAGCAATCACAAGGAACGTCGGTGGCAGGTAATTGTTCGGAGCGATCCTCTCCGGTTTTTCAATTGAGCCGAATGGAAGCCTCGCCTCTTCCGTTGCGTATATTTTGCGTAGGTCGCTGGGCTTGTATGGGTCGCATCCTTGCACCGCACACTTGGCGCCGTAATACACGACTTGCAGATCGACAGAACCACCAGGGATCGAGCGCCCCACCGGAATCCCGAGACCCACGGAAACCCCAATGCTGGCCAGCAAAAACCACATGCTAACCCGATGCCTATTGTTCATCTTTCCGTAACTCCCTGACTTAGCTCGATGCGCACTGTCAGTATAGTGAGAAAACAATCCTGTCCCGCCTTTTCCTTCTGCCAGCCGCATTCCGAAAGGAATCCATCGCCACCCGCTTCGCCCCCAGCCCTAGTACCATCTCCGTAGTTCCCCCAAACGTCACATCAGGAGTCTTCCCCCATGAAAATGCGCCCCGGCACCCAAACCGGCTTTCTCCTCTGCGGCAAAGAATGGAGCGACGGCGAACCCCT
>DATDIQ010000034.1:0-21268 GCA_036520995.1 Occallatibacter sp.
CTCTCTTAGTGGCAGCGCCTCAATCAACCTTCGCACTTCATCGGAAGTCAAAACAATGGGAATCTTTTTACGTTTTGCGCCCTGCCGCACGAGTCGAATGGGATTCGTGTCGCAGATTCCATGGCGGACCCCATGATTGAACAGCATGCTCATCAGGTTCCGAAGCTTGGCACAGCTCGCCCTCGCAAGGGGCAGAGATCGCAGCCAAAGCTCCACTTCTCCGGCTTTAAGCGTTTTGGTCGGGTGTTCACTCCAGCGTGGGACGATCCACTTCCGAAGGTTGCCTTCATAGCTGTTTCGCGTTGAGAAGGTGCGCCAGGCGAACTCAGTTCTAAGCTCGCGCTGGCGGAAATGCTCCACGAGGTCTCCGATCGTAATTGCTGGCTGGGTTGATTTCAGGTTTGGATTGATTTCGATTTGGAGAGCAGCGACGGCCCGTCGCGCCGCGGACTCGTCAGCGATCTGGTCTGTTGAACCAACGACGATTCGACGGTGGCGCCGTGAGCCGGTTGGTCCCGGCTCGCGCCATCTGAATTCCCAAACCTCGGAGTGACTATGTCGCGCTCTTCGTACCAAGCTTCCTCTTTGCATGAATTGCTCCTTTCAGGCCGACAACTTCTGCCGGTCTGAAGGAGCATTTTCGGCGCATCTCGGGCATGTGTGGCACAGGTTATCGCTTTTCTGCGGAAGTGCCCAATGGAAGCGACCCAGCACGCTGGTTACCGATCGCGAGAGGTCGGCCATCGAGCAGAAATCAGGGCTCGCTGAGTGACTTGGCGATTTGGCGTCAATCCAGAAACGCTCCTGAAGTGAGGAGCGCTGCTCAGAAGTTATTACCCAAACATGATCGACATTGTGAGCAACGAGAATTATTGCGCAGGTGGAAATGTGATGAGCATGCGGCGAAAGTCAATCGTGAAGGGTCGAGCCTGCTGCATCAAGTCGTATCCAAGATTTGCGGCGGAGTAATCACTCGAGCCGGTCGTTTGGTTCAGGAGAATGGTAGCGGGCGCCAAATCGACTTTCCGTCCGAAAACCAGCTCGAGATTCCTCAGCGAGACAGAGCGTTGAGTCGTGCTCCCGGAGACGCCGTTCATCGTGTGATCTTCGGTCTGTCCCTCTTTGAGGAGTTCCGGATGCAGCTTCCCAAAGAATGGATTTAGAGTGGTTTGGGTCGCACCCATATCGAATGTCACCGTAAGCAATTGATCATGGTATGCAATCTGACTAAGAGGCATCTCACCTGCGAAAAGCAATGGAACTGATTTACTATCGTGGCCTGCTTTTTGCCCTAGGGACAATGTTCCATCCTTGTGGAACGCGAGAATGCCTAAAGCCGCGAGTGGTTGAATGCCAAGAATCCCATGGTGCCCGTCGGGGATGCCCACAAACGCTCCGTGTGTGTCTTCTACGACCATGAAAGGGATGTGACGAAGTTCCGTCGCGCCGACCACGAGACGGTCCACCTCAACAATCTGTAAGCCGTGACTCGCGAGCCCACTGATGTCATTCATCGAGGTGGTGGATGCCCGGGGCGTTAGCCCTAGACTTTTCGCCTCCGATCTGGTCATCATCGAAATCGACATCCCCGTATCGAGCATGTAGGACCGTGCTGCACCTTCAACCGTTACTGGGGCAAATACATTGCCGTCGAACATCTCGGTACGAACCGAGGCCGGGCTGCTCTTCGCAAGACTGAAATCCGGGTACGAAGCCAACAATGCAAGCAGAGAACGCAAATTGAGCAGATCCGGCGCAGTAGGGTGAGGCCTGAGCATCGCGTCTATCTGTGCGTTAGCATCCCGAAAGCGCCCAATCCTGAAATAGAAATGCTCCAGCGTGGAGCGTGCCTCGTAAGCATCAGTGCTCTGCGGATCTCCTGCGATTACGGCCCGCAGCTCGGACTCAGCAGCCTCGCGATGGTCCTCGGCGGCGTGCAGTTCGCCAACGCACAGAGGCGAAAGTCTGGCGCCGGCCAGCTGCGTTTTCTGCACGGCAAACCAATCGGGGCTGACACACGTAGACACATCTTGGGCCACAAGGGGCGGAGAGCCCATTAGAAGGATTGCAAGAGACAATGGAGATAGATACCGCAGTGGGCACTTCAGGCGTATCAGGTGTGCTGTTTGAAACCGATGCGCCACGTCCACTGTTATACCCTCCACGCTTTACTCTTAAGGGCAGGATAAATCATCGATTGCTGAAGCCGGCCAGTCCTGATATCTCGGCTTGTATTTAGTAACGCTTCTGCCGTAGCAAAATCTCGACTGGTGTGAACAGGGCTTACCGCGTTTCCAGAAGTGGCCAGCCTGGAAGCGCGAGTTGGCGATAATGCGCAAACTAAGACACTTGCTGAATGCTCGGGATGTGTTCGCCTATTCAGTTCTTAGTGCTCGCATCGGATCAAGCTTCATTGCGCGCCGTGCTGGGATATACGTGGCGACCCAGGAGGCGACAGCTACCATCACTGCCGCAGCGAACACCGCCTGGAGCCCTTGTAGAGCAAATCCATTAAGCAATCCCGAAAATGCGCGCGGCAGCAGCAGAGAGGGAACAATCCCGATGGCGCACCCGATTCCAATCAGCATTCCGCCCTCGCGCAAAACTAGCCTGAGGATATCTCTCTTTTTAGCGCCCAGCGCGAATCTGATTCCAATTTCGCATGTCCGCTGCGTAATGGAGTATGAGACGATGCCGTAGATACCCAGTCCCGCAAGTCCGAGCGCAAGGCATCCAAAGAGGCTCATCAACCCGACGAGCAGCTTGTCGCCGCCGAGGTTCTCGTTCATCAAGTCCTGCATGGTACGAATTCCCACTGGCTGTGAGTCATCCAGCGACCACACGGCTTGGCGGAGAAGCGGGGCTAGCGCCGCACGCGGCACTCTCGAGCGCACCACTAGACCCATTGTTGTAAATCCATTCACGGGAACTTGAAGGTAGGATTCGTAGACTCGCGGAGGGGAATGAACTTGCCCGACCGAGCTGTTCACATTGCCAACGATGCCGACCACTTGCGCCCACTTATGATTGCCGTCATCCACCTCAATTTGTTTGCCGATGACATCTTCGTTTGAGAAGAATCGTCGAGCAAATTCCTGATTGACGATGGCCACAACTGATCCACGGGCGTTATCAGTCGTCGAAAATCCGCGCCCCCGCATGATCGGGATTTGCATCGTGCGAAAATACTCCGGACCGACAACAGAGAAGTCCGACGACAGTGGCGCGGACGAAGGCTGCGGATCCCGCCCGGCGACGGTGAAGTTGGTGCTGTAAAAGCAACCCATCGGAATGCATGAGTCCGGAGCGGCATCTTCCACTTCCGCAATATCTCTAATTTTTTGTGTCACTTGTTCGAAAAGCGCGATCCGCGCATCCAGTTGCTTGTATCGGGGACCACTCACATCTAGGTTTACACTCAAAAGGCCTTGTGGATTGAAGCCGTTCGGCTCGCGCAATTCGCGTGTAACTTCGCGGATGTCCACGCACGCGGCAGTTAATAGAATTACGGCAAGCGCGACTTCGCCGGTTACAAGTACCCTCCGAATGCGGCTGGAAGCGACGCCCGTCGAACTGGTGCGTCCCGTTTGGCTGAGAGTACCGCTCGGGGGCACCTTCGATGATCGAATGGCGGGCACAAGGCCGAACACTATAGTCGTTAGAAGTATGATGGACAAGGTAAACAGCAGTGTCGGCAGATCGATGCGGAGTCCGGCCCCCATTTGTTTACCGAGTTCATTGAAGTCGAAGCCGGAACGAAGAAGACGAACACCCAGGAAGGAAAGCAACAGGCCAACCCCGCCACCAGCAATGCCGATCAGCAGACTTTCGGTGAGCATCTGACGCACTATCCGCGTTCGGCTTGCACCCAGTGCCGATCGAACTGCGAGTTCATGAGCGCGGCAAGCCCCCCGCGAAAGGAGTAAGCCGGCAACGTTAGTGCAGGCGATTAGCAGCACCAAACCCACTGCGATCATGAGCAGCATCATTGCGTTCCGCACATTGAGTGACCTACTGTTGAATTTTTGAAGTGTAAGAACCGTGACGCCCCAGTCCTTATTGGTGGGATAGCTTTGCTCAAGCCGCCTTGCGATGGAGTCCATTTCCGTCTGCGCTTGCTTCACTGTCACTCCAGTTTTCAGCCGACCCAGCACGAGGTCAATGAAATGGTTGGAGCGTGCGCTCGGAGCAAGGTCTTCTGTGCTGAAAACTAGCGGCACCCATAGTTCCGGGCGGGAAATCGTTGTCGTCTCGGCGATGGACGGCATCACGCCGACAATCCTATAGGCCGCTCCGTTGATTTCCAGGTCCTTTCCGCTCGCGTTTGGATCGCTAGCGTAACGCTCCTGCCACAAAGCGGAGCTTAATATCACAACATGGTTGTTACCGGCCCTGTCTTCATCGGGAAGAAACGTGCGCCCGATCCCAGGCGTGACACCGAGAACGGCGAAGTAGCCCGGCGTGACAAGATCGCCGTGGACTGATTCCGGCTCAGTTTTGCCCGTGATCGTGAACGAACTCCCTCTCTCAGCGGCCGCCATGTTCTGAAATACTTTGTTTTGTCTTTCCCACGACTCGAAATCGAGAGCCGAAACGCCCACCAGGTCAAAGCCTCTGAGGAGATTCTTGGAAGAAATGGCGCATAGAGTGTCAGGATCTTTTACCGGCGGCTTTCTCAAAAGAAATGCGCTGACGGCACTGAAGATCGACGTGTTTATTGCAACTCCAAGCGCTAGTGTCATGACTGCCACGGCCGTGAATCCGGGATTTCGAACCAGTTGACGAAGCCCATAGCGAACGTCCTGCCATAGACGTTCGAAGGGCGCCAAGCCCCAGGCTTCGTGCGTATGTTCCCGGATCAGCACCGTATTACCGAAGGCGCGCTGCGCAGCGAAGTGCGCTTCTTCGGGCGCCAAGCCATTTTCGCGCTGTTCTTCGGCTTCGAGTTCGAGATCAGAACGCAGTTCACGCTCCAGGTCCGCATCACGCTTTCTAATCTGCCACCATCGCATGTCAACTCTCCTCAGCTACCGGCCACATCACTCGGGCCACGGCATCGGTCATCTGTTTCCACTGAGATTCCTCGAGCAAAAGCTGCTTCTTTCCCTTCTCGGTTAGCCGGTAGTACTTGAATTCGCGGTTGCGGTCCGGAGCTTTCTCCCATTTCGCAATGACCCATCCCTGTGTCTCCAGTCGATGCAAGGCCGGATAGAGCGAACCATGCTGCATCTGCAGAAAGTCATTGGTGGTGCGCTGAATATGCTTACCGATCTGGTGGCCGTGCGCCGGACCCCAGACCAGCGTGCGTAGGATGAGCATGTCCAACGTGCCAAGAAGGAGATTTGCGCGCTGCTGCGCCTGTTTCGGCATAGTCGACGGTCTACCCTCGTTGAAATGCGATGGTAGACCGTCGACCATTGCTTGTCAAGGAGAGGCCACTAGCACCTTGCAAGATGTATTTGTGTGACATGGAACCCGGAACTAGCGCGAAGAGTGGGTACACTCGCCCTAATCACTGCCGACCATAGCGGCTTGGCAAGACGCGGCAGCCGCGGAAGTACGTAGCGAATGGGGTGGTGGAGTGTATCCAGCGAGACAGCCTCGAAAACAGGCACTTCCTATTCAACTCAGTGGTAATTTCCCGACGGAGAAAACCAATCAAAGCATTCACAATCACCGGACATACACCCTGGGACATGTTCCAAGAATCGAAGCATCACTGTAGAGGCCGCCTAATGCTGAGAAAGTTCGCCGCTCCCAATTTTGTCGTCCCCTGCAGCCACAGTGATGCTGTATAGCTTGGCACGGCGCGGGTGGAAGATGAGAGCCGGCCGAGAACAGGCTATGCAAGTTCCGCCCGAACGACGAACGCTTGGGTATACAACGCCGCTCGATCCGGAGTACAGAAGCGAATTGGCGAGGGCCTGCGATGGGCCATAGCACTGAGGAATCGGGCCAGGCTGAAGACACTGTTCACGCTCCGAGTCGTCGAGGAAATGGAACTGCCCTGAGAAGTCAGCCAGAAAATCCAGATAGTCGAAACTGAGGCGTTCCGAGATCCGACCGTCTTTCAGGAAGCGGCGCTTGTGAAAAGCCACCTCATCGATCGGCGTCTCAAGCTCGATGCCCGCATACCAGGCTCCTCTTCGCGAGTCATTGAATCGTCCGCCATGCGGTCCAGGATGCGTGAAGGCAGCATTCACGATATGTGCTTCGGGGACGCCGTAAAGCAATTCGCCCGGACTGATTGCGGCATTTCCTCCGCGCTCGGCAACCTTGCGTTCATTTGTCGCAGCGTCGAGCTCGGTCAGGTCGCTGATGACGTTTGCCGGAAGAGACAAAGACTCAAGAACGCTCTCGGTGGCGTAAGCAGTCGGGATTAGCCTGTGGGTGCCCTGCTGATCGAATTCGCCGAGGTGTGCCAACTACAGCCCGCCCCTCGCCGCATCGAGGAGGCTACGAATTTGTTGCAGGCCCGGGATGCCGTTCCGAATTGCGTAGTCAAGCGGAGCCTGACCGCCGAAAAGAAAATTGTCATTGGGTTGGGTCATCCAGCGGTCTGCGTGTTCGGCCGGAAGCAGGATGTGAAGTGCCTTGTAGATCCCGACAACATAGGAAATCCGCGTCAACTCATCCTGCTTTAGAGTTCCGGAGGCAGTCTTCAATTTGTAGAGGGTCGAACGCGGAATGCCGCCGAGCAGATCGCCGACCCTCTCTACTGGGAGTTGCCACTTGTCCGCAATCGCAAACAGACCATCCATCGCAGACTGGCTTATCCGCGCGCGCGTCTCAAGCTTGCTGAGATCAGGTGTCGCTTCGAAATGGTATCCGGCTGCGGCGAATGCTGGCATGGTTGCCATGGAACACCTCCTATGCAAGATTATACATCTCATTTGAGACACAATACAGTCTATATTTGGATGAAGTACTGCCGGGAGATTGCTTGTCTGAGATCAGAATACTTCTGAAGCATGTTGCGGTTAGTGGTTCATAAACAGATCGCATTGCTGAAATCTGACCTATTAATAGATCACACGGCCATTGACATTTCTCCCTTAGAGGCCATATGATGGCTCATAAGTAAGTCACATAGACGCTATATGACTTATTCATAGTCCGGAGGTTCCCCATGTCCAAGCCGCAGCACCGTGCGTACTCCAGGTACAGCACGGAAGCCCTTGCGCTGTTGGGGCAGATGATCCGCGCAGGAAGGATTGATCGAAAGATTACCGGGGAAGAAATGGCAAGCCGTATGGGGATTTCCCGTTCTCTCGTTCAACGCATTGAAAAGGGTGATCCTGGCTGCGCGATCGGACCCGTGTTCGAGGCTGCCGCCATTGCGGGAGTACCTCTCTTTGAATCAGACAAAGAACGATTGGGCGCTCACCGTGCTTTTGCTGGAGAGATGCTGAGTCTGCTGCCCAAATATGCCCGCAAACCCAAGAGGGCAATAAAAGATGACTTCTAAAAACCAATACAGAGAAGCCTACGTCTGGATCTGGCTGCCAAACGAAACGGAGCCCGTCGTCGCAGGACTGCTCACCGAAATCGGGAACCTGCTGGTCTTCAACTACGGCAGGAGCTACCTGAACCGGGAAAATGCCATCGCGATTTATGACCCAGAATTGCCGCTCAAGCCCGGAGAGATCCCTCTCCTTCCAGGCCTGTCCATGCCGAGCTGTATCCGAGATGCATCACCCGATGCCTGGGGGCGTCGCGTCCTCATTAATCGGAAGCTCGGCCTAAAGGGAGAGGATGCTTCGAAGGAGGAATTGAGTGAGCTGACCTATCTTCTGGAATCAGGATCAGATCGAACAGGCGCACTGGACTTTCAATTGTCCGCCACAAAATACACTCCTCGGGCCGCAGACCATACGCCGTTGAGCGAGCTCATGCAGGCTGCAGAGTCCGTCGAAAAAGGGATACCGCTGCAACCAGGACTCGGTAACGCACTTCAGCATGGTACGTCTCTGGGAGGAGCACGGCCCAAGGTATTGATTACTGCGGATCATAAAAAATTCATTGCAAAGTTCTCGACAAGTTCTGACATTTACAACGTCGTCAAAGCAGAATTCGTCGCCATGCGGCTTGCGAAGCTCGTTGGCCTCAATGTCGCGACAGTTGATCTACAGAGCGTGCTTGGAAAAGATGTTTTGCTAATTGAACGTTTCGATCGTGAAAAGGCACACAAGGGGTGGCGGCGGAAAGCAATGGTATCTGCGCTCACATTATTTGGTCTGGACGAAATGATGGTGATGTATGCCAGCTATCAAGACCTGGCCGATATCATTCGCCATCGATTCATCGACCCGAACAAAAGCCTCCGCGAACTATTCGGGCGCATCGTATTTAACATTCTGTGTGGCAACACGGATGATCACGCGCGTAACCATGCTGCCTTCTGGGATGGCAAAAATCTAACCCTGACGCCGGCCTATGATGTCTGCCCTCAGCCTCGAACGGGGAACGAAGCAAGTCAAGCGATGTTGATCCATGACGACAATCGAATGAGTCAGTTGTCGGTCTGTTTAGAGGCGGCGCCGCGCTTCTTGCTTGATGCAGAAACTGCCAAGATGCTTATCAAGCATCAAGTCGACACGATCCGGTTGAATTGGACTCGCGTCTGCGACGAAGGAGCATTGACGCAAACAGAACGCCAGTTTCTTTGGCACCGGCCATTCCTCAATCCATTTGTGTTCTATGGCGCCCCTTCAGGAATAGGCAACGATTGAGTCAGCAACGGCGATCATGCCCGCGTTTGGTCCCTGCACTGCGCGGGCTCACTTATTGTTTGTCTTAACGTTCTGATGTTCCGAATCCTGCAAAAACAGCACAAGCAAAAACGCTAGGGGGGCGCTGCCCCACCCGCGCGCGCAAGCCGCTTCCCCAATCTTCCGCGCTTTGCTTGTGCAGACCTCCGCTTCGCTCCGCCCTTTCCACTTGCCGCTCTGCTCGCGTTCCAAGGGTGGGGATACCCCTCAGCTTGCACTTGCTACCCCCCGCCTTCGCCAGGAGGCGTTCGGCATGTATGTACAAGCCGCCGCCCGATTTAAGAGCAAAGGCCAGTACGACAGCCCAAGGAGGAAGCAATCATGAACACGACCGCCGCAGTCGCCAATCAGCCCACACCGAGCAACAAGCAGCCGAAGCAAACCGCGAAAGAAGTAATCGCGGCCAACATACAAGCCCTCATCGAACAGTTGGAGCAGGGACACTCGGAGGCCCTCACCGCCTACCTCACCGCAATGGGCAAGTTTCACAATTACAGCTTTGGCAACATTCTGGAAATTGCACGACAAAAGCCGGACGCAACTCGCGTTGCTGGCCTTTACGCGTGGAATCAACTTGGCCGCAAGGTCAAGAAGGGCGAGCGTGGCATCCGTATTCTCGCTCCCGTGATCGGGATTCGCCGGAAGAAGGACGAGGAATCCGAGAAAGACATTCGCACTCAGAATCAGGCCGTTTTAGTCGGGTTCCGTGCCGCGTACGTGTTTGAAAGATTATCTCGTGATTTGTGGCCGAGATTTTACCCCTCGATCGGGCCCGCGATGCACCCCAAGGTGCCCGACGATAGCAGTCAGCCATATCATCGCTCGATTCAACTGCCTAGTGCAACGGCCTCCGGCAATCGTGACAAGCAGCCCCCGTTCAACAATTCTGCTGCCATATGCAGCCTTCCGGAGCCTCCGGGAATGACCAAATTTCAAGTTCGGCCAGCTCGGGCGGGCGTTTCGGCGATCTGGCTCGCTTGAAACTTCCGAATCGTCCACGACTCACCTGAAACGTGATGCGCGGCCCCGCTATGCTTGATGGATGCCCGCCCGTTTCCAGCCTGTGTGCCTCGCTGGGGAACCGCCGGACCACTTTCGCTGTATGAATTTGCAAGGATGGAGCAACCTCTGCAACCTAGCCGCGTGATCGGAGCCGGTCGCGGCGCATTGATCATCGCTATGGCCGGAGCAGGCTGGCTGGGCTGGGGGCTTAGCGTCGCTCAGGTCTACAATGCCGTCGTTGCTCCAATCTTCGGAACGGTTGCCATCTCTCTCTGGGTATGGTCGATATACGCAATGCGCACTGGGCGTGCTTTGCGTCGCCAACATCCGGCGCCGTCTCTTCCACTGTCGCAGTTCCCCACCCGGTCTTTTGTCATCGTCTTAGTGACTGAGGGTCTTGCCATCGTTCTCGTGATCTTGTTCGCCGCAGGTCATGCCCATCGCCCCGATCTCGCAACAGACGGCTGCGCCCTCGTCATCGGCCTCCACTACATCCCGCTCGCGCGAATCTTCCGAGCGCCAAAACTCGCTGCTCTGGGCATTCTGATTGCGCTCTGGTGCATCCTCAGCTGGGTCTTCTTCCGAACCACGCTCGTCGTTGCGGTCACGGCCGGTACGGGAATTCTGATGTGGGCGACCGCCGTTGCCGTACTCCTGTGGGCTCGGTCGGCTGCCCGAACGCTCAGGAGCTAACCCATCAGCGCTCAGGGCAACGAATGCCTCGGTGAGCGACTCGGCGATTACGGGTCAATCCAGAACCATTGCTGGCGCCAAATGTCGGCCCGGTTGCTTGGTTCGCTTGATCGCTCTTGGTCTCCGTTTATCGATACATGGACAGGTGTGTCGAGATATCGCCGTATCGCAATCAGCGGAGAAGTATGAGACTAGTGACAGTAGACTCTTACGTCTTCGCACCACTGGAGTCAAGCTTGGACGCTCTTACGCTGCACCGAATTCACTTCGGCTTTACCATCACGTACCACTATCTGTTTCCCCAACTCACCATGGGGCTGGCGCTGCTGATCGTGATTCTCAAAACGATCGCTCTCCGCGCCAATGATCCGGACAAGCAAGCAAAGTACGATGTCGCTGCTCGTTTCTGGGGCAAAATCTTCGCCATCAATTTTCTCCTTGGCGTGGTGACCGGCATCCCCATGGAGTTCCAGTTCGGCACCAACTGGAGTGAGTTCTCCCGACGCACCGGTGCCGTCATCGGCATGCCTCTCGCCATGGAAGGCATCTTTTCTTTCTTCCTCGAGTCCGCCTTCCTCGGTCTTTTTCTCTTCGGCGAAAAGCGCCTCTCCCGTCGCTTCCACTGGCTCTCTGCCGTGCTTGTCTTCGTCGGCTCATGGATATCAGGCTTCTTCATCATCGTAACCAACGCCTGGATGCAGCACCCTGTCGGCTACAAACTGCTCCCTAACGGCGTCTATGAAGTGGCCAGCTTCACGCAGCTGCTCCTGAATCCCTGGGCCTGGCTCGAATACGCGCACAACATGTGCGCTGCCGTCGTCACCGCGTCTTTCGTCATGGCCGCCGTCGGTGCGCTTTATATACTCCAACGCCGCGAAGGTCCCTACGGCCATATCTTCCTCAAGCTCGGGGTCATCGCAGGAATCATCTCCTCCGTCCTGCAGGTCTTTCCTACCGGCGATCTCCACGGCAAGTACATGGCGAAGAACCAGCCCACCGCTATTGCCGCCATGGAAGGTCTCTTCCATACGGAAAAGGGTGCCGGCATGATCGTGATGGGGCAGCCCGACTTCGAGTCGCAAACCATCGACAATCCCCTTCGCGTCAATAAGGTCCTCAGCTTCCTCATCTACGGGACCACCGCCGCTGAGGTCGAGGGGCTCGATCACTTTCCCCGCGACCAATGGCCTTCCACCTTGCCGCTGTTGTTTTACAGCTACCACATCATGGTCGGCCTGGGGACGTGGTTTGGAGCGCTGATGGCTATCGCCGCGTTCTACCTGTGGCGAGGTAAGCTCGAATCCGCGCGCTGGATTCTCTGGTGCCTTCTGTTAAGTTGGCCGCTGCCTTACATTGCCACGACGGCTGGCTGGATGACCGCGGAAATCGGACGCCAGCCCTGGCTCGTGTTCGGCCTCATCCGAACTTCAGCCGGTGCGTCAAGCCATGTCGGCGCGGGTAACAGCCTCTTCTCGCTGCTCGGCTTTCTCGGCATGTATACATTGCTCTCGCTGCTCTGGACCGTCCTCGTCTACAACCACATCCAGCATGGTCCGAACGCACCTGGCCACGCCTCACACCCGAAATCTCTCACCGCGTAAGGAGCCGACATCCTATGGGCACTCTCTGGTTCTGGATCGTTGTGCTAATGCTCACGGCCTACATTATCCTTGACGGTTTCGATCTCGGCGTCGGCATCGTTTATCTCTTCGTCGCGCACACCGAGCCCGAACGCGCGCAGGCCCTCCGATCCATCGGCCCGGTTTGGGACGGCAACGAAGTCTGGCTGATCGCTGCGGGCGGGACGCTCTTCTTCGCTTTTCCGCTGCTCTATGCCTCGGCGTTCAGCGGCTTCTATCTTCCACTCATGATGGTGCTCTGGCTGCTCATTCTGCGCGGCGTCAGCATCGAGCTACGCGGCCATTCCGACGACCCACTCTGGCGCTCCTTCTTTGATGGACTCTTCACCTTCTCGAGCGTTCTGCTCGCCATTTTTTTCGGCGCCGCCCTTGGTAACGTCGTCCGCGGCGTTCCGATAGGCACCGACGACTACTTCTTTCTTCCGCTCTGGACCAACTGGCGCACGGGCGCTAATCCCGGCATCCTCGACTGGTACACCGTCCTTGGTGGCGTGCTCGCCCTGACCGCAATCTCGCTCCATGGAGCGCTATACCTCGCACTCAAAACCGAAGGTCATCTTGAACGCCGCGCGCTCCACTTCGCTCACCGCGTCTGGATCGCTACCGTTGCTCTCACCGCCATCGGCATCCCAGCCACTGTCCTCGCGCGGCCCGCCTCACTCAATAACTACAAAGGCCACCCCATCGCCTTTCTCGTTCCAGTGGCGGTCATCGCGAGCGTTGCCCTGATGCGTGTGACCATGGGCACCCCCTCGCGGCTTCCGTCCTTCCTTGCTTCGTGCGGCTATCTTGCTTCCATGATCATCGGCGCCGCCACCGGCCTTTTCCCCGTACTTCTCCCCGCAGTCGGAACGCAGGGCCACGACCTTACCATCGCTCGTGCCATCTCTGGCCCACACACGTTGAGTGTCGGCCTCGCCTGGTGGTCCGTCGGCATGTGCCTGGCGTTGATGTACTTTGGAGTCGTCTATTGGCTTTTCCGTGGCAAAGTCCCCACCGACGCCGAAGGCTATGGGCATTAGTCGATCGATTCAACAGCAGTTTGCACCATCAGTAACGAGACATCATTGTTATCGGCAAGCTACGATTCTCGGCTAATGGCAGCAAGGCAATGCACTCTTCCAAGCCTGCCATTGCTGGAAACGCGCTTTGGCGATTGTGCATAGATCTAGAATCTGATGCCGCCGTAGCGTTTCGCCGACGTCAATGTCTCTATTTCGCAAGTGTGGCGAGGCGCGCTTTGCTGATTTTCAACACCATACCAGCGTTCCTGTCAGCAACTTCACTGACGTGGTATTCGGCGGCGGTTCCAAGCACCTGCGCAATCTCTGAAGGCGTGAGCTTGTAGTCTTCTTCGAGCCATGAAGCCATATCGCTTGTAGCTTCTTTGAAAGCGTCATCGAGCGAACCGTCAAGTCCCATGGTGATGATGTCAGTCGCCGTCTCCACGCGAGGATCTCCGATGCGCTTGTTGGGGATAACGTCAACTGTCAGTTCCACGTCCATGGATGTTTCCAAAGCATTGCCATTAAGCTCGCCGTCAGCCTGCGCTGCGTGTGCGTCGCCGAAATAGAGCAAGGCGCCGGGATTTGCCACGCGAAGATAGACGGTAGCACCTTCTCTTATTTCGTTGAAATCCAAGTTTCCGCCGTAGTATCCCGAGTCGCCTGTGCCGGGCGGGCCTGCGCAGTGGCGGGCGCAGCAGAGATACAACCGAGCATGGGTTTTAGCGGGATCGTGTAGCGTTTGAGGTGTTCTGCTGGGGTTTCGGGAGTTGCAATCCCTGCCGCTCGGTCGAGACGCCAACGGATAGATTTACCGTTCTCCTTGACCTTGACGGCGAGATCTCTGTTCAACGCACGCTCATCAAGCCCGTCGTCGCTCTCCGCCCAATCGCGATTGAGCCTGAGTTTTTTAATATGGACGACGAGCATATCTCCCGGCATTGCTCCCGTTATGTAAAAGGGGCCGGTCTGAGGATTACCGCCGAGGGACCGCTTGACCCCATTCATATCTGTACCGCCGGCATCTACCGTAATGGTGTGAATGGTATCTCCAGGATTGATCGTGAGGACGGGTTTGTTGAAGGCAGAGACCTGACGATAGAAGATCGTCGGCGAGAATTCATGGGTTTTGGGCTGAAGATGTTCCAGAGCAGGCGCCAAAATTGCCGTGAATTTAAGAGTCATCGGGTGCGCCTTATCATTGGCGTCCGTCTCTGTATCGGTTCCTTCCATCTTTCCGTCGGCGAGCTTAGCAGTGATTTCATCGGTATTGCCCTGTTCATCTGTAGCCGTGAGATGTAGAGCAGTTCCGTGGAGAGTACCGACATACTTGTAGTCACGGCCTGTGGCCGTCACTTTTTCGCCGGTCTGTTGGATATTGAGGAGAGGAGTCAGAGGAGTGCCAAAATAGTCTGTCGAAACAATCCAACGGCCTGTGTTCGAAGATGTTTGAGCCGCAGCCGTAAGAAGAAACAGATTTAACAGCATGAGGAGCTTGACGCGAGTCATGGACATTCTCCTGAGGGCAGGATTGAGAGCTGAGCTGCAGTGAGGGTACATTAGCTCTCAACGATTGTATGTAGGGAAACCGGCCATAGTTCACCGCGTTGAAATAGTTCGGCGCGGCGTTCTATGACAAATCGCTCATCAAGCACAGGAGAAGCGGCGGAGTGCGTCGGTGTGATACTCGGCGATTTCGCAACAACTGAACAGTTAAAAGACCATCGACACCCGACTGGTTCCTTGTCGAGAACGCCGTGCGCATGTCGCTTCCTTTTGAGTTGCCCATTAGCGCAGGCCGAGTGTGCTTTCGCGCAGGGCAGGCATAAAATCGTGCAAGGCTGGAGATATTTTCAGGTGCTATACAAATGGATCAATGTCGAACTGATCGTCATCGCCGATGAGGCCGAAGCAGTCGAGTCTGAGTTGGAGGCGGCGCTTGATCGGCTTGAAGAGAAGCACATGTTTTCGGTGGCGGGATCGAGAGCGTCGCTTTAGAGCATCTGGGAATACGGAAGAAATCAGGGCTCGCGCATACGATGGACGCATCCGGGACGGCCGCTGCAGCTGTAAGGAATGCACGTAAGAGTAGCTGTTGCACTCCGCGCAGGCATTTGATGTAGGCCGGCGCAGGCGGTAGTGGTGCAGTCTAAATTCACAGCACAGAACTAACAATGGAAATGAGCGTAGAGTTGAGAGCATGGGTGAAACCACGCGAAAAATCCTATGCCCTATAACGGCATCTTCGAGCTGGAGATGCTCTGATTGCGAGTGGTCGCAGCCATTCGTGCGGCGGCTGGAACCGATACCAAATGTGCCATCAAAAGCGATAGAAGACGCCTTTAATCGGCACAAATGTACAGAGCATCGACCACCCAAATGGAGTAGATAAAGCCCTTCACAGAGCCTGCGTGGGTTACCGTCCAGAATCGTGCATTATTCCCGCCGAGAACCCTTCGCAAAGGAATCTTCTTTTCGAATCTTCTTCCGCGCGCGCTTTCGCGCCAAGGCCTGTTTCACTCGACGTCTTTCGCCTGGCTTCAGGAAATACGAGTGGCGTTTCACTTCTCGAATGATGTCTTCCGACAGAACTTTACGTTTGAAGCGACGGAGCGCATTCTCTATGGATTCGCCCTCTTGCAATCGAATTTCTGCCATGCTGCCCCCCCCTTACACCAAATCACCGCGATCCGGGTCTCTTATAAGCGACGTTTCGTACCGTCAGTTTGCCTGTCACGGCGTCAATTCCAGCCAAACCTGGAAAATACGAGCTACTCGTCAACGTGATCGCCGGAACTGTGCTCAGTGTCCGCTCATCCGCGCCAAGATTGAATCGCTGCCTGCTCTGCAGCGTGCTGGCGCAGTTCAGCCATCTCGTCCACGCTGCCCGCAACGGACTTCTCTTGCTTCCGTTGATTCTTTCGCTCTGCTTTGTCCCGTTGTCTCTGCTGCCGCGTGTTTTCTTTTTGGCGCTTTGTAAATGTTGATCGGCCTCTTGGCATATATCCCCTGGCATCTCTTTGTTTATCGCCGACCGGCATTTGGCAGCCTGACCGGACATACTTTGTCCTCGAAAAACTACCACCTCAGCACGCAAAATCGCGCTTCGCATGCGATGCTTCGATCAGCAACACTTGCTTCTTTTGGGGGTGAATCGGCAATTGGCGCAGAGAGCGCTACGCTGGCAGCGGATTGTTCATGCCGACGCTGACCTTGGCTGCGCACGGACTGTGGTGTCCGCTGACTTGCGTGCCTTTGGTGCGCTGACCAGCAATTCGCGTGTATGCTTCCGTCGAGCGATTTTCTGTTTGCGTTCCCGGTTAAATCTGGACTTGTCTCCATTCCGTGAGGACATATAGAGCTCCTGAGACTGGGTAAATCCGCTTGCTGCCAAGTGTGCAACACATTCTTCTTTTGGTCTCTGCTGATTGGCGCACTGCGAATTGAAAAGGAGAAGCCGCTGCTGCAAGAAACGCGCCTTTCGATCTCTCAATCGCGAAGACGCACTTTGCTGGAGTGACAGTTTCTTCGAGCTTATGCAGTTTCAGTATACGCTGTTGGCGACTCTTGCAGATAAGAGACCAACCTCCGGCGAGCTCTTTGGCTTTGACCGAGCGGCAGCGATCTCCGATCAATCAGCGGAGATCATCGTTTCCTCTGCCTAGTCCTTTCGCCAGAGGATGACATCACCGTTGTCCGCTTTCTATCAACGCTGCTTCGACTTTCGCATAGTGCGTGCGGTCTGACCAGATGGCCGAGAGTTCCTTCGTCAACTGTCGCAAACAGGGCAATGCACGTTTCCAGATCGATCTTCGCTCGAAACGCACATTGGCGATTTGGCACCATTCGAGGATGACTTGCGTCGCTTCGAGCCCATAGGCTACTTTTACCGGTGATTGATCTGAGGACCGGTGTCGAATACGAGATATCAGGCAAAGAATGGCAGGACCTCGGTCATGAATCGTCCATCCGCGCCCCAATCCGGTTCGCCAGATGTATCGTTGAATTCTTCCGCTTGATGAACAATTCCGAATTCATTCAGCTTGTGCGTGAAGGCTTGATTGGCGTACACATGGTCAAAATTGGCATCGTTGCGCGACCAGTCAAACTTGAACCCTCTTAGAGAATTGAGATTGTCCGCATATTTGCCAATCATCGTTTCCAGATAAAAGTTATTGCGGAAGCGTTCCATGAGTTTGGCATCGATGGCCAACTGATCCCCTTGCTGGCGCGCCAGCAGATCCATGAACAAAGGCGGCTTGTCGGGATCGGGCAAATTAGCCTGGAACATGGTGGTAAAGATCTGTGTACGGAAATCTTTCCTCACATCATCCATGGATTTGGCATTCACCAAAATATCCCATTTGGGAAGTGATGCACTGACGCTGACACCGGTCCCGGTCCCCACCGGGTGCGTTGCATACACAGAGCCAAAGACATCCGGATGCCGCATACCGAAGCGGATAGCTCCATATCCTCCAATAAAGATTCCGGCGATGCCTCGTGAATCCCTGTTGGGAAGGGTCTTGAAATTTGCATCGATGTACGGTACCAGTTCCTGAATCATGAAATCTTCCCAGTTGCCGGTGACCGGGGAGTTGACATACCACGAAGTTCCAAGTGGCGTGTTCATGTCGACCGCTACGAGGATAAAGTCCTTGATCACACCCTCTGCAGTGGCCCGATCAAACAGGCCCTGAGCATTTCTGTGATCAAAATCGAAGCGATAGTTTTCCTCGAAAGGGTTCGGCAGAAAATAGATCACCGGGTATCGATGCGTCGATGTGAGATAACCAGGAGGCAGATAAATCACCATCTTGCGTACCGGGCTGACACCGATCTTGTTACCGGCAAAGTTCATGGAGGTGATTTGCCGGTCGACGATCTGACCCTTCGCCGATTGCGCCAGGGTAGAAACAGCGTTTAATGCCATGGCAAGCAGCGCGGTTGAGCCGAGGATCTGTCGCTTCTTCATGACACGATGCCCTCATTTCGGAGAACCGCCATTCGATCAGGCCGGACCGGCAGAATGGTCAGATACCAAGTGGGCACAATCAACTCCCAATTGAGCACCCACAGGTGTCCACTAACTGCCAGTACAGCCATGCAGATTGTTACTGCCAGAGCCAAAGCGAAAGCCCGGCGCCGGTTGATCGTCACGCCACCTACGAACAAGATCACGGAAAGGATCGCGACAGAGGTTTGGCAAATCACTTTCCCAACACACCTCACATCGTCGCCAGGTATAGCTGGTTTGGGTACAGGGCTTCCGCGACTTTTCGGATGACCTCGTCCCCATTCTCCCCATTTGTAAAGACTATTACTCCGATTCCTTGCGACGGCACAAACATGGCGAAGGTTCTCACTCCCCAATCGGAGCCGTTATGTTCCAGAATCTTAACTCCATTCAATGTTTTGACTTCCCATCCCAGGCCCATTCCGGCCGTTATGGTGCAGTGTCCCACTTCGCCCGATGTCCTGCACATTTTGTCGAGATCTTCCGGCTTCACCAGCTCTCGCGTCATGGTCGCGCGTTCTGCGGCGATTTTCTTCGTCAAGCCTTCGTCGTGCATCACGCTCACCACGAATTTCGCATAGTCCGCAATCGTCGTATGCATCTGGTCCGCGCCATTCCACTCCGTCACGACAGGGTCTATCGGTGTTTCTCCCTTCGGCCCCTGGGGAACCGCCAAACGCCCTGCATACCATTCCTTCGCTGTGTAGGAGGTATCCTTCATGCCAATCGGATCGAATACGATCTCCTGCGCCAGTGCATCGAAAGGTTTTGCCATCTTATTTTCGGTAAACCGGCCAAGGTACATATATCCCTCTCCCGAATATCCTGTTTGGGTTCCAGGCTCCCATCTCATCTTTAGCACTCCGCCGGTCATTCGCCGCCAGTTCGCAAACCCAGTCTGGTGCGACAAGCACAACCGTGGCGTCAGCAATTTGCTCCAGGGATCACCCTTTATGTCCGGGTCAAGCCAGAATGGCGACATCGATTCATCCAGAGAAAGCTTCCCTGCAGACGCCAATCGCAATACTGTCTCCGCTGTTATCGGCTTGGTCAGCGACGCCAGGTTGTACAGCGTTTTCCCTGTCGCCGGGACTCCCGGAACCTGATCCCCATACACCTCTGTCCACGCCACTTTTCCATCTCTGATGTATGCCACCGCTACGCTTGGCACATCACTCTCTTTCAACCATTCCGCCGCATGTGCACCAATCGCAGCGCGGCCATTTTCCTTGGCTGCACCGGTGGGTGCAGTTGATTGCGCCATGCGCTGTCCGGCAGCCAGGGTCGCGCCCATGCATCCCATTACGGCCACGGCCAACACTTTTCCCGCTCCACAAACGTTAAGTCTCATCATTCTTCCCGTTCCCATTTTTCTGTCACGAATTGCCGATTACCTTGGACTGCCGAAGGACGCTGCCGGGCAATCAAAACCAGCCCCCGGAGGGCTCGAGGCCATTGAGGCGCATATACGTGACGAGATTGCCGTAATGCAAGGCATCGTGATTTCCGGCTTGCGTCAAGATGAACATCATGTTCGTCTTGTCGCCAAAGAAGTCCGCCGGGTCATTCAGGTGAGCATCGGTGAACCCGGAGTACACGCGATCACAGTAATCGAACGAGCCCTTGAGATAGGCTACGATCTCGGTCTTCGAACCCTTTGCGGTATCCATGGCGGGGTTCGCTTCACCCTTGGCTTTTGAACACAAGAAGTAGGATATATCCGCCACATGAGTCACGATCTCGCCAAACGAGCGGACGTCCTTCGTCGGCCGGTAGCTGTACTTGGACTCTGGCATCGAAGCCGCCGCCTTCATGATCTTGTCCTGCATATTGCTGCGAAAGATGGATAGCGTCGTCGTCAGCGGATTCGGCGCTCCGGTCGGATTGGGCAGGTCCGGCGAGACCTGGGCGTTGGCCAAGGACGTCAAGACGGAAACAGATACTACGACGCAAGCAATCAATCGGAACATAAGAATTCTCCTTTGACCAGTTTCTATTCGTAGCGGAGGGCGAGCATGGGGTCTACTTGCGAGGCGCGGCGGGCGGGGAGGTAGCCGGCGAGGAGGCCGACGAGAAGCAGGGCAGCGACTGAGCTGATGAGGGTGATGATGTCGGCGCCTTGAATCCCAAAGAGCATGTTGGTGACGAGGCGCGAGCCGGCGAGGGTGACGGGGACGCCGATGGCGACTCCGATAGCGACGAGGAGAAGGATCTCGCGCATGACAAGCCAGCGGACATTGGAGCGTTCCGCGCCAAGGGCCATGCGGATGCCGATTTCGTTGGTGCGGCGGGAGACCAAGTAGCACATCAAACCGTAGATGCCGATGCAGGAGAGAAAAACGGCAAGCAGGCCGAAGAAGGTGGAGAGCTGCGCGACGAGGCGCTGCCGGGCGATGGAGCCGGAGACCTGCTCGTCGAGCGTGGTGACGCTGGTGATGGGGAGGTTGAGGTCGATGGAGTGGATGGTGCTTTGGACGGCGGCGGAGACGGCGGTCGAATCGCCGATGTAGCGGACAACAAGATTACCGAGGAACTGGTGGCGCTGCGGGTAGAAAACGTAGTCGAGCGTTTGGGCGCGTTCGTCGAGGTTCTTGAATTTGACGTCCCTGGCGATGCCTATGATCTGCATCTTCCCCCAAGGGCCGTTGGGGTCGCCGATGGCGTAGCTGCGGCCGATGGGATTGGTATTGGGGAAATAGGTTTTGGCGAAGCGCTCGCTGACGATGGCGACCATTTGCGATGTGGCTGTGTCTTGCGGGCCGAAGTTGCGGCCGGCGATGAGGGGAATGTCCATGGCTTTGAAATAGTCGCTGCCGATGACGTTGTGTTTGATGTCAACTGTGCCAGTGGTGTCGCCGCCGGGAATGACGACGCCCCCATTCCAAGAGTTCTGAGCGAAGGTGAAGGAGGCAAAGCTGGCGGAGGTGACGGAATGGACGGCGGCGACGCGCTGCTCGATCTGCTGATAGAGGGCGGTGAGGCGGGGTTCCATGTCTATGTAGCCGATGGAGCTGGGGTCGAGATTGAGGACGAGGGTATTTTGCCGGTTGAAGCCGGTATCGACGTTGTCGAGGTTGATTAGGCTGTGGACGAACAGGACGGCGCCGACGAGAAGGACGAGCGAGAAGGCGACCTGAGTGA
>DATDIQ010000035.1:0-20562 GCA_036520995.1 Occallatibacter sp.
GAGGCGCGGCCCGTTCCCGGGCCGCCGGGGCTTCCATTAGGGGGGGATTTAGAAGAGAATGCGGAGCTCGGAGATCCAGTTGTGATTGTAGGTATGGAAGCCGGAGGTTGCCACCTGCATGCCCGAGTCGAAGATGAGGAATGGATGGGTTGGCTGCCAGTCTTTGCGCCGCACCACGTAGAAGACCGCCGGCGTAACGAAGTTCTGCATCTTGCCGTCGTGCGAACCGCCAAAATAAAAAGTGGCATTATTCTCTGCTTCGAACCACACGTGGGTCGTGGCATGCATTTGCAGGAGTTCGTTCCAGGCAATCGTGCGCCCTTGTGCGGCGATTTTGCCTGTCGGCATCACGCCGCCGAGAGAGTTAATGATGTCGTAGTGTTTTTTGAAGGCCTTGCCGGCCACCAGCGTGGGGCAAAATGCGTCCGTCGGTGCGCCGTTCTTGTGGCTTCCCAGGGCGAATGTGTGGCTGAGCATAGCTGCCACAACAAAGTTCCCGTGCTCCGCGTTGCCCGACGCGAGGCGCACCTTTCCCATCACCGACATATCGCCAAATCCGTCTTTGGCACTGCCGTTGTGCTGGATATACGGAGGCGGTATCCCATCGAACTCAAAGCGATGGAAGGCAATGATTCCCCCGCCGCGCGCGTTGCCGTAGTTCACCGTCTGGGTTCCTGCGGGTGTGTACTGGTTTGAGAATGACAGCTTGGCATACTGCACCAACCGTGGATCCGGGGCGACCAAGGGGGTAATGAGCGAAGGCTGCAGGGCACCCATCGCCGTGTTGTGCGCCATAAATCGCGCCATGAGTGTCTGCTGCGCCACCGGGGCAGCCCTGCGCGCCACGAAGTGTTCCGCAATCGGTTGCTGTGCGGCGAGAGGAGGGGCCCCTGCCCCCAGCATCGCGATTCCCGCCAGTCCCGCAATGAATCGAATGGTTTTCATAGGCTCTCTGTCCTCTTTTAGCGACTCGCGAGAATCTGCTCAGTGACCTTTGGCACTCCGATTGGTTTGCCCAGGCCGGCTTCTTCGGCATCTTCGCTCTCGATCTCATCGGCGATTGGCGCCGCGGCTTTATACTGCGGGCAATGCAAATGGCCAGGGTTCTCGCGCTTTTGGGCGCCGTCGTGGTGGTTGTCGTTCCCAGTCCAGCGCAGGAAAATGGCCCCTGGCAGAGGCAATCCTCGGTCACAACGGCGGGGTTGCGCGGCATCGACTCGGTGGATGGCCGGGTGGCGTGGGCCAGCGGGACCGGCGGCACGGTGCTGCGCACCACGGACGGCGGCGCGCATTGGGAGAAGTGTGCGGTGCCCGATGCGGCGAAGGACGGCGCAACGCTGGATTTCCGCGGGGTGCAGGGATTCGACGCGCAGACGGCGGTGGTGATGGCGAGCGGCCCGGGCGCGCTGAGCCGTCTCTACAGGACGACGGATGGCTGCAAGTCGTGGCGCTTGCTCTTCCGGAACCCCGACGGGTCCGCGGGCTTCTTCGACAGCTTCTGGATGAACGGGCCGAAGGGGATGCTGCTGGGCGATCCGGTGCGCGGCAAGTTTGCTGTGTTTCTCACCAGGGACAATGGGAAGAAGTGGGAGCGCGATCCACACGCCGGGCTTGCACTGACGGGCCGATCGCTTGCCGCATTTGCTGCGAGCAACACCAGCATTGCGCGAGGCAACGAACTTTTCACGCGCGGCTTTGCCACGGGCGGTGTGGGCGGGTCGGTGTTTTTCAACCGGCCGTTTACGGCCGAAGAGGAGCGCGAAGGGCTCATCGACAAGCTTGTTCAGCAGAATGGGCCGGGGTGGAAGTCGAGCAAGATTCCGGTGGGCGAAGGCACGGAAAGCTCGGGAACATTCTCCGTGGCCTACCGGTATCCGGTGACGATTGGGGTGTGCGCGGAGTGCACCTTCAACGATAATTCGCGGTTTGTAGCGGTGGGCGGCGACTACAAGAATCCCGGCGACACGGCGCACACGGCGGCCTATTCGAGCGATGGCGGTTGGACGTGGACTGCAGCGGCGACCCCGCCGCACGGTTTTCGCTCGGCTGTCGAGTGGAGCGATGCCCTGAAGGCGTGGATCGCGGTGGGGACGGATGGCTCGGACATTTCGCGCGACGATGGGAAGACCTGGCAGCCGCTCGATGACGGGAACTGGAATGCGCTGTCGTTGCCGTTTGTGGTGGGACCGGAAGGGCGCGTTGCGCGGCTGAATGTCGCTGGGATACCGGGGCGCTGAGCGGCCTTTCGCCTTTCTGTCGAGGGAGCGGCCCGGTTGTGATTGATCCTTTGGTTGCTTTCCCCGGTCTCAGAAGCGAGACCCGGGGGGCACCCGGGGTTTGTGCTGATTCAGGATTTGGAGAACGAAGGTTAGTTTGGGTTCGTGCTTTCCCACCCCTGCGCGGTGAAGCTGCGCATGGATGGGCACAGAGGTCCCTCCATTCGCCAAACGTGTCATTTCGTTCTTGTTTTGCAGATGATCTTCGATTGCGATTGCACGGTAGAATAAGGGGAACCCGATGAATCCGAGCCTTCCAGCGGCCCCGAGCCAGGCAGCCCGCTCAGAGCGGGAGCCGGGGGTGCGGACACCGCTCATCCAGGTGCACAATCTCGAAAAAACTTACCGCACCCGCAATGGGGCTCTTACTCTCTTCAAGGGATTGGAGTTAGATATCCACCCCGGCGAACTGGCGGCGATTGTGGGCCCGTCCGGGGCAGGAAAGAGTACCTTATTGCACATCCTCGGTGCTCTTGATACTGCCACGGCAGGGACGGTACACTGCGCCTCAACCAATGTGGCGACTTTGAGTTCCCGGGAGGCAGCCGCCTTTCGCAATCGCGAAATCGGCTACGTTTGGCAGTTTCATTACTTACTGCCGGAATTCACGGCGCTCGAAAACGTTGCCATGCCGCTGCTGGCGCGAGGCACTTCAAGACGCGAAGCGTTGGTTGTTGCATCCAATTGGCTTAGAGAGGTTGATCTGGAAGATCGGGGCGACCACAGGCCCGGCGAGTTGTCGGGCGGAGAACAGCAACGGGTGGCACTGGCGCGTGCGCTGGTGGGGAATCCGCGGGTGCTGCTGGCCGATGAGCCCACAGGGGACCTGGACGAAACGACCGCGGGCCGGGTTTTCGATCTGCTGGAACGACTGCATCTTTCCCATGGGCTCACCTCGGTGGTGGTGACCCACAATCTGGAATTGGCCGCGCGCTGTACGCGGACTCTGCGCCTGGAGAGCGGGCGCCTCACGGGTTTGGGTCAACCCTCCCAAACGGTGCTTCATCCCGGGACGGCCTAGCAGAAGATGCACCGCTCGGGGCGGTTTTCGAGTCTGATTAAAGTAAGCGGTTGTTGACGGGAAACCAACCCGGCAGGAGCCAAAAAGGTTAGGATGGAAGTCCGCGGCGAGGCAACAGGGCGCCGTTGACGTTCGGAGGCAACTGGATCCGGAACCATCCAAAAGAGCTGTTCGGAGCGGGCAAGAATTTTCAGGTGGTGCTCCGGCGGCGATGTTTACGAAGGGCGCGTGCGGGTTGGGCTGAATCCGGCAGCGCATTTTGGGGAGCGAGGACGATCGAGGGACCGGAGTCGGGCGCAAAGGAGTGAGCGACGACACTGCAACGATCGGGGATTCGAGTTCTCTTGAAAATGCGTCGATTGGACGGCTACTCCTTCCGAAAGCCTGCTAGGGAGAAACACAATGTTCGAACGCTATACGGAGAAGGCACGGCGCGTGATCTTCTTCGCGCGGTATGAGGCCAGCCAGTTTGGCTCGCCGTATATCGAGACTGAGCACCTGCTGCTTGGGCTTTTGCGCGAGGACAAGGCGTTAACCAACCGTTTTCTGCGCTCGCATGCCTCGGTGGAGTCGATCCGCAAGCAGATCGAAGCGCACACCACGATTCGCGAAAAGGTATCGACCAGCGTCGACCTGCCGCTTTCGAACGAATGCAAACGGGTGCTGGCGTATGCGGCCGAAGAAGCGGAGCGGCTGGGCCACAAGCACATCGGCACCGAGCACTTGCTGCTGGGTCTGCTGCGCGAAGAGAAGTGCTTCGCTTCAGAGATTCTGCAGGAGCGCGGGCTGAAGCTGGCACAGATTCGCGACGAGCTGGCGCGGGTGACGCAAGAGAAGGCGCCGCAGCAGCAGCGCCAACGCGAATCGAGCCTGCTGGCGGAGTTTTCGCGCGACCTGACGCAGGCTGCGATGGACGGGCAGCTCGATCCGCTGGTGGGACGCGACGGCGAACTGGAGCGCGTGATCCAGATTCTGTGCCGTCGCACCAAGAACAACCCGGTGCTGATTGGCGAGCCGGGCGTGGGCAAGACGGCCATTGTCGAAGGCCTCGCGCAGCGCATCGCCGATGGCGAGGTGCCCAGCTTCCTGGCCGACAAGCGCGTGCTGGCGCTCGATCTGTCGCTGATCGTGGCGGGCACCAAGTATCGCGGCCAGTTTGAAGAGCGCCTCAAGACCATCATGAAAGAGCTGATGGAGAATCAGAATTCCATCATCTTCATCGACGAGCTGCACACGCTGGTGGGCGCGGGTTCTGCCGAAGGCTCGCTGGACGCGGCCAACATCTTGAAGCCTGCCCTGAGCCGCGGCGAGATTCAGTGCATCGGCGCAACCACGCCGGCTGAATACCGCAAGTCGATCGAGAAAGATCGTTCGCTCGAACGGCGCTTCCAGGCCGTGAAGGTTCCGCCGCCGAACGAAGCGGACGCCATCAAGATCATTAACGGCATCAAGGACCGCTACGAAAAATTCCACGCGGTCAGCTACACAGATGCCGCCATCGAGTTTGCCGTCTCGCACTCCAATCGCTACATCCCGGATCGCTTTCTGCCCGACAAGGCGATTGACCTGATCGACGAGGCCGGCGCGCGCGTGAAGCTGCGCCAGACCTCGCTGCCCGAAGAGATCACCGAGGTACAGAAGCGGATCAAGTTCATTGTGCACCGCATGGACTCGGCGATTGCGAATCACGAGTTCGAGAAGGCACGGTTCTATTCGGACGAAGAACGCAAGGAGCGTGAGAATCTGCGCGCGCTGCGCGACAAGTATCACCTCGACGATTCAGCGGCCGGCATCGTGGGTCGTGAGGACATCGAAGATGTGGTCTCGCGCTGGACAGGTGTTCCCGTCACCAGCATCAAGGAAGAAGAGACGCAGAAGCTGCTGCGCGTTGAAGAAGAGCTGCACAAGCGCGTGATCTCGCAGGACAAGGCGATCTCGGCGCTGGCGCGGGCCATCCGCAGGTCGCGTGCGGGCTTGAAGTCTCCGCATCGTCCGATCGGGAGCTTTCTGTTTTTGGGACCGACGGGCGTGGGAAAGACAGAAATGGCGCGGACGCTGGCGCAGTTCCTGTTCGGCTCAGACAAGGCGCTCATCCGCTTCGATATGTCGGAGTTCATGGAGAAGCACTCGGTGTCGAAGCTGATTGGTTCGCCTCCGGGATACGTGGGCTACGAGGAAGGCGGTCAGCTGACGGAACGCGTCAAGCGGTCGCCGTATTCGGTGGTCCTTCTCGACGAAATCGAAAAGGCGCATCCCGACGTTTTCAACCTGCTGCTGCAGGTGTTTGAAGATGGCCAATTGACCGACGGATTGGGCAACACCGTCGACTTCAAGAACACCATCCTCATCATGACGTCGAACATCGGCGCGCGCCACCTGCAGAAGAAGCAGGGGCTAGGTTTCCAGAGCGACCGCGACGACCTGGTCAACGAAAAGGTCGAGGAACTGGTCAAGAACGAGGTGAAGAAAACCTTCAACCCCGAATTCCTGAACCGTCTCGACGAAGTGATTCTCTTCCAGTCGCTCAACGACGCCGACCTGATTCAGATCGTCGAGCTGCTGGTCGGGCAGTTGAACCTCAATCTGGCGCAGAAGGCAATCACCATCTCGGTTACAGAAGACGCTAAGAAGTGGATTCTCGAAAAGACTCTGGTGGACCGCAGCTACGGGGCACGCCCCTTGCGGCGCGCGCTGCAGCGTTATGTCGAGGACCCGCTTTCGGAGGCCCTCATCGCCGGACAGATTGCAGCGCGCCCGGCGTTCCTCGAAGTCTATCTCGATGCCAACCAGCTCTTCTATCGCCCGGTCAGCGCGGACGACAGCGGGAGCGAAGAGAAACCGGCGGGGATTTTGTTGTTCAGCAATTGAAGTCAGTTCAGTGAATTTGAGCCCCCGGCCGAAAAAGCCGGGGGCTTTTCTTGTCTGGTAGAAAACCGAGCAACCCAAGGCTTCGGTCTTGTGGTTTCGGCAAGGATTCTCAGTCGCGCGCGAAAACGGTCGCAGTCGATGAATCCACTCAGCCGATTTGCTTTCGCTCCACAGCAATTGGAAACAGCTTTAAGGCGCCGGTTGCGGGGTCAGTCCATACACGTCGACGCCCCCGTTGTAGTTGGGAACATAAATCTGGCCGCCATCGACGATGGGCGGGTTGAATTTGTTGAAGGCGAACTGAATGTTCCATTGCTGTGAGTCCCAGAGAACGGGGATGGTCCTGCTCCCATCGGGATTGGTGACCCAGTTGTCAGGGTCGTAGACCAGGAGGCGGCCGCTGGTGACGGTGGTATTTGCGTCGCCGTAGGGGACGGTGCAGAAGAGCAACGCCGTGCCTGGCGTCGATCCATTGCTCGACATGGAGCAGAAGCCGCCGGGCATCCCGCCAGGCGTATTGGTAACGTTCGGCGATGCAAATTCGTTGCCCTGGGCGAGGTAGGTAAGCGCACCGGAGGGTGCGACGGACCAGGCGTGGAGTTGGCTGTTCTCGCCCCAGGCGAACAGGACCTGGCCGTGGGTGGGGCTCATGTACTGGACCGGAGTCATGTGCATGTGGCGCGTTTTGCCCCAGGGAAAAAAGTTCAGCGTGGTGGGATCGTTAGGACAGGCGTCGACGGGGCCGGGATCTTCAGTGAGCCAGACGGGTGGAGTGGCGAGTTTGGCGCAGTTGGCTTTGGCATTGGCGAAGTCCGCGGGCATGGTGTTGCCGAGATTTGCGATTTTGGTGACGTAGGCGATGCCGTCTTTGCCGCTGACGATGTAGAAGCCGTAGCTCTCGATCAGCGCCCCCTGCGCGGAGCCGAGGTCTTCATCCCACCACGCGCCGGGCGTGGTGATGCGGGGATAGACCAGGCGGACCGCTTTGCCCTGCGCGTTCTTCGTCTTCACAATGCGCGCGTGTTTCATGGAGGGACTCATGGCGGCGTTGACGGGGCGAACGGCTTCAGACGGCGCGCTGATGCCCGCGGGTTTGACGGCCGCCGCTGAAGTTGGTCCGGGGTAGCCGCCGGGCGAGCGTGCCGTATCGCTATAGGGTGTGAACCAGCTGACGATTTTGAGAGAAGCGGGCGTCTGGCCGGAGGGCGGCGTGTACTGGATTTTGAGGATCGATTCGGCGAAGTCGTTGACGCCGTCGAAGGATCCGTTGCCCGTGACGGCATAGAGATAGCCTTGCGAATCGGCGGCGAGCCCCTGGCCGCCCATCCAGATGCCGCCACCGAATCCCTGCGTGGTGGGCAACGCCGCGGTCACATGGTTGGTGGCAACGTCGTACGCGAGGACCCAGCCTGCGGCCCCAGCGCCGAGTTCCTGGATGGTGCCGGAGGCGAAGAAGATGGTCTTGCGGCCGCCGATGTTGGTCATGACCAGCGAGCTGCGCTGCTTACGCATGTAGGCCGACCAGGTTTGCGATCCGTTGGCGCCATCGAGGAGGACGGGCCTGACGGCTTGGGTTCCGTCCTTCACGTTGAGGACGTACATGGAGTGTTTTCCGTTTTGCGGCGTGCCGTCGGGCGAGATCCAGGCGACGAGGTAGACAAGAGAAGTGTCAGGGTCGATGACGCCGGTGGACAGCACGCCCCACTTGTCGTTGATCTGATAGCAATCGATGGTCTGATTGGGCCCGGGGCACATGGCGCCGGGGCCGTTGGGGCCCAGGGAATCGCTGCCGGTGACGGGCGTGCCCAGGGGCGGGGTTTGCCACAGCGCGGCGCCCGTGGTGGCATCGACACCGCGGACGATGTTGGCCATCGAGGGCAGGATCATGACATCGTGCGTGCTGCCGTCGGCCAGGGTCACGGCGGGCAGGATGAGGGGCTGCGATTCCACGCCGCGCGCGTCGCCGAAGACGGGGATGGTGGTGATACGCGCGATGCCTCTGGCTTTGAGGTCGGCTGGGGTGAGGACGGTCTCCTGCTGGTTCCATCCAGAGCGGTGATTATCCCACGCCCGCGTCAGAAGCGGGGCCATGGTGGATTGCGCGGGGACGGAGGCGGCGAAGGCGAGCGCCGAGAGCAGAGCGATGAGTGTTTTCATGGATCCTCCCGTGGGGTGTGGATGATCCGGTGCGGCGGTTTTTTCTTTAGTTCTGCGTTGGAATGGAAATTGAGGTGTGAAGATGTTTCACGGTAGCACGAGGCGGTTGGCAAGGCAATGCGAGTGCGGGTTGGTCGCCGTGAACGCCGCGGCTCTTTTGCAGAGGGTCTCTCTCATCCGAACGGGATCAAGTGCGCCCCGAGTTCGGGAAAGGGTATCCGCTCAATACGTCGGGAACATGCCTCACAGTTCGCATATCTGAAAGGCTTGCGCGATGCCGTAGCATGGTGGACACAAGCGTGCGATCCCCACTCCGAGGTCATCGATGAGCGATACCGTTACGACACCTGAAATGACAGGCGAACAGATCAGCAGTCTCACCCGCGAAACGAACTACGGCACATGGCGCTTTCAAAAGTCGTGGAAGCCGCTGTACATAGCCGATGCCGAGGGCTGCTGGTTCATCGACGGCGCAGGCAAGCGCTACCTCGATTTCTCGTCGCAACTGATGTGCGTGAATCTTGGTCACAAGAATCCGCACGTGGTTGAGGCGATTGCCCAGCAGGCGAAGGAACTGTGCTATGTTGCGCCGGGCTATGCGACGTCGGCGCGCGCGAAGCTGAGTGCGAAGCTGAAGGAGGTTTTGCCGGAGGGGTTGGAGAAATTTTTCTTTGCCACCAGCGGGACCGAGGCCAACGAAGCCGCCTTCAAGATCGCCCGGATGGTGACCGGCAAGACCAAGATTGTTTCGCGCTATCGTTCGTATCACGGCTCGACGATGGGTTCGATCGCGGCGACCGGCGATCCGCGGCGCTGGGCGATGGAGCCGGCGGGCAAGGGCGCAGGTGTGGTCTTTGCGCCGGAGACGAATTGCTACAACTGTCCCATCAAGCACACCTATCCGGGGTGCAACATTGCCTGCGCCGACTACATCGAGCACATGATTCGCAACGAGAGCGACGTGGCGGCGATCATTGTCGAACCCGTCGTAGGTACCAATGGCGTCCTCGTTCCGCCGCCGGAATACTTTCCGCGCCTCCGGGAGATTTGCGACCGGCACGGCGTGCTGTTGATTGCCGATGAGGTGATGGCGGGCTGGGGGCGTACAGGCAAATGGTTCGCCGTCGACCATTGGAATGTGAAGCCTGACATTCTCGTGACTGCCAAGGGCATCACGTCGGCCTATGTGCCGCTGGGCCTGTGCGCCACGACGAAGAAGATCGCGGACTACTTCGAGGACCACTACTTTTCGCACGGGCACACCTATGAAGCGCATCCCATCACGTTGGGCCCCGCCGTCGCAACGATCGAGGAGATGCAACGGCTCAAGCTGGTGGAGCGTGCCGCGGAGCTCGAGCCGTATGTTCGCGAGAAGCTCGGAGCGCTGAAGGACAAGCATCCGTCGATTGGCGATGTGCGGGGCATGGGTCTCTTTTTTGGCGTGGAACTGGTGAAGAACCGGACCACGAAGGAACCGTTCAACACCATGCGCGATAAGGTGGAAGGCAAGGCGCTCGTCGTGGATCAGATTGCCGCGAAGATGATGGCAGACGGCGTGGCGCAGCAGGCCTGGGTGAGCCACTTCGTGATTGCACCGCCGCTGATCGTGACGAAAGCAGAGCTGGACCTCGGCATCGAGGTGCTGGACAAGCATCTGGGCATCGCCGACGCGCTGGTGGAATAGCGCTTGTCAGGGAACAGGGAACAGGAAACAGGGAGCCCCGACTCTCTCGAGGTGGGGCCTGACGTGATCGGGCCCTGATCCCTGACGCCTGATCCTGCGGAGCCTTGGTCCTCGCGTCTGATCGAGTCGTCCGGCGAAGGCGAGGCGCAGACCTGAGTCACACGGCTGCTTGGCGTCCCGCGGACGCAGGCTCGTTCAGTTGTTGCCGCAGGCTGGTTACGAGGTCGGCCACAACGCGCAGGCGGTCTTTGACGCCTGGGGGCATCTCTCCTGCAGAGAGCGCAAGCTGCGAGTTAAGAAGCAACCCGGCAAGCGTGCTGCGTACCTCGGATTCGATTGCGCCGGCGGCGGCTCTCCGGGCCAGGGCCTGCTCGCGCTCGCGGCGGTGCAGCGCAGCGCGAATCTCGCGGATCAAGCGCGTCGCTCCTGCGAGGGCAAAGTTCACTTGCAAGGGAATCGCCAGCCCCGCGCGTTCCCAGATCGCCTCTGCCGCCGCCGGGTCGCATAGGGCCAGCGACTCGTCGAGAACGACGGCGAGGTAATCTTTCTTTCGCAGGGCAACCAATGCCGCGCGGCGGCCTTCGGCCACTTCGACCTCGATACCAAGCTGCGCCTGGACCACTGACGCGCAGTTTCGTGCTCCTTCAATCCCGGTCACAATCAGAATGCTCATTGGCTGCTCCTTGTTTAGCGCTTTGCGCGGCGTGATTCATGGTTGATTCCCTGTGCGGCGACGTGTACGGCGGAAGCATCCCGGCTCGAGGCGCGCCGCGGTCCGGTGCCGATTCCGTCGAACGGCCTACACATGCACCGGATCGGCGATGCCGTATTCCTTCAGTTTGCGGTAGAGGGTGGTCTTGCCGATGCCCAGCAGTTTCGCGGCTTTCAGCTTATCGCCATCCAGCATGCGAATCGCGTCGAGAATCGCCTGTCGTTCGAGCTCGGCGATCGGCGTGACGTGCACCCCGTTGTCGGGTTCTTGCTGGTTGGATCGCTTGTTCACTGCTTGATGGGCGGCCAGTCCCTCCTGGCGCAGCTGGGTGGGCAGATCGCCGAGGCCGACAACGCCGCAGGTCGAGAAAGCGCAGCCATGCTCCACGGCATTTTCGAGCTCGCGCACATTGCCCGGCCAATCGTGTTGCATCATGGTGCGCAACGCCTCGTCGTTGAGCGTGAACTTCTTGCCCGACTCACGGGTGACGCGCTCGAGAAAATGTGCAATGAGAGGCAAGATGTCTTCGCGGCGCGTGCGCAAAGGCGGCAGGCGCAGGTTCACCACGTTGAGGCGGTAGAAGAGATCCTTGCGGAAGCTTCCGATTTCGACCATCGCAGTAAGGTCGCGATTGGTAGCGGCCAGGATGCGCGCTTTGATGGGCACGGTATGATTGGCCCCCACGGGACGCACTTCCTTTTCCTGCAGAGCGCGCAAAAGCTTTGCCTGGAGGTCAAGGGGAAGCTCGCCGATCTCGTCGAGAAAAACTGTCCCTGTCTCGGCCGAGACGAGCAAGCCGTCCTTGGAGCGATTCGCGCCGGTGAAAGCTCCCTTGATGTGGCCGAAGAGCTCGCTCTCGATCAGCGTGGGCACGAGAGAACCGCAATCGACAGGCAGAAAAGGTCTGTCAGCGTTAGGTCCGCAGGTGTGGATGGTGCGCGCGACCAGTTCCTTGCCGGTTCCGCTCTCGCCGAGAATCAGAACGGGGTGGGTGCTTTCCGCGACCTTGGAGAGGATGCGATAGAGCTTCTCCATCGCCAGCGAATGGCCGATCATGGAGCCGAAGCCGCGCGTGGGACGAAGGCTTTCCCGCAAGACGCGAAGGTCGTTGCCCGCTGTGAAGGCGGAGGCAGCACGCTCCAGCACCGCAGAAAGTTCATCGACGGTGAATGGTTTGACGAGGTAGTCCGACGCACCAAGGCGCATCGCATCGATGATGGAGTTGAGCGTGGCCGACGTGGTCATGCCGACGATGACAACATGCGGGCACAACGCCCGAATCTCGGAGACGAACTCAAGACACTCCGCATCGCCGGGCGGCACATTCAGCAGCAGGATGTTGGCGAGATGCCGGCAGAGCAGGGTGCGTGCGGCGGACCGATCGCGGATGCTTTCGGCGGCGTAGCCGAGCGTTCGGGCCACTTCTTCGCAAGCGCTTCGAATCGTGGCGTCGTCATCGACGACGAGCACACGCACACTGGCGTCGGGTTCTGTCGAATGAATCGAGGGCTCCATCACGCGTGTATGAAAAACTGTCTGGAACATTGTATTGGCCCTTTTCCGTGTTGGTATGTGTGGCAGGTCACCGTTGCTGCGAGCCTCTCAGGCGCCTATACGGTGCGAAGGGGCAGCTCGATCTGGAAGCAGGCTCCGAGGGGATCGCGATTGGCGGCGTGGATGTGACCGCCCGCTGCCTCGACGAGAGATCGCGTAATCGGGAGGCCGAGCCCGCGGCGCATTGCGGGCGCTGTCTGCCCGGATTCGATCCGCGTGGTGAATCCTGCTTCGAAGATTTTGTCGAGCGCGCTCTGCGGGATCCCTGGGCCGTTGTCTTCAACATTCAAAATGACGGAACCATCTTCGCCGGTGTCGGAGGAGCACGCGCGCATGGTCAAGTGAATGTGTCCGCCCTGGGGCATCGCTTCGGCGGCATTCTTGATGAGATTCACGAGGATGCGGGTGAAGTCTTCGCTGGTAAGCCGGACGGGCAGAGCGTCTTCGGGCGTGTCGACGGTGACGTTGATCGCCGGGCCGGCCAACGCCGAGAGGAGGTTGGAGTTGGCGCGCAAATCCCAGCCCAGATCCTTGATCAGGGTCGAGGGAAGCTGCTGCAGATATTTGACTACCCTCGGCTTAGTGACGGCAGCAAGCGACAAGGCGCCGGGAATCACGCCATCGCCGGCAAGCAGGGTGCCGTCGGTGGCAATCGACGGGCCCTGGTGATCCAAGGCGGCCAGACGGTCCACCAGACGGCGACTTGCCGCCGCCACCATCTTCAGTTCGCTGCCATAGTGCTGGTACTGCGGTGCGAGAACCCCGGGGCCCTCGAGCAGATCGCAGTAAACTCCCAGCGCGGCGACCATGTTGCGCGCCTCGTGGGCCACCTCGGTGAGACTTGTTCCGTCTGCCTGGATGAAGCTGAGCGCATGGGTGATCGCGGGTGCCGGAATGTTTGCCTGCATATTCGGCGACGTTGCTTGCGTGAAGGGTTCCATCTTGGAAGGTTTCCTTTCTTGCATCGCCACTTCCTTCATCGGCGCGCCCAGTGGACGCTCGCGGGGGGAGCGGTGTCTCTCGTTTCCCATCGCGGTGAAGATCAGGCGAAAACTGAAAACAAGAGATACACGTCGTGTGCCAAACTAGAACACTTTCCTGTAACTTTCTGAATTAAAATAAATTAGACCAGTTTTTGCGAATAAATAAAGGCCCGGGAAGAAGACCGCAACGATTCCGAAACGGGAACCGAACCTGCGGCCCCCAGCGACATGTGCCGTGGAATCTGCTAGATCGCGAGGTGATTTCAATCTGGCACCGGGAATCCGCTGATCCCATTCTGGTATCAGGTTGGGACGGCGGTCGTCGTGCCGTTCCGTTCCCGTACAATTCCCCCTATGCATGCACAGGGGAATCCTGCTTTTTTTCGTCCCGGTGGTCGAATGCCCGGGCAGTTGCGTCCTTTTTCGCTTTCTCCAGGATTTGTGCAAACCGCGGAAGGCTCGGTGCTGGTTTCGCTGGGCAACACGCGCGTGCTCACCAACGCGACCATCGAGCCGGGCGTTCCAGGATGGCTGCGCAACTCGGGCCGTGGCTGGGTAACGGCGGAGTACGCGATGCTGCCGCGGTCGACGGTGACGCGCACGCCGCGGGAGAGCGAGCGCGGGAAGATTGGCGGACGGACCCACGAGATTCAGCGTCTGATTGGGCGTAGCTTGCGCTCGGTCGTCGACATGCATGCGCTTGGCGAGCGGACGGTGATCCTTGATTGCGACGTGATCCAGGCCGATGGGGGCACGCGCACGGCGGCGATTACCGGCGCGGCGGTGGCGCTGGCCCTGGCATTGAACGCGCTGGTTGCGGCAGGCACGTTGAAAGCATCGCCTATGAAGCAGCTGGTGGCGGCGACTTCGGTCGGCATCGTGGGAGGCACGGCGCTGCTCGATCTTTGCTATGAGGAGGATTCGCAGGCCGAGGTCGACATGAACGTGGTGATGACGGCCGATGGTGGGCTGGTGGAGACGCAGGCGACCGCGGAAAAGGGAAGATTCTCGCGCCAGGATCTGAACGGTCTGATCGATCTGGCGGAGAGCGGGATGAAGGAAATCTTCGCCGCACAAAGGGCCGTACTGGGGAACTAGAGAAAGCCCACCGGTTGGAATTCTCCGAAGCGGGAGGATCGAGCGGAGACCGGCGCGTCTCCAGCGCGCGGCCCTCTACTCCGCTTTCACAATCGGCAACTCGATGCTGCTGGCTGCGCCGGGCGCATGATAGATCCGCTGCGTCGCTTTCTGGTAGTCCCCTGGCTTGGCCCAGAATATGTTGGGCACGAAGGTCTGCGGATTTCGATCGTAGAGCGGAAACCAGCTCGACTGAATCTGGACCATGATCCTGTGCCCGGGCAGAAAGACATGGTTCGTCGGGGGCAGCGCGAAGCGATAGGGCAGCGGCTTGTTCGGTTCGATCGGTTCGGGCTTTGAGAAGCTTTCGCGATAGCGGCCGCGAAAGATGTCCATGGCAATCGCTAACTGGTAGCCGCCCAGTTCAGGCTGACCCGCGACCTCATCGGGATATACATCGATCAGCTTCACCACCCAGTCGGAGTCGGTGCCGCTGGTAGACGCGATGAGGTGGGCGATGGGCTGGCCCTGGATGTGCACGGGCTCGGTCAAAACATCGGACGTGTATGTGAGCACGTCGGTGCGCCCGGAGTCCTCGCGCTGGTCGTCAACAAGCCACTGCGGCCAGGTAAGCGGCAGAACATAACCGATGGGCTGCGACGGGCGTGCGCGATAGGGGACGGGATGCGCGGGGTCGGAGACGTACGAATCAAAATCGGTGGGCTGCAGAGTTGTGGCTTTCGTCGGCTCCATTGCCGCTCTTGAAGCATCGTCTCCGTATGGCACGGTGAAGCTCAGCTTGAATCCTGATTCGAGATAGAGCGGCTTGGTTGCCGGCGTGGTAGGCCACGCTTGCAGCGTCTGCCAGCGATTGGCGCCGGTTTCATAAACGGTGATGGGCTCGACGTGCATCGGCGGCGCATCGTCTTTCAGGTAGTGCGCAAGAAACGGCGCGAGGACATTCTGGCGGAACCAGGTCCCGGTGTCGGAGCCGAAGCGAATCGCGCCCAGCGAATCGGCAGGCTCGATCTCCTGCCCGTGATGCCAGGGGCCGAGGATCATGAAGACCTTGTCGTTCGCGGTGTCGAGAGGCTTGATGGCCTTGTACACCGCGGGCGCTCCGTAGATGTCTTCCTGGTCCCACAGGCTGTGCACCAGCAGAATCGGCACCTTGATCCCTTCGCTCTTGAAGTCGTCAGCCAGCACCCGGTCCATCGCCTGATCGCTCCAGAAGGCATCGTAGGCGGGGTGGGCGAGAATCTTGTTCCAGAATCCCATCTGCTCGAGCCCATGCACGTGGCCGAGTTCACCGGCAGAGACGGCGCTCATGTACTCGTCGTAGTCGTCGAAGTGCGCCGACCACCACTTGAACTTTTCAGTGTTGCCGCGCGTGCCCTCCTGTTCGTAGATGTAGGGCATGTTCTGTTCGCGGAAAGCGCCATTGTGGAACCAGTCGTCACCCATCCAGCCGTCGACCATGGGATTCATGGGCACCGACACTTTGAGGGCGGGGTGCGGATGGATGAGCGCCATCAGCGGCAAAAAGCCGTCATAGGAGATGCCGAGGATGCCGACCTTGCCGTTCGTCTCGGGGATGTTGTGGATGAGCCAGTCAATGGAGTCATAGGTGTCAGTGGCTTCATCGACGGGGGTGGGATTCTGCGGCCCATGGATAGGGCGGTTCATCACGTAGTCGCCCTCGGAGCCGTATTTGCCGCGGATGTCCTGGACGACGCGAATGTAGCCGGCCTCGACGATGACGTCTGTCGCGTTGTCGTAGCCGTAGAGGCTTGGTCCCATATGCGCGCTGTGCAGGTTGGTGGTGAGTTCGTCGGCGCTGTAGGGGGTGCGGGTGAGCAGGATGGGTGCGTTGCGCGCGCCCTTTGGAACGAGAATCACGGTATGCAGCTTCACCCCATCGCGCATGGGGATCATGGCTTCACGCCGCTCGTAGTCGAAGGTCGCGGTCGCGGGCTGCAGTCTGTCGGGCGTTTCACTGGGGTAGCTGGGGTATTGAGGCGGCGCAGAGGTTTGGGCGCGGGTGGCAGAGAGACCGGCAACAGCAAGTGCGGCGGCAACGGCAATGCGGATGCGGCGCATGCGAGGAATCCTCTCAGGATCGGCTTTGGCTGCACATCGAGAGTAACAAATGCGTAGGGGCGACTGGGAAAATGCGGCACGCGGAGCGCACTTCGTGCGTGCGACGAAGATTCACGCATCTTTTTCTCGGGCACAGGAATCACAAATGGGGAGACGGCGCGCCCGAGGCAATGCGTCGTTGCCCATTTCACACGGGAGAGCACATCTGCATGGCGAAGGATCAAGCGCTGCGGCAACACCTGGTTAACCTGCTTACCCTCGGCAATGCCCATGCGGCTTTTGACGATGCAGTAAAGGGGCTTGCCCCGGAGTTGCGCGGCAAGCGGCCAAAAGGCGCTGAACATTCTGCCTGGCAGCTGCTCGAGCACCTTCGCATTGCACAGTGGGACATCCTGGAGTTTTCGCGCGATGCCAGGCACAAATCGCCCGAATGGCCCGGCGGCTATTGGCCGGCAAAGGCTGCTCCACCGGACGAGAAGGCGTGGGACAAGAGCGTGCGCGCGTTTCGCAAAAACCTGAAAGGGATGTGCGCACTTGTCTCCGATCCGAAGACGGATCTCTACGCGAAGATTCCACACGGCGACGGGCAGACGATTCTGCGCGAGGCGCTGCTGGTGGCGGATCATAATGCCTATCACGTGGGCCAGCTAGTGCTGGTGCGTCGCCTGCTGGGCGCGTGGAAGTGAAAGAGACAGGGAACAAGTGCCCCCTTTTAGGGAGCTCCCGTTTGCCTCGAATCCGCTGCAAATCTTTGAACGCTGATCCCTAATCGCTCGCTTTACCGCAGCACGGCCGACAACACCAAAGTGCCGATCAAACCCGTGATCGAAAGAATCGTTTCAAGCGCGGTCCAGGTGGCGAAGGTTTCTTTCATCTCGAGATTGAAGAAGGTCTGCACCATCCAGAAGCCGGGATCGTTGACCTGCGAGAAGATGAGCGATCCCGTTCCCGTGGCAAGCACCAGCAGCTCAGGGCGCGCCCCGATGTGGCCGGCCATGGGTGCGAGAACACCTGAGGCCACGGCCATCGCTACGGTGGCGGAGCCCATCGAAACGCGCACAACCGCGGCCAGGAGCCAGGCCAGCACGAGCGGCGGCATGTGCGCGCCAAGCGCAATCGAAATGGTCGCCTGCGCCGCGCCCGAATCGCGCAGGATGCCGCTGAGACCGCCGGCGGCGGCGAGGATGAGGAGCACGTTAGCGATCGGCTCGAAGGATTGAGCGCACAGCCGCCGCAGCAGTTCGCTGCCGTGATGGCGGCCGGTCTGGACGCGGGGCCCGAGCGTGACCAGCGCCGCAAGCACGGCGAGCAGCAGCGCAACGTCGGGACTCCCGATGAAATGAAGTGCGCGATTCAGATCGCTGCCGGCGGGCGACAGTGTGTCGGCCCAGCTGCCGAGAAAGATGAGCGCGATGGGCAGCAGGATGGCAGAGGCGGCGCGGACCGGTCCAACCGGCGGCGGAACGAGCTCTTCTGTTTTGCTCGCTGCAGAGCTGTTCGTCGTTTGCGGCGTGTCTGAATCTGCCGTAACTTCAAACAGCGGGTGCCCCGGCGCACCCGCTGTACGATGTTGCCCGCCTTTCCAGAACTTGCCGAGAAACCAGCTCCACACCGGTCCGGCCATGATGCCGGCGGGGATGCCAACGATCACGCCCCAGACAATGGTGCGGCCGAGGTCCGCATGATATTGCGTTGCCGCCAGCATCGCCGCGGGGTGCGGCGGAATGGTGCCATGCACGATGGAAAGACCTGCGAGCATGGGGAGTCCAACCAGAATGGGCGGACGGCTGCTGCGCTGTGCGGCCGCGGCGATGATGGGCATCATCAGCACCAGGCCCACTTCGAAGAACACCGGCATGCCCACGAGGATGCCGAGTCCCAGCAGCGCCCAGGGCAGGCCCTTCTCCCCACAACCCTCGACGAGGGCTCTGCCCAACGCAGTTGCCCCGCCGGAGCTGGCGAGAAGCTGGCCAAGAATCGCGCCCAGGCCAAGGACCATGGCGATATGGCCCATCAGGTTGCCGACGCCGGCGGCGAACGAGGCAGGCACCTTCTCGATCGGCATCCCCGCCGCGATGCCCAGCGCGAAGGCAGCCGCTGCGAGCGCGAGCGCCGGATGCAGCCGCACCTTCGCAATCATCACGAGCAGAAAGAGCACGGCCCCGGCGGCGCACACGAGCAGAAACCAGTTGGAGGGGACGCCACCGGCGAAGATCACCGGGCTATTGTTCCATATCGAGGGAAAAAAAAGGCAATGCTGCCATCTCCTCTTTTTCGCAACGGCTCAAAACCGGCTTGCGTCGTGTGTAGACTGAGTCAACTCGTCGAATGGAGTGGACATGGCAGAGCAAGCAGATCGCAAGCCACGGATTGCTTTCGTCTGGGTACTGAGAGTGCTGGTGGGCGTCCTGTTCGTAGTCATTGGCGCAGAAAAGCTCACGGGCACCATGGGCACGGTCCCGTTCTTTGCAGCCATTGGCTGGGGGCAGTGGTTCCGCTATGCATCGGGCGCGCTCGATACCGCCGGCGCATTGCTCATCTTCGCCCCGCGATGGACCTCTTACGGGGCGATGGTCATTACATGCACCGTCGGCCTGGGAACCGTGTTGTGCTACACCATGTCCCTTTTTAATCCGCTTTTCCCGCTGGCGATGACTCTGCTGGCCGCGGCGTTGGCATGGATGACGTGGAGAGACAGGGCAGTTTAACCCGCGCCCTTGAGTCTTCCGTGGCAGGCCTGAGCCAGGTCGCCATGCGTTCCGCCGTTTTAGCGATGAAGGCAAAAGAGTTGGAGCTCGTTCAATGCCGCTCGGACGCTTGCGTTGTGTCCTGAAGCACACTTTTGGCGAGTGGCTGTCTGCTACCATAAGGACGACTGAAGCTCCCGCAACCACGCCCGTGAAGTGCCGCCCATCAGGGCCAGAGCGAACCGGCCGCGGGACCCATCCAAAAGGAGAATTCTTATGCCTTTAGTTTCCATGCGGCAGCTTCTCGACGAGGCCGCCAAGGGCGGATACGGCGTCGGCGCATTCAACGTGAACGATATGGAACAGATTCAGGCCATCATGATGGCCGCCAAGGAGACCAAGTCTCCGGTCATCGTGCAGGCCAGTCGCGGGGCGCGGAAGTTTGCCGAGGATCTTTATCTGTTCAGGCTGATCCAGGCTGCGGCCGAGCTGAATCCTGAGATTCCGATCGCGATGCACCAGGACCACGGGAACAGCTTTGAGACCTGCAAGAGCGCCATCGAACTGGGCTACACCTCGGTAATGATGGACGGATCGCTGAAGGAAGACGGGAAAACGCCGTCGACGTTTGAAGAGAACGTGGAAGTCACGCGCAAGGTGGTTGAGTTTGCGCATCCTCGCGGGGTCACCGTGGAGGGCGAGATTGGCGTGCTCGGCGGCATTGAAGACGGACACGGCGCGGGCGGATCGGGCCTGGAACATGTAACCGATCCCGACCAGGCAGTGGAGTTCGCAGAGCGCACGGGCGTGGACGCGCTGGCGATCGCCATCGGCACCAGCCATGGCGCGTACAAGTTCAACAAGAAGCCGGATGGCTCGGTGTTGAAGATGGATCTGCTGATCCAGATTCACAAGCGTCTGCCGCATACGCACCTGGTGATGCACGGCAGCTCGTCGGTGCCCAAGGAGCTGCAGGACATCATCAACAAATTCGGCGGCAAGCTGAAAGAAACCTGGGGGGTGCCGGTGGAAGAGATCCAGCTGGGGATCAAGAACGGCGTGCGCAAGATCAACGTCGACACCGACAATCGTCTGGCCATCACGGGCGCCATTCGCAAGGTGTTCGCGGAGACTCCGGACAAGTTCGACCCCCGCGACTACCTGAAGCCGGCGCGCGAGGCGATGGCCAAGGTTGTTGGGCAGCGCATGACGCAATTCGGCCAGGCCGGTCATGCCGGAGACTACAAACAGATTCCGATTACCGAGATGGCGAAAGGCTACGCGAGCGGCAAGCTCGATACGCGGCCATCTCTGGTGGGCGCGAAGTAGCGCAAAGTAGTTCCGGTTCGCAGAAAAGGCCGTTCCGCATTGCGCGGAGCGGCCTTTGTGTGTGTGCACCCAGCATAGGCGCACTCTTAGGGGTGTAAATCCTGTCGCTGAAGC
>DATDIQ010000036.1:0-113157 GCA_036520995.1 Occallatibacter sp.
CGGCCTTCCGGCCTGCCTCCACTTGCTTTAGCGCAGCAATCATCTGCGCCTCCGTATGCTTGCTCTTCGACATGCTCCGCCCTCACTCCTGAATACGAAAATCGTACTCGGTTATGTGCGGATTTAGGGGAGCAGGTCAAAAGGGCATCCTCTCGATTCTTGCTCCAAGTTTCCAACCATTCCTTGGACAGGTATGGAGTAGGTTTTCTTATTTTAAAGGATTTGCGGTCCGCGAGTGGACTGAGTTGGAGGCCTGCGGACCGCTGAGGAAACAAAATGGCGGAGGGAGAGGGATTCGAACCCCCGGTACCCTTTCAGGCACAACGGTTTTCAAGACCGCCGGTTTCAACCGCTCACCCATCCCTCCGGAGGGAAAAAGGGTGTTGCTGATCAGTGTAACGGACAAACGGCCAAACTGACACTCGGGCGAACAGGCTTGTGGTCGAGGGACCAGGCTAGACTCCCATGTCCACCTGTCCCGAAACACGGTCGGATGGATGCAGTGGTCGTGGAGGAGATGGTCCAGGTGGCCGTCTCCCAGCGCCTCCTGTGAATCTGCAGCAGGTTGCTGGGAGCTTCGGTCCCTGAAGAATCCTCGATCAGGCGGGCGTGTATGGAATCCAGACCTGCATGGGGGACGGGGCACGATTGGCCCACGCATAGTAAGGAATCAGCTTCAGCGTTGTGGGAGTTTGCTCGACCTTGGCATCTTCCGTTGCGGGGTAATAGAGCCCCGTCGCTGCGACCGGACGATCGATCGTTGCCGGATGTTCGATGACCATTACGCCGTCGAGCAGATCGGAATCGAAGTGAGTTGTGGAAGCACTATGCAAGCGTGCCGCATAGTAGGCATCGTTCAGGTCGCGCTGGCCGGCAGCCTGATCCAGACCCTCCATGCAGAAGACAATCGGGCCTCGTTGAAATGTGACGCGGTCGCGATCTTCGTCGACCTGCGCGTTCGCTTTCAGCAACTGAGTCGTCATGTCGAAGCCAAGATCGATGGTGTCCCGCGGGGACCAGACCCGGCGGATTGCAAGATAGGCTCCGGGGGTCGCGCCGCCGACCGGCTTTCCGTTGACCGAAACGGTGTTGCGCGCCGACCAACCGGGAATGCGCACATGCATCGTGAATTCTGACGGAGTGGCAGGATCGACGGAGAGCCGAACTGCCCCTTCCCAGGGGTAGCGCGTCTTCTGCACAATGCGAATTCCTGTTCCATTGTCGAGGCGCCAGTTCATCTCCGAGTTGTCATAGAGGTGTACGTAGATGCCATCGGCGCTGGTGCTGTAGAAATAGCCCGGCAGCGAAGCGAAGGTACGCTCGAGATTGGGCGGGCAGCAGGTGGTGTCGTACCAGGGGTTGCGAATCGCCCCTTCGGGTGCGTGACGATCGCGCGAATCTCCAGACGGATCGAATGCAAGCGGATTGCGATAGCAGTAGGTGTGCCCGTCGAGCGACATGCCGGAGTTGATTCCGTTGTAGAGGGAGCGCTCCATGACATCGGCGAATTTTGCTTCTCCGGTCGCGGAGAGCATACGCCAGTTCCACATCATGGCGCCGATGGCCGCGCAGCTCTCGCCGTAGGCACGCGCATTGGGCAGTTCGTAAGCGTTGCCAAAAGCTTCGCCCGCCTCGCGCGCGCCCACCCCGCCGGTTACGTAGAGTTGATGACTGACGAGGTCTTCCCAAAGCTTGTTGAGCGTCTCTAAGTACGCCGGGTCGCCGGTCTCGAGGTAGTAGTCGGTGGCGCCACAACACGCGTACATCGCGCGCACGGCGTGACCCTCCAGGCGCGTTCGCGATGTGAAGGGAATGCCGCAGAACATGTAAGTAATTTGCTGCGGACGCAGGGGAATGCGCGGATCGCCGTGCAGGATGTAGCCGGCGAGATCGAGATAGGGGCGCTTGCCGGTGGTGCGATAGAGCTCGATCAGGGCCATTTCAATTTCTGGATGACCGGCGACAATTCCCTGCTGACTTGGATTCGGCCCATAGTTGGGAAGAAGGAAATCGTCGATAAAGCGGCTGCCCGCATCGAGCAGAGTCGTGTCGCCTGTGGCGCGATAGTAGGCGATGGCGCCCTGAAGCAGGTGGCCAATGCAGTAAAGCTCGTGCCCCGTGGTCTGGATGTCGTATTGCATGCGGAGTGGTTTGCGATTGCCGACGAAGTAGGTGTTGAGATAACCGCCGGGTTCCTGGCTGTTCACCACATTGTGAATCATGGCTTCAGTGGTTGAACGCAGAGCAGGTTGATCGCCGGATTGGAGAGCGAAGCCCACGGCCTCTGTCCATTTATAGATATCGGAATCGGAATAGACCGGCCCTTTCTGCTCGGCAGAGGACTTCCCTTCGAGACGCAGGAAGTTATCCATGCGGCCATGGGCGACGAGTTCGTCGTGCATGGAAGGAATGCTGGAATCAAGGTTGGTTGTGCGTCGCCGCGACCAGAAGCCCTCCTGAATCACGACCGCGCGCACCGGCACGGATTTGAGTTTGGCGTATGGGGAGCGATTGACATCAATGACACCTGCGTCTTTCCACGAGTTGGACGGCGCGGAACGAGCAGGCTCGTCGGCCAGAAGTGAGAACAAACCTTTCGGGCCGGGTTGGGCAAGTGCGGACGGAATGGCGGCGGCTGTGCTCGCCAGAAAGGCTCGGCGGGAAATTGGGCTTGTCATCCTGTGCTCCCTTCACAACAGAATCGCTGGTTGCGGATCGGCAGAAGGCTGTGCCTGGGGCCGATCGCGGATGTTTTTTTCGAATCAACCACCGCAAAATCGAGGCGGCAGCGAATAGGAACGAACTTGCTCCGCCGCAAAGATGAAAGATCAAAGTCGACTATGGCGACTCGACCAGCTGACCATACCGGTTCTTTTGGCTGTTGACAATCTGTTCCTCCTTGCGCAATTCCGTCAGCTCGTGCACGAGGGAGTTGAGTTCCTGCCGGGAACCAGTTTTGCGCAGCGCCAGAATCAAGGTGTAAAGCGCCTGCTGGTCTTTCGGCTCGAGGGCCATTGCCGTGCGACTGGCCTTGGCCGCTCGCAGGGGTTGATGGGCCTGCAATTCAAGCGACGCAAGAAGATCCCAGGCCTGCACCAGATGGGAATCGAGCGCCGCGGCTTTCCCGGCCATGGCGATGGCCTCGATCAATGACGCCGAGGCGTTTCCGCTGGAATTGGATGGTGCCCAGGAAAGAGCTTCGGCGAGCAGATAGTAGGCGAGAGCGTCCTTGGGGTGCTCTTTGACCTGGCGGCGAAAATCTGCGAGGGCGGCCCGATTATTTTGGTGCTGCGATTGCGCAATGCCCTCGGCAGTGGCGGCCATGGAGTCAACTGGATCGAGCCGGTGCGCGTGTTCGAAATCATCGATCGCCTTGTTCAGATCGCCATCTTGCCCATAGAGCACCCCGCGCGCCATGTAGAGAGGCGCTGCGTTGGGAAGGCGTGCGATGCCGGCAGAAACAATGTCGACGCCTACAGAAAAGGAACCATGAGTAAACGCGAGGGTGGCAAAGTCGAGATAGTTCGCGATATCGTCCGGGTTGGCCAGGATGGCAGAGCGCAGCAGCTCAACGGCCTGAGGGGTCTCATTGTTGGACTCGTGGATGGCTGCGGCGAGTCGCATCGCACGCGCGTTAGGCGGGTGGGCATCCAGCGCCGGCTGCAGTGTCGCGAGCGCCTCCGCCGCTGCCGAGGAGGCGCGCGACTGAACGAGCGCCAGATCATAGCGGGCATCGTAGTTTTCGGGGGCGAGCTGGACCAGCTCTTTCAGGTTCTGGATCGCCTCTGCCTGGCGATCCAGATGGATCAAGCAGAGCGAGTCATCCATGAGGGCGGCGGGGTGAGATCGTACCAAGTCGCCGGCCGCATCAAAATCCGCAGCGGCTTTGGCGTAATCTTTCTGCCTGTACTCGAGTGCACCCAGCATGGCATGGGCGGTCTGGTTTGCCGGCTGTGCCACGACAATGCGCTGGAGAAGAGGGATTGCGTCTTTCGACTTTGCCTTGTACTCAAGTTGGGCGGCTCCCTCGAGCGCCGCAAGATAGCCGGGTGCGATTCTGAGTGCCTGCTGGTAGGAGTCGAGGGCGTCCTGGGTGCGGCCGGATCGATCGAGGGCGACGGCGCGAAGGGTCCAAATCTTGGGAGATTTTGGGGACTCTCGGAGCAGCTCGTTGCACATGCGGAGTGCATCGTCGGATTTGCCGTTTTGCAGAGCCTCTACGACAGAGGCCGTCGACGTCGGGTCATCGGAAATGGCGTTGCCCCCAGGCGGCAACCCCATGATTGGCAGGTGCAGAACGCAGAGCGTGAAGAGCGCGAAAGTGTGTCCCAGAGTACGCATCGCAAAGATGGCTGCGCGACACCGCGCGCATAGAACCGAAGGCAAATCGACGTGCGCCAAGCGTGACGAGCCTGCAAAGCTTGCGCCGATCGCTTTCCAAAGCAGCGCCGCTTCGGCGCTCCCAGGCTATCACTGCAGGAGCAATCGAGTCCCGCAGTAGAAACGACTGGCTAATCGAGCTGCGTAGGCGCGCACATCGCGAGGCGTACGCAGCATCGGGCAAATTGTCCAAACAGAAAATAGGGTGGAGCGAGTGATTGCTCGCTTGCTCCACCGCTCAGGAGGCGCAAAAGTGATCTTTCGTGGGGACCTCTTCTGCGATTAAAACTTCAAGTTGCCACCAATCTGGATCCATCGTGGTTCGTACTGTACCGTGGATCTTCCGAAGTTGCCGTCTGTCATGTTGACGTCGGGGTTCTGGAGATTGACATTGTGGAACAGGTTGAAAAAGTCGAATCGCAGCTCAAACCGGAGATCTTCGCGAATGGTCGTGGTTTTCGAGAGGCTTGCATTGGTCTCGAAGAAGTGCGGGCCACGGAACGCATCATACTGCTCGTTCCCTCCCGTCCCAAACGCCGGAGCTGCGACTTGACTCGCGTTGTTCTTGAAGACTCCTTGTAGAAAATCTTTCCGTGTGTGGGGAATGTTGTAGGACGACACGTCGGGGTAATCGTACGCATCGCCATCGGCGTTGAAGTCGCCTCCGCGATTCCCGGTCAATGTCGAGGTCGCCGTACACGGGGTTGTGGGATCGTTGTTGCACACCGGAATAAACGAGTTATAGTTGGCCACTGTGAACGGATATCCCGCCTGCGAAATCACCGTTCCACTGATTCCCCAGCCGCCCGTGATATTCCCCACCGCACCTTTTCCGCCGCCCACCCCGCGAAATTGATAATTTCCCGTCAGCGAGAGGCGATTGGGCGCGTCCCAGATTGAGGGCCCGAAGTATTGATTCGGATTGCTCCAGGTTGGGTAGACCTGCGTATCGTCCTTGGAAGAGGAGCGCGTGTACGACACGTCGACGAAGCCCGACCCGGCAAATCGCCCGCGCACATCCGCAACGAAGGCGTTGAAGCTGGAACGCCGGTCATTTTGCGTGAAGTTGATGGCGCCAAAGCTCTGGTTGAGCCGCGTGGGAACCAGCGTTCCCGACGCGAGGTTGTTGGGGAAGTTCTGAACCAAGTCTCCAGGATAGGAATTGATATCCACCCCATAGCTGACGTTGTAGACTTGCCCGCCGCCCGAGAGCTGGTTGTGCGACCGTGATCCGGAGTAGCCGACACTGGTGACGAAATTGCGCCCCAGAGGATGTGCCAGCTCCGCGGAGTAGGTATAAGTGACCGGTGACTTCAAGTCGGGATCGATGCCGCCAATTGCAAACTGAAGCCCGGTCAATCCCCCTTGCTTGTTGAGAGGCGTCGCCGCAAGGGTCGGATAGGTGTAGCCAAAAGGAGGCTTGTTTGAAGAGCCGAGAGCCCACACGGGTGCATGGGCCGTGCCGGCGAAGAACGTGGGGAAGATGGGACCGGGCGGGTTCCCGCGGTACTCTTCCTGCAAGTTGGCCAGCGTCGGCCAGTTGTGGAAGATGCCTGTGCCGCCATGCAGCACCCATTGGCTGTTGCCGGTCACATCCCACGATGCACCGACGCGCGGACTGAAAACGTCGGTGATGGCGCGATTGAGGGAGTGGTTCTTTTGCAGCACGAAGCCGTTGGCGATTTCCTGGTCGAGTGTCGCTCCCGGGCCATAGTAGAAGTTGCCGAACACTGTTTGGGCGCTGCGCGAATATGGATTGCCGAAATCGTCCCAGCGAACACCATAGTTGAGGGTCAGATTCTTGCGCGCCTTCCAGGTGTCTTCAACGAACACGCCTTCGGTGCTCCCGGCTGCGTTCCAGTTCCACTCAACGTGCTGGCCACTCACTGGATTGTAGGCAACGCCGGACTCGGTATTCGGCTGATCTTCGACAAGATCGATGATGCTGTTGAAATTGAAGGTGGGCAGATCGTATGGACCCTGAAACTCTTCGACATCGTCACCGAACCATCCTTCGTATCCTGCCTTCAGGGTGTGGGCTCCGTGGATGTGAGTCAGCACATCGCGCCAATGGTAGTTGTGCTGGATAAAATCCCCTTCCGCAAAGCCATCGCCAAATCCGGTCCCGAGGCCGGTCGCATTCACGACCGGAATCTTGAAGTCTCCGGTTTGCGGTTGAATGCCCTCGACACGCATTCCCCCCACAATCGCTTCATTGATTGTGCTCTGGGAAAAGGTGTGTGCCTCGTTTCCTTGCCACGCGGTCGTCCAGTAGTTCGAGGTGGTGGAAAAGGCGCTGCGAAGAGCAGGCCCACCGGTGCTGAGCGTTGTGCGATAGAGATTCCCGTAGAGCCGGTCGCTAGCGAAATTTTTGTCGAGCCGGGCATTCCATTGGGTGCCGTTGCGGAAACTGGTTGCGTTGAAGAGTCCGTTGTCAAAGACAGGAAGCGAACACGGGATGTTATCGGTGGCGGCTGTTTCGCACAGCGATCCAAATGCCTGCTGCGCGGTCTGGGAGACGGTGGAGTTGGCCGCATTGGCCGGGTAAGTTGTCAAAAGGCTGGTCCCGAGCGTATTGGGGAAATTCGTTTTCGCCCATTGCGTGAACTGCGGATCCTCGAAAGAGACGCTCGCATTTCCAGTTGAACTCGCTTCGCGCAGAGGCTCGATGGCGAAGAAGAAGAATGCTTGATGGTGGGGAATGATGGGTCCACCGATGGTCCCGGACATATTGTTGCTGTGGAACGGGGCAAACTTGGTGCCGCCATTGAACTCCGAGTGAGTCCAGAGCATCTGGTTGTTGAAGTAGTCGCTGGCACTGCCGTGATAACGATCCCCTCCCGACTTGGTCGTCATGGCCATCTGGATGGAACTCGCTCGGCCATACTCAACGTTGTAGGTATTTACCTGGACGCTGGTTTCCTGGATCGAGTCTGGATTGGGGGTAAGATTCAAGACGCCCGCGCGAATGGCGCTGGTCACGTCGAGGTCGTCGACGATATACATGTTGCCGACGGCGCCCTGGCCGTTGGCGCTGCTGTCAACTTGTGTTTCGGTGGAGTAGTTGTCGGATGCCGATCCAGGAGACCCGCCTGCGACGATGCCCAGTCCGGTGACCCCGGGTGCCATGGTCACGAGAGAAATCATGTTGCGCCCAGGAAGTGGCAGCGAGTCCACCGCTGAGGACTGAATGGTCAACTCATTTCTCGTTTCCGCCGTGTCCAGTACCGGAGCCTCGGTTGTCACCGTCACCTGAGCATTCGCGGAAGCAATTGTCAGATTTACGGGGATCTCCAGGGTCTGATTGGTTTCGAGCGTGAGGTTGACCGAGGTCTTCGCGAAACCATTGGTCTCGGAATCCAGCCTGTACTGACCCGGCGCAAGGTTGACGAAGCGATACCGGCCGGTGGCGTCCGAGACTGCCGAGCTGATTTTGCCGGTGTCCGGGTAAGTCAGATGCAAATGGGCGCCACTCACACCTGCTCCGCTGGGATCAAGAACTGTGCCCTGGATGGCCGCATTGTATTGCGCTGCTGCGGGAAGCAAAAAGCAGGCGAACGCGACACAGCAGATTCCAAGAAGCCTTACGCGCCGGCTTTGCCGGATGTGTTTTGAGCATGAACGAATCAACAACCCGATGCTTGATCTGGATTGATTAGCCACTGTCTCCTCCTCGACCATCACGCCTTGCCGCTGCCTTTGCTGGAGCAGGCGCGATTGAACAGCTTGTCCGTTGCCCCTAGCAAACGTTTTCCCAACTGGGCATAAAATCCCTCTCATACCCACCCATGGAAAAACGACACTGGCTCAAATCACTCCGCTGCAAAGGGCGTTTTAAAGGCAGCGTCATTCTATGCAGAAGGAGTTTCCGTTGACTATGGTGCAGGTGTACCATGGTCTGCAATCTGAAGACGGGCGCTTTCTCCAGGATGACTTTCCTTGGAAGAGGTGTGCGCATCTTATAGAAAACAGCAGGAAAACCAATGCTTTTGCAGCTTGCCACCGGGCGACTTCCTCTTCCGCGGCTAGGTCGCCTCTGCAGTTTACTGGGCATCCTGCTCGTCCTGCCGGGATGCCGCCGCGAACCTCCCATTATCGCGGTGATCCCCCGAACCTGCGGGACGTGGCTGTGGGAGGCAGAGCACACAGGGGTGGTGCGCGAGGCGCCCGGGCATGGTTTATACGTTTACTGGAACGCGCCCATGCGGGAGGACGACGTCCAGGACCAAATTGAGATTCTGTCGGGTGCGGTCAAGCGCAAAGTGGTCGGCGTCATCATCGCCCCGATTGAGGATCTCCCCTTGCGCACTCCGCTGCAGCGAACCATCCGTGCTGGGATTCCTGTCGTGGTTGTGGGCACCGATTTGGGGTTGACGCCAGGTAAGGACCTTGCCTACGTGAACAATGATGAGACGGCCGGAGGCGCTTTGGCAGCGCGTCGTATCGGCCGGATTCTTCATGGGCACGGGACGGTTGCGATTCTCGGCATCAACAAAAAGCTTGCCAGCACAACCGAACGAGCCCGCAGTCTCGAAGCCGCGCTCGCCGATGAATTCCCCGACATCCATGTTGCCTTTCGCAGCCTGGCCCTCCCGACTGTTTCGCAGGAGCAGCAGGTCGCCGAGCGCATGCTCGCTGTCGAGACGCGGCCCGATGCGATTGTGGCATTGTCTGAACCTTCTACTCGCGGCGCATTCTTCGCACTGATTGAATCGGGCCGTACCAGAAATATCCCTCTGATTGGTTTTGATCAGAACATTTTGGCGCCAGTGCGAACGGGCGACATCGACTCGGTGATCATTCTGAATACCTACCAAATGGGGCGGATGGCCATGAAGCTGGTTGCCGCTGAGCTTGCCGGCAACACGGTTCAATCGCATGTGATTGTGCAGCCGCAACTGGTGACCCGCGAAACGATCGATTCGCCCGCAGTAAGAGAGACACTCGACCTGGATTGGTATCGGCAGTAGCTTTGTCCATGATTCTGACCAAACGAACTCGGCGATACTTCCGGCTGGGCGCAACGCTCTCGGTGTGCGCCGCCATGCTTGCTGGGGCTTGGTGGCTATATGTTCGCCGAGAACAAACGACTCCGCGCTTTCATGACAATTTCCATTGGGAAACATCTGCGCTGCCCCACGAGCGTGGTTGGCAAGCGTACGGAGGAGCATGGCAGGTGCTCGATGGAACGATGCAAAACGTCTCCGATGATCGAGGCGCGAAGCTGGTCAACGGAAATCCTCGCTGGCGCGATTACATCGTTGAAGCCGACGTTCAACTTCTGAGTGAAACGGGAGATGCCGGCTTTGTAGTACGGACGAACAATGAGGAAGTTGGAGTCGACGCCTACGACGGCTACTTCGCGGGCTTGCGCGATCTGGATGACACATTGATCATTGGGCGCGCCGATTTCGGATGGCATGAGTACAGCGCCATCACGATCCATTCGCACGTTCATACGCGCACCTGGTACCACCTGAAGATGATTGCGCTGGGCTGTGTGATCGCCATCCGGGCAACCACACCGGAAGGCGAAGAGGAGGTTGCGTCGGTCAACGATGTGAGTTGCGTGCGGCAAGGCAGATTTGGACTCCAGTCTTACTCGACCGGCGCCGTGTGGCGCAACCTTGACGTGCGCCCCGCGACCGAAAGCGACCTCGCAGCGATCCTGGGAGGAAAGCCTCCGGCAGTACCAGGCGCACCTTCTGTCGATTCTGCGGGGCTGGAGATTGACCCGCCGATTTCAAACCTCGCCAACTATCAACGCACCTTCGCGCCGATGTTGCGTGAGCTGCGCGACAATCACGCAGATCCGAATGCGATGCCCATCGCCGATCTACGCCTGCTTCCGCCCAATTTGTCGCCCCACGTGACCATCCACGGGGTTGTGACGCTAGTTTCGCCGACTCTGTTTATCCAGGACTCGTCGGGCGGGATCGCAGTTCCGGGAGCCCATCTCGTCATCCCGGTTCAGATTGGAGACGCGGTCGAGGCCATGGGCGATGCCGAATTGCACAGCTTCAGTTCCGTGCTTCGCAATGCCACTGTGCGGCTTCTCTGGTCACATACCCAGGTACCCGCAGTCTCGGTCACCGCAGCGCAGGCCGCTACCGGCGCATTCGACGCGCAATACATCGAAACCGAAGGACGCCTGACGTCGACCCAGAGGATGGATACGCGCTCGGCAGTGCTGCAACTGGACGAAGGAAGCCAGTCTTTTGTAGCGGTCGCCGAGAACCTGAATCATGCCGCAACGGTCCATGCCTTCAAAGTCGGAAGCCGCCTGCGTGTGCGGGGCATCTGCGTCACCGACAAGACATTTACGGGAAACCAGGTTCCATTCGCGCTTCTCATGCGCTCGGTTGGAGATGTGCAAATGCTGGAGCCTCCACCCTGGTGGAATACGACCCACGTTGTCGAGCTGGCATCCGGCCTGCTCATCATTCCCCTATGCATTCAGTTTCTTTTTGTATCGTTCAAGCGTTCGCAGCTGCGAGCCGTGCTCGAGGAGCGGGAACGCCTGGCCATGGAGATGCACGACACTCTGGCCCAAAGCTTCGCCGGCCTGGGCTTCCAGTTGGAGGCACTCTGCGAAGAAGCCAGCCCAGGAAGCAGCATGCGACAGCAGCTGCAATCGACATTGGACCTCGTCCGCTTCGGGCATACCCAGGCTCGTCGCGACATCGCGGCGTTGCGGCCCGGAGACCTGATGCGCCAGGGTCTGCCCATCGCCCTGGGGCAGGCCGCGCAAAAGATCATTCAAGGCGCACCCATCGAGATCTCGACAGCAATCCGCGGAGAAGCAAGGGCGATCCCATTGCGTGTAAGTGATGCGCTATTGCGAATCGCCCAGGAAGCAATCGCCAACGCCGTGCGCCACGCTCACCCCAGGCACATCGACCTCCGCGTTAGCTTTGGCAAGACCTCGGTCATGCTTACAGTGCGTGACGATGGGCAGGGCTTTGAGCCGGACCAGGAAGGTAGCGGTTTCGGCATTCGCTGCATGCGGGAACGTGCCGATCGCATCGGCGCCGCGTTTCGCGTGTACAGTTCACCCAACCAAGGCACGCGCATCACGGTTCGAGTCAAGGCGCCGCGCCAGATTCTGTCTTCTTGGTGGCCAAGGGCGCGAACCGTGAAACAAGGAGGTCAACTTCATGAAACCCTCGCATGAACAGAATCAAATTCGGATCTTGATTGTCGACGATCATTTGATCGTTCGCGCGGGTCTGACCACGCTGCTCGGAAAAGAACCTGGATTCCAGGTAGCGGCAGGCGTAAACAGCGGGTCCGAAGCTCTCGCCTTCCTCGAGAAGAATTCCATCGACGTAGTTCTATTGGATCTGCGCATGCCCCAAAGAAGCGGGCTCGACGTTCTCCCGGAGATTGTCACTGGCAGAAACCCCGCGAACGTGCTCATTCTTTCCAGTTTCGAATACGAAGAGGAAATCTATCGTTCAGCGAAGGCCGGTGCGCGCGGATACCTTACCAAGGACGCGACACGTGCCGAGATTATCGCCGCCATCCGCCGAGTAGCCGCCGGTCATCTGCACTTCCCCGAGGCAATCGCAGCACGCTTAGCCGAGCGAGCGCTGCGCATCGGCCTGAGCCCCCGAGAGAAAGATATTCTCGAGATGATTTCGAAAGGCCTGACGAACAAAGAGATCGGCAATGCACTGCGGATCAGTCAATTCACCGTGCGCAATCACGTGATCCATATTTTGGGAAAGCTTGAAGCAACCGACCGAACGGAAGCCGTATCAATCGCGATGCAGCAGGGTATTTTGAATGCCATGGCATAGTCATGTCGGTCGGCGCGGCGCCGCTCAAACCAGCGCCAGCAAAAGGGCGGGACCATTGCGGCTGCGTGCATGTCATTTCTTGGTGGTCGCGGGCCGCTTTTCTAAGCCGCCTTACGCGCAGTCGGATTGATTCTGTCTGCGATCTTTGTTAGTCGATGGTCGGCGTTCCCTTCTTCCTGAAGCGTCTGATCGAGTAACTGCGCATCACGATCGCGCCCGAGAACCCGCGCAAATTGCCGAAGAGATCCATAGGCAGCGATCTCATAGTGCTCGATGCGCTGCGCCCCTGTAATCACCATGGCGTCGCACACCTCGGGATGGGCAGCGCCCTGAATCATGTCTTCCGCTTCGTCGAAAAGCGCATAAAGCACCCCGCATTTCAGGGGGCTCCCGTCGTCTGTCACATCCTTCAAAATATCCCGCAACCGGCTTGCCTGAACTTCGGTTTCCTGCAGATGTTCTCGAATAGACTCATGGAGCTCAGAGTCACTCGAAGAGTCCACGAGGAACGCGAGCTTGATCGCGCTCATCTCCTCCGCGGAAAGAAGCAAACGAAGTTGCTTGACGTAGAGCGCCTGGAGATCCGGAAGTTTTTCAATGAGCAGTTTCATGACATTTCCTCGAAATTGGCGATGCCTCGCTTCGTACGCTTCCCATTCATTTGGATGCAGGTTCAGGCTTACGCGCTCTGCAGGAGCGGCGAGAAATCCGGCCTCGCCACGCTTCGCTCTTGCCCCTTGGCGCTGTAAGTCTCTTTCTCGATGATTAGTGTTTCTTGAAGTACTGCACCTCGCGTTCATGCTGCTTGGCATGTTCGAGCGTGGTGAATGTACCAAGATTGCGGCGCTTGCCTGTTTCCGCGTTCTTTTTCCCCGAATACAAACGAAATTGTCCGGACTTGAGTTTGCGAATCATGCTGGGGATAGATGCGCGTCGGTGTCGGTCTGTCGCCCGAGCCACGCCCGGATCGTTATGGCTTCGCGAATAAAAACCCAATCGGTCCGAGAGGCCGCAGCCCAGCTTGCGCGGAGGGGCCTTAGGTTAAACCTCTAAGGGACGGCAGAGAGATTCTGACCTCCAGCCCTTTCCCATTGGTGTTTCTCGCGCGAATCGTTCCACCATGTGTGTGGATCACCCGATCGGCAATCGCCAAACCTAGGCCAGCCCCCCCAGAGGCGCGATCACGCGCTTCGGTGGTGCGATAAAACGGCCGGAAGATCCTCTCCAGATCGGACTCAGCCACGCCCGGTCCTTGATCAAGAATACTAAGGTTGATGCAGTCTGTGTCGCCTGTCTTGCTATGTTCGAGCACGACTTCCACGGCAGAATCAGGAACGGTGTAGAGGACGGCATTGCGAACAACGTTCTCGATTGCACTATGTAACAAACCCGCGTTTCCCTGAACCACACAATCTTCGTCGGCCGTCAATCTCACAATGACGTTACGCTTCTTCGATTCGAATCCTGCATCATGCACAATTTGGGCCACGAGCTCCGTCATGTCGACGCTCGACATTTCAACAGGTGCAGCGGCTGCGTCGAGGCGCGCGAGGGTGAGCAGGCGACCAATCATCTCATTGAGGCAATCAATGTCTCTCTCCATCCTGTCAAATGCGGGATCCGAGCCCTTTCGTTGTCGCCCCAGATCCAATGCCACGTTGAGACGCGCGAGGGGGGAACGGAGCTCGTGGGAGATGTCGTAGATAAGCTGTCGTTGTCTGGAAACGAGCTCCTCCATGCGCTCGGCCATCTCGTTGAAATCCTGTACCAGATCGCCGATTTCATCCTTTCGCCATCGCAGACTCAGCACCGCACGCGTGCTGAGTCTGCCCGCCGCAAGCTGCCGCGCGGCGATCTGCAATTGCAGAATGGGAGCGGTCAGATAGTGTGCAAGCAAATAGCAGATGAATCCCGAAACCAGAAAAGCGACGCCCCCGCGCTCCAGTACCGTGGCGAGAGTTGTGCCAAGCGCCGCGCGCGGCCCCGCAGGGAGCTCCGTTGCAAAAATGAATTCCTCTCCATTGGGTCCGGGCAGGGTCAACGCAACCCGGACAAGCCCGTAGCGAACCTCGACCTCAGACTTATGGGTAAGCGCGATTTGGCTCTGCAATTCGGCAAAAGATCCGCAATGAATCCCCGCAACCACTGATCCACCGGGCGCGAAGAGGCAGGCCCGCAGTTGGGTATCGTGCTCGAATCTCGCGAGATATGCTGTCGCAGCCGGGCTTCCGCCTTTTTCATACTCTGCGATGGCCACCATTCCTGATGATCTGGCAGTGTCCGTCAGGGTCGAGTGCCATCGCGCCGGGACACTACCTGAACCAAAGATGAAAGTGAGGATGAGCGAGATCGATGTGGCAATCGCGGTCGCCCAGAACCAAAGAAATATTTTCAGGAAGAGGCTTTGCGCCGGAAGTCTCATCTCGCCTCGGATCTCGGCACAAAAAGGTATCCACTGCCACGCATTGCCTTAATTTGACTGCTCGCAGAGTGCGCGGCCAGCTTCTTGCGAATATTGCTCACGTGCACATCGATGACCCGATCAAATGGGCCTGGGCTACGTCCCAACACCATTTCGGTCAGTTGCTCGCGTGCTACCACTTTGCCCGCCTGCTGCACCAGTAACTCCAGAACAGCGAATTCTGTTTGCGTCAGCGCAAGAGTCACGCCGCCGAGCCGAGCCTCTCGAGCCAAGCGATCGAGTTGGAGATCGCCACTGACAAGAAACTCGTTGCCACCCGTCCGCAAAGTTGCGCGCCGCAAGATTGCCCGAATTCGCGCCACCAATTCGCGAGGGTTGAAGGGCTTTCCGAGATAATCGTCCGCGCCGATTTCCAGGCCCAGGATGCGATCCACATCCTCTCCACGCGCAGTCAGGATCAACACGGGCACCGAGGATGCTGCGCGGAATCGACGCAGGACCTCCAGACCGCCAATTCCAGGCAGCATGAGGTCGAGCACCACCAGAGAATAAGTCTGAGCAAGCGCGCGTTTCAGGCCAGACAGTCCATCGTGCACCGCTTCGGTCTCAAACAGTTCTGAACGCAAGCGCTCGGTTAAGAGATCGCAGAGCTCGAGGTCATCATCGACAATCAACAATCGATCCATGGGTGATAGTGCCACAGCAGAATCGATCTTAGTCGATTCTGCGCAACAGCAGCAGTACCTTTACGATTCTTTACCTTCCTTGATCAATCTTTATCGCACAAGGTCGCGGTAGATGGTGAACTCAGACTGTGAACGCCAGCTGGTTCACCTGCGAGGTCGCCATGCTCAGATCATTCGCGAACGCTCTAAGCGTTCTGCTGCTCTTCTCCACGATTGCAGTCCCCGTCTTTGGATCGCCCGTTAAGAACCACTTGCTATCCCTTATCCCACCCAACATGCAGATCGTGGCAGGGATCGAGGATCCGCACAACCCGGAATCCCATGGTCGTCTTCTTCTGGTGACGCACAACAACAATCTCGATCTCGCCGATTGGATCGCCCTTGCTGGAGTTGACCCAGATCTCTCGATTGAGAAAGTTATCGAGGTCGCGACGTCGTCTTCGCAGGGGGAGTTGCAGGAACACCTGCTTATGATCGACGGGAGCTTCGACCGCGAACTTATCTTTCGCCGTGCCATTCGCAACGGAGCAACACTCGCAGCCTACAAACGCGAAGAGCTATTGGCCATTCGCCCATTTTCTCGCGAAGCAGGAGAGATGACCGGCACACGCTGGCTCGCGATTCTGGATGACCGGACCGTGTTGTTCGGATCACCTTTTCTGGTGGCGAAAGCGCTAGACAGACGGACGTCTCACAGCGCACTCGACCCGCTGCTTCTGGCGCATCTCGAACAACTTCGGCCGGACGTCAATTCGTGGGATGTTCTTGCAATGCCCGCGGCGGTCTTCCGCAGACATTTCGCGCCAGGTCACTTCTTTCCACAATGGGCGCAGGCGCTCGATGGCGTTGATCAACTGATTCTAGGTATCCACTACGGAGCTGCCGACAGGGTGGACTTTGCGGTTCACCGATCCGCGGAGACTGGCTCTCTCGCCCAAGGATTCTTTGGGAACGCGCGCTTTCAACTTGTCAGTTCAGGCAAGGAGCCACCCTTGAGCGTCACCAATTCTGCGGAAGAACGCGGAATGACGACGGGGTCTATTGCGATCAGCAGCAAAGTATTCGATGGCTGGCTCGCGGAAATCTCTCGGGGGCGCGCCGCAGCGGTATCGTCCATTCGCCCTCAATGAGTGGGGCGCCGGGCAGAGAGTCTGCGGCGTGCCCGCCGAAACCGGATCACGCCAATTCGCACGATGGGGCGCGTTCGAGGCGCTATCGACCTTCGTACAGCTGGAAGGGCGCCCAGTAAAAAGGCTTTTGAAATTCTCCATGGGAGTGGAGCAATTCGAGCTTGGCGTCTCGCAGAGCTTCACTTGGAGGCAGGCCGCCCTGAATGCCTTTGTAGAGAAGGTTCATCATGCGCGGCGTCGATTCATCACTCACATCCCATAGCGCGCCAATCACGTTGTGTGCACCGGCGCGAAGAAAGCTCCAGGAAAGACCCACGAGCCCTTCGCCCGAGTAGGTGCGCGCTCCGCTCCCATAGCAAGCGGAGATCGTCACAAGACGCGCATCCAGGGGATGCCGAATGATGTCGCGCGCGTAGAGCTTGAACGATTCCCGGTCGCGGAGGTTCGGCGATAACACGATCGCGGATTCCAGGGGATCGGCCTGGCTCGCAGTTCCATGTGCAACAAAATGGATATACGCATATTGTTGCGGATTGCTGGAGAGATACGACGCGGGCGTCGCAGCGCTGCGCGCGAACACTGTCTCCCGAGTGGGTGCAAAGTGCTGCTTGACCAGCCGAATCTCTGTGCCGGCCAACGGCAGTTCAGGATAGTCGGGCGTGGAAGAGATCGAATCCCCGATGATCAAGAGCTTGTTCGCCGAGGGTTGAGGAGTACGCACCGCCGCAAGCATTGACAGCGAGGGGGCGCTCACAATCGTTGCGTCTTCGAGCCAGTAGTGGGGTTCTCTCCTGGAATCGGAAGCATTGTCTACCCCTGGCGCGACCAGTGTCTCGAAGTTCAGCTTGCTCAGGACGCCATCCGCGCAGATCGCCACATCGGAACCCGCGCGAATAAAAGGAGCCGCAGGTGCGACGAGAATCTCGTAAAGGGAGCGCGCATCCGCATTGCGCTCGCTCAGCGCGTCCCTCCCGGAAAGGAGAAACGCGCGGTAGCGATCCACTTGCGCGGCGATTTCCTTCGCCGGGGGCAAGGCGAAGTGTTCAACCTTGGCGGGCGTGACCGCCCAGAGATACGACTCCTGCTTGCCGAGCCAATAGAACAACGCGGTCGTTTGGGCGCTTTGCGCAATGGCAGAAGCGTTCAGGCGCTTCGGATCAGAGGATCGGGCGGGGCTGGAAAGGCCGAGGCCCTCCGCGAGCGTCTGTGCTCGGCTCTGGTCGGCTACGGCCAGGGCTTCTTCAGCTCTGCCTTGATGAACGAGGAAATGAATGTAGCTGTCGTAGATTGACTCGGCATTGGCGACAAACGGGAGACGTGAGTCTTCGTTTTTTAGCTGAGCTCGCGCAGATTCGAAGTTGGTCAGCGCCTTGCGGTACATCTCGTCCGCGGCGGGTGCATGACCTTCCACCTCGTAGAGCTGGGCGAGGTCTTGCTCGGCCTCCAACTTCAAAGAGATCGAGATGGCCGGATCTGTTTCGGCGGCCAGCAATTGTTCCTCGGCTTGCCGGTCCTGGCGCTGCTGAACTGCGATCTTTCCCCGTGCGGTTAGACCAATGAGTTGATGCAGACGGTTTCCGCTCGCCTGGGTGAGAGGACCTAGCTGATCGAGATAAGCGCTCGCGTCTTCCAACCGTCCAGCGTCAATGGCTGCGTAGATCAGTTCTTCGAGCGCGATCGCGATGTCGAGCTTGCTATCAATCTGTTTCGCGAGGTCGAGGGCCTGTCGGTAAACTGGCGCAGCACGGGACGGATCACCGTCGGTCTGGTAGACAATACCAATATCCTCAAGCCACTTAAGTTCTACGCGAAACGAACCGAGCCGTGCTGCCTGTTTCTCGGCGTCGAGAAACAGCCCAAGTGCTCTCTCATGATCTCCGAGTGCGTAGTAGGCATAGCCGAGGTTGCCGGACGCGGCTTGCGCGATCTCCTCTGCTCCTAGTTCGAGGGCAACCCGCTGGGCGGCTTTGGACCAGTCTGCCGCTTCGTCATAGCGATCGCTCTGAAGCGCCGTCCATCCCAGATTCAAGAGCGCGGTTGCCTCCAAGAACCGATCACGATGGTCTCTTGAGAAATCGAGGTCGCGGAGAAAGAATTGTCGTCCGAGCATGGATTGTCCACGATCGACTGCAAGCACACCGCGTGCTCTGAGCACCGTCCCGCAGGCTGTATAGTCCGCCATCCTGCAGATGCTCTCCGCTTGTTGCAGTGCCGCATCCGAAGCCGGAAACCGCTGTAATTTAGTGAACACTGAGGCTTCGAGAGCCAGTTTCTGCACAGTATCGTTGAGATCTCTCGTTTGCAGCCCGGCGAGCGAGCTCAATGCATCCGCGTTAAGTCCGCGCCAAACCATGGCCTGCGCGGTCAGTAACTCAAACTTTGCGGCCCACTTAGGATCCGCGACACGGAATCGCTGGGCAGTGCGATCGGCTTCTTGTTGGCATTGAATGAGCTGGCCGTGCACGAATAGCTGCCAGGCATGGTCGTATGCGAGCTGCGCGGCATCCGGCCGAGCGTCATGCAAAGGCAGCGTTACGACGAGAGCAACGACCCACAGGTAGTTGGAATAACGGAGCCTCAAAACACGCCCGCACCTTCCTGACCTGCCATGGCGCGCAGCTACGGCTCGCTTGTTCCGTTGGTGCCCGGAGCCGAAAACTGCATGTTGCCGTGGATGGCGCAGCCAAGATCACACTCAATCATGGTTAGCTTGACATAGGTTCTCTTCGGGGGACCGTTCTTGCCATCGAATTGATCGTGCTCGACGCGGAGTTTGGCCAAAGTGATCGTGCCGAACTCGGGAATCCGGATGACGTGGTTGAAGAAGTTTCCGGGAATGGAAGCTTCAAGCTGGCTGACCAGGGAGCACTCAATCGCTTCCCGGCTGCCAAGACTCGCCACGAGTCCACCGTAGTACTTGTCGAGGTCTGCGGGAAGGCCCTTTTTGCCACGGATGCCTTTGTACTGGCGGGAAACCCGGTCGATGACGCCGCGATCGAGAGTATAAGGTCCGTCCTTGGCGGGCGACTCGCCGAGCAGATTGAGGTCAAGGTCGAGCGAAACCGGACGACCCGCGATGCGAAGATTTTCAAACCGCGTGCCGAGGAAGGATATCTTGGGCACGTAGCCCACAAGCGGATGCTCTGTGATGATCTGACCCACGATACGATCCGCGGTGACCACTTCGAAAATGTTGAGCCCCTCTACCACCGCGGTCGAAACGGTGCTCCAACCCTGGTCCGGCTTGGTGCCGAGATTGCCCGCGACCTGAGAATACGCTCGATTGATGGAGACGACTCCTTCAATGTGGTAACACTCCGAACGGACCGCCTTGTATCCCCCCTCGGGGCAGAGCTGTGCCTGCGCGAAGGGATGGATTTTCTGGACAAGAGGAAGCTGCAAGACGCCTGCGAGGGCCTTTGCCTCGGCGTGGTAAATGTGTTTTCTCTTCGGGGGAGTGGACACGGTTGTCTTTATCTTCCTTTCAGGGAATGTGACTTTCAGAGTTCGCAAAGACCCTTCCGGTGTTGCAAAGATAGCACGACCATGTATGGAAAAACGCGAGGCAGTAGAACTTCTTACCGAATCATCCGCTACGGGGTGCCTTGCACCTGCGGCGGAGAGGGGTGCAATTTCAAACCATTGATTCGGTCTTCCAGGGACAGCATTCGACGCTGTCCGTCCGCCTGCCATTGCGGATCGGCTTCGCATTGGAGATACCGCTTCCAGGTATCGACAGCCTGCTCCCACTGGCCGCGATCCTGCATCATGATCGCCTCGTTGAAGAGGACGACTGAATTCCCTGGCGACATCTCATCGGCCCGCCGGAGATAGTCCAAGGCCTTGGCCCGATCGTCTTCGCTGCCCACCACAGTACCCCGCAAGAAATAGGCTGACCCGGTGTCTAGAAGCAAGCTCTCCGTGAGGGGGCCAGCGGCGACGAGCTTGTCCAGAATCACGATTGCATCATCGTATCTTTCGCCCAGGATCGCGGCGCGTGCTTCGAGCTGGAGCCAATGCGGATCCGAAGAGCCACCTTCAAGCTTCTGCTCGATCTGCGCGCGCGCCGTCGCCAAGGACTTGCCCGTGTGCGGGGTCTGAATCCCGCGAACTTCTCTCTCAGGGCTCAAGGCCGCATAGCCTGCACCGGGTACGCGCAGGTCAAAAATCCTATTCTCAGAATACGCGCTGGCGAGCAACCGTTCCGGCGCGTGGTTGCGGTGCCAGACGGCCAGCCCGAAGACAACGAGAACCAGCATCGCGGCCGCCGCGGCACTTGCACACAAGCCGAAAAGCGAGCCTCGACGAACCCGGGCTTGGTAAGGGGTGTGCGCGAGCTCAACGGACATCCGGTGTTGCCACTGTGCAGACATGCAGGCCAGCTGCGACAGTTCTGACTGTTCCTCCGGGGAGGCACTCGGGTGGAGAACCCATTGCGCCGAGCGAAGCCGGGGGAGGCATTGCCCGCAGAGCGCCGCGTGCGACCAGAGTCCTATGGCAAGGCTCCCGGGTTTCTCAGTCGCCAATGCGATCCATTGGCCCGGATCGGGGCAGGCCGCGATCCGGGCCGGGGAGAGGCGAAAACGCTCTTCCGCCGCTGCTCCGGCACGGAAAATGTTTCCATCAAGAAGCTCGTCAACAAAGCGAGCAAGATCATCCTGAGGAATGCGCGACGGGCGCTCAGGGGGAATCGCCAGATTGGAATCTTCGTTCATCGTCCTATCCAGAGTTACCGGAAAATGAACGGAAATTCCTCCAGAAAAAGGGGGCCCAGCCAGCCCGGAGGGAGCACGCCGGAAAACCAGCAAGACGGCTCCCGGCCCTAAGCTCAACACGATGAAGGGCAAAACGGGAACCCGACTTAGCCTACCGAGGCTCTTTGGCGGCAATGAGCTCCGAAGGCACGCCATTCACGGTGCGTCGCGGATTGCGGCCAACCCGCCAGCTTACTTGAGGCGCGAACATCGCAGGATCGATCCGATCGCGGTACCGGATCGCGATGTTGATGAGCGAGTTCACCAGCGAGTCGGAGAGCAGATGCGGCTTGAGCCCGAGGTCGGTCAGTTTTGAGTGCTTGGCGTTGTAGTAATGGGCTTCAGCTTCGACGCGCGGATCGGGCAGGTGGTCGATTTGCACCTTGAGGTCAAGATCGCCGCCGACTTCCTTGATCATTTTGGCAAGATCGAGGACCGAGAACTGCTCGGTGAACTGGTTGAAAACGCGGAACTCGCCGCGCTCGGCGGGATTGAGGCAGACAATCTCAATACATCGGACGGTGTCGCGAATATCGAGGAACCCGCGCGTCTGGCCGCCCTTGCCGTAGACGGTGAGCGGAGCACCGATCGCGGCCTGGGCACAGAAGCGGTTGAGCACCGTTCCAAAGACGTCATCGTAGTCGAAGCGGTTAATGAGGGCTTCGTCCATCTGGACTTCATCTGTCACGGTGCCGTACACCACACCCTGGTTCAGATCCGTGGCGCGCAGGCCCCAGATTTTGCAGGTGAACATGATGTTGTGGCTGTCGTGAACCTTTGAGAGGTGGTAGAACGAACCAGGCTGCTTGGGGAACGGCAGGGTATCGCTGCGGCCGTTGTGGTTGATGGTGATGTAGCCTTCTTCGATGTCGATGTTGGGCGTGCCGTATTCACCCATCGTCCCAAGCTTGACGACGTGGCAGTCGGGAGCCAGCTCGCGGATCGCGAAGAGAAGATTCAGCGTGCCGACTACGTTATTCACCTGCGTGAACACGGCATGCTTCTGGTCGATCATCGAATAAGGAGCGGAGCGCTGCTCGGCGAAGTGCACGATCGCTTCCGGCTTGAACGAACTGATCATGGAGGCAACGAACTCGTAGTCAGTTATGTCCCCGACGAACGTCTCGATAGACCGGCCCGTCAACTGCTGCCACACGGTCAAACGCTCGGGCAGCGGACGGATGGGAGTCAGGGTTTGCACTCCAAGTTCAAAATCCCACTGGCGGCGCACAAAGTTGTCTACGATGGCAACGGTGTGCCCCTTGCTCGAGAGGTAGAGGGCCGTCGCCCAACCGCAGTAACCATCGCCGCCAAGAATGGCAATTCTCATGTTTTCTCCAAACCGATTCAATTTGACCAACCGCAAGGTGACATTGACTTAGACGAAAGCTGCGGGGCCCATGGACGACCTCTTGGAAACGATTCCAGCCGATATCCCCTTCAGATCCACATCCATAAAGAATAGAACAACTTTTGTGCCAGCCTAAGCTCTTATTTTCTCATAAGATATGCCCTCACTACCATAGGCTGAAGTCGGCATTGATCGGCGTCTCAGGTTCTGAAACGCATTGGGGATTGGAGCAGCCTTTTCCACCGAAGCGGAGCTGCGGCCTTCATCTCTCCCCAGGCGCGATGGGATGGTTGGTCAGGAGGACCTTGCCACCGCTTTCCATCAATTGAATCAACTGCGTTCGTCCGACGAGAGTCGCCAGGCCATCGAGCTGTGTCGTTTTCGCGAAAAGGTAGTAGCGCTTCGGGGTCTGCCAAAGCTGCTGGAACTGGCTGTTGTCGATGAAGGGCTCCGCGGACCCCGGCGCATACGATCCGTAGACCATGCCAAAGAAGCGGCCGTTGAGCAGGAGCCCGGTTCGGTTGGTATAGAAAAAGACGGATGAGTACCAGAAGTAATGATGATCGATGATCAGATCGCCGGGCGGCGATTGATCGAGCACCCTGACCATGGGGCGTGAAGAAAGATAGGGGTCAAAGGTCACCATGGCCAGTCGCGCCGCATGGATGAAAACCACCATCATCACCGCGATCGCGAAATAGGAGCGTCTGCGGAACCGCCGGATAGTGCCGAGGACACCGATGAAAAATGCTAGGGCAGCGAGCGCCAATGGCACGCGCAGATATGCGAAGGAATCGAGTGTCAGGTCCTCCATGTGGCCGAGGGAGAGTTTGTAAGCCGACGGGTTGTAGCTCAGGGCCTGCGAGATATCGCCGGGGGTAGCGAGGTTGCGGTCGGCGATCAAGATGGACACTGCCGCGAGGCAAGCGACGGCGCAGATCACTGTCAGAGCCCGATTGCCGACCCGGATAAACTTGCTTTCGCGCGCCATGGCAGCGCCGAAAATCAGGGCCATCCCAGGGTAGATCGGCATTGAGTAGTATTCCTGCGTTGTGGAGAAGGTGAAAAACACCATGACGCAACCAATGAGACAGAGCGACAAGAGCAGGGTCTTGCCGGCGCGGTCGACGGGCCGGTAGGAGAGCCTGAACGCAGCAGGAAGATAAACCGTCCAGGGAAAGAGCCAGATGAGATTAAAGAGCCAGAAAAGGACCGGCGGCACCGTGTCGTAATCGCGTGGATAGCGAAGATTCAAGAAACGAAGCAATTGCTCATTGATGAAGAAGAACCACAGGAATCCGTGGTATTGGCCGGGAATGCTTTTGAGCGTGAAGCTCAAGTAGGGTGGATTCCTGAGGGTGGCCAGAATGTGCCACGGCGCCGCGACGAGCAAAATGATCAACAGCCCCGTGAAGGGGCGAAGTCGTTTCCAGGTGCGCGCAACGAAAATCTGGCGAGTAAAGAGCAGATAGAGGATCGCGGTGCCGATGGGGAAGACCACGCCGATGAGACTCTTCAGCAGCAAACCGATTCCGAGGCAGATTGCCAGAATGGCAGCCCACGTTCTCGGATGCCGCTCCTCTTCATCGAGCGCTCGCAGCAGGGCCCACAAGGATAGAGCGATGACACAGGCGAGCATGGCATCCGGCAGCAGGATGCGCGTAAAGAGGAAGAGGCCAACGCAGGTGGAGATGCAAAGCCCCGCATAGAGGCCGGCGCGGTTGCCGAAAGCCCATATGCCAAAACCGGCGGTCACGAGACAAAGGAGGATGGCCGAGAGGGCTTCGGGAATGCGCGCGGCCCAGTCGTGCGCTCCAAAGACCGCATAGGAGACGGCCATCGTCCAGTAGATGAGAGGGGGTTTCTCGAGAAATGGCACGCCGTCGATGTGAGCCGTCACCCAGTCGCCAGACATCAACATGTTCCGCGCGATTTGGGCCTGCACGGCGTCGACATCGTCCATGAGCGATGGCGGGGAGAGAATGCACCCCAAAAAAACGGCTGCTGAAAACAGCGCGACGACAAATAGGACGCGGCGCCTGCTTAGGAACCAATCATGGACATCTGGGCTCTTGATTGTGGTGCTGTCGCTGAACTTATCTTCCATCGCTTCATCCAAAGAAACACAATCATGAGACCCCAGAGATGGTAGCCAATACTGATGCTCCTCTTCATGTGGAGTTTTGTCAGATTGCGAATTGTGTCAAACCGAAATAAGTCAGAGTACTCCGACTCGGCAAAATCGAGAGTCTCCAGGAGCAGACCGCGCAGGCTGCCGCGAAACCATTCATGCGAGGGGATATCGAATCCGACCTTTGGTCGGTCTGTAATGACAGAGGCGAGGGTTGGACGCATAAGTTCGCGCAGAACCACTTTTTGCTCGGAGCCTCGCAATTTGAACGACGATGGCAGAGTCGCCGCAAACTCGAGGATGCGGTGATCAAGAAACGCAGGGCGCACCTCGAGGGAATGCGCCATGCTCATACGGTCAGATTTCACCAGAATGTCGTCGGGGAGATAGTAGCCCTGGTCGAACTCGAGATAGGGAGCGATGCCGTCGCCGGGCAGTCGGGCGGCCAGGCTCGAAAGCACGTCGGGAAAAGCTCCCTGGAGCGGCGCTTTGAGCAGTGCCGCCTTTTCGACCTCGGAAAACGTCCCGTTCCAATACACGTGGCCTTGTTCCGGCGGAAGAAGACTCCCCTGCAATAACCGCTTGGTCTTATATTCCAGGCTGATTTTCTCGTTCGATCCCGGCCATGCACGAAGACATCGCAAGGCAAAACGAAGAGAGAAGGGCGGCAGGCGCCTCAGGTTTTGTGCGATGCGATTGGCGCGGTAAGTGAGATAGCCGCCAAATATCTCGTCCGCGCCTTCGCCGCTGAAGGCAACTGTGCAGTGCTGGCGGCAGAGCTTTGAAAGAAACCAGACCGGCAATGCACCAGAGTCCGCGCTGGGCTCATCGGAATAGTAAGAAAGCTCTCGAATCGCGTCTTCGAGATTCTCCTCTGGATTGAGGTCGAATTGCTCGTGATCCGTACCGTAGATCCTGACCATCTCACCGATATAGGCAGACTCGTCGAAGCTTTGACCGCGGAATGAAATCGAAAAGGTGCGCAGCCTGGCGCTGGAGGCCTGCGCGGCATAGTGGAGGATGGTGGACGAATCGAGTCCTCCGCTCACCCAGACGCCCAGCGGGACGTCGGACATCATGTGCTCGCGAATCGATTCCGCCAGCAGGTGATCGAGTTGCGATTTTGCATCTTCAAACGAGATTGAAACGGGCGCGATGCGGGGTACGCGCCAGTAGGACTCCTTGCGGATGCGGCCATCCTGCCACTCCAGCCAATGCCCCGGCAGCAGTTTTTGAATGCCGTCCACGAGGGTCCAAGGCGCCGGAACGTAGTTCATCGAAAGGTAGGCTTCGAGGCCCTCGAGACAGATACGCCGCTCGATCTCCGGATGAACAAGAATGCCTTTGAGCTCAGATGCAAAGAAAAGATCTTGGCCGCGCTCGGCGATATAGAGCGGCTTAATTCCGACCCGATCGCGTCCCAGGACCAGGCGACGGCGGGAGTTTGTCCAAAACGCAACGGCGAACATGCCTCTGAGCTGCTCGAAGCAGTCGGTATCCCACTCGAGAAAAGCATGCAACACGGTCTCGGTGTCGCAATGCGATTGAAAGACGTGGCCCCGGGCTTGCAGCGTCTCTCGAATTTGGAGATGGTTATAGATTTCGCCATTGAAGACGATGACGGTATCGCGATCCTCGGAATAGATTGGTTGATTGCCGCCGGCGAGATCGATAATCTTTAGCCGCGTTGCACCCAGATAGCAGTTTTTCGATTGGTGAACTCCCTGCTGATCGGGCCCGCGATGAAGCAACGTCGCAGTCGCTTGGCGAATGCGCTCTGGTTCAGGAAACCAGTTCTTCGCGGTGAATCCGAGTATGCCGCACAATGCCTAGTCCAATCAGCCTCAGGGGAAGACTCTAAGCCACCTTTGACGCTGTAAATGGCTTGAGTGATCGTAACATAGCGCCGTAAAGCGCTCAAAGGATGCCGAGAGCTTCGCATGGATAGACGAAGAGCGCTCTCCCGCAGGGACAAGCGCACATCGAAACTTGTTGAACGATGGTGATGACCTGCAAATGGCCGAAAGCCGGCGGACGCGGCTCGTGCATTATATTCAGGAGAGCAACCTGCTCTCACCAGGGACAATATTGAGCGGCTCGCGCAGTTTTGGATTCATTAATCCGAGGATCTGGCCCCGATCGGCGTGCCTTGCGGTCCTGGCGGCGATTTCTTTGTCGGCTTTGATCCTTCTCTTTCTGGCCCCCCATGTTCCCCTTGGACCGGGGTACCACGATTTTGCGGACAAACAAACATGGCTCGGCCTGCCGAATGCTCTCGACGTGTTGTCCAACATTCCTTTCGTTCTGGTGGGAGGATGGGGGCTGATCTGGCTGAGTGGAAAACAAGGAAAGCAAGCGTTTCTCGACGACCGGGAGCGCGTTCCGTATCAGGTTTTCTTCGCGGGAGTGCTGCTCACCGGATTCGGCTCTTTCTGGTACCACATGGCGCCTTCCGATACGAGGCTTCTTTGGGATCTGCTCCCGATGACCTGCTCCTTCACGTCGATGGTTGTGGCCACCTATATGGAACGCGTGAATCTACGCGCAGGCTATCTCGCATTGATGCCCGCTCTGCTCCTCGGCGCCTCTTCCGTAGGGTACTGGATGGTCACAAACGCGCTTGGACACGGCGAGTACAAGTTCTATCTTTTTGTGCAATTCTTCTCGCCCGTTCTGCTCGCACTGATCATCGGATTCTTTCCACCCCGCTACTCTGGGTTTCGGTATCTGGCAACGGCTTTCGCTCTATATGTTGCGGCCAAACTCTTCGAAGTATTCGACAGTGGAATCTACGGTCGCCTTGGCCACGCAGTCAGCGGCCACTCTCTGAAGCATGTGACCGCTGCGGTCGCTTGCTTTTGGATACTCATGATGCTACGAGAGCGACATCCTTGCTCGCCTGAATCCATCACAACAGGTCCCTGTCTTTCGCAGACTCGCAAGGCGGTGTCGTCTTGACGGCGGGAGCCAAACCGGGAGTCAGCTTTTGAAACGATCCCTCTTGCCTTTTCTGGCTTGCTGCAGTTGCAGCGGAACACTCGGTCTGCGCGAAGAAAGGACCGAACGCGATGAGGTCCTCGAAGGCCGCCTGACCTGTGAGAGCTGCGCTCAGAGCTATCCCGTCAGTCGGGGAATTCCGCGCTTTGTGCGCAAGGATCTGAGCGCAGACCAGCAGGCCACGGCGTCGGCGTTTGGATACGAATGGACACACTACTCAAGCCTCACCGAGGCCGATCAACGAGAATTCCTGGCTTGGATTGCGCCGTTGGTTCCTGGAGCCTTCAAAGACCAGATCGTTTTGGATGCCGGGTGCGGCAAGGGCCGGCACATCTTTCTGGCAGCTCAATTCGGAGCCCGAACCGTGATCGGTGTCGATCTCTCAGACGCGGTCGAGGCGGCCTTCGGCAACACGCGCCATTTGCCCAACGTGCACGTGGTGCAAGCCGACATTCTGCATCTTCCCTTCCGAAACCCCTTCACGCTCGCCTATAGCATCGGGGTGCTCCATCATCTGCCTGTCCCGCGGGAGGGTTTCCGCGCGCTCGCAAGCCACCTGCAGCCCGGGGGCCGCATTTCGACCTGGGTTTATGGCAAGGAGGGGAATCGCTGGATCGAGCTTCTCGTCGATCCGGTGCGAAAACATGTGACCTCGCGCCTGCCGCGGTTCATTACTGTGTGCCTCTGCTTCCCCCCGGCAGTCTTGCTCTATGCAGGATTGAAGTTGCTCTACGGCCCGGCGCGGAAGAGCCGAGGACTGAAACGCCTGCTGCCCTATTCCGACTATCTTTGCTCTATTTCCGAATACACTTTCGCCGAGAATTTCTGGAACGTCTTCGATCAGCTTGTGGCCCCGACGGCGTATTACCACAGCAAAGAAGAAGTCGCCGACTGGTTTGGATCGTGCGGAATCGAAGAGGTTCGCATTGAGCCGCACAATAGCAACAGCTGGCGTGGCACTGGCCTCGTCTCGCAGGTTGAGCCCCTGCTCCGTCCGTAAGCTCTCCATGCGATTCGTTCGACTGGACTCAGGCAGGGCCGGCTGCATAGGCCTGGAATCTAGACATGGACGGTGGGACGCGCATTGCCGGCCTGCACCGGAACAAGGTTTCCATTCACGATTCGATAATCCTGGCCGCGCCACCGAATCGACTTCCGCGTAAAGCTTGCGAGCCAGATTAGGGTCGCAAGCGCATCCCAGGCTGGAATCAGGAGGAGCTTGCCCCAAACGCCGCGCTGTTTGAGGCCCAGGGATCCGACCAAAAGGGTTAGTATCGAGCGAAACACGAAGTAGCCGCCTAGATAAGCCGCAGCCACCGTGGCGCGCGGCATGACGGCGACTGCTAACAATGCCCACGGCAGTCCCAGGGTAAAGACGAGGCCCGCATGCCCCCACGGCCGCATCTGGCGCATGACCGTGATCCATCGCAGGCGCTTAAAAAAGAGTTCCCGCAGCGAGTTGTAGTCAGGGACCGTGGCAATCGCGTAGTTCAACAAAACCACTTCGAACCCGCGTTCGGTAATCAATCGACCGACCTGCAAATCGTCGGCAGGCTGGTTCTCGAGGACCGGGTAGCCGCCAAATGCCTGGAGATGGCTTCGCGTGGTGCATATTGTTGGACCAAGCGCGAACTTGATCCCGTCCAATTGCCAGGCAACGAGGATGCCGGGGTAGAAGTCCGAAAGCATGCCGACGTCCTGCAGCCGCTGCACGAAGGTGGTTTCGCTGGAAGGTACATAGAAACAGGTCACAGCGCCGACCCGCGGGTCTCTGAGCGGCGCGACAAGCCGGCGAAGGTAGTTAGGCTCTACGCGCACATCGCTGTCGCTGATCACTAAGTGCTCATATGAGGCTTCTTCGACGAGACGGGCCAAGCGCGAGACTTTATCGTTCGTTCCATTGCGGCCGGAGCCAATCAGAATCCTTATTTGCGTCTGGGGGAAGTCCTCTTTCAACCGCTGGAGGACAGGCATGGATGGGTCGTCGGCGTCGACGCAAAACACGATCTCGTAGTTTGGATAATCTTGCCGGCAAAAGCTGGCGAAGTTCTCGTAGGCTTCCGGATCGAGACCGCGCACGGGCTTCAGATTGCTGATGGGAGGGACAAATCCATTGGCAGCGGTCTTTGCCGAGCGGAAGAACCGGCCAATACTAAAGAGCGCGATGCAATAGTAAACAAACGGGATCGCGGATATTGCAAGGATTGCTATTCGCATTGGGACAGAGAGCAACAGGGTGGCACGTCTAATCAGCTTACAACCTGAAATCGGCGGCAAGTAAGAAAAGAGCTGGATGAATAACCGGCATTTCCTGCCCAAGGCGGCGAGTTCCACGCGAGGCGCTCGGAAAAGCAGATTCTATACAATATGAAGGTGCTTACAGAATCCCTCAATGAGAGAGAGCAGAAACCTGTCGAGGTGGCTCACCCGCCCCTGCACTTCAAGACTTTTCTGATGATTCTGATCATGGTGATTGCCGGCCCGGTGGGGAATGTCTTTCTTAGTAAAGGCATGAAACAGGTCAACCCCCTGCTTCTTTGGCCGCCTTCGCAGATGCTGCATTCTGCCCTGAGAATCTTCACAACGATTCCTATCTGGATGGGGATCGCTTCTCTCATCACCTTTTTTGTCGCCTACATGCTGGTGCTTTCCTGGGCTGACTACAGCTTCGTGCAACCCGCATCTTCGGTGGCCTATGGAGTGGTCGCCGTTCTGGGATACCTGATGCTGGGGGAGCGAGTCTCTCCGCTTCGCTGGGCCGGCATCGCCATCATCTGCCTGGGGGTATTTGTCGTCAGCCGTACCGGGCCACGCACCACTCATCCTGAGCCTGCGAGGAGGCGCTGAGATGGTGAATTTTATCCTTTTTGGCCTGATTGTGGCGGCAGGGACAGGAGGCGAACTCTGCGTATCGCGCGCCATGAAGAGCGTTGGCGAAGCGCACAGCTTTCATCCCGTCGAGATTGTGAAGGTCACTCTGCGCGCTCTGCGTCAGCCGTGGATGTGGGCGGGTGTAGCGATGATGGCTCTCGCTTTCTTCGCGCTCCTGGGTGCTCTTTCAATGTACAACGTGAGTTTTGTCGTACCGGTGACGGCGCTGAGCTACGTGGCCGGGGCCTTTGGCGGAGTGATCTTTCTTCGGGAACGTGTCACCTTCTGGCGGTGGGTCGGCGTGCTGCTGGTAACGATCGGCGTCACACTCGTCGTTCTGGGAAAAGGCTAAGGCGCCACTCGATTGTGCGAAAGTCCCGATACGGCTACGGCGGGCCATCTAACTTTGAGATAGGTGCAAAGACTCTGGTGCGAGAGAAGCTTCAGGCATGTCTGCTGCTGGTCATGGGGATCGTCGCGTGGGCTTTGCCGGCGCAGGCGTCAACCGACACCTTGGCGCAAGCCAATTCTGCCCTACAGGCAGGTGAGGCGGATACTGCCCTTAGCTTGCTCGACTCGCTTCCGCCATCGGCAGAGGTCCACAACCTGCGATGCAGAGTGTTTTTCACTCTGGAACAATGGGATGCCGCTGCAACCGAATGCCAGCAGGCCGTGAATCTGGAAGGACAAAACTCGGACTATCACATGTGGCTCGGCCGTGCCCTGGGCGAGAAGGCCGATCGAGCTTCGTTTCTGTCGGCATTCTCGATGGCGAAGCGCGCCCGAGCCGAATTCGAAGAGGCGGTTCAGCTCGACGCTCGGAACGCCCCCGCCATGGCCGACCTGGGCGAGTTTTACTACGAAGCCCCCGGCGTGGTGGGTGGAGGAGCGGACAAGGCGGATCAAGTGGCCGCGGAGTTGGACCGGCTTGATCCCGAGCGCGCACACGAACTGCGCGGGCGCACGGCGGAGTCGCGCAAGGACTATGCGACCGCGGAGCGTGAACTGAAACTGGCTCTCGCAACAAGCAAGCACCCGGCCTACCGTTGGATGACACTTGCCAGCTTCTACTACCGGCACGAACGCTGGTCAGAGATGAACTCGGCTTTGCGATCGGGTGTGAAAGCAGAAGAGGCGGACCGGCAAGCCGCGGTTGCGCTCTTCAACGGCGCATCCATGCTCGCCCAACACAACCTGGAACCGAGCTTTGCCGTCGAAATGTTTCGGCAGTACCTCGCAAGCGCAGCAAAAAGCGAAGAAGCGCCGGCGTTTGTGGCTTATACGCGACTGGCGCGCCTTGAAGCCTCGCTCGGTGACCTGGGCGGCGCGCGCCGGGGGCGCGTGGCCGCGCTTGGCCTGGCGCATAGCTATCGTCCAGCTTTGGAGTTGAAGTTTTGAGGCAATCCCTGCAGCGAGCTAGTGTGCAGTAGGGTGCTGACTCATGGATGAGCCGCCGGGTATCCCATCCATAGGCAAATCAAGAGCGAACACCGACGTCTGCCCCTGGTCAGCGTGGACCCAAATGCCATGGAACGCCTGATGGATCTCGGGATGCTGCTCGAGCAACGCCGTCATCATGTTCACTACTTGCTGACGCGCTGCCGGCGGATCGTGCAATTGGGCGGCCTGACTCGCGTCGGGAGCATAGTGCACGTCCAGATCGAGTCCGCCAAATGCCGTCGTCGTGCCGATCCCAGTCACCGAATAGTTCTGCCCTGCCGCCGCCAATAGAGTCGGAGTTGCACCGGGAAGGCTGGCAGACTTTACCTTATCCATTTCGTGCTCGAGCTTCTCCCGATTGGGACTTGAAAGCGCGTCGAGCGGGTTGAGGAGGTCCATCGCAATGCGATAGTAGAGCGAGGCATTCCAGTCCATGTTCTTTTGGGCATAGTCCCTTGCCGACGTCCAGTACCACAGCCCATCATGACCTGCCATGACCATCGGTTTAATGAACAAGCCGGCAAACATCCACTTATCACCTTGACCGGGGCCAGCATTTGCCAGGATGAGCGAAACCTGTTGCGGTTGCGGAACGCCTGTGGCGTGAAGAATCGTCAACGCATACATACCGGCCGGTAGATTCGTAAAGTTGAGTGCAACGACCGGCTGCCCACAATAGAAATCGCTTCGCGCTACTCCGGCTGGCTGTGTAGAAGCATCGAGGATATAGAGGTTATCGACGGTCACCGCGGCATTTTGAATAAGCGGCTTCAGATATTGTACGGAAGCGGCAATTCCGGAGAAATCATTTGCAACCGCGGGGATCGTGTTCGAGCGTAGTCCCTGAGTATCTCCGTTCTGCATCTGCCCGAGGAGAGTCCGTGCCTCGCTCGACAGCGCTGTGCGCTGCGGGGCAGTCATTTGAGATTGGGTGGTGCAGGAAGCCGCACGCGCATCACAAGCATAAGCGCAAAAAACAATGAAAAGAAGAAAGACATTCAGACACCTTCCAATGGCTTGCATTGCGTGACCCTTTCCAGTGGATCGCCACGTTCGAGATGCGAAACAAGCTTACACTCCATGACGCATGGAGATTTGATGCAGACAATCCGTCCAGCGTGAGTCTCACACCCCAACATTGGCAGTCAGATTGCTCGTCTTCCCGACTCATTCATCCTTCCGCGACTCAGGCGTGAAGGTCCATCGCTGTTACTCTCACATCTCCGCTTTCTGTCACCATCGCACTCATAACCCGATCCGCCACAGTCCTTTCTGTTTCATCCAGGGAGCCGGGCAAGAGCACGGTCAACAAAGGAATCAAGGTGCTCAGTCGAAGATAAGAGGCACGGTTGGCGACCAGGAATTCAATGGGATATTCGGGCTTCCGCGCGCGCGCTTCATTTGGTTCGGCGTCGAGAACGAAGCTGATATCGGGTCGCGGGACCAACCTAGAGATGACCTGGACATAGGCTCTATTCATCCAACGATCCAGATTCAGGTTTGCCAGTTCATCGTAGGTCCATCGATCAAGAATCAGGACATCCGCTTGAGCGTGCTGCGCACGTTTGAGAACGATCCATGCCGAGACCGCATCAAGCGCATAGAGCACGAGACGGATCGCTGCCATAGGCAGGCTGCGCACATTCTTGTCTCGCCGCAGGATTGGCTTCAGGGGTGTGCCTACGCCTTTGTCACCCTTGAACAACGTGTGCCCGGCAGACTCCCGAGCGCGAGTGAAGAGCGCAACGTGCTCCCAGAAGGTCATCACCTCAACATGAAAACCCGCCTCGATCAATCGCGAGCGCAACCCGGCGATCTGCGTGCTTTTCCCCGCGCCGTCGATGCCAGAAAAGCTTACGGTGACGGTTCGCCGTTGGGTTCTTGCCTTGAACATGCTCGGTTCGTGCTCCTTTCATTGCGTAGCGCAGCGGGTAATCAATTGGCGTGGCTTGGGCTTGCGTGCGACAATCCAGCAACCGTCCCGATCGCCACGCCGGCTGCCACGACAACCCCAATACTGATCAGTATGGTGCGTACGCGTCTCTGCCTGGCCGGCGCAATGACAGCGCCCGCGGGCCTGGAACCGGCAACACCCGTCGGTCTCGTATACGGAGCAGCCGCAACCCCTAAAGGTTGTTGGTCGCCCCCCGAGGCTGGTTGGGTCCCGTCTGGCGCGATGCCTTGGTTTGGACTCTGGGCTTCCGGCGCATCCGGAATAGGTTGAGCCGTCTTGCTGCTCGACCCTCCCTCCAAATCGGTTTGACTTTGAGTGGACTGGCCTGCCGCACCTTGCGAGGCACTGCTCGAAGGTTGTTGAGCGCGTGCTTCTCCATTCGTGCTGAATGGCACCACCATCCACAGGAGCAGGCATCTCGCAATTTGTCTTGTAAACCAACTCGCTTTTTTCATTGCACTTTCCTTATCCGCTTTCTTGCAGCCCCGCGATTCTCTTGCCCAGCCATCTGTCGCTACGCTGCATTTTCGGCTGCCGGCACTCGCATCGAAGATCTGCATACCATCGCTTGTTCAGGCGTACCGTGCTGTTGAAAGCTTCTGATTGCGTCGACGTCGGACTCAAAGATCCTGAAAAGACCTTCCAGCCCCGCAGAGCGCAGCGTTACTCTTGCCGCATCAGGCAGGGCCGCAAGGCGAACATCACCGTTCCGCTTCATCACCTCTTCCAGGCAATGCAGCAGGAGGCGGACGGCCGGAGCGCCTCCTTCGCTGAAACTCGCACAGTTCACGACAATCCGGGGACGGTTCACATCGGACGCCCTTCTCAATTCCAACAGAAAGACGCGCTCAGCTTCGGAACTCATCGGGCTTGGCAGGTGCATCACCGATACTGCACGGACAAATCGGTCCATTGATAGATCCTCTCTGCAATTGAATAGTGACCACGCGACAAATACGTTCTTGGAGACCACCGTGTCGCGCCCTCACGGACCCGACCTTTCATGCAACTAACCGACACTTTGCAAAATGCGCTCCAACTCAGCTTCGGGATTTCGCACAGTCTGCGCCATCACATTCGCCGCATAACGGAAAAGTGTAAACAGATTCGTGTTGTACCAGCAGCACTCAGTCATCTTCTCGGAGAGACCACATATGAAGGTCAGCTTCCTTAGCTGATGGGGGTTGGAAAGCATGGCCGCAACCAGTCGATGGTTTCCATCCAGGATGGCCAACGGCCTGTCTTCGTCTATGCCGATGAGGATTACGGCACCGAATTCCGGTTCCTCGTGGCATAATTGATCGCTGATCGACCTGATTTTTGTGAGGAATCGCGACTCAAAAACATCGCGATGGACATGAAGATATTCGGCAACTTCGGTGATCGAGAAACTGCCCCGCGCCATTTTTCGCCAATGAGCGCGGGGAAACACACGAATATGCTTGAGGTCCGGCTCGCTGATTTCGACTTGGTACCATTGCGTGTCGTCGGGAAGCTCCTTCCACAACGCGAGGTGACGCAAGAACAGCAGGGCGCGGCGTTTTGCATTTTCTGTCGGGTCGTTGAGATTCGGATGAGCGACCATGTCGCGCATCGTTTCCTGGTAGTTTTCAAATGCCGGATTACTAAAATCGCTTTTCAGAAACTCGGCAACCACCTCATTCTCTGCAACCCTCCGCACCAGCCGAATAGGGCACGACCCTCCGGTGGTGAGAAGATCCTTTGGATTCGTGAGTGAATGAATAAGAAACGGAATTGCGATGAACGCAAAAAGAAGCGCCATCAAATAAAGCTGAACGAGAATGACCTCTTGCAACGAGGAATGGAAGCGGCAGATTCCGGCGATCAACACCCCGCTGAATGCCAGCTGAACCCAACTCGTGTTAGCGATTTTATAAGACATTTCAAAGGTGATGATCACCACGCTGAGCGAATAGATAACGGTTGTAAGGGCATATAGAGCCAAAAGACCAGGGAGGCTGTTTCCACCTGCGATCTGGAAGCCTGAACCAAATAATGCAGCCCACATCCAGGCAGGAGTAATGCACAAGCCGAATGCGAGAATCGACCCAATTCCGAAGACCAGCAACAAGGCCGTTGCGATGACGCGGAGATCCTTTCTTTCCTCATCGCGTGTCCCGGCAACCAAGGGGAACGTCGTATTCACAACAGCTGAAGAAAAGGAGAAGATTACGCGGCCCACCATGGCGATGGCCGCATAAATACCAGCCAACTTCGCGGGAAAGAAATGCTTGACGAGAACGATATCGCTGTTATTGATCAGAACCTGCCCGGAAAAAAATACCAGAGCATAGCAGGTCTCCCGTATCGCGAAGGAGGTAGAAATCGGATTCGGGATGCGCTGTGCGAGTTTCGGTGCGGCCGCAAAGTAGGCAACCGCAATGGCAGCTGCATTGGCTGCAATGACTCCCCGTACTCCGAAGCCGGCGAGAATCAGCAGGAAAGATCCGCATAGCCGAACGATGCCTTCGAGAACCAGGTTGGTGGCAAGGCTGCGGAACCCGTACGTGCCTTGAATGAAGCCACGACGACTGCCGAGGGGGATATAGAACGCGGCGCCCAGGGCAAGCAGGGCGACTAGTAGAGGGTCCGGAAGGTTGAGATAGCTTGAAATCCCAACGCGGAAGATGAGAAGAAGGGCTGCGATGAAGAGGCCGCAGGCCCAGGCCGCCCCATGAAACCAGCGATAGACCGCACTCATTGCTTCCGGTGAGGCTTGTTGCGCAACGAGTTTGGTGGAGATGATCTGGAAGGAGAGCGTGATCCCCGACAGGACGGTCAGCAGGGTATAGACGACCGTTGCGTGTCCGAATCCTTTGGGGCCTAGGAACTGCGCGACCAGAATGTTGTAGGCGAGATTGACGGCGGTCGTGAGCCCCGAGCCGGAAAGGAGGACAGCGCTTCCCGAAAGGATGCGGGCCTGGAGCGATCTCGCATTGTGGATCCCGCCGTTCAACGCACTAGGACTCCGGTTCGCTGCGCTGCAAATGGATTGGAATCTTGCGCAGAACTCAAATCGATGACACTTATTCGATGCCGGAACCGGGAGTGCGGCTGCTCCAAACAAGTCGATCCAGAATTAGACTGGCATCTCGACAACCCATTGTCTAACCTTCCGCTTCTAATCTGAGTGAACTCATGTTGAATCGCGCAAGTGCAGTCTTTCTTTGTGTCTTATTGCTCCAGCACGGGTGCTCCAGTCCCGATTCCGGCAAATTGGGCCCGCTCCAGCACAGGGCCGTCGGAGCCGCGCCCGAAGTGCTTGCCGTCTATGAAGCCTGGTTCGGTCATCCGAGGCATATCTCGGTGGGATATTCTTCACATGATCCAGCAGAGATCAAGGCTCAAATTCGACACGCAAAGTCGCTCGGGATCTCCGCGTTCGTGGTCGATTGGTATGGGGATCGAGAACCCTTCATCGATCGCAGCTATGCCCTGATGCAATCGATCGCGCAAAAGCAAAAATTCCATATTGCAATGATGTACGACGAAACCGACGCAGAAGATGGCGCGACCGACGAAGCGATCGCCGATTTTGTTGAATTTCGTCAGAACTACCTCTCTTCCAACGCACCTGGACACTCTGCCTATCTCACTTACGACGGGCGACCTATCATTTTCGTGTTCCCCAAGGGTGGACACACGGACTGGAGCAAAGTGCGTGCTTCCGTGAGTCACTGGAATCCGGCCCCTCTGCTCATCGATGAGAATCTTCCCGGGCCCAATGCGGACGCCTTCGACGGCTTCTATGCATGGATCAGTCCTGGTGACCGGGGATGGGCAGCTGACGGCAGCAATTGGGGCGAGCAATACCTTCACAACTTTTATCTGACCATGCAGTCAAAGTACGCAAACAAAATCATCGTCGGAGGTGCCTGGGCGACGTTTGATGATAGCCGCGCCTCCTGGGGTCTTAACCGGCATATCTCCGCACGGTGCGGGCAGACCTTCACCGACACCTTCAATTTCTGGCGCAGAGACTTTCCTGCAAATGACCCTCCGCCGTTTGTCATGATTGAAACCTGGAACGATTACGAAGAAGGTACTGCGATCGAGCACGGTCTTCCGACCTGCAAGACACCGCCGGAAAAAGCCGCCGATACAGCGGCTTCGGCTTCGGCTTCGAATAAGACGCAGTAACCTGGTCGCATGCGACGCACAGGAGCACAGCAAAGTCTCAGCAAGCTAGGCTGCTTCGGTCGCGTTCCGTCCTTCGTACGGGGTTCCTTGGACGGCCATCAAACCCACTTGAACTGGAACCTCCGCGGCGCGGTGTACCTCCTGAATGATTGAGAGCGGGCGACTCCGCACCTCATCATAGACCCGGCCAAGATACTCGCCGAGAACTCCGAGGCACAGCAGCAAGAGACCACCCACAAAGAAAACGCAAGAAGCGATCCCGAAACCAACAGACTCCAGCGCGCTCGTTGAAAAGAGCATCGCCGAGAGGAAGATGACAGCCATGCAGGTCGCGAAGCAGAATAAACCAAAGCTCAGACGTAACGGCTTGTAGCTAAAGCTTGCGATTGCATCCATCGCATACTTGATGCGGCTCACAAAGGAAAGCTTGCCCTCGCCACCGAGCCGGTCTTGGCGGTCATAGTACACAACTGCATTCCGGTAGCCGACCCATGCGCGCAGGCCAGGAAGGTAGCGGCTTTTCTCCCCCATGGAATTCACTGAATCCACAGCCTTCCGATCCATCAAGCTGAAGATTCCAGCGTTCAAAGGAATCGGATAGTCGGAGAGAGCGCCCAACACACGATAGAAGAGGGGGAACAATTTGGCGAGAACCTTACGTCGCTCTTGACGGCTCCTTCTCACACCAACCACGATTTCTGCGCCCTCCCGCCAGGCATCGATCAACTGGGGCAGGATTTCCGGAGGATCCTGGAAGTCTCCATCCATCAAGATCACGGCTCGGCCGCGCGCCGTGTGCAGCCCCGCGGAGATGGCCCCCATGTGACCCCAATTGCGCGAAAGCTCGACAACGACGACATGGGCGTCGAAGGCCTGGAGCCCTTTGAGCAATTCAAGAGAAGAATCGGTTGATCCGTCGTTCACGTAGACGACTTCCCATTCATCCACGACCCTCTGCAAGGCGTTCGAGACTGCCTCATGAAAACGTTCGATGAGTTCTTCCTCGTTATAGATTGGAACGACAACTGAGACCATGCCGCAGCTCCTGAAGTTGAAATGACGCACGTGTCGGTGTGCACTTATCCGGCAACTCAATTTGATGCAGTTCTCTTACTGTGCTTCTGCCTGAAACACTCGAATTCGCCACCGAGTTTCGGCGGGAGTCATGACAACGACGTATTTCGCTTTCATATGCTGTAGACCTTTTGAGCTGCCATGATCAAAAAGCTGGATATCGTATTCGACATAGTCCTCCAGCTCCAGCGACAGCCCCTCCGGCGAGTAGAAGACAACTCGGATGTCGTGCCCCAGATCTCGATATTGAGTACGCAACCCGAGTTCACTCTGCTGTTGCATTGTGTTGCCCAGCCTTTGCCTGGCGATCCCCACAAAATCCCGGTCCAGCAGAGCGGCACGATTCTGCGCAAATGCCGCGGTCAGTGCCTGCCAGGACTCAAGGTAATCTCGAACCGCAGCGGATGCAGTCTGTTGTTGGAGATTGCGCGTACCCGCGAGATTCAGCGGTTCAACCCGCACCTCAGGCTGCGCACTCGCATATGCCAAGCCTCCAAGAGTGAGCGCGCACCCAACAGCGAAGACTCTCCACATGGCCTATCGCTCCCACCGGATCTGATTCCCCAAGACAACTCCACTCGCAACGGAAATCATGGCCCCGCTGTGGGATGGCATCTCGACCTGCGCAATTCCGCGCTTCAAAGGCACATCCACCGTGGATTCCGCGCCATCGTACGTTTCTGTAAAGGTCACCACCGTGCCATCCGGCACGGCATTGCCATTGCAATCTCGAACAGGCTCCGTCACCAGCTGGAGCATGTCTCCTGAAGGGCTCGCGCTCATCTTCAACCCGCAAGGATCGCCGGGAAACTGCCGAATCACACGAACACTTGAGACTCTCCCTGCCTCTGCCGAGAATTTGTCGACGCCTTGATGTGGACTGGAGTTCATGGCTGTCCACGCCGCCCCATCACGGGTTGACTCGTCATGGATTTGTTTCTCTCCGGAAGGACCGGACAGTTCGAAGTGGACGGGTATCTGCCTGGTAATCAAATTGTGATATGCATCGAAGACATACAGCGCCCCGGTGATGCCGCCAGGCATGTCGACCGGGAGGCGTGAGGGTCTCGCCAGAAAGCTTAGCTCCGCGGGCTTGCTTGCCGGCACAACGTCAAATTCATAGGTGGTGTTCGCGGACCCTCCCGCGAGGAATGCCAGATAGTGACCGGCGTTGTAGAGAGAGCCGATGGGAAAGATCGTCGACGCTCCAAGCTCAACGTCTCTCTTAACTGCCCCTTCCGGTCCGACGATATAGAGAGTAGCCTTGCCGGTCCCAGGAAATACTGCGGAGAATGCGGAACCTGCCTCAAGTTTCGCTGGAAAAACGGACGCGCCGCTTTGCGCCATCGCATACTGCCCAGCAACAATGGCCATCGCGGTGAAGAGAGCAGTGCGGCTGCCTCTCATATCGATCCCTCGAAGCTGTACGAGGCGACAACGGTGCGCTGGCTACTGATGTTTTTCGCGAGATCTTCAGGAATATGAACATTGAAAGGAACCGGTGTCTGCGGCAACAACGCACGATCCACGTATTGATCGGCGACCCAAACAACTTGGCCGTTCTTGTCGTAGAACGTTCCCAGCACATGGGCAACGTTAACCACGCGCCCGCTCTGATTGATCAACTGACCAGTGAGCGATGGGTCCGGCGCGGGATTCAGCTTCTCGCCATCCACTTCGATGACAGGATCCGCCGATGCAGGAACGAGCGTTGAAAAGGGCGTCATGCGCACGCTGCCAACCTCGGACAACGACGCATCGGGAAAGAGAATATAGAAGGGTGTGATCTGTTTTGGCAGAAGGACGTGAGAAATCTTGTCAAAGCTGCCTTCTGTGGCGATTGGCGTCTGATTCTTAGAAAGAAGCGTAGCGGCGACCGACACGTACGCGGGCACGACGTCCTCGTTCAGGATCTCGCCCATGACAACCACGCCATCCGCGCGTTCCACCGGATGCATGTCGATAATGCGCACATGCGGCGCATCCACGTCCTGCGTACCCCAATCATCTCCCGCACCACGATAAATGACGTCCCAGCGGAGATAGTTCACTGGGATTACCTGGGGAGGAACGGGCGCCTGTTTCTCAATAGGCCACTCGGGTTCCCAGCGATCTCCGTTCTTCATCATGTGTAGATCTCGAGTCGTCACGGATGTCCCGACGACAGTCGACCAATAGAGCTTTAGTCGGACCTGTGCTTGATCGGTGTCGGAGTGCAACGGGAATACTTCAAAATGATTCAGCGTCGCGTCGCTGCGAAGGCTCTGAAATTTACCCTTCACATCGCTTACGAAGTCCTGCTGGGTGAACTGCGCTTTGTTGGCAAAGCTTTGGTAGGCCTTCTCCCACTCCTGCGCGCGGATTTGGTTTCCCAGATCGGTCGCCGCGGCCTCTGGAGTGGTGGGCGTTTCAGGAAACCCCATGCCTCCGGCATAGGCAGCTGCCGACGGAACCGGCCAGATGGTTCCAATCGCAACGAGCGCGATGGTCGCGACAAAGAGAAAGACCGCGAGCAGTGTTCCCTTCATCACGATGCCATCCTTCCGGCCGCAAACTCCTTTTCAGGAATGACGGAATAGGTTCGAGCTGTTTCCCGCGTCCGCCGCCCTTCGGGAATGAAAAGAACGAGAATTGCTAGGATGCTGCTCCCGAATGGGAGAGTTCCCCACAGAACTCCCTGCCAATGCGGCGGTATTTGCGGGGCATTGACGGGCATTGCGGGCGGCACTCCATCCTTGCTCCACACCGTAATCGTCTGATCGTCCAGGCTGTCAACCGGCCGCCAGCCTGCAAATGCGAGGAGCGGATCGTAGTAGCGGTCGCGCACGAAGATCCACTTCAGGCCGTAGTGGTCGGCATGCATCAACATCGCGCGCAGTGCATCAAGGCCGGGCTTGCCAAAATACTTCGAGCTCGTCAACTCTGCGCCGCCATACCGAGTTAATTCGGGTAGCATTCTGCCGGAGTTCCACTCTCCGTCCACGCTTCCTGCGTCGGTCATCATTGCCAAACGCGCAATCTTGTTCCCAAAGCCAAGCGTGATGTAACGATATTGGTCATGTCCGTCTCGATTCAGCCATGAGGCCACCGAATCGACCTTGAAGTCCTCTCCATCTGCGGGCCGATACGTGGACCAGGCAATAGCCAAGGCGCAAGTCAGCGTCGCCAGGGCGGCAAGAGTGAACATTCCGGGAGTGCGGAAGCGCTCGATCACGTCCAGAACCAAAGCTCCGACAATCGGCAAGGCAAGCAATGTCGCCCAATAACTGAAGCGCTCCATTGTCAGCACGTCGAAAGCGCGGCCTAAAAGCAAATGGCCGACTGGAGTAGTTCCACCTAGCCCCAAGAGGAACGCGACCCAAAACCCGAGGAGGAGCGGGCGCAGTCGAGTCACCACAGAGCCGCGAATGAAGATAAAGGGAAGCGCAAGGATCAGAGCCCCGTAGGGAATAACGAAGTAATTAAGCCCCCACTGCGGGCTCAGGATGTAGTTTGCGCGACTGGGGTGCGGAATCGGCGTTTGCGTGACTGGATAGTGAATGAGCGCGATCCAAAATGGCAGCAAAACAACCGCTATCGCGGCCGCGACCACCAACACGATGGCGACAAGTCTGCCTACGAATCCACTTGCCGAGACACCTTCTTCTTTCTCGCCATCAAGGAAAACCAGGACCACAACCGGCACCGCAAAGAACACCGATCCGAACAGCAGAGTTGCATGATGCGCAGCCGCGGCTGCAACGAGCAGAAGACTCGCCTTGAAGAACGACGTCATCCTTCCGCGACGAAGCCACTCATAGAGGAAGGGAAGAGCGTTCAGATAAATCGGCGCGGCAGAAGTGGTGCCGAGCTGTCCCGCTGAGTAGACCAGAAAGCTCTCCGACCCCAGAAACACTCCTGCGAGTGCCGCAAAGGAAGCCGCGCGCGGACTGACCCATAGGGAGGCGAAGCGATAAATCCCAACCACCAGCAGCAAAATGGCTGCGAGTTGCACAGCCATATAAGCCATATCCAGTCCGGCCACTCGTGACAAAAGCGCGATCCATTGCTGGGGCAACGGTGGATACGTGGTCTGAGAGAATCCCGCGTACCACTTTGGATTCCAGGGGTCAAACCAATGGTGCGCATAGTGAGACGCAAAGAATATATGGAAATTTGTGTCGTAAGACTTCAGCGGCAGTTTCATCATCAGCAGTGGCAGGTGAACCGCCACCGCCGCCAGCAAAAGAACACTGATGGGCAGAGGACGTTGAGAAGCATCCTTCGAATCTGATATCTGCACGAAATCCTCTCGATGTAGCGTCCTTTGATGCAATCGAAATGTGCTTTGGCGGCGGGATCATGTTCCCGCCCCGCTCCGCGCTTGGACGGAGACGATGCGGCGATTGTGCTGCACATTGGATTAACAAACCGCTTCTAGTGGTTGCTTCGGTAGCTGCTTACAACTTGGATCTGCACAAACGGCGTGCGGAAAAGCGGAAATGAGTTTCATGTGGCCAACAGTACGGGAGATTTGCGAATCAAATTGTCCAACGTGAATTTTGGGGCCTGGTGAATTCTTTGATTGCTCGATCTAGACTTGGATTCCTGAAGGCTGTGCTCGTGATCGCGATCGCCGCACTGGCTTGTGTTATGGATGCCCAAACCTACCAGGTCGGGTCAGATTCTCAAAATAAGCCAGGAAGCCAAGCACATTCCGGAGAGACAAGCAGTGAGTCGCTTGGCTGGGGATCGAACATCCAGAATGCGCGGATTGCGCGTGCTGCACAACTCGCTCTTCAACAGGGACAGCATGCGCAAGCATATGAGCTCGCGAGGCGTGCGACGCAGGCCGCACCGAACGATCCGCAACTCTGGTTCTTGCTCGGCTATGCCGCTCGGCTCAACGGGAACTATGCGGAATCGGTGGACGCGTACAGGCGGGGGCTTCATTTGCGTCCGTCAGCATCCGACGGTATCTCTGGCCTCGCCCAGGTCTATAGCTTGATGGGCCAGAATGCGGATGCGGAACGGCTGCTCAAGCAGGTGCTCTCGTCTGACCCCACTCGTGTGAACGATGCGCTTCTGCTCGGCAATATTTATCTGCGCTCAAAGGATTTTGCAAACGCGATTAAGTATGTGACGAGAGCAGAAAGACTCCAGCCCAGCGGACGATCAGAACTGTTGCTCGCTCTGGCGTATCAACAGACCAGGCAAACCGACCTTGCCAACCATTATCTGCAGATGGCGGAGCACCGCGATCCAACCAATCCGGAAGTACGTCGTTCCATGGCAGGCTACTACCGCGACAGCGGGGATTACTCTCAAGCGATCGCCACCTTAAAGGGGATTCGCAATCCACAACCGGATGTTGTCGCCGAACTTGCTTACACCTATCAGCTCGATGGAAAGGCCAGCGAAGCCGCGATGCTCTATCATCAGGCCGCCGACGCGTCGCCAAAGGACGCTGCTCTCCAGCTCTCGGCAGCACAGGCAGAGGTCGCGAGCGGTTCACTCGAGCAAGCGCATACGTTTCTTGAGAGGGCAGCAGCAATCAACCCCCAGAGCTACAAAGCGCATGCGATTGCCGGGGAGATTGCGCAGTTGCAAGAACGCAACGACGACGCGATTGCCGAATACAATACCGCACTCGCACACCTGCCCGCGGCTCCTGCGGAAGGCCCTCTTTACAGAATCCAATTTCATATGAACTTGCTGTCACTTGATCAGACGCTCGGTCGCGACGCTGCAGCGCGCCAGGAATTGGGGATCGCCACGACCGCGATCGGCCAGGTGAGCGCATCGGAACAATCGCAAAGCGGCTTTCTTAGGCTCCGTGCGCTCATCAAGTCCGACTCGGGCGACCTCGACGGTGCTTCGGATGACATCACACACGCGCTTGCCCTGAATCGTTCGGATCCCGCCGCACTGCAACTTGACGGCGATATCTTGATGAAGCTGGGACGGACCGACGCTGCAATCGCAGTCTATCGGCAGATTCTCGCCGTAAGTCCGAACAATCGGTATGCCCTGATCTCGGCTGGCTACGCGTCTCGTGCTGCGGGAAATCATAAGGATGCCATCCAGTACTTCGAGCGGCTCCAGCAAGCCGAACCTTCTCTCTACACTTCCTACCTCGCTCTCGGTGATCTTTATACGGCCCTGCATCAGTATGCAAAGGCTGAGGCATCCTACAGCGCAGGTTATCGGCTTACTTCTCACAATGCTCTGATCGTCGCGGGAGGAATGAATGCCTCTATCGAGGCCCATGATCTTCCCACCGCAAAAGAGTGGTTGGGCCGAGTCACAAAAGGGATGGAGGGCGAGCCCCAGGTACTTCGCGAAGAGGAGCGCTATTTGAGCTTTGCCGGCCAATATCAGGCGTCTGCTGCCGTCGGCCGTCGAGCAATCAACGCCCTGCCACAAGATCGCGATGTTGTTGTCTATCTGGGATATGACTTATTGCATCTCGGCAAATACGACGAACTCCTTGCGCTGACCACGAAGTACGAGAACGTTCTCCCCAAGGAACCGGATATCCCATTGCTTCAGGGCTATGTCCACAAACATGAAGGTCTCAGCGAACAGGCGCGCCTTGATTTCACCGAGGTCTTGCGCCGTGACCCGAGCGTGGTGACCGCTTATGTAAACCGGGGATACATGCTGAACGACCTGCATCAGCCTGCCCCCGCTGCCGCGGATTTCGAACAAGCGCTCAAGAGAGAACCAAGCGATGGCGAGGCTCATCTTGGGCTCGCGTATGCGGATATCGATCTCTCGAAGCCCCAGGCTGCTCTGCACCAGGCGGAGCTTGCGGAAAAAGCGATGGGAGATTCCCGCGACATCCACGTAATTCGAGCCACGGCCTACGGACGTCAGGATCAGTTGTCCAAGGCTGCGACCGAGTATCGCGCTGCCCTCAACTACACGCCGAATGACGGCGGACTTCATTTTGGCCTCGGGAATTCCCTCTTTGCACAACGGCACTTCAGCGAAGCAAATGACGAACTTGAGATCGCGGAGAAACTGTCTCCCGACAACCCGAATGTAGAGGCGGTTCTTGCTCGGTCCTACGCCAATCTGGATGAGCGCGACAATGCGCTGCACTATGTTGAACTGGCCGAACAGCACGCGCAGGCCGCCCAGCCAATCGAGCGCTCCCAGGTTTTCGTATTCACGGGCGATGCACTCAGTACCCTTGGCGACGAAGTAAGCGCCATGGAGCAGTATCGGAAAGCTCTGGGAGAACCGAACAGCGATCGCATTGGAGCTCGTCTGGCGATCGCACAATTGATGGCGCAACAGGATCGCTTTGAAGACGCGAAGAGGCAAATCGCGCTTGGCTGGATGGAAGCTGCCGCGGGAGATGCAGCGCCTCCAAGCGGCAACGAGTTTATTGCTGCGGCCGATGTTCTTCGTTCAACCCACGAGTACGACCTAGCCGATTCTTATCTTCAGCGGGCCAGGCTGGCGGGCGCTCCAGACGCACGTGTGCGGGTTGGCCTGGCCAATAACTATCTGGCGGTCGGAGACACGGCTCGGGCGCAGGCCGAGCTCGCCGCAGTCAGTGCGGAAGGCGACGACACCTCTGATTACCAATATTTGATCGCTGAAGCCAACGTCTTTCGACAGGAACACCTGGGAGCGCAGGCTCTCACCTCGTTTGCACAGGCTGCAAATGCCGGTGGCGCCGATGACAGTACCGAGCAAAGCATGCTGGAAGCAGGCGCAGATGAAGGACTGCGCGTTACTCCCTCCCTCAGCCTGCTTTCCAACTTCGCGCTCGAACCGATCTTTGAGGATTCGACGGTCTACGTTCTCGACTCCAAGCTTGATGCGACCTTTGCCGTCCCCAGTTCCGATACTTCCCAGCTGCCGCCGCCTCGTTCCTCTCTCCAAAGCGAGTGGACGAACGCGTTTCACCTGCACCTTGGAAAGGTTCCCACTCCTGCCGGCTTCTTCCAGGTGCGGAACTCGCGGGGCCAGATCTCTGTACCGGCGACGAATTCCATCGTGAGTCGCGACACTACCGACTACAACTTCAACTTCGGCGTCAATCCTGTGGCGCGGCTCGGAACAAAGGTCGCCGTGTTCAATGTCGGCGTTCAGGAAACGTTACGCCGCGATTCCCTCTCCCCAATCCAAATGAACCAAAACCTCTTTCGGGTATTCACGTACGTCTCCACGAGTTCTTTCTTCAATGCACTCTCCTTGTCGGGCTACTTCATCCGCGAGAGTGGGCCGTTCACAGAATCGAACCTTCGCTCAACCTCCCTCACCGGAGCGATTGATTTTCGAGTCGGTGCACCGTGGGGTAAGACGGCTCTGATCACCGGCTGGGGATCGAACGACCAGCAGTTTTCGCCTGTCCATTTTGAGAACTACTATACGTCTTCGTATATCGGCATTGAGCGTCGCTTCTCAGATCGTCTGAATGTTCGTGCAGTTGCGGAAGATTTGCGAGGGTGGAGAATTGTCGGAGCGAACCACGGCAACGCACAGAATCTGCGCCCTGCAGGCACGGTAGATTTCACACCGACACGCAACTGGGAGATTGAAGCATCGGGCGCTTATTCCAGCACCAGAAGCTTTCATGTGTATGACGCGATTCAGAGCGCGTTTTCTGTCTCCTATGCAATGCCATTCCAACGCAAGTTTAGCGACCGCACCGGTTCGCTGATGCTGAAGTACCCGATTCGTTTTTCTGCTGGCGTGCAGCAGGAAGATTTCTTCAATTTCACAGGCGGCCGAAATCAGCAGTTCCGGCCCTACGTGCAGATCAGCATCTTCTGAGAGTGCTATACGATGAAAATATGCCTAGTCGCAACGTTTCCCCCGAGCGGGCGTCAGTTGAACGAGTACGCCTTTCATCTTGCGCGCGAACTGCAATGCAATCCCGAAGTCGATCTAACCATTCTTGGCGATGAACTTTCCCGCTACGACTTTGCTACGGATGAACACGGGCGCCCCCTCGAGGTGGATGGGCACAAAGAATTGCCCGGATTCAAGGTCATTCGCTGCTGGAAATTCGGGAGTCTTTCGAACCCTGCCCGCCTGCTGAAGACGATTCAGAAACTGAAGCCGGATGTCGTTTGGTTCAACTTAGTCTTTTCCAGCTTCGCCACTCACGAGAATCCCTTTGCAGCGTTTGCAGGTCTTTCGACGCCGGCGCTCACACGCGCTGCTGGATTTTTCACGCATATTACACTCCATCACATCATCGAGCACGTCGACTTTCGATCTGCCGGCGTCAAGCAAGAAAGACTGCTTCGTTTGGCAACCAACCTGACGACGCGGATTCTCCTAAAGGCGCATTCAGTCTCAGTTTTGCTGCCTAGCTATCACCGCACTCTACGTTCCAAATACTCGGCCCGTAATGTGCTTCTGGGAACACACGGGACTTTTGCCTCCGTTCCCACGCCTCCTGATTTCACCAAGCGAGGAAACCCAGAGAAGCGCATTCTCGCGATTGGCCACTGGGGCACTTACAAGCGGCTCGAGACGCTTATGAGCGCCTTTCCCATGGTCCTAAGTCGAGTTCCGAATGCCCGTCTCCTGGTTGCGGGAGCAAATCATCACACGAAAGCCGGGTACTGGGAGTCTATTCGCGAGGCACAGCCTTCGCATCTCCCGATCGACTTTCTGGGCTATGTGCCCGAGAAAGACATTCCAGAACTCTTTGCGTCGACATCGGTTCTCGTTTTGCCTTATGACTCAGCAACCGGGTCAAGCGGCCCGGCGCATCAAGCCTGCGAATACGGAATCCCCATCGTGTCAGCCGATCTTCCGGATTTTCGCGCCATGGCGTCGGATGAGGACATGGCGATCCGCTTCTACAAGCAGGGCGATGCAGTGGATCTCGCCGATCGACTCACATCGATTCTTGAGTCACCCGAATTGGAACGCCAGATGGCCGAGCAGAACTTTGCGGCGGGCGTGGAAATGACGATGACCAGCGTTGCGAACAACTATTTGCGCTGGTTTGAGCTGCACCGCTGCAAACGCGCGCTACGCAACGCAAGCGAACTCGCTTTGGACCATCGCCACTGGTCTCGCTCTCTCGGAGCTAACGATAAAGTCGGCGATACAGCCGATTGCGTACCACTGAACGACCCAGATGCTCCCATCACGATGAATTAGCTGAAGGAGACACAGGAGGCCACCTTGTCGTTAGAAAGTGTCACCAGGTTGTGCCGGCAGATCGTCCCGTCCATCCTTTCCGCACTCGCCGCAACTGTGTTTTTGAGCGGCTGCAGTTCGTATACGGTAACCGGCTCGTCGGGAGGGTCCTCGGGTGGTGCTGCCACCGTCACGATCGTCGCAAATCCGACGTCGATTTCCGTGGGAGGTTCAACTACCCTTACGATTACGGCAGCGAATGCGACACAGGTTGCCGTTGCCGGTTCGGATGGAAGCAACTATAGCCTGCAACCCACCGGGGGAACGCAAACCGTCAGTCCAACCGGAACCACGACCTACACTGTGACGGCAACCGGCAGCGGAGCAAATGCCACCGCAACGACAACTGTGACTGTAGCAGCCGCAACGCTTCAAACTATTCAGCACGTCATCTTCATGCTGCAAGAGAACCACACGTTCGACAATTATTTTGGGATGCTGAATCCCTACAGGCAGTCGAATGGATGGGATGTGGGAGACGATGGTGCAACCTATCAAGTGGACGGAATTGACGACAAGCTAAGCACGATTAATAACGAGGACGATCAAGGAACGGCATTCCCGCTTTTCAAATTCACGAGCACATGCGTGGACGATTTGAGCTCCGATTGGCTCGCGAGCTTTGGTGACGTGAATCGATACGACTTTCTTGCAGACCGGCCAATCAATATGGACGGCTTTGTCCATAACGCGGAAGGCTATGCCAGCAGTTGCTCTCAACCAGGGGCAGGCGGAAGCTGCGCCGGAAATTTCACAGACACGACCGGGCAACGGTCGATGGGCTACTACGATCAGACTTTCCTCAACTACTACTATTACATGGCATCGCAATTTGCCCTGTCAGATCGTTGGTTTTCCCCGGTTGCGAGCAAGAGCATCGCCAACCGGATCGCGACATTCACCGGAGGGACGACACAGGGCCTCGTCAAGGATCCAGGCGGCGACGACGGTCTAGGCCAGCTGAATATCCCCACGATCTTTCAGGAACTCGATCAGGCCAATGTCTCGTGGAAGATTTACTACACGGTCACACAGGGGTTCTGTCTGGATGAAGATGATTGCACTGGATCAGCCAATGCAGCTTACCCGGCGACCGATTTCTCCAATCTGACGTACTCGTTTCAGTATTTGTACGAGAATCCGTCCGGCGCAGCCTGCATGCCTCCAACGCAAGCATCGAGCATTGTCGGCGACTCGTCAAACTCTTTCTGCATTGACCCTAACCACATCGCTCCCCTGTATCAGTATTTCATCGACTTAAAGAACAGCACCCTCCCGAGCTTCGGCTTCATCGAAGCCGGGTACGGGAACAACGATGAGCATCCCGGCTCCGGTCAAAGTATCTTGCTCGGCCAGGCTCAGGTGGCGACAATTGTGAACTCCCTGATGACCAGCCCGGAGTGGATGAGCTCCGTTTTCTTTTTGAGTTATGACGAAGGTGGCGGGCCGTACGATCATGTTCCCCCTGTTCCAGGCCACTCCAATGACAATACGAGTCCCGCGCTGGGAACGATCCCGGACATCGCATCCATTGCGGTCAATCCTGACAGCTATGAACCATGCCTTGCCCCGAATGGGACCGCGACCATGCATTGCGATCTTTCATCTACGGAGCCAGGCGCCAACCCGGGCGATGCCGCGGCCGTCCAGGGATTCGCGGCACAGCTTGGCTTCCGGCTGCCGAACATCATCATCTCGCCGTTCACTCGCCGTCACTATGTATCCCATACGCCGATGGACCACACAGCCATCATCAAATTCGTCGAGAACCGCTTCATAGGCCCTTCGGCACACTTGACGGCGCGAGATGCCGCGCAGCCGAATCTTCTGGAGTTCTTCGATTTCAACAAGGTTCCCTGGGCGACCCCTCCGACACCACCGACGCCGGTTTCAGCGCAATCCCTTGGGTCTGATCCATGTACGCCGCAGAGTTTTGCGCCATCGGTGAAACGCGCCGCGGGCAACTCGCCTTAGAGAAAGTGGAAAGCGGAAGGAATTGACGCGTCTCGGCTTTCCGCGAGCGCGAAGGCGACGAGAACCGGCGGCTGTCGAGATGGCAACATCTAAGGTTTCGTCACCGAAACCTTGCTGGCGAGATAACGGGCCCCGTCATAGCTCGCAACAACGCGTACCCCATCACCCAGATGGAGGTCTCGGACCTCGGGGAGACTCGCCGCATTGAAAGCGATCTGATGCTCTTTCTGATCTCGCGGATCCGTCAAGACCAACAGACCTGCATGCAAATCGATCCAAGAGATGTTACCGCTGAACGCAAATGCAGAACCCGGCACAGCTAGGATTTCGACCTTGTTCGCGACGGCGTCACGACTTCTGCCGACCGCGAAGTCGATGGATACAAGCGACCCCTTCTTCAGGTCGCCCGCCCCGCCAGCGGCAGAGGCGAACGACGATTGCCCTTCACGCACGATCGATGTATCTCTTTGCACAAGCACCCTGAACTGATCGGGAGAAAGTCCATTTGCGACAATCAGCTCTCCAGTCGCGGAGTTATAACTCAGCACCCTCCCCTCGTAGGCGGCTTCCGGTATCTGCGAGAGACTGTGAATGCTCACCGCAAATATGTTTGTGCCATCGAGTGTCGTTTCGACGGATGCGTGCTTCACTGCGGCCAGGTTGCGGAGTGGAACCCGCTTCCCATCGAGATATACATGGGTCCTCTCGTCGAAGAGAATTCGCATTGGGCGCTGCCCAAAGACATTCAAAGTGAGCTGATCTCGAACGGGATCAATGTTCCGAATTTCTCCGCCGAAGATCGTGGTTTTCCCGCTGGGAATCGGGGGAAGCGTCAGCGACTCTCCCGCCGCGGTTGTCACCCCTTGCGGAGCGTTCACCAGCGCTTGACCTGGTGCTGTTGGCCCGCACATCATCGCGATTCCGCTCACCATCGCCGTCGCAAGCCACCGTTCCATTCGCGCACACCTCACCTGTCAACACTGTTCGACACTCATTTTGATGGCGGAATCGGTGCCTGGGGTGGTCTGTCAAATTGCGCGAAGAGCAACACACACGCCGGATACGCATCTAACTCCGTTGTGGATGTGTAAGCGCTCGAAGAAGGAATTCAGCAACTCAGAATGATGACCGCCCCGTTCAAACTGATGATGACAGTCAGCGTGCTCATCGCAGCTGCTTTGCCTCCTTTGGCATGGGGGCGGGACCTCGCCATCACTCTTCCCAAGTCAAGCAAATTGAGTCCGGTTCAGCGGCTTAATCGAGAAGGGGTTAATGCGGTAAAGAAACATCAATACGCCAAAGCTGAGGCTCTCTTCTACAAAGCCTATCTCTATGACCCCGCGGATCCATTTACTCTCAATAACCTCGGCTTTGTTTCAGAGTACCAGGGCGAACTCGATCAGGCTCACAAGTTCTATGAGCTTGCAGCGAAACAGAGTTGCGATGCCCCGATAGACCTAAGTAGCACCAAGGATCTCGAAGACAAACCCATGCGTGCAGCATTGGACGGACTGCAGAATCTGCCCATGCGCGTGAATCGCATGAATGTTGAAGCCATGCGCATGCTCTCGCAAGATCGAGGGTTCGAATCGGTTGCGCTCCTGGAACAAGCGCGCGCGCTCGATCCACAGAATCCGTTCACTCTGAATAATCTTGGCGTGGCTGACGAAGCAATTGGCGATTATCCAAACGCTTTGAAGAATTACAATCTCGCGGCGACTTCTCATTCTTCAGAGCCCGTGGTCGTTACGGTCGACCGCGCATGGGCAGGCAAGCCGGTGAGCGACATGGCCGCGGCGAGCGCCAAGCGGTTGCAAAGACGCCTACGTGATGCGAATTCTACCGAGACACAAGCGGCAATGCTCAACATGCGTGGAGTGTTTGCCGCCAATCAGAACGATTGGTCCGCTGCCGAACAGGACTTTCGTCGTGCATACTCGCTCGATCCAGGGAACGCATTCTCTGTCAATAATCGCGGGTACGTAGCGGAACACGAAGGCGACCTCGAGAGCGCGCAGTTCTTCTATCAAAAGGCCCGGCGAGTGCCGGGCGCAGACGACCGTATAGGCCTGGCGACTGAGCAAACTGCTGAAGGTCACTCGCTTTTCACAGTAGTGAACGACAGTGATCGAAAAGTCGATGGGGCGTTGGATACCTACAGTCGAGAACGCCACATGGAAACGGCGCCGGTCGCACTAACTCCTCGCGGCGCAGGGGCCATGCAAGAGCAGACGCCGAAACCTCAGAACGCACCCGCACAGCCTTCCAATCCTCAAGCAATTCAAACCGCACCTCCGACTTCTTCGCAGCCGAAGGAACATCAATGATTCGAACTGATCCTTTGTTCTCTCAGAATCTATCTCTCGACCTTCTTTCGAGGCTTTTGCTGACTTCTCGGAGCGGACGAAACGAGGCGGCCTCCGAACGAACCGATCTCGCACAAGATCTTCTCAGCCTCGACAGGCAGCAATTCGACGACCTTGCCACACTGGCAAGTTCCCACCACGTGATTGTGCGGGGGCTCGATGAGCTACTCCGCATTGTTGACGGCGAGAACAGCACCCTGCAGGATTGGGCTCAAACGGCTCTCCAAGCCGAGCGGTCTCGCATCACGACTGCCCAGATGTATCTTTGCGAGATTTGTGACGCGTTTGAGCAATATGAGCAGAAGGTCGCGGTCATCAAGTCGCTCGATCATTGGCCCGATCTTGGCAGTGATCTTGACCTGTTTACGAATGCACGCGCCGAAGATGTGATCAAGCTCATGCAGCGCATCTTTGATGCAGAAGTCGCACCGCGCAGCTGGGGCGATCGGATCGCGCGAAAGTGGAATTTTCTTATCCCGGGATTGCGCGAAGCGGTGGAGATACACATCGGTCGTCTCGGTCAAATGGGAGAGCAGGTTGCGCTTGCATCCATCGTGCTGGAGCGCGCGCGCTGGATTTTGATCGGTGGGCACGCTTTTCGGACTGTATCGATTGCGGACCGCCTGATGATCTCGACTCTTCAGCGCATGTACCGGCACTTCTACTTTCGTCTGTGCGACATTGTCGACACGATCGCACTGGCAGACTCGGGCAAAATCGATTTTGACCATGTTCGGGCATGCGCCAACGTGGCTGGAATCTGGGAGGGCGTTGCGACATTTCTCGCAATCGTATCGGACTATGCGCAGCGGTATCGCGGAGTTGGGATCGATCTGCCGGATTTCGTTCTGTGCGCGGCGCGCTTCGGCGGCGATCAGGTTTACTTCGCCAAAGGTTTCCTTCGCATCCCCATCGTGCCGCAGTCGGCGCAGCTCTATGGTACGCAATTGGCAGGAACGTTTGGACGGGGTGACTTGCAGAGCGGCGCTCGCCTTTCGCTGCTGCCGTGGCTCGCTACTGCAGCCGCCGTTGGCCAAAAACTGACGGGAAGCGACAAAGGGGTTTGGTAACTCATCTGGGCAGTTTTTGCCTTTGTACGAAAACCTTGGTTTGCAAGAGAGAGGGGAACGCTGGAGTCGAGTCTGGCAAAATCCTATGGGCCAATTCCTGACAAAGAACCTCAAGCCGGCCGCGAGAGGCAGCGAGGCCATTCGAGCGAACGTATCCAACGAACCATACCCTGACATGACGCCCTATAACCGTTCGTCTCTAGCCATCGAGAGACAGGCTTCGCCCTATGAAGCCAGGCAAGGCGCGCTAGCCGCGCCACATCTTGTGATGAGACCGGCTACCGCATTGAAGGCTGGGCCTGTCTCCCTGTCGTTTCAGGGTCTCGACACTCTCACCGCCAAAAAAGATCGAACATCGAACTTTGTCTCCTTTGTCATTCACGTCTTCGTCATTACGGCAATTCTATGGTTGGGACTCCAGGGTCCGCCCGCAATTGTGCATGCCCCTGCGACCTTGACGCATGTCGACTTCACACTCTATGATCCCCCGCTGCCCAAGGTGATGCCCGCTGCCAAGTTAGCCGGCGGAGGCGGAGGAGGTGGTGCTCATCATCTGGTCGAGCCGATCAAGGGTGACTTGCCCAAAGTTGCGAAAATTCAACTGATGCCCGCGCAGCTGGTGCGACTCGAGCATCCAAAGCTTGCCGTTGAGCCGACCACGCGTGTCAATCTTCCGGATAGCAACGACCCAGTTCATCTGGGGACACCCCAGTCGGCGCAGATTGTCCTTGCATCGCAAGGCCCTGGCAGCGGCTCTGGCTTTGGTCACGGTCTGGGCGGCGGCATCGGCATGGGGCAAGGCATTGGATCTGGGCCCGGCACAGGAGGCGGTTCCGGCGGGGGTGTGATGAGCGTGGGCGGTGGTGTCAGCGCTCCTCAGGTCGTTCACTCCGTCGACCCTGAATTCACCGAAGAGGCGCGCCGGGCAGATTTCGAAGGCACGGTCGCCATCCAACTGATTGTCGATGCGCAAGGGAAACCCCAAGATATCCATGTCACGCGCCATCTCGGGATGGGGTTGGATCAGAAGGCCATCGAAGCAGTGAGACAGTATCTCTTCCGTCCGGCGATGTATCAAGGCCACGCGGTTGCCGTCCAAATGGTGATTGAAGTGGCGTTCCGTCTCCACTAATCAGTCCGATTTTCCGAATCACAGCTGTCAGCTACTCCAAGAAGAGAGAGGCTATCTCTCTCTTCGCTGTGGGAGCAGCCAAGAGATTCCGTGGAATTTTGAACCCAACTTCGGCTCCCCGATCCCTGGCGGGGAGTCGCTCGGACGATTCGTAAGGAGTGATTTACTGCTTCATGGCCTGCGCGGACTGTGTATGGAGCGGCTCTGCGTAATATCCCTTTTTCGTTCGGACCGTCAGCCGTCCATGATTCGGCGATTTCACTTCCACGCGAACTGTCCGGTATCCGCCGAGGCTCGCGGGCTTGGTCGAGCGGTAGTCAACCACATACTGATTGCGCATGTCGTAAGCGACTTGGGCCATGATGCTGTCTAATTCTTGAAGAGATCGTGGGAAGTAGGCGATGCCGCCAGTTTCCCGCGACAGCGATTCCAGCGCGTCTTGCGCTTGTTCCGCCTCATCTTTATCCACGTCGAAGAGCAGCCCAATCGTGTAGACGACCGGCCCTCCAAGGTTCTGCACGCGACGGATGGTCTGTGCAAGCGTAAGGCGTGATGCGTTATCCGCCCCATCGGTAATGATCAAGAGAGCTTGCTTTCTTTCTTTCGCATGGCTGACAAGCTCGTCGGCCGATGCAGCCACGGCATCGTACATCGCTGTTGTGCCATGGGAGTCGTCGCGCGCGAGGCCGCGCTGCAACGCGACCAAATCCGACGTGAATCCCTGATCAAGAAAAGCCCGGTCAGAGAAATTAACGATAAATGCCGCGTCCTGGGGATTGGATTGTCGAAGCAGGGCGAGCGCAGCACCGTTAACAGTCGCGCGCTTGTCGCGCATCGAGCCGGAATTATCGACGAGAATTCCCATCGACACCGGAAGGTCCTGATGCAAGATGGAGTTCACCGCCTGCGGAACACCATCCTCCCATACGCGAAAGTCTTTAGAAGTCAAATCCGAGACGGTGCGACCTTTGTCGTCGATCACGCTGCAGTTCAGCAGAACCTCATCCACATTCGCGTGCAGGGTATACATACCACTCTTATCTTTTTCAATATCCGACGCACTCTTCGAAGCGCTGGTCGCGGCATTGGGTTCGGGAGCTGTCTCTATGGGATCGGGCGACTGGAATGGATCACGATCAACGTCGAGTCGCGGCTGCGACTCCGGGTGCGTTGGGTCATTGGCGGCTCGAGTGGAAACTTGCTGGGTCAGCGGAATAGGCGCTGTTTGCGCAGAACCTGCCCTTTGCTGCCAGCACAGCAGTGCCAGCACCATCAGAACTTCTGACCAGGACCTCAAAACCGGCTTCGGGGACATAGGCTTGCGCGATCAACCTCGAGAGCTTCTCCTATATAGATGCTCAAATCGGGTTCGAGTTTGGTCGCGCCAGCGAAGGATCAAGTCGCTTGGAGGGCTAAGTCCTTTCCGCGGGGACTTGAGTGGAAGTGATTTCTATGGACTGGGTACCAAGGCGTGGATGCTTCGCGGTCAGCTTAACCTGGCCGGCCTCCTCCGTGGCGCGTATCCAAACCGCCCCGGTCCCACCGATCAAGGCAAATGGATTCTCCCCAATCAGCCGACCAGGGCCTTCGAGTGAAAAAACGATTGGATCGTTCGCATAGGTCCGTGCGGCGCCAAATTCGTCGGTCACCCGCAAAACAACCCGGGTCGTGTCGGCTCCGTCGGCCTTCAGCTCGAGATCGTCGGGCGCGAGAAGAAACTTGGCGTCCACCCCTTTGCCTGAAAGCGATTTTGAGATGACCTGCTTTCCTTGAATAAACCCATCGATTCTCAAGTCACCCCAGCCGGCCCGAACCTTGCGCAAGTCGAGCTTGGTCAAATCCAGAACGAACGGGGGATACTTGAGATGCTCAAACTCCTCCCGATCGGGTTCGATCTCCGCCAGCATGACCCAGGGATTAGATTCAAGGCTGTCGGCACGGGCAAAGATCTGCAGACGCTCGCAATTCGAGCAAAAGACCGCCTTGGTAAACCCGACCGACTCATCGCCGCGCGCCCAATGAAAAGCCGGCTCGAGCACAACTTCCTCGCTCGGATCGCATTGCGACTTATAGAACCCTGCGGCCGGCTTTGGTTCACGAAAAATGTCCGTGACCCCGTGATAACAGATGCGGTCTCCCGACCCGAAGTTGGAATGCGTGTTGTAGTCGAAGGCACACCATCCAATGCCGCCGGCGTACTGAGGATTGGAAGCCAACTGGTTGTGAATCCGCGCGTGACGCAGAGTGTGCTCGCGCTGCCGCTCGTCGTCATCCGTTGTCTTGGTGGGGAATGTGTGCCCGACAAACTCCGTGTTGAGATACCGCGGATGACAAGGCGGCTTCAACGGGAAGCCAAAATCGTTCATCGTAAACACGTCCTCGAGGAATTCCGATTCCTGAAAGTAGCGAATTCCTCCGGTTTGACGCGAGTCGTCAAGGGCGTGCGCAAATGCGTTGGTCCGGGTGTAAAAGTCATGGTCGTCGCGAGACTCATTGATTCGCACGCCCCAGAGAATGATCGAGGGACGATTCCAGTCGCGGCGAATCATGCGTCCTACGTTGTCGATGGAAACTTCTTTCCACTTCTCGTCGCCAATGTGCTGCCAGCCGGGGATCTCTTCCAGCACGAGTAGGCCGATTTCGTCGCAGCGATCGAGGAAGTGGCGAGACTGCGGATAGTGGGAGGTGCGAACGATGTTGCAGTGAAGACCCTTGCGAAGAATGTCCGCATCCTTGCGCTGCGCGCGCGCGGGCATCGCCTGACCGACAAACGGGAATGTCTGATGCCGATCCAGACCGCGCAGCTTAATGACCTTGCCATTCAAAGAGAATCCGTGATCCGTAAAGGTGGCTTCGCGGAACCCGATCTTTCGTGTATCTTCGTCGATCACACGGTCATTTTGGGTTAGCCGGACATGAACCGTATAGAGATGCGGATCCTCGAGACTCCAGAGCTTCATGCCGGCAAGATGCGTGAGAGAAACAGTGTGACGAACGGGGTCCGTGATCGTTTCAACGGTTGAGTACACCGGGGCGTCCGCGTAGGGGTCCAGCGTCTGCGAACCTTCTGTGGCACCTGAATTCTTGCTCAGACTTTCAAGGGAGCGGCTGATTTTAGCAATGGTTTGGTCACCGTCGCGGAGCTCAACTTCGACGGCCAGTGCGCGTGTTCCTACGCGCTCTCCGGCCAGGAAACAATGCACGTCGAGCGAAGGATCGCTGCTGAGCACGTCTTTGGGCTGCGCAAATACGTTATCAATATATGTCGGCGGAACGACCCGAAGGGCCACTTCGCGATAGATCCCTCCGAACGTCATGTAGTCGACTTCGTAGCCAAACGGGGGAATGTCGGCCCGCTCTGTAGAATCGACTTGCACGAGTAAAACGTTTTCAGCGCTGGGCCGTAGATGCGGCGTCAGCTCAAACGAAAACGGCGTAAAGCCTCCCTTGTATTCACCCAGCCGCACGCCGTTGATCCAAACCGTCGAGGCAGTCATCACGCCCTCAAAATCGACAAAGACCCGCTTGCCGGCCGCCTCCTCGGGAAGCTTGAATCGGCGCCGATAGGTAGATACAAATTCATAGTTCTTGTCGTCAAAGCTATGCCACGGCAACTCGATGTTAGTGTGCGGCACGACGACGCGTTCAAAGCCGGCATCGTCAAACGAAAGCGATTCGGCGCCGTCCACCTTGGCCGGGTGATAGCGCCAGTTCCGGTTGATGGGAAGAATGGTCCTTCCTGCTGGAATTGCATTGTCTGCAAATACCGGTGAAGACGGCAAAGCTGTCGATGCCAAGGCGGCTCCCGCGGTCTTCAGAAAATCTCTACGTATCATCGGTTCTCACCCCTGTCTGGTTTTCTTGAAGGGACTCTCTGAATCCCTACTCTTCGGTAAAAAAATCACTACGCCACCCATCTGCATAGCGAATCCTGCAGTCCAGCTAAGGTCACTGGCCCGTTCCTGGTGTCCAGATCGAATGTGTCAGGAGCGATGACGTACGCCTGCGAGACACTCTCTGCAAGGCAGACACACACGGTCGAGCTCTGATATTCCGGGTAGCGGCTCGCGGCCAGCCATACATAGAGCGCCAGGATCTCCGCATCCACTGCACTGCCCGACACATCGTCGACGGCAGGGGTTGGGTTTATTTCGTCTGGATTGTCGAACACGGCAACACCCGTGAATGCCTTGGGCTTGGCACGGGCGCCAAATCTGGCGGCGAGAAACATCGGCCGCGCGCGCCGAATGGCTTCAGAAGCTCCCCACTCCACGAAAGAGTTGTTGAAGATGACTGCCCCATTTCCAGAGAGATAAAGAGATCGCATAAACTCCCGAATTGCCGGCTCGTTGACCACCTCGGGAGGACACCATGCTCGAACGTTCACCGTCCGCAGTCGATCGAACACAGCATCCGCGTCGGCGAGATCTTTGCGCATTGTGTTCATTTCGTGCGAGAAACTTTGCCGAAATCCATCGAGGCGCGCATAACTCAAAAGGACGCAGCGCGGAGAGGTCGGGTCACTCTGCGGAAGAATCGACTCGACCAAATCGCGCCCAGCGTCGAGCACCCAGGCAGATACGGGCGAGGCGTCGGGACGATCTTGTACGGCACGCAAAATCCCTTCTGACCTTGCAACTTCACTTTCGATACCGCCCAAAAGGAACTCCATTGGGCGTCGAGACGAGCGCGGATCGGAAAGGTCGAGATCCACGGTTTTCCCGATCCCCTGCCAGCGCCGCCATGTCCGGCTCTTATCCAGCGGAAGCGCGCGAGGGATGTCGAGAAGCACAAGCCGATTCCCCGGCTTCTTCAATGCCTGCGACCGGATCGCGTATCGGTCCGCCTCATCGAAAACGGCCTGAACCGCGCGACGCCATTCCTGGAAAAGCGGCGATCGCGCAAGCAGTGACGAATTCTGAACGGTCTGCTCCTCATCGGAGAATTTCGTGCGCCGAAGCTGCATCCGGTCTTCGAGTCGCAGAATGTCTTTGAAAAGTTCGGCCGACTCTTGCGGAGACATTTTCGCTACATAAAACAGAAGCCGCTGAACAGATTGCCGTTCATTTGGAAACAGAAACTCCCATTGGCGCAACTGCTGATTCACAAACGGGAGAAAGGTGAGCGGGAAGCGCTTGAGCAGCCCGTCATTTACGGCCTGCTGAAGCTCTTGGGGCAACTTGTCTGTGCCGTTCGCGCTATCGTTCTTCATCTCGTTCCACTCACAACTTCCCACTCACAACTTCCCACTCTCAATCGCGACCCTTTCACCCCGTGAATCAGCTATCCCCGCAGTTCAGCCAAAAGCGTACCCTGAGATTCCAACGATCGGCACCCCAGCAAATTGGTGAGCGTTGGGCAAAGATCGATATGACGGATGGGACGCTCGATCACCTGCGGCTTCTCCACTGCGGAGCCCGTCACCATCATCCAGGTGTCCCTTGTTGAATCTTCATTCGCGCGATGATTGAAGAACCCATTCGTCGAAGAGCCATCGGGATCGCGCCCAAACTCGGGCAGAATGCACATCGTTGTCTTTCCTCGATAGTCCGGATTGGCCTGCACCTCCTGCCATAGCTGGTAGGCAAGTCGATCTGCAGTGCGAATACCAGCGAGATGGAGTGCATACGAACCGAAGTGCGCGGCTTCCACGTCGGAAAAGGCAACCACAAGGACTTTTGGCGCGAACTTCCTCATAATCTCGCGCGTCATAAAAAAGGTGAGTTCATCGCCCGAGGTAGCTCCACCGCTGCGCACAAAACCGGCAATCGCGGTTCGAATGGTTTCAGCAACGCGCGGATCGAGCTGGTCGGCCGCATCAAAGACATTCCAGCCTAATCCTTCGTAGTTGCTCCCCTCCATCGCGCTTTCGAGTTCGGCTTCCACTTTGCCTCGGTCCGCCATGTTGCCGGTGCGCCCCTGGCGAAGCGCCTCCTCGACAGCGATCAACATCAGCTGCTTGGGAAAGACGACGTTCGCTCCATAAGCGGGGCCAAAATCCGATACCGAACTTGCTCCAATCAGATTTGTGAGCGCCTTATTGCTGGCTACCACCCACGTCTCTTTTCGATCGATCCCCAGACCTTTGCGGACCTGCTCAAAAAGCGTTGGCGTCGTGGGAGCAAACTTTCCCCAATCATCCACGCGCTGCCAATTGCCCGTAAGAATGCTGGAAATTGCATTGAAATGCGCGGTCACGCCCTCATTCCGCACGTGAGGATAGAACAGCGATTGCGAAAACAAATCTCCCGCCAGATGAGGAATATTCTCGAGCCCGTCCCGCGAGAATGTCTCTGCGCGACGCACCCCGCCGACAATAACGAGCAGAACCTTCTCTCCAGTACCAGAATGCTGTAGATTGCTCTCTGCTTTTGCCTGTGGAAACATCAACCCTGCCGCGAGAATCGCAGCGGCGCGCAGGAAGCTTCGCTTCGACGCATCGAATTCTTCATCCCAAGTCGTGTTGGTAGTAAAGCCGCCTGGAATATCGACGAGATCTTCGATCTTCATGAACGTTCCTTGTCTCGCAGTCCCGCCGCGATCAACGAATCCTAAGTCTCGACCAATGCAAAGCGCATTATAGGTTCACAGTAGTTCCTTCTCAATTGCACAGGACACGCCGATCAACCGGCTGCAAGAGCGACAAGCTGCTTCAGGTCTAATGCTGAGTTCGAGGTAGTGCCACGAGGCAGGGTGGGCGCAACGACCAACGCCTGTGCGTGCCCTTCGAACCAAACGAGAAACGCTGCGCGATTATCCCCTGTCAGCCGCTGCTGGTTGATCCACTGGTAGTACGCTGCCATATCGGCGTCGACCAGCGAGCCAACTGGATCCACTTGCGAATCGGAACGTGTATCGGACAGCAACTCATTCATCGGGCGCTGACGCTGGCGCGGGGCGAAGCGCACGAGCAACGTGAGCGGTTGAGCGCGCCGTAGAACTTCCCGAGTCGTCCACTGCGCGAAGGTGGTGCTGAAAATCTGCGTCCCTGAGCCCTCGGTAAGGATCTTCAGCTGGAATCGGCTCAGCACCGGATCGAGAGATCGATTCATCGCCAGGTCAGATGGAGTAAGGCGCGCCAAGTCGGTGCGCAGTTCTTCCGGGCCCATCCCGGGCCTCCCGATGCGCCCCTGCATGTATTTGAGTAAAGACGTCCGAAGCGGCTCAATGGACTGATAGGAAATGCGCGTCAAACCCTCGCCGCGATGCAACTCGGATCCGCCATCCACATACCAGTGGCCATACGGAACCGGATGGCTTTTGGCACGTGCTGCGGCCACGTCAAGAAGCGCTTCAAGGCCATTCTCAGGTCGGATTTGGTTGAAGTACGTCCCATGCGGTCGCAGGTTTTTGAAAAGCAGTTCGTCGTACTCCGCTACGCCTTGTCCGATTACAGTGATTCCCAGCCTTGCCACCGGGAGAGGATCAGCGTGTATCGAGGAGCGCAACCTGGTCCCATATTCCTCGGCGGTGCGGCGGTAGGCATCGAGCTGATGCGTACTCCACAGGTATGCAGAAAGCTTCTCGGTAAACTGCGCAGGAGAATTAATCCAATCAAAGTGCTCTAGCTGGGCCGGGAGATCGAACTGTTCGAAACCGTGAAACCAGTCCGTCCTCTCTGACGGAGAAAGACCACCGAGCGTCGTAAGTTCCCCATCCACCGCGGCACGCTCTGCCGGAAACTTGTAGTCGTACTCGATCACTTCGCGCAAAAGACCCGGCACAAAACTCAGAGGCAATTCCCGCAGGACCTCGAGATGCGCGGCCACGAGCTTTCCGGCTTGTGGCGGATATGCGGAGAATTGCGCAGGTTGGAGTTCGCGCGGCAGCATATTGACCTACAGGAACTCCTTAATGGGTCGGCCCTGCGATTCGGCTGGCGTGAATCCCAGCATTGCACCGAGGCTTGGCACGAGGTCAATCGATTGCATCGGCTCGTCATAAACCACCCCCTGGCGCACACCGGCGCCGAGCGCCATCATCCAGGTCGTTCGGCTGGCGGCATCTCCCGTTCGATGATGCTGGAACCCGTTTCCGCCCGCGTCGTAGTCGGCGTCCCTGCCGAAGTCTGGCAGCACGAACATTGTTGTGTTTCCTGCGTACTCGGGCTGGGTTTGGACAGCTTTCCAGAGCTCGGCACACAGACGATCCGTCCTCCGGATCCCTTCGATGTAGAGGGAGTATGCGCCCGAGTGCGCCACGTCAATGTCGTGCATCGTAATCCAGAGCAGGCTGGGCGCCTCCTGCTGCATCAGGCGCTTCGCGATATAGACCGACAATTCATCGGGGCTCGATAAGGTGCGCGCATGCCCCATGAAGTCTTCGACAGACAAGCGAAGAATCGTTTCCAGCTGCTGCAGCTCAAACTCATTGCCGCCAAGCTGAGGAGTGTACATCGGGCTCTCGTAGTTATCCCGCAGCAGGTGGTCGAGATCCGAAATGTTTCCTGCGCTGGTTGCACTGAGAAGATGTTTGGGCAGAATGACCTCGGCCCCTGTGCCTGGACCATAGGAGCGGCAATTGCTCTCGCCGATGCGATTGAAGCCATTGCTCGGCGCAACCACCCAGGCATCGGACGCAGGGCGCCGTAGATCCTTGCGGAAATACTCGAAAACTGTCGGATGGTCGGGAGGCACCGCCGAGAAATTGTTGAGCGTCTCGTACACGCCTGTCGTCAGGCTCGCGGTTGCCACGTAGTGGCCCAGAATGCCTTGATTTGTGACGTGGGTGAAGAAACTCGATTGCGGCGCCAGCTCGCCGATCAGATGCGGAATATTCTCCTGGCCTTCAGGGGCAAACGTTTCCTGGTCGCGCGCCCCTCCGCCGAAGGTTACGACGATTACTTTCCGTTTCTTGCGGGCAGCCTCCGCGCGCACAAGCGGGCTCGCGCCCATCAAGGCCGCTCCCATGGCCATGCCCGTCCCGCGCAGGAACTCGCGGCGGCTTGAGCTGAGACCATGGGCAATCTCCCGGTCGCTGCGTCTCAGCGAGGGCGTTCGCATCATCGATTCGTGCTCAAATTCTGGCTGCTTCATCTTCAAACACTCAACAAATCTTTTGCCGCACGACTCTAGAACTTCGCCGTGGCGTTTCCTTTTTCTGAATAGACAAACTGCTGCACTTCCGCTCTTTCCTTATCGACTTCCGCCAGATGTTCCGCGCGCAATTTCTGGTAAACCGCAAATTCTTTCTGCGCATCATCCTTTCTGCCCACATGCACATAGTCAGTCCCGAGACGATAATGCGCATCGGAGAGATTCGGGTTCAGCTCGACAGCCCGTAGATACTCCGGAATCGCCTTCTCATACTGATGCTCACCGGAATAGAGATCACCAAGCTGGACATGTGCCTCGGGGATTGTCCCGTCCAGTGCGATCGACTTTTCGAGGAGCGTTTCGACGGTTTGAAGATTGGCTGAAGCTCCCGCCGCCCGATTGCCCTTCCAAAGGCTGATCGCCAGGTAGTACTCGGCGCGCGGGTCTTCGGGTCGAAGATCGGCATAATGGCGAAACGCCTCAACCACCGCTTCTGCCTGATTCGGAGAGCTATCGTAGGCCTTCGATAAAAAGAGATAGCAGCGTGGATCGGTAGGTTCGAGTCGTGCAGCCGTCAAAAGCGCCTGCACGGCCTCGTCGTATTTGCCGCGAGAGTACAACGCCAAGCCGAGCCCGATGAAGAGTCGCGGAGACTTCTGGTAGCGCGCAGTCGCCTGCTGAAAAATCGTAATCGCCGGTTCGTAGGTCCGGTGAAGCAGCATCTCGCTTCCCCAGTCGAACAGATTGTCTTCGCTGGGATCGAGATGAACAGCGGCTTCATATTCATTCGCTGCCTCGAGAAATTTCCCATCCTTCTCGTCGATCTGGCCAAGCAGGCTATGCAGTTCTCCCGTGTTTTGCTTTTGCGCGAGGCTTTGCGCGAGCTGTCGAGCGTCGTCGAGATGACCGAGGAGAAAGTCGGCCATGGCAAGATCGTACCCATTGTCGTAGGACTCGGGTTGAAGATGCTGCGCAGTCTCCAGCAAAGGTTGCGCCTCCGCAACCTTCCCAGTCTGCAGCAGAAACTCGGCGAGGTTGTGGTTGGCATCGTAGCTTTGCGGTTCCAGGCGCTGAGCCTCACGAAATTGGTCGCCGGCCAACGCCGTCTTTCCCGAGTGCAGCAGGATGGTGCCAAAGTTCGTACGCGCCGCGGCGGATCGCGGATTCAGCTGCACAGCGAGCTTGAGGTGATCCTCAGCCTTTGCATTCTGCGTGAGCGACGCATAGACCATGCCGAGGAGCTCGTGCACTTCAAAGCTTTTCGTGGCGTAGGGCAAAACCCGCTCGAGCTGATCGGCGGCCTGGGCGAATCGACCCGCATCATAATCCGCTGCTGCAGATTGATAGATATGGTCGAGCTGCTGGTTTGTAAGGTCCTCGGCGAAGACAAAGCTGGTGCAGCAGAATACTGCACAAAGAATGGAGAGCCTTGCCCGAGGCCTGCTCACAGCTCGCCTCCCTGGTCGCCGCGTGAGCATACTGCTACGCAGAAGAACACCCCGGGAAAGCGCCGGTTCATTGGGCTTTCCCGGGGTGAACTCATTCTAGCCTAGTAGTACAGCTTCATTGCAAATTGGATTTGCCGCGGATCGAATGGTGCATCGCGCGTTGATCCAATTGCGCCGAAGGTGCTGCCGGTATAGGTGCCCGAACCGCCCACAGAGTTGACGCCGTTGCCGCCAAAGTTGGGAGCGTTGAAGTTCGGGTGGTTGAGGATATTGAAGAACTCCGAACGGAATTGGAGCGAGAATCGTTCGTTCAGCTGGAAGTTCTTGAACATCGAGAAGTCGAGACGATGGAATCCCGGACCCGAAATCTGTCCAGCCTTGCTGCCCAATGCTGCCGCGCCGCTGAGCGGTACGCAGCCGGTCGGTGTATCCGGAATCGGTGCGAAATTTGCTCCGAGCTGGCAAGGTTGGCTGAAGGCACCAGAGTTCCCGATCCAGAACGGCCCGTGATAGCCGCCCAGTGTCGTGTCCTTAATCCCAAGTTTCGGGCTCTGACCGGGAACAAGGACATCGTCGCAACTGGTTCCAGAGGTGGTTCCGGTTGGGCAGCCGAAGTTAATCGGTTGGCCGCCTTGCAAGGTCACAATCCAGTTCGTTGCCCAGCCGCCGAGAACCGCGTTGGAGACTCCGCCCTGGTTCATGTATTTCTTGCCCTTGCCATACGGCAATTCATATCCGCCGCTGAAGTGGATCACGTTGCGCAGATCGAAATCTGCCAAAGCGTAGTCGAACTTGGGTCCGAGCCCAGGCACGTTATAGGCGCGCAGCGTACCCGTGCTGCCGCCATTCAACAAGTCGCCCGCATCCGACATCGTCTTCGACCAAGTGTAGGTGAGCAGGAACGTCAAACCATTTGCGTATTGTTCTTCGAGTTTGGTTTGCAGCCCATGATACGAGCTGACGCCGTAGGTTGCCTGGTAGCTGCCACCACCGAAATCAACGAAGGGTATGCAGCTCGCTTCCGCAAAGGTGGCATACGGGCACCCCTTTCCGGTGCTGATACCAGCCGGCAGAATCTGCGTCACATTCTGATAGCCGACGCCGCCCTGCAGGTCCGCGCCATGGGTGTAGACATACGACCCTGTAGCCGACATCGTGTGCGTCAGAGAGTATTGAAGAGTGAGGTTGGCGCTGTACGTACGCGGAGTCTGGTAGTCGAACTGAAGTCCCTGCAGGCCCAGGCCCAAAGCATTGACGGCTGTGGGTGTAAGTGGAATGCAGGAGAAGCCGGACTCAAAGGACGCGGTGCCACCGGGACCCGCGGTTGGGCACCCACTGAACGGGCTGTTATAGCTGAGTGGAGCGACCTGTGACTCGGCCGCTGGCTGCGCGGGATCTGCGTGAATGGTCGGAGTGATGTTGAAGACGAAGGGATAGTTCTCGCCGATGTTCGGGCCGTATCCCTGGTTCTCAAACGAGTTGTAGAACAAGCCAAAGCCGCCGCGCGCAACGAATTTCCGGCTGATTTCATAGGCAAGCCCAATGCGTGGAGCGAAATTCTCCTTTTGGGTTTGGAGAAGACCCTGGCCGTATCGATCGGTCTGGTCAAGGGCAATTCCGTCCTGCGCCAGAAGATTGACAAAGCCTGCGCATCCTACGCCTGAACAAGTTCCGTTGGTTGATAAGGACCGGTTGTCTTTTCCGCTTGCCGGAACGATAAAGGTTGGCGCACCGATTCCCCGCGATGCAAGCGGATCTGGAACGAAGTTTGCCTGGCCGCCATTCTGCTCGTTGATCGGACCGAAGTAGTCCCAGCGTACGCCAAGATTCAACGTCAACTTCGGAGTCATCTTCCAGTCATCCTGGAGGTACGTGGCGAAGTACATCTTCTCGTCATAAGTCTTGTTGATGTTGGAGGAGTTTACCGCGTCGGAGCCGCCTGAATAGCTGAAGCCGTTCGGGTTCGGATTACCGCCGATCGTCGCCGGCGCAGCGGTTGGCGGCAACAGCATCTGGGCCATGCCACCGTTTGTGCTGCCGACATTTGGGATGTCGGTAAAGTTGCCGTTATAGTCAAACGATCCGCGCGACCAGGCCGGCTGCAAGGTGGAGAACTTCACGTGCTGGTATTCGACACCCATCTTGAAGCTGTGCTTCCCATAGATCCTGGTGAAGTCATCGGTCACCTGGAGGGTCGCACTGACTTCGTCGGAAGGCAGGAAGTTGTTGCTACCCAGGTTGGTCAGGTTGCTGATATAGAAGTTCGGCAGTCCGCCGTTTTCGGCGACCTGCGGGATATCGGCGATTCCATATTGCGCCGGAATTCCCATCTGCGAACCGACCGGCCCGAAGCGTGTTGTGTGCAGGTGCGCGAAACCGGCGCGTGCCTGGTTAATCGTATTGGGACTGAATACGTAGGTATACGCTGCGACCATCTGCGCAGATTTCGCGGTCTGCAAGCCCTGCTGGAACGCGCCGCCGTCCGCGACGCCGGCAAACGGTCCCGGAATGAATTGAGGATCGTCTGAATAGCTGAAGCGCGCGAAGATCTGGTTCTTATCATTCGGGTTGAAGTCCCCGCGTGTATCGAACGTATTCGAATGCTCGTAGAGACCCGGGCTGTCTTGGTAGGTGCCTATGCCGGAATTTGGTGCTGGATAGAGGTTCAGCAGCTTGACCGCATTGGCATCAATGCGGCTTGCCGGCAGCATATTGAGGTCGGGGCAACTGGCCACCGTGAAGCTCTTGGTCCCCGCTCCGCACACCGAGCTGAAAGGATCACGCACATAGCCGTCGGCGCCCGACGTGTTTGTCAAACCTGAAACCGGATCGACCGCGCCATTGGCCACGAATCGCGTAGTTCCGGGATCGAGAATTGTTGCGCGCTGGATGGAGCGGCCCAGAATATCGGTTCTCGCGGTGCCAGCCTGCTGCGTGAGGATGTCTGTCAGGTTCGTAAAGCCGCTGCTGCGTTCCAGGGCAGTTGGAACCTGACTGGTAGACGAAGTGCCCTGCACCCGGCGCTTGCCTTCATAGTCGCCAAAGTAGAAGAGCTTATTCTTGATCACCGGGCCGCCGATCATCGCTCCAAATTGATTGAGGCGAAGTTCGCCCTTAACCGGGTTCGCGGTATTGTCTTCAAACCAGTCGGAAGCATCCAGCTTGTCGTTGCGGAAAAACTCCCATGCTGCCCCGTGAATGCTGTTGGTGCCGGACTTGATGGTTGCGTTCATCACGGCGCCCGCCGCGCGACCTAGCTCAGCGCTGAAATCCGCCGTTTGCACCTTGAATTCCTGAATTGCATCGACCGGCGGCAAAATCACGTAGTTTGTGCCGTTCAGGAAGTCGACGGCGTTGGAGTTGTTGTCGATCCCGTCGAGCAGATAATTGTTCTGCGCGGGGCGCAGACCGTTGGCCGAGAATGCACCAGAAGCCGCATTGCCGCGTGTATCTGCCTGCGGGGTTTGCATGCCGGCGCCGAGTTGCGCAAGGAATGTGAAGTTGCGTCCGTTCAATGGCAACGAATTCACTTCCTGCTGCCCGATGACCTGGCCCACCGATGCTTCTTCAGTCTGCAGTTGTGGAGGCGCGGTGTTCACTTCAACTGTTTCCGTCGCCGTGCCAAGCTTCAGTTGGACGTTCACCAGCAGGTTCTGCGCCACGCTCACGGTCAGATTCGACTGCGTCGTTTTCGCGAATCCCTGCGCGGTCACCGTGATCGTGTAGTGGCCAATCCTGACCGGGCTGAATGTATAGAAACCGCTGCTGCTTGATTTCGTCTGCAGGGTGAGTCCCTGATCGGTATTTAAGAGTGTGACGTCGGCATTGGGCACGACAGCACCACTGGTGTCCTGCACCGTTCCGGAGATTGCGCCTTCGTCTACCTGGGCAACAGCGCTTCTGCTCTGCAACATAAAGAAGCACAAACAGGTGACGGCGATATACGCACACACACGCAAACATTTTGAGGTTTTACGCTCACGGACCATCCCAAATACCTCCGCTTTCTTCCCTGCATGCTTCATTTGTTATCCGGCCTCGGGAAAAATGAATTCGTTTACAGGAAACGAGGGCTGTAAACGGTTTCATTGATGTGGGACGAAGCGTAGTGCATTCGTACTATTTTTGTCAATCGAAAGTTGGAGAAAGAAACACATCCATCGAAACGGGCTCCGGAACAGGGGCCTTTCGATGGGGCTTCCCGGCGTGCCTCTGTCCAATCTAAATTAATTAGAATAAATAGCTTACAAGAATATCAGCGGTCTACATGACTGGCTGGCATCTACCTCAAACCGGAGTACTCTCCTTGGCGTCCGTCCCCAGATATCCACACGCCCTTGCCTTGAATCCAGGACGGACGAGCGCGATGAGAAATCCTCCGCTTAACAGGGCGTCGGTGCACCATTCCAACTGGCTCAGATCGTTACCAACCCGGGTGCTATCATGCGGTCATCTTGCCAGTCGCCTGGACCCCCGAGAATGACGCGATGTAACTCGCCTGAACACCCATTTTTTACCCGTCGAGCGTTTCTCAAGGGCATGGGATTGGCGCCGGTAGCATTCCGCCCTGCCCCCCTGTTTGGATCGTCCCTGTTTCTCAACGACCAGCTTCTGCAACCGGCATCGCGGGCAGCCTTTCCTTTTGCGGATGTCCGCCTCTCGCCGCACTATCCTATTCAGTCGCCACTTGCCGATGTGCTTCGCCGTGTGCCACCCGGTTCCGACGAATACATCACCGAGAAATACGCCGTCGAGATTGAGTCGATCCTCAACAGGTGGTCCGAGGCGCTGCTACGTTCTCCGAGCAACTATGGTGCATTGGCGGATTCCCTCGACGCGTCCATCGAAGGCACGGCCCTGATCGCAAGCAAACGAACAAAGATTCGCTCCTCCTTTGGCATCGAGATCGAGCGGCGAGTATACGGTGCGAACGCCGTGACGGGACGGGACCGCTTTCTCGAAGCCATCGGCGCATGGATCCAGCCTGCCTCTCGCGTCAAAACAGCAGAATTTGAGATTTATGCAATCGATGTGATTGGCGACTCACCACTCAAGGTGCGCGTAGCCCTTCGCTACGACCTTGTCGCAGAGCGCCATGATCAGTCCACCGAAGAGAGAGTCGGCTCCTGGCAAATGGTGTGGGCTTCAGACCCTGCCCCAACATGGAAAGCGCTGCGTTGGGAGGCGGGAGAAGAAACGTCGAGCCTCGTCCGCGGCCCCGCGTTTGTGGATGTGACGGCACCGGCGCTCGGCACAAATGAGTCCTACGCGAAACAGATGCTTCACGGCGCAGACTACTGGCGCACTGTACTCGACGGCGCCATTGGCATGGACGTCTACTGCAACAATGGAGTGGCTGCGGGCGACTTTGACAACGACGGATTCGACGATCTCTACGTCTGCCAGCAGGCCGGGCTTCCCAACCGCCTCTATCGGAATCGCGGCGACGGCACCTTCGAAGACGTCACAGAGAAAGCCGGCGTAGGCGTCCTCGATAACACCGCCTGCGCCCTATTCGCCGACTTCCGCAACGTCGGGCTCCAGGATTTGCTCGTTGTGTGCGGCACCGGTCCACTGCTTTTTCAGAACCAGGGCAACGGGAAATTTGCGTTAAAGCGCGATGCATTTCACTTCGCGCGCCAGCCGCAGGGCACATTCACGCATGCCGCGGTTGCCGATTACGATCGCGATGGTCGGCTCGACATCTATTTCTGTACCTACCAGTACTATCTAGGACTCGATCAATACCACTATCCGATTCCCTACTACGACGCGCGCAACGGCCCGCCCAACTGCCTCTTCCATAACGAAGGCAACTTAAGTTTTGTGGAGTCAACAGAGGCCGCAGGGCTGAATGCCGACAACGATCGCTACAGCTTTGCAGGCGCGTGGGGCGACTCCAACAACAATGGATTGCCGGACCTCTTCATCGCCAACGATTTCGGAAGTTCGCAGCTCTACAGAAACAACGGCAATGGCACGTTCTCGGTTGCATCGACCCAGGCGCATGTCGAGGAGGTGGGTGCCGGTATGAGCTGCTGCTGGTGCGACTACGACAACGATGGTCACCAGGACGTCTATGTGCCCAGCATGTGGGAAGCCGCCGGCCAGCGCGTTTCAAGCCAAGCGCGCTTCCACGCCAAGGCACCGGAGACGATTAGAGCTCTCTACCAGCGCCATGCGCGTGGCAACGCTCTCTACCGTAACCAGGGCGATGGAACATTCCAGAATGTCGGCCATCAGGCCGCTGTCGAGATGGGCCGATGGTCCTGGTCGTCGGACTTTTGGGATTTTGATCACGACGGCTACTCGGACCTGTATGTCTCAAATGGATATATCTCCGGAGCAAACCGTGAAGATCTCGCGAGCTTTTTCTGGAGGCAGGTGGTTGCCCAATCTCCAGAGAAAGCTGAACCCGCGCCATCCTACGAACGCGGATGGAATGCGATCAACGAACTCATTCGGTCCGACAGAACCTGGCACGGCTATGCGCGCAACGTGCATTTTACGAATCATGGCAACGGAACCTTCTCGGAGATTTCCGGCCCTACAGGATTGGACTTCCCGGAAGACAGCCGCGCTTTCGCCCTCGCCGACATTGATCACGATGGCCGTCTCGAACTCATCCTGAAAAATCGGAATGCCCCGCAGCTTCGCGTGCTGCGCAATGCAATGAGTGGAATCGGCAAATCCATCGCATTTCGTCTGACCGGGGTAAAGAACAATCGGGATGCGATCGGCGCCTCGATCACTGTGTCGTGCGGGGCCCTCAAGCAAACCAAATACCTTCAGGGCGGCACCGGATTTCTTTCCCAGCATTCCAAGGAAATCTTCTTTGGGCTTGGCGATGGTGCGGGTTTGATCCATGCAACGGTCCGGTGGCCCAACGGTTTGACTCAGCAGTTTTCGGGCTTGCCTGCCGACCATCGCGTTGTGATCGTCGAAGGGGCTGACACGTTTTCGGCCACGGCCTTCAAAACCGTGCCGCCGGCATATCTCCACCTTGTCGAACAGCCCCCGATCGAGCCACTGCCCCTCGACGTGGCAACCTGGCTGATCGAACCATTCAAGGCTCCTGCCTTCGCGTTGCCTGATGCGAATGGCGCGGTTCGCGCGCTCTCGAGTTTCCTGGGGAATCCGGTTCTCCTTACTTTTTGGTCCGTCACGGCGGGGCGGAGCCTTGAACAGTTAAAAAACTTGAAGAAGCGCCGCATGTCGCTCGCCGCAGGCAAGCTTGTCACTTTGGCTGTAAACGCTGATACCAAAGAAAGCGTCGAAAATGCGCGATCGTTTGCATCGCAAAACGCGCTTCCCTTTCCCGTCCTCTTTGCCACAGAGAAAGAATCGGGCATTTACAACCTCACCTATCGCCATCTTTTCGATCGGCGCAGAGACATGCCGATCCCGGTGTCTTTCCTTCTTGATTCCACGGGAATGATCGTCAAGGTCTACCAGGGGGCGGTTGATCCAGATCAATTGCTTCGTGATGTGAACAGCATCCCGCGCACCGCAACGGACCGCAGACTGCAAGCCCTTCCGTTCAAGGGCCTCCTGACCCAGGATGAGTTCCAGCGAAACATATTTACCTTTGGAGTCGCTTTCTATCAGAACGGATATCTCGAGCAAGCTGCCGAGACGTTTCAACAGGTCGTTGCCGCGAAACCCGACGATGCCGATGCCTATTACAACCTGGGAACGCTCAGCCTGCGCAGCAAAGAGTACGAACAGGCTCGAGGGTATCTTGAGCAAACCTTGAAGCTGCGTCCGGATTACCCAGAAGCATGGAACAACCTCGGCATGCTGGACGCGCAATCGGGTCGCGCTCAGGAAGCTGTTCAGGATTTTCAACGATCGTTGGGGCTGCGGCCCGACTTCACGGTCGCCCTCATGAATCTCGGCAATCTCTACCGCGCGCAGAAGGCGTTCGATCAAGCAAAGGATTGCTTGAAGCGCGCACTTCAACTCGATCCGGAGAATCCCGAAGTGAACTACAGTCTGGGAATGCTCTACGCGCAGCAGAGCCAAGTGCCGGCGGCTTCTGATTTCCTGCAGAAGGCCATCGCACTTCGTCCCAACTATCCCGAGGCGCTGAACAATCTCGGCGTCCTCTACGTGCGATCACAGCAGTATGAGAAGGCAGAGGATCAATTCAAGAACGGGATTCGTGTCGCACCAGACTACGATCAGTCGTATCTGAATCTCGCCCGCCTGTATGTCCTGCGCAACAATCCGGAGCAAGCGAAGAACGTACTCCTCGATTTGTTGCGCCTCGAGCCCCAAAATCCCGCAGCGAAGCAAGCTTTGGAAATGCTACAATGAGCCCCTTGTTTCCTTGTTGCGGAGCGCGCAGAAATGTTCAACGGTACGCCCGGTCCATGCGAAGTGTCCCCCTCATTCTGCAATGTCTGCTTTGCGCATCAGGTCTTCTCTCGGTGGCACCCGCAACGCTGCTGGCGCAGCACTCGTCGAACCCTTCCCCGGACTTCAGCGATGCACAGAGCCTTCTCCAGCAGGGACGCCTGCATGAGGCCAAGACATCGGCCTTAGACGGGCTCCAACACCATCCCCGAAGCGTTGAAGGGTACAATCTGCTGGGCATAATCGAAGGCGACTTGAAGGATTATCCAGCCGCGCTGGGGGCCTTTAAGAAGGCTCTTTCGATAGCGCCTGGCTCCGTCAAAACCCACAACAACCTTGGCGATCTCTTCGTTGCCGCAAGGCAGTTGAACGACGCCGAGCGCGAATTTCGCATCGTTCTCCACCTAGATCCAGCTAATCCTGACGGGAATTACAATCTCGGCGTTCTTCTGATGGACAAAGGCTCGCCCTCCGAGGCCATTCCGCACTTTGAGAAAGTGCGCCCGCAAAATACGCCGACCGAATTCAATTTGATCCGCGCCTACTTCGCGACCAAGCGTACTGCGGATGCTCTCCATCTGGCTTCGGAACTCTCCGCGACCAACAAAGACGATGTGCAAGTGCATTTTTCCCTTGGCGTCTTCCTGGCTTCGCAGAAGCAATACAAAACAGCCCAGGACGAATTCGCCATCGCTGATGCACTCCGCCCCGATACATTTGAAATCATCTATAACCTCGGACAAACGCAATTGCGCGACGGCCAGCTTCCCAAGGCAGAGACCACCCTCGCGCGCGCGTTGAAGCTGAAACCCGAGTCCGTAGATGCAATGTATTTGCTTGCTCAGACGTATGCCGATGAATCGCGCCCCCTCGACGCTCTTGACCTCTTGATTCGTGCCCACAAGGCAGCGCCCCAGAACCCTGATGTGATCTTCTTAATGGCGCAAATCAGCATGTCGCAAAGTTACTTTGAAGATGCGATCCCCTTGCTCGAATCCGGAATCCAAATTGCTCCCCAGCGTTCCGATCTGCTTGCCGCACTGGGGGAGAGTTATTTCATGGCCGGCAAGGTCGACAAGGCAATCGACGAATTCAAGAAACTCCTCGGCCTGGAGAATTCGGCGCGTTCTTACTCGTTTTTGGGACTCTCCTACCGCAACCTCGGCCGATTCGACGAGGCCAAACAATACTTTGAGCAAGGCTTGAAACTGGACCCGCACAACACCAACTGCCTCTTCAATCTGGGATTCATTGCCGAACGCCAGGGCGATGCCCCTGCAGCGGAAATCTATTTTCAAAAAACCTTAGCCTCGAACCCGGGCTTCCCCGACGCACTCCTTGAATTGGCCAACATGCGGATGGCCGCAAAGAAACTCCCTGAGGCCGAAGAGCTGCTCCGACGATACGTCCGCGCAAGCCGCGACCCCGCAACCGGCTATTACAAGCTGGCGATGGTCGAACGAAGCCTGCACGAAACAGCAGCAGCAGAGAGAGATCTCAACGCATTCAAGACCCTTTCAAAGAACGCTCCGAGCGGCCCCTTGCCCTATGAACACCTCTTCGACTACCTGGATAATCGGTCCACGCTGAACGCTGGAGCGCGCCAGGAACTCGATCTGAATGAGTTGACGCAAGAAGTCAAACGTCACCCTGGCCAACCCCAGAACCTCTATCTGCTGGCAGAGGCCTATCTGAACTCCGGTGACATCGATAGCGCCAAAGACGCCATCGCACATCTCGACCAACTAAGTTCCGGCGACTACCGAGCGCTCGCCGGAACCGGCGTTCTGCTCGCTCGCTATCGCCTCTACGACGACGCAATCACGCACTTTCAAAAGGCGCTTGCATCAAATCCAAATTCAGATGACGTGAAATTCGATTTGGCCGACGCCTACTTCCACAAGCGCCTCTATTCCCAATCTCTCGAAATCGCGCAACAAGAATCTGACGAAGGGGAAAAAGACGATGCCTACCAGGCTCTGCTCGGAGATCTCTACGCGCATTTGGGCAACGTGGCTCCGGCCGCACAAATCTTCGAGGACTCGATCCATCGCAATCCAGACAGCGACCAGGCCTATCTCTCCCTTGCGCTCCTCGACTTGCGCCAGGGAAACCTGGACGAGGCCCAGCAGACGCTTCAGAAAGGTCAAGCCCGCATTCCCGATTCCGGGAAGATGTATTGGGGGCTTGGCCTGGCCTCGGCACTCCAGGGAGACCCGACGAGGGCTGCGGCACAACTGGAGCGTGCGATCGACCTGCTGCCAGAGTGGCCTGCCGGCTACTCCACCCTCGGCGTCCTCTACTTTGAAACCGGCCAGATTGACAAAGCCCGGGAAGTCCTTGCGCGCTTTAAGAACAGCACGGCGCACAATAGCCTCGACATCGATCGCATCGAGCAGGTGCTCAACCAGGCCTCGCCATCCGCACCAGCCAGTTTGAAGACGATGTCCAGTGAGGACAAAGCGCAGTTCCTTCAGCTCGCGCTATCCCTCGCCGACAGGACCCTATGACCCCCCGCTCGAGGGCTCGCACCAACGCGCAAGGGTTCGCTCTCGGAAAGGAACTAAGTCGGCGTTCCTTGTCGAATGTCTCGCTCCTGGCCGCACTTTGCCTCTGCACATTCGGTCTTCGCACAACAGGTGGCCAGCAGAAGGGCGCCAGTGAGAAAGCAGCCCGTCCATGGTTCTCCGACATTCGCAAATCGGCGGGAATCACCTTTGTGCAGGACTCCACTGAAACCGACGAAAAATACTACCTCGAGACCATGGGTACGGGCGTGGGCTGGATCGACTACGACCAGGACGGCCTCATGGATCTCTATTTTGTGCAGGCTGGCGCTACCGACGCCTACAAGCCATCGCACCCGCTGCGCTCCGCACTCTATCGCAACAATGGAGATGGCACGTTCACCGACGTGACCGACAAAGCCGGCGTCGGCGGAGAGGGGCATTACGGACAGGGGGTTGCAGTCGGAGATTTTGACAACGATGGCTACCCGGACCTCTACGTGACCGGCTATGGCCGCGCCATCCTCTATCACAACAACGGCAATGGCACTTTCACTGACGTCAGCGCCAAGGCTGGGGTTGCCGATGAGGGTGCGTGGTCCACCAGCGCGGCTTGGGTCGACTTTGATAAAGACGGCTGGCTTGACCTGCTGGTAACCAACTACCTTGACTGGTCTCCGCAGAACAATCCTTGGTGCGGTGAGCGAGCACCCGGCTACCGGTCTTACTGCAATCCGAATAACTACCGCGGCCAGAAGACGAAACTCTACCGCAACAATCACGACGGAACCTTCACCGACGTAAGTGAAAAGTCTGGCATCGGCGTGCCCGAATCGAAAGGCATGGGCGTGGTCGCGGCTGACTTCAACAGGGATGGCTGGCCTGATATCGCCATCGCCAACGACACCTGGCCAAATTTTCTTTTTCAGAATAATCACGATGGGACTTTCAGCGATGTCTCATTGATCTCTGGCCTGGCTGCCAGCGAGGATGGCCGCTATGAAGCGGGTATGGGCATCGACGCCGCAGATGTAGACGGCGACGGTTTTCTCGACGTCTATATTACGCACCTTGATTTTGAATTGAATCGCCTCTACCACAACAACGGCGACGGCACATTCACCGACATCACATACAGCTCTGGGATCGGGAACAAGGCGATCACAATGAGCGGGGTTGCGGCCAAGTTTCTCGACTATGACAACGACGGCTGGCCCGACATCGTCCAGGCCAATGGCGCTATGGTCGACAACGTGCACCTCTATCACAGTGAGGTTTCCTACAAGGAGCCTCTCCTCATGTTCCACAATCTTGGCAAGGGACACTTCGAAAAAGTATCGGAATCCCTCGGACCCGACTTCATGCATCCGGTCGCCGGCCGCGGCTTGGCGACGGCCGACTTCTTCAATGACGGAGCAATAGGCCTGGCAGTCGTTTGCCGGGGCGAATCACCAGAACTCCTTCGCAACAATGTAGACAATGGCAACCATTGGCTCGAAGTCCTGCTCGTCGGAACAAAGTCGAATCGCGACGGAATCGGATCCGAACTGAAGTTGTCCGCCGAAGGTTTCGTCCACGTCGAGCAAGCGAAAGGCGGCACCAGTTATATGTCTGCAAGCGATCCGCGCATCCATTTCGGGATCGGCAAGCGAACCAGGATCGACTCACTCGTGGTCAAGTGGCCAAGCGGACAAGTTGATAAGCTGACCAATGTTCCCATCGATCGCATCATCGCGGTTCAGGAAGGCAAAGGGATCGTGCCCCATCCGTTTCCGAGGGTTGCAAACAAATGAATCGAAGACGGGAAGCGCAAGCGGAACTCAATGATCGATGCGGCACCCTTCCGCCCTCGATTTTCACTCCCTATAATCGACCTATCCTATGATTCTTCCACGCAGGCGCTTTCTTGGCTCTTCTTTCGTCGTGCTTGGCAGCACGCTGCTCGACGTCCTCTCAACTCCTCTTTGGAGATCGGATAGACGCTGGTCTGTACAGGCAGCACCCGCGACCACTTCACCGGTTCAGTTCATCGACGTCGCTGAGGCTGCAGGCTTGACCACACCCAATGTTTGGGGCGGCGTCGACCACAAGCGCGTCATCATCGAGACCAAAGGAAGCGGCGTCGCATTCTTCGATTACGACAATGACGGCTGGCTCGACATCTACCTCACCAACGGAAGCCGCCTCGACACCGAGTGGCCTGCTGGCAAGGCGCCGACGACTCACTTGTACAAGAACAATCGCGACGGAACATTCACGGATGTCACGGAAAAATCTGGCATTGGCCGTACCGGTTGGCAGACCGGCGTCTGCGTTGGCGACTATGACAACGACGGATGGGACGATATTTTCTGCACATTTTGGGGACGCAACATTCTTTTTCACAACAACGGGAATGGAACCTTCATCGATGTAACTCGCAAGTGCGGGCTCTATCAGGAACATGGGCGCTGGGGCACTGGCTGTACCTTTCTTGACTACGATCGAGATGGCCATCTCGACTTGTTTGTCTGTAACTTCGTTAAGCTCGATCCCGACGTTCCCATTCCTGCGGATAGCATGGGAGTCTGCCAGTGGAAAGGTGTTCCCACGATGTGCGGACCGCGTGGCCTGCCCGGAGACACCGATATTCTGTACCACAACAACGGCAATGGAACCTTCACCGACGTTTCTGAGAAAGCAGGGATCCTCAAGCCGGGTCCGCGCTATTCAATCACGTCGGTCTCGTATGACTTTGACAACGACGGATGGCCCGACATCTACGTCGCCGTCGATTCGGAGCCAAGCATCCTCTTTCAGAATAATCACGACGGGACATTCACCGATATAGCCGTCCTTGCAGGATGCGCCTACAACAACGATGGGCACGAACAAGCCGGCATGGGAATTGGCGTCGCGGATTACGACTGCGATGGCTGGCTCGACATCTTCAAAACAAACTTCGCCGATGATACCTGCGATCTCTACCACAACAATGGAGATGGCACCTTCAGCGATCTCTCCTTCAATTCCGGCGTGGGCATCAATAGCAACTATGTTGCCTGGGGCTGTGGCTTCATCGATTATGACAATGACGGATGGGCCGACATTGTTCAGATCAACGGGCACGTCTATCCGGAGATTGACAAATACAACTTCGGCGAAACCTTCAAGAACCCGCGCCTGGTCTACAAGAATCTTGGCAACGGCCACTTCAAGGACGTTTCAGCAGAGATGGGGCCTGGAATCACGGAACGCTACTCAAGCCGTGGTGCTGCCTTCGGGGACTACGACAACGACGGCGCCATGGATGTTCTGATTCTCAACATGAACGACCGTCCTTCTCTGCTTCACAATGTCGGTGGCAACAAGCAGAATTGGATCAAGATCAAACTGGTCGGGACAACGTGCAATCGAACCGCCATCGGGGCGCGGGTCCGGGTGATCGCCGGCAAGCACATCCAGATGGACGAGGTCCACAGCGGAACAAGCGTGATGTCGCAGAGCGACCTCCGCCTGCATTTTGGCTTAGGAGCGGTCGATACAATCGACACCATCGAAGTGAAGTGGCCGACGACTCAAAAGATCGAAAAGTTCACTCAGGTAAAGTCAAACCAGATCCTCACGATTCGCGAGGGGGCGGGGATTGTCGCGACCTGGAAGCCGAAGTCTGCATAACCCGCTTTATCGTTGCGGGCGCGCGCTACGCAAAGCGTCTGAGATAGGGATCCGTCGGTGAAGTCAACGGGGGCTCATGGCATCGGCGCAACGGCTTGCTTATTCGGCGCGGAAACAACGAACTGCTTAATCTCTTTGCGCTGACGCTCCACCTCGGCCGCCTGCTTTTTTCCGATCGTGTCATGCAGAGCGAATTGCTCTTTGGCCTTCACTCGATCGCCGGTTCGATCATAGGCAACGCCAAGACGATAGTGCGCCTCAGTCGACTCCGGATTGGCGGCCAGCGCTTTCTCATAAAACTCGATGGAGCCCGCAAAATCCTGCAGCGATGCCCGGAGATTCCCCAACTGCAGATAGCCATCGCTGCATTTGGGATCAAGCGTCACCGCCTTCGTCAGCATGGACTCGACCGCTTGTCGCGTTGCTGGATCGAGCTGTGGACCATGCTGCTTCCAAATCGCCATCGCATCGAAATAATTCGCGAGCGCGTCCTCGGGATGTAACTGCACATTCCGCGCGAGCCGCGTATCCGCGCACGCCAGCGGTTGCGGCGATGCGATTTCAATTCTTCCCATGAAGGTGTACGGTTCTGGGTCCTCCGGATTCAAATCTGATGCCTGGCATAACCGAAGTTCCGCCTCATCGTAGAGAGCGCCAGCAAACAGAACCGCGCCCAGTGAGGTGAGCAACCGCGAGGAGCGTGGATAGGTTTTTACCCCTTGCTCAAAAACCGCCTTCGCTTGCCATACCGCCCGATGAATCAGCAGCTCCGTTCCCCAAGCGAAATAGTTCTGCTCGCTTGGATCCATTTGCGCGGCTTTCTCGAACTCGCGTACCGCCGCCAACGGCTCGCCGTCTTTCTCATCGATCTCGCCAGCCAGACGATATGTATCCGCATTGCCGCGCACCGCGAGGAGATGCTCGACATGTGCGCGCGCCTGCGTGAGGTCTCCGAGATTCTTGCAAGCGAGGGCAAGGTTGTATTCATCCTCCGTATCGGCCGGATGAAGCTGAAGCGCCTTCTCTAAGAGCGGAGCAGCTTCCCGACCCTTTCCTTCCCGCAGATACAAAGCACCCAGACGGCGATTCGCATCGAAGCTCTCCGGTGAATTCTTTAGTGCAGCCCGCAGACCAGGCTCGTCGTCCTGCCCCGCACCGGCAGCGAGGCCGCCGCTCGTCCTTGCCGGCTCGTTCGGCTTCAAAGATAAAGTTTCACGATTCAGCGCTTCGCTTGCGCGCAAGGTCACGTCCGATCCGTGGCCGCCGGCAGCCGTCCAATCCGTGACCCCGGCAACCGTAAATTTCGGCTCATCGGCAAACTCCATGGCCGGCGCAGAGGAGGGCGGCAAAGTTTTTCGTGCATTTAGCACGATTGAGATGGGCTGCGGCGTTCCCGTGCCGCCCACAGTTACACGCAGAGCGGAACCATGGCTTTCTCCCTGATCCGCGGTCAGCGTGTAGGTCCCGTCGGCCAACCCTGAGAACACAAAGCTGCCATCCGCCCCGCTGCGAATCTCCGCAACACGATGATCGCCGTCTTCGATGCGCACTTTCGCTTCAGAAACGGGAGCTCCGGACGCATCTAGCACGCGGCCGCTTAGGGTGGAATTTTGGGGGGCTTGTGAAATTCCGATCCGGCCAGCGGCGAAAAGACAAAACAGCCCAAGTGTCGCGACGAACAAGCATCGGTCAATACGCAATCTCATCCGGCTTCCACGGCCAAGGCATACAAACCCGAGCTTCGACCCTTCACGAGGCATGTCTCGGGTGGCAACTCACATTGTACGGCTGTCGGCTTCTCTTAAAGGAGACGGCAGGGACGCGCATGTCCCGGCTTAAATAGTTCCCACTGCAACCTATCCGGTGCTCGAGTTGGCGAACAAGAATTTCCACGACGTATCGAGGTACAGCCAGCGCTGGGTCTCAAACCAGCTTGTCGGGAGTGCAGGGACGTGGAGCAGTGTATGTCCGTCCGCGCATATCAGCTCCGTTCCATTCCATGCCAGGAAGGTTCGACCTGCCAATCCCACCCGTGCGGGGTGCGTGACACGCCGCAGGCATACGGGGCATCGATTCCGTTGATCGAAAAGAACCCAGCGAAGCCCGAAGAGGGCCATCGTGAATGACGCAATCAGCTGAATGTACTGGGCGCGAATAGAGTACGTCGTGGTGTGCCAGTAGGCGATGTCGAGCGACGCAAAGTAAACGCTCGGGAGCAGCAATCCGATCTTGGCAGCCAGAAACATCCAACGGCCGAAGCGACTCGACCAGGAGGGTTTGTACGAACAGAAATTCGTCTCGCCCAGCGATACCGAAGTGATCGCGGGAAGCGCGAGCAGGGCCAGTAGAATCGTGAATTGATAGAACCCCCAAGGCCCCTTGGTCCGCGCGGCGAACGAGACGCCGCACAGTTCTTCGTCCCCTTCAGCGGGATTCGATACCGAGATTTGCACCCGCTGCGAGACCATCGCAGAGGCCCCCAGCGCAGTCAGGTGCGCGATGACGTAACCCACTCCTCGATTCGCGCTATCCGGCTCGAGCAGCCATGCGTCCACATTGCCGGGCAACCGCCAGGAGCCCGCCGGGGCCACGCCGATGACTTGTACTTCATCGCGTCCAATACGCACCATTCGTCCCGCGATGTGCGGGTCGCCGCCAAAATTCTTTTGCCACACAGCATCGCTTACGATGGCCCCCGGGGTTCTGCCCTCTGCATCGCCCGCGACCTGCGAAAATCGCACCGGCAGCCCCAAGAGCCAGAAGAGATTCAAGCTGGCGTGCGCCACTCTCCAGCGGTAGGTTCCCGAAACTCCCGCTGCCGCGTTCTCCCTGGCGATGCGATAAAAAGCGAAACCGTCAAAATACCGCTGCTGCCACGATTTCCATCTTCTGTACTTCTCAACGGGAATCGTCGCCAGCGAATCGTCGCTCGCAAACGCGTTCTGGATCATGATCAGGTTGGGATTTACCCGGTAGAGGGCAGGATGGCTCTCCGCACGGACTCCAGGCAGCGCATGTGAAAGAAAGTAGCTCGTCGCGAAGAAGAAACACAAAAGCAGAAGGCACTCCGCCGCCGATCCGTGGAACGCGGCATGCGCTTCTTTCTTTTCCCACGACAGCTTTCGAAGGGTGACCGCATCTTGCACGGCCCCGACGCAGAAGCGGAGCATCTCTGCTTCCGTCTTCCACGTACATTCCGCGTCGATCTGCGTAGCCTCGCGCGCGTGCCACAACTCCGCCCGCCATTCGCGAAGCCATTCTGCGCGCTGCAAGCCAGGCGCCCACAGCGACGCACAGCGCAGAATGCCGCCCTCCATCTTCAAACAGATCCAACCGCCAAGAGGCTTCATATCTGTTTGACCTCCTCAGAGGGAATCAGCCGTTCGAGCAGAGGGTAACGCCTGCGCGAAGCGTCGAGGGTCGCCTTTCCGGCAGCTGTCAGTCGGTAGTACTTGCGGGCCGGTCTTTGTTCTGCATCGGCAATCGACTGCTTCTCCCACTGCGAACGGATTAGCTCGTCGCGCTCCAGTCGCCGCATGGCTGGATAAACCGTGCCGCTCGGCAGCCCGGTCATCTCCATAATGCTGAATCCGTAAACGAAGCCTGCGTTGATCGCATGCAGAATCAATGCCGCTGTGTGGGAGAGCTTCGCTTCCTGGACCATGCCGCATTCTAGCTATGTAGTGATCTACTTGACAAGATCTTATGCCGAATGCTACATAGGGATCGAGGCCGTCCGATTGTGCTCGAGTTGCAGCATCTCTTCCGAAGCTATCGCGGCATCCCGGCCGTCCAGGACGTCAGCTTCAAAGTCGCGCCGGGAGAAATCGTCGGCTTTCTTGGACCCAATGGCGCGGGCAAATCGACCACTGTCAAAATGATCACCGGCATGCTTCGCCCCAACGACGGTCATGTGTTCTTCGAAGGCAAAGACATTCGCCACGACATGGTCGCTTTTCGCAACGCGATCGGTTACGTGCCGGAAGAAGCGCACCTCTACGCCTATCTTTCCGGCCTCGAATATCTCCAATTGGTCGGCAGGCTTCGCGGGATTGGCGAAGCCCTTCTCGAATCCAAAGCAACTGGCCTGCTGAAGTTGCTCGATCTCGAATCGTGGCAGCATTCGCCCATTTCTTCTTACTCCAAAGGCATGCGCCAGCGCGTTCTCGTGGCCGCGGCCCTCCTTCACGACCCCAAGTTGCTCATTTTCGACGAGCCGCTCTCGGGACTCGATGTGGTCTCGGCTCGCCTGTTCAAAGATCTCCTGGAGATGCTCGCCGCCCAAGGCAAAGCCATCCTCTATATCTCCCATGTGCTCGAGGTGGTCGAGCAAGTCTGCAGCCGCGTCATCGTTATCGCCAAAGGCCGCATTCTGGCCGACGCGCCACCCGCCGAACTGGCAAAGCTCATGCGCTCTCCCAATCTGGAGAGTGCGTTCGCGCAGCTCGTCCGCCAGCAGGATACCCGGTCGCTGGCTAGCGAAATCGTAGAGGTGATGCAGATACCCCATGGCTGAGGCCTTTCAGCGTCTTTTCGCGCGCACCGAACCGGCTGTTCTGTCGATGAACGTGCAGGCAGCGCTCGGGCAGGTTCGTCCGCCCAAACGTACTCAGTTTTCGTTGCTCCTGCGACACTTCCTCGAACGCTTCTTCAATCACGAAACAGCTTCGCCAGACGGAGACGCAAAGGCACGACTCGTGCAAATCGCCTTTGCCACGGGCCTCCCGCCCTTCGTCGTTGCCATCTATCTATGGCCGGTCTACCACCCGGTCGTTGAATCCGCAATGCGCCGCCAGGCGCTTCCAGGGCCGCCGCCTTACTGGCTCCAGGTGAATCACCATTTTTTCTTCGTTCTCTATTCCTTTGTTGCCATGGGCATTGCCACCGTCTTCGAGTGGGATATGTTTTTCCCCGACCTCCTCGACCTCTTCGTTCTCGGCACCCTGCCCATTCCCCAACGCCGCGCATTCCTGGCGCGAGTCTGCGCCATCGTGATTCTCCTTGGCGGATTTCTTCTCGATATCAACGTCTTTTCTACGTTTGTCCTTCCCATGGCCATGGACCCGCCGGCTCTCGGACGCTTTCTTGGGGGGCATTTGCTCGCCGTCACGCTCAGTGGCCTTTTCGCCGCAGCCTTCACCCTGGCCTTGCAGAGTTTCCTCATCTGTCTTCTGGGAGAACGCACCTTTCGCAAGCTCGCTTTGCCCCTGCAATGCCTCGGTGTCACTGTTCTCGTGATGATGATGCTCCTTTTTCCGGTCATCTCCGGAGTGGTCCCCGAGATTCTGCGCTCCGATCCGTTTCTGGCCCTCTGCTTTCCCCCGTTCTGGTTTCTTGGCATCTACCAGCAGCTGCTCGAAGGCCCCACCGCGCTCAGCATCTACAACGCGCTTGCCCGAACCGGAATCAGCGCCACGCTGCTGGTCTGCGCAGTCACGGTCCTCACCTACCCTCTTGCCTACCTACGCAAAATGAGCCAGCTTGTCGAGGGCGCAAGTGCGCGACGCACAATAAATCCCCTTCTCCGGCTGCAGCGTCGACTCCTGCATGCGACGCTGATCCGCCATCCTTTACGTCGCGCGGTCTTTCACTTCATCAGTCAAACCATCCTGCGCGTGCCGCGTTATCGCATTTACCTTGTCCTCTATGGCGGAGTCGGCCTCTCCGTCGTGACTGCCACCGTGCTTCGATTCACGGTAATCCGCCACCAGATTCATGTCGACGTCTCGGCAGACGGCTTGCGTGCGGCCACCGGGATAATCATCTTCTGGATCATCGCCGGCGTTCGCATGGCGTTCTTTTCATCGGGAAATCAGCACGGCCGATGGGTCTTTCGCTTCCTCCATGGAAACCCGCCGGATCTCCCTACCGCGATGCAGCAATCCGCCGCGACCAGGACCTGGGTGATTCTTTGGTCGCTCGTGACAACCGTCGCCGCGGCTTTGGTCCTGCACGACATCGCCCCTGCAGAACTAGCAGCGTGGCGCGCATTCGGTGCGCAGGCGTTTCTTGCAATCGGCCTGTGCGTGCTCCTTACCGACGCCTTCTTTCTAGACAGCATCTCGGTGCCATTCACCAGCGAGCAGGCAGGCGACAATCCGAATCTCGCATTGACTGTGTTGAAGTACTTTACATTTTTTCCCGTCGTGGCAGCGCTGCCCATTCGCGTGGAACCATGGATCGAAAAGTCTTCAACGCACGCCGCTCTTTTTGCGATCGGCGTGATCGCTCTGCACGTGCTTCTCACGCGACGTCATCGGGCAACGCTTCGCGAGCACTGCAACCAGGCGCCGATTGAAGAAGACGAAGAGGATTTCCCCATGAAACTTGGCTTGCGTTACTGAACGCGCGCGCGGAGCAACGCGGCACGCCTCCGAGAACCCGCGGAAGGTCCGTGTTCATCTGAAATGTCGGCGGAGTCTCGGTTCCTGTGCCTTGTCGCATATAGGGTCATTCGCCATGCATGCGCAGCATCAACACTCCGTGCGACGGCACCGTCGCGGAGTATGCGTCGCCGGCAAACTTCACGTCCTGGTGAGACCAGAGATCGCGCGCGCTTTTCACATTTCCGGTCAGGTGCAGATCGCGTGTATGCACCGATGCCGTGGTCGCGGCCGCGCCAAGATTCACGACGCCCACGGCAACACCGCCGTCAGCCAGTGGCTTTACCCATGTCTCCAGATCGCCATTTTTCACAGGCGAAGCCTGCTTGCCCAGCGGATCCTGATCTACCGCGATCACTTCCTTGTTCATCAGAATGGCTTTGGTGGCGTCCGTCATGTTTCGGATGTCGTTTCCCGCCAGCAGAGGCGCTGCGGTCAGCGCCCACAAGCTCATGTGGGTTCGATACTCATCGTCTGTCATATGACCATTGCCGACCTCGAGCATGTCGGGATCGTTCCAATGTCCTGGACCTGCGAAAGGCGCGGTTGGCACCTGTTCCTCGATGTTGCCCATCATGCTTGACCACTGATCGCGAATATCATCCGTCGTGCGCCACAGATTTCCGCCCACTTGCGGTCCCCAGGTCTCCACCTTTCCTCGCCCATACTCGCACAGGCTGTACACGATCGGACGTCCCGTCGATTCCAGAGCTTCGCCCATCTTCTGATAAACCGGCTGCAACTGATCGTCTTTGTAAATCATTGCGGCGCTGCACCAGTCGTACTTCAAATAGTCGATGCCCCAGGCCGCAAACGTCTTTGCATCCTGCTCCTCGTGCCCGTAGCTCGCCGGATAATCCCCGCACGTTCTGGTTCCGGGTCCCGAATAAATTCCCAGCTTCAGCCCCTTCGAATGCACATAATCGGCAAGCGCCTTCATGTCAGGAAACTTGTGGTTGGCCGGCAGATTTCCGCTGGCATCGCGCACACCTTCCCAGGTGTCGTCGATGTTCACGTAGATGTAGCCCGCGTCGCGCATGCCGCTCGACACCATCGCGTCGGCCATGGTTCGCACCGTCTGGTCGTCCACCTTGCCTGCGAAGAGATTCCAACTGTTCCATCCCATCGGCGGCGTCTTGGCCAGCCCGTTCGAAGGCACAGGATGCAGAGCGGGGGGCTCGATGTACGGCACCTTCGGCAACTCGTCCGCAGCCGTCGCCGGCTTACCAATCCATGGGCGCCGCCCCTGCGTCGCATGCAACTCGCCATTCACCAGATCGCCGGTCAGAACCGGCCGTGTCGCGCTCCGCGGGCCGAAGAGCTCGAAGTGGTTTCCTGTTGCCGTGCCCTTCAATTCCGCCGAAAACCCGAGCGTGGTGATCGTTCCCGTCAGATTGTTCCCATCTTGTTTTAGTTCGAGAATTGCTTTCTCCTGCTCGCCGTTGTCCAGGGTTCTTCCCGTAGCCGCCCACCGTCCAACAAGCCCTTGGCCATATCCGCAGGCCGCCACACACAGCAGACAGAAGGCGCACACAAACCAGCTCCCGCGACGAATTCCCATCATTCTTTCCCCCATCATTCTTTCCAACGACACTGATGCACACTTCATGGCAACACTCTCCTTCGTCCCGAACCGGCTCCGCGTGCGACAGCTCAGAATCTCGCGGCATTGAATCGAGCGTCTTGTCCGCGGACGAATTGTATACGATTACATTCCCGGATGCGTCGGCTTTTGTTCTTGGAAGGCGTGCATCTCTATCGCGCGTGCAGAAGGATCGCGCCTGCGATGTTCTCAAGAGGCATCACTTTGTCGACGCCTCCCTGCTTAATCGCCTCTTTGGGCATTCCAAACACGATGCAGGTTGCCTCGTCCTGTGCGATCGTAGTCGCTCCTGCCTGCTTCATCTCCAGCATCCCGCGCGCGCCATCATCGCCCATTCCCGTCAGAATCACGCCCACTGCATTTTGACCGGCATAACGAGCCGCTGAGCGAAACAGCACATCGACTGATGGCCGGTGCCGGCAGACGAGGGGGCCGTCCTTGATTTCAGTGAAGTAGCGAGCGCCACTCCGCTTCAACAACATATGATGATTCCCCGGTGCAATCAACGCACGCCCCCGAATGATCGTGTCATTGGTTTCTGCCTCTTTCACCGTGATGGCGCAGCTTCCGTCAAGCCGATTGGCAAACGCGCGGGTAAACAATTCCGGCATATGCTGCACAATCACAACCCCCGGCGAATCGGCGGGCAGGCCTTCCAGCAGAACGCGCAAGGCTTCGGTGCCTCCGGTGGACGCACCAATCACGACAACTTTCTCGGTCGTTTCTGCCATTGCGCGGGTTCCTCGCGCCAGGACCGCGTCGGCCGTAAGCTTCGGTTCGACGGCGTGCCTGCGCGGCGAGTGGCCGGGCCGGGCGCATGCCGCGGCTTTCACCGCCTGGCAGATCGTGACTCGCGATTCTTCGAGAAACTGCTTGCTGCCCAGACGGGGTTTGGTGATCACCTCCACCGCGCCGTATTCAAACGCCCGCAAAGTGCTCTGCGCGCCCTCTTCCGCAAGACTCGAGCAGATCACCACCGGAATCGGATGCTGGCTCATGATCTTCTTCAGAAACGTGAGCCCGTCCATCCGCGGCATCTCGATGTCGAGCGTGATCACGTCCGGAACCTCTTCAGCTATGCGCTCGGAAGCAACAAAGGGATCGCCCGCCGTTCCGATGACCTCAATTTCAGGATCACTCGACAACACCGCAGCCAGAGTCTGGCGCACGACCGCAGAATCATCGACAATCAGGACGCGCGTCATCTCGCACTCGCTTCCACCGTTTTCCGGCGGCGCTGCAGATGAGTTGCGGTGCACCCTGCCCCTTCGCCGGCCCTGACTGAATTGAGCCGCCGCACAAGCACCTCGCCCGTGAGTGTGTTGAACTGCAAAGTCAGGCCGGAAGTCCCGCCGAGACTGGAGGCCGCAACACTGAAACCCTCCTCGCGCAGAACCCGGAGCGCGGTTTCACAGTTCAACTTTCCCACTGTCGCGCGCGACGAGTCTTTGGCGACTTGCAACACATCGGCACCTCCAAACACCTTGATGGTCACATCCTTGCGCGCGATCCCCAGCGCCGCGTAGCGCTCTGCAAGATCGCGAATCGCAAAGTCGACATACCGCTGCGCGGGCATCCAATTTGGTGCACTCTTCAGCCTGGACGGACAGGTTGGCAGCATGGGATGACACAGCGCACCCACCCCGCGCTCAGCAGCCAGGAAAGCAACCGCGACGCAGGACCCCAGGAGCGTTCGCAAGATCACGGGCTCCGTGGCCAGATGAGACTCACCCGGCTGGATGTATATCTCCCGCAATCCGTCAGCCGGTGTCATGAACTCTCCGATACAGCGACGGGGCCACCGGCACGAGGGGTAGATCCATGTCGTGCAGGGTCTCCGCATGTCCGACGAACAGATAGCCCTCCGGCGCCAGGCATGCCGAAAGCTTCCCCAGGATGCACTCCTGCGTAGCACGCTCGAAGTAAATGATCACGTTGCGACAAAAAATGGCGTCCGGGGTCTCGTTCACTCCGTAGTCGGCTGCCATGAAGTTCAACTGTCGGAACTCCACGAACCTGCGCACTTCGGGAGCGACCCTCACGCGTTCCGACGCCGCGTCCCGGCCATGCAGAAAGTACTTCCTCTTCATGCCCGCAGGAATTGCGCCGATCGCATCTTCGCTATAGACCCCCAATTCAGCCTTCTTCAGAACGATCGTCGAGATGTCCGTTGCCAGAATGCGAAAACGGAATCCGGGGCGCGAGGTCGCATAGTCGCTCAAGACCATCGCCAGGGTATACGGCTCTTCTCCCGTCGAACAGCCCGCACTCCACACAAAAAACGGCCGCCCGCCCGGCAACTTCTCAGAGAACTCCGGAAGAACCCGGTCCACGAGGAATTCGAAATGCTTCGGCTCCCGGAAGAAATCCGTTTTGTTGGTTGTTACCACATCGATGAGATGGACAATCTCCTCTTTGAGTCCCTTCCGCCCGAAGAGGTAGCTGCAGTATTGGTCATAGGAATCCATCTCCAGGACCTTCAGGCGCCGCCGAATACGAGCCTCGAGCATGGTCCTCTTCTCGGCGCCCAGGTGGATCCCCGCTTCGCTGCGCACCAGCGCGCACAGCCGCGTATAGTCTTGCTTTGAGAGATTCGTGTCGTAGTTGGACATCTTCGTGGAACGAGGCGTGCAAGACGCCTCGTCTCCTTTCTCATGCCGCAACTTCGTTGACCGGCCTGTTCGAGTCAGCCGTTCGCACCGCGTCCAGCTCCTCGGCGCCAAAGACTCGATCAATGTCAAGAATCATGATGAATTGCGTGTCGCGCTTCCCCATGCCCTTGATGAAATCGGTGCGAATGTGCGTTCCAATGCGCGGCGCCGGCTGGATCTGCTCCGGTTCGAGATCGATAACTTCCTCCACCGAATCGGCCAGGGCCCCGATCACCGTCGGCTCGTCGTCCAACAGCACTTCGACCACCACGATGCAGGTGTTGCGCGTGCTCTGGGTTTTTGACATCTCAAAACATAGCCGCAGGTCCACCACCGGCACCACGCTGCCGCGTAGATTGATGACCCCTGCCATGAAATCCGGCGTTCGGGGAATCGCTGTGATCGTCGTCAGGTCCAGCACCTCCCGGACCTTGGCCACATCGGTGGCAAACACTTCATTGCCCAATTTGAATGTCAGGTACTGCCGCGTTTCCGTGATATCTTCCACGCTCATCTTCCACTCCTTTCTGAAGACCCTGGGCAAGGGCGCAGTGAGCGCCCCCGCCCGTCTTCCGGTCAGTACCGTTCAAATTCCCCATCCAGGTCGTCTTGCTTCTCGCCCAGCTTGAGACTCACGCCGGACTTGGCCGCCGCTTTGACACCCCCCGCGGGAGCGTGCCCGTTGGTCTTGGCTGGTTTTGTCGAGACGCTCTGAGCCTTGTGCACAGGCGCACTACCATGGCCTCGGCGCGCGGCCGATCCGCTTTCGTCGCCGGTTTTGAAGAATGCCAGGGCCCCGACCAGCTGCTCCGACTGGCCCGTGAGTTCTTCCGTGGTCGAAGCCATTTCTTCTGAAGCCGAAGCGTTCTGCTGGATCACCTGCTCGAGCTGCTGCAGTGCCTTGTTGATCTGCTCGGAACCGGTATCCTGTTCCTTGCTCGCCGCCGATATCTCCTGGACCAGTTCGGCGGTGCGCTGAATGTCCGGAACCAGCTTGTCGAGCATTTCACCCGACTTCTCCGAAACCTTGAGCGTGGTCGCGGAAAGCTGATTGATCTCGGCCGCCGCTTTCTGGCTGCGCTCGGCAAGTTTGCGCACTTCTGCGGCAACAACGGCAAATCCCTTGCCATGTTCGCCGGCCCGTGCCGCCTCGATGGCAGCGTTGAGAGCCAGCAGATTGGTCTGACGGGCAATCTCTTCAATGATGGAAATCTTGTTGGCGATCTCCTTCATCGCGGCGACTGCTTCCAAAACGCTTTTGCCGCTTTCCTGCGCATCGCGGGCGCTCTTGTTGGCAATCTTGTCGGTCTGTTGCGCGTTGTCGGCATTCTGCTTGATGTTGGAGACCATCTCCTCCATGGAGGAAGAAGCTTCCTCGGCCGCTGCGGCCTGGGAGCTGGCGCCTTTCGATACTTGAATGGACGCCGTCGAAATGGACTGACTCGCTGCGGCAACCTCACTGGCGATCGAACGGATCTCCCCCACGGTCTGCGTCAGACCGGCAACCATGGCACTGAGGGCCTGCATGAGCTTGTCCTGGGGCGACCGCTCGCGCAGCGTCACAGTCAGATTGCCGCTGGAGATTTCTTCTGCGGCCGCGGTGATGTCGTTCATGGCAACGATGAGCGTGTTCAGGTTGTTCTTGATGGTGTTGAAGTCGCCATGGTAGGTATCGGTGATCTGCGCGGGAATGTCTCCCTTGCTGATCTGCTCCACATACCGGGCTGAAACGTTGAGAGGGGTAATTACCGCGTCGAGAACCGCATTCACGCCGCGCACAATCTCCGCATAGGCGCCGCGGAACTGTTCGTGATGCCCGCGCTCGATCAGCTTGCCGGCGTTGGCCGCCTCTGTCAGCCGAGCCAGCTCCTTTTGCAAGTCCTGCAGGACCATGGCAACACTGTTGATGGCCTGCTTCATCTTCTCGTGATCGCCTTTATACGTCTGTGCGATCAGTTCGTCGATTTTGCCCGAGGAGACTTGCGCCAGAATGCGGTTACCCTCGCCGATGGGCAGGAGGATTGCATCGAGCATGGCATTGACGCCGCGGACGATCTCCGCATACGCCCCCTGAAACTGTTCCGGCTTGCCGCGATCGGAAAGCTGCCCTTCCCGCGAGGCTTCGGTCAGGCGCGCCATCTCCTTTTGCAGGCCCTGCGTCACCACGGCGACATTGTTGATCGCCAGCTTCATCTTTTCGTGGTCGCCGTTGTAGGTTTGCGCAATCAGCTCGTCGATTTTGCCCGAGGAGATCTGGGCCAGAATGCGATTGCCTTCACCAATCGGCAGCAGGATTGCATCGAGCATGGCATTGACGCCGCGGACGATCTCCGCATACGCGCCTTGAAACTGTTCCGGCTTGCCGCGATCCGAGAGCTGACCTTCCCGCGAGGCCTCTGTCAGGCGCGCCATTTCCTTTTGCAGGCCCTGCGTCACAAGCGCGACGTTATTGACCGCCTGCTTCATCTTCTCGTGATCCCCTTTATAGGTCTGGCTGATGAGCTCATCGACTTTGCCCGAGGAGATCTGGGCCAGAATGCGATTTCCTTCCCCAATAGGCAACAAAATCGCATCGAGCATCTCGTTGATGCCCTCGATCATCTCGCGATGCATGCCCGTAAACTGGTTTGCTCGGCCACGTTCCGCAAGACGCCCATCCTTGGAGGCGTCGACCAGTCGCATGATTTCCTGTGAAATCAAATGCACTTCATCGCGCTCCCCTCCCTTTGTTTGCCCCTGCTCGCTGAGCACCCCATGTCCATTCGCCTTGCGACCATGCAGGGCGCCCTCTAGTTTCTGGCTCTCAGTCAACACTCCACTTGGCATGAAATTTGCCCTTTCTTTGTTCGAATCGCGGGATTTCGAATCCCCCGTCAAACAGGTTGATTCATTGGTTGGCAGCCCTCGATTTCTTCCATGTCTTCCCTTATCGAATCCGGCTGCACTTTTCATCAGCGAGCGCCTTCTCGCGCACGGGTCTGTCTCTCGATGCCCGTGCGGCCGGGTGTCCGCGTGCCCTGCTGCTTGTGCCGCGGACCGCATCCTGGGCCAGACGCTCGGGGTCCAGAATCAATGCCACCGATCCGTTGCCGAGAATGGTTGCTCCCGAGATCACGTGCACATTGCGATAGAAACGACCCAGGTTCTTGATCACCGTCTGGCAATCTCCCAGCACGCGGTCAACCGCAAACCCAAAGGGTCCGCCCTCTGTCTCAACCACCATGATCTGTTCCAGCTCCGGCGCTTCGGAACCCATGCCGAAGTATTCGCGCAGGCGGATATAGGGAATGACTTCTCCCCGCACGACGGCGAGATGCTTGCCGCCGGCACGCTCCACATCGTCGCGCGTCAACTCGATGCACTCCAAAGTATTCGCGAGAGGTAAAACGAACTTCTGGCCTCCGGCGCACACCAGCAGGCCATCAATGATCGCCAGCGTAAGAGGCAGGCGAAGGGTCACCGTCGTCCCTCGGCCGCGCGTGCTGGCTACATCGATCATGCCGCGCAGGCTCTCGACGCTTTTACGCACGACGTCCATTCCGACGCCGCGACCTGAAACCTCGGTCACTTCTTTTGCGGTCGAAAACCCCGGCTGAAAAAGCAGCGCGTGGATCTGAGCGTCATCCAAAGGCGCATCGCTCGCCACTAGGCCCTTTTCAACGGCGCGCAGTCGCACAGCTTCGGCATCGATGCCGCTCCCGTCGTCCGCGACTTCGACTAAAACACTCGCCCCGGCGTGCCGTGCCGACAAGCGAATCGTCGCCTTGGCATTCTTGCCCTGGGCGGTGCGCACTTCCGCCCGTTCGATGCCGTGATCCATGCTGTTGCGGATCAAATGCATCAGCGGATCGCTCAAACACTCAATAACCGCCTTGTCCAGCTCCGTCTCGGCGCCTTCGGTAGCGAGCTCCACAGACTTGCCCAGGTCTCTCGCCAGATCGTGGACCAGACGTCGAAATCTTTCAAATGTGGCTCGTATCGGCACCATGCGCATATTCATCGAGTTCTCGCGCAGCGAGGCTGCCAGGCGCTCCACCTGTTCGGCAACCTCTGTCACTTCCGGATCGTCGCGCCCCACGGCCAATTCGCTGAGCCGAGCCTGCACCGTCACGAGTTCGCCCACCAGGTCGACGAGCTGATCGAGTTTTGCGGCGGGCACGCGCAGGCTGGTGGCGCGGTTGCCCGGATCCTGGCCCCGACGGACGCCCGGAATGGTTTGGCCCTCCTTGATCGGGGGCATTTTGACGTCGACGGATACTGCGGTCCCGCTGTCCAGCGGTTCGATCTTCAGCGCACAGCTGTCTTCGACAAAAATGAAGACATCGCGGATCGCTTCCAGGCCCGCACCGGTCGAAAGCACGATCTCCCAAGCGACATAACATCGCTCGGGCTCGAGGACAACGAGGGAGGGAACAGCCGACAGGTTCGCGCGGAGAGAGACCCCTCCCAGTTGACGCAATTCGCGAAGCAGCAACAGGGGATTGGTGCCGTTCAGGAGGAGATCCGGGCCAGGGGCGAACTCCACGCGCCACTCGCGCAGGGGGCGACCGTCAGGCAACGACTCCTCCTCGGCCGGCATGATCGGCTCGCCGCCTTCCCCGTCTGTGCTGCTTTTCTTCGAAGTCCCAATCCAACCCCGCACCGCGACGAGCAATTCCTTGCGGCGCGCGTCGGAGGCCGGTTCGTTGCCTGCATTCTCCTCCAGCAGCGATCGAATCTGGTCCAGGCTCTCGAGCGTCAGATCGATTAACGCGCCGGTCGCTTCCAGGCGCCCATTGCGCACCGCATCAAATGCGTTCTCCAGGTCATGGGTAAAGGCGGCCAATTCGTCGAAACCGAACATCGACCCCGACCCCTTCAGAGTGTGAAGACCGCGAAAGACCCGGCTGATCAGGTCGTCGTCTCCGGGCCGCTCGTTCAGTTCGAGGAGCGCTGACTCCAGATCCACCAGAATCTCGCGGGCTTCCTCGCGAAAGCTCTTCTTGAAAAGTTCGAGATTGTCCATGGGATTCAAGGGGTTTCTCCAGCAGACGAATCCAGCTTCGCCGGCTGTGTGAGCGATTCGAAGCCCGCTTCCCGTAACGCCGACTGCAAGGTCGCGGGAAACTCCTCCGCATACCCGAACCGCACCCCGCGCAGTCTCGCCTCCTGGGCGGCGGCCCACAGCAGCTGGATTACCGTGACATCGAAGTAAGTGGCCTCGCGCACGTCGATTCGGACCTCGACACCCGGCTTCAGCGTCTCCAGCAACGCCGCTTTCAGTTCTTCGGCCGAAGCAATGTCGATTGCGCCGCAGAGCCTCAGGGTGTTCAACACATCGCCCTTTTCGCAGGTGATTCCCACCAGACGCTCCTTGCCTGCTGCTTCACTTAGTTCATCGGCATTCGAAATAAGGATCATCAGAAGCGCCGGGATGCGGACCGGATTCAGGCGTCTTCGTATTTCCACTTCTGCAAATTCGTGCCCAGTCCGATCCAGGAAAGGTCAGCGAAATCCAAGACGCAGGATTAGAAAAGCTCAATCGAAGGCCGGCTATGGTCGCCCCGCTTCGCGCCGCCCGCCACCGCCTGGTGCGTTAGGCTCTGACTCGCCATGCGATAGCGCCCCAGATGCGCTTCCAGCAAGGTTTGGAATGTCTCGATCAGCCTTCCGTCCCACGATGGTTCGTCGGGCGCCCCGGCCAGAAGCTGCAAATGCTCGCGCATCTCCCCCAGCGCTTCCTGCACGTGCTCCATCCTCTGGCGCATCACGTCCTGAAACTGGATGTGGCCCAACGCCTGCGACAGCCGTTCGACACACTCCTGATAACTGGCGTCCACGTCTGCGATCACATCGAGCAGCAATGCGCTGTTTTTCGAAAACTCCATCTGCATCTCGGCAAGCTCGGCGATCAGCGCCTGCATGCCGGTATCCGCTTCGCGCTCTTCCAACGCGCTTTTAGCGGCAGCCATTTCTTGATTTACCTTCTTCCAGGTGGCGTTGATCCGCTCGGCAATATCCGCGGCCGCCTGCGTCGAGCTCACCGAAAGCTTTCTCACTTCGTTGGCCACCACGCCAAAACCGCGACCCGCGCTTCCAGCCCGCGAAGCTTCAATCTCCGCATTCAACGCCAATAGGCTGGTTTGCTGCGCAATCGAGGTAATGACCTTGATCAGCGGCGTCAACGCACGGACTTCACCGGCCAGCCCTTCGATGCGCTCAAAGTTCGCGCGCATCTCCGCGGTTCGTTCGCGCATCTGCACTTCGATTCCTCCGATCGCCTGCCTGTTTCTCTCCGCCCTTTCGTGCGTTCTCTCGGTCAGTTCCTTCCCGCTTCGAATCGAGTGCGCAATGTGCTCCCGCTTTTGGCAGGCGTGCTCCGTCAAAGTTCCGACTTCTTCAATCACCTGCACGATCTCGCGCTCCGATTCCGCCAGGGAGTCGCCGATCTGCTCGCGTACAACATTGATATACGTCTTGGAATCCAGTACATCCGACTGAATCACTTTGCGTCCCTTCAACAGCGTAGAGATCTGCTTGAAATTCAGTTCCCCGAAGGCCCACATGTCTGAAACCGCGTGCCGTGCCTCGCGCCAGTTCCACCACTTGATCAGGACATAGGGCAAGAAGACAAACAAAAGCAGGAAGAGCGCGCCACGTTCCTTGTCCGCAGCCAGACTCGCGCCAACACCGTCTGCCATGGCCAGCCAAAACAGGCTGAGCATCCCGGTTCCGATCAGTCCCTCGGTGAGCAGGCGGTTGCGTATCCGCCGCAGGCGCGGCCCCGGCCCCTGTTCATGCACGTCTGCCGAGTCGGCATGCATACGTGCCTTCGCGGCAAATCCCGCATCCGCTCGCGCTCCACCCGATTTCATCCAAGACCCCGTCGCCATCTCCTAAGCTCCCGGCAATACTTTGCGGATCACTCCGATCAGATCGTTTCCCGATAGCGGCTTCACCAGCCAGCCTGTTGCTCCCGCGCGTTTGCCCTCGTCGCGCTTGCCCGCTTCGCTCTCCGTCGTCAGCGTAAGAATCGGCACAAACCTAAGATGCGCCAAAGACCGCACATTGCGGATGAATTCCATCCCTCCCATGACCGGCATGTTGATGTCGGTGAGGATCAGGTTCGGCTTCAGTCCAGCGTGCAGCTTGTCGAGCGCCGCGCGCCCGTTGGCTGCGGTCTCCACCTGAAATCCGTTCAGATTCAGAGTCGTCTTGAGACTGAGGACCATCGTTGTCGAATCGTCGACCACCAGAACTGTCATCGCCATGCGCGCTCCTCGTGGCCCGGGATTCGATGCATCCTCAAGCCACGTGCGTCATTTCTTTGAACCGCGCCGGCAAACAAGACAGCGCCTCGCTGCCGGTGTGCCGGAAGATTAGTTTCTTCATCGGCGGAAGTACTCTGAGACTTCATCGGACAGGTTCACATGCCCGCCGAAGCTCCCTGCCGTCATCGGTTAGTCCAATGCAATGCGCGCTCCGTTGCATTTCCTTCCCCGCGGGGGAAAGTGTTAAGCTCAGCACGTGCCGTTTTTGTTGCCGGCCTTTCCCAACATCAAGAGAAGATGAACGGACGCGGCCAGGCTTTTTGCTCCGGTCTCACGTTCCCTTCTGGGACGGTCTGAACGCCTGTCCGGCATCTCAAGCCGCCCTTTTCAGCCACGGCAGGTTGCGTGCTCAAGCGAAACCAAAGCCGCTAGCGTGCATCCTATGCATGTTTGCGTTGTGTCCCGCCTCAGCATGATCTGGATGAGACAAACCATGGTCCTTTCCCACAAACTGCTGGTCGTCGGTGGATCGATGTGGGATTCAATCCGCGACCATGCGGCTTTCATCCATTTCCTGCGCGCGTCGCATTCCTTCGCTGCCTTTTTCCTGGATCAATCGTCGACCAGCATTTTCGCTCCGCGGGCCACGCCTGCCCATTCCATTTTTGGGCTCTCGATGCTCGTTCTCGCCATCTGCGGCGCCATCTTTCTCGTCGTCGCCGGCTTTCTGCTCTTTACCCTCATTCGCTATCGCCACCGCCGCGGCTACACGGTTCGCGAGCCTGCGCAGATTTACGGCAGCACCCAGGTCGAGCTCTCCTGGACTGTGATTCCCATCCTTATCGTGGTTGTCCTGTTTCTCTCCACCGCGCGCGTCATCTTTACCACCCAGAGCATCCCCAAGCCTGCGTCCGCGCTCGATGTGGTGGTCATCGGCCATCAATTCTGGTGGGAATTCCGCTATCCCAAACTCGGCATCGTGACTGCCAACGAACTGCACGTTCCGGTCAGCGATCCCGCGCACCCGACGCCAACCTATCTCACCATGTCCTCCGCGGACACCGACCATAGCTTCTGGGTTCCGCGACTGGCCGGCAAGCTCGACGTGATTCCCAACAAGATCAATACCATGTGGATCGATCCGGAAAAAGCTGGCCTCTATCTGGGGCAGTGTGCGCAATACTGCGGCGTGCAGCACGCCAAGATGCTGATTCGGGTCTACGCCGATACGCCGGACGAATTTGCAACCTGGGTCGCGGCGCAACGCCAACCAGCCCTGCAATCTTCCACCGTCGCCGAAGGCCGTGCCGTCTTTCAGGCCAATGCCTGCGTCAATTGCCACACCATCTCCGGCACCGCGGCCCGAGGAACCTTCGGCCCCGACCTTTCGCACCTGGCCAGCCGCTCCACCATCGCTTCCGGATCCATACCGCTCACACAGGAGAATCTCCACGCCTTCATCGACGACCCGGCGCATTTCAAACCGGGCGTGCTGATGCCTGCAATGCACCTCAACGACCACGACCTCAAGGCAGTCACGCAGTATTTGCTGACCCTTCACTGAGGATTCGAGGAAACCATGGCGACGCAAACACAGGTCACGGTGAATCCGGCACTCCAGCGCAACTGGCTCTCCTATGTGCAGGACTGGGTCACGACCGTCGATCACAAGAAGATCGGATTCCTTTACATCGGCTACGCCCTCATTTTCCTGATCGTGGCCGGCGTTGAAGCGCTCCTGATGCGCATCCAGCTCGCCGTTCCCAACAACACCTTCGTCTCGCCCGAGGTCTTCAATCGCCTGTTCACCATGCATGGCACCACGATGGTGTTTTTTGTCGGCATGCCCATCCTGTTCGGCTTCGGCAATTATCTTGTTCCCCTCATGATCGGCGCACGCGACATGGCGTTCCCCCGCCTGAACGCGTTCAGCTTCTGGATTTCGGCCTTCGGCGGCCTTCTGCTGTACTTCAGCTATTTCGCAGGCAGCGGTCTTTACGGCGCCGGCACAGCCCCTGACGTCGGCTGGTTTGCCTATGCCCCGCTCACGTCGCGTGTCTTTTCGCCCGGCCACTCCACCGACTACTGGACTCTCAGCATTTTCATCAGCGGCATCGGCAGCATCGGCACTGCGCTCAACCTCGTGGCCACCACACTGTGCATGCGCTGCCCGGGCATGAAGCTGAGCCGCATGCCGCTCCTGGTCTGGCTCTATCTCGTGACCAGCGGCCTGGTCTTCGTCACCATCAGCCCGCTCACTGCGGCGCAAATCATGCTGTGCATCGATCGCTACCTCGGTGGCCATTTCTTCGACACCCAAGCCGGCGGATCGGCGGTTCTGTGGATGCACTTCTTCTGGATTTTTGGCCATCCCGAGGTCTACATTCTCGTCCTTCCAGCTTTCGCCTTTGCCAACGAAATCATCCCTGTCTTCTCGCGCAAGGCCATCTTCGGCTATCCCGCCATGGTCGCTGCCAGCGTGGGCATCGGATTTATCAGCCTCAGCGTCTGGGCCCATCACATGTTCACCGTCGGCATGGGCCCTGGCCCGAATGCCTTCTTCACCTTTTCCACGATGGTGATCTCGGTCCCCACCGGCATCAAGATCTTCAACTGGCTCGCAACCCTCTGGGGCGGCAACATTCACTTCACCGTCCCCATGAAATTCGCCATCGCTTTTCTCTTCCAGTTCCTCATCGCGGGCCTCACCGGCATCATGCTGTCGGTATCCCCCTTCGATTGGCAGCTAGGCAATTCCTACTTCGTCGTTGCGCATTTCCACTACGTGCTGGTTGGCGCGATCCTGTTCATGATCTTCTCGGCGTTCTACTACTGGTACCCGAAGATGACCGGCCGTATGCTTTCCGACCGGATGGGAAACTGGCACTTCTGGCTTTTTCTTATCGGCTTCCATCTCACCTTCGACTTCATGCACATCCCGGGATTGCTGGGTATGCCGCGGCGTATCTACACCTACGAAGCCGATCGAGGTTGGGAGATCTGGAACCTGATCGTCTCAAGCGGAGCTATTTTTCAGGCCATCGCCGTTCTGATCTTTGCCTGGAATCTCGTGGTCTCGTACTTCAAAGGCGAAAAATCGGGACCTGATCCGTGGGATGCATGGACGCTCGAATGGTCGACCAGTTCGCCGCCGCCCAGCTATAACTTTGCCACGATTCCCACCGTGGAGAGCCGGCGTCCCCTGTGGGACCGCAAGCATCCCGAAGAACCGGATTCCCACTATGAGTAGCGCAGGAGAGCCGCAATGAGTACAGCGGTCGCTTTACCCCAAGAACCAATCGCAGATTGGAAGCAGCCGTCGCGCGGCATGGTCGGCATGGCCTGCCTGGTCATTGCCGAATCGGCCATCTTCATCATCTTTGTCGTTGCTTATCTTTTCTACCTCGGCAAGAGCCTCACCGGCCCAACCCCGCGTGAGGTCCTCGATATCCCGATCTTCGCGACTGTCTGCCTGCTCTCGAGCAGCATCACGGTCCACTTCGCGGTACATGCGCTCCGCGCCGCTCATGTGAGCCGCTGTGCCGCATGGCTCGCCGGAACCGTCCTGCTCGGCGGCATTTTCATCGGCGCGACCGCGCTCGAGTGGTACGACTTGATCTACCACTACGGCCTCACCGTCCGCACCAATCTCTTCGGCACCACCTTCTACTCCCTGGTCGGCCTGCACGCATCGCACGTGATCGTGGGGCTCATCATGCTGGGGCTGACGTTTCTTTTTGCCGTCAGCGGAAAACTCAAGCAGGCACACTCCGAACGCCTGGAAGTGATCTCGATCTACTGGCACTTCGTCGATGCAGTCTGGGTCGTCGTCTTTACCGTGGTCTATCTGCTGGGCCGATAGACCGCACGCGAGGCTTGTGATGGAAGAACATTCGCTCCCAACCGATCACGACAAAGTACACATGCCGTCGCCTACGGCGTGGCCCATGGCACTCGCCCTTGGGGTCGCGCTCATCGTCACCGGCATGGTCACGAGCGCGGTCGTCAGCCTCTTCGGGATGTTTCTTTCATTGATTGCGATCGTCGGCTGGTTCCGTGCCGTGCTGCCGGTCGAGGCGCATGAAATGGTCCCGGTCCACGAGGCTCCGGAGATCGTCAGCGTCCGAACCTCCATCGAATACCTGCCCGTAGGGCCAATGCATCGCAAGGTGATTCCAGTGGAAACCTTTCAGTTCACCACCGGCATCCGCGGAGGCATCGCCGGCGGCATCGCGATGATTGTTCCGGCAAGCGTGTTCAGCGTTTTGAAATACCACAGCCTGTGGTATGCCATGAATCTGATGGCGGCCGGCGGCTTTGTCAGTTGGGCAGGGCAGAGCGATGCATTTCTCGCCCAGTTCCACATGCAGGGATTTCTCGCCGCGCTCGGCATCCACGCCATCGCCTCGCTGCTGGTGGGGCTTCTCTATGGCGCCATGCTTCCCATGTTCCCGCGCTGGCCGATTCTCACGGCCGGCTTTCTCGCCCCGCTTCTCTGGACGGGCCTGCTTGCCTCGTTCCTCAACGTTGTCAGCCCGATCCTCAATCAGCGCATCGACTGGTACTGGTTCGTGCCTTCGCAGATCGCGTTTGGGCTCGTCGCAGGCTTCGTCGTCAATCTCCACGCCAAGGTGCGCACATCGCAGTTTCAGAAGCTTCCGTTCGCCGTACGTGCTGGACTCCATATCAGCGAGTCACCGGACGAATCGGAGGGAGGGGACATTCACCTATGAGAGGCATCGCGCGCCTCCTGCCAGGCCTCGCCGGCATTCTCTTCCTTGCCTGCAGCGGATGCTCGCATCTGCCTGGAAAGCCGTCCGCACGCGTCGAGACTGTTCGCCCAGACGACCAACTCGATTTTCATGTTCTGTATCAGGAGAACTGTTCCGGGTGTCATGGAGCCAATGGACGAGGCGGCGCGGCGATTCCGCTCAACAATCCGGCGTATCTCGCGGTGGCGGGACTTGACGATCTGCGCAACGTCACGGCGAGGGGAATTCCCGGCACGCTCATGCCGCCCTTTGCCGCCAGTTCCGGCGGAATGCTGACGGACCGCCAGGTGGATGCACTTGTTCAGGGTATGCTGCACACATGGGCGCGCCCCGCGGAGTTTGCCGGAGTGTCCCCTCTGCCTCCCTATAGCTCGAGTTCAACAGGCGATGCGCCGAACGGCCAAAAGGCCTATGCCGCGGCGTGCGCACGCTGCCACGGAGACGACGGAAAAGGAGTGCGCCCGCCTGCCGGTCAGGCACCCCCCGCGGGCTCATCCCCGCATTCCATCGTTGACGCGTCGTACCTGACGATCGTCAGCGATCAGAACCTGCGCAGCACCGTGATCGCCGGCCATCTTGACTGGAAGGCGCCCGACTGGCGCTCGTATCTTGCCGGCCGCGCGCTCACCCCGCAGGAGATTACGGACATCGTTGCATGGCTTGCCTCGCACCGCCCGCCCAGCGGTCCGCAAACGAATACCATTCCCAACGCCAACCTGTCCGGTGCTGCAACCAAGGAGAGCCAATGACCACGGAACACACGCCCGGCCCGACCCAGACCACGCAAGCCAGTGTGCCTCTCTCGCCGGTTCCCGAGCTGACAGCGACCGCGCGCTCGCGTCGTGCGTTTCTGTTCAAGCTCTCGCTTGTCCTCAACGGCGCAGTCGGCGCGGTTCTTGCGGTGCCGATCGTCGGCTACCTTCTGGGGCCTTCATTAAAGCGCGACAAAGACTACAAGTCGTGGATCTCACTCGGTCCGGTTCCCAATTTCCCCGAGGGAGAAACCCGCCTCGTCGACTATCGCAATCCCGTGACCACCGATTCGGACGGCGTAACCGGAAACGTCGCCTGCTGGGTCCGACGCGTGCAAGGCAATCAATTCCAGGTCTTCGCCATCAACTGCGCCCATCTCGGCTGCCCGGTGCGCTGGTTCGCGCAATCGCGGCTCTTCCTGTGCCCATGCCACGGCGGCGCTTACTACGAAGACGGATCCCGCGCCTCGGGGCCGCCGGAACGCGGCCTCTTCGAGTACAAATACTCCATCATCGACAACAACCTGATGATCAACGCCGGGCAAATGCCGACGCTCTCCAATCAAGCCTGCAATCAAAAGCCGCTCATCCAGATTGAACCCGCGCACGAAATCAACCCGAGGCTCTCATGAAGCTGGGTTTCCTCAACGTCTACTCCTGGTTCGAGCGCCGTCTCGGTCTCGAGAAGCCAATCCGCGAAGCCGCCGCGCATCCCACGCCGCCGGCAAGCGCGAGCTGGTGGTATGTCTTCGGCTCGGCGGCGACGGTGCTCTTCATTCTGCAAATCGTCACCGGCATTCTGCTGGCATTGGTCTACACGCCTTCTGCCGGCGAAGCCTGGTCTAGCCTGCAGTTCCTGAATCACCAGATCACGCTGGGCTGGTTTCTCCGCGCCATTCATGGCTGGGGATCAGACTTCATGGTCGCGATCGTCCTCATCCACATGGTGCAGGTCTTCCTCTTCGGCGCGTACAAATATCCGCGCGAGCTTACCTGGATCATCGGCGTCTTCCTCCTGCTGTTCACGCTCGGCATGGCCTTCACCGGCCAGGTGCTGCGCTTCGATCAGGATGCTTACTGGGGCCTGGGCATCGGCGCATCGATCGTGAGCCGCGTTCCCTGGATCGGCGGTCCGCTCGTCCACATGATGCTCGGCGGCCCCATCATCGCCGGCCAGACACTCTCGCGCTTCTTTGCGCTGCACGTCTTCGTCATTCCCGGCATCCTGATTGGCGCCGTCGCGGTTCATGTGTGGATGGTGTTGCATCTCGGCGTGAACGAGTGGCCGATGCCCGGCCGCGTGGTGAGCAAGGCGACCTACGATCGCGAATACCACGAGCTCACGTCGCAACACGGCGTTCCCTTTGTCCCGGACGCGGCATGGAAGGATGCGGTGTTTGCCGCAGCCATCCTGCTCGCGGTTCTCGCATGTGCCTTGCTCTTTGGCCCCTTCGGCCCCAGCGGCCAGCCCGACCCGACCATCATCCAAACTGCACCAAAACCCGACTTCGCGTTTCTCTGGATCTATGCGGTGCTCGCCTACCTGCCCGCCGATCTTGAAACGCCATTCCTCTTCATTGCGCCGATTGTGGTGATTGGCGCGATGCTGCTGCTGCCTCTGGTTGCGGGCGAAGGCGAGAAGCATTGGTCGCGCCGTCCGATTGCGGTCCTCATGGTCGCCGTCATCGCCGTGACACTCGGCGTCTTCACCCACCTCGGCACCTACACTCCGTGGAGCCCTATCATGAATGCGTGGTCGGGCGACCCAACCCCGGTCCACGACCTCGAAAACCGTTCGCCTCTCGAACGGCAGGGTGCGCTGGTCTTCCAAAACAAGCAATGCCGCAACTGCCACTCGCTTGCCGGTGCAGGCGGCATGCGTGGTCCCGCGCTCGATGCGATCGCCGCGCGCATGACTGAAGACCAGATGATTCGCCAGGTTCTGCAGGGAGGCGGCAACATGCCGGCGTATGGCAACGCGCTTTCGCCTGCCGAAACACGGGCACTGGTTGCTTTCCTGAGCACCCTGCGCGGCGACCATCTTGCGCCGGCGATCGACGCGTCACGAAACCTCGCCAATTCGGGAGCCACGCGCATTCCTGTGCAGCAGGGTGCGCCGAGAACGCACTGAATCAAGACGAGGACTAATATAGGCCAACCACTTCCATGGCCGATCCGTTCCAATCCGTTCAAGAGGTCTGGTCGCTTCCGGTCGGCCTGACTCTGACGATTGTCGCGACAGCGCTCCTTTATCTGCGCGGCTGGCTTGCGCTGCGAAAGACCCGTCCCACGCAATTCACGACCGATCGCCTGCTGGCATTTCTTGGCGGGCTCGCATGCCTTTGGATCGCCATTGCATCGCCGCTCGAAGCCCTGGCCGACGAGCTGCTGAGCGCGCACATGATCGAACACCTTATCCTGATGTCGCTCGTTCCACCGCTGGTTCTGCTTGGATTGCCGGTTGTGCCCCTGCTCCGCGGATTGCCGCGCGCTGTGCGTATCTACCTTGCCGGGCCTTTGTTGAGAATGCGCGCGCTGCGGTGTCTGGCGCATCAACTTGTCCGACCGCGTTTCGCCTGGCTGCTGATGAACGCCGCGTTTCTTGGCTGGCATATTCCGGCTGCGTACGATTTCGCGTTGGAACACGAACTGTGGCATGACGTCGAACATCTCTGCTTTCTCGGGACGTCTTTGCTGTTCTGGGCCTGCCTGATCCGCCCGTGGCCGATGGCGCGGCGCGCGCAGAATTGGAGCATTCTGCTTTATTTGATCGGCGCAGATGTGGTCAATACGGCACTCTCCGCATTTCTCGCGTTCTGCAACCGGATCGTGTATCCGTATTACGCGGTCCACGCGGCGGAGGTGGGCGTGCAGCCGCTGCCCGACCAGGTGCTGGGCGGGGTGATCATGTGGGTCTTTGGCTCGACTGCATTTTTGATTCCGGCGGCGGTGATTGCGTTCGCGCTGCTGCAGCCTGCGGGGAGCCGGCGCGGCGTGCGGGCGGCCTCGGCACGGGTCTAATGACCCCCACCCCGGGGGGCCGGGTAAACACCTGCAATAGAATAGTTTATAATGGGTATCTGCGTGACGAACCCTGCCCCAAGATGTAGTGTTTTGTCGTGGCAGAAGAATATCCGCGCACCCAGATGGAACTCGAATCAAAGTTCTCGACAGAAGAAGCTTGTCGGGAATATCTATTTCGCCTGCGATGGCCGGACGGGTTTATTTGTCCTCAGTGCGGCAAATCCGAGTACTGGAAGATTCGAGAGATTAAGCTTCGGTGCGCAGCATGTAGGCGCCTGACATCGATAACTGCTGGCACAATTTTTCAGGATACCCACACTCCATTGACGGTGTGGTTTCGAGCAATTTGGTGGGTCACGACTCAGAAAAACGGCGCTAGCGCCCTGAGTCTGCAACGGATATTGGGTCTAAAGAGCTATGAAACAGCATGGGCCTGGTTGCATAAGTTTCGTCGAGCAATGGTTCGCCCAGGCCGAGAACTACTGAGTGGGAGGGTAGAGGTCGATGAATGTTACATTGGTGCGCCAGAAGAGGAGCTTCGCGGCCGAGGAAATGTAGAGAAAGCTCTTGTGGTTGTCGCTGTTGAAGAAGATGGTGCGGGGATAGGCAGAATTCGGTTTCGCCAAATACCTGATGCATCAGCAGCCACCCTCAATCTTTTTCTTCTTGATTCGGTTCAGCCTGGCAGTATCGTTCGCACGGATGGCTGGAGGGGATATCGAAAGGTAGAGTCCGTCGGATACGAGCACGAAGTAATCGTTCTAAAAACCAAGAAGGAAGAGGCATCGGAACTGCTGCCGCGGGTCCACTTGGTCATATCTCTACTGAAGCGATGGCTGATGGGTACTCATCAGGGTGCCGTTAGCCATAAGCATCTGGACTACTACCTCGATGAATTCACGTTTCGATTTAATCGGCGAAAGTCGATGAACAGGGGAAAGCTTTTTTACCGACTCATACAGCAAGCGGTGGCAATCGAGCCGGTGACGTTGGATATGATTCTGCATCCCGACAATGAGTTAGCGCGGAACCTCACACACGGAAAGGTACCGGCGAAGGAACAAGGGATAACGCCGATTCCGAGCCAAACAAATATCGCTTAGTCACGAGGTTTTGGCCGATAAATGGCATCCGGCTTACAACCTAAACATCGAGGATCAGCTCTCCATGGCATTAGAAAGCGACAACAGTACGCATGTTTATCGACCGTCGAACAAGGCGAGATCGTTCTTTGTTGTACTCGGCTGTTTTCAACTCATGGGAGGTGCGTGGCTGCTTTCGATCGGCCTACATGGCTGGTTGAGGCCTTTTGATAGAAGCGTTTCAGGCAGCGACCCTCTTGTCATGGCATTCCCGATAATAATTGCTTGCTTTCTGGTGATCAGCGGTGCTTTGAGCATCAGGATTTATTGGAAGCGCATTTTGAAGCTCTCCGTGGACGCGGTGGAAGTGGAGTTCCTCTATGGCGCGAGGAGTTTAAAATACTCAGCCATTAAGGGAAGGCGCTCAAAGGGAACTCAATATGGAAGGTGCACTGTTCTCGTACCGAGCGAGCAGCACCTGCGAAAAATGGTCATCAAAGAAGGGTTCATAGTTGATGATTTTTACAAGAACTGGCTCTCATCGATTCCTGACCTTGATTTGATCGACAAAGCAAAACGTAAAGCCGATGGCAAGCTGCATTGGTGGGAAGACTGATGCCGCTCTATTTGTTTGGTGCCGAAACGTTTGGCGTTGTTATTGTGTAACCGGCCGCCCGGAATTTGTCAGCGTCGGTACTTTGCCTATAACGCGCGGGAAGATGCTGCTTCACTTTAAACTCAGGATCTTCCGCCCTGCCGAAACACAACATCTTGGGGCAGGGTTCGTCAAGCAGATACCCATCTAGTTTATCTTAGGCGTATGGCACAGAACCCCTGCTGAATGAGGTTCTTATACTTCAGATCGCCTTGATGCTGTGGGTTAGAGGGAGAATGCCGAGCTGTCGGTTGTCAGCTCTCGCCGTCAAAGGTGCGCTTTGATTCGTGTGCGCTGATGCGATGAAATAATCCGCAAAGATTTGAGCATAGGATCACGCGCGAACCCCACGAAGAATCCCAAGCAACTAATCCTTTAGTTGTGCGTCTATATTGATTGTAGGAGCGGCGTCCGCATTGGTTGTAGGGGGTGCTTGCTCACAAGGTTGATGTTCTTGCCATGCCGCCGAAAAAATCCAATACGCTGACCGAGGCTGAACTCCGGCTGATGAAGATCCTGTGGCGGCGGGGCGAGTCGGCCGTGACCGACCTGGTGGCCGAGCTGCCGGATGGGGAACCGCTGGCTTACAACTCGGTGCTGACCACGATCCGCATTCTTGAACAGAAAGGTTATGTGGATCACCGGCAGGAAGGGCGTGCGTTTGTGTATCGGCCCTCGATTGCCGAGCGGGAGGCGGGCCGCTCCGAGGTCCGACATGTGTTGAACCGGTTCTTCGGCAACTCGCGGGAGCGGCTGCTGCTCTCGCTGCTGGGCGACGGGGAGATTTCGCCGGAGGAATTGCAGCGGCTCAAAGAGGCAATCGCCGATGCGGCGCCCGATGGGCCGGCATCGTCGCGGAGGGGGGAATAGGCGCATGGCGTTCGCAACGATCCCTGCCTTTTTTGAAGCGCTGGCACATGCTGCCGGACCGGCGATCGTGGATGGGCTATGGCAAGGGGCGGCAGTGGCTCTGGGGATCGCTCTCTGCCTCAAAATCACACCGCGCATTTCGGCTGCACAGCGTTTTGCGCTGTGGGCCTTCGGGTTTGCCGCGGTCGCCGCGCTTCCGCTGCTGCCGCTGGTCGAGCATCGCCTCGGAACCGGCGGCGGGCTCGCGCTAGCCGGGCCAAGCCGCACTTCGCAGGCGTGGTTTTCGCTCGACGCGCGCTGGGCAGCGGTGATTGCCGCGCTCTGGCTCATTGCTTCGACGGCGCGCGCCATCGATTTGCTGATCCACACAGTGCGCCTGCGCCGGCTCTGGGTTGGAGCGGTTCCGGTGGATGGGGCGGCGTTCGGGTCTTCGGCGCGCAGGTTCCAGCTCTGCGCGACGCAGTCGCTTGATCGCCCCAGCGTGATTGGCTTTTTCGCGCCGCGCATCCTGATTCCCAATTGGCTCTTGCCGCGGCTGACGCCGGGCGAGCTGGAACAGATTGTGTTGCACGAAGCCGAACACCTGCGCCGGCGGGACGACTGGACGAATTTGCTGCAAAAAGTTTGCCTGGTTCTCTTCCCTTTAAACCCCGCGCTCTGGTGGATGGAACGTCAGCTTGCGCGGCAGCGCGAGATGGCCTGCGACGAAGCGGTGGTGCGGATTACCCAGGCGCCGCGCGCCTATGCGGCTTGCCTCGCGGGACTAGCCGAACGCGGCCTGGCGCGGCGCGCCGAAGCGCTTTCTCTTGGCGCGTGGGGACATCGCTCCGAACTGGGGCATCGGGTTCACTCCATCCTGCGCAGGGGGCGGCGCATGCATCCTGTGGCCGCGCGCGTGCTGGTGGGCGGCTTTGCCTGCAGCCTTTTGCTCATTGCGATGGAGCTTGCGCGCTGCCCCCAGCTCGTGGCTTTTGTGCCGGCGCAGAATCCCGAGGTGGCCTCGGCACAACTGGGCGACGCAGTGTTGCCGGCTCGTCCGCGGCGCACTGGATTTGGAGACGGAGTCTACGCATTGCCGGCCAAAGCGATTCTGTCGGAGGTTCCGGCGGCGCGGGGCATGGCACGGGTAAAGGATGTGGCGGCAGCGAAGAGCGCCGCAGGCGGAGGGCAACGCGCTGCTTTGTCGGAGCCTCGGGCGGCTTCACCCCTCAGCGCTCATCTGCCGTCGAGAAAGAAACGGCCTGCGGCCGAGGACGGTGGCGATGGTCCGCAGACGATCGTTTTAACCGCATGGGAGCAGGTGGAAACCACGACGCTTGGTCCTGCGCCGCAAAACTTGGCGGACTATGACACGCAGGTGGCGGCTGGTCCGACGGAAAAAGATGCGCAGGCGGCAGGCGACAATGCGCAGAAGAGTTCGACGACCAGCCGCGTGACGGTGACGCGGCTTGTGTTCAAGGTTCTTCCGTCTGGTGCGAACATCGGGGCAAAATCCGGAACGCAATCCAGGCAGCCCGCCGCGATTCCGATCGGCGACGGCTGGTTCGTGATTCAACTTTAACCATTCACTATTCAATGAAAGGTGTTTCCGCATGACCGAATCAACTAATTCATTAGGAGCAAGGGTCCGTCAATTCGCGGTGCCGGGAGCGGCGGTTGCTGCTGTGGTGCTGCTGGCGATTGCGCTCTTTCTACGCAACCCGATTCACGATGTGCATGCAGCGATTTCGCCTGCGTCGCCGCTCGACGATTCGAGCGTCTCGTCGCTGGTCTCGCTCGACAATGCCGTCGAAGCTGTCGCGGCGCGTGTTACGCCGGCAGTTGTCAACGTGTCGGTTACTTCGCATCCTTCGCAAGAGGCTGACGGGGACGACGACGGCAATTCGCAACAGGGGCAAGGCCAGGGCCTTCAGAATCTGCCGCCAGAGTTTCGGCGCTTTTTCGGCTTTGGACCGAACGGCCAGATGCAGGGCATGCCGCAGCAACAGCAGATTGAGCACGGCATCGGGAGCGGGGTGATTCTGTCGCCTGATGGCTATATCCTCACCAACAACCATGTGGTCGAGGGGTCGATGAAGATCAATGTCACGCTCGACGACCGGCGCGTTTTTCCGGCCAAGCTGATCGGCACCGATAAGCTGAATGACCTTGCGGTGATCAAGATCGACGCGCACAATCTGCCCACAATCGCCTGGGGTGAGTCTGCAAAACTGCATCCGGGCCAGACGGTGCTGGCCTTCGGCAGTCCATTCGGCTACTTCCAGTTCTCGGTCACGCGAGGCATTGTGAGCGCACTCAACCGGCCTAACCCCTACAGCGACGACCCGCGCAAACCCGGCGACTTCATTCAGACCGACGCCGCGATCAACCCCGGCAACTCGGGTGGTCCGCTGGTGAACGCGCACGGCGAGTTGGTCGGGATCAACACGTTCATCATCACCGGGAACGGCTCGTTCGCGGGCGCAGGCTTTGCGATTCCGTCGCAGATAGCGCGCAGCTCGGCTGAAGCCATCATGAAAGACGGCACGGTTCACCATGGGTATCTCGGCATCAGCATGAACGACGTGACGCCGGAGAATGCCGGCTTCTTCAAACTGCCGGATGCGACGGGCGCGATCGTCAGCCAGGTCACGCCCGATTCACCGGCAAGCAACGCGGGGCTGAAAGGCGGTGATGTGCTGCGCGAACTCGATGGCAAGAAGATCGCGAACGGCAGCGCACTGCAGGTTTCGGTGAGCGAGATGTCGCCGGGAACGCATATCAGCCTGGGCATTCTGCGCGACGGCAAGCCTGACACGATTCAGGTGACGGTGGGCGAATTTCACAAGGGTACTGAAGAGGCCTCGAACAACGGCTCCGGCGACCACCAGCGCGGCAAGCTGGGCCTCGCAGTCGCCAACCTGACGCCCGATCTGCGTTCGCAGTTCAATATCCCGGAGCAGGTGCACGGAGCGGCGATCGAGAATGTGCGCCCGGCGAGCCCCGCCGATGACGCGGGCCTCGCACCCGGCGATGTGATTCTCGAAGTGGATCGACATGCCGTGGAAAGCGCGGATAACTTTGTCGACCAGGTACACGCCGCGCCGGCGGGCAAGGACATTCTTCTGCTGGTGTGGTCGCATGGCGGCGCGACGTATCGCGTGCTGCATGCGGACCAGTCCACGCAGAACGGGATGTAGGCGAATGACACGCAGTGCAGGGACCTTTGGGTCCCTGCACTGCGTCCAGGCGTTGTGGACCGCGCACGCGGCTTTGCC
>DATDIQ010000037.1:0-27169 GCA_036520995.1 Occallatibacter sp.
GATGCCTCCGCTGCGGCCGGCCCGGTGGGACGCAATGCCGCTGCCGCAACCGACCTTTCCATGCGGGCGCAAATTCTGTCGTACTCCCGCGCCCGTGGACTTTTTGCCGGGGTATCTCTTACCGGTTCCAGCTTGCGCGCGGATAACGATGCAAACAAGAGACTTTACGGGAAGGACGTGACGGCGCAGCAGATTGTCTTTGGCGGTGCGGTCACCGCACCGCCATCGGCGAGACTGCTGTTACGAACCCTGGATAAAAGAAGTCCCAGGAACCTGTCTAACGCTAAATAAGATAAAACTCGTCTCCGATTCTGATCGCGGGGGAGCGGATTGCATTTCGCTCCCCCGCTAACCGTGTCTGGGCCACGTCTTTCACGCAATCTGGAGGGATCCATGTTCCACCTTCTGTGGGAAGCGATCATCGGCCTAATTGTCGGCGCATTTGCGAAGCTTGTCATGCCGGGAAAAGATCCTGGCGGGATTTTCATAACCATGCTGATCGGCATTGCCGGCTCCCTGCTGGCCACTTTTATCGGAAGTCACGTTGGCTTGTATCGGGAAGGCCAACGAGCCGGTTTTCTTATGTCGTTTTTGGGGGCCGTGGTGCTTCTTTATATTTACCGGCTCATCCGCGGCAAGCGCAGCGCAGCGGCATAACATAATCTGACAATCGGCTTCGGGCTGTCCATTCAGCCGGGTCTGCGGGACTCATTGCACCAGTTTTGCGCCTTGTTGCCCGCCTTTGCGGAGCGTAGCCTTTTAGCTATGCCACCTGTCACCGGATCCGGGTATTTAAATACTTCAGGCCCGGTCTACGAGCCTCTTTGCGCGGTTCTCCACAGCCATTTCGTCCGATTTTGAAGCGAGGAGAGCGTATTCACATCGAAACTACTAGATGTTGTGGTTATTTCTTGACAGCGGGCCACAGACAGCGGTATTTTGCCATCTGCGACTCTTCACTGCCGGACTCTTCCGTTTGATCTTTTTTAGAGTCCCGCGAGGTTCGACGGGGTGACTTCAAGCCACCACCAGTTGGATCGGAAAAGGCGAGTCGAGAACGGCCGTTTGAACCGCTTTCCCGGATCAGGTAAAGGTCATCAAGCTTCTTCCGAAAGACCGACTTCGTATCCTCAAGGCGTCTGGCACGAGCGCCCAGGGTGATCCGTTCTTCCGGCATTCCCAAGTTCTGTAAGGAGATCGATCCTCATGGCTGAGGCTATCCATTCCGTTCCTTCAACTACCCCGTCGTTTGCCGCCGCCCATTCCGGCAATTCCGCGCAGAAGAACGCGCCCGGGGTCCGCTTCAACCGGCTATTTTCTAAGCTTGGGATATCGCCATATTCCGAAGTTGTCTGGGAGCGGCGTACCGCGTCGATTACCGACGTCTCGGGGAAGGTCATCTTCGAGCAAAAGGATGTCGAGGTTCCCGCCGACTGGTCGATGACGGCGACCAATATTGTTGCTTCGAAGTATCTCCACGGTCATCTCGGCATTCCCCAAGGGCAGCCTGGCGCGCGGGAAACCGGCGTACGCCAACTTGTGGTCCGAGTGGCGGAGACAATCCGTGACTGGGGCTTGGCAGGCGGTTACTTCGCTACCCTGGAGGACGCAGCCGTCTTCCATGACGAGCTGGTCCATCTGCTGCTCGCTCAAAAGGTGGCCTTCAACTCACCAGTATGGTTCAACGTGGGCTGCGACCGCCTGGAGGCCGAATCAGACGCGCAAAGCTGGCATTGGAATCCGCATACCTGCGCCATCGAGTTCTCCGTGACCGGGTACCGCTGCCCCCAGTGCTCGGCCTGCTTTATCAACTCGGTCGACGACTCGCTCGATTCCATCCTCACCCTGGCGAAGACCGAGGGCATGCTCTTCAAGTGGGGTTCGGGTACAGGCACCAATCTCTCGCCCATTCGCGGCTCCATGGAAGTACTCTCCGGCGGCGGCACAGCTAGCGGCCCCTTGAGCTTCATGCGAGGGTTCGATGCTTTCGCCGGCGTGATCAAGTCCGGCGGTAAGACCCGCCGAGCCGCAAAAATGGTCATCCTCAACGTCGATCACCCGGACATCGTCGACTTCATCGAGTGCAAGTCCAAAGAAGAAGCCAAAGCCTGGACGCTGATGCAGGCAGGATACGATGGCTCAGGACCCGATTCCGAGGCCTACAGCTCGATCTTTTTCCAGAATGCCAACAACTCCGTCCGCGTGAACGATGAGTTCATGCGCGCCGTGGAGCGCGATCAGGAGTTCACTACCCGCAGGGTCAAAGGCGGGGAGCCGGCCAACACCTACAAAGCCCGCGATCTGATGAATAAGATCGCTGAGGCCACCTGGCAATGCGGCGACCCGGGAATGCAGTTCGACACTACCATCAACCGCTGGCACACCTCAAAGAACTCCGGCCGCATCAATGCTTCCAATCCCTGCTCCGAGTACATGTTCCTGGATAACTCGGCCTGCAATCTGGCAAGCTTCAACTTGCTCAAGTTTGTGAACTCTGCGGGAGCCTTTGACGTTGCCGCGTATCGTCACGCTGTCTCCATCTTGATCACCGCCATGGATATCCTGGTGGACAGTTCCGGATACCCGACGGAGTCGATCGCCCGCAACTCGCATGATTATCGCCCCCTGGGCTTGGGATACGCCAATCTGGGCGCTTTGCTCATGGCGTTCGGCTTGCCCTACGACAGCGACGCGGGGAGAAATTTCGCCGCCGCCTTGACTGCAATTATGTGCGGTCAGGCCTATCTGCAATCTTCCATTCTCGCCGAGAACGCGCCGATGCTGGCTTCGGCGACGCCGCTGTGCCAGGAGGCGCAATATGCCGATGGCGCGCAGTCCGGCCGCAGGGGTGGGGCGTGCCCCGGCTTCTATGTCAATCGCGAGCCCTTTCTCGACGTCATCCGCATGCACCGGGCGGAGGTCAATAAGATCGGCGGATCGGTCAACTCCGCCGAACCCTTTGCCGCGCCCCAGTTCTCTGCGCTTATCGAAGCCAGCAAAGCCTGCTGGGATCAAGCTCTGGCTCACGGCGAGCAGCATGGCTATCGCAATTCGCAAGTCACTGTGCTCGCGCCTACTGGGACCATCGGCTTCATGATGGACTGCGATACCACCGGCATTGAACCCGACCTGGCACTGGTAAAGTACAAAAAGCTGGTGGGCGGCGGCATGATCAAGATTGTGAACAACACCGTGCCGGCGGCTCTGTTCAAGCTTGGTTACGACAACGACCAAGTGAACGCGATCGTGAGCTATATTGACGCGACGGGCACCATTGAAGGCGCGCCGGGCATCAATCAGGAGCACCTTGCAGTGTTCGATTGCAGCTTCAAGCCGGCCAAGGGTACGCGGTCGATTCAGTACATGGGCCATATCAAAATGATGTCGGCGACGCAGCCGTTCTTGTCTGGCGCGATCTCGAAGACGGTGAATCTGCCCAACGAGGCGGGCGTGGAGGAAGTGGCCGAAGCGTATGCCGAGAGCTGGCGTCGCGGCATCAAGGCAGTGGCGATTTATCGCGATGGGTCAAAGGGAACGCAGCCGCTGAATACGAGCCTGGATGCGAAGCGCGAGCCTTCCGCATTGGATGCCGCGGGCGGGCGGATCCTGGCGCAACTGGCCGCCGGACATGCTGCGGCCGATGCAGATCTGAAGGCGCTTGAAACCAAGATCGGCGAGAAACTCGAGGTGACGGCGAAGCAGGTGGTGGCGGCCGCCGCGGCGTTCCAGAAGACGCTGGAGGAGATTGCGGGGACGGCGAATTTGCCGCTGCTCAATGCGGCTGAGGGTCTGGAACGTGAGCCGGCGCAGGACCCGAATGCTCCGCCGCGCGCCGTGCGGCATCGGCTGCCGCAAGAGCGTGCCTCAGTGACGCACAAGTTCTCGATTGCGGGCCACGAAGGCTACATTACGGTGGGCATGTATCCCACCGGGCTGCCGGGCGAGATTTTCATCAAGATGGCGAAGGAAGGTTCGACGGTATCGGGCTTGATGGATGCCTTCGCGACCTCGATTTCGCTGGCACTGCAGCATGGCGTGCCCCTGCGCGTGCTGTGCGAGAAGTTTGCGCACACGCGGTTTGAGCCTTCGGGCTGGACGGGGAACGAGCAGATCGGCTACGCGAAGAGCCTGATGGACTATATCTTCCGCTGGCTGAATCTGCGCTTCCTTTCGGGCGAGCAGCTGACGCTGTTTGCTGGGTTCGCGCCGCAGGCCAGGCCGCTGCCGACATCGCCATCGCTGCTGCCGGAGACGGAAGCGGAGGAAGGCGCTCTGCCGGAGGGACAACTTGCGAAGCTGGCCGAAGAAGTGGCGCGCAAGCTGATCCAGAGCGGCATGGGGGCCACCTCGGCGCCGGGCGGCGGCATTGCGCCGGAGGCGGGCGGCGAGAGGGCGGGGCAAGCGTCGCAGATGCCCGAGTTGAAGGATCGCGGCATCTATCATGCAGCCGATGCGATGCGTGGCATGTATGAGATGGGCGACGCGCCAAGCTGCTCGACGTGCGGAGCGATCATGGTGCGGAATGGGAGTTGTTATCGCTGCATGAGCTGCGGTTCGACGAGCGGATGCAGTTAGGCACCGATTCCCGCTCTTGTCATCCCGTTGTTGTTGATCTCATGGACGGCGTGAAATAAATACTACGTCGGAAGGGGGGCGATTCCCTTCGTCCGATTATTCGACAGCAAAGTTAAGCGGCTCACGATTGAATATCGTGAGCTCGGCATTGAGTCGGCTGGGAATCAGCCGCCAGTACTCGACCCCTGAGCTGGCGTGGCCATGTATTTACTGAGGACGTCTACCAGACCTTGGTTTGGCACACACTGCTTTGCCGAAAAGGAAGATAGGATGTGATCCAGCTCATTCTCTGACAGGCCTTTGAAGAGGCTTGCGTAGAGCGGCTGCATCAGGGTTCCCGTGTAGAAGCACAATAAGGTCTGACTCATGCACCGTACATTGAGTCGCGCATCCAACTGCGGATCACCAACCGCTTGACGGATCTGGTCAGCAAGCTGAGCCGTTGCGTCCTTTACCGGCGTTGGCGGTAGCCACTTCATCCAATCGTCGGTGCCAAGAGCAACCTTCTTACGAAGAAGATCGCTGATGCGCTCCATGTACGGAGATGCAGGGTCGAGTGTCAGCATACCCATCACGCCAACATCTTTGTAATTCCACGTCGTCCAGTGCGTCTCGTGACTTTCAAAGATGCCAATCTGATCATCTAACGCGCGAAGCCGGTCGCCACTCTCATCGGCCGGCCCGTTAAAGACAGATCCAAACTCGCCAACCCACAGCGGAACGTTGTGCTGCTGCGTGAACTTCGTCCCATCGGCATCGAGGAAGCTGCGCTCCTGTTTTGCCCGATCCCAGTCCTGACCACTGCCCGCCGCAGCCGATCGCGGATGGATGATGCCAGGGTATCGGCCGGGTCCAAATCCAGGCACAGTGTAGTTATGTGAACTGTAGGCGAGGTTATCGTCGAAGGGTTTCTCTAGTCCCGAGAAGGCTTTCGCGTAGTCATCCCCTTCAAGGAAGATGATGTGCCTGGAATCGATCTTGCGAATCTCTGTAACCAGGCGCCGGTAGACGGCATTCATGCGGTCAAAATTGGGCCTGTAATTGGAACCCACGTTCCATGGATAGTCGCCCACGGCGTTGTTCGCGCAAGGCTCGTTGAGCACGTCGTAGCCGGCGACGACGGCCTTGTTCTTGAAGCGCCGCGCAAACTCCTGCCAAAGGGCAACGAAGCGATCCTGATAGAACGGAACATCCCATAGAAGGCTGATGCGCGATGCGTTGTCAGAATGCCAGTGGACATTCTGCCACCCCTGCGCCGAATGAAGGTCGAGAATGACATAGAGGCCATGTTTTTCGCAGTGGCTTAACACTTCATCGAGACGTTTGAAACCTGCCTCTATGTATTTGAAAGGAGCGGCATCGTCCTCGAAGTGTCGATAATTAAGAGGTATCCTGACGACGCTGGCGCCGGCCTTTCTGAGAAAGATCACATCGTCTTCGTTGAAGAAGTAGTCGAGCAGGCGCTCGAAGAAGAACTGTGCTCTCGCCGGACCAAGCACCTCCGCCATCTGCGCTCGCAGAGCATGCTCCGCGCCTGGGTGCCCGTTGATGAAATCTTCCATGTTCATCCAGCCGCCCGGACAGGTTCCCCTCAGGCGAACCTGTTTCCCTTTCACACTGACTATGTGACGGCCGCTGACACGAAGGAACTCCATCTTGTCATCCCCCTCATGACTGTCCGCTGCTTGTGGACCGGCATTTTGTTCCCCTGCGGCTGCCACTCCCTTTCCCGTGAGCGCTGCTGCACCGGTAAACGCGGCCAGCCGGAGAAATTCACGCCGGGGCTTCAGATTGCTTGCTTTCCTTGTCATAAAACCTCTTCCGGGAATATGGTTTGGCGGTTAACGATCGCGGTGGGTTGGCCCTATTTCAATTCGCATTCTAAGCCTCACTTGCGGAGTGAGCGGGAATCTAATGATTTGCGCTCACCGCTGGATCTCCCTGGAAGTCGGCCTGCATTGGCAAATCCAATCCACCTGGACCTGAAACCGCCTACCAGTCAGCTGAGCTAGAACAGGCAATGGCTGAGCACAGTTTTCACTGACCCATTAACCTCATGATCTACAGGGTGATGACGATTTTGCCTATCTGCTCGTTGCTCTCGAGGTATCTGTAGGCTTCGACGGTTTGATCGAAGGGGAAGGTCCGGGCGATCTTCGGCTTGAAGGATCCATTCGCCAGGCGATCGTAGATGTACTTCTTCATGGTTTCCCACTCCGAGGTGCCGCGCAATTCGCCGAAGGTGTAGCCGAACATGCCAACGGTTCGACCAAAGGTGGCCAAGGGGAAGGGCGTTTGCTTGCCGGAGAGCATGCCGTACAGAAAGATGGTGCCACCATTGGCGGTGGCCTGGGCGAGTGTGTTGATGTAGTCGCCGCCTACCGGGTCGAATACGATGCGCGCACCCTTGCCGCCAGTGATCGATAGCACACGGGCGACGAGGTCCTCCTCGTCGGTGACGATGACATGATCGGCGCCAAGGGCGATGAGCTGATCCTTTTTGGCTGAGGTACGCGTGGTCGCGATAGAGATACCACCCTGCGCCCTGACGATCTGGATGGCCGCGAGTCCAACGGACGAGCTCGCAGCGGTGATGATTACGAAGTCGCCTACGGACACTTTTCCGAAGGGTACGAGCGCGCCATAGGCAGTGCAGTACTGCATCCAGACGGCGGCACCCTCGACCGCGGAGAAGGAGCTTGGAACGGCTGCGAGAACGCTGACGGGAACGACGGCCTCTTCTGCAAGCACCGGATACTGGTTCATCGAAAAACCCGGAATGGTGCCGAAGCGCTTGCCGATGAGAGTAGGGTCGACCTCGGGACCAACGGCGATGATCTTTCCGACTGCCTCGTATCCGAGGCCGGAGGGAAGGTTCACCTTTTCCATGTAGAGGCCGTGATAGTACATGCTTTCGGCCCGGTTAAGGCCCACTGTTTCGACCTTGAGCAGAACTTCACCAGGACCGGGCTGGCGCTCGAGCAGATCTTCAATATGAAGGACTTCGGGACCACCAAGCTGGTTGAATCGGATGGCTTTCGGCATCGTGAGGATACTCCCGTCGTATCGTCTTTACTGTTTTGCAACGTCGAGATCGATGGTCAACTTCACTTCGTCTCCCACTACAGCCGCCGGGAATTTCGTCGCGATTCCGAATGCCGTGCGGCTGATCGTAGTGGTACCTGAGAAGCCAGAGTGAGGCTTCTTGTCCATTCCGGGAACTGGTCCCGTCGGACCCTCCAGCTGCAGGACCACCGGCTTGGTCACGCCATGCAGTGTGAGATTGCCGGAGACAATAAGGCCGTTACCGTTTTTCGCAATGCTGGTACTGACGAAGGTTGCTGTGGGGAACTGTGCGACGTCAAAGAAGTTCTGACTCTTCAGGTCGCCGTCGCGCGGGGCAACGCCGGTGTCCACAGTAGTCACGTCAACGGTGACATTTACTGAGGATTTCGTGATGTCCACTTCGTTTAGTACCACGGTGCCTCCAATATCGCCAAAATGGCCCCGCACATTCGATAGGCTCAAGTGGAGGACGGAGAAGTCGACCCCGCTGTGCGCTTTATCCGGTACCCAAGTGGATGTTTGCGCGATGGCCAGTGGAGCAGCCAACGCCAGGGTCAGAAGTGATGACAAACGTTTGCTCATTCCAAAAACTCCTTTCAACGTGAGGTAAGGATTCGTAGGGTACCTGTCCGGGGGGGCGGATGTGACAATGGGAATCGCGGTGTCGTATCAGTGAGCCGGTCACACCACGCTTGTTGTAACAATCATTCAATGACATTGCTGACTAGTCGACTAGTCTGCTGGGGCGTCTCTATAGATGGCGTGTCGACTGGTTTCTCCGAGCCGGCGGCAGTTTCCGATCGTCCAATTTCCTCTACTGTGATCTAGTCGTGAGCGCGTGTCACGGCTGGTGACACGCGCTCATTCTTTTGCGGTGCAGCGTTCCGAACCAAAACACAGGATTCTATTCGGGCAGCGCAAGCTGGCCATCGATCTGGAAGTGCCCGGCGACGGTAGGCGCTCCAGTATCAGGCTGGCCTCCCCCGATGCTGATGGTGTAGTTGCCAGCGGCAATGATCGGGTCGCCATTTTCAGTGACCATGACCAGATCGCGGTCCTTCAGGTCGAAGTGAACCTTCTGGCTCGCGCCCGGCTCCAGATGGACTTTCTGGAACCCGCGGAGTGCGATCTGCGGCGCACCCTTGACTGCGGGGAACTTGATGTAGACCTGGACGGACTCATCCCCTGCAATTTTCCCCGTGTTGGTTACCGTGACATCGGCCGCGACAGGTTGCCCCGCAGCAACTGCCTGCGTGGGGACACTGAGGTCGCTGTATTTAAACGTTGTGTAGCTGAGCCCATAGCCAAACGGGTAAAGCGGCTTGCCTTTGAAGTACCGGTAGGTCCGGTTTGTCATTTCGTAATCTTCGAAGTTGGGCAATTGGCTGACGTCCTTGTAGAACGTAACCGGCAGCTTTCCACCAGGATTATTCTTGCCGCTCAGTGTTTCGGCGACGGCTGCGCCGCCTTCTTCGCCGGGGTACCATGCTTCGAGAACCGCGTTGGCGTGATCGTTGATCCAATTGACAGCGAGAGCACTGCCATTTAGCAGAACGACGGCGAGCGGCTTGCCTGTGGCTGCAACGGCTTCAACCAGATCTTCTTCAGGCTGGGGAAGATCGATGCTGGTACGATCTCCGCCGAGGAATCCGGGTACGGTCACCGGCATCTCTTCACCTTCGAGCCTGCTGGTAATTCCCACGACTGCAATCACGATGTCGGCGTTCTTTGCGGCGGCAATGGCCTCAGGGGAGGGTGCATCGTTGACTTTGGCCCAGATCAGTTGCGCCTGGGGCTTGACGTCGTTCATGGTGCCGAACATCAGGCTCAGCTGAGCCTTTTCACCCTTTACCAGGCGAGCACGGCCAACTGCTGCGTCGACGCCTTCGACTCTGCCCAACCGCGCAACTTGCTTGTCGTTAATTGACAAACTTCCGAAGCCATTGGCGCGGACGCCGATGAGGTAGTCGCCGGTCTCTTGTGCAGTGATGAATCCTGTCCAGCGCACGCCAACAGCCTTCTTTCCGGCAACCTCTGCAGGCAAGTTGCTTTCAGTGAGATTGATATTCGGCTCAATGCGGCTGACAAGCACCGGAGCCTGCGGCCCCCTGCCAAACCGGCCCATCGACTCGCTGTAGTCCGCCTTGATGCCGGGCTTGCCGTCGGGAGTCGTTAGCATAGCGTCAGGAACAGGGTTTCCTTCGTTGCGAAGGAACTGGGTTCCTGGAACATAAGTGATTGCCGCGTTCGGGAACTCTGCCTTCAGGCCATCGAGCACGGTAACGACATGCGTCGGAGTACCGGCGTAGTTGCCGAGCAGTACTGCGATCTGATCAGCAAGCGGGCCGACGACGGCAATCTTCTTTATGCCCGGTCTGAGCGGAAGTACGCCATCGTTCTTGAGCAGAACCATGGATTCATTCGCAAGCTTGCGAGCCAGGGCGCGGTGTGCTGCGCTGTCAAGTTCCTTCTCGTCGATCTTGGTGTAAGGTACCATCTCCGGCGGATCAAACAAGCCAAGCTTGATGCGCGCTGTGAACAAGCGAATGAGAGCGGTGTCGAGCGTGCTCTCAGGCAAATAACCTTGCTGGACGGCATCAATATAGGCCTTGCCGACCGGCTCGCCAGGTTCCGAGAAGCCGCATTCGTTATCCATGCCGCGGATTACGGAGATGGCCGAACCCTGTGCCTGCGTTGGACGGTAGCGATGATTGGCCGCAATGTCCGTGACTGCGCCGCAGTCCGAGACCACATAACCCTGAAAGCCCCACTTGCCGCGGAGTTGGTCCTGCATCAGGTACTGGTTGGCGCATGCGGGCTCGCCATTGATTGCGTTGTACGCGCACATGATCGAGTCGGCCTTGCCTTCGGTAATCGCGGCGCGGAAGGCAGGCTCGAAGGTGTCCACCTCGTCGTGCTTGCTTACATCCACATCGGCAAAGTGCCGGGTTGGCTCCGGACCGCTGTGTACGGCATAGTGCTTGGGTGTTGCAATCGCGCGGTAGTACTTCGGGTCGTCGCCCTGCATACCCGTCACGTAGGCAACTCCCATGTGGCCAGTGAGGAAGGGATCTTCGCCGTAGGTCTCTTGTCCGCGGCCCCAGCGTGGATCACGGAAAATATTCAGATTCGGGGACCAGAAATCCAGTCCTCCGCCAATAAAAGCGGTGCGACCGGCGCGTGCATCTTGAACGTATTTGATGCGTCCCTCAATGCCAATTTGGGTCGCCATAAGATGAATGTTGGCTGTATCGAAGGTTGCGCCCAGCCCGATGGGCTCAGGGTACTCTGTTACGCCAGGATCGATGACTCCGTGGAGGGCTTCACTCCACCATTGGTAAGCGGGGACGTTGAGTCGCTGAACTGCGGAAGATCTGTTCTGCATTTGCGAAGCTTTTTCAACAAGTGTCATGCGATGCACCAGGTCAGTGGCCCGCTGCTCGGCTGACAAATTGGTGTCCATATATGGAAGACTCGCGGTGTCCTGGGCAACTGCAAAATGCATAAATGAGCCAAGGAAAAGCGATCCCGTCCACGCGACCAGGCCTGCAACAATTCGTGTCATGCGTATCTTCATGGTGGATCTCCAGGTTAGGTGTGGCGACGACCGCCGAGCTCCACCGCGAGGAATCCCGATGGAGCGCAGTATCGGACTTTTCAAAAGATTGCGCCCTCTCATAATGCGTGCATTGGCCAAATGACGGGCATGGCGAGGGAGGGTGTAATTGAGTTGAAGCGACCTAAGGTTGGCTTCAGATCAAGGCGAGGGATGACCATTTCATTGGTGGCCGGGTTCCGCCAGACTTTGAAAATCATTGCAACGTTTCGACCCAGGGTGTTGAATCCCGACAAAGTCTCGCCTTTCTGTTGGTCGAAGATGGACTGGGAGCAGCCATATCCAGCTGTTGGTCTCCGAATGAAGCCGATAGAAAATTCGTCACCGTTATGACGGTTGCGATCCATCATTCCTTAAAGTAGGTGCGCTGTGAAGTGCATAACGGAGAGTTCCCGTGTTAGGTCTTGTTAGCCCATCTAAGGTGCTTGAAATCAACGATGTTAATACATTGGCTGCAAGCGGGCTTTCAGACGATCTGATCGACTGTAGGATATACTTCGGTTCGCAAGCAGATGACGACGTCTTCTGTAGCGGGATTGAATGCAGGATCGGAATGCGACTCCTCAATATCGACGATCTGGAAACGCCATGGACCCCAGCCAGCGAAGAGGACTTCACAGAAGTCCGAAGGCAGCTTGAGAGGATCTTGGAGGATCCGCATTTCAAAGGAAGCAAGCGATATACGCGTTTTCTGCGTTTCATTGTCGAGGAAGCCCTAAGCGGCAATTCGGGCGGAATCAAGGAACGCTCGCTCGGCATCGCTGTGTTTGACCGCCCCCTGGACTACGACACATATTCTGATTCCATTGTTCGGGTAGCGGCTTCGGAGGTTCGGAAGAGAATAGCGCAGTATTACGACACACCAGGTCACGATTATGAATTGAGAATCGGACTGCCCTCGGGCTCCTACACACCCGAATTTCGGTTGGGCAGGCACCACGCTTCTGGCGCAACGACGGTTTATGCAGATAATGGCTTGCGAACTCTCGAATCAGGATTGGCGTCCGGGACGGAAGGCGCAACGAAGAAAGGTGAATCTCAAGATGGAAGACTCCTCGGTCGCCGAACCTCGATTTACCTGCTGATTCTGGCCGCGGCGTGTGTTGGCGCCGCACTTTTGTGGCGAGTCGCGCTTCGTACACCCACGGAAACCAATACCCTTTCCGCTCTATGGGGACCGGTAGTTGAGAAGACAGATTCCGTTGTGATATGTGTCGGACAAGTCAGTTCACAAACCCCATGGGCCACCTCAACTCAAGTGGCCACACCGGCCGAGACCGGCGTCTTACCAGACATTCTTTTAGTTCGAGATGCTGCCTCGGCTTCCCAGGTCAGCGCTGTACTCGGCCGCATGGGTGGCAATCCTCGAGTGCTCGGAGCTGCCTCGACTAATTTCACCGATCTTCAAATCACATCCGGGGTGTTCGTCGGTGGATTCAATAATCCATGGACGTTGCGTTTGCAGGCGCCTCTGCGGTACCAGTTTGTTCGGAATGCAACCGATCAAACTTACGAAATCGTTGACACGAAGCACCCTGACTCGCGCCTTTATCAAATCGATCAGACCAAACCGTATAGCAAATCCACCCAGGATTACGGAATAGTTGCTCGCTTTCTGAGCCCGACTACGGAACGAGAAACCGTAATCATCGCCGGGATCGGCGCCAACGGAACTCTCGCCGCAACCTCGATGGCAACTGACGAGCGCTTTTTCGGGGAATTGGTCCGTAGCGCGGGTAAGAATGCGGTCAAGAAGAACATAGAAATCCTCGTGACAACACAAATCATCGATAATCACACCGGGCCGCCCAAAGTCCTCGATGTTCAGTATTGGTGAATGGGTTCATTCAGCGTTCGTGCTTCCGGTTAAGATCGCCGATTATCGCAGCTAAGCGTGAAACGTTCGGCACATCTTTCACCGAGCATTGGCAAAACCGCGTTGCCTGAGAAGTTCCTCTGGCTCGACTGTTGCCAACAGGCCTTTGCACGTTCCCAGACTTGATCGTACTCGAATTAATACTTGGCGATTTAGCGCTCGACGCGGTGCCAGGCCTCGATACGTGGCTGAAAAACGGCTTCTCGGTCACGTGCACGAGAAACCCGTAGCGGGCTTGACGACGAAACTCTGTGAACGATAAAGGACGCTATCGCCATCTTGCTTATGTCCTTTATCGTTCAATACGCGAATAGCATAATTCATAACAGCGATCTGGGCACTTGTCCGAGTACTCGCCCGCCTTAATAAAGAGGCCGCGACGGCGAGGTTCTGTGTATGGTGGAAATCTGACTTAGGAGCTACGCTCTAGAAGCCAGGTGATCGCGGAGCCGCTTTCGATACGCGGCCACTTTGTGTCGATTTCCGCATACCGTTGTGCTGCACCAGCGGCGATGGTGGGATTTCGTTTGGTCCAAGAACCATAAGACGCAGGTCTCAGCTTCACACCGTTTCACAAGGTTGAAATCGGCTGTCGCAAGTAGAGCCGCCGCCGCTTCTGCGATCGGTGCCAATCTTGCATGGTGGCCGTCTCGTTGACCTACGCGCCGGATGGTCAGCGAGTGGGCACGATCCCAATGAAGTTGGGGATAGCTTTTTGCAAGCCTTAAGAACTCGTTGAGCGCCGAAGGATCTCCGCGGCGTCCGGCTTTTCGCTTTTCCACAAGAGAACGAATGTTGTCTCGCAGAAATCGTGCATCATGCAAAAGCGAAAGAGGTTCCGGTGGGCGGGCCGTCTTCGACGCGGGCAGTCCAGCTTGCTCGAGCCAAGCGAGCACATCTTGGTCAGTCTGCAGCAAATCAAGAAAATCGACGCCCGCTCTGACCCGCGTGTTTAGAAAATCCAGAGCGAGATCGCCTGCCAGAAACTGCGGGCGAGAATGTAGCGGTCGTTTCGAAACGGATGGCTTCATCGAATCCGAATCCCGTCGCTAATGTAACCTCTATCGTTATATTTGACAAGTTACCTAGCAGCCGGTGTAGGCTTAGAGTGTCGTGTTCTGCGGTCTTCTGCAACTGCCGCTGGGAACTTCCCTTGAATTCGCCCGACGAACGGATGCGGGCAATGATCGGCCTCGAGCCACCCCTCGCCAGAAGAAGGCACCATGGAAAACGAAACCGTACTCAATATCCTTAAGTTGATTCTCGCTGGATCGCCTCTGTCTGAAGTGCTTAGGATCATCGCGCGACTCGTCGAGTCTCAGGGTGATGGGATATTGTGTACCATCTGGCTGCCCGATGACGATGGGATGAAACTGTCTTGCGTGGCGGCGCCAAGTCTTCCCGGTTTCATCACTCACGTGGGGCCGATGCTGATTGGTCCAAAAGGTGGATCCTGCGGTACCGCGGTCTATCGCAGAGAGCCCGTATACGTGACCGATATTCTCACCGAGCCTATCTGGGATCATTATCGTCACCTGCTTTTGCCTTATGGAATTCGAGCGGTCTGGTCGCGACCGTTATTCGCGAACGACGGCAAAGTTCTTGGAACTTTCGCGATCCATTATCGTGAAGCGCGCACACCCGACGCCGGCGATTTGGAGTTAGTTGAGAATTTCAGTCACATCGCGGGGATCGCTATTGAACGCCACCTGAATGAACAAAAGTTACGCCATGAACGCGATCGCCTGCGATTGCTTCTGGAAATCACAAGCAGCGTGACATCCAAGTTGGACCTTCGACAGGTGGTTCAGGCGCTCTCGACGAATCTATTCCAGATCATGCAATGTGACGTGTCCGCCTTGCTTCTACCCGACCCCGAGAGCGGTGAGTTACGCGTCACTATTTTGTACAATCCGGACGCGAGAGGACCATTCCGAGAGGGATCATTGGTGCCGATGAATGGTTCGATCTCGGGGCGGGTATTACGGGAGGGCAAGAGCATCCGGATCGATAGGTTCGAACAGGTCCGCGAAGATCCTGAAACTCTTGGGAATCCTGAGGGCCAGGTTATTTATCAGCGCCTGATGGAGGAAGGCCTCAGCGTGGGGTGTTATCTCCCGCTCAAGGGCCGTGATCGTGTGGTTGGCGTTCTGATGCTCTGCAGGCGTTCGAACCATGCCTTTGAGCAAGACGACGTCATCTTGCTTGAGCAGGTGGCCTGCCAGATAGCGATTGCAGTCGAGAACACCTTGGAGTACGAAAAGGCGACAGAGGATCGAGACAAAGAAGCGAAACAAAGAGTCTATCTCGAAGAGGAAATCCGAGCTGAGTTTGGATCAATCGTTGGTGAAAGCCCCGCTTTGAAAAGCGCGTTGCATTTGGTGTCCGTCGTGGCACCGACCGACTCGAGCGTGCTGATTCAGGGAGAAACGGGTACCGGCAAGGAACTAATTGCCCGGGCTATTCACAATTTGAGCGGCCGTCACGATCGCGCGTTTGTTAAGTTGAACTGCGCTGCAATCCCGCTTGGCCTACTCGAAAGTGAGCTGTTCGGTCACGAGAAAGGGGCATTTACCGGTGCCATTGCGCAGAAGACCGGACGCTTTGAACTTGCTCACAAGGGGACACTCTTTCTGGACGAAGTCGGCGACATTCCCCTGGAACTTCAGGCCAAACTGCTGCGAGTTCTGCAAGAGCAGGAATTCGAGAGGCTCGGGAGCAACCGGACTCACAAGGTTGACGTCCGCCTCGTCGCCGCGACCCATCGTGATTTGGCTGCCATGGTCAAACAAGGCACATTTCGAGAGGACCTCTACTATCGGCTGAAGGTATTTCCGATCCACGTTCCGGCGTTACGGCAACGTACCGAGGACATTCCGAAATTGACTCAACACTTTATCCAGGTATATGCGCGACGAATGAACAAGAGGATCGAGGAAATCCCTTCGGAAGGGATGGAAGCCCTCATCCGGTACCGCTGGCCTGGAAACGTTCGGGAGTTGCAGAACTTCATCGAACGAGCAGTGATTCTTTCTCCGCACACCGTGCTGCGCGCCCCCATCTCCGAATTGGAGCCGTTCAGCTCTCACAAGGGAGCCAACGTGCCTATCACTGGTCTCGAAGAACTGGAGCGGGATCACATCCTCCGTGTACTCGAAGCGAGCAATTGGGTCGTCGGTGGGCGCAATGGCGCCGCAATGCGACTCGGAATGAAACGAACTTCACTGGTCTACAAAATGCGGAAGTTTCGGATAAACCGTCCCCCGTCGGTGCCGCAGAAAGACGCTGAGAGACAGCTACTCTAGCTGAGATTCTCAACGGGCTTGAGTGTGTGACAACTGTCGCGACGAAGACCCGCCACTGACGGAAACTGGTCCTGCTTCCGTCGGGGATTCCGCGGAATCATATTCTCAAGTCTTTCTCTATCTGATTGATGACGAAGTCAATAGAGCATCGAGCCTCGGTCGTCCGTAAGTCTCTTCGTCTGGCACATCACTTGCTCAGAGTAACGTGCGCAACCGGCAACCAACGGGATGCTTCGGTTGGGTGACGTCGTAAGTCACGACGCCTGATACCGGAGCCTCAGCGCGCGCGGCGACGCCATGTCTATTCTTGACTCGAAATACAGCGCAGTACGATCCATGACGCGTTCTCTCGTAGCGAGTTTGTCGGCTGAGGATCAGATGGTTCAGTCGTGCCCCGATGCCAGTCCCGTCAAATGGCATCAAGCCCATACGACATGGTTCTTCGAGACCTTTGTGCTGCGGCCGTATCTCGGCGACTACAAGCCCTTTCGAGAAGAGTTCCATCGCCTCTTCAATAGCTATTACATTTCTCTGGCCGAAGAGATTCCACAGAAGACCTTACGGTCCTCGTTTTCTCGTCCATCGCTGGATGAGATCGTCGCGTTCCGCACCCATGTCGATCGGGAGATGGAAAGACTATTTGAGCACCCGCTTGATGGGGAAGTATCTCGTCGCATCGTCCTCGGCCTGTGTCACGAACAGCAACACCAGGAACTGGCATTGACCGACATCAAGCATGCATTTTTCTCGAACCCTCTGCGGCCGGCTTACAAGTCTGGCACCCTGCAGAAAGATCGTACCCATCTCGTGCCCCAACTCCGTTGGGTCAACTTCGAAGGCGGGTTGACTGACATCGGCTATTCACCGAACACCGAGGATCCTCTCGACTTTTGCTTTGACAATGAAACTCCCCGTCATCGCGTCTACCTGGAACCCTTTCAGATCGCAAACCGCGACGTCACATGTCGCGAGTATCTGGAGTTTATTTCCGACGACGGGTACACACGCCCCGGGCTGTGGCTTTCCGATGGATGGGAGATTGTGAAGCAGTCGATGTGGGAGGCCCCGCTCTATTGGGAGCGCGATTCTGGGGATGAGACCGGCTGGCGGATTTTCACGCTGAGGGGTTGGCATGGGCTTTCAGACCTGCTTGACACTGCGGTGTGCCATACCAGTTTCTTCGAGGCCGATGCGTTTGCCAGATGGCGCGCCTGTCGGCTCCCGACAGAAGCGGAGTGGGAATCCATCGCAAGGCAGGAATGCCGGCAAGGGAACCTGCTTGATACCGGCAGGTTACATCCATCAAACGCGAATCATGTCGCCGGTATCGAGCAACTGTTTGGGGACTGTTGGGAATGGACTGCCAGCGCCTACACAGGTTATCCGGGATACAAACCTCTCCCCGGTGCTCTGGGCGAATATAACGGCAAATTCATGTCGGGCCAGATGATTTTGCGGGGAGGGTCGTGCGTCACACCGGCCGATCATGTGCGCGCGACCTATCGGAACTTTTTTCCTCCGGCAACACGATGGCAGTTCACTGGAATACGTCTGGCAAACTGAAGATCTTCGTTCGCACAAGTGAAGTTGTTATGTTCAATCGGATGAATTCTCCAGCCTTGGCTCCTATTCCGCTGCGACTCATCGTAGGGCTCGGCTTTATGGAACACGGTTATGCCAACCTTCTCAGAGGACCGGAGACATTTGCCTCCATCCTTCACATTTTGGGTGTACCCGCACCTCATTTGATCGCGTGGCTCACCATCTTGACCGAACTGCTGGGAGGCTTCACCGTCCTGCTCGGCGCATTCGTTCCACTGGTCAGCGTGCCGATGGCAATTGTCCTGCTCACGGCCATGTTCAGTGTGCACTGGCAGTACGGTTTTAGTTCGATCAAGCTCTTAGCGGTGACGCCGGAAGGAGCCAAATTCGGGCCGCCCGGATATGAATGCGACTTGCTCTATCTAGCGTGTCTGGTTGCGCTGGTGCTCTCAGGCCCGGGTCCCCTGTCGCTCGATAGGTTGTTCACACGAAATCGTTGATTTAGCTTGTTTGAAGCAGCCCTTGGTTTTCCTGCTCCCGCCCAAACATCCCTCCGTCAGTCTTACGTAAGAGTCGTGCACTGCGACGAACCCTGCGACCAGTTTCCGTCAGGGTCGGAGATCAGCCGCATCTTCGTCACCCCATGTCTGGACTTCGCCACCCTGTCGCGGGGACCTAACATGCGTCGGAAGAATCGTCTGGGCTTACGATTCTTATTTCCGGTCAGGCCATCCCCTGAATGGACCATCGATTGCATTGCGGAATGGTTATGCAGAGCGAGACACTTTCATCGATACCTTCACTTCGGGCTCCCAATCTGGAAAATTACGATCTCGTGATCCTTGGTGGGGGCACCGGCTCGACGGTTGCCGCATGGACGTTTGCGAGCCAAGGGCAACGGGTTGCCGTGATTGATCGCAAGTACATTGGCGGATCGTGTCCGAATATTGCATGCCTCCCCAGCAAGAACATCATCCACAGTGCCAAGATCGCATCGTTCTTCCGTCGCAGCGAGGAATTCGGTATCGATCACCGCGGATTCACGATCGATATGTCGGGCGTTCGGGAGCGTAAACGCGCGATGGTCCGTGGCCTGAATGAGATGTATCTGAACAATTACAGGAAGACAGGCGCAGAATTCATTCTGGGGTCAGGGCGATTCCTGGCTCCGAGAACCGTTGAAGCCACCCTCGCAGACGGCACGATCCGTCACCTGCGAGGCACAAACGTCATCGTCAGCACTGGCACGCACGCCGCGCTCGAGGGGATTCCTGGCCTCGCGGAAGCACAACCACTGACGCACATTGAAGCGCTGGAGCTCGAGGAAATTCCTGAACACTTGCTCGTGATCGGCAGCGGTTATGTCGGAGTGGAATTGACGCAGGCGATGCGGCGGTTTGGTAGCAGAGTGTCGGTCGTCGGTCGCAGAGAGCGGTTGATGCCTCAAGAAGATGAAGACGTAGGTGAGGCTCTTCGCAATTTGCTTGAGGACGAGAACATCGACGTTCTTCTCAAGGCGCGGATCAAGCGGGTTTCAGGCAAATCAGGAAAATCGGTGAGCGTCGTAATCGAACAAAGCGGAGTTGAAAAGACACTTGAGGGCAGTCACTTGCTAATCGCCACGGGGCGCGTTCCGAATACCGAAGGACTCGGCTTGGAGTTGGCCAGCGTAGAACTCACCGAACGTGGGTATATCAAAGTCAACGAGCGACTGCAGACGACTGCGCCCGGTGTATGGGCGATAGGCGAGGTTGCTGGCAGTCCGCAGTTTACACACATCAGTGTCGACGATTTCAGGGTCGTGCACGACAACCTCAGCGGAGTTGATCATGTGACCACGGGCCGTCAGGTTCCTTATTGCCTTTTCACCGACCCCGAACTTGCACGCATTGGACTCAATGAGAACGAGGCCAAAGCACAGGGCATCCCGTACCTGCTCTTCAAAGTTCCCATGGAATCAAATCTTCGGGCGCACACTCTCTCAGAGACGCGAGGGTTTCTGAAAGCGTTGGTGGATGCGCCTACCAATCACATCCTTGGTTTCACGGCGTTCGGCGTCGGAGCGGCGGAGATCATGACCGCCGTTCAGATTGCGATGATCGCAGGACTTCCCTACACGTCGCTTCGCGATACCATTCTGACGCACCCCACACTCGTGGAAGGCCTCATTCCCCTGTTCAGTTCAACGCCATCCCAACGAAAAACCAGCCCGGGCCCCTCGGAGCGCTGATCGCCAACCTGCATCAATCCCTGGATCGCGGCCCACAGCGCAACATCAGCAAATCTGCCGCGAGAGCACTGTCCCGCTTTTCCCCAAAGATATTATTTTCAATGAGTTATAGCATGAATGGTGCAGATCGCGCCAGTTTTCTGAACGCTGACGGCGTGGATTCCACGATCCTGCCGGCGGTCCACGCGGGGAAGGCCCGATCACTTGAAGAGCTTCACTCGACCTATTCTCGACGCTTCTATAAGACAATCATCGCCATCACCAAAAACCACGAGGATGCCGAGGATGCACTCCAGGATACGTTTCTGCGGGCCTATACGTCACTCCACACGTTTGAGGGCAGATCGAGCCTCTACTCGTGGCTGACGCGCATCGCCGTGAATTCGGCCCTGATGATCTTAGGCAAACGCCGCGTTCGCGCGGAGATACCGCTCGATCCGCGAACTGATCTGAAGCCTGGAGAGGTCTGTCTTGAGATCACGGATTCCTTGCCGGATCCGGAGCAAGTGTGCGATCAGAGCCAACGCCAGACGAGGTTACAAAGAGCGATCTCCGACCTCGATGGCAGTCTGAGAGGACCCATCCGGATGCGCATCAACGAGGAAGCGTCGATGAGCGACATTGGTCGCGCATTCGGCATTTCAGAGGGGGCAGTCAAGGCTCGTCTACATCGGGCACGTCGAAGGCTCTATAAGGCGTGTGGGTCAAACCTTCCCGGAGATGTTTCCCCTCCTTGCAGAACGAACAATCGGTACGCCTGATGGATCGGGGCTGAACCTCGGCCTGGAAGCGCGAGGGCGAACGGTGGTCATCCTCGCCCGCAATGGAACCGAAATGAATTGTTGATTCGCGCTTATCGGCGACAAATCTTTCGACCAAATCCTGCCAGTGTTGGGCATCCGTCACGAATTCGTCATTCGATCTGAGAGATGCGGATCTTCAAATCTTGAGAGATATTCACTCGCTGGAACACATTACGTCGGATGCTGACGTTGAAACTACATCGCTACCGTTTTGGCACTTGGCTTGCACTCTCTTCGGCGAACAGAGTTGGAGGCGTCATCAATCCAATGGGCGCCAACGCGCTTCCCGCGGACCGGGACACCCCTCGTGCATTGGCAGAGCAAGCCAATCACCAAGCACTGCAACCACCCGCAAGAAGGAGGAGAAGTTGTGATGAATCGAGCATTTTCCGGACAAGCGCCGAGCACCAAGGGAAACGGGTCGGAGCAATCAAGAGCATCGCAGCCTGGTTCCACTCTGTCACTGATATCCTTCCAGAGTGTGGAAGCGGATGGTATCCGTATCTTCTATAGATCGGCCGGCGATCCTGAATCGCCAGCATTGCTTCTGCTCCACGGGTTTCCAACCTCATCTTTCCAGTTCCGTGACCTGATGCCACGCTTGGCCGATCGGTACCGTGTGATTGCTCCCGATCTGCCCGGGTTTGGATTTACCGAAGTCCCGGAGAAACGAAAATACACGTACTCGTTTGAGGCGTTGGCTCGCACGATGGAGGCCTTCACGGATGCAGTCTGTCTGAGTCACTATGCAATGTATGTGTTCGACTACGGAGCCCCAACTGGTCTTCGCATGGCGATGGCCCATCCGGAACGCGTGACAGCCATCATTTCACAGAATGGCAACACCTACGAAGAGGGCCTCGGCGACGCCTGGGGACCGATCAGGAAATATTGGTCTGAGCCGACCGCCGACAACAGAGAAGTGATTCGGGAAAACATCCTGACATTCGAGGGAACTCGCTGGCAGTATACGCACGGTGTAGCCAATCCCGACAGGATTGCGCCCGAATCGTACACGTTGGATGCAGCTCTCCTCGAACGCCCGGGAAACAAGGACATCCAGCTCGACTTGTTTCTGGACTATGCGTCGAATGTGGAGCTCTATCCAAAGTTTCAGGAGTACTTTCGAACAGGAAGACCCCCTCTGCTGGCGATCTGGGGCAAGAATGACCCGTTCTTCATTCCCGCAGGCGCCGAAGCATTTCAAAAAGATCTTCCAAATGCTCAAATCCAATTCCTCGACACAGGCCACTTCGCCATCGAAACGCATGCGGCGGAAATCGCTCGGGCCATAAGAGGGTTTCTCGAGGCAAATGCTGTGCTCGACCGGCACAAAGAGGTTGCGGCGCGATGAATGCTTCTCCTCGAGCGGGCACAGTTGTCCTGGTCCACGGCGCATGGGCAGATGGATCCTGTTGGAGCAATGTCATTCTTCCTTTGCGAAACAACGGACTGAACGTCACCGCCGCGCCCATTCCGCTTACGTCACTCTCTGACGACTCCGCCGCGCTTAGGCAGGCGATCGAGAGGACGGACGGCCCGCTCACGCTCGTTGGGCACGCGTATGGGGGCGCTGTCATCGCTGCAACCGATCATGATCGCGTGAAATCGTTTGTCTATGTAGCAGCCTTGGCCCCCGACGAAGGGGAAACAGTCGCGGATGTCTTCTATCGCGCTGCACCGCATCCAAAAGCTCCCAGGCTCGCGCCGGATGAGCAGGGGCTGATTTGGATGCCGGAAGAAGGATTTGGTCAAGCGGTGGCGCATAAAGCCACGTCCGATCAGATCACCATTATGGCGGCCGTGCAGCGGCCCATCTCGGTCAAGTGCATTCAGGAAAAAGCCCCACTGCCTGCGTGGAGAAGCAAAAAGTCTTGGTTCTTCATCGCGGAAGAGGATCGCATGATTATCCCGGAGACCCAGCGCTTTATAGCCGAGCGAATGGGGGCAACAAAACGTGCATACCCTGTAGATCACACTCCTATGTACACCGCACCGAATCTCGTCGTTGACCTTGTCCTCGAAGCTGCACAAGAAGCAATTCGGAATTGAACTGAGAAACCATGAAAAACGGATCTGTTGCGATTGTGACAGGCGCAAGTCAGGGAATTGGTCGTGCGACAGCGGTAAGGCTGGCGCGTGATTTCTCCGTTGTCGTGCTGGCCGCACGAAACGAGGGTGAGTTGCAGAAGACGGCCGCGGCTGTTATTGCTGCCGAGGCCGAGCCGCAGATCTGCGCGCTCGATCTCCGCGAAACGTCCGCAGCGGAATCCCTCGTCCGCAATACTGTCGATCGGTTTGGCAGAATCGATGCCTTGCTGAATATCGCGGGAGCTGTTCCGCAAGTCGATCTCTTCGAGATGACGGATGCCCAGTGGGAAGATGGCATGGCACTCAAGCTTCACGGGGCTCGCCGCCTCACAGTGCTGGCCTGGAACGCATTGAAAGCGTCGAATGGATCGGTCGTTCTGATCTCCGGAAGCGCTGCTCTTGATCCAAAGCCTGGTTTTGCCGCGGTGGCAGCAGTCAACGCCGCGATCATCGCACTCGCCAAAGCCTTCGCGGAGCAAGGTATCAAGGACGGGGTGCAAGTGAATAGCGTTGTTCCCGGCGCAGTAATGACCGGTCGTCGAGAGTCCTTTTTTAGAAAGTGGGCGCCTGCCCACAATCTCACCGTCGAAGAGGCAATGAAGAGATTCCCAGAGGAAGTCGGCATCGCTCGTTTCGGAAAGCCAGAAGAGATTGCCGATCTGATGGCCTTCCTCGTTTCACCGGCAGCCAGGTGGATGACGGGATCTTGCGTTCGGATGGACGGTGGAGAAGTCAAGGGCATCTGATGCACGCTGTTCAATACAGAGTCGCGCGGAGCCGGTCAGCCAAGAGAAAGTTCGCGATTGTGCAATGTGCGATCTGCAATGGTGCGCCTGCGTGCTCGCCGGCAGATCGTCGATCACAATTGTTTTTGCCTCAGTAAGGAGAAATAACGATGAGTCAATCTCAATTCGGGCATGAAGGAATTACCGAGAAACAAGACCTCATTTCTCTGAGTGCAGTAAGCCCCAAAAGCATTTTGACCAAGTTGGCGGCATGGGTCGACAATCGCAAGATTCCTTTCCTGGTCGCCAGTATCGGCATGATTGTGATGCTTCTTTGGGCAGGGTCTTATAAGATGACTGCGCCCGGAGCCGAGGGAATCGTTCCTCTGGTTTCTCACAGTCCGTTGGTTACCTGGCACTTCAAATTGTTCGGCCCGTATGTCGGTTCCGAATTAATCGGGCTCACAGAGATTACGGCGGCGCTATTGATCGTCGCAGGCTATTTGAAGCCAAGGCGGATATCGCCGGCGGACTCATCGCGTCACTCATGTTCTTCATCACCAGTTCGATGGTGATCAGCACCCCAGGTTCGACCACTACAGTTCACGGGTTCCTCGCTCACGTGCACGAGAAGCGACTATTCGTCCATGTGGAATGTCATTCACCAGACATCAGTAAACGCTGCGGCGTTTTTTCATTACTAATCTGGCCCAGTTGCCAAAAGACGACTTTGCAGGAAGTTCATATCAGGTTGTGGGGAAGGCTAGCCACAGGCCAATAGGGGGTAGTCAAGGTTGCTGCAGGATGAGATCCCGCGCTTGACAAACACTATCAATTAACTACACAATGCAGTACATATCATGCTTGGCGAATTTGAATACGTTCTGATAACCGTAGCGGCTGGCCTGGGCGAGAGCGCCTATGGTGCGGCCATTCGTGAAGAGATTGAGAAGGTAGCAGGCCGAAGATGCTCGATTGGGGCTTTGTACACGACGATTGAGCGGCTGGAGAAGAAAGGCCTGCTTAAGACGTGGATGGGCGAGGCTACGGCCCAACGCGGCGGCAGAGCAAAACGCATGGTGCGCGTGACGGCGAAGGGCATGCATGCGGCGAAGGAGTTTTACGAAGCGATGGTGCGCGTAAGCCGTAACGCTTCATGGGCTTCGGGCAAGCCGGAGCGTGCGTGATGAGATCACTGACAGAGATGGCGACGATCTTTCTTGCACCGAACGATCGGGAAGCGGTGCTGGGCGATCTGGCGGAGACGGGTGCCAGTGGATGGAGCGCCCTTCGCTCTGTGCTGGGACTTGTGCTGCGGCAGCAGATGGAGCTTTGGTGCGCGTGGCAGCCGTGGATTGCGAGCAGCGTCGCCTTCGCGGGGAGTTTGCTCTTACTGAGCGTGTCCTTTGGGCTATCGGTGGACTCGCGTCATCTTCTGCGCGGCGAGCGGGGGTATGGCAGCGTGCTCTGTGAAGCTCTGCTGATGCTGTCGTGGGCGTGGACGAGCGGATATGTGGTGGGGTCACTCTCTGCGAAGACGCGATGGGTGAGCGGAATTCTGTGCGCGATCCCGTGCCTCTCCTGTGTGCTTCGGTTTCATGACACCTCTCTTTCGCGTCTGTGTGTGCTTTTGTTTCTGCTGCCAGCTGTGGTCGGTGCCATCCAGGGGGTATGTCGTGCTCGTTTGTTTCATGGGACAGCGCTGACGTTGGCAATAGCCATGACTGCGCTAATGTTGGTTTTGGGCGGCATGTACATGCGGAACTGGTTTTTCTTCCTGCCCGCATGGTGGCTTGTGGCTCATGCAGAGCGATCGGAACTCTCCAACGAAAAGGGGCCGGCATGAAGACGCGAAAGAATCAATTTGTAACGGTCCTCTGCGCACTCCTTTTGAGTGTGGTTTCCGCAGTAGCTCAAAGCGATAGGGGCAAGAGCCAGATTGTGGAGCGAGTGATTCATTCGAAGAACTTTGAGGGAAACAAGATTGGCGTAAGCGCCGACCGCAAGCTGGTGGTGTATCTGCCTGCTGGGTATGACGGAGCGTCGAAGCGCTATCCGGTTCTCTACTTTTTCCCGAGCCCTATTGATGGATATCAGACGCTTTTCGATAAGAGCGGCGCACAGGCTCTGTTCGACCGCGCAATCGCGCGAGGTACAATTCGCAGCTTCATCCTTGTCTCTGTGGATATGACCACTCCACTGGGAGCTTCGTGGTTTGTGAACTCTCCTGTAACCGGAAACTGGGAAGACTTTGTGGTGCAGGAGCTGGTCCCTTATATCGATGCCAGCTTCCGCACGATTCCTACACGGGATGCGCGCGGACTTGTGGGAGAACATATGGGGGCTTATGGAGCCATCCGCATGGGCATGAAGCATGCGGATGTCTTTGGTTCGATCTACGGTATGAATCCCGTGGGCACAGGATCAGGCGTGCAGATTATGGATTCAAGGCCCAATTGGGATTTGCTCGCGCATGCGAGTTCTCTCGATGAAGTGAAGAAGGACGGATTCTCTGCGATCTTCACATCGATCTTTCAGGCCCACTTGCCGGACCCAGAGAAGCCACCACTCTATGTTGATCTGCCTGGGCATCGGGAGGGTGGAAAGTTGGTGATCGACTCGAAGCTCACCGCGCGATTAAGAGATAGCTTCCTTCTGGAGTCGATGATCCCGCAGTATGCGGACAATCTGAAGACGCTGCGTGGCTTCACGTTTGACTGGTCGCGCAACGATGCCATCTGGGACCACGTGTACTCGAACCAGGCCTTCACGCACAAGCTGAATGAGTTTGGCATTGTGCACGAAGCCGAGGAGTACAACGGGCTTTGGGACGTGGATCCCTATTGGGGCCGAGAAGGTCGCGTAATTGCTGATGTGTTGCCGTTTTTCCAGCAGCATTTGGAATTCTAGTCGGGAATGGCACTGCGACTTCTTCAGAGAAAAATCGATCATCAGTCCCGGGAAGTCGGCATGGCGACTGGGATATCGTGATCCGCCCAATCCGCCCTTCATCGATCGCCGTCGCCATGGCGCGGGGAACAACTGCCTCGACAAACTGAGTCGCAAGTTGCATACTAATTGGTATGTTGCCGGGTACAATTGATCTGTTAGTTCGTAAAAGCAGACCGAGACGCAGCGGGCCTACACCGCGCGATCCGGAGCGCACCCGGGAGCATTTGCTGCAGGCGGCATTCCGCGAAGTGTACAGATCGGGCTTCCAGAGTGCCGGCCTGGATGCCATTCTGGCCGCAGCCGGGGTCACGAAAGGGGCGTTGTACCACCACTTCGGCAGCAAAGAAGCCTTGGGATACGCCATCGTCGAAGAGATCATCGCTCCCGA
>DATDIQ010000038.1:0-52916 GCA_036520995.1 Occallatibacter sp.
TCCACCAAGTCATCGCCGCTGTCACGCCAACATCGCCCCTCCACGCGGTTTTGAAAACCTGGCACCAAGTGACCAACGCTCTCAGCGAGCCAAGCCGCAAGCGCAGGCCGCAACTCGAACCCTTATCTTAGCGCTTATGGGGGTAGGGGGAGGGGTAGGGGGTGCCTCCGGCGTGCGGTCCAGACTCACCGCGTCGGCGGGAATCTGGATCAGGTTTCATTGTGCGCCCGCGGCGGATATTTTCGGCAAATAGCCTGTAAGGAGTGATGTCCTACACGGTGACCGAACGGAGGACCGAGATCGGCATTCGTATGGCGCTGGGAGCGAGTCACCGTCGTGTGGTTGCTTCCATGCTGCGCAGTGCTTCGGTCATGCTGGGGGGCGGGCTTAGTAGCGGGAACGGTATTGGCCCTCTTCGCTGCCCGCGAAGCCAGCACTTTGCTGCTCGGCTTGAGGCCATGGGACCCTGTGACTCTTATTGGCGCGGCCGTCTTGCTGGCAGTCGTCACTTTGGTGGCGAGTCTCGTGCCATCAATGCGCGCGGCCAATGTGAATCCGATCGATTCTCTTCGAGCCGAGTAAAGAAGCGCTCCGATTGCGTCGGTATGACACGCCTAAGAAGATGACAACTCCCCCCCGAAAAACTCCTTCCCATAGTCATCCGAGTGGAGTATGCTGCGTTTCCATAGGCATTCGAGTGGAGTGACCCCATGGTGATGAAGAGACCTCCCGAGGCTGGCGACATTCTGCAGGGCACGCTGGACATGTTGATCCTGCGTACGCTGGTGATGGGACCGGCGCACGGGCACACGATTACGCAGGCCATTGAGCGAACGTCGGAGGAGGCGCTCGAGGTGGAGCAAGGGTCGCTTTATCCTGCACTGCACCGTCTTGAAGAACGAGGCTGGGTTTCCTCCGCATGGGGCGTGAGCGAGAACAACCGCAAAGCGAAGTTTTATCAGCTCACGGCAAAGGGCAGAAGGGAACTGAACGCGGCAACGGGCCGATGGCGGAGAATGACTCGCGCCATCGGCCTCATTCTTGGTGAATCTTTCGAATAAGCGGAGGAACAGGCACATGAGCTTGCGGCGCTTTACCGATCGAAACAGAAAAGACGAAGACTTTGCCGAAGAGATCGAGTCGCACCTCGCTCATCAAGTGGACAGCAACGTGGCGCGCGGTCTTTCGCCTGAGGAATCTCGGCGCCAGGCGCGCCTTCAATTCGGCAATCCGCGCGCGGCGCGGGAGAGGGAGTGGCGGTATCACTCGATTCCCTGGGTTGAAGCTCTGCTGCGGGATCTCCGCTTTGCGATGCGGGCGCTCGGCAAGACACCGGGATTCGCGACGGTTGCGGTTTTGCTGGTCGCGGTTGCGATCGGTGTGAATACGGCCGTCTTTTCAGTGACGGACGCGGTTCTGCTTAAGCCCCTTACGTATCCCGACCCCGAGGCGCTGGTTGAGTTGAGAAACACCAGCCCGCAGGGATCTTTCCCCGGGGCAAATATCCCGAAATTCAATCTGTGGCATCAGCAGACCTCGATCTTTCAAGAAGTCGCCGCATACGACTTCGGGGGATCGGGACTCAACATTACGGGCGGGGACGATCCACAGCAGGTGCAGGGAATTCATGTCTCGGCGGAGTATTTCGCGATGTTCGGTGCCCCGGTCATTGCGGGGCGCACCTTTACCGCCGCGGAAGACAGTCCTCATGGCGGCCACGTCACGGTGCTGAGCTACGGCCTTTGGAAGGATCGGTACGGCTCCAATCCGCACATCGTGGGATCGACGATACAACTGGATGGACAGGCCTATCTTGTGGTGGGTGTCATTGGGCGTGGCTTTGTCACCGACACGCCGGCCGACCTCTGGGTTCCATTTCAATTCGATATGAACTCGAAGGACATGGCGCACTTTTTCACCGTCGCAGCGCGTCTGAGGCCGGGCATCACGGTGCAACAGGCCAACGCGCAGTTGCAGCTTGCGGCAGGAGAGTATCGCCGGCTGTACGGCGGAGATTCTCTCCCGCCGGGATCGGCTTTCGGTGTCGTCTCCCTGCAGGAGTCATCGATTGGCGATATGCGCACGCCGCTGTTTGTGCTTCTTGGAGCTGTAGGTTTCGTCCTTTTGATTGGGTGCGCGAATGTAGCCAACCTGCTGCTTGCCAGGGCGGCAGCCCGCAAGCGGGAGTTTGCCACGCGGGCAGCTCTCGGGGCGGGGCGGGGCCAGATCATCCGCCAGCTTTTGATGGAGAGCCTGACCTTGTCGCTATCGGGGGGCGTCCTGGGGCTGATTCTGGGGTTTGCGGGGGTGCGGGTTCTGCTCAGCATCAACCCTGGAAACATCCCGCGCATCGGCGAAGGTGGATCGGCCATCACGCTCGATCTGAACATCCTGCTGTTTACGCTTGGAATTTCGGTATTGACGGGCATTGTTTTTGGACTGATTCCAGCCATCAGCGCATCACGGCCTGATCTCGCGGCAGCCCTCAACGAAAATGCCAGCCGCTCGGGAATGGGTGTGCGCAGCGGCAAACTCCGCTCCATGCTTGTGATTGGAGAAATGGCTCTCACGGTTGTGCTGGTGATTGGCGCGGGGCTTCTGATCCGAACCTTCCGCAACCTTGAGTCTGTGGATCCCGGGTTTACGATGCATCATGTCATGAGCATGGCGATGTCGGTGAGCGGTGACCGCTTTCAGACAACCGCACCCGTTGCGCAGGTAATCCGCGAAGGTTCTGAGCGGCTGCGGGCCATTCCCGGAGTCATCGATGTTGGCGTGAGCAATTGCCTGCCGATGGCTGGGGGATTCGGAATGAGCTTCGACGTAGTGGGGCGACCCAGGGGCAATTCACCCTTTACGGGCGGAGCTGGTTTCTACTCGACGTCGTGGAGCTATTTCAGTGCGCTGAAGATTCCGTTGTTGAGGGGGCGCAGTTTCACGCGACAGGACGATGGCGCGGCATCCGGCGTGGTCCTCATCAATCAAGCGATGGCGCGCCGCTACTGGCCAACGGGTGATCCGCTTAAAGACAAGATCGTGATCGGTGCGGGCGCCGGCCCTGCTTTTGCGGAAGGGCCACGCCAGGTGATCGGGATTGTCGGCGATACCCATGATGGCGGACCGGGTCGAGCGCCTTTTCCCATGATGTTCATTCCGCTCGCGCAGATGCCGGACCTCGAAACGGCGCTGAACTCACGGGTGGCTCCGCTTTGGTGGTTCGTCCGCAGCGAGGTCGATCCGCGGACTTTGATCAATCCGATCAGTGCGGCGCTTCGCGAGGCGAGCGGAGGTTTGCCGATTGCGCATATATGCACGATGGAAGAGATTGAAGCACGGAATATTGCGCGACAGCGCTTCAACATGCTGCTGCTGACGATCTTTGGATCGGCTGGCTTGCTGATGGCGGCGATCGGCATTTTTGGCGTGATGTCCTACTCCGTGCAGCAGCGCAGACAGGAACTGGGCATACGCATGGCGTTGGGAGCGCAGGCTTCGAATCTGCGCAACCTAGTGCTTCGCCAGGGAATGATTCTGACTCTCATCGGAGTGGGCCTCGGTGTTGGCGGGGCATTCTGGCTGACTCACTTTTTGACGAGCTTTCTGTTCGGCGTGAAGCCTCTTGACCCGGTGGCCTTTGTTGCGACGTCGATCCTGCTGGGGGCAGTTGCGCTGATCTCCATTTGGCTACCGGCAATGCGAGCCACGCGCGTTGATCCGATGACGGCGCTTCGGATCGAATAGGCGAATTCAGCTCCAATTGAATTCTGGAGTTGTGTGAGGCCGAAGATGGCCTCACTGGCGATCGAAGGTCTGGATGTTGGGTTTGGCCTGGCCGGGAATGTGCGTGGTCATTGTGAGGGTGTCACCGCTGGGGGAGACTTCTACCTGCTGAGTGTCCAAGAGCTTGCCATCAATTTTGTCGGTCAGCTCGACGGCGTGATCGCTCAGACGCCGGCCGGAAGTGGCGTAACCGGACGGTAAATTTGGGCCCTGGGCTGCATACGCTTTGCCATCAAACTTGATGCTCTTGGTCATCTTCTGTGCAGGATTGATGAAGGAGAGGCCGCCGTCCTCATACGTTTGAACCTGCATTTCGTAGACGGAGTTTACCTCCTCGGACGTGCTCTCCCAGGTGCCGGCAAAGCCCGAGACGCCCGCAGCTCGCTTGTAGACGTAGAGGAGATTGCTTGTGGAGCCGTCGGCGCGGTAGCCGGTGAAGTGGTCAGTCAGAGTCGTGTCATCCGAAGAGAGATCCCAGATGGCCGAGATCAACATATGGCCGCCTTTTTTGCGCACGACTTTCCATTGATTGGGGCCAAGGACGGTGACTGCGAGGGTCGTGCCGAAAATGCCAGGGTGATCGGATCCGTCAGCGACGATGGTTTCTGGATTGGTGGCGGAGAGATAGAAGGTGTAGGTGTTGGAGTTGTCGGCCTCGACCTTCATCTGATCGGTGAGCTTGCTTTTGGCGGGGTTCAGCTTCCAGGTGCCGGCGAAGGGATCGGTTGCGGCCCAGAGTGTGCCGGTAAACAGGAAGGTGATCAAAAGGGGACGGAGGGATCGCAGGGCCATTGAGTTCTCCAGTGAGGATTGGAATTGGTGCCGCGGTTGGGGAGGAGCATGCGGGGGGCCAATTGCAGAACGCGTTTTCGAGGGAGAAGCGGAACGGTTCTTGAGGAATGCAGGCCGCGCGGCGGGGTTGCGAAGTACGATTGCGGTCCCAGGGCCGGCGGGCGCGGCTGAAGAGACGAGTCGGTTGAGCTGTTCGCAAGCGGGCAGTGCTGTGTCGAAAGCGGACAGGGACCCCGTGGAAGGCGACAGCAGAAGGAGGTGTCGACGAAATCGGTCGTATCGAGAGCGGGATTGCACCATTTTTCCGGCATTTCGCACTAGTTCAATGCTCCGTTATACATCCGGTTACCTTAAGGTGGGGAGTGTGTCCCTTCGCGGTACGGCGGAAATGCCAAGTGACTATAATCACAAAGGAGAGAAAACGTCTGACTCTTCCTTGAATTCTTCTGAAGGGAATCCCGCCAAATGGCGACAGGAGACCTGGCCCTGGGTCAAGAACAGGGCGCCTTGCGTGCGCAAAAGCGCATATCCAACGACTTCAGCATCAACGTAGCAACGGTGAACGGATCCGGCTCGCAATCCGCCAACAGCGTTCTGCTGAAAAGCATTTTCGGAATGGGAGTCCCGGTCAGCGGGAAAAACCTCTTTCCTTCAAACATCGCCGGACTCCCCACCTGGTACACGATTCGGGCCAGCAAAGACGGGTACGTTGCCCGCAAGCGGGACACCGAAATCCTGGTGGCGCTGAACCCTGAAACGGCGAAGCAGGACATGCTCGATCTGCCCGCAGGCGCCGCGGCGATCTATGAGGAGAACCTCAACCTCAAGCAATATCGCAACGATGTGGCGTGCTATCCGGTGCCCTTCGACAAGATCGCTGCCGCTGTGTGTCCTGAGGCCAAGCTGCGGAAGCTGGTGAAGAACATGGTGTACGTGGGTGTTCTGTCGCAGCTGCTGTCGATTGATCTGGCCGTGGTTGAAGGCAGCGTGAAGAAGCAGTTCGCGAAGAAGCAGAAGGTATTCGATCTGAACTTCGGCGCAGTGAAGGCGGGCGTTGAGTACGCGCAGCAAAAGCTGGTCAAAGCCGATCCATTTGTGATCGAGCGGATGAACAAGACCACGGGAAAAATCATCATCGACGGCAACGCAGCCTGCGGCATGGGCGCAGTGTTTGCCGGGGTGACGGTGGTGGCGTGGTATCCGATTACGCCTTCGACTTCGCTGATTGAAGCGACGACCGATCTGTTGAAGAAGTTCCGGGTTACGCCGGAAGGCAAGGCGACGTTTGCGGTGGTGCAGGCCGAAGATGAACTGGCGGCGATTGGCATGGTGATCGGCGCCGGATGGGCAGGTGCGCGCGCCATGACGTCAACCTCAGGGCCTGGCATCTCGCTGATGGCGGAGTTCTCCGGCCTCGGTTATTACGCAGAGATTCCGGGCGTGATCTTCGACGTGCAGCGCACCGGACCTTCGACCGGGATGCCGACGCGCACTTCGCAGGCGGATTTGCTTTCGACTGCTTTCCTGTCGCATGGCGACACCAAGCACGTGGTCCTGCTGCCCGGTTCGGTGCGCGAGTGCTTCGAGTTTTCTCAAGCGGCATTCGACTTGGCGGAACGGCTTCAGACGCCGGTTTTCGTTCTCACCGATCTCGATCTGGGCATGAACAACTGGATGTCCGATCCGTTCCAATATCCCGAGAAGCCGTTGGACCGTGGCAAGGTTCTTACGGCCGAGGATCTCACGCGACTGGGCAGTTTCGCACGCTATCGCGATGTGGACGGCGACGGCATCGGCTGGCGGACGTTGCCTGGAACGAAGCATCCCAAGGCTGCCTACTTCACGCGCGGCTCGGGACACAACGACGCGGCGGGCTACACCGAAAAGCCGGATGAATACCTGGAAGTCATGGACCGCTTGACGCGCAAGTTTGAGAATGCGCGCAAGCTGGTTCCTCCGCCGGTGGTGGTGAAAGACAAGAGCTCCAAGGTGGGCTTCCTGGCCTACGGCACCACGGACTTCGCCCTGCGCGAGAGCCTCGATCAGATCAAGAAGGAGTATGGCAAGGACGTCGACTATTTGCGCATCCGAGCGTATCCCTTCGCGCACGAGATTCACGATTTTGTCGCATCGCATGAGCGCGTCTACGTGGCGGAGCAGGACCGCGATGCGCAGTTGGCGAGCCTGCTGAAGCTCGATCTTCCCGCCGAGCAGGTGGTGAAGCTACGCAGTATTCTGCACTACAACGGGCTGCCGATTGATGCGCGCACGATTACCGAGGAATTTGCGACAAAGGAGGGCCTCTAAATGGCAACCGCAACGCCAACCCCGAAAGTGAACCATATAGGCCTTCCGGTGATTGAATATCGCGGCGGCAAGTCGACATTGTGCGCCGGGTGCGGCCACAACGCCATCTCCGAGCGCATCATCGATGCGATGTATGAGATGGGCGTGGAGCCGGAGCGGGTGATGAAGATGAGCGGCATCGGCTGCTCGTCGAAGAGCCCCGCCTACTTCATGAGCCGCTCGCACAGCTTCAATAGCGTGCACGGCCGCATGCCTTCGGTCTCAACCGGAGCGCTGCTGGCAAATCACCAGAACATGCTTCTAGGGGTGTCGGGTGACGGTGACACTGCGTCGATCGGCATGGGCCAGTTTGTGCACCTGCTACGGCGCAATCTGCCGATGATCTACATCATCGAAGACAACGGCGTCTACGGCTTGACGAAGGGCCAGTTCTCGGCGACCGCCGACATCGGCTCAAAATTGAAGACAGGAGTGATCAACGATCTGCCCGCCATCGACACCTGCGCTCTGGCCATCCAGTTGGGTGCAACGTTTGTGGGTCGGTCATTCTCGGGCGACAAGAAGCAGCTGCTTTCGATGCTGAAGGCTGCCATTGCGCACAAGGGCACCGTGATGCTCGATGTGATCAGCCCCTGCGTCACCTTCAACGACCACGAAGGCTCCACGAAGAGCTACAAGTTCATCCAGGAAAACGACGAGCCAATCAACGAAATTGGCTTTGTGGCGAGCTTTGAGGAGATTGACGTCGATTACGACTCGGGCCAGGTTTACGACGTGCAGATGCACGACGGTTCGAGCCTGCGCCTGCGCAAGCTGCACGAGGACTACGATCCGACGGACAAGGCGAATGCGGTGCGTACGTTGATGGAGGCCGAAGAGAATAACGAAGTACTGACCGGCGTTTTCTATATCAACACGGAGAAGCCGACGTTCACCGATCTGCTGAACCTGGTGGATGAGCCCCTCGGGACATTGCCCGAATCGATGGTGCGGCCGCCCAAGTCAGCGCTCGACGCATTGATGGCGAATTTGCAGTAGACCTTCACTCGTGCGAAAAGAAGCCCCGCCCAGCGCGGGGCTTTTCTCTTTGAAACATCGGATCGAAGGGTGCCGCACGCAGCGCAACCTCTCCGCCAGAACCGTCCAGGCAGTCGAAATGCAATAGGTATTGAGGGAAACCTGTTGGAGAGAGGGGAAGCGTGAGGCGGGACTGGACTTTGGGGGAAGAAGTTGTCCGGTTTTAGCGGGTCGTCGGGTTGATGCGCACGCCCATCTCGTTCAGCTTGGCGCGCGCCTGCTGCGCTTCGGGCGTTTGCGGGTGGCGCTGGATGAGGGATCGGAGCTCGTGAGTTCCCGCTTCGCGATGGCCCTGATTGATCAGAGCCATGCCCTTGTGGAGCTGCGCCGCCGAGGCTTTGGGGCTCCCCGTGAACTGCTCGAGCACCACGTTGTAATCCTTGATGGCCTCATCGTAGTTGTGCTGGCGATAAGCGATCTCACCAAGGTAAAACTGCGCGCTGCCTGCCATGGGGTCAAGCGGATAGAAGTGGATCACGTCTCCGAATTCGCTCGATGCCAGCGAATACTTGGCCGCGTTGAAGTCGCTCACCGCGGCCTGGTAAGTCTGCTCGAGCGGCGGGGTCTGGCTCACGGGCGGTGCAGAATTCATCGCGCCCGGACCTGGGGTTCCGGGAGGAGGAGCCGAACCAGCGGGCATGCCCGGCGCGCCCTGTTGCTGCGGCTGGACGTTCTGTAACTGGCTTTGCAGGTCCTGGATCGCCTTTTCGAGCTTGGTGATGCGTGTCTTCAGCTCATCGACCGAATCGTTGAGCGACTGCACCTGCCCGGAGCTGGTATCGAGCTTGCCGCCAAGCGCCTCGACCTGTGTGTTGAGCTTCTGCTGTAGCGCGTTCACGGTGCCGTTCATCTGCGTGGCCTGGTCGGCGGTTTGCTGGGCCAGGTTCTGCAGCACGGCAAACTTGGTGTCCATGGTCGTCTGCAGGCGCTGCACCATATCGAGCAGTTGCTGAATCTGCGTCTGCATCTGGATGGTTTCTTTGGAGACAGCGTGAGCTCGCACAGGCGCAAAACTCAGGCCAAGTACAATGGCTGCGGTTGCGGCAAGGACACTCGGGCGAGGCAATCGTCTTTTCTGCATCATTCACCTGCGAACTAAAAAGCTGCCCGGCGAGCAAGAAATGCAGGCCGCGGCAGGCTGCTGGTTGAATTAATTCCCATCGCGTTCCCTTGAGTTTATCGAATGCCGGGTGCCACGGGCCCGGGAACGAGCTGGCCCGACACAAGATTGGATGGCGGCATCCGGTGCAAGCGATGCCGCCATCCAATCGAGGTTATTGACCGAGGGAGAAGCCGGCACGCCGATTTTGTTGCCAGCACTCTTCGGTAGATTCGTTGCAGAACGGCTTTTCCTTGCCGTAGCTGACCACGCGGATGCGATCGGCCGCGATGCCCGCCGTGACCAGCGCATTTTTCGCGGAGTTGGCCCGGTTCTGGCCCAGCGCAAGGTTGTACTCGTCGGAGCCGCGCTCGTCGCAATAGCCGCCGATCACGATCTTGAGATTGGGATGGCTGGCCAAATAGGAGGCGTCATGCGAAAGGGTGCTTTGCGCGTCGGCGCGAACGTCGTAGGTGTCGTAGTCGAAGAAGACGTCCTGCACATTGGCGCGGAACTCTTCTTCTGCCGACATGGTATTCGCCGGAGCGGAAACCGCCGGCGGCGCATTCACCGTGACGTGCGCGCTGGCATCGGCAGTTCCGGAATCGCCGCGCGCGACCAGGTGATAGGTCGTCGACTCGCTCGGAGTGACGGTCTTCACGCCGGTGGTCGGCACATCGCCGATGCCATCGATGGTGGCGCTGCTGGCGTCGGTCGTGCGCCAACTGAGCGTCACCTGATCACCGGCAGAAATCTGGCTGGGGGTAGCCGTGATCTGCGCGGTTGGATTTGGCGTGGGCGGCGGAGCCGTAGCGGCCTGCGGCGGCGGCTGTTTCTTTTTGCATCCTGCAACAGCAACGAAGGCGACAAGGACTAAGGTTGGGACAAGAGTTCGAAAGCGTCGATTCAATGTGTGGCTCCTTCTGCGGTTCAGGAGGACATCCCCATTGTAGCCGCGAGTGCATGAGTGGTTTCGCATGCGACCTCAAACTCTACGGCACAACGGAGACTGCCTCTTTCGGAATAGCGTTCTGTTATAACCGGCACGCCTTCGCGTTCTGCGAGCTCGGCTTCGAAAAATTCTTCTTCTCCCTAACTTCCGTGCCGGGAGATCCCGTCATCATTTCCCAACGCGGATGGCCGCGTGGTTCGCGGCTCGTCTCATTTCCAACTCCAGTTGGGCATGAAATTGTTTCCCGAGTGCGTCAGCTGGTGCTGATCGGTTCCGTCGGCGAGCATGGACCAGACTTCGGTCGCGCGGCCCATCTTGCGCTCGAAGACGATATGGCGGCCGTCTGGGGCCCACGAAGGAAAGTCGTTGGTACCGGCGTCGTGGGTCAGCTGCTGCCAGCGCTTGGTCGCAATGTCCATGATGTAGATATCCTGACCACCCGGTGCGCCAGGACCGTACTTGCGATTCCAGCTGAAGGTCAGAAACTGCCCGTTGGGCGACCACGAAGGAGACACGGCATAGCCGCCGTCGGTCATGCGCTGAATGCTGGCGCCGTCCTGATCCATGGTGTAGATCTGCGGCAGGCCGGTTCGCCCGCTCACCCATGCGAGCTGGGCATTGCTTTTCGGGTTCCAGGTGGGGGAGACGTCCGGTCCTTTGAAATAAGTAATTCTGCGTGGATTGCCGCCGCCGGCATCGACGACCCAGATCTCGGGATCGCCCGTTCGCGCGGACGAGAATGCGATCTTCGATCCATCGCTGGTCCAGGCCGGGGATTGGTTGAGGGTTCCGACGGCGCCCCCGGGAAACGCGACGAGCCTGCCCAGGTCGAGCGAATACATGCGAATGGCCCAGGAGTCGCGGGTGAGAGCGCCGAATGCGACGCGCGAGTTGTCGGGTGAAACGCGGGGCGAAAGGGCGGTGGCGCCAAGATGCGTGACGGCGTGTTCATTGGCGCCGTCGTAGTCCATGACCCAGACTTCTTTGGACCCGGTGCGGGAGCTGATGAAGTAGATTTTGGTTTCGGCAATGCCGTTGATACCGCCGCCGAGGCGGGCGATGATCTCGTCGGCAAAGCGGTGCGCGATGGTGCGCGACATGTCTTCGCTGGCCGCTTCGTTGTACTGCTTGCCCAGTACCTGCGGGTTTGCGGTGTTGCTTGTGTCGTCGAGCCAGCCGTAGACCACAAGCCGGCCATTGGCGGCCGACAGGGCGCCAAACGCGACCATCGCCGAGCTCGCCGGCGGAGCCGACCACTGCGAAAGATTGATTTCCTGTGGAGAACCAGGTGTCCCCGGCGGCGCGAAGCTCTTCGAGACCATTTCGAAGATGCCGGCGCTGCTCAGGTCATTGAAGAGGGTCGAGTCAAAGACGGCCTTGAGCGAAGGGGTCTGCGGATCTGCTCCCACCGGCTTGAAGTCTGCGGCTGCGAGGCGGATCTTCTGGTTGCCGAGGTTGGAGCCGATGCGCACCCAATCCTGTGCGCTTAGGGAAGTGCAAGAGAAGCTCGTCAACAGCAGAAGGGCGGGGGAGAAAAGCCGGAAACAAAACTTCATGCAGTGCGCAATCCTTCCTCGATGGAGTCTTGCGAGTTGGTGCGGGCAATGACCGGAAATAAGCTCACCGCGGCCCATGTGCACGCGGATAAGCTGCCTGTTCAAAGAAAAGCTCATCTCTATTTTACTTGGATGGCGCCAGGGGTTTCTAGTATTCGCAGTAATACGAAACAAGTAAGGTACTTTCGTTGTAACCTGCCGGCAGCGAGCCAAAGGTGTCAACCCGCTGGGCGGCGCGCATGCAGGAGCTGTCGAGCGTGGGGCTGCCGCTCGAGCGGTCCAGCCGCACGCTGCTGACCGAGCCGTCGCGGGCAATCGTGAAATCGATGTAGGCGCGCGCTCCACGCGGCGTATTGGGGTCCACCAGCGCCTTGTACCAATTGGACGACATCTTGCGGCTGACGCCATCCACGTACCAGCCGAAACGGCTTCCGAAGTCTCCGTTGTTCACCGTGGTCGGGCCGCTGGCGAGGCTTTGCTGCGTGGCCCGCGGAATGGACGAGCCTGCCTGCTCCCCGTAGGCCGCGCGGTTGTTGGGCACGGGTTGCTGCTTTTGCGGGGGCGTGCGCTGCGCCGTCTCGTGCTCCGGTTTTTTTTGCTTGCCCTGGATCGGAATCGCGGTCAGGTCTTCGGCCTGCTTAGCCTTGGGTGTGGGAGGGGCGGGCGCTTCGCTGGGCTTTTCGGTCGAAAGCACGTTCTGGTTTACCGGCTGATTCGATGGCAGGGGCAGGGCGCTGCTGACGAGATTGACCTGGATTGCCCCGCCGGTGCCCGAACTGCCCCACAAATTGTGGTGAAAGAAACCGCCGAGCACTCCGTAGAGAACGATGGACGCCGCCAAGCCAAGGTGAAGCAGCACAGAACCGGTTGCCGGCGCCAATGCACGCTCCGGCGTCAGTTCCTGCTCCAACTGTTCGGTGTGTTCCAGCAGAGCGTTCATGCCTGACTCGTGGATATCGACGTCATTCGCCGCTGTTTCCCGTGTGCCCCTTGGTATCGAGCGGCTGGGTCACGATGGAGATATTGGTGATGCCGGCCTGCTTCACCGCGTCCATCAGCGTTGCGAAATTGCCGAACGACACTCGCCCGTCTGCACGCAGATAGATCACGCGCTTCGATGAATCGCCGGTCTGCTGGCGCAGCAACTGCGGCAAGTCGTGGATGTTGACCATCTTGTCACCCAGAAACACCTGGGCATCGCGGTCGATGGTGACCACGGTTCGCTGCTCCGTGATTTCCTTCACGGTTTTTGTCTTCGGCACCGAGACTTCAATGCCGGACTGCAGCACCGGCGCGGTGATCATGAAGATCACGAGCAGGACCAGGACGACGTCGACCAGCGGCGTAATGTTGATATCCGCCAGCGACGACCGTGTTTGTCCGCTACTCGTTGTGAAAGCCACTTTGTTTCATTCCCTCCATGCGCTGCCTGCCGACCCTCGCGGCATCGAGGCCCTTGATGCCGCCGGCGCCCGCGGAATCCGGCGGCGTTCCTTTTACTTGTAGAACCCGCGCGGCAATTCCTCGGCCGCTTCCATCGCAGCGCCGCGTTGGGTTCCACCCTGCGTTCGGTCGGGGATCTCGTCAAAGGAGTTCAGAAGCTCGCGGCAAAAATCGTCGGTTGCCGAGGCCAAGACGCGAATCTTTGCAGTGAACTGGTTGTAGGCCACCACCGCAGGCACGGCCACGAACAATCCTGCTGCTGTCGTGATCAGAGCATCTGCCATCCCGGGCGCCACGGCGCGCAGCGTGGCCGCACCCGCCGTTCCCAATCCGTGAAACGCCTCCACAACGCCCATCACGGTGCCGAACAATCCGACGAAGGGGCTGGTGGCGGCGATCGTTGCCAGCCACGTCAGCCGGCGCTCCATGTGGGTGATGGATTCGCTCGCCGCGGTCTGCGCCGAGCGCTCCAGCGCCGTGATGTTGCGCGGCGGGCCCGAACCGCCTGTCTGGCGCTTGTAAGTCTCATAGACCTCGAGGAACACCTGGGCCAGCGGGCTTGCCTTGTAGTTTTCTGCCGAGGCGGAAATCTCGTTGAGGCGCGTTGCCTTGCGAAACGCGCGAAGAAACTTCCGGCTCTCGTTGGTGGCGCGGCCAAACGCGCCCATTTTTCCGAAGATCACCGTCCAGGAATAGAGACTCGCGCACAGCAGCAGCACCAGCACCGCGATCGCAACCGGACTGATGGTGTTCAGCATATCCATCAGCGCGCTGGACGCCTGCGCCCCCACGGGGCTAGGCGGGGCGGCGCCGTCAGCTTGCATGGCAAGGGCGATCGCTACATTAAGAATTGCAGTTCACCTCAATCTTCACCGTATCAGACGACAAACAGCCTTCCAAGTTATCGTTCTGGTGCCGCTCCGACGCATGTGTGAGCTCGGCGCGCATCGCGGGCGGCACTCATGCTATGCTGCGCTCGGGTCGTCAGGGGTGAACCCCTGCTCTGCCAGTCTCTTAGTCCACGGCCGGATCAGAAAAGGGTCGCACCGAATGCTCGTCGAGCTGCGCGCCGAAAACTATGCTGTCATCGATCACGCCATCGCTACGTTCGGATCGGGCCTGAACCTGCTAACCGGCGAAACGGGTGCAGGCAAGTCTATCGTTGTAGATGCTTTGGCGCTGCTGATGGGTGGCAAGGCATCCACAGAAGTTGTACGCCACGGGGCTGATAAGGCCGTGGTGGCCTGTGTTTTCGAGTCCACGGCGGGCGCCGAAGCCATCCTCGAGGAAAACGGCATCGACGCTGAGGGAACTGAAATCATTCTGCGGCGAGAGATCCTCTCCTCGGGCAAAGGGAGGGTTTTCGTCAATAATCAGCCTGCCTCGGTCGCCGTGCTGCGCCAGCTTGCGCCTGAACTGGCCCTGGTCCACGCGCAATCGGAGACGTTTTCCAGCTTTGATCAGGCACAACAGCGCATCCTGCTCGACCGTTTTGCCGGAATCTCGACAGACGCAATGGAGACGGCGCACGCGCAGTGGCGCGAGGCCCGAGCCAAATTGGACGACCTGGTAAAGGGCGAGCAGGACCGCCTGCGCATGGTCGACTTGTGGAGCTACCAGCGCAAGGAAATCGAATCGGCCCGGGTGATCGCCGGCGAAGATGAGAAGCTGGCAACTGAAAAACGCGTCCTCGCGAATGCAGAAAAACTCCATGCCGCGGCCATGAGCGGCTACGACCAGCTCTACGAGGGCAGCGCTTCGACGGAGGGGTCGCTTCGATCGGCGTTGCGCAGCGTGGAAGAACTGGCCCGCTACGATGCGCGCTTCGCGGAGTCGGCGCAGCAGCTGCAATCGGCACGCGCGGTGGTGGGCGATGTGAGCGCAAGCCTGCGCGACTATGCCGAAGCGATCGACGCCTCACCGGAACGCCTTGCTGAGATCGAGGATCGCCTTGCGCTGCTCGATCGCCTAAAGCGGAAATACGGGCAGTCGGTCGACGAGGTGATCGCTTTTGGCGAGGACGCTGCCCGCAAGCTCGCCGAGGTAGAGGATCGCGACCAGATCCTCAAGGAACTGGGTGCAGCGGTTGCAAAAGCCTCGACAGCCTATCGCCAGGCCGCGAAGGAACTGAACGCTGAGCGAAAGACGGCAGCTGCGAAGCTGGCGAAGCTCGCCGAAAAGGAAATCAACTCCCTGGCCATGAAAGTGGGCTTCGAGATTGACATTGCCTCGGCAGAGGACGAGGCGCACTGGACGGCGCATGGCTGGGATGAAGTTGAGTATCGCATCGCCACCAATCCCGGCGAACCGCTGAAGGCGCTGCACGAGATCGCTTCCGGCGGCGAGATGTCGCGCGTGATGCTCGCCCTGAAAGTGGCTGTCGAGGAATCTTCGTCGAAGTCGCGGAAGAAGAATCCTACGCCGCGCACACTGGTCTTCGATGAAATCGATATCGGCATCGGCGGTCGCGCGGCCGAAGCCGTGGGGCAAAAGCTCAAAACGCTGGCGCGCGGCCAGCAGGTTTTATGCGTCACCCACCTTCCACAGATCGCGGCCTTTGCCGGCCAACATCTCGTCGTGGAGAAACGCGAGGACCATGGGCGGACGAAGACGCAGATTCGCGTGCTCGACGACCGAGCGCGCACCTATGAAGTGGCGCGCATGCTGTCGGGCGCGAAGGTGACGGACACGAGCCTGCAGCACGCGGCGCAGATGATTGCCGCCAGCAGCGGCTAAGGATGCTTGTACGGCGTGGGGCGAAGTAGTTTCGGATAGCCCGTCGCGTTTACCCTGTGCTATGGTTTCGGCTTACCCGGCTCGCGTTCCTCCTGCGCGCTGCAGCCCATTTCAGAGGACAAACTTCATGTCCGCTACCTTGCTGACCCAGCCAGCCGTGACCAAGCCCGCGGAGTCCGCGCTGCCGTCTGCCATTGCGGTGCCGCCGCGCAATGTCGCCGTCGATGCATATCGCGGCCTAGTGATGCTGCTCATGATGGGCGAGGTGATGCAATTCTGGAAAGTGGCGCGCGCCTTTCCCGGCAGTCTGTTTTGGCATGTGCTGGCGTGGAATCAGACTCACGTGGAATGGGCCGGCATGAGCCTGCACGATACCATTCAGCCCGGATTCACATTCCTGGTTGGCGTGGCCTTGCCGTATTCGATTGCCAGCCGTGTGAAGCGAGGCCAAAGCTTCAGCGCGCAACTTCTGCACACGCTGTGGCGAAGTGTTCTGCTCGTCGCGCTCGGCATCTTTCTTCGCTCCACCCATAGCACGCAAACCAATTTCACCTTTGAAGACACGCTGACGCAGATCGGCCTCGGCTACACGTTTGCATGGCTGCTCGCGCACTGCCGTCCGCGGATGCAGTGGATAGCATTCGGCGCGTTGCTATTTGGCTACTGGCTCGCCTGGGCCCTGTATCCAGCTCCTGGCCTCGGGTTCAACTATGCCGCTGTGGGCGTGCCACCGGAGTGGCACCACAACTTCATCGGTTTCGCGGCACACTGGAACAAGAACAGCAACCTCGGCCAGGCGTTCGACCTTTGGTTTCTTAATCTCTTTCCGCGTCCCGCGCGCTTTCTCTTCAATGACGGCGGCTACCTCACCCTCAGCTTTATCCCCACGCTAGGCACCATGCTGCTCGGATTGTTTGCCGGCGAGTGGTTCCGCACAGCTGCGCCGCGCATTCCCCTGCGGCGCTTTCTCTTCGCGGGAGTCCTTCTTTGCGCCGCGGGCCTGGTCTTGCATTTCACCGGTATTTGCCCCATCGTGAAGCGCGTGTGGACGCCCGCATGGACGCTCTGGAGCGGAGGCATTTGTTTCTTCTTTCTTGCGGCATTCTCGTGGATCATTGACGTGAAGCAATCGCGACGATGGGCGTTCCCGCTAATCGTGGTTGGCATGAACTCTATCGCCGCTTATCTCATCGCGCATTTGTGGGAGGACTTTTTGATCGAGAATCTGCATATCAATTTCGGATACGGGATATTCCGAATCTTTGGAGCAGGACTCGAGCCCTCGGTGCTAGGCGGCACGGTGATGGTGCTCTATTGGCTGACGCTCTACTGGATGTATACAAAACGGGTGTTTCTGCGCATCTGAGCCGCGCGGCATCTTAGGAAGGCATGCTCTGCCGGAGAAGCCTATTTGCGCCTTTAGGCCTCGGTTTTGTCGTGCCTGTGGGGGACCAGGCCATTCACGGTGTCGAGAATCAAAGTGGGATGCAGCGGTTTAGCCAGGATGTCGAAGCTGTACCCATGCGATTTTGCGTCGTTGAGCAGATCGGTTGTGCCGGGGTGTCCGGAAATCAGGAGCAGGTGGCAGGCCGGGCAGAGGTTCGCGACGATCCCGGCCAATTCAATGCCATTCATTTTCGGCAGCATCACATCGATAATGGCCAAGTCGGGCTGCCACTCGGTCAGCACTTCCGTGGCTTGCTCGGCGGAGTAGACTGCGCGCGCCTCGTAGCCACGGCTCGAAAGGATCAGTTGCAGCGAATCCGCAACGGTCGTTTCGTCATCGACAATCAGGATCGTGCGACGCTCGGTCTCCGAGGGCATCAACGGGTTGCTCCTGCTTCACTCGAACCTGATGGTCACGCATGCGTCTTTCCGGCGGTTTGTTGCGACGATGCCGGTGGTGGTTGATTGACCTGTACGGCCAGGGTCTGTATGGCTCCGGTCGCTTCTAGTCGCGGGATGTTCTGGCGCGCGCGCATCTCGACACTAAGATGCACGTTTGGCTTCGACTGGAGGCCTGTTCACGTCGCCGTGCAGCGGGCGCCGAGGGATTGCAGGTGCAAATCACACGCGAGCTTTGGATTGCCTGTTCCAGCGGAAAGCCCTACAATCAGCGCCACCATGCGCGTTCTACGATCGATTTTTTCTTTGTTCGCGGTTCTTTTGTGCTTTGTGCCGGCTTCGGCGCAGGAGGCACGGCATCTCTTCTTTCGCGTGACCCTTGGATCTCAATTCACAGCGCCCGTGTCGGGGAGGCTGCTGATTTTTCTCGCCGCAGGCAGCGGCGCAAAGGAAGTGGACGAGAACCCCTTCCAACCGACCGCGGTTTATGTTGCGGCAAAAGAGATTGGCCTATTGAAACCCGGCGGCTCGGTAGAAATCGACACGGATGATCTCGTGTATCCCGCCGATTTCTCTTCGCTGAAACCCGGGGACTACCAGGCGCAGGCTGTTCTTGACATAGGACACACGTACAACTATTCGGGTCGTGGCGGCGGCGATCTTGTAAGCGATGTGGTGGCGCTGCCCGCTTTTGCGCCAGGGCAGGGCGCAGAGCCAAAGCTCCTGTTGAGTGCGACCGTCCCCGAGCCGCCGGCACCCACAAACCTGCCTGCAGGATTCGACCAGTCCGCGCGTCTCGAAGACGTTGTGAGCCCGGCTTTGAGCGCCTTCTTCGGCCAGCCCACGCATCTTCGCGCGTGGGTCATTGTGCCTCCAGGATATGACGACCACGCGGTCCGCCGCTATCCCACCGTGTACTGGACGCACGGATTTTCTGGCGGATTGGCTAGCGCTCGGCGGACGGGCGCAAGGCTGTTTGAGCGCATGGCGCAAGGCAAGATCCCGCCAATGATCTGGGTAATGCTCGACGAGTCCGGCGCCACAGGCACGCACGAGTTCGCCGATTCGGTCAATAACGGCCCGTGGGGCAAAGCTCTCACAACGGAGTTCATCCCGTTGATCGAGCACAGATATCGAATGGACGCCCGCGCGAATGGGCGCTTTCTGCAGGGTCATTCTTCCGGAGGCTGGGCGACTCTGCAACTGCAGGTCAATTACCCGCAAATCTTCGGAGGTACATGGTCCACCTCACCCGATCCCAGCGACTTCCACAACTTCAGCGGGGTCGATTTGTATGCCGAGCACGCGAATGTATACAAGCGTCAGGATGGCAGCGCCTATCCCATTGTGAGGGATCATGCAAAGGTGCTTGGGACCATGGAACAGTTCGCGCGCATCGAGCGAGTGCTGGGCGACTACGGCGGCCAGTTCGGATCGTTCGAGTGGGTCTTCTCACCGCGTGGCGCAGATGGCCGGCCCTTGCCCATGTTCAATCGCGATACCGGCGAAGTGGATCCAGCCGTTGTCGCGTACTGGCGCGACCACTACGATCTTGCCCACATCGTTGCGACCACATGGACTCAACGCGGACCCTCTCTTCGGGGCAAGATCCATGTCATCGTGGGGACCGCCGACACGTTCTACCTGGATGGTGCGGCGCATCGGTTTGAGGCCGTTCTTGAAGGATTACACGCCAACCCACATTTCACATATCTCCACAATCGAACGCACTTCGACCTGTACCTAACCCACTCCTCAGCGCCCGGGGGTAAGGACGACCCGATGGGCTTGTTTGACCAAATCGCGGTGGAAATGTACGCGGTGGCCCGATCTGGCAACCACTGGAGCGCGGGTGGATCGAACCCCGTTCATTAACCCCAAATCGCACAGGCACTTCGGGGAGAACCAAACCATTGGTATACTGTTGATGTGACCACCTCTGTCCTCGAATCCACTGCAAACGGTAGTCAAAGCGGAGGTTCCCTCCGCACGAAGCGCGTGTTGCTATTGAAGCCGCGCGGATTCTGTGCCGGCGTTGTGCGGGCGATCGACATCGTGAAAATCGCTCTGGAGACGTTTGGCGCGCCTATTTACGTGCGGCGTGAGATTGTCCATAACCGCTATGTAGTGAATGAGTTGGCTGAAAAAGGCGCAATCTTCGTCCATGAAATCGATGACGTTCCCGACGGACAGCGCGTTATTTACTCTGCGCACGGAGTTTCGCCGGCGGTGCGCGAGCACAGCAAAGGGCGCGGCCTGAAGGTGATTGACGCGACCTGCCCGCTGGTCACGAAGGTTCACATCGAAGCCGTGAAGTTTGCCAAGCAAGGGTATTCGCTGGTGCTGATCGGCCATCGCGATCACGACGAAATCGAAGGCACGCTCGGCGAAGCTCCCGATGTCACGCAGGTGGTCTCGAACGTGGCCGAGGTAGAGGCTCTCGAAGTGCCCGACCCCAATCGCGTTGCTTATCTTACGCAGACGACGCTTTCGCTTGATGAGGCGCGGGACATTATCCATGCGCTGAAGGAGAAGTTCCCCAACATCGCCGGTCCTCACTCGCAGGACATTTGCTATGCGACGGAAAACCGCCAGGTGGCAGTGCGCAATGTGGCGCACGATGCGGGTCTGGTGCTGGTGGTGGGCTCAACGAACAGCTCCAACTCGAATCGCCTTGTCGAAGTCTCGCGCAATCTTGGAACGGTCGGGTATCTCATTGATAACTCCCAGGCCATCGACCCCAAGTGGCTGGAGGGCGTTTCCACGGTGGCTGTCACGGCGGGCGCATCGGCACCCGAGATTCTGGTGGAAGACGTCGTCAATTACCTGCGGCAGAATGGCTTTTCCAGCGTCGAAGAGGTGGAGGTCATGCCGGAAAATGTCCGTTTCGGACTGCCTCCGGAGATCATTCAAGCCATTGGAAATGCGGGCGGTGGAGAGCCGGTTCCGGTGCGCTAAGTTTTGGATCGGACTGGATGAAGCTGTGCTGTTGAAAGGAACTGCATAGGGGCGGCCGATTTTTGTTGGCCTTCGGTGTCTTTGGGTTAGAGTGGCGAAGTGTGAAAGCAGTTCATTCGGCATCATTGAACTGCATCGCCGCATCTCAAGGATGACCGCACGGCGCCTGGCATGGATTCTGAACGAGGGCTGTTCAACGTCTTCGCGGGTTGGGCGCGTGTACTTGAGGAATTTGGATACGCATGAGTTCATCGCAAGCCAAGGGACATCCCGTTGCACCCAGGTTTGGACGCATCGACGCGGATCTGGCGGATGTTGAAGCGGCAATCCTTCATTCGCGCGAGCATCTTCTATCCCTGCAGCACCCCGAAGGCTATTGGGATGGCGAACTCGAAGCCGATGCAATGCTCGAAGCGGACTATGTCTTTCTGCACACGCTGCTCGAATCGGGCGATCCAGGCCGCTTGCAGCGCGCGATGGCCGAGATATGGCGCTATCAGAACGAGGACGGCAGCTGGAGCATCTATCCGGGCGGACCTGGCAACTTATCTTTGTCAGTCAAGTGCTATTTTTCTGCGAAGCTTTTAGGCATTGGTCCCGACGATCCGCGCATGGTGAGATGTCGCCAGTGGGTGCTAGCCCATGGTGGCGTGATCGAGTGCAACACCTTCACCAAGATGTATCTCTGTGCGCTCGGCCAATACGACTATGATGCCGTGCCTGCCATTCCGCCGGAGATCGTTCTCTTTCCAAAATGGTTCTACTTCAATATCTATGAAATCTCGGCGTGGTCGCGCTCCATTCTCGTTCCTCTAGCGATCATTTACGCCAAAAAGCCGTTCAAGAAAATTCCCAAAGAGCAGGGAATCGATGAACTGTTTGTCGGCGGGCGTCAAAACTCAGTCCTTCGTCTCCGCATTGATCGCAAGCGTCTCTTATCCTGGCGCAACTTTTTCCTCCTTGTCGATCGCGTCTTCCACCTCGCCGAAATGGTGCACATCCGTCCGCTGCGAACGCTCGCGTTGAAGCGCGCGGAGAAGTGGATGCTTGAACGTCTCGAGATGACCGATGGGCTTGGCGCCATCTACCCGGCCATGCTGAACGCGATCATCGCGCTGCGTTGCCTGGGCTACTCCGAAGACGATCCGCAGGTGATTCGTGCGCGCGACGAGTTTGAGCAATTGGGCATCGAGGAGCCCGCCTCACCGGAGTTTCAGGAAGCGACCTTCCGCATGACTCCATGCGCCTCTCCTGTGTGGGACACGGCGCAGGCGCTGTATGCGCTGGGCGAAGCAGGCGTGCCGCGCAACGATCCGCGCATGTTGAAAGCCGCCGACTGGCTGCTCTCGAAAGAAGTACGCCACAAGGGCGATTGGGCGATGAAGGTACCGAATACCGAGCCCGGCGGCTGGTACTTCGAGTACAACAACGAGTTTTATCCTGACACCGACGACACGGCGCAGGTGTTGCTCGCGCTGAGCAGGGTCGATAACCCGCGGGAGCGCTATCAGCACCAGGTTACGCAGCGCGCCATCGATTGGGAATTCGCGATGCAGTGCCGGAATGGCGGCTGGGGCAGCTTCGACAAAGACAACACGAAGATGATCTTCCAGTACATCCCGTTTGCCGATCACAACGCGATGCTCGATCCGCCAACTGTCGACATCACGGGGCGCATGCTTGAGATGCTGGCCACCTACGGGTTCACGCAGGACGATAAGCGCGTGCAGAAGGCGATCAAATTCATCCTCAGCGAGCAGGAACCCGATGGAAGCTGGTTCGGCCGCTGGGGCGTCAACTACATCTACGGAACATTCCTGGTGCTGCGCGGCCTCGAAGCCATCGGCATGGATTCGCACGAGCCGCAGATTCAACAGGCAGCGGAGTGGATCCGCATGGTGCAGAATCCCGACGGCGGATGGGGCGAGACGTGCGGCAGCTACGATGATCCCGATACGCGCGGGGTGGGGCCCAGCACGCCTTCGCAGACGGCGTGGGCGATTCTTGGACTGCTGGCTGCGGGCGATGACCGATCCGATTCCATCGCCAAGGGAATTCGCTGGCTGCTCGCTCGCCAGCAGGACGATGGCGGCTGGGACGAGTCGATGGGCGAAGGCCCCACGCGCCAGGGCATCATCACGGGCACGGGATTCCCGAAGGTTTTCTATCTGGCTTACACGATGTACCGCCAATACTTCCCGCTGCTGGCTTTAACCACCTATAAGCGGGCCATGGAACGCGCGTCGTAGCACGGCGCTGGAGGATTTTCTCGCATATGGCTGTTCCGATCTCACAGATGTGGACGGTTGCATCCTACGTCATCAAGCAGCGTCTCACCGGCAACAAGCGCTATCCGCTGGTGCTGATGCTTGAGCCGCTCTTTCGCTGCAATCTGGCGTGCGCCGGCTGCGGCAAGGTGCAGTATCCACCTCACATTCTCAAGAAGCAGCTGACCCCTGAAGAGTGCTTCGCTGCAGTGGAAGAATGCGGTGCGCCGATGGTTTCGATACCGGGCGGCGAACCGCTGCTGCATCCGCAGATCGTGGAGATCGTCAAGGGGCTCGTCGCGCGGAAGAAATACATCTACCTGTGCACGAATGCGCTGGAGCTGAAGAGGCGGCTGCCCGAGTTCACGCCGTCGAAGTATCTGACCTTCTCCGTCCACCTTGATGGTGACCGTGAGCATCACGACTTTTCCGTCTGCCGGGAAGGCGGCTATGACATTGCAGTCGAGGGAATCAAGGAAGCCGTGAAGCGTGGTTTCCGCGTCACCACCAACGCGACCTTCTTCGATGGCACAGATCCCAACAATGTTCGCGGCTTCTTTGACGACGTGATGTCCATGGGTGTAGAGGGCATCGTGCTCTCGCCCGGTTACAGCTACGAGATGGCGCCCGACCAGAATCGTTTTCTCGGCCGTGCGCGCGTGCGCAGGCTCTTCCGCGCCATTCTGTCGAATCGCAAGCCTACCTGGAAATTCAACATGTCGCCACTGTTCCTCGAATTCCTGATGGGCGATCGCAAATACGAATGCACCCCCTGGGGCTCGCCCGCCTACAACATCTTCGGCTGGCAGCGTCCCTGCTACCTGCTGCAAGATGGCTACACCGAGACATTCAAAGAGCTGCTCGAAACGACGAAGTGGGAAGAGTACGGCGCGGCATCGGGGAATCCGAAATGCGCCAACTGCATGGTGAGCTGCGGCTATGAGCCCTCGGCCGTGATAGACGGTTTTGGCTCGCTCTCGGGTTTCTGGGGCATGGTGAAGGGAAGCTTCAAGAAATACAAAGACCAGCACGCTCTCAACCTGCTGAACGAGCCGATGCCCCATGGACCCTCTTCGCTGGTGCAGATTGAGCGGCCCGCACAGACTCTTGAGGAGACGCGCGCATGACGGCGGAAGTGGCGAAGTACACCATCGAGCAAGTCGAGGCTCTTGAGCTCGCGCCGGGTACCGAGCACCAGCGGCTCGAAGGCTGGGTGCCCGAGCTGGCGAATGAGAACGATCTGCGCGAGGCCCTTGAGAAAGCCTTCGACTATCGCGGCGATGTGACGGTGACGCTCAAGTCTGGCGAGAAAATCGAAGCGTATATCTTCAACCGGTTGACCGGTGCGACACTCGCCGATTCGTATGTGCAGTACTTCACGCCCAGCGCACCTGAGAAGCGTAAGGTCGGCTACAGCGAGATTGCGTGCCTCGAGTTCAGCGGCAAAGATCGCGCCGCGGGCAAGCACTGGGAAGACTGGGTCAAGGCCTACAACGAGAAGAAATCCGCCGGCGAAACGTACGCGCTTCACCCCGAGAAGCTGGAGTAGCGCGGATCGTCGGATTGTCATTGTGATCTGATAATCCGCTGTGAAAAGAAGACGGCTTGAGCCCGTGAGCGAAATAAGCGGTTCAGGTTCTAAACTGGTTCCTGACCCCTGTTTTCCTGATCCCTGCCTTTATGAAAGTCTTCCTCACAGGCGCCACCGGATTCGTAGGTCACCACGTCGCCAAGGCACTTGCCGCCGAGGGCGCCGATCTGCGGCTCCTGGTTCGGAAATCCAGCAACCTGAAAAACCTCGAGGGCATTCCCGGCGACACAGTCGTCGGCGATCTGGCGCGCCCCGAGTCTTATGCGCCTGCGCTCGATGGATGCGACGCAGTGATGCATGTTGCAGCCGACTATCGGCTCTGGATTCGCGATCCTGACACGATGTACCGGGCCAACGTGGATGGTACGCGCGAGCTGCTGCGCATGGCGCGTGAAGCCAGGGTTCCGCGCGTCGTCTACACGTCGAGCGTCGCCACCATGCACTTTCGGACAGACGGCATCGTGATCAACGAAGATACGCCTGTCTCGCTCGCGGATATGGTCGGCCACTACAAGCGGTCGAAGTTCATGGCTGAACAGCAGGCCATGGCTGCGGCCGGGGATGGGCAGCAGGTGATGATCCTCAACCCAACGACGCCGATCGGGCCCAACGACGCCAAGCCCACGCCAACGGGCCGCATCTTCGTCGACTTTCTCAATCGCAAGTTCCCGGCGTATGTCGATACCGGCCTGAACCTCGTGGACGTCGCCGAAGTCGCCCGCACCCATGTCTACGCGCTCACGCGGGGGAAACCGGGTAGACGCTACATCCTGGGCGGCGAAAATCTGACCCTCAAACAGATCCTCGACAAGATGGCTGCCATCACAGGCATCCCGTCGCCATCTACCAAGATTCCCTTCGCAGTGGCTGCGGCCTATGCGTTCTTTGAGGAACTCATCACGGGGCGCATACGCGGGAAGGAGCCGCGCGCCACGCTCGAAGAAGTGCGCATGGGCCGAAAGAAAATGTTTGCCTCGTCGGCGCGCGCGCAACAGGAACTCGGCTTCCGGATCGTACCGGTTTATCCGGCGATGCGCGCAGCAATCGAGTGGTTCCGCGCGAACGGCTACGCGCCCTCCACGTGACCCGCACCGGGCTCATAGCCGCCCTCCCGGGCGAACTCAAATCCATCGTGCGCGGCTGGAAGCACGAACGCCGCAAGGGTGTCGATCTCTGGCATCATCGCGATGAAGATCTCTGGGTTGCCGCCTGTGCCGGGGCGGGTCAGCAAGCCGCAACCCGGGCCTTTGCTGCTGTGGAAGAAGACGCTCCCGTCGACCTCGCCTTTTCTCTCGGTTGGGCGGGCGCCCTCACGCGAGATCTGGCTCCGGGCACAGCCCACAACATCGCTGGAGTGATCGACGCCCGAACCGGTGAACGCTTTCGTTGCGATGCGTATGCCGGCGACCTGTGGCTGGTTACCAATCCTCGCGTCGCCGACCACAGCGAGAAGATCCGTCTTGCGTCCACTTACTCCGCCTCCTTGGTAGATATGGAGGCCGCGGCGATCGCGCGCCTGGCCGCCATGCGGGGCATCCCCTTTTATGCAATCAAGGGAGTCAGCGATGCGCTTGATGCGAAGTTGCCCGACTTCAACTCATTCGTCGCTCCCGACGGACGCTTCCAGACCGCCAAATTCGCACTTTGTTCGCTTTTGCGTCCGTGGTACTGGCCCTCACTCCTCCGAATGGGCGAAAATAGTCGGAGGGCTTCCCAAAGCATTGCGAAGTCGCTGGTGAGTTTTCTTGACGAACGAGGTCACGTCGACGAGCATGGCAACGCAAACCTCCAATCCTGAGATCCTCGAAGAAGCGAAAATTCCGGACACGATGCGCGCCGTAGTTTACCGCGGCATCAACGACATGCGGATCGAGAACGTTCCCGTGCCGCATGTGGGCCGGGGCGAGCTGCTGGTGAAAATTGCAACCTGCGGCATCTGCGGGACAGACCTCAAGAAGATCCACTTCGGCTCCCATTCCGCTCCGCGCATCTTCGGCCACGAAATGGCAGGAACCGTCGTCGCAGTCGGTGAGGGAGTGACCTCCTTTAAGGTTGGGCAACGCGTCGTCGTCCATCACCACGTGCCTTGCAATGAGTGCTACTACTGCCGTAAAGGCACGCCTGCGCAGTGCCCGCTCTACAAAAGAACGGGGGTGACCGCGGGATTCGAACCCTCTGGTGGCGGCTTTGCCGAATACATCCGAGTGATGGATTTTGTGGTCGCCAATGGCGGCGTGGTGCGCATTCCCGATGGTGTTCCTTTCGAGCAGGCAGCGTTCGTTGAGCCGGTGAACACGGTACTGAAGGGAGTGAAGCTGCTCCAGCTTGCTCCCGACGATACGGTTCTGGTGATTGGCCAGGGCCCGATCGGCCTGATGCACGCAGTGCTCGCCAGCCGCATCGCCGGCAAAGTCATTACCTCGGATCTCTATCCCGAACGGCACGCGATTGCGGCTCAATATGGCCTCAAGCATCCCATTCATGCCGGCACTGAAAATGTCGTCGAGCGAGTTTTCGCCGAGAGTGAAGGCCGCGGAGCCGACGCCGTGGTCCTTGCCGTCGGAGGTACCGCTTTGATTCGGACGGCGATGGATGCGGCTCGTCCAGGTGGTAAAGTGATGCTGTTCGCTCAGACGCAGCACGGTGAAGCCACCATCGATCCCGCCGCAGTCTGCGTCGATGAGAAGACGCTGCTCGGTTCCTATTCATCCTCATTCGGTATTCTCAGCGAAGTGACCGAGCTGGTTTTCGGCGGTTATCGGAATGGGTTCGATCTAACGCGCTTGATTTCGCATCGATTCCCCATGGAAGAAGCTGTCGAGGCGATCGAAGTGGCTTCGCATCCCAAAGCAGACTCGATGAAAATCATGATCGAGGCGATACCGGGCGGGGGCAGAGTAGGGGGAGCCTGATGCCAGGCACGGTGAAAGACGCGATCAAGCGCAGCCGCTCCACGGTAGGAACCGCGATCGTGCATGGTCGGGCCACCGTAGAAACCGCCATCGAGCATGGCCGCGCCACGGTAGAAGACGCACTTCATCATGGCCGCGCCACGGTCGAGAGTGCACTCCATCATGGCCGGGCTACGGTCGAAACCGCGATCGAGCATGGCCGTGCCACCATGCAAGCGGCGATCCTTCACGGGCGCGAGGATGTTCGCATCGAGAGCGTGCCCGTGCCGAAGGCTGCGACGGGCGAACTGATCGTGCAAGTGGGCGCAGCCCTCACCTGCGGCACCGATCTCAAGGTCTTTCGCCGGGGTTATCACGCACGCATGATTGTGCCGCCCGCTCTCTTCGGGCACGAATTGGCCGGGACGGTGGTCCAGGCTGGCGCCGGCGTGACCGACTTTGTCCCTGGAGATCGGGTCGTCGCGCTCAATTCCGCGCCCTGCGGGAAGTGCTTCTTTTGCGAGCGCGGTCAGGAGAATCTCTGCGACGATCTGCTCTTCAACAACGGCGCCTACGCTGAATTTATCCGCATCCCTGCCCGCATTGTTGCAAAAAACACCTTGCGGGTGCCGGCCCACGTACCGCTTGAGCATGCGGCGCTTACCGAGCCGCTTGCTTGCGCAGTCCACGGTTTTGAAGACTCGCACCCGCGCCGGGGCGATCTCGTGGCCGTCATTGGTGGCGGGCCGCTGGGCCTCATGATGCTCCACGTGGCGGCGCTTGCGGGCTGCGAAACGGTGGCAATTGTCAAGCACGATGGTCAGGTGGAAGCCGCGAAACAGCTTGGCGCAGCGCACGTGGTGCAGACCGCGTCGATTCGTAAGGCAATCCGCGAGACCCGGGCCCTGACGCCGAATGACCGGGGCGTCGACATCGCCATTGAGGCGGTCGGCGTGCCCGACGCGTGGGAAGAAGCTGTCGAGATGGTGCGTAAAGGCGGCACGGTGAATTTTTTCGGCGGATGTGCGGTGGGGACCAGAGTCAATCTCGATACGAATCGCATCCATTACAGCGACATTACACTCCGCGCCACGTTTCATCACACGCCGGCGATGTGCCGCAAGGCGCTCGATCTGATTGCAGGGAAGAGATTCCAGGCCGGTGCTTTCATCACCGGCCGCGCGCATCTTTACGAGTTGAATCGAGTGTTTGAGAAGCTGATGAAGCGCAGCACGGAAATCAAGACCGCGATCGTGCCTTGAGGCCTTCGGAAATGACCACCACAATCGTGCACCCGGACAATGATGATTTGCTGAGCCGGGGCTGGGCCGCGCTTCCAGCTTCGTATCGCATGCCCGATGTTGCGCCTACACTGGCGGAGGCGCGGGCCTGGTGCAAGCAACTCGCTGAGTCCCATTACGAGAATTTTCACGTCGCCACTTGGTTTCTGCCGAAGGCGCTGCGACCGCATTTTCACGCCATATACGCCTATTGCCGGATCGCCGATGACCTGGGCGACGAAGTGGGCGACACCTTCGCGGCCATGGCCCTGCTCGATTTTTGGGGAGCGGAATTGGATGCCTGCTACCAAGGACGCGCGCGGCATCCCGTCTTTGTCGCGCTCGCTGAGACCATTCGGGAGTGCGCAATTCCGAAGGAGCCTTTCGCCGATCTGCTGAAGGCGTTTCGTCAAGATCAGACGGTTACGCGTTATCGCACTATGAGGGAAGTCCTCGAGTATTGCCGCTTCTCGGCAAACCCCGTGGGACGCCTCGTCCTCTATACCTGCGGGTACGGTGACGAGGAGCGATTCCGCCTGTCGGATGCGACGTGCTCCGCGCTGCAACTCGCCAACTTCTGGCAGGATGTGGGCGCCGACTTTGCCAAGGGCCGCGTGTATCTTCCCCAGGAAGACATGCAACGCTTCGGCGTGACAGACGAAATGATCGCGAAGAGAAGAGCCACCCCCTCATTCCGTGCCCTGCTGGACTACGAAGTTGACTTCGCGCGGCGCCTCTTTGAAGAGGGACTGCCTCTGATTGGCATGGTGAGCCGCGATCTTGCTGTCGACCTGGATCTTTTCAGTCGCGGCGGCCTTGAGATTTTGCGGGCCATCGAGCGCCAGGACTTCGACGTGTTGACCGCGCGGCCGGCAATTTCAAAAGGCACCAAGGTGGCCCTCGCGCTGCGCGCCATGAGCGGGAAATTTGCGCCTTTTCTGCGTCTCGGGGTGCGTGCAACAGGGAACGCGGCTTGACTCAGGCACCGACAATCGAAGAAGCGTACGGGATCTGCAAAGCCATCGCAAAGCGCGAGGCGAAGAACTTTTACTACGCCTTTCTTGCGCTTCCGGCGGCTCGCAAAAACGCGATCTGCGCTATCTATGCATTCATGCGCAAGGCCGACGACCTTGCCGATGACGAGAGCCTGCCGATTGACGAACGACGCCATCGTCTCGACGCGTGGCTGATGACGTGGCATGCGGCGAGCCAGAATGGCGAGACTGCCGACCCGGTCTTTGTTGCTGTTTGCGACGCGACCCGACGGTTTTCGATCCCGATGAGCCTGCTCGACGAGCTTGTGGCCGGCACAACGATGGATCTGCGACCGGGCGCAAGCGGACACCCGGACACCTATGCAACTTTTGACGATCTCTATCGCTACTGTTACCTGGTTGCGTCGGTGGTCGGCTTGGTATGCATCCGCATTTTTGGTTACAGCGATCCGCGCGCCGAAAAACTTGCCGAGGAGACGGGGGTCGCCTTTCAACTCACCAACATTCTGCGGGACGTGATAGAAGATGCTTCACGGAACCGCGTCTATTTGCCGCTCGAAGACCTAGCGGCTCACAATGTGCCGCTTGAGTCGCTCCTGCATCGCGGCGGCGCGCAGCCGCCAACCGCAGATGAGCGGAGTCTTCTTGCGGAGATCGCCGGCCGTGCCGAGAATTTCTATCGTTCCGCATCCGCGCTCCTGCCGCTAATCCACCGCGAGAGCCGTCCAGCACTGAGGGTTCTGGTCTCGATCTATCACGCGCTGCTCAAACGGATCGAACGCGCCAACTACGATGTCTTCACGCGCCGCGCCAGCGTGCCGCTTTCACGGAAGCTCTGGATCCTGACCCTGGGCCTGGCGCGTGTCGCGATAGCGCGGTTCGTCGGATGAGGGTGAGCGAAAAAGAGGATGGTGGCAATTGCAGCAGGTGCTGAACAAAACCGTGATTGTGGTCGGCGGGGGCGTCGCCGGCATGAGCGCGGCTCGTGCGCTTGCCGAATCGGGCTTCCGCGTGCACCTGGTGGAACGCCGCGGCTATCTTGGCGGCCGGGCGTCTTCGTATCTGCATCCCGGCGTCAACGAGGTCATCGACAACTGCCAGCACGTGCTGTTTGGCTGTTGCACAAACCTGATCGGTTTCTACGAGCGCATTGGCGCCGCGGACAATATCCAGTGGAGTTCGGACATGACGATGATCGAGCCTGGCGGCCGCAGATCGGTTCTTGGCCCATCGGGCTTGCCCGCGCCGTTGCACGGCTTTCCGAAGCTTCTCACGGCCGGCGCCTTTTCCTGGGCCGACAAGATGGCCCTCGCGCGTGCCTTTCGGGTCATGTTGAAGCCGGTTCCCGCGGACACGACCGAAACGCTCGCGTCGTGGCTCGACCGGCATCGCCAGACCCCGCGCGCCATCGAGCGTTTCTGGAAACTCGTCATTGCGAGCGCGCTGAATGCGGAGATCGAATGCATCGCGGTGCCATACGCAGCCAAGGTGATTCGCGAGCTCTTCATGAACTCCGCCGAAGCCGGAAAAATGGGGATCAACACCGTGCCCCTCACGGAGCTTTACGCAAACGTGCCCGCTCTCCTGGCGCAACATGATTCCGCCGTGCATTTTAACAGCAACGTTGAGTCGGTGGAGTGGGACGAAGAGACATCGCAGTGGACAGTGGCTACGCTCAACGGATCCGTCACGGCGCAGTTTCTTGTGCTGGCGCTGCCGTTCGAGGCAATGGCGAAGCTGCTTCCGCAGATGCCGCCGGCGGAAGGGGCAGAAGACCTTGGTCGCAAGATTGCGCGGCATGAGCACTGGCCCATCTGCAGCGCGCATCTTTGGTTCGACCGGGATATTACAGGGCTCGATCACGCCGTGATGCTTGACCGCGAGATTCATTGGCTGTTCAATCGCGGCAGGCTGCAGCCGTGGCGCAAGCAGGAGGGAAGTTACATCGAGGTTGAAGTGAGCGCGTCCCCCGTCTATGCGGGCCGCGCGCGCAACGAGGCGATTGATCTCACGTTACGTGAACTTGCCGAGTTCTTCCCGGTGGTTCGCGAGGCTAAGCTGGTCAAGGCGGCGTTGGTTAAAGAGGTCCGCGCGACTTTTGGGGTTCCTCCAGGGATAGACAGCGCAAGAGCGCATGCGGCGTCGCCTTGGCCCAACTGCTTCCTCGCCGGCGATTGGACCGCAACAGGCTGGCCCTCGACCATGGAGAGCGCCGCGCGTTCCGGACATCTCGCCGCCGAAGCTGTCACGAGGGCTGTCGGGGATGAACGGTCCTTTCTGCTCCCGGACCTGAAACCACGTGGCCTGATGCGCTTCCTGTGCCTGACCTCATGAGAAGAATCAGATCGGTCGAAGAACAGCAGTCGTTAATGTGCCAGGAAATAGACGCCCAAGCACACCAGAACGGCCGCGGTCCAGCGTCGCCTGTCGACGTTTTCCTTTAGGAAGAATTTAGCCGCGATGGCGTTCGTGACCAGCGTCAGCGAGGCCGATGCCGGCGCCACCAGGCTCAAGTCGAGATGGTTGAGCGCGAAGAGCAGCGAGAAAAATGCGAGCGCAAGGCAGCCGACTCCCGCGAAGAAGAGCGGGCAAGTCACGACGGCGCGAATTGCTCCTAGCAGGCCGGAACGCGCGCGAATCTCATCGAGATCACCGATGGACTTCATCGCTGCCGCAGTCAACACTTCGCCTGTGGTCGAACAGAGAATCACTGCCGCGATCATGACAGCGGCCGTCCAGGGTGTTGCGTGCGCTGTCGGGATAGAAGGAATCATTGCAACTGTTCCTCCTCGACGGCGGCGTCAGTTTTCGCAGGTGAGGGTTTCTCGGTGAGCGACGGCCCGTTGGCCACAAAGCCGACGCCCAGGGTGATCAAAGCGATGCCGATCCAGCGCTGCACGGAGATCGGCTCGTGGAGCCAGAAGCGCGCCAGAAAAGCGACGATGACGTTGCCAAACGCAGTGGTGGGCAGAACGAAGGTGAGATCGGCCCAGGAAAGGGCAGTGAGGTAGGAGGAGAAGAAACCGATCAGCAGCGCGATGCCGGCGCCTATCCATGGAGTAAAGACCGCGGCCACAAGGGTTCCTGGATGGGCGAGACTGATTGGCGGCAAACTAGTCATGCCACGCGAAAGGCAGGTGTCGCCGAGCGGAGCACTGAGGCCGACAAATCCGAGAGTTGCATATTGTCGCGGCGTGAGGGAATGGTGCGCCATCAGAAAGTGCGTGTCTCTAAAGATGCGACAAAAAGAAAGGCGGACTCATTTCTGAGCGCCGCCCCATTCTTTTTTAGTCTTGGCTTGATCAGGCCCCTGCGCCAACTGGTGCCGGCGGGTCAGCCTGGTGGCTGCGCGCTTCTTTCACCATCCGGTTGCGTTGCGCGCGGAGTTTCAGGAACGACCTGGCCTCGGTATAAAGCCGCGGCACATCGCGGTTCACAATCGCCTTCCAAATGACGCGTGCGGCCGCCTTGGGACGGAAATAGTACTCGTCGTAGAAACGGTGCACCATCTCCATCACGTAATCCACAGGAAGACCTGGGTATTCGATGTGCGCCATCTGGTGTCCCCCGCCGTCTTCCATCTTTTCGTTGGTGATGAAGCCGTTGACCTTGGCGAAGTCATAGAACTCGGTTCCGGGGTAGGCATGCGCGATGGAGACTTGGATTGTTTCCACGTCGAGCGATTTGGCGAAGTTAATGGTGTTGCGAATCGACTCCTTGGTTTCGCCGGGGAGGCCGAGGATGAAGTCGCCGTGAATCGTCAGGCCCAGATCGTGGCAATCCTTCGCAAAGGCGCGTGCGCGTTCAACCGTTGCCCCCTTCTTGATGTTCTTGAGGATCTGTGGATCGCCTGACTCGAAGCCGACAATCAACAAGCGGCAGCCCGCTTCTTTCATCGCCTTTAGCGTGTCGTGATCGGTGGTGACGCGCGAGGTGCAGCTCCACGTCAGGCCCAGCGGCTTCAGCTTTTCGCAAAGCTCAATGGTGCGCTGTTTCTGAATATTGAACGTATCGTCGTCGAAGAAGAATTCCTTTACTTCGGGGAAGTTCTGCTTCGCCCACGCCAGTTCTGCGGCCACGTCGTCTGTGGAGCGCTTGCGCCATGCGTGACCGCTCAGGGTCTGTGGCCACAGGCAGAAGGTGCATTGCGCCGGGCATCCTCGTGTGGAATAGAGCGCGATGTAGGGATGCAGCAGAAACGGCACGTTGTACTTCGTCACATCCAGATCGCGCTTGTAAATCTTGGTCGCCCACGGCATCGCATCGAGATCTTCCACCTGCGGGCGATCGGGATTGTGCAGGATCTTGCCGTCTTGCTTGTAGCTGATGCCAAGAATCTCGTGGAGCGGCTTGCCATTGGCAAACTCCACGATGGAATGATCGAACTCGCGGCGGCAGATGAAATCCAGCACAGCGCATTCGTTCAGCGCGCGGTCTGGATCTGTGGTCACAGGCGGCCCAACAAAGGCGACGCGGATCGAGGGATTGGCCCGCTTGATCGCTTCCGCCAAGCGCTGGTCGCCCTCCCATCCCACGGTCGAGGTGAAGAGAACGAGGAACTCAAATCCCTTGCAGATTTCAATCGTCTCTTGCGCAGAGACATGGTGGGGCGGCGCATCGAGCAGCCGGGACCCCTCGAGCAGACCCGCCGGGTAGGTCAGCCATACCGGATACCAGTACGACTCGATCTCGCGCGTCGCAGGCCAGCGCGAGCTCGCTCCACCGTCGAAATTCTCAAACGATGGCGGGTTCAGAAGCAGCGTTTTCAGAGGCATACCCATTCTTCCAATCTTATCATTCTTCGTGTTTTCGCCAGTACCTAAAGGGGTTACAGGGTCATTTCCCGGTAACTTCGTGAAGCCAGTCGCCCATGTGTCCAAGAGCCCTCAGGAGCCCCAGGCGGGCTTTCGCCAGCTCGAAGCCTGCGTCGAGGGCGTCCTCGGCTTTTGCGGCCGCGTCGATGCGGGCCAGTTCCTCGGCCTTGGGGGTGGCCTGGGGCGTTGATCCTGGGCCGCTGCCGGTGCCATTTCCCAGTTCCAGTTGCGCCAGGACAGTCTTCAGTTGCTCTGCGGCAATCTGCTGCTTCAGGCTTGCAATCTCTGCGAGGGTATCAAGCTCGCGCAGGCTCCCGGTGAGTTCGGCGATTTGAAGGTCATTTTGGCGCTGCGCCTGCTCGGCTTCCACGGTGGCGCGTAATGCGTCGGCAGCCGACTCGCGGGCTTTGTCGCGATGTCCCATGTCGAAGACAGGAATCTGAATGTTGAACCCAGAGACAAAATTGTTTGCCGGCAGGGGACGTGCAAAGAAAGAGTTGACGTCGTTCAGAATTGTCGTATTCCGGTTGTACTGGAGAAAGAAACTGAGCTGCGGAAACAGATTGAAATCCTGGTCGCCTTTGGCCATGCGTTGTTTTGAGAGCGCTTCCTGGTGCGCCGATTCGAGCCCGGCCAGCGGCTTAGGCGTTACATCCCCGTTGACCTTGGGGATCTCAGGGATGCTGGAGTGCTGCGGTGTGATGGAGCCGATCGGCAAGCCCGTGAGTGCGGAGAGTTGCTGCTCAACGACTGCGGCACGCGATTCAAGATGGATCCGTTTCAGTCGGACATTTGCGGCGGTCAGACGCGCCTCGAGAAGTTCGCTGAGTGGGTCGACACCGGCATCGGTGCGCTGCTGGTCGATTTCCACCAGGCGCGCTGCAAAGCCTTCCCGCTGGTGCGCGGTGTCCAACTCCTCGGTCACCGTGTCCAGTTCGATATAGGCGATGGATGCTTCGAGAGCCACCTGCTCCTGCGCGTCTTTGAGCCTTTCGGATGCAGCATGGAGGCCAGATCGAGCTGCATCGATATAGTGCTTCTGCGGGATGCTGAAGGCGAGCGACTGCACCGTTGCACTCCAGATTGAAGGCGGCGAGCCGGTGAACCCTTCCTCGGGAAATGCCGGAATACCCGTGCCAAAGTTGAGAGAGGGAATTACCACATCCTTGCTTTCGGCCAGCGAGGCTTCGGCCTTCCGTTCGTCTGCCTGGGCCAGGCGGACGGCGGTGCTATTGCGCTGCGCAAGACCGACGATGACACTCAAGGAAACCTGGGCCGTCAGGTGCCCCGAGCCGCAAATCGTGGTGGCGGCAAGAAGCAGCCCCAGTTTTCGCGATGTTTTTCCGATTGCCGCGCGTTCTGTCCCGGTCCAAGGGTGAAGTCTTGCGGTGTCCATCTTCAGGCGCGCGAGCCGGCGTTGCGAGCACGCCTCGGTGTCTCGTCTGGCGAGCCGACACAGCGCGGCTGGTCTCATTGAACCTGCTTGATGGGAACGCCCACTTGCAGAGGCTGTCCCGAGGTTGTGCCGGTGGCCACCACATCGCCATCGCGGAGCCCCGCGAGAATTGCCACCTGTGTCAAATTGATTGTTCCGGTGGTTACGGGTACCCGCTCCAAGCCCTCATTCACCACTTTGAAGACGTAGGGCTTGCCGCCCTCTGAATAAAGGGCCTCGCGAGGAATGCTCAACACGTCCTTATCGGTCGAAGTGGTCACTGTGACGGTGACGTCGGTTTGTGGCAGCAGGTCACCATCTCCGCCGTCAATGCCGATGAGCACTTCGCCCACGGTACGGGTTGTATAGGTAATCACGGTGATGGGCGTACGCGTGATATGCCCGTGCCATATCTCGCCAGGCTTTGCGTCCCACTTGATCTGGATCGCTTGGCCCACGGCGAGTTTTCCGATATCGGGCTCGTCGAAATAGGCGCGTACGTGTTCATGTTCCAGATCGGCCATCTGCAGAAGGGGCTTGCCCGCTTCAGCGAATTCACCTGGTCGAGCATCGAGCGTATAAATCGTTCCGGCGATCGGCGCCCGGTACTGCGCCTTTGAGGCCACGTCCCGTGCCGCCGCCGCATTGGCCTCCGCATCTGTCAGGGCTGCTTCTGCGCGGGCTAGATCGGCCGGTGCGTAGCGGCCCTTGGCGCTCAACTGAGCCGCATTCAAATTGGCTTGGGCCGATGCCAGCTGCTGGCGCGCAGCCCCTACCTCGGCAGCAGATGCCGCCCCTGCTGCATTGAGATGGACAAGCGCGTCGACATTGCGCTGCGCCTGCCCCAGGTCCAGCTTGTCGCGATCAATTTCGGCGGCCGATGCCTGCCGCTGCTCGACGGTCCCGTTGTGCCGGATCGACTCAAGAGCGGCTTCGGCATTTTTCACTCCGCTCTCGGCCGTAGCCAGCCGCGCCCGCGCTTCCAAATCGTCGAGAACAATCAACAGCTTCCCAGCAGGGACCTTGTCGCCTTGCTGGACGTAAACCGCTTTGATGGTGGTTGCGATGGGGCTGGTGTAGACCAGGTTCTTGTCGGGCTCCACGCGCCCATTGGTGCTTAGCGTGCTCGCGAGCGGGGCACGCTCGACCCGTGCCATGCGCACCGGCAATCGCTCACGGGTAAGTGCCCGCGCCGAAAAATAAACCAAGACCAGAATGATCGCAGCGCCCAGCCAGAGCCACCGCCGGTCCAATTCCTTTCTTTCTCGAATCATGCACTTAACCTGAGTCAGTATATAGGACGCCTCGAGGAGGGCCGAGGGAGCGGGAAATTTGCTGCCGGCCTCAAAAGATGAACGGCAGAAGACATTGCGCGGGATATAGGAAATTCAAGCTGTGGAGGCAGAGCTGGCGAGCCGCATCGCACCTCGGCAAGGATCTCATCGGGCACACCCGGGAAGTTCATCTCTGATGCCCGCTACAATAATGGCATGGCAGTTGAGACACCGCGCTACACTGACGAACACGCGAAGGCAGGCCTAGATTTCAAATTTCCTGAGATCGAGACCTGGCAGAATCAGTTTCCCGGATACGAGATTTCGATCGATGATCCTGAACTGACTTCGGTCTGCCCCAAGACCGGTCTACCCGACTTCGGGACGCTCAATATTCGCTATATGCCGCGCGAGCGCTGTCTCGAGTTGAAGTCGCTGAAGGAGTATCTCTTCAGTTATCGCAATCTTGGGATCTTCCAGGAGAACATCGTCAACCAGGTGTTGGAAGACGTGGTGAAGGCTTGCGATCCGGTGTGGGCGGTTGTGCACGGGGTGTTTCGGCCACGCGGCGGCATTGGCACCACTGTGGAAGCGCGCTGGCCTCGGCCGAAAACCTAGAGGTCTTCAGGCACTCGCGCCCGCGTCGTTTCAGAACAGGATCGAGGGAAGCGACGCGCCGGCGGGCTCGTTGTAGAGTCCCGTGCTCATCAGGGTCATGGGCTGAACCACGCGCAGACCATTCTCGATGCACCAGCGGAAGAGAGCGGCGTTGCGTGAGGGAACGAGTATGCCGGGCCCGGCGAGCGATTCGGCGGCAGCGATCAGCGCCTGGAGATCCACATTCGTCTCGGCCGTGGAATGGCCGTAGAAGCCGAGATGCGTTGTATAGCCGGTGATGCGGCCGCTCCGTTCGACCACGCGTGCCGTGCCGCGTGTGACAGCTGCCGACAGATCGGCGCTGCGCTCGAAGCCGTGCACCCGCCGTGCAACAGCATTACAGGCTTCAAGATCGTCGAGCGTTGCCGGACGTACGATGCATCCCGGTATGGTCTGTGCCCGGATGCGTCCTTGCAGGCACGAGAGCGGTTCGCGCACATCGAAGCCAAGTAATGTGTAGAGCGAGAGCGAGCGATTGTGAAAGGCGGCCTGCACTAGCCGAATCCCGACCGCACCGTCTTCGCGAGACCGATCCATCAACGCGCGCATCAAGATTCGGCCCACGCCGCGGTTCTGGATCTCGGGATCGATGGTGATCGGGCCCACGCCATGGATCGGGCCGCGCTCATCGAGACAATTGCTGCCGATGACGCCGCCTTCCGTTTCTGCGACCACGCAATAGAGGCCGGGAGTCGAAAAGATCGCGGTGATCGCGTCGGTGGCCATCTCGACCGAAGGAAAATCGCAGGGGAAATTGTGTTCTGCATTGATGGCTGAGAATGCCCGAAAACAAATCTCGCCACAGCGCGCGCTGTCTTCCGGCAGGGCTCGACGCACTGCAATGTTCGCCGACGACTTCGACTCCATTCGAACCAGCCCTTTTTCGTTTCCTGCCCAGTATACGGGACGCCCGCAATAGATCCTGCGCGGTTTCGCCGATTGGCCCCGGCCGCGCGGTTCGGCTTCCTCGACCATGACCGTGTGGGATAATCGTTTCGGTTTACCACTTCTCTCGAAGGCCGAAACCGATTGCAGAACCGAGCCCAGGCTGTGCGCGCAACCCTTCCTCCGGCGCTGGGCACGTTTCTGCTGCTTCTTGCGTTGAATCTTCTCAACTACATTGACCGCTACATCCTGCCCGGCGAATTCTCACTCATACAGCGCGAATTTCACTCGACGGATCAGCAGATGGGCGCGCTGACCACGGCGCTCTTCCTCACCTACATGATCGTGGCTCCTCTCACCGGTTGGCTGGGTGACCGGTTCCCACGCAAGCCCCTGATCATCTTCGGAGCTGTACTCTGGAGCGTGGCAACGCTGGCCACGGCATGGGTTCACGACTACACGACTCTGTACATCCGGCATGCGCTGGTGGGCGTGGGCGAAGCGACTTTCGGGATTTTTGCGCCGGCGGTGATCTCCGACTTCTATCCTGAGCGCGAACGCAATCGTGTCCTCTCGTACTTCTATATCGCGATTCCAGTGGGTGCGGCTCTCGGGTATGTGGCGGGCGGCGATTTCGGTTCGCTGTGGGGATGGCGCGCGCCGTTTTTCATTTGCGCGCTGCCGGGTCTCGTGGTGGCCGCGCTCTATATGTGGATCGGGCGCGAGCCCGAGCGCGGCGCCAGCGATCATCTGGAAGCCACTCCCGCCCGAGCAACGGTGCTCGGGCTCTTTCGGAATGCGGCTTTTTTGACTGCAACTTTCGGTCTTGCCATGTTGACGTTCGCGATGGGCGGCATCTCGGCCTGGGTACCGGAGTTCCTGCGCCGCGTGGCGGGCTTTTCAGTCGGCGGCTCGAGCCGAATTGTCGGAGCCATCACGGTCGTCGATGGCATCACAGGAACGCTTGTGGGCGGCCTCATTGCGCAGCGCTGGCTGCGCACCAATCATCGCGCGCTCTACTTGCTTTCATTCTGTTCGGTGGCTTTTACCTTGCCCTGCGGAGCGCTCATTTTCTTTGGTCCGACGACATGGATCGTTCCGTCGCTGTTTGCGGCTGAGTTCTTTCTCTTTCTCAACACCGGCCCGCTCAACGCCGCGATCATGAATTCGGTCTCTGCCCAGGTGCGCGCTACGGCGGTCGGACTGAATCTCTTCATCATTCACTGCTTCGGCGACACGTTTTCGCCGCAGATCATTGGCTACGTCAGCGACCGTACGAACCTCCGTATCGGGTTGGGCGCGACGCTAGTCTTTCTGGTGTTTTCCTGTGTGATTCTGCTGGCGGGGGCGCGGGTGGCGCCGCTGCTGGACGAAGCCTCCACAGCAACAGCACATTGAGATTCCTTGAAACGGTGACGCAATCGGAGTGATGCGAACGGAGATGTCTCAGAGGCGTTGCATCGCCAAAATTGCGAAACTTCAATGACTTATGGTGAAACGTGGATGTTCTGGTTGAGGAGTTTCGATGTTCCAGGACAGCGGACCTAGCGCGCCTCGACTAACTCCTCGCTCTTTGCCCTCTGCCCGTAGTGGCTTTCGACGTAGTTGTCGAGAATCTGTTTGAACTCGGCGACGATTGTATCGCCGTGCAGGGTCTTGTAGAGCTTTCCGTCGACATACACGGGCGCTTTTGGCTCCTCGAAGGTGCCCGGCAAACTGATGCCGAGGTTGGCATGTTTCGATTCGCCGGGCCCGTTGACCACGCAGCCCATCACGGCCAGCTTCAGCTCTTCTACGCCGGGATATTTTTTGCGCCATGCGGGCATCGAGGTGCGCAGATAGCTCTGAATCTGCTCGGCGAGCTCTTGGAAGTATGTGCTCGTGGTGCGTCCACACCCCGGGCAGCTTGTAACCTGGGGCATAAAACTGCGAATGGAAAGCGACTGCAGAATCTGCTGCGCCGCCAGCACTTCTTCCGTTCGATCGCCGCCCGGTTTGGGCGTCAGGCTCACGCGGATGGTGTCGCCGATACCCGCCAGCAGGACCGGCGCCAATCCTGCTGTCGAGGCGATCACGCCCTTCGTGCCCATGCCGGCTTCGGTCAACCCGAGGTGCAGGGGATAGTCGCAGCGGGCTGCGAGATTGGTGTAGACGTCGATCAGATCGCGGACGCCGCTCACCTTGGCCGACAGGATGATCATGTCGTGGCCCAGTCCGTAGCGTTCGGCTGCTTTCGCCGAGTCCAGTGCGCTTACGACCATGGCTTCCATCATCACGTCGCGCGCGGGCAGCGGCTGCGCCGAGCGAGCGTTTTGGTCCATCATCTTGGTCAACAAAGATTGATCCAGCGAGCCCCAGTTCACGCCAATGCGCACGGGTTTGTGGTTCTCTACCGCGCACTCCACCATTACCTGGAAATTGTCGTTGTCTTTCTTCCCAATCGAGGCGTTGCCCGGGTTGATGCGGTACTTGGCGAGCGCCTTGGCTGTCGCAGGGAACTTCTTTAGTAACAGGTGCCCGTTGTAGTGAAAGTCGCCGACGATGGGCACGCGCAGGCCGCGTTTCTCCAATCCCTCGACAATGTGCGGGACGGCCGCAGCGGCTTCTTCGTTATTGACCGTGACGCGCACAATCTCAGAGCCGGCCAACGCCAGGGCTGCGACCTGCTCTATCGTTCCTGCCACGTCGGCCGTGTCGGTATTGGTCATCGACTGTACGACAACAGGGACTTCCCAGCCGACGCGCACGTGGCCGATGTGTACGGTTGGAGTTTTCCGGCGCTGAATATCGGGCATAAGGACCTCGTCTTTAGTGTACCGTTTTCCAGACTTCTGCTCGAAATGATTGAACGCAAGGGGGTTGGCGACTCGAATGCAAGAACAGAAAATCGCATGGCCTTCGGATCACACCCGTGTTATCAACCGCGTCCAACCTTCACCGGCGCAATCTGCCAGAAGGTACAATAGCGTCATGGGTTTTCGCATTGCATCCCGTATTGTTTGGTTCGCCGGGGTCTTCGGACTCGCAGCGAGCGTCGCTCTCTTGGCTCAGGACTCGATTCACCGTGGCCGGAAGTACAAGGCTCCGCCGCCAACCTCGCATGTCGATATCACGATTCTGCGACGGAACGATAGCAAGCCAATCGAGAATGCCGCCGTCGTCTTTCAGCTCGAAGGCGACAAGGGCAACATGGAGTTGAAGACGGACGAAGACGGCAAAACGATGATTGATGTGCTGCCGACTGGCTCGAAGGTTCTGATGCAGGTGATCGCCAAAGGCTATCAGACTTATGGCGGCGAGTACGACATTGATAAGGCGCAGTTGGCGATTCAGGTGAAGCTGCGGAGGCCTGGCGAGCAATATTCGATTTACGAGAATCACCCGCAGGCGGCAAATGCCGATCCAAAGGCCGAGCAGGACAAATCAGGAGACGCGCAGAAGGACAGTTCAGCGAAGGACGCGGACAAGCAGGACGGCGCCAAGGATCAGCCGTCGAAGGATCAGCCGTCCGATTCTGCGAAGCCTGACAGCAGTCAGCCCCAGCCGCGGTAGGTTACAGGGCCCGGAGCCCCAAGACTCATTCAGTCTTTTTATGTCGACACTCGCCCTGCACGGCAAATCGGCGCTGGTGACCGGCGGAGCGCGCCGAATAGGCCGCGCGATCGCTTTGCAACTCGCCCATGCAGGGGCCGACATTACGATCACCTTTCGAAAGTCCGCGGCCGATGCGCACGAAACAGTGCGGCAGATCGAAGCGCTCGGACGACGTGCGCAGGCCCTCGCGTGCGACGTCCGTTCAGAGGACTCCGTGCGGGCCGCCGTCGCGGCGACCGCTGCGTTTCACGGCAAAATCGAGATCCTGGTGAATAATGCGGCGGTTTTTGAGTCGGTTCCTCTCGACCGGATCACGCTGCAACAGTGGGATGAAGTCTTCGAAACCAACGCACGCGGGCCGTTTCTCGTGGCGCGCGAGGCCATGCCCCACCTGCGCGCGACCCACGGCACAATCGTCAACATCGGATCGCTGGGAGGCTTACGCGCCTGGCCAGGCCACGGCCACTACTGTGCGTCGAAGGCAGCGGTCCACATGCTCACAGAGGTGATGGCGAAAGCCTTCGCGCCCGAGGTCAGCGTGAACTGCGTCGCTCCCGGATGGATTGATCAGGGCGATAGCGATGCGAGCACGTCCGCACGCTTTGCGACCAAGACGCCGGCGCAGCGCAATGGAACCGCCGCGGATGTGGCCGAAGCGGTTTTGTTCTTCGCTGCAAACCCAGGGTTCGTGACGGGTCAGGTGTTGGCGGTGGACGGAGGCTTGGGACTGTGACCGCGTGATTCGCGCTTCAACATTGGTGGTGACCATCCCTTTGCCAGGAAAAAGGCGAAAGAGTGGGGCACGGATTCAAGCGGTCGTAGATTTAGCGCTCGCCCTCGTGCTTAGCTACGCGAAAACAAGCGGCTCCAGAAGCCCCGCCTTCCGTTTTTATCGACTTTTCCGCGTCGTCCGTTCGATGCAACCCTCTGTGGCTTTGGCACGCTTTGCGGATCGAAGCGCAAGGGCACGCCCTCGGCCAGGCCGATTGGTTCAGGCTGCTCGGGCCACGGTGCTCCCTCGACGGCCGCGCAGGGATTCGTAGTGTACAACCGCTCCGCTGTCTCTACTCCAACACGCTGCACGACGTAGTCGTAGCCCTTTCGCAGATGCAGGGGACGCCAGCTCGTATGGTGCGCGTCGCTCGCCAGGAAGTGAACCCAGTTGCGATCGAGCAAGGCATTGGCAAAAGCCGCTGCACTGCGGCCGAACCGGCCATATAACGCGGCCGACGTCACCTGCACCAGGCAGCCGGAGCGCATCCACTCGGCCAGCAATTCGGGGTTGCGTCCGAAGGCTGAGTTCCTTTCAGGGTGCGTAATGATCAGCGTGTATCCCGCGTCTTGCAATCGTTTTCGCGCGTCGCTCAGTTCCGGCGGGATGATCACATCGGGGAATTCGATCAGCAAATAGCCTTTGCCGTCGATTGAATAGCGCTGCGGATTCGCCAGGGCTTCGTCGATGTTCGCCGCATGCATGTGAAAATCGCAGCCGAGACTGAGCACCACAACCTCGCGCAACTTTTCGCGCAATTCTGCAAAGCGTTCGGCCACGAGCGCTTCTTTGTATGGGAATTCATTGCTCGAGTGCGGAGTACACACGATCTGTGTGACGCCTTCCTCCGCCGCTTCGCGCGCCATGGCGAGAGAGGTTGCGAGGTCGGGAGCTCCGTCGTCGACTCCATAGATAAGGTGACAATGCAGGTCAATCATCGCGCCGGTTTTGACTCGATCCTCTCCAAGAATCTTAATGCGTTGCCAGCGCGTCAATCATCGAAGCGAAAATCTTCCAACCATCGGACGAGCCAAGCAGCTTCTCGCTCGATCGATCGGGGTGCGGCATCATGCCCAGCACATTGCGCTTTTCGTTCAGGATTCCCGCAATGTTGGCCAGCGAGCCATTGGGATTGGCCTCCGCCGTGATCTCACCTTTCAGCGTTGCATACCGGAAGGCGATGCGGTCCTCGGACTCGAGCTGCTGCAGATCTTCAGGCGTGCAGAAATAGTTGCCTTCCATATGACCAATGGGAATCTGCAGCACTTCGCCCTTAGTCAGCTGGTTGGTAAAGGCGCTGTTGGTTGTTTCCACACGCAGATGAACCTGTTTGCAAATATATTTCAGTCCTGCGTTGCGCATCAGCGCGCCTGGCAGGAGTCCTGACTCTGCCAGAATCTGGAAGCCATTGCAGATGCCCAGGACGAGCCCGCCGGCGTCCGCAAAGCGCTTGACGGCTTGCATGACCGGGGAGAAGCGCGCGATCGCTCCCGTTCGCAAGTAGTCTCCGTAGGCAAAGCCGCCGGGCACCAGCACTGCATCCACGCCTTGGAGGTCTTCGGTATCGTGCCAGAGAAAGGTGACGGGCTGATGGGCGATCTCAGCGATTACGTTGTAGGTGTCGTGGTCGCAATTGGAACCGGGAAAGACCAGCACGCCGAATTTCATAGATTCAGGGTAACAGTTCCTCTGCATCCGCCGGAACCCATAATCTCGCTGCCGTCACGGCCAATCCGGCGCAGGCAGCTTACACAGCGTCTTGCATGCGGCGCTGGGAGTCTTCTACAAATCTGCGCTGAACGCGCCGCGTCACCGGATACCCGAGCCAGGTAAGCAGGGTGCGGGGGTGCGACACCGCCTCAAGCGTATAAGTAACTTCGTCGGTGGCTGGATTCAGTTCGATGAGAAACCGTTCCTCGCCGCTTTCCACGTGAATCTGGGTCGTCCCGTACACAAAGCCGAATCGGTTCGGCGTTGCAGTCACTTCGAGGATATGGCAATGGTTGAGTGACCAGAGCCCGAGGGCATGCACCTGCACGGCAACGATCTGGCCGGCCCGGATGCGGGCTGACGAGTTTTCCACGCGCACCCAGCCAAGATCGAACATGATCCAATGCTCAAAGGCGCGCTGGGCATTCTCAAACGCCATCGCACCCCGGCCGAGCGAGCAGGTTGCACGATCGTGGGCAAAAAGGATCGGCACCCGGGATGACTTGAGCCCTTCTTTCACGCCGAGAAGCTGTGCCTCTTTCGGTCGTGACCGCTCGGCCAGTACGGCCTGCTGGGCGATGCGGGTGGTCGTCGGTCGGCTCAGGCTGAACACACCTCAGTATGTCACTTGCAGCTCCAGCCCTTTGCCATCGTCGGGAACCAGCGCCGTGATGCGACGCTGCTCGTTATCAAATCCTGTGGAGACAGGCGCCGCGCTCGACCCATTCAGCGTGGCCACCGAAGCGCTCGTAGCCGGTTTCGCAGCGCCATAAATCTCAATCGAGAACTGATTCCACCACGGCGGGTAGCGGCCTTCGCGCGGCGCCACGGTCACCACGATGCCCTGCGCATTGAGCCGGCAGCTGAATTTCAAGCGAAGAAAATCGCCTTGCCGGAAGTTGTAGCTCACGCCGTCGTCGAGGTAGAGGCTGCCCGTGCAATCGTTGCCGATCGCGGTGGGCGGATAGACTCGCAGCGTGAGTGGTCCCTCGGGCTTTTCATCGGTACTCTCCACCAGCGGCTGCTCGGGCACAATGGAGCCGGCCCGCGCAAAGACGGGCAGCGTATCGAGCGTGCGGTGAATCCGCACTTCTGGCTGCACAATTGCCGTGTTGTCGATGTTTTTCCGTCCCGAGCTGGCGTCGACGCGCGCGCCCGTCCAGTAGTCGTACCATCCCACTGGCGGCAATCCTACGTTGTAGTCGTCCATTTCATCGGGAAACGGGCTCTGTGCGACCAGCAAATCTGGCCCGAAGAGAAACGCTCCGGCGTTGCTCAAGTCGAGCGGCTGGCCGTCCACGGAGCCATGCGGAAACTCGAGAAACAACGGCCGGTCAATCGGCAATCCCGTGCGGCTCATCTCTTCAGCCGTCGTATAGAGGTAGGGCAGCAGCCGATAGCGCTCTTCCACATAGCGCCGGCGCAGGCTCACGTCTTCGGGCGTGCCGTTTTCCCAGGGTTCCTGGGGCAGTGTTCCAGCGGCCGTGTGGTCGCGATCGATGGGCTGAAACGCGGCGACCTCGAACCAGCGCGTCAGCAGCTCGGGCTGCGGCGACGCCGCAAACCCGCCCACATCGGCACCGGCCATTGCAAATCCACTCAAGCCGAGATTCAAGAGCTGCGGAACCGTCTGACGCAGTTGACTCCAGTTGCTCGAATTGTCGCCCGTCCACGTCACCGCGTAACGCTGACCACCCGCGAAGCTGGCGCGCGTCATCACAAACGGACGCAGATTGGGCTGCAGTTTCAGTAACCCTTCAAAGGTGCCGCGCGAGTTCTGCATGCCGAAGATATTGTGTATTTCCAGATGGCTCGCGGTGCGGGTCGCGAATCCGGGCTCTTCGATGCGATGCTGCACGTCGTCGGGCATTGTTTTTGACGCCACCTGGAAGATTGCCGGCTCATTCATGTCGTTCCAGAAACCGGCGATGCCGCGATTCACAGAATCGGCATAGAGCGTGCCCCACCAGTCGCGCGAAGCCTTCTGTGTGAAATCGGGGAAGACGGCCCTTCCGGGCCAGACCACTCCCACATACGTTGAGCCATCAGGATTCTTGACAAAGTGATCGCCGGCCGTGCCCTCGTCATACGGCTTGTAGCCTGCATTGGGCAGGTCGGCAATGTGCAGGTCGGTGATGACCACCGTGCGCAGATGTTCCGCCTTCAGGTCTTTGATCATCTGGTCGAAATGAGGAAATCGTTCGGGATCGACAGTGAACGGCCGGTTCTTGAGCTGAAAGTCGATGTCGAGCCAGATCACATCGGCAGGAATGCGCTCGCTCCGCAGAGTGCTCGCGATGCGCCGCACCTCGGCCTCAGGATAGTAGCTGTAGCGCGACTGTTGGTAGCCCAGCGCCCACAGCGGGGGCAGCGGCGTTGGCCCCGTGAGCCATGCCCATGTCTCAACTACGGTCTTCGGATCCGGTCCATACAGTACATAGAAGTCCAGCGGTCCGCCCTCGGAGCCGAACGAGTATCCATCGCGGTATTCTTTGTTAAAGTCGAAGCTGGCGCGCCAGGTATTGTCGAGGAAAACGCCGGCCGCCACGCCGCCGCGAAAAGTCAGAAAATAGGGAATCGATTTATAAATCGGATCGGTGGACTCCTGCCAGCCGAAGGCATCCATATTCCAGTCGGTGAAGGCTTCATTCCTGCGATCGAGGGGGCCCGGCTTGTCTCCAAGCCCGAAATAATGCTCGTCAGGCGGCGACTTCATGAAAACGCGGAACGACGAGCCGTTGAACTCAAACGGCCGGCCGGGTAACTGCTCTACCAGGACGTGGCCGTCCGTATCGGTCACGGTCAATTCCATCGGATCTTTGTGGACTGAGACAATCAGCTTGGCTGTCTTGAATCCGACGGAGGACGCATTCGAATCCGGCGTCACGGTGATCGAGGAGGTCCTCGCTGCGGGCAGCACGGACCATGAGGCATCTTCGGGCAGCTGGCCGGTCGGACCCACGCGCACGCGCACCACATCGTCGCGCAAAGCGCTGATCAACATGACCGCGCTTCCCGAGTGAATCTCAATTCCGTTGGGTGTAGGTCGTGACGCAGTCACTCGATCCATACGAACAAAGATCGGTCGCTGTTGCGCCTCGGCGGTTGGTATCGATTGTGACGTTGCGGCTAAAAACAAAACTGCAAAAACAGCAAACAGGAAGCTTCCTGTCTTTGGCACTCGGCACCTCGAGGGGGCTCGTTGAATTGCTGTTCAACAGCATACCCCTCGCAGCCGCCACGACGAAACGGGGGCCCGTTACCTCTGTGCCTGGATCGATTCCATCTGCCTGCGCGTGTCTCTGACAAACGCTGCATCGTCGGCCGAATCCTTGTCGAACGAATCGAGGTTGACGGCAACATTGGCCAGGGCTCCTTCCATCGCCGCCGTCGCCAGGGCGATCGCCGTCGTCAGATCCGACTCCATCTTCGGATTGGTGATGGCCTTTAGGTGCATCGCGATCTGCCGCACTTCCGCCGTCTTCTGGGCTACACTCAACGGCACACGGGTTGCATGGCGCAGGGCAGGGCTGATTTCCCTGCTCCTGTCGGCCGAGTCCCTGGTTGCTTTGTAGGCCTTCATCACCAGGTTGTAGGCTTCCGCATCGGCATCAATCGCGGCTTTCAACTCTTCGCGCAACTGTGCCAGCCGTGCCAAGGCGTCGCCCAACTGGCTCTCATATTGCAAATACGCCTTCTTGCCCCGCGATGACCCAGCCACCATCGTGGCGAGTCCTGCCGCCATGGCCCCGCTCGCCGCCGCGGCACTGCCGCCGCCAGGCGTTGCTGTGGGCGCGGCCAGTTGCTCAATGAACGGCTCTACGCCGGCCCGTAATCCGCCTACGGCTGTCTTACCCGGCATAACAGCGGCAAGTCGATTTTCGAGAATCAGCGATGAATCGAAGTTCTCCACCTGAAGAAACCATTCCGCCGCCTGCTCGAGTGCCGCCTTGGGAATCAGCCCAACGATCTCGCTCGAAACCGGGGTGGTTCCGAAGCGCGCTGCCTCGCGCTTTACGAATTCGAAGACGCGATGAATCGGCGTCTGTTCAAAGTCTGTCAAGTTCATCGAGACTTGAGCCATGCCCCGCACCAGAAATCCTGCGCCCTTCACAAAACGCAACCCACCCGTCGAGAAGCGCACGGCCTTGGCGATCTTCTTCGCCACGTCCACGTCGGATGTGTTGAGAAAGACGTTGAAGGCGATGAGAAACTTGCGCGCGCCCACCACCGTTGCTCCGGCCGTCGGGTGTACACGAGCCTCGCCGAAGTCCGGCTTGCGCCCGGGATGGGTGGCGATTTCGTCGCGGATGCCTTCAAATTGCCCACGCCGGATGTTCTCGAGATTTTGCCGCTCCGGCGACGTGGCCGCGGCTTCGTAGAGATACACAGGAATCTGGAATCGCCTGGCGATTTCCGCGCCCACATGCTCGGCCATGGCAACGCAATCTTCCAGTGTCACGCCGTCAATGGGAATGAAGGGCACCACATCGGCTGCACCCATCCGCGGATGCGCGCCTTGATGCTTGGTCAGGTCGATCAGCTCCGCTGCCTTACCCACGCCGCGAATCGCCGCTTCCTGAATCGCGTCACGTTCGCCCACCAGCGTGATGACGCACCGGTTGTGATCTGCGTCCATCTCGCGGTCGAGCAGGGAAACGCCCGGCAGCTTCATCGCCTCCACAATGGCGTCCACCTTGGCTTTGTCGCGGCCTTCGGAGAAGTTCGGTACGCATTCCACGAGAGTGTTGGGCACGGAGAGAAGGATAAATCAGCGGCCCAATGAGAAATGCAAACTATCGCGCGGTGACCTTATCCGCGATCCGGTCGTACTCGGCCTTCGAGACAACGTGCTTCTTCACCAGGTCGCTCGAAGAATCGTAGGGTCGCCGGTCGATGATTCTCTGCGCGGCTGCTTCATCGATCCCCGGAAGTGCCTCCAGGGCGCCCAGTGATGCAGTATTCAGATTGACCTGATCCTGTTGTAGCTTGAGCCCGTCGGCCACGCCTTTAGCGGCTGCTTTCATATCGGTCACAGCCGTACTGGTTGCCTTTGCGGTGTTCTGCCTGATTTGCTCCGGGGTCGGACTGGATTGCGTTCTGGTGCATCCGGCCAGGCAGAACAGCACAAGAGGGACAAAGAGAAATCGCGTCATGTTGAATTTCGATGCGGGGTCGCAGGCTGGCGAAGATCGAAAAATCCGCGAATTTTCGCTGCTGGCCGAGACAACCCCTGCGGCGCTATCGTCAAGTGCAGGAGGCCCCCCATGACCCCCGCCACCCCGACAATCCGGGCTCCTCGCGGCAACCAACTCCGCTGCAAGAGCTGGCCCCAGGAAGCGGCCCTTCGCTGCCTGATGAACAATCTGGATCCGGAAGTGGGCGAGAGGCCAGCGGATCTGGTGGTCTACGGCGGCATTGGGAAAGCAGCACGCAACTGGGATTGCTTCCATGCCATCGTGCGCGAACTCGAGCAGTTAGGCGACGAAGACACTCTACTTGTGCAGTCGGGCAAGCCGGTGGGTGTCTTTCGCACACATGACATGGCGCCGCGTGTGCTGATTGCCAACTCGAACCTGGTCGGCAAGTGGGCCACCTGGGAACATTTTCATGAGCTCGACCGCAAAGGCCTGATGATGTATGGGCAAATGACGGCGGGCTCGTGGATCTACATCGGCACTCAAGGCATTCTGCAGGGCACCTTCCAGACCTTCGCTACGCTCACCGATCGGTACTTCGGCGGGAGCCTCAAGGGCAAGCTCGTCGTGACTGGCGGTATGGGCGGCATGGGTGGAGCGCAGCCCCTGTCTGTCACTCTGAATGGCGGCGTCGTTCTTGTGGTCGACGTCGATCGGAGTCGCATCGAAAAACGACTGGCTACCCGCTACTCCGATGCGATCTCCGAGGACCTCGACGAGGCGCTTGAGTTGTGTGAGTCGGCTCGCCGCGAAGGGCGGGCGCTTTCCGTCGGCCTCGTCGGCAACTGCGCCGATGTGCTGCCTGAAATTGTCCGCCGCGGGGTCCAGGTTGACGTCGTTACTGACCAGACCAGTGCGCACGATCCGCTGAACGGGTACGTGCCTCAGGGCCTTTCCCTTTCTCAGGCCGCCGATCTGCGTGCGAAAGATGCCGAGGAATATGTCCGCCGGTCCACGGCGTCGATGGTGGTTCACGTCAATGCCATGCTTGCGCTGCAGCGGGCTGGCGCCGTGGCCTTCGACTACGGAAACAACATTCGCCGCTTCGCCTTCGATGCCGGGTGCGCAGATGCTTTCCTCATCCCCGGCTTCGTGCCTGAGTACATTCGGCCCCTCTTCTGCACCGGAGCAGGTCCCTTCCGCTGGGTGGCGCTGTCGGGCGATCCCAAAGACATTGACCGGACCGATCAGTTGGCCCTCGATCTTTTTCCAGATAACGAGATTCTCACGCGCTGGTTGAAACTCGCCCGTGGCCGCTTTGCCTTCCAGGGGCTGCCCGCGCGCATCTGCTGGCTGGGCTACGGCGAGCGCGCGAAGATGGGCCTGGCCATCAACGAACTCGTGCGCAAGGGCGAAATCTCGGCGCCCATCGCCATCGGCCGTGACCACCTCGACACGGGCTCGGTCGCAAGCCCCTACCGCGAAACGGAGAAGATGCTCGACGGGACCGACGCGGTCGCCGATTGGCCAATCCTCAACGCGCTGCTCAACACGGCCTCGGGCGCTTCCTGGGTGAGCTTCCATCATGGCGGCGGTGTGGGGATGGGCTATTCGCTCCACGCCGGCCAGGTCACCGTTGCCGACGGAACCGATAACGCCGCGCGCCGGATCGAGCGCGTGCTGACCAACGACCCCGGCATCGGTGTGGCGCGCCATGCGGATGCCGGTTACGAACTTGCCCGGCAAACGGCGCGCGAAAAGGGAATTCATATTCCAATGGAAGGGCAGTAGAAGGGTCTGCTTCGGAGAGAACAGATCTGGATGCTCGAAGGGGTTCGATTCTGAGACCCGGGAGCCGATCCGCTAAGTCGTGTACCGGCGCGTGAGCGGCGCGAGCTTGCTGTTCATCAAAGTGGGGGAAGAGACGGAACGGTTCGGCAGACATGTTGGTTCCACCCAGTCCGCGTTTCAGTAGCGACAGAAGCTTTTAATACCTTTTGTATGGACAAGCCCCTCACATATTCTTCGGCGTTGATCGATGAATTCGTGCTGGAAGTTTGTTCTCTTCTATACGCCGCTTCGGGCGCCGCATCTTCTTGACTTTGCCGCCGACGAAGATCTTGTCGAGTTCGATCAACGGACCTTGGTAAATCCGAAGACACGCTTCAGGATACGAAAAGGATGCTCCACCTTGGCTCTAACTCGAGCCTTGGTTGTGTTCTTGCGCTTGGCTTCTTCATCCACATAGTCCTTGTATTTGGTTCGGCGGCAAGTCATGTCCTGCGCCTTCGGCGCAGCCTCGCGGATAACTTCGGTCTGACCCTGGTAGCCGCCATCGCCCCATACCTTGCGCTCCTCGCCATGCAATAAGTCGGGCAGCATATGTTTGTCCGCTACGCTGGCCGCCGAGGTCGCCACCGAATGCACCACCGCCTCCTTGCTATCCACGCCGATGTGCGCCTTGGCCCCGAAGTACCACTGATTGCCCTTCTTGACCTGATGCATCTCAGGGTCCCGCTTGCCGCTGCTGTTCTTCGTCGAACTGGGCGCGTGGATAATCGTCGCGTCTACGATGGTGCCAGTCGAGATGCGGATGCCCTTCGTTTCCAGGTAGCGATTCACCGTGTCCAGCATCTGCCCGCACAGCTCGTGCTGTTCAAGCAGGTGGCGGAAGCGGAGGATCGTGGTTTCATCTGGCACGGCGGCCACGCCCAGATCCACACCGGCAAAGCGCTGCAGCACAGCCGACTCGTAGAACGCTTCTTCCATGCCGGGATCGGACAAGCCAAACCAATGTTGCAAAAAGTAGCTCCGCAGCATGATCGCCAAGCCCACCGGCTGCCGCCCGTTGCCTGCCTTGGGATACACCGGCTCGACCAGCGCCACCAACTCAGACCACGGAACCACCTGGTTCATCTGGTCAAGAAACAACTCCCGCTTACTCTTGCGACTATACTTCGCAAAACTCGCCTGCGATGCCAGTGTTTGCTGAAAACCTGCCCCTCGTTGCATGCTTATAGTTTATTCAACAATCACGCAGGCTGCGGACTTGTGCAGAGGTTCCTTAG
>DATDIQ010000039.1:0-49207 GCA_036520995.1 Occallatibacter sp.
CGGGCAAGCATGTACCGCACCCAGCGGGAAATCCCTCAACACAGGAGCTACAAAATGTACAATCGCACACTTCTCATCGGTCGCATCGGTCACAACGCTGAAGCCAAAACGGACAAGAACCAGCAGGAGTACGTTGTCCTGAGCATCGCCACCAAGGACAGCTGGAAGAACGATCAAGGCGACTACGAAAGCCGCACCGAGTGGCACCGCGTCTACGCCTGGCGCAATCTTTCGCGCTTTGCGAAGACTCTCCAGAAGGGCCAGCTCATCAGCGTCGATGGCCAGATTCGCTATCGTGAGTACGCCGAAGAAGTCAACGGCACCACGGTGAAGCATCGCGTCGCCGAGATCCACGCAAGCCTGGAATCGACGCCGCGCGGAATCCGCGGAGCGGCCTTTATGTCTGTTGGACAGATAGTGAAGTGCGGGAAGAAACTGGCGCTTATTTGTGCCCGCCTCCACCACCTCCGCTCGAAGCCCCGCCGCCGGAAGATCCCGCGCTGACCGCGCCACCTCCTCCTCCACCGCCTCCGTGGGAGGCGCCGCCTGAGGCAACACCGCCGCCACCGCCATGGAACGAGCCGCCGCTGCCTCCGCCGTGATAGCCGCCGCTAGATCCACTGCTCAAGCCGCCGTGGTATCCGCCATAGGAGCCGCCGAAGCTGCCGGCGTGCGATTGCAGACTGCCGCCGCGGTTGCTGATCGGCATGGGAACCGAAACGGGGTGGCCGCCATGCATTACTTCGTGGGGCATCATGAAGTTCTGCGATTTGGAATTGAAGGTGATGGGAATGCCCGTAGGCCGGACTGGCGCATTTTTCGCAGCCACAAAATCCTTGAGCGCGTGTGCTTCCATGCGCGGCTCCGAGGCACGCGGCAAGGGCAGCACAACCGCCGTGCGGAACTCCTTGGGCGCTTCGTTGAGCATTTCCACCTGTGCCTCGTTCCCTAGATGAATTCGCTCGATGGCGTGCCCGCCATGGGGATTGACGGCGAAGACGGTTCCCTTGCGATTCACCGGCATGTGATCTTTCACGTCGTGGGGATGGATGGGAACGAAGGCGATGGTATGCCCGCTCTTGATCCAGTGCACGCAGGGCAGGTGATGCCGATGGCCGACGACCCAGAGATAGCGATTGTTGCGGTAGATCCAGCTGCCCGAGTGGCAGAGCGCCCAGTTCCACGGGCGGGCCTGCAGCATGACGGGGAGATAGCCGTAGGCGCGCAGATCGTCGGCAACGCATGGCAGGAACGTGCCGTACTCGGCATACTCCGGGGGAGGGCCTGAAGCTGCGGGAGGGCCGATGAAGCCGATGTTTCGCTTGGGGGTTGCTGTCTGGCCTGAGGAGGTTTCGACGGCGGCACGTGCGACCACTTCGCTCTGCTCGGGCGCTTTGTCTCCTGTTGCGGCGACCAGACTCTTCGCGGGCACCGCTGTCGTCGCATGCTCCTCGGCTGAGGCGTTCGGCTCCCAGCAAGTGCCGTAGGGTTCGCAGGAGAAGAAGTGACCCTCGCTGGCAAGATCGGCCAGGCCGGGAATCGGTGCGCTGAGTCCGGAGGCTTCGAGCGCATCGGCAGTGGCCACAGCCCGGGCGGTCGTGCGGTCCGCGACCCAATGGTCCCAGCTTGTGAAGTCGGGAGGATGAATCGGTCCCGCTTCGACGATGCGGCGGCCCTCTTTGAAGTAGATTGTCTGGCCCGAGGTCAGGTCTTCCTGATCAGGGCCAAGGCCGTTGATCACGTTCAGCTTTCCGCCACCCATGGGCGTGAAGGCCATGCCGTCGGTGTAGCTGGTGATGCGGAAGAAGGCCGTTTGCGGATACCGAGTGACGAGGTTGTCGGTGGGCGTGCGCAGAATGAACTCCTCGCCGGAAACATACGGGTGCACATGGAGCGTGACAGTGCCCGAGAGCAGTCCGAGGTCGGTGTGGGGAATGCCTTCGGTGGTGCTGAGTTCGTTCACAGTGATCACGGAATTCGGCGCGAGATAGAGAGTGGACGCATCCTCAAGCTCGATTTCCGCGCGCCCCTCGCCGGTCACGATGCTGAAGCCTGCCTCGAGGGGAAGATTTGCCTCTGCGACTTCCCATGTGGAGCTCTTATGGCGCTTGTCGTCGATGCCACGCGCCACGCGCACGTCGCCATCGACGAAGCCGAGCCGCGCGATCTGGGGATAGATCGTGTCGGAGTGATGCTGGCCCATGAGGTAGACCGCGCCTTGCTTCAGCTTCTCAGAGGATTCGTTGCTGTTGAGGATCTGGTCGATCTCCGCAAGCGCGCTCTTTTCGTCGTGCTGCATGAGCGAAGCGAGCGCGAGCAGCTTCAGGTCGTCGCTCTGCTGCGCGTTGGGTTGGACGGGATGCCCGTTGCGTGCGTGAATCTCAATCTCCAGGGCGCCGCAGTCCTCGATCCAGTTGCTGCCGGGATGCGCGCCGCGCAGCTCGGAACACGTGGCGAGGGCACTCGCGCCCTGCCCCTGCTTGTTCTCGGCATAGGCCTTCCAATACAGGGCTCCCTCGGCATGGCTGGCATCCTCGGCGAGCACGCGGTTGAAGAGGGTGATGGCGTCGGTCCAGCGGCCGCTGTTGATGGCGCGGACTCCGGCTGCATAGTCGTTGTCGTCGGATGCGGCCTGGTCCGCGGCGACCGAGAGATCGAGCGAAGCGTGTGCGGAGAGGAAGCCTTCTCCCGGTCCCCCTTGCGCACCCAAACCGTGCGCTGCACCAAGAAGGGCAGTTACAACAAGGACGAGAACTCCGGATGCGGGTTTCATGCATTTCCTCCGTTCTGATTCAGGTGCCTCTTGGGAAGCCGCGAACGCAACACGCGGACTTCGAAGAGCAGGCCTTCTGCGTTCATCTCGCTTTTGAGCCTGGAGATGGACGCGGCGTTCAAGCCGCCGGGCTGATTGGCCATCTCACTCAGCAGTTGGTTCAGGTGATCGAGCGCGTGGGTCAGGGCCGGATCGTTGTCTTGCTCGGCTTCTTGCCGGCACTTGCGATTGGCAACCAGCAGGCTGCGTGCCTCGTCGCGCAACGGGTTTGCCAGTTCGGTGTCATCGGCGCTGGCGTGCTTCAACTCGACCAGAAAACGCTCGGAGCGATCGAGATGGTCGCTCATCAGCACCACCACTATGCGCGGCGGAGAGGGCGGCGCGGCACTTTGCGCGATGGTGGGATGCGGTTGCGGCTGGCGATGCTCCCACGTGCGGCCGGCATAAAAGGCTGCGACCACGAGCACGCTGCATGCCGCGGCGGAGCACATGCCGAGCCAGAGAGGCCGGCGATACCAGGGGTTGGGCGCCTGCGCATACACAGGCAGGCGGTCGGCGATTGCCTGCCAGACATGCTCGCCGTAGTGCGCATCGCGCGGCGGCACGGCGGCCGAAGTCAGATCAGCCAGGTCGGCACGCAGTGCTTCGTAAGCCCGCGCGCACTCCGAACATGAATCGAGGTGGCGCGCGGCATCAGGGCTGTCTTCGTGGTCATGGAGTTCGATCAGCTGCTCTTCGCTCAAATGGTTCATATCTTCACCCTCAGCAGTGCAAGGCGCTGGCGCAATTTGTGGACCGCGCGGTAGACCGCCTGTTTGGCGGCGTTGGGCGCGATCTCCAGCGCAGCAGCAATCTCTTCCATGGAGCAATCGTCCATGTGGCGCAATGTAAACGCCGTGCGTTCCAGCGGCGTGAGGCTGTGCATTGCCTGCTCGCGAAACGTACCGATTTCGCGACTTAAAAGAACTTGCTCGGGCCCCGGCGTCCGGTCGGGAATCTGCACCGTTTCCGACTCGTCGTCGCCGTCGATCGGCGTGCTGTTGTTACCCGCGCTGCGACGTGTAACGCGATCGAGCGCGCACCGCACCGCGATCCTGTAAATCCAAGTACCGAAGTTTGCCCGAGCCTCGAAACCCTCCAGCTTCCGATATCCACGCAGGAAGGCATCCTGCACCACTTCCTCGGCGTCGGCTTCATTGCCCGTGATGCGGAAGGCGACGCGGAACAGGGTGCGGCTATGCTGTGCGACCAACGCTGCGTAGGCGTCCCTGTCTCCAGAGAGGACTGCACGGATCGCAGTGTGGTCGTTCCTGTCCATGCACCCCATTAGACAGCAGGTTCTCTGCGGCGGTTAGGGGAAAGATGGACTACGCGTCCGGCGAACGTTTCCTCCTCCGGTGACGCGGCGGAGAGCCATTCTGGAACTGCCGAAAGGACATGCGTACGGTGCGGGCGGCAAAGTTCAGCCGATCCGCCCCTCTCTTACCGCAAGGACGGGTTGGGGAAGGTTGCGAGTGCTTCAGTCGAGGTGGTGCTGGCGGAGAGGCTTCTGCTGGCTGACTGCGTCGCCGTCGTCGCTCTTGAGGCTGCCGAAGACCAGGGTGGATGCGATGGTGAGTCCGCCGAGGGCGCGAAAGGCCAGGTGGATTCCGTGAATCATCGCGGTGGCATTGGTCGATGCCCCACGCGGAATAAAGAAAGCGGTCGTTAGCCCGGCGGCGGCGACGCCGAAGCTGATCGCCATCTGCTGCATGGTGCTGGCGATGGAGCTGGCGCTGCTGGTGTCGCGCTCGTCGATGTCGGCGTAGACCAGCGTGTTCATGCTGGTGTATTGGAGCGAGGTAAATGCGCCGTAGAGGTAAGCCAGCAGCACGATGAACCAGACGGGCGAGCTTTGGTTGATGGTGGAAAAGAGCGCGAGCAGCACGCCGATGACAAAGGTGTTGGAGACGAGCACGCCGCGGTATCCAAGCAAAGACAGCAGGGGGCGGAGGACCGCCTTGATGCTCATAGCGCCCAGAGCCTGTGGCATGATCAGCAGCCCCGACTGCACAGGCGTGTAGCCGAGGCCGGTTTGATACAGCAGCGGCAGCAGAAACGGTACGCCCCCGATGCCAAGCCGGGTGAACAGACCGCCATTGACCGCGGCGCGAAAGGTGCGGACAGAGAACAGCCGCAGCTGCAGTAAGGGGTATTGCAGGGTGCGGGCATGGAGCCAGTAGCCGGCGAGCAGTGCACAGGAGAGAAGGAGAAGGCCGGTCATTTCGCGGCTGCTGAGTGCGTGGTCGCCGAACACTTCGAGCACATAGGACAAGAGCGCGATGCCGGAGCCGAAAAGGATTAGGCCGACGATGTCGAGCGGGTGCGTCTCCTCAGAAAAGTCGGGCAGGTGAAGATAGACCATCACGAGGCCCACCATCCCGATGGGAATATTAAGAAAGAAGATGACGCGCCAGTGGAAGTAGGCAACAATGAGGCCGCCGGCTATGGGCCCGAGCATTGGTGCGACGAGCGCAGGAATGGAGACGAAGCTCATGATGCGCACCAGGTCCGACTTGGCGAATGACCGCACCAGCGTGAGGCGGCCGACCGGCACCATCAGCGCTCCGCCCATCCCCTGCAGCACGCGGAAAGCAACGAGCAGATGAATGTTGGTGGCCAGGCCGCAGAGCAGCGAGCCGAACGAAAAGAGGCCGATGGCCGAAGCAAAGACGCGGCGCGTGCCGTAGCGGTCGGCCATCCAGCCGCTGATGGGGATGAAGACTGCCAGGCTCAGGGTGTAGCTGGCGAGCACGGCTTTCATGCTGAGCGATGTGACGTTGAGCGCTTCAGAGACGGCGGGTACCGCGGTGTTAAGGATGGTGGTGTCGAGCGACTCCATGAAGAACGCGACGGCGACGAGCCACGGCAGCAGCTTCTTGCTCGCGTCGGAGGGGGCGAACGCGGTTGGAGAGGGAGGTGCGCTCATGGGACGGAGATTGGCGTCTTTTCTTCTTGGGCCTTCGAAGCAGCAACCAGGTAAAACACTCCCATGCAGAGCAAAACGAGCGGCACAGGGAACGCCTTGGCGATGACTTGCACTGTCGCGGGCCAGCCGGTTACGGCTGGGTGCAGCCAAGAAATGAACGCGAGGAACGCAGCCCATGGAAGATCAGCCGTCAGGATCAATCCCGCAAGGGTGACGAGGAGAGCAAGCCTGGCCATGCGCCCACCCTTTGCCCACAGGAGTGCACATGCGGGAACTGCCAAGATGACGAGCTTTGCGTCATAAATGCGGTGATAGGTGGGGAGCTGCGACAGCGCGGCGGCTGCGGCCAGCAGCATCGAGATTGGCTCGAGCCTGCCGCGCGTGCGGATGCTTAGCCGTATCCAAACTCCCACAGGCAGCAGGCAAACGGCGTAGCTTGCGAGATTGTAAAAGCGCGGATCATCCCAAATCACACTGAATACCGTTTGCAACGAGGTGATCAGGCACGCTCCGCGGACAAGACCGGCCGCAGGCCCCGGATCGTCGATGGCTCCGCGCGCGAAGAGAGCCGCATAGTTGGCGTTCATTTCTCCGATCCAGTGCGGCGCGAGGCGCCAGATCCACAGGGCGAAAGGCAGCGTCAGGGCAGCCAGCACCGCCAGTGTTTGCCCTGCACGCCGACGGTGGACCCGACCCGCCAGCAAAAAGAAGAGCCAGACAAGGCCGGAATCATGTGGCTTCAGCGCGAGACTCACCGCGAGGCACACAATGCCTACTGGTACATACCGCTCTCGAAGGAAGCACCAGACAGCGATAATGCAGAGGCTGACCGCAAGACCGGCGGCGTTGCCCCAAATGATGGAGGTCTCCGCATTGAGGAAATAGAAGCACAAGAGCGTTGCCGACAACAGCGGCGCAGCTTCTGCGGCGAGATCCCAGACCAGAAAGGCGGCGACTAAACAAGATGCCGCGGTGAGCATGACCCAAACTGCCTCGGCGATTCCAAAAGGCAGTGTTGCCAGCGGAACTGTGATCGCGAATGCGCTAGGAAAATACACCTGCATCGTGGCAACTTCTCTGACGTAGGTTCCGGAAGAGCCGGACGAAATCTCGCCCAGCAATCCCTGGAATACGCGGAGGAGGTTCTCATGACTGTAGGGATCGAGATTTTGCAAGAGACATCGTCCGGCGATATAGGCGGACTTGAAATCGATCAGTGTATTCTCACTGCGCCGCGCCATGTAGAGGAAGAGGAAATTGATCGCAACGAATCCGAGTGCCCCTAACACCATGACCACGAAGCCGTCGGCGCGCGCTGTCTTTGCACTTTTCACGCAAGGTCCTAAGCAGGGAAGCAAGAGTCGAGAATGGACCTCAGTTTACACCGGCTCGCGGGCAAGGCTGCTCACGCGAACGCGGCGGAGTTCGCCAGAAGAACCTGTTTCGTCACAAACTGCTTCTCAGAGGCACTAAAGCCCTTGGCTTCTTGCCCGTAACTGTAAATATCTTTTACGACTTCGAGGACGCTATCGCACCGGGTGTCCGGTCGGTGCTTTGATCAGCCGGCCCGCGAAAATCGCGGGCGCCCAGATCTGGTGCTTCGGAGTGGATGAGCAGCCAATAGTGGAAGCCGTCGACGATGGCGATCAGCGCGGCCTGGTTCATGTCGCTGCTCACGCCCGCAGTGATCCACGGCTCAAAGCCATCGGCATGAAAGCTGACGGTGACCCGCACATGCGCAGCCGAATCGTGGGCCGAGACGTCGAGCGCGGTGACCGTGAAGGTGCCGAGACGCATCCGGGTGAGCGCCGGATACCACTTCTCGAGCTCGTGGCGCATGGCCTTGGTGAGCGCGTCGACGGGGCCGGCGCCTTCTGCGCGCGTGGTGGCAAGGGTTGACTCGCCAACCGAAAGCGTCATAAAGGCCTGGACGAAACGGTTGCCGATCTCGTCGGACTCGTCGAAGACGCGCCAGCTGCGAATGCCGAACGAGTCGCGAAGAGTGCCGAGCACGCGCATGCTGGCCAGGCGGAAAGAAACCTCGCTGGCCGTGAATCCGCCGCCTTCGATCATCGGCGTATTGGCATCGATCAGGGCTTGCGCCTGCGCCGAGTTGAGCGGCACGCCCAGTGCTTCGGACAGCAGCATGACGTTGGCTTTACCCGATTGCGCGTTGACGCCGATGGTGGGGTTGGCGCCGACGCGCGCCGGATCGCACCACAGATACGCGCCGGGATTTTTTCGTTCGCTCGAGCCATGCATGCCCGCCCATGTGCCGAAGGCGCCGGTGCCGACAATGGGCGCACCGTGCGGCGGCTCGAGCCCGAAGGCCGCGTAAGCCGAATGCGCGAGGCTGGTGAGCCCGCGCAACGCTTCGAGCGAGACGAACTGCGCCTCGCCGCGCATTTGCATGCCGCCGATCACGGTAGTCAGGTTCACGTTGCCGCAGCGCTCGCCCGTGCCGATGAGCGTGCCCTGCACCTGGTCCGCCCCGGCAAGGATGGCAGCTCGCGTGTTGGCGACGCCTAGGCCGCGATCGGTGTGGCCGTGAAAGCCCACGGCTGCGTTCGGAGATCGTTGGCGGAGACCGGCAATCGCGTCGGTCACTTCTTCAGGACTCGCGCCGCCGGTCGTATCGCACACCACAATGCGGCTCACTTTCTGGCGAACGCACTGGTCAGCAAGTTGGTGAAAATAGTCGGTGCTTCGTTGCCGCTGCGCGTCTGTGCCGAGCGTGCCGTTCTCGCGGCGTCCGCAGAAAGCGTCCATGGCATGCTCGAGGTCCACGATCACTTCGAGGCCGTTGTCCTGCAGGCAATCGATCGTCTCCCACGCCATGCGCAGATTTTCTTCGGGTGTGGTCTCGAGGGATTTCTCCACGTCGAGGAGGCGCGATTTGACGACCACGACAGCCACCGGGACGCGGCGCTTATGGCGGAGGATGAACTGCACGTCGGGCCACTCCTGCACCTTGGTGCCGCGCCCGCGCGTACGGCCAAAGAGAGCCAGCTTCATGGCTCCGGTGTCAACCGACAACAGAGCAGCGGTCAGGTCACGCACAAACTCATTGGCGCCGGCAAAACCGATTTCGGCAAAATGAACGCCAAAGGCGCCCATGCGCTGTAGCAGCATCACCGCGTTGGGCACCGAGATTTCGAGATTCGGTTGCTGCAGCCCGTCGCGCAGGCTGGTGTCGAAGAGCTCGATTCGGGGGTGGGCAGATGCGTTCATGGATTCCTGTGCAACAGTCGCTTCCGCCGAGCCCGAATGGGAACCAACGCGGAACAGACTACGATACTTCATGATAGCTCGAAACGCGAATCGGCGCGCTGGGAGCGGGGATTTGCGCAGGCGATCGCTTATAGGGCCGGGGCGATCGACGATTCAGACGGCTCGTGCGCTGGCAGGTGCGGCGCGCCAAGCTCCTGATCCTTGTATTGCAGCTGGTAGAGCTTCCAGTAGAGGCCGCGCTGGGCCAGCAGTTCCTGATGGCTTCCCATCTCGCGCAGCTGTCCCTTGTGCATCACGAGGATGGCATCGGCGCGCTGCACCGTCGAAAGGCGATGGGCAATGAGGACGCTGGTACGGCCCTCGACCATGCGTTCGAGTGCGCTGCGGATGCGCAGTTCGGTGTCGGTATCCACGCTCGACGTGGCTTCGTCGAGGATGAGGATGTGCGGGTCGTAGGCCAGCGCGCGCGCAAAGTTGACGAGTTGCTTTTGGCCGGTCGAAAGGGAGTTCCCGCGCTCACGCACCGGCTCGTTGAAGCCGTCGGGCAGGCTCTCGACGAAGTCCAGTACGTTCACGTCGCGCGCGGCGCGCACCATGCGCTCGTCGGTGATGGAATCGTTCCCCAGGCGAATGTTTTCGGCGATCGTCCCGGTGAAGAGGAAGGGATCCTGCAGGACGACGGCGAAGTGCTGGCGGAGCCGGGTCAGGTCCTGCTCGCGCAAGTCGACGCCATCGACGAGGATCTGGCCGGCCGTGACGTCATAGAAACGCATCATCAGGCTGGTGAGGGTGGTTTTGCCTGCGCCCGTGTGACCCACGATGGCGATGGTCTGGCCGGGCTCGATAACAAAACTAACGTCCTTGAGAATCCACTCGATGTCTTTGAGAGCGGCGAACTCGGCGCTGGCATTCTGCGCCCGTGCGACGCGGTGGACGGCAGCCTGCTGCTCGGGGGTGAGTTTCTGATAGGTGAACCAGACGCGGCGAAATTCGATGCGGTTGCTGCCGTCGCCGCTGCGCGGATGTGCGGGGCTTACGATCTCGGGCGCGGTGTCGAGCAGCTTAAAGATGCGTTCGCAGGCAGCCATGGCGGCTTGCAAGATGTTGTATTTGTCGCTCAGGTCTTGAATCGGCCGCCAGAAACGCTGCGAGTACATGTTGAAGCTGGCCAGCATGCCGATCGTCACCGAGCCGGCGAGCACGCCGAATCCGCCGCGCCAGATCACCAGCGCGATGGCGATGGCCGAAAGCAACTCTACCGCGGGGTAGTACAGCGCGTAGGCGAAGATCGTGTCTTTGAACGCGATCATGTGGAGGCGATTGACGGCTTCGAAATCGGTAAAGGCGCGCTGCTCGCGGTTGAAAAGCTGCACCACGCGCATGCCGCTGACATGTTCTTGCGTGAAGCTGTTGATACGAGCGATGGCCGCGCGGACGCGTCTGTAGCTCTCGCGCACACTGTTGCGGAAGAGGCGCGTTACAACCAGAATGACCGGCAGCACCGAGAAAGCCAGCAGGGCGAGCCACCAGTTGATGCTCAGCATCACGATGGCCATGATGGTCAGCGTGAAGAAGTCGTCGACGATGGCGAGGATGCCGCCCGTGAACATGTCGTTGATGGCGTCCACGTCGGAGGTCAGGCGCGTGACCAGGCGGCCCACCGCGTGGGTATCGAAGAAGCCCACGTGCATGCGCTGCATGTGGCGGAAGATTTCGCGGCGCAGATCGAACATGATCTTCTGGCCGGTCCACTGCATCAGGTAGGTCTGGATGAATTCGAAGAGATACGCGGAGATCTGGAGTACGAGATAGATGCCGGCAAGCTCGGTGATGCCGCGTACGGGATCAGGATTGAGACGGTGGGTGAGCCACGGGGCGGAGCCGAAGCCGTGGCTTGCGGAGGCCACGGAGCGCTGTGCTTCAGGACCGGTAGGAAAGTAGCGGTCGATGCCGATCATCACCAGGAACGGACCGGCAACATCGCTGAGAGATTTCAGGGAGACGGAGATCGCTGAAACCGCGGACTGCCACCAGTACGGAAGCAGGTATCGGCCGAGACGCCGCATGAGGCGCGAGTCATAGACCTTGCCAACCGAGTCATCGTCAAACTTGCGCAGGTCGGGCTTGCGCTCCGCGTCCTTGGTCGGGTTGGGGTTTTGGGGGTCCTTGTGTGCGGCCATCGGTCGCGCCGGGCTTTCTCTCCTATTGTACGGGCAACGCGAATAGGCAGGAAATACAGCGAAATTCCTGCCTGGCCGATATCCGCCCCTATCCGCGCGTTTTGCAGGCGATTTCGTTCAACAACCAATCCAGGGACTGCTGCACATCGCGCAACGGCGCCCGCGAACCCTCGATACGGCTAATCATGAGGCCGCCTTCGAGAGAAGCGACAATGGTGTTGGCCATGCGCTGCGGATCGACGCTCAGCCGGATCTCACGCCGCCGTTTGCCTTCTTCGACGATGGCGGCAAGCCGCGCCTTCCAGTCTGTGATGGCATCCTGCGCCAGCTTGCGCAGGACGGGATTGCCATCATCGGCGTCGATGGCCGTGTTCATCAGCGGGCAGCCCCCTGGCATCGCGGACGGCATTGCGACAAACCGCCGCACAATGAAACGCAGGCGTTCGAGCGCACTCGCAATCGATTCGAGCCCGTCTGTTCGCAGCTTGACGGAATTCTTGAGCGCGTGCCGAAGCGCTTCGGCGGCGAGCTCTTCCTTGCTCGCGAAATGGCGATAGAGGCCGCCTTTTTCCAGACCCGTCGCTTCCATCACATCCTGCATCGAGCAGCCCGCATAGCCGCGTTGATTGAAGATCGGCGCGGCGAGCTCGACGATTCGTTGCCGCGTCAACTCACCTTTGTGCATGGTCGAAGTCCTTGTCCAGCAAGCATACCGCAAAAAAGACGCATCGGTCGCTTTCTCACTGGATCAGATGAAACACGAGACCGATCGGTCTCAGATTTTCATCCCCGAGGCAACCCTTGGCTACTGCCCTCGCATCCGCGCCGCCGCTTCCCCGTCCGCTGACTCTCGCCAAACCGGCCGTCAATCCGTGGGTCATTGCCCTCACGGTCACGCTGGCGACCTTCATGGAACTGCTCGACACTTCGATTGCCAACGTATCGCTGCCCTATATCGCCGGCGGCCTGGGGCGGTCCAACGATGAAGTGACATGGATCCTGACCACCTATCTCGTCGCCAATGCGGTGGTCCTGCCCATGTCGGCATGGCTCTCGCGCGTGCTGGGACGCAAGAACTACTACCTGGCTTGCGTCGCGCTCTTTACCATCGCGTCGTTTTTCTGCGGGATTGCGCCGAGCCTCGGCATCATGCTTTTGGCGCGGGTGCTGCAGGGCATCGGCGGCGGCGGATTGGCGCCAGTGGAACAGGCGATCCTTGTCGATACCTTTCCCGCCAACAAGCGCGCCTCGGCCTTCGCGCTTTATACAATGGCCATTGTGACGGCACCGGCCATCGGTCCAGTCCTGGGCGGATGGATCACGGACAACTACAACTGGCGTTGGGTCTTTTTTATCAATATTCCTGTCGGCCTGCTGTCGTTGTTTCTCACCAGCCGCTTCGTGCATGACCCGCCAGAGTTTGCCGAGGAACGCAATACGGTGCGCGGGCCCGACGGCAAGCTGCGCGTGGATGGTATCGGGATCGCGCTCATTGGGCTCGGCTCCGCGGCGCTCGAAGTGATGCTCGATCGCGGGGAGATCGATGACTGGTTCGGGTCGAATTTCATCACCTGCATGTTTGTGGTCGCGATCGCGGCCCTGGGCGCAGCAATCTTCTGGGAACTGCGCCAGAGCGATCCGGTGATCCAACTGCGCCTGCTCAAGTCGCGCAACTTCGCCATCGCCAACTTTTGCTATTTCGTCTTCGGCGTCGGCCTTTTTGCATCGACCACGATGATTCCGCAGATTCTGCAATCGCTCTATGGCTATCGCGCCATCGATGCCGGCTTAGTGCTGGGACCAGGGGCGCTCGTGATTACGGTCCTGGCGCCTGTCGGTGCGCAGTTGGTGCAACGGCAGATTGTGTCGCCGAAGATTCTGCTGCTGGGCGCGGTGCTGGTGGTCGGGCTTTCGTTTCTTCACTACGGCCACTTCAACCTCGACACCGACTACAACCACTACGCCCTGGCGCGCGCTCTGCAGGGGCTGGGGTATGCCTTCTTCTTCGTGCCTCTCTCGGTGATCGCCTATTCGCAGCTCAAGCCAAACGAGAACAATAAGGCCTCGTCGCTGACCAACTTTTTCCGCAACTGGGGCGGCAGCTTCGGTATCGCGTTCATCAACACGTTCTCTGATCGGCGCCTCAATTTTCATCAAGCGTCGATGGGCTACAACCTGCCGGCCTCCTCTCCATGGCTTCAACAGCACGTGCAGCAGTCGGCCGCGTTTTTGCAAGCGCGCGGATTTGCGCCGGCTGATGCCGTCAAGGTTGCCTATGCCCAGGTCTACAACCAGCTGCAGGCGCATGCCCATCTGCTGGCCTTCATGGATTGTTTTCACCTGATCGGCGTGATGACGCTGCTTGCTGCGCCGCTCGTGTTGTTGACGGGGCGCTTCAAGCTGGGCGGCGGCGCGCCGGGCGGGCATTGAGGGGATCGAAGGCACCGGGTGCCGTAGACTCAGGACGTGGGCTTCCAGGAATTCCTAGGCAACACGGCGACGGTGAGGCGGCTGCGCGAGTCAATCGCTTCCGGGCGCTTTCCACAGGCGATGATCCTGGCCGGGCCCAAGGGCGCGGGCAAATACACGCTGGCTCTCATGCTGGCGCGGGCCGTCAATTGCCTCAACCCGACTGAAACCGACGGGCTGCCCGATTTTTGCGGCCGCTGCAGGAATTGCGAGCGCATCGGCGAAGCATCCAATCTGGACGAGCGCGTAACCGAGGCCGTGACGGCGCGCGACGAGATGCGCGATGCCGACAAGCGCGAGACGCGCATCCTCGTGCAGACTCATCCCGATGTGTTGATCGTGCCTCCTGATCCGCCGCAGCTTCTGATCAAGATGGGGCAGGTGCGGCAGGTGATTCACGCCGCCTACTATCGGCCGCCGGTCGAGGCCCACCGCGCGATCACGATCTTCACGTCGTCGGCCTTCATGAAAGAGGCGGCGAATAGTTTACTCAAAGTGCTGGAAGAGCCGCCCCCATACGCGTCGCTGATCCTGCTTACGGAGAATCCGCAGGAGCTGTTGCCGACCATTCGCTCGCGCACGATGATCCACCGTCTGGGAGCGCTGCCGGGCGCGGAACTGGAGACTCTGCTCGAGACGCGACGCACCGAACTAAAGCCCAAGGACCGGGCGCTGGTGGCGCGGTTGGCCGACGGGGCGGTTGGCCGGGCGCTGACCTTTGATTTGGCGGCCTATGTGGCCGGCCGCCAGGATGCCCTGCTGATCCTCAGGACGGCTCGCGGCGAACCGGATTACTCGCAGCTGTTTCACGCGACGGAAGCCTACCGGGCCGGAGCCGATGGACAACAGATGACCCTGAACCTTCTGCGCGCGTTGGGCAGCCTGATGGAGGACTTGCTGCTGATGGTGGCCGGCACCCCCGCCCTGATACGCAACGTGGACCTGACAGCCGAGTTATCACGGATGGCCGAGGGGCTGACCGTGGACTGGATTGAGGGCGCAGCGCGCGCCCTGGTCCAGGTGGAGCAGGGCATGCGGCGCAACCTGCTGCGCTCGTTGTCGCTGGATGCGATGGCCACGAGCCTGGCGGAGCGCTGATGCGGGCCTTCCTCACAAAATGCAACCTGTAACAATTCCCCCGCATCTTTTCGAGTAGAATCAGGCAATCCCTTTGACCGTACACCGGCTGAAGCAGGGCTCCCCTGGCAGTGCACTCTTGTCTTTTCCAGTTACGCCTCGTGGGTGGGGACGTAACCGGTTGTTCTCTCCCGAGCCGCGAGCCCATAAAAAAGCGGCGGGCTGCGTTACCTTTTATTTTCCCTGGACTGTTGTCGTTTCGGTATCGGACCTCAAGCACACCAAGGAGGATCGTAACCATGAGCTTTCATGCCGCTATCCCCGGGCTGCCCAACGATGGCCCTTTGACCCTATCTCGGAATGTGAAGAAGGCGCCGATGCCTTTCCATATTTCCAACCATATGCAGGATGAAAATCAGGGCCTCCGGCAGGCCGAGCTGTTCTACCTGCAAAAGCAGATCCAGGCGCAGACACCGATGGTGATCGTGCTGGCCGACGGCGAGCACATCGAGGGCTGCATCGAGTGGTACGACCGCCATGTGCTGAAGGTGCGCGGGCGGAACAAGGTCCTGGTGTACAAGTCGTCGATCAAATACATGTACAAGCTGGGTGAGAACGCGCAGTAGCAAGCGCGATTCTCGGTTGCGAGTCGGCTGTGAGAGGCAGGATTGCCGCGCGGTCGTGTGCCTGGCTTTTCAGCAGCTGGTCTAGAGCGCGGCCTTGCGCAGGCGATCACGAATGGCAGCGCCTAAGCCTTCGGCGGGCGGCAAAGGACACAGGATGACCGCACAGCCTGCCGCGTCCAGGGCGCGCATTCCTGCATAAAGATTGCGCGCGAGCTCTTCATGGGATGACCAGCGACCCCAGGGGTAGACGTGCAGGTTTTCTCCCGCCTTTGCGGCGGGCGTGTCAGAAAGTTCGGCCGGCAGCAGGATGCCGACCGATTCGCCGGCATGCATCTTGACGGCATCGGCCAAGCGGTCTCGTAGCGCAGGCAAAGGCGCATCGAGCAGGATGAGCCGGGCACGCGGCGCGTAGTGGCGAATGCCCACGCCGGGCGAAGGAAGCGCCTCGATGGGCTCCGAAGCTGGACTGTGCAGGGTCGAATAGTTTTCCGCCGGACCCGCGACCGCCCGGATCTGTTCCGCCGAGATCGCGCCCGGGCGATAGATGCGCATCGGCGACTGGTTGGGATCGAGCACCGTCGATTCGAGGCCGTGCTGCGTGGGGCCGGCATCGAGAATCGCGTCGATGCGTCCGTCGAGGTCGTCGAGCACGTGGTCGGCGGTGGTGGGGCTGGTATGGCCGAAGCGATTGGCGCTGGGCGCGGCGATCGGGATTCCTGCTTGTTGAATGAGCGCAAAGGCCACCGGGTGTGCAGGCATGCGGATGCCGACGAGCGGGCGTCCCGCGGTAACCGCATCGGGCACGGCGGTGGAGCGGGGAAGAAGCAGCGTGAGGGGGCCCGGCCAGAAAGCTGCGATCAGGGCGCGGGCATGGGTCGGGACCTCCGTGACCAGCGCGTCGAGCATCGGGTTTGAGGTTACAGGGCCGGCGATGTGCACAATGACCGGGTCCCACGCCGGGCGCTGCTTGGCCTCGAAGATGCGCGCCACCGCCGCAACATCGAGTGCATGCGCACCAAGACCGTAGACGGTTTCGGTGGGCAGGGCAACGAGTCGGCCGCGGCGCAGAATTTCAGCCGCTTGTGCGATGGCCTGGCGCGCGTCCGCGGAATCGAGGTGCGCGGGATCGATGGCCAGGCGAAGGGTCTTCACCCTTCTATTGTCGCGGACCGAGGGCCAAGAAGTCTTCTGCCGTATACTCACTGGTTACGATGGCGATTGAGACGGAAATCAAATTTGCGGTCGACGATGTCGCGCGATTTTGCGCGCGGCTTGAGGCGGCCGATTTTCGACTCGAGACTCCCCGAACGTTTGAGAGCAACGCGCTCTATGACACCCCGGAGCGGACAATGCGCGGGCGCACTGAGATTCTGCGCTTGCGCCACTATGGCGACAAGTGGGTGGTGACGCACAAGCGCCTGCCAGACGTAGGCCCGGCTGAAGACCGGCACAAGCATCGCATCGAAACCGAAACCGAAGTGGCTGACGGTCGAGCGATTGCGGATATGTTTCAATCGCTGGGGCTGGTGGTTTCGTTTCGCTATGAGAAATGGCGCTCGGAGTGGACCGATGGCGAGGGGCACTGCGTGGTCGACGAGACGCCGATCGGCAATTTTGCCGAACTCGAAGGCACACCCGGCTGGATTGACTCGACCGCAGCGCGGCTCAGCGTCGATACCTCCCAGTACATGACGCTCAGCTATGGCCGGCTCTTTGACCAGTGGCGCATGGACCACAATTCGACGGCGCAGGACCTTACCTTCGAGGCGATTGCCGCGGCTGTGGGCCGTTGAGAGCAGACCCGCCCGCGCAATCGCATATCCAGACTCCTTGCCTCCGCGATCGGCTCTTTGTCAGCAATTTGTTCGCGGTTCGTGCCACCCTGAGACACCCTTCAAGTCGCGCACCTCTGCGCCGATGGGTTGGGGATACGGAGGTACGTGGAACGTGCGAACGATGCGGAAGGGTACAGTGCGAGGGCTGCGGCTATGGGTGATGGGTTTGGTCGTTGCCGCGGTGTGTGTAGCGAGTGCCGAGCAGAGAGCGGTTAAGTCCCGCGTGTCGCCGGTGTATCCCGAAGTAGCCAAGCGGATGCGCATCAGCGGCGTGGTGAAGCTGGAAGCATCCGTGGATCCCGATGGGAAAGTGACCGACGTGAAGACGGTGAGCGGCAATCACATGCTGTCGGTCTCCGCCGAAGATGCAGTGCGCAAATGGAAGTTCGCCTCGGCGTCCGCGGCATCGACCGAAGATTTGGATATCAAGTTCGACCTGCAGCCGTAAGGTGCGGCGCGCGGAAAGTTCGTCGATCTTCCGCGCGCCAAATTCCTCGGTCAGCCGATCCGGACCGGCTCTTGGTCTGATCCCTTATTGTTCTGCCCCGTGGCACTTCTTGTATTTTTTGCCTGAGCCGCAGGGGCAGGGATCGTTGCGCCCCACCTTCTCGCCCGCGTGGCGCTGCTGGGGCGCGCTCGCTTCGCCCGCGCCCGCGCGGCTTGCCACCGCCAGCTCACGCTGCTTCTTGCGCTGGAACTCCTTCTCGATGGCGTCAATGGTCGTCGAGGGCTGGCGTACTGGAATGCTGATCTCGCGCGGATGCAAACCATTGCCGTTCATAGACTGTGCTGCACTTTCTACCGGAGGCGCGGCAGGAACCACGCGCCGCGGTTCCGGCGCAGCGTTGATTGGCTGACCGTCGGGGCCCACAATCTGCATGCGGAAGAGGAAGCGCACCGTGTCTTCCTGGAACTTCTGCATCATGGCTTCGAACATGTCGAACGATTCCTTTTTGTAAGCCACCAGCGGATCCTGCTGCGCATAGCCGCGCAGGCCGATGCCTTCTTTCAAATGATCCATCGAGAGCAGGTGATCCTTCCACAGCCCGTCGATTACGCTCAACATCACCATGCGCTCGTGATAGCGCATCATCTCGTTGCTGAGGATCTTCTCCTTGGCTTCGTACGATGCTTTGAGCTTGTCGAAGATGGCATCGCCCAGCTCGTGCCGCGAGAACTGCTGCGCCTCGATGCCCGCCGCGCCCATGCTGAGACCGAAGTGCCCGATGAGTTTCTCGTCGAGTTCCTTCAGGCGCCACTGCTCGGGGCGCACCTTTTCGCCGGCGAACTCGTCGAGCAGCTCGCTGAGAATGCCCCCGACGTAGTCTTCGAGGATCAGCTCGCGCTGTTCCACGCCTTCGAGAAGCTGGTGACGCAGGCCGTAGACAGCCTCGCGCTGCTTGTTCATCACGTCGTCGTATTCCAGCAGGTGTTTGCGCGATTCAAAGTTCTGCGCTTCAACGGCCTTTTGCGCGCCCTCAATGCGTTTCGAAATCATGCGCGACTCGATAGGCACACCTTCTTCCATGCCCAGCCGCTCCAGCAGCGTCGATACCCACTGCTTGGCGAAGATGCGCATCAGATCGTCTTCGAGCGAGAGGTAGAAGCGTGAAGCCCCCGGGTCGCCCTGCCGGCCTGCGCGACCGCGGAGCTGGTTGTCGATACGCCTCGACTCGTGGCGCTCGGTGCCCAGGATGAAGAGACCGCCTGCATCGATCACCTGGTCATGGTCCCGCGCTGCGGAGGCGGCGTGCGTCTTGTTCACTCCTGCCCAGTCGGGTTCCGATACCTCAAACTCCTGGCCTTGATAGTAGAAACGCTGGAAGCCGGCCGGCGCCATGGGGTTAATCGCGCCTTCAGCGACGCTCAGGGCGCGGGCCATTTTCTTGTCAACCAGCTCTTTGCGCGTCATGAAGTCGGCATTGCCACCCAGCAGAATGTCGGTGCCGCGGCCCGCCATGTTGGTGGCGATGGTGACCATGCCCAGACGGCCCGCCTGCGCCACGTACTCCGCTTCGCGCTCGTGCTGTTTGGCATTCAGCACCACGTGCTTGACGCCTTTGCGCTGCAGAATGCCCGAGAGCAGTTCGCTTTTTTCAATGGACGTGGTGCCGACCAGGACAGGCTGGTTCCGCTCGTGAAGCTCCGCAATTTCGTCGGCCGCCGCTTTATATTTCTCTTTCGTGGTGCGGAAGACCACATCGGAGTTTTCGACGCGCAGAAGCGGACGGTTGGTGGGGATGACCACGATTTCGAGCTTGTAGATCTTCTCGAATTCGGCGGCTTCGGTCTCCGCCGTACCGGTCATGCCGCTCAGCTTCTGGTAGAGCCGGAAGTAATTCTGGAAAGTGATGGTCGCCAGTGTCTGGTCTTCCTTGCGAATGGCCACGTTCTCTTTCGCTTCAATGGACTGGTGCAACCCATCGGACCAGCGGCGGCCCGGCATCAAGCGGCCCGTGAAGGTATCGACGATGATCACCTCGCCGTCTTTCACCACGTAGTCGACGTCGCGCTTGTAGAGAGCATGGGCCTTAATGCCGGTCTCGACAAAGTGCTTCAGGTCCCAGTTTTCCGCGTCGGCGATGTTGCCGATGCCCAGCAGCTTTTCAATCGTTTCCCACCCCTGGTCGGTCACGCCGATAGTGCGGTGCTTTTCGTCGACCACGTAGTCGCCGGAGAAGAACTTTTCTCCCTCGCCGAGCTGGATGCCCAGTTCCTGCTGCCGTTTGTGGTCGAGGTATTCCACCTCTTCGCCGAGCTCGAGCTTGGGAATGATCTGGCGTGCGCGCGCATACTTGTCGGTCGTCTGGTCGGTAGGGCCGGAGATGATCAGCGGCGTTCTCGCCTCGTCAATCAAGATCGAGTCAACTTCGTCAACGATGGAATAGTAGTGGCCCCGCTGGACGCAATCCTTGATGTCGAACTTCATGTTGTCGCGCAGATAGTCGAAGCCGAATTCATTGTTGGTGCCGTAGGTGATATCCGCGGCATAGGCTTTGCGGCGCTCGTCGTCGTTCAGGTCATGGACGATGACGCCGACGGTGAGGCCGAGAAACTCGTAGATCTTGCCCATCCACTCGGCGTCGCGCTTGGCCAGGTAATCGTTCACGGTGACCACGTGAACGCCATGCCCGGCAAGCGCGTTGAGGTAGCAGGAGAGCGTCGCGACGAGGGTCTTGCCTTCGCCGGTCTTCATTTCGGCGATTTTGCCCTGGTGCAGCACCATGCCGCCGATCAGCTGCACATCGAAGTGACGCATCTGCACGGTGCGCCAGCCGGCCACGCGCACCACCGCGAAAGCTTCGGGCAGTACCTCGTCGAGCGCCGCGCGTTCAGCTTCCTTGCGCGCATCGGCGTCGGTGATGCCTTCAAGGCGTTGCGCGATGCGCGCGCGAAACTCGATGGTTTTGGCGCGAAGCGCCTCATCGGAAAGCTTGTCGACCGTGGACTCAAGCGCATTGATGGCGACGACTATGGGCATCATGCGCTTGATGGCGCGATCGTTCGCAGTGCCAAAGACTTTGGTGAGGGCCTTATCGAGAAACACAGCAATCTCCGTATCCGGGTGTCAATTTTGTTGGAAAATGCGGAGGCCGCGCGGCGTGTCCGCCCTGAATCGTGGCGATCAGCGAGTTGTTGCGCCTTCTGAGGATGGCAACAGAAACACTGGGATCAGCCGAGCGATGGCGGAGGACGCTGAAAAAGAGAAATCCCTGCGGGTGCGGACGGCGTGCGGCCAAGGCACAGCGCGGACCTGGGCGAGATGAGGCTCAGGGGAGCGATGAGCCCGACAAACAGGACCGGCAGAACGGCCATCCACGCGCCGGAGCTTGCAAGGCGCGATGCGTTGCGTACGGGCCGGTCGGCGCGCGGGGCGTGCATGCCCGGAAAAGCAGAGCCGGCGAAGTCCGCATCGAGCGTGTGCCCGGAAAGAAACGCGAGAACAGAACCTGGGTAGGTTGCCGCACTGGGTGCGCCGGCCTGCGCCCGTGCAAGAGTCACCGCGGCTATGGCAGCAACGGCCAGCCAGATCCACGCGCGTTTGTTCCGGTTTCCTGTCATCTCGGCGAGAGGCGCTCTACACAACCCTCATCTCACATTGTGCCACAAACACGCCCGTCGGCGCGGCGTCCGGCTCTCGCGTTGCAAACAAAGGTCTGTTTGGCGGAAACTCTCCGATATGCGCGAGGTCTGCAACCTTCCCGGGACACTCGCGTTGCAAACAAAGGTCTGTTTGTCGGAATCAGGGATTTACCTTTTTGCTTTCACTGTCGGCAAGCGTTAGCACAATCTTGTCGATCCGTTCGCCGTGCCGAATTCTTCGCAACTGGCGGTTGAGCTGTTTGGGGAGGGTTTCGCCGGAATCGTCCTCGTCCGCATGGTCATCCTGCTTCGCTTCCATCACGTGGGTCGTGCTGGGCCGATAGATCACCTGCAGGAACTGAAACGCTGTTCCGAGGACGAAAGCCGACGACCACGATGCGAGAATTCGCCTGCCCCTCGATTGCTTCCGACTCACAACAAGACTTCGTATGGAATGCCAACCGAGAATCCCGAGTATGGCGAGAAACGGTGAGATCGCGGCCACCATGCCGCCTGCATAGAAGATGGATGAACTCATCTGTGCACCTTCAGATCGCTGGGTAGACATCGCGTTGCACAGGCCCCGTGCGCAGACATTTCAATCTGCTCAACGGGTCAAGGCTGTTCCTTGCGGGGTTATGCGAGGCAGGGCGGCGGGCGCTGGAAAGACGCGGACAGGGCAGGGGTGTCAGGCGTGCGGCCGAGATAGAGAAAAGCCAACGGCGAGAACAGACTAAGAGGCGAGATGACTCCGACGAAGAGAAGCGGCAGAATCGCGATCCAAGCGCCTGAATCTGCGCCATGGCCGTGCGGGATCAGCAGGGCCACAAGAGCGATGCCGATTGCGATGACCGCAACCCACATCCAACCGCGTTTTTGCTGAAGCGCTTTCATTGATATCTATTGAGAATCTATCAGTGGCCTCAAGGCAACATCGCACTGGGAGCTGCGCAGCTCAATCAACCGTTGCGCCCCGCCATCACCAATCGCTCGCTCACCCCTTCTACAATCTGCTCGTGGACCTCATCGATGCCGAGGTTCCCCTCGATGAGCACAATCCGTTCCTGTTCGCGGTGCGCAATCTCCCGATATTTCTGCCACACACGCCGAAAAAAAGCTTCTTCTTCCCGTTCAAAGCGGCCTTCATCCGCGCTGTCTTGCGCGAACTGACGATCGTTGCGGCGGCGCGCGCGCTCCAGGCAAAGGCTGAGAGAGGGCAGCAGCAGCAGAGTGAGATCGGGCTGCAGGTCGCCGCAGAGCAGGCGGTGGAGGTTGAGCACGACTTCGGATCCCAGCTCGCGGCCGCCACCCTGGTAGGCCTCGGTGGAGTCGGTGAATCGATCGCAGAGGACGATTTTGCCAGTGGCGAGGGCGGGCTCAATCACCTCGGCGATGCATTGTGCGCGGTCGGCAAACATCAACGCCATCTCGGCGAGAGGCGCAACCGGCGTGGCTCCCGAGTCGAGCAGCAGCGCGCGTATGCGATCGCCTGTGGCTGTGCCGCCAGGCTGGCGCGTGACCACCGGCTCGAAGCTGCGCTTCTGCATCCAGGCAGCCAGTTTCTTAATTTGCGTGGTCTTCCCGGAGCCGTCAAGTCCTTCGAGCGTAATGAATAAACCGCGCGGCATGGCGAGAGTCTACCACTGCCCGAAAGGAGGAGACGCTGTCGTCGCGTTTGTGTTACAAACAGGTGATTTCCGAGAAAGTCCGGACCGATGCATCGTGCCGGAAGGAGTCAAACGGCCGTGAAATTTCGCCCCCTCCCCCGCTATGCCCTCTGCGGCATCCTGGCTGTAGCTTTGTGCGCAGCCCGTCCTCTCCACGCTCAAAACCTCACCCTCGAAGGCCAGACCGGCGGCTTCATTACGCCCACCGCGTATGTCGTTGAGAGCGGCAAAGACAAGTTTTTTTCGCATCCGGCCGTCGGCTACCATCTTGTGGACGCGTCGAAAGTGATCGGCAACATCCACGCCTTCAGCATCACTGAAGGATTTGCCAATCGCGCCGAGCTGGGCTACACGCGCAGCGAACATACCGAAGGCAACAGCGCTCTCTTCAGCAGCCTGTGGCACTTCGCCGGCATGAACGTCTTCAACGGAAAAGTTGTCGCGATCAAGGATGGAGAGTTCGGCCCATGGACGCCCGGGCTCGCAGCAGGATTTGTGGTCCGCACTGGCGACAAGTTTGTGAGCGGCGCGATCAACGAGGCGCTCACCGGTTCGCTCAAGAGCTACACCAATGAGGACGTCTACGTGGCGGCGACCAAGACGTGGCTGCATCCGCCCGTGCCGTTTCTGGTGAATTTCGGCTGGAAGGCGACGAACGCTTCGATCTATGGGATCGGTGGCCAGGCCACGCGGTTTGGCGGGCGGCTCTTCGGCGGGCTCGGCATACCGCTCCCGCTGCCGTTGCGTCTTGCGCTTGTGCCCGCCGTGGGATTCACGCAGGAGCCGCCGCAGGTGACGAACTTGAGCGCGATTCTGTTTCCGCCGGGAAGCGGCGCGCATATTCCCACGACGATGGATTACGCGGTGCGCCTCACGCAGAAGGAGCATCCACATTTTGCCGTCGATGCCGGCATTGGCCATGTGGCCGGCGTCATCGGCAACACCGCGTTTCCCACGGGCGTGCCCAATCCGCCTTTCGTCGTGGTGCCTGTGGATCTGAAGGCGAACCATGTCTTCGGCATGGGATTGAGCTTCCGTTACTGAGTACGGAATTCGGACAATGTCGCCGACGCAAGGTGCGACGCAGTCGTTGAACTCCTTTCGATCGAAGGGATGCGCATCTTCGACAAATCCCGAGACGCCCCAAAGTAATCAAGGGAAGGGGCAACTTCCTCTGGCAAGCTGGGTTCGAAGTGGAGTAGTCTGACCGCGCAAGTGCCGCGCGATTCTGTTCTTGAAAATCGACCCTGCCCAACGAGATTTTCGGCGATCGAGGCAGGCTCAACGATCCGGAGGTTTTTCCATGCGACTCTTTCGCTCTGCGCGTTGGATTTTGATGACGCTCCTGCTCTCCCTCGTCCCTGCATCTTCGCATGCGGGCGTATTTATCAGTGTGGGTTTTGCACCGCCGGTTCTGCCGGTTTATGTGCAGCCCGTGTGCCCGGAGCCCGGGCTGATGTGGACGCCTGGCTACTGGGGCTACGGTCCGGATGGCTACTACTGGGTTCCGGGCGCGTGGGTTCCGGCGCCGTATGAAGGCGCGCTTTGGACGCCGGGTTACTGGGGCTTCGGGACCGGCGTGTATGTTTGGCACCCCGGCTACTGGGGCTCGCACGTGGGCTACTACGGCGGCGTGAACTACGGCTTCGGTTATATGGGCGTTGGCTTTGCCGGCGGTGCGTGGCGTGGTGGAGTCTTTGCCTATAACAGCGCCGTCATGCACGTCGGCGTGGGCGGCGGCTGGGGCGGCAATCGCGTCTATGTCGACCGCACCATCGTGGAGCGCACCACCATCATCAACAACACCCATGTGTCGTACAACGGCGGCCCCGGAGGCATCAATCATGGTCCCACGAACGAAGAGCGCGCGGCCATGAACGAGCGCCATCTTGCGCCCACCTCGTTCCAGACCCAGCATGCGAAGTCGGCGATGGCCGATCACAATTCGTACGCCAAGTTCAATGGCGGCCATCCGCAGAACGCGGCTCTCGCGAGACCGCTCGGAGCCGAGAATCACCCTGAGTTCAACAATCACGCCAATCCCGGGACGAATCGGGGAAATTCGTTCAACAACAACCATGCGAATCCCGAGATGAATCGCGGGAATTCGTTTAACAACCAGGCGCACCCGGCGAACCAGAACAACTATCATGCTGCGCCGCAGAGTACCTACCATGCGGGGCCGCAGAACACCTATCACCCCGGGCCGCAAACCCAGGCGCGCCCGCAAACTCAGGTGCGCCCGCAGAATCAGGTTCACCCGCAAAGCCAGCCGCATTCGCAGGCGCGGCCCGAATCCCACGATCATGGGAAGGGAAGATAACAACGTCTGAACCAGGTTGAAACTCGGCAGGGCTCCGGTTCGCCGCGGGCCCTGTTGCTTTTAGGGCTGATCCCATCCGCTTAGGACGCCGCAGGCTCCATGCCGGCGATCTCCACTTCGATTCCGCCGAAATCAGGATGATCGTTTTCGCGAATGCGATAGGCGAGATCTAGGCGGCTTCCTTGCGCGAGGCCAAGCTCTGCCGCACGGAAAGCCATGTCCCAGCCGATGGCGCGCATCGCGCCGCGGTCGACTGCGTTGGGCGATGAAGGGCTGAGGCCTTGCGCAAGATCGAGCCGGATGTGCCGCTCCTTCATCACGCGCACCGGTGCGAGCAGCCGCACGTTGCGGGCGACAAAGAGGGGCTCGGGATTGCCGTGGCCCAGCGGCTCGAGCTTCTTGAGCCAACCCGCAAGCACTGGCGTGACGCGGTCGAGCGGCAGCTCCGCGTGCAGATGCAGCACGCGCTCCGGCTCGCGCGCGGCCAGGCGCTCGGTCGCAAAACAGCAGAGGCGTCGCTTCAACTCAGGAAGAGCGTCGGCAGGCAGCGCAAAACCAACCGCGAAGGCATGGCCGCCGAAGCGCGTGAAGAGATCGGCGCACGTCTCAATCGCTTCGAGCAGCGGGAAACCATCCACCGAGCGGCCGGAGCCGTGGGCCACGCCGTCTTCGACGCAGACCACGATGGCCGGTTTCGCCGTGCGCTCTACCACGCGCGAAGCGAGAATGCCGATGACCCCGCGATGCCAGCCGTCGCCATCGAGGATGAGCAGCCGTTCCGCAGCCAACTCCGTATCCGTAGCGAGGCGTTCTTCAATCACCTTCAGCACCAAGGCCTCGGTGTCGCGCCGTTCGCGGTTCAACCGCTCAAGCTTCGCGGCCAATTCCCGAGCCCGGCCCAGATCGCGCGTGGTGAAAAGCTCAATCACCTCGGAGGCTACGTCCATGCGGCCCGCCGCATTGATGCGCGGCGCCAGGCGAAAAGCCACATCGAAGCCGGTGAGCTGTTTCGACGCGGGATCGAGTGCTGCCGCGGCAAAGAGCGCGCGCAGGCCTACGCCCATGGGCCGCCGCAGCTCGCGTAAGCCCAGAGCTGCGATGGTGCGATTCTCGCCGCGCAAGGGGACCGCGTCGGCAATGGTCGCAATCGCCGCCATCTTCAGAAAACTGGGCAGTGTTTTCGCGCGGGTGCGTTCGGCATCGCGCCGCTCGAGCAGCGCCTGGGCCAGCTTCAGCGCGATCGCTGCGCCGCAGAGCGACTTCTCTGGATAACCGCAGCCGCGCTGGTTAGGGTTCAGGATGGCGAGCGCCGCCGGCACTTGTTCGTTGGCGTCGAGCAGATGGTGATCGGTAATGATCAGATCCATGCCCAGCCGCTGCGCCGTTTCTGCCTCGGCAAAGGCGCGCATGCCGGTGTCGACCGTGATGACGAGACGAACGCCTTCCGCATACGCTGCCTCGAGCACGCTCGATTGCAGGCCGTAGCCTTCGCGGATCCGATGCGGGACGTGAAAGCGCGCTTCACCGCCGAGCATCTCGATCGCGGTTTTCAGCAGCACCACGGCGGTCGTGCCGTCCACGTCGTAGTCGCCGTAAAGCAGCACGGGCTCATGTTGGGCTATGGCCCGCTCCAGGCGCTCGACCGCAGCCGCCATGCCGAGCATGAGAAAAGGATCGTGAAGGTGCGCCGCGTCTGGATTGAGGAAGGCGAAGGCCGCAGTTGGTTCGTTGATGCCGCGGGCGACCAGAAGTTCGGCGAGCACATGGGGCAGGTGCGCTGCCTTGGCTAGAGCTTCAGCCTGCTCGGGATGAGATTCGGAAAGGATCCACCGCTGGCGAGGGCTGCGGCGCACTTGAGCCGCTCCGGGCTGCGCTGCGCTTGCGGTGCTCAACGCCCCTACTCGTCCTGATCTTCGTGATGCGGATCGTCGATCACGATATCGTGGAAGTTTTCGATGTCTTCAAGCAGCGACTGGAAACGCTCATACCACTCGGTCGTGGTCTCGTGCAGAAACGCGACACCCTGGTAGACAAAGCCGAGCTGAATGTACCCGACCATGCCGGTATATTTGCGCAGCCACTGCGCCTCCACCAGTTCGCTGGCCTCTTCGTCGGGGAAGTTCATCTCCCCGGCCTGCTCAATCAGCGACTCCAGCTCATCGCGCTCCAGCATCATCTCGCTGAAGGTGATGAAGGGCGCGCCCACATGCTTGGCCATCTCGACGAAGTCTTTCCATGCGTCAGGGTTCCCCTGGTTCTCCCATAAGATGGAAGGGATGTCTTCGGTGACGTATCCGGGCAGGCGGCGCATCCCATGCCCTTCAATGAAGGCCACCATATCGTCTTTGAGGGAGTGCAGATTATCGGGGCTCATCGTTCAGCAATCATTCTCTCAGATGCGGATGGATCATAACGGTCTATTGTGGAAAGCCGCAAGCGGCAGCAAAAAGCCGTCCGCAGGCATTACTCTGGAAGTATCCCACCGAGGGGGAGTCCGCTTGCCGGTTTTTGATCGCCACGTCTTCGTCTGCCACAACGTGCGTCCCGAGGGCGCGCCGCGTCCGTCGTGCACGCGGGATGGCAAGAGCGACTTGCATGCAGCGTTGCAGCAGCTGACCAAAGAAGCGGGATTGAGCGGAAAGGTGCGCATCAACAAGTCCGGTTGCCTCGATCAGTGCGAGCATGGGCCCACCGTGGTGGTCTATCCCGAGGCGGTCTGGTATGGCGGCGTGCGGCCTGAAGACGCGGCAGAGATTGTGCAGGAGCATCTGATTGCCGGACGGCCCGTAGAGCGCCTGCGCATCGCCGACGGATGTCTGAACACCAAGATCTGCCCGCATCGCGGCTAGCCGCTCGCAGCGCCGAACGGTCCGCCAAATGTGTACACCCCTTGGTGTCATGCGCTATGCTTTCTCCTTAGCTCATGATTTTCTCCCGCGAATACATTGGGTATCTCGCCCGCCGTACGGTCAAGCACCTCATCGACGCCAAGATGATCACCACCAGCGATTTGAAGGCGACGGAGGCGCGCGTGACCGGAGGCCTGACCGACGAGCTTTCGCTCGAGGATCGCATCAATGACGAGGTGCGCGTCATCCTCGAAGCCTATTCAGACGAGATGCGCAAAACCGGCGCCCAATATGCCGAGATGTTCAAGAAGGTGAAGACCGAGCTGGCCCGCAAATACAAGGCGGTGCTATGAGGATCAGCCGCGACAAACTGAACAAGCTGGCCCACACCGTGGCTGACACGCTGGCCGAAATCAACGAGGTCGGATTTCTCGAAGACCGCAACACGATCCGGCAGGAAGCGCGCAAGGCTCTGGAGACGCTGCTCACGCAGGAAGCCGCCATCGACACGGCGGCGCGCCAGAAGATTGCCTCGCAGCGCAAGATCATCCTCGAAGGCTCGCAGGAGTGGGACATCCTCTACCGCAAGTACTACAACGACGAAGTGCGGAAGCTGGGGATCTAGAGCGCGGATCAGGGCGCCGGATTCTCAACGCAGATCCCTTCATCTCCTCTACAACTGCAAAAGCGACGGCAAAGAAGTTTCGCGCATAGACCTCAGTGCCCCTTCGGTAGAGTGCGAATCCTGGTTTCGCTCTCTTCGCGAAACGAGGCTCCGGCCCTCGATTTGCCTTGTCCACGCAGGCCCTCGTCCTTGAGAATGGCGCGGCGAGGAATCTACCGGATGAAATCGAGCCCTATGCGTCCATCTTTGTTTCGGCTGAGCCGCTTCGCCGCGGCGTTCGTTTTTGCCTCGACGATTTTTCCATTTGCCGCGGTGGCGCAACCGCCGGCTCAAGCTCACTACCAGCACAATCTCAAGCGGGGACCTGCTCCGGGCGGCGTGGAGCAGGCCACATTCTTCGTCCATCGCCTGAGCACGGATCACGCTGAAGGGATCACGACGCTGGACATGAATGGCGACGGACGGCCTGACCTTGTGAGTGGCGCGTATTGGTATGAGAACCCCGGCCCGCAAGGCGGTGCGTGGAAGCGGCACCAGTATCGCGAGGTGGACCTGATGAACGAGTTCGTCTCCGACTGCGGCGAGTGGACGGTCGATGTGAACCACGATGGACTGCCCGACGTGGTGACCGCCGGCTGGATGACCAACGGCATCTTCTGGTGGGAAAACCCGGGCAAGCTGGGCGCGGAGTGGAAGAAGCATTTCATCACCGACAGCTACGACACCGAAGGCGGCGCGATGGCCGACATCAATGGCGACGGCAAGCCCGACCTGATCTTCGGGCACTACGGTCACATGGGTGTGCTGTGGATCGACTTCGCGGGTCCCGAGCCCAAGGTGCATCACGTGGGCGGACGCGCTGAGGATGGGCACGGCATCGGCGTAGCCGACATCGATGGCGACGGCAAGGCAGATATTCTTACGCCGAACGGGTGGTTCAAGCAGATCGATGCCGACAAGGATCAGTGGGAGTGGCATGGCGACTGGAAGATGGAGGATGCCGGCTTTCCGATCATCGGCTACGACGTGAACAACGACGGCAAGATGGATGTGATCTACGGCAAGGGCCACAGCTATGGGATCTACTGGCTTGAACAGAAGGGCAGCGGCGCCGGCCGCGCCTGGGTCAAACACATCATCGACGAATCGTTCTCGCAGGTGCATGCGCTCAAGATGGCCGACATCGATGGGGACGGCGAGCCGGAGTTGATTGCCGGCAAACGCTATCGCGGGCATTCGGGAGATGATCCCGGATCCTACGACCCGCTGGTCGTGTACTACTACAAGATCGATCGCAAGACGGGCACTTTCACGCGCTATCCGATTTCAGTGAATGGGACTGCTGCTGCGGGAACGCAGTTCGTGGTGGAGGATCTCGATGGGGATGGCGATCTCGACATCGCCACGGCGGGCAAGACCGGCGTGCACTTCTTCGAGAACCTCAAGATCGATACTGTGCCGAAGGAGGAGCGCGAAAGGGAACTCCTGCTGGATAAGAATTGGCCGTTCCCCGGCGAAGGGCAGGTCGTGCAGCAGGACAATGAGCCGAAGAAGTAGACGACCCGGCTGCGTCGAGTGCAAGAGATCAATTGAAGGCAAGCGGAACCTATCTCAACAAAAGCTTCTCCCAGGAGTTCCATGACCCACACACTTGACCGTCGCACCTTCCTTATCGCGGGAGGACTTACCGCGCTCGCCTCCACAAGAGCCTTCGGGGCCAATGACCGGCTTCGGATCGGCGTGGTCGGCGCCGGGGGCCGCATGCGACAACTGCTCAACTCGGCCGAGAATACCGGCGTCCCGTTCGACATCGTGTCGGTGAGCGATGTGTACACGCCGCGGCGCGAAGAGGTGAAGTCGCGGACCAGTGCGGCGGCTGCAACCACGTGCATGGATTACAGCAATGTGCTCGACGACAAGACCATCGATGCAGTGCTCGTCGCAACCCCGGACCATTGGCATGTTCGGATCGCGGCGGCGGCGCTGGCCGCGGGCAAAGATGTGTACCTGGAGAAGCCGGTGACGCACACCCTCGAAGAGGGCGAGACGCTGCTGAAGAGCGTTCGCTCAAGCCGGCAAATCTTGCAGTGCGGAATGCAGCAGAGAAGCTGGCCGCACTTTCGCAACGCGGTAGACCTGATCCAGGGCGGTGCGCTGGGGCAGGTCACGCAGGTGCGCACCTATTGGTGGCAGAACTACGGCTCGAATTGGGTTCCGAAACAGGTGGATGTCGCGCAGCTTGACTGGAAACAGTGGCTCGGCGGAGCGCCGGACCAGCCCTTCAGCCCGGAGAAGTACAACCGCTGGCGGTGGTTCTGGAACTTTGGCGGGGGCGCCATGACGGACTTGTTCACCCACTGGATCGACGTGGCGCAATGGGCGATGAAGTCGGACGAGCCGACAATGGCGCTGATGCTTGGAGACAAGCACGTGTTCAAGGAGTGGGATTGCCCCGACACCATTCAGGCAGCTTTCCGCTATCCGGGATTTGATGTGGTCTACGAGGGCATGATGAGCTCCTCGATCGACGATGGAGGGCTCGAGTTTCGAGGTACCGAGGCCACGCTGAAGATTGCCCGTGCGGGGATGAGCATCGATCGCGAGAATGTGAAGGCCGATCGAAATCCCGTGCTGAAGGAAGAAAGCGTCGAGGACGGGACAACGCCGCATATGGCGAACTTCTTCGACTGCATCAAGACCCGCAAGGAGCCGAATGCCCCCGTCGAAACAGGAATTGCCGCAGCGAGGGCGGGCCATATTGGAAACATTGCGTACCATCGCGGAGGCATGACCCCTTGGCCGGCGAAGTGAAAATCAAGCGCAGATCTGTCCCTGGGAATTCGGGCGATGTTCCACAAGAAAGGGCCGGTACTCTCGCGCAGGAGCACCCGGGCAGGGCAGATAGGGACAACATGACAACGAGAATCGGGTTTGTGGCAGTGCTCGCACTCGCCTTCACGGCCATGGGCGTCAGCTTGACGTTCGCGCAGCAGGTGAGCTCAGGATCCAGCGTTTCGCCGTCCAGGCCTCAGGGTCCCTGTGACATTTATGACGCAGCCGGCGACCCGTGCGTGGCTGCTCATAGCACCACGCGCGCGCTGTACGCGACTTACAACGGCCCGCTCTATCAGGTCCTGCGGCAGTCCGATGGAAAGACCCTGGACATTGGGGTCGTTCAGCCTGGGGGATCGCCGATGCAGGATGCGGGCGGATACGCCGACGCGGAGGCACAGGATAGGTTCTGCGCCAACACCTACTGTTGGATCGCCAAGATCTATGATCAGTCACCCAAGCACAACGATCTGACACAGGCGCCCCGCGGCGGATTCAATGGGCCAGCGTTGGGCGGGTTCAACAATCTCCCCATCGCCGACATGGCGCCGATTACGATCATGGGGCACAAGGTCTACGGGGTGTTCATCGAGCCGGGCATGGGTCTTCGCGACGACGATCCGAAGGGCACGGCAGTCGACGACCAGGCGGAAGGACAGTATTGGGTAGTGAACGGGCTGCACTTCAACTCCGGCTGCTGCTTCGACTACGGCAACGCGGAGACCGACAGCCGCGACGACGATAACGGAACCATGGAGACGGCCTACTTCGGCAACGCCACACCCTGGTTCAGCGGGAGCGGCCACGGCCCATGGATCATGACCGACCAGGAAAACAACCTGGTTGGTTGTGTGAATGCCGATGGAACGAAAGGCTGCGTCAACCTGCCGAGCATCGACTGGCGGTTCGTGACCGCGATGGCCAAGGGCGAACCGCACCATTGGACCTCGATGGGCGGCGACGCGCAGCGTGGCGCCTTGTCGGTGATGTTCGATGGCTCACGCGTCAATGCCACCTACGACCCCATGCGTAAGCAGGGCGCGATCCTGCTTGGAAACGGCGGCGACAACAGCAACAGCTCGCAGGGCACGTTCTATGAAGGCGCCATGACTGCGGCAAACACCTTCCCGTCCAACGACACCGACCAACGAGTGCAGGCCAATGTCGTGGCTGCCAAGTACGATGTGCCGCGGTTGAGTCTGGCGCGGGCATCGGCAGCTGCAACGCCGCCAGGTCTGCAGGCATTCTCGCCGAGGTCGTCTCAGGACACGATCGTGACGTTCACGAATACCACGAGCGCGCCGGCGGTGGACCTTACGTTGAGCCTTTCCGTGCCGAGTCCGCAATGGACCTCGTTTCTCGCGGGCACGCGCGAGACCTCGAAGACGTTCACCAACCCGGTTGCTCCGGGTGCAAGCGTGAGCGCTGCCTTCACGGTCACGTCGGGCCCAGCACCGTTCAACGGCGACTTGGTCGGTAATGCCGCGTGGATGAATTCGGCGAGCCGCGAGAAACAGGTCGAGGCAACCGCGGAGAAGGTCCGCAATGTCACTCCGATCAAGATCAATGAGTTTCGCGTAAGCGCAGGTGCGGACCCCACAGACTCATTCATCGAGCTCTACAACGCGGGCGGCAGCAGCGCAGACATTTCCAACTGGACCCTCACCGAGCACCCGACCCAACAGGCCATCTTCTCGACGGTGAAGATTCCGGACGGCACGACGCTGGCGGCTGGGGGCTTCTACCTGCTCGGCCTCTCGAACTCCGGTCTGGCGGTTCCGGCGCGCGCGGGCGATACCGACCTCCACGTCAGGAGCACGACCGGCATGTCGTCTGGCGATACGATCGGCATCGGCGCAGGTTCCCAAGCGGAGACGCTGAGGATTGCAAGCGTCGGCACTGCAGCAAGCAACCCCACGACACTGTGGCAGCCGCTGCCCGATGGTCCGGTGATCACGATTCCTGCGGGCTCGACCAATGTGCCGGTCACGAACGCGGCGGGCTTCGCCGTGGGCGAGAAGATCGCCCTCGGCTATGGCGCCACGTACCCTTCTGTGGCAAGAGACATCGAGCAGTATGAGGTGGCCACCGTGACCGCGGTTGGAAAGCCTGGCACCCAAGCCTATCTGGCAACCGACGCGGCGGCTGGCTCACGCAATATCAAGGTGACATCGGTCTCCGACATTTCGGTCGGTGACAAGATTCGGTTGGATATCGACAGCGTCGGCCATGGGATCGAGACGGTGACCGTCACACGCGTCGGCACGCAGGCGGCGCGCACGAATCTTTCGGCGGATGCGAGCGCGGGTGCTACCAATATCAAGGTTCGCAACGTGAGTGGTTTTGCTGCGGGCGATAACCTCACGATTGGAACGCCCGCGCAACCCCAGACAGTGACCATCGCGCGAGTCGGCAGCGCGGGTTCCACAGGCACAGGCATCGACTTTACGCCGGCGCTTGCCGCGGCGCATATCGACAGCGAGGATGCAGTCGTTCCAGGCACGGGCCTCGATCTCGCTGCTCCCTTGCGATTCAATCACGCCGCCAACGTTCCCTTCAGCGATCGGGGAACAGGTATCACATTCACGCCCGCGACGGCCTTTGCCCATTCGAGCAACGAACCTGTGCAGGCGCTCGGCACGGGCATCACGCTCGACCGCCCGCTGGCCTACGGGCACGCGATGAACGCAGTTGTACGGGATGCTGCAGTGACGACTGCCGGCTACCAGGGGATGCCTGTGCCCAACCAGTGGTTCGGGGGACCAGAACTCACCACCAACATTGTCCTCTTCGACCGATTCCACCTTTCGCTCCGCGAGGGCAGCATGGTGCTGCGCGACGCTTCGAGCACGGTTGTCGACAGCTTGAACTACGGCGGCCTTGTCGACCCATGGGCGGCGCAAGGGGATCAAGCTGCCTCTGGAGCCGGGCAGAGCGGCTGTTACGCGCCCGCGCCGGGCTCGGCGGGGGGCTTTGGTCAGGCGGTTACGGCTGCCGGCGCTACCAACACCAGCGCAGGCCGGTTCCCGGATGGAACCGATAGCAGCAGCAACTGCGCGGATTTCCTGACGCAGGCCGCCGCCACACTGTTGGCCCCATCCGCTGCAGGCGCCGACAATATCAAGGTCGCTAGCGTTGCGGGTTTCGATCCGGGGCAAGCGATCACGATTGATACGGGAGCGAGTCTCGAGAGCGCAGTGATTGCCACAGTCGGTTCGTCCGGCGCGACGACCGTGAGCGCCGCCACCAGCGTGGGCGCGACCGTGATTCCAGTCGCCAGCGTCATTGGCATGAATGACGGTCAGACCATCACCGTGGACACGGGTGCGAACGCCGAGACCGCAGTGGTCGCCTCCGTCAGAAGGTTCGGCGCGACGACAATCACTGTCTCTGCGCCGCTCACACGCGCGCACGCGGTCGGCGTACAGGTCGCTGGAACCGGCATCACCCTCACCGCAGCCTTGGCCAGGAATCACGCGATCGGGGCGCAGGTCAGTGACAACGTTCCCACTCCCGGTGCGCCCAATCGCTACAACAAGAGAGCCCATTGAACTGGCTGAGGACATGCGTTGAGAAGCAGCCGCTTGATACGCCGTGACCTCTCCGTAATGACCTGAACTCGCAGTGAAAGCGGCGATCGTTTGCGGGCGAAGCGACCAACTCCGCGGCCTTGAATTCAAGCGGCCCGCTGGCTGCAGCAACCCCCCGCCATTTCTTTCCGTTCAGTCGCTCCTTGTCTAGAGCCAACTAAACCATGCATCGACTCATCGCAATACAGCGAGGCCGAAGGTTGGTCTGAGCCTGAAATTTGGCTCTAGCCAACGACGGCTCTCGGAGCGAAAGGAGAAGATGTATGAGCATCGTTTTGATCATCCTGGTACTCCTGCTGATCGGAGTGATTCCCGCATGGCCTTACAGCCGCAATTGGGGACCATATCCCAGTGGCGGCCTCGGACTCGTCTTGTTGATCGTTGTCGTTCTGATGTTGCTGAAGGTTTTTTGACTCCGGCGAGAGGTCTACCGAACCCCACACAAAAGGTGCACGTCAACACGTTGATGAGGCTGTTTGTCGCCTCGCCCCTTAGGTGGCTGTTCGCACATAGTGGCGGAGCCTTCCCGCCAATCAGCAGAAAAAAGCAAAATCGAAAAGGTTGGCGGGTCTTCGATGCGGAGTAAAGAAACCCCTGCGAGGCGAACTGGCGTCAAAGCATATGTTCTGAGTCTGGAGAGATTTGAATGATGGATGCATCCGATGTGCTCGTGGAGCGCTTGCTCGCATGGGGAGTGGACACGATCTTTGGCCTTCCTGGGGACGGAATCAACGGAGTCTTCGAAGCCCTTCGCAAACAAAAAGACAAATTTCGGTTCATTCACGTGCGGCATGAGGAGTCTGCAGCGTTTATGGCCTGCGCCTACGCAAAGTTCACAGGCCGACTTGGAGTGTGCATCGCGACGTCCGGTCCAGGCGGCATTCACCTTTTGAACGGGCTCTACGACGCGAAGATGGATCAGGCTCCGGTTCTAGCTATCACAGGTATGCAACACAGCGATCTCATTGGCACCTTGACCCAGCAGGACGTTGCTCTCGACAAGCTCTTCATGGATGTTACCGTCTACAACGAGCGCGTGATGAGCGGCGCGCACATGGAGAGCGTGGCAGACCTGGCGATTCGCACAGCACTCGCCTTGCGAGGCGTATCTCACATTACGATTCCAGTCGATGTCCAGGTGCAGGAAGTGAAGAAAGGGCGCTCCGAGCGGAATCCGATGCATCATACGTCGGCTGTTTCCGCCTATTTCGATCAGGTCCCGGCGCGCGTGGAGTTGGAGCATGCGGCAGACATCCTGAACCGAGGGAAAAAGATCGCCATCCTCGCAGGACAGGGTGCGTTGCACGCCACGCAGGAATTGGAAGAACTGGCGGAGACCCTCGGCGCGCCGATCGTCAAGGCCTTGCTCGGAAAGTCCGCGGTACCGGACGATAGCCCCTACACGACAGGGGGCATCGGCCTCCTCGGAACCGAGCCATCGCAAAATGCTATCGAACAATGCGACACGCTCCTGATGGTCGGAACCTCGTTTCCTTATATCGAATTCCTCCCCGAGCCCGGAGCCATCAAATGCGTCCAGATCGATATCGATTCTCGGCGAATCAGTTTGCGCCACCCGGCCGATGCGGGGCTCGTGGGAGATTCGAGGAATACGCTCCGTGCCCTTCTCCCCCTGCTTGAAAAGCATGACAAGCGCTTTCTCGAGAAGGCCCAGAAGGCCAAGGCTGAGTGGCAGAAGCTGATGGAGGAACGAGGGACTCGGCCTGACAAACCAATGAAGCCTCAAGTGGTGGGTTGGGAGTTAGGCAAGCGCATTCCCGCCAACGCTATCGTTACGTCGGACTCGGGAACGATCACTACATGGTGGGCGCGTTATGTTCCTGCACTGCGCGGCCAGAAACACAGTTGCTCAGGAAATCTGGCAACCATGGCGTGCGGCCTGCCTTACGCCATTGCGGCCGCGGTCGCCTATCCCGATCGGCCGGTCTATTGCATCATCGGCGATGGCGGCCTGAGCATGTTGCTCGGCGAACTGATCACGATCGCCGCATACAAGCTCAATATCAAGATCCTGGTCATCAAGAACAACACTCTCGGCCAGATCAAGTGGGAGCAGATGGTCTTTCTCGGAAATCCGGAATACGCCTGCGATCTTTACCCGGCGGACTTCGTCACCATTGCGCGAGGCGCAGGACTCAATGCGATTCAAATCGACGATCCTGCAACCTGCGGACGGCAGCTGGATAGCGTGGTGAATTTGCCAGGACCCTTCCTGATTGAAGCGGTTGTCGATCAGTTCACGCCGCCGATGCCGGCAAACATCAAGGCATCGCAAGCTCTCAAACTGGCTGAGTCCCTGGTGCGCGGGGAACCCAATCGCATGGAGATCGTCCTCACCACGGCGCACGACAGGGTGCGTGAACTTGTATAGCGCAGCAGGTTCGGAGTCTTCGCGCCCATGAAGCTCTCGGAGAACTCGATAAAGAGAGTGCAAGTATCTGCCTACGCGATCCCTACAGATGCTCCAGAAGGAGACGGAACATTCAAGTGGAATTCCACGACGCTTGTGCTTTGCGAAGTTCACGCCGCGGACGAAATCGGGATCGGCTACACCTACGGCAACAAGGCCACAGTCGTGGTGGCTGATGAGCTCGGGCAGAAATGCCTGAAAGATCGCTCCGCCCTCGATATTCCAGTCCTATATGACTCCATGCTCAAACAGGTGCGCAACGATGGCAGTCGCGGGATCGCATCGATGGCCATCTCGGCGCTTGATGTTGCGCTCTGGGATTTGAAAGCGAAACTTTTGAATTGCTCGGTCGTCGATTTGATGGGCAGGGCGAAGCCGAACGTGGCCGTCTATGGCAGCGGCGGGTTCACCACCTACTCACGCCAGCAGCTTGCCAAACAACTATCCGGATGGGTGGCCGAAGGCATCCAACGCGTAAAGATGAAGATTGGCGCTCAGGCAGACACAGATGTCGATCGAGTGCGCGCCGCTCGCGAGGCGATCGGACCGACGACGGAGCTTTTTGTGGATGCGAACGGCGCCTACAGCACCCGCCAGGCAATCACGCTTGCGCAAAAGTTTGTTGACCACAACGTGTCCTGGTTCGAAGAACCCGTGAGCTCCGATCATCTTGGCGAACTTCGGCACATTCGCGATCGCGCTCCATGCGGCATGGACATTGCCGCCGGCGAATACGGCTACGACTCTTTCTACTTCCGGCGCATGCTTGAGGCCAAGGCTGTTGACATTCTGCAACTGGATGCAACTCGCTGCAAGGGCTTCACCGGGTTTCTGCAGGGAGCGGCCATCGCGGTTAGCTTCGGGTGCCCCATCTCAGCCCATTGCGCTCCTTCGCTGCATATGCACGTGGGCTGTGCGGTGTCGGGTTTTCGTCACCTCGAATATTTCCATGATCACGCGCGCATCGAGCGAATGCTCTTTGACGGTTTTATAGCGCCCGTCGATGGGCAATTGACGCCCGACAGGTCGCGTCCTGGATTGGGTTTGAATTTCAAGCGGCAAGATGCAAAGCGCTTCGCGGTAAAAGGCGCCCGATAGTCCGGCTATGAATGATCCAGACATGAAGGAGATTCTGTGAGTTTTGTTCTGACGACCGCACTTGAGCGCAGCGCAGAACGCAGCCTGCCGGCGCCTTTGAATGCGGTCGCGATCTCCGCGCTGGATCACTTGCGGGAAGGTTGCTTTCAACGCAGTCTGTGCCTGGTTGTTGCCGCCACAAGCGTGGCTAGCGGGCTTGAAGTTGGTTATGAGCACTACAAAGGGAGTTACAGCAATCCCGTGATGTATACGCCGGTCGTGTTGAGCGGCGCCCTTGCGGGGGCGGGTCTGCTCGGAGTGTTCAGTCGCCGGTGCGCGCGCACCATCCTGCGTTGGGTCAGTATCGTGACCCTGGCGGACGGCGTGATCGGGTTTTTCTTCCATGTGCGCGGCATCGCGCGCAAGCCAGGTGGATGGAGCCTTCCCATGACAAATATCGTCATGGGCCCGCCGATTTTCGCTCCACTCCTTTTCGGGACGAGCGCCTATCTCGGCTTAATGGCCTCGTATCTACGGCGCGAAGAAGACCTGCATGAACCGGCCGGACAGAGTCATGAGCTTGAAAAGGTCGTCTCAGGACATTCTGATTGGCGCATGAATCTGCATCACGGGAGGTTTCAAAAGCATCTCTCGGCGGTCACGATCCTGTGGGCTTTCTTCAGCGGATTCGAAGCGCTCTATTCGCACTACAAAACCAACTTTCGCTATAAAGCGCAATGGACGCCGGTTCTGCTGACCCCTGTGCTGATGGCGTCGGCCGCGGGAGCCATCAAGAGCCGCCGCCTGGCGAACACCGCTCTTCCCATCGCCTCGGCACTCGCGCTTGCCGATGGCGCCGTCGGATTCTTTTACCACGCGCGCGGAATTGCGCGACGGCCTGGTGGCATGAAGAAGCCGCTCTACAACACGCTCTATGGCCCCCCGGTCTTCGCGCCGCTCTTGTTCGCCGCCTGCGGCTTCCTGGGCCTGATGGCCAGCCTGCTGCGCCGGGAGCGCGCATGAGCCGCAATTCGATTCCATTTCGCTCAACCGGCGGCGATCTTCTGAATCTCGAGCAACCGGGCTACTACCCCGGCTACCGCACCATGGACCAGAAAAAGACCTGGGACCAGGCGACGCGCAATGTCGTCGGTGAGCGCGTCGAGAAGATTCCTCCGGTTCGCTTTTTTTCGGCAAAGGAAGCGGCTCTTCTCGCCGCGGTCATCGACCGTGTGATGCCGCAGGACGACCGTTCCGAGGCAAGGACCATTCCGATTCTCCCTGTCATCGGCGAGCGCCTGCACACGAATTCGCTGAACGGCTTTCGCTATGAAGACATGCCTCCCGACCAGGAAGCATACAGGTTTGGCATCAAGGCCATCGACGCCATGGCGCGGTCTCGATTCAAGCAGCATTTTGTCGAACTCACGGTGCATCGCCAGGAGCTGATCCTCAAATCTCTGCACGATGGAAAGCCCGATCCTGAACATGCAACCTGGAAGCGGATGCCTGTCCATCGCTTTTGGGCGTTATTGATGGAAGACTGCGTCACTGCGTATTACAGCCATCCCTGGGCATGGGATGAGATCGGTTTCGGGGGGCCTGCGTATCCCCGCGGATACATGCGCCTCGAGAATGGTCTTCCCGAGCCATGGGAGAAGGACGAGCAGCGTTATGAGTGGAACGCGCCCGCAGATTCGCTTTCCGAACTCGATGAGCGGGGCGCTCCTCCTGAACATGGATCGTTGCATGGTCATGGGGGAAGTCACTGATGCCGCATCGTCTCGGGTCTATGCAGACACTTCCTTCGCCTACGCGGCAATTTGCTGAAACCGAAACCGTCGACTATTGCATCGTCGGAGTGGGAAGTGCGGGTGGGGTATTAATCCAGCGGCTGGCCCGGGCAGGTTTTCGCGTCGTCGCTCTCGAAGCAGGTCCCTTCTGGGATACAGAGAAAGACTGGGTGAGCGACGAAAAAGGCAGCCATGATCTCTATTGGAACGACCTGCGGATCACCGGCGGAACTCATCCTCTCGCACTGGGCGAGAACAATTCCGGCAAAGGGGTTGGCGGAGGCTCCGTTCACTGGGCGGCTTTCACTCCGCGTTTTCATCCCTCGGATTTTCGTGTGTACACGGAAGACGGCGTAGGAACCGATTGGCCCATCTCCTACTGGGATCTCAAGCCCTACTACGAACTACTGGAACGCGAACTTCCCGTTGCCGGCCCAGCCTGGTTTCCCTGGGGCGATCCGCACGGGCATCCTTACGGGCCTCACCCATTGGGCGGCGTCGGTGACGTGCTTGTGCGGGGATGCACCAGGCTCGGCATTCGCTCGGTCGCCGGGGGACCGGTCGCAATCCTCTCGGCTTCGCATGGAGACCGACCCCACTGCATCTATCGTGGGTTCTGCCTGCAAGGATGCAAAGTCGGTGCGAAGGCAAGCACCTTGATTACCCATGTGCCCGATGCGATCACGCACGGTGCGGAGATTCGCGCCCATGCGATGGCATCGCGCATCAGCCTGCGCGACGACGGCCGGGTAGACGGTGTCGTATATATGGATCGCGAGGGCAAAGAACATTTCCAAAAGTGCCGAGCCGTCATCGTGTCGGGTTATTCTATCGAGACGCCGCGATTGCTTCTCAACTCCGCTTGCCCCGGTCATCGCCACGGACTGGCCAATTCCAGCGGAACGCTCGGCAGGTATCTTATGGCGCAGGCCGGCAACGTCGTGGCGGGCCGGTTCGATGAGCTGATTCGCCTTTATAAAGCGCCGCCGGCCCATGCACTCTCAGAAGAGTTCTACGAAACAGACAGTCGGCGCGGCTTTGCTCGTGGATTTGCAGTGCAGACCGTGGGCCCTCTTCCTGTCGCCTTTGCGAAGCAGATGACTGCGGCGATGGGCGCGTGGGGGTGGGGCATGCGTCGGGTGATGATGGATTACAACCACTGGGCCACGATCGGAGTGCTCGGCGAAATCCTTCCCTGGGAGGACAATCGCGTGGAACTGGCCGAAGAGAAGGATCAGCACGGCCTGCCTGTGGCGAAGGTCACCTTCAATCTGCATGACAACGACAAGAAGCTGATTGAGTTTGGGAAACGCAAGGTCATGGAGATCATGGGCGCGGCCGGCGCGAAGCAGATCGTTCAGGAATCGCGTTTTGCTCACCTGGTGGGAGCCGCGCGCATGGGAAAAGACCAGTCCACGTCGGTGGTCGACAAATTTGGCCGAACCCACGACATTCCCAATCTCTTTATCTGCGATGGCAGCATTCTGCCAACCCAGGGCTCCGCAAATCCTGGACTCACCATCCAGGCGCTCGCGGCGCGAACTGCGGACTATCTGATCAAGCAGGGCGATGCGATCTTCTTCTCAAGCCGTCGCGATCTCGCCGAACCGGGAATTCGCTACGATCTCAGCCCGCCCTACACGAGATTCAAAGGCAATCCACGAATTGCCTAATGGGTCAGGAGTTTCCGGGCGCAGAGTGCGGCGCCAACGATCCCACATGCGAAGATGACCAAGCCGCGGGGAGCACGTCACCAGGAATGTTACTGACGAGTTGGCCACGCCAACTACAGGCTGCCAGCCTGCAATGGCGAGAAATGGAATCTACGGATCCCGGGAATTGAGCATTGGTCGCAGTGCGCGCGTCAATAGAATGCAAACCTGAATCGGACTTTTCAAGAAAGTGGGCTTTGCATGAAAACCAGTTGTAGTCTGCTACTCGCTTTCCTTGGTCTTTTCCTCTCGGCACTCGCAGGGGCACAAACTGGTTCAGCCTTGCTAGTAACAGCCGACATGGACTGCAACTGGAAGCTCGATGGGCAGCCCATGGACCCGCTCAAGGCCGACCTCGCCAAGGTCGTTCCGGTCTCACTGGGCGAGCATCTCATCCAGGCCGCTACCTCCGATGGGGTGACCAAGATTCGCATTGACGCGGAGGTCGATCAAGGCCAGAAGATGGTCGAGATCCAACTGAAGAGCGAACACTACCAGGAACTGAAGAGGCAACAAGAAGAGACAATCAGAAAACAAGCCGAGGCCGAGGCCGCGGTGCATCCCACCTGGACCGACCCCGGCACCGGGCTGATGTGGGCCAAAAAGGACAACGGCTCGGATGTGAGCTGGAACCAAGGCAGCGACTATTGCACTAAATTACGGATCGCGGGCTACAATGACTGGCGTTTGCCCACGATTGAGGAGCTGCAAGGGATAGATGATCCCAGCGTCAGTATTCAAGCAGTGTTCGATGAGGGTTCTATCGTTGGCGTGCACGTTAAGGGGAATCTCAAGCTCACCGGGTGGCTCTGGAGCAGCTCTCAAGGCGATGCTGCGGGGAAGCCGTCGCAGGGGCCCTGGCATTTCAATTTCGAAGATCAGAAGGCTGGGGACTCCTTCGGTCTCGGCTTCAGCTACAGCATGCGTGCGCTGTGTGTGCGTCGTTCCGGAGAATGATGTGTTTTGAGCCGCGTGTCCTGATGAGGGTGAGTGAGAGGACTGCGCGGTGCAGGTAAATTGCCTTTTTTGAGAGCCTCAGCGATACTATTTCTTGGTTTGGGACGCTCGCGGGCTTGCTCAGATGGCGTGCCAGGCCCAAATCGAGGACTTAAGATAATCAGTGAGTTACGGGAGATGGATTGCTTACCCTCCATTCTATTCCGTGAGTTGATTATTATTCTAAGTTATTGATTATAATGGCGCTATCGTCTAGGGGTTAGGACGTGAGATTCTCAATCTTAAAACACGGGTTCGATTCCCGTTAGCGCTACCAACATTCGATTCTGACCGCCCGCCGGCAAGGCGGGCCTTGTTTTGCAGGACAGAAATGCTGCGTCAGAACGAAAAGGCCCGCGCTCGCAGATGCACAAACTGAGGGACAACCCTTTGTATCGAAGCGGAATCTGTCTCAACAGGTTTTGTGCAGTCACGACCTATCGCGAAAGGGAAAGACCATGCGTTCGTTGAAAAACCAGATCGGTACGCTTCTGCTCGCAGCAGCAGCTTCTTCTGCATTGTTCCTCGGCGGGTGCGCGGTCCACGCGCGTGTCTACGATCCTTACTACCACGACTATCATCATTGGAACAGCGGCGAGGTTGTTTACTACAACCAGTGGGAACATGACACGCACCGCGACCACACGGATTTCAACAAGCGCAACGACGCAGATAAGAAGTCCTATTGGGACTGGCGCCACAGCCATTCGGATCAGCACTGAGGCAGCGGGCGTCGGAGCAAACCTCAATCAAGGCGCGTTGCGATCTCCGCCCTCTCTCTTTGCTGAACACGAGAAAGCCCGCTTCCCCTGGCGGGCTTTCTCTTTTCCGGAACGACCTAAAACGCGCGTTTGCCAAGTGTCTCACTGACCCAAAAGTTGCAAAACACCGGCAATTCCGTTGGTTCCGGCGGTGTTACGCTGAGTGGACGGCGACTTTGATCGCCGACTGTATTCTCGCGTCTGCTGCACTTCTATCCCAGATTGATCAATGTAAAAGTAGAGTCGAAAGAAAAATAGAAGAAGCTCTTTCCTCGCAAGGCGTCCGCGTACTTGAGGGCGTATGGAAACGAAAGAATACAGTATCTATAACAAGACGCGCGAGAGCGCGGTCTGCTCAGGCATTGCGGCCATCAACTCCACCCGCGAACCTTTAACGGCGCTCCGTGTCATGGTGGAAGGGCTGGGGTCGGGAAACGAGACCGGCCTTTGGCTGACGCACGTGACCAGCTTTCCAATGGTGCCGCGTCTCTCCCCGTTTGACCTGGTTTATCTCGACAAAAACCATTGTGTCGTCGACCGCTACGAACTGCTGCCGGCGGCCGAGATGCCGCGCTTCAGGAGGCCTGCAGATAGCGCACTGATTCTTCCATTCCAAACCATTTCGTCGGCGCGTATCGATGCCGGCGACGAACTCTTCATGGATGAGGTTCGAGCGGCTGAAGCAAATGCGCAAGCAGCCGCGCCTGAGGCCGCCGCCGGCATGAGCGCCGATCTCGCGTCGGAGCCGAGCGCAATGCAGCGCGCAGAAGTCCTGCACGATGAATCTCGACGTGGAGAGGTTCAGGTTGCTGAGCCGCTGGTGCTTGGGCCAATCGCCTCTCTACCTGCTGAAGAAACCGCTGCGCTGCCGGCTCAAGTTCTTCTCACCCTCACCGAGGCACCGGTAATGGGAGCCGCGGTGGAAGACGTCCCGCCGGCAACTGCCATTCCGGCCAAACCCGCAAAATCGGCCGAAGCAAAAAAGGCTCAAGAAAAGCCCGCCTTCAAGCGGCGCGGCAAACGAAAGAAAAATGGCAAGCGGCAGGCATTTGAGCCTGTCACGCAAGCCGCCATGCACCAACTGACGGTGACGAATCTGGCGGCTCAGTCAAACGTCGCGGATGCACCGGCTGCATCGGTCGGAACCGCAACCTTCGACAGCCCTTTCTTGAGCTCGGCACAGGCGACCTCTCCCGTCGAGAGCACGTCGGCCACTTTGCAGACGCTCGAAATTCCGGCTTCTCTCGAACAGGTGCAGTCGCCGGATGCGATCCCTGTTGTTGCGCAGTTGGCTGAGCTTCCGAGCGAGTCCGATAGCCTCGCAACCGTCGAAATTCCCGCAGCGCCGGATGCCGACACTCCCGACGATACGATTGCGGGGACTCCCGCGTCCTCGTATGCGCTGATCCTCGCCGCGCAGACAGAAGTGCCGTCCATCCCCCTTGAATCGCTCCCTGCTATATATGCAGCCGCGCCGGAGCCCCTCGCCCCGGACGAAATTCTCCAGGCGACTCCATCGCAAGCCTTGATTGTCCCTTTCGCCATTCGAAAGCCCGCGCCGGCGCCGCATCGCGCCAGTGCGCTGCCCCCCGTGCCACAACCGGCGGCTGCCGCGGAGCAGACCGATGCAGATTCGACCGAGAAGAAACCATTTGCCCATCGAATTCTTCGCTGGCTTTACCCTTCGATGTATAAACAGGATCGTCGCCATTCCACGCGACGACCGCTGCCTGGGCTGGTGGCGTATGACTGGTCGGCGAACGGGCCCGAGAGGCTCGAGATCGGCAACATTAGTTCGACCGGTATTTATCTGTTGACTGAAAAGCGCTGGCAACCAGGCGAGATGCTCTCGCTCACTCTGCAGCAGAGCGGCCCCCTCGAAGAGAGCGCAGAACAACGCATCGACCTCGAGGCAGGCGCCGTGCGCTGGGGCAACGATGGCGTGGGGTTGACGTTTGCGTGGCCCGAGGGCATGGACCTGCGCCTCTGGGAGACGCCGGTCCGCGTTGGAATGCAGGAGGGGGAGCCGGAATACGTGGTGCGTGAGATGCGCCTGGCGCGCGCGCTCGGGTTCCTGCGAAGGATCTGCCCGGCTGTGGTCGATCGGGCTTGGGACCTGTTTTATGCAGAACTCAGCAATGTCCGGGCTGGGAATGCCGTCGAGATCGCGCTGAAGGCTGAAAAGCTGCTGGCCCACGATCCCAGCGCCGACAAAATGCTCGCCCATCCCGACGTGATTCTGCGCATCCTCGAAGACGGCTCGTGGGTCGACGTGGAGGGAATCCAGCAACTGTGGGCAGGCCTTTTGGCCACGTCATGCACCACCGAGGGGCAGGACGATTCAAATCTCGTCTATGTGCATCTGCTCAGCCTGCTCGCGCCGATCCATGCAAAAATCCTTTCGGCAGCCTGCGCCAAAGCGATGAGCGTGATGGCCACGCGCGAGGCGCCTTCGCCGCATCTGATTGCCTCCTCGCCCGAAGAGATGGCTCGCCTGACCGGCTCGACGAACTTGATGAAAGTACACCGCTCGATTGCTGAGCTGTCGGATCTCGGTCTGCTGGAGAAAAGCTCCCGCGTGTCGCCGCATGCGGTCTCGATGATTACGCGTACCCGGCCGACGCATCTCGGCTTGGAGATGTATGCACGCTGCAGCGGCGAACGCGGTGCTGCCTAAACCCGTTTTCCACGCTCGATGCAAAGCGACGGATTGCTACAGAGTGCCGCCGAGCCACCCCGCAAAACCCCTTTGATTTGCACAACGAAAAAAACTCGCGCCGCGCGGCGAACTCCGCGGTAGGATGACCCTGTAATCCGCACAGAATCGACGCCCTCCCCCAAAGCGTTGCTCAGCCCGCAGCGTGGAACGGATCGGATCAGTGATCCCAAGCCAGGCAAGCGGGCCGGGTTCCGGCGCGCCTCTGCAGGTGAGCGCCCGGACTCGCGCCGGGTTGCCAAAGGGTTTTTGATGGCGAGCTTCCGTTTTCGTTTTCTCTTCCTCCTTCCCGTGCTGTTCTCCGCAGCGTGTTCTCTGGCCGCCCAAAGCGTTGCCGATCTCGAGCGCCGCGCAGGGTCCGGCGATCCGGAGTCGGCCTTTCGTCTCGGTCTGGAGTATGCCATCGGCGCCAGCGTGCCGCTCGATCTCGGGCAGGCTGTGCACTGGTATCGCAAGGCCGCCGAGCGCGGGTATGTGCATGCGGAGTACAACCTGGGCGTGGCCTACCACAATGGCCTCGGCGTAGTCAGGAGTGACGTCGAATCGGTGCGCTGGTATCGCAAAGCTGCCGATCAGGGGGATGCTGATTCGGCCTATGCGCTGGGGCTGGCCTTCGACGCGGGTCGCGGCGTCGCGCGCGACGAAACGCAGGCGGTTCAGTGGTACGCCAAGGCCGATGCGGGGCGCGGCAATGCGCTCGCCGAGGCGCGTCTCGGCGACATCTACGCTCTTGGCGTAGGCGTGCCCAGGGATGAGGCCGAGGCGATGCGCTGGTACCGCAAAGCCGGGGACCACGGAAACGCCGGTGCGCAGTGTAGGCTGGGCGCCGCGTACCTTCTCGGAACGGGTGTTGCTCAGGACAACGCCGAAGCTGCGCTGTGGTTTCGCAAGGCGGCAACCCAGGGCGCTGCGTCGGCCGAGTATGAGCTGGGGTCAATGTATCAAGCGGGTGAGGGCGTCCCCAAAGACTATGCGGAGGCCTATTTCTGGCTGAATCTGGCCGCGGCCGCGGAGTCGGAGCCGGCTCGCCAGGAGGAAGTTGCCGCCGAGCGGGACGCCGCGGCTTTGAATCTGACCGAAGCCGCCCGGCAGCAAACGCAGGCGCGGCTGCGGCAGTGGAACGAGGGGCATTCCCAGGACTCCGGTTCCCGCTGACGACCGACAATCGAAAGCGCACGTCTCTCCGAGGCACGGCGTCCGTCTTGCCGGAACCGACGTGACCCGTTGCCGGTCAATGCCGTCTAATAGTCTGAGCGTGTGCCTACTGTTATGGATCGATCCTTCCTGATGCATTTTCCGATTCGTTCCCGTTTTGTGTGCGGAACCTTGGCCGCTGCGCTTCTGCCCTTGTGCAGCCAGGCCCAACAGGCCCCGGGCCAGCAACCGGTCAGCGATCAGCCTGCGGCGGCAGCGCCCGCGCAGGCGCATTCGCACGAGATGCTTCTGCCCGTGACGGTGCGCGACAAGCACGGCGCGATGGTGACCAATCTCCAGGCCAGTGATTTCACGCTGACCGAGGATGGTCGTCCGCAAGCAATCAAAAGTCTGACGCGCCAGAGCAATCTGCCCTATGCGCTGGGCCTTCTGATTGATACCAGCCGCGGCATGTCCGGTGCGATGGACGAAGAGCGCAAGTCAGCCGACAAGTTTGTCGATCAGATGCTGGGAGGCGGCGCAAAGGCAAGCGCGGGCGCGGCAACAGGGACGCCGGCTGCAGCGGACACAGCCCCAGGAGCAACGACAGGCAAGGATCAGGCTTTCCTGCTCCATTTCGATCGCGAGGTGGAACTGCTGCAGGACTTCACTGCCTCGACCGACAAGCTGCACCACGAGATCGACAACATGGGTTCGACACCCCACTCGCAGGAAGACAGCCAGGGTCCGGAGACAACCGGCGACGAGCGCGACCGGTCGCGCACTGCGCACGGCGGCACGACACTTTACGATGCGATTTTTCTCGCCTGCGACGAATTGATGAAGTCAAAGGACGGACGCAAGGCGCTGGTCGTTTTCTCCGATGGCGTGGACCACGGGAGCAAGGAAACGCTCAATGAGGCTCTGGACGCGGCCGATCACGCGAACCTGGCGATCTATGCGATCTATCTCAAGGGTGAAGAGGAACGCGGTGGCGGCGGATTTCCGGGCAGCGGCCGGCGTGGTGGCATCGGGTTTCCCGGCGGCGGGGGCGGCGGCTATCCGGGAGGAGGCGGAGGTGGTTACCCTGGCGGCGGCGGCCGGCGCGGCGGAAGCGACTCAGCGGTCGATGGCAGGAAGATTATGGCGCAGATTGCGTCGCGCACCGGCGGGCGCTATTTCGACACCAAGAAGAAGCAGGACCTCGAAGAGATCTACGGCATGATTGCCGATGAACTGCGCGGACAATATCTTTTGACCTACACGCCCGACAAAGAGGACAACGACGGCGGCTATCACAAGGTGGAGCTGACCACGAAGAACGCCGACCTGACCGTGGTCACGCGCGCGGGCTACTACGCACCGGGCGGGGACAGCTCACGATAAGCGCAGCCCGTGCTGAGGCAGATCTCGCAAATAAGAAAGGGCGCGGCCAACGGCCGCGCCCGTTATTTACCGC
>DATDIQ010000040.1:0-4905 GCA_036520995.1 Occallatibacter sp.
TCAACACTCAGACTGAGGCCCTCGCCCACTACGCTCCCGATCTCGCCAATGACCGCGTCCAGGTATGGTTGAGCAAATACCATTGGGTTCCGTTGACCTTACTGGGGATTGGGCTGCTGCTGGTGGGAACTCTTACCGGAGGCATCAGGGCTGGGGTGGGTCTGTTCCTATGGGGCGTCTTCCTGCGCGTCGCCCTTGGTTTGCACGCCACATGGCTGGTGAACTCCGCAACCCATCTCCACGGTGGGCGGCGCTTTGCAACCCTAGACGAGTCTCGTAACAGCTGGTGGGTGGCACTGCTTACCGGGGGCGAGGGTTGGCATAACAATCACCACGCGAATCCGGTTTCAGCGCGGCACGGCCTTGCGTGGTATGAATTCGACCCTAATTATTACGGCATTTGGTTCCTGGAAAAACTGGGGCTCGCAAAGCACGTCCGGATCGCGAAATTTACTCGGCGGGACCCAGACCAATCGGGGTCAACGACTCGCATGACAACGTCGTGATGGGCTTGTACCTTGCAAAGTCTCTGCGGGTTCTATCCGTGCCGGAAATGCGCTGTGTTCAAAGCAATCAGCGCTACCTGCCTGAGGCAAAAGAGCGCGGGGTCCGGAGCGGTGTCAGTGGGCCAGATTCCCTTCACGTGATGTTTGGATGGTTTTCGCTCGCACCGGGATCGAATGAATCCAGATGTTGTGGATGGTCGCTTTGCAGCCTGCCATGGTGTCGCGCCAGTCGACCGACTCCTGCCGCAGGAGCAGGTTGTGAGAGCCGACCATGTTGCCCAGTCGACAGTTCGTTCGAAGCGCTGCGAGAAGATCCGGTCCCGGTTCATGCGCCGGACGAAACCCTTGCTAAAGGATGATGTGAACGTGACCGAACCGAAGTCTCTACGACTTCTTTGAAGCCGCCCAAATCATCGCTCAATCACGCTGTAACCGGTTTCTTTTCGCGGACGCGGAAGGCTGGGCAACCTGGCACCGATCTATATCGCGAGGGGATTAGCGTCCACGCTTGTCGCGGAGATGTAACTTGACATCGCCTAAGCCAGCTGCGAGTCAACCTCGTCGGAGATGACCATCACGTAAAGCAACAGAACTCCAGGTTCGGTATCCTCCACGCGTAGCTGGAAGGTCCGGAATATGGAAACCTGCAGCCTGCGCGATTCTTCAACCACATCGCCGCAGAGTAGCCCTGGTCACGCCGGAAAACTGAGGGAGAGGAGCTGCGAGCATTTACTTCTAGGCCTTGAAGCTCTTCCGACCCGTGGCGTTGTTTTTGTTTTCCCCATAGTATTTCAACCCAACACTGACGCCCGGGAATGATTATTTCACGGGTGTCAGCACGCCGAGTCTTCAAAAGTATCTCAGACTACTACTGCGAATTGAGAGCCACGGAAGTATTAGGACTCAAACTGTCCCGTTACCGAAAAGGGCCCCCAGCCGAAGCTGGATGCCCTTTTGTTTTGTACTTCCAACACCGGCTTGGGTGCCCGCGTTTGGCTTTCCTAGTATTCGCCGTCCATCCCACCGTAGCCGCCGGCCGGGACCGCTGCCTTGGGCTCGGGAAGCGCGACAACCATGGCTTCAGTGGTGAGAAGAAGACCGGCGATCGAGGCTGCGTTCTCGAGTGCCGTGCGGGTCACCTTGGTCGGGTCGATGACGCCGGCCTTGACCAGGTCCTCGAAGACGCAGGTGGCCGCGTTGTAGCCGAAATGCTGATCCTTGGATTGGATGACCTTGGCTACGACAACGGCGCCTTCTTCACCAGCATTGGCGACGATCTGGCGCAATGGCTCTTCGAGGGAGCGGCGCACGATCTGCGCACCGATCTTCTCGTCGCCTTCGAGCCTCTTGATGAGGTCGTCGACCGCCGGAATGGAACGAACCAGCGCAACGCCTCCGCCGGGGACGATGCCTTCCTCGACTGCCGCTCGCGTTGCGTGCAGCGCGTCCTCAACGCGAGCCTTCTTCTCCTTCAATTCTGTCTCGGTCGCAGCGCCCACTTGAATGATGGCAACTCCGCCCACCAGCTTTGCCAACCGCTCCTGCAATTTCTCCTTGTCATAATCCGAGGTGCTCTTCTCGATCTGCGCACGGATTTCATTAACGCGGCCTTTGATCTTGCTGCCTTCGCCTGCGCCGTCAATGATGGTTGTGTTGTCCTTGTCGATGGTGATGCGTTTGGCGCGACCCAGATCTTCGAGCTTCACACTTTCCAGCTTGATGCCAAGATCTTCTGTGATGGCTTTGCCGCCGGTAAGGATTGCGATATCCCCCAGGATTGCATTGCGGCGATCGCCAAAGCCAGGAGCCTTCACGGCTGCGACGTTCAATGTGCCGCGTAGCTTGTTTACAACCAAAGTGGCCAGGGCATCGCCTTCGACGTCTTCAGCAATGATCAGCAGGGGCTTGCCGTCGCGAGCAGCCTGCTCCAGCAATGGCAGTAGGTCCTTCATATTGCTAATCTTCTTCTCAAAGATCAGAATGGAAGGTTCCTCCAACACCACTTCCATGCGCCCGGGGTCGGTGACGAAGTAGGGGCTCAGGTAGCCACGATCAAACTGCATTCCCTCCACAGTCTCCAGAAACGTATGGCCCGTCTTCGAATCTTCGACGGTGATGACGCCATCCTTGCCGACCGTCTTCATCGCTCCAGCGATGATTTCGCCAATCTCCCGGTCGCCGTTGGCCGAGATGGAGCCCACCTGGGCAACGGCGCCCTCGTCCACAGGCTTCGAAAGCTTCCCAAGTGCGCCGCCATCGGCCCACTTTCCGTCCTTGTCGCGAGTGCCGATAATCGCAGTCACGGCCTTTTCGATGCCGCGCCTTAGTGCCATCGGGTTGGCGCCGGCCGCCACCGTTTTGACGCCTTCGCGGAAGATGGCCTGCGCCAGAACCGTAGCCGTGGTGGTGCCGTCCCCGGCGACGTCGCTTGTCTTGGAAGCGACTTCCTTCACAAGTTGGGCGCCGACATTCTCCATCGGATCTCTGAGTTCGATCTCTTTGGCCACGGTCACACCGTCCTTGGTAATGGTGGGAGAGCCAAACCTCTTCTCAATTACAACGTTCCGACCCTTGGGGCCGAGAGTGGCCTTGACGGCGTCCGCCAGCGTGTTGACGCCGCGCAGGATTGCTTGACGGGAATCCTCACCGTGTAGAATTTGCTTTGCCATTCTTGTAACTCTCCATTTCAGTATTCCGTTTCCGTGGTCGAATCTCGGCTGGAAGGGCCGTTGAACCTGCGGCCTTTTGTAAGGCCGCAAACCCCGCTAACGCGCCCTTCGCTACTGTTTCGTTATTTCCTGACGATGCCGAGGACTTCTTCCTCACGCATGATGAGAAACTCTTCGCCGTCGAGCTTGATTTCGGTGCCAGAGTATTTCCCGAAAAGCACGCGGTCGCCCGCCTTGACGTCCAACGGAAAGACCTTGCCTTCGTCGTTGGACTTGCCCTTTCCGGCAGCGATGACCTCGCCCTCCTGGGGCTTTTCCTTGGCACTGTCCGGGATGATGATTCCACCGCGAACCGTTTCGCCCTCGTCGACGCGACGGATGAGGATGCGGTCATGGAGCGGAGTGAAGGTGGTGGTGGTTACAGATGTTGCTGTCATTTTTCGCCTCGCATTCAAGCGCGGGAAGGGTTGAGCCCTGGCCGCAAGCTTTGGGTGGTTTTTGGAAAGAGAGGCTTCTGAATTGCGGATTGAGGCTCAAAAGATAGGAGCAGCGGATCCCGTCAAGCAGTTCCACCAGTAGAGTTTTAGCACTCTAGCCTTCTAACTGCTAACCGTAGGCCAGTTGCGCATCCTTGTCAAGAGGATCCCGTGACCGTAAGTCATTCACGTTTGCTCGCCCTATCAATTCAATCATCATTCGAAAAGATCAGGCAGTAGTTACCGGCCAATTGCTGTCCGAGGCACGGAACAGCGGTGGCCAAGCGCTGGTCGCTGTCTTCACCTACTCCAACTCGGCACGCTCCGGCTAACACTTGTAGACGCCGGGCTATATTCTTTCGACGCGGTGAGCGACCCAAGCAGACTCCGGCCCCGCTACTGCCGACCCGGCGGTTATTGGTCGAGTGTTGAATACTCCATAACTACCCTCTGACCCTCTCCCGTCACTATTTATCGTATACTCCGTTTGTTTTTTGAATCTTGATGCTCACGGTCTCCCATGGCATCTACAAATCGTCTCTCCCATCTCCAGTGCGAATGCATTTCGTCGTTGATCCGCGGATTTCTGGTCGTCATGTTGCTCGCGGCGGCGTCTGTTTTCGGTCAAACCGCACTTTGCGCTTCGGTGCAATCGAAGACTGCGACTCCTGCGGACGCGGCCTACGGCGATAGTGACTATGCAAAGGCAGAGGAACTTTACACGCAGGCACTGGCGCAGGAGCCGGACAACATTGCGCTCGGTGCGAGGCTGGTGCGTACGCTACTGCATGAAGGGAAGGCCGCGGAGGCGGCCGAGCGTGTGCAAAGGATGCTGGCCGCCGACCCCCATTCCGCCACGACGCTGACCACAGAGGCCGAGGTGCAACTGCGCCTGGGGCAGCCCTGGCAGGCGAAGCAAACGCTCGATGCGGCAGATGCAGCAGATCACTGTTTCGCGCTCACCTGATTCGCAGCCGCTTGCTTCGCATCGACTCGATGTACGCATCGGAGCGAGCGGAACTGCAGAGAGCTTATGACATCGATCCGAACGACCCCGACATACTGAACGCCCGGGAATGGGCGCACTTTGACGTTTTCCTCAGTGATCCTCAAATTCGCAGGGCGCAAAATTCGAAGCGCTCCGCTTCGCCTGCGCGGGTAAGGATCTGAACCCGCGCTGGCCTTCGCCTCGTTCAGGTGGGCCGTTTGAATGAACGCTCACTTTAACGCAGGCGAACGATGAAGCTGTTTCTT
>DATDIQ010000041.1:0-66216 GCA_036520995.1 Occallatibacter sp.
GAACCCCCAACCAAGGGATTATGAGTCCCCTGCTCTAACCATTGAGCTACAGGCCCTTCAATGCGCCAGGGCGGCGCTTTCGCTTTCGTTGAGTGTAGCGGATGGCCGTCTTTTTGCGGGTTCCTGGACTGCGGGGAAGACGAAAATGCTTCTCTCGTATACTCAAGCCAAGGGAATGACGACGCAGCTGGATACTATTCTTGCCTCGACGCGCGCCGCGGTGACGGCGGCAAAAGAGCGCGTACCTGCGGCGAAACTCGAACGACTGGCGGCGCTGCATGAGCCGCGCGGATGGGGTGCGGCTTTGCGCCGGCGCGCGGCGACGGGGCCCGCGATTATCGCGGAGATCAAGAAGGCTTCGCCGTCGAAGGGGTTGATTCGCGCGGACCTCGACGTTGCCTGGCTGGCGGAGCGCTACCGGGACGGCGGCGCTGCGGCGCTCTCGGTGCTGACCGATGAGCCGTTCTTTCAAGGCGGACTGCGCAATCTGGAGCTGGCCTCGGAGAACGTGCCGCTGCCATGCCTGCGCAAGGATTTCATGGTGGACGTGTACCAGATGGCGGAGGCGCGCGCGCATCGCGCCGATGCGATTCTGCTGATTGCGGCGGCGCTGACCAATGCAGAGATGAAGCGCTTTGCCGAAGAGGCGCACCGGCTCTCGCTGGATGTGCTGGTGGAGGTGCACACGGCTGCGGAGCTGGAGCGCGTACTCGATACGCTGGGCGAGCAGGGAGCCGACGCGATCGGCGTGAACAATCGCGACCTCAGGAATTTTGAGGTGCGGCTGGAGACGTCGTTTGCGCTGGTGGAGCGGATCCCGGCCAGCGTGGTGCGTGTGACGGAGAGCGGCATTGGCACAGCGGATGACTTGGCGCGGCTGCGTGCGAGCGGATTCGATGCGTTCCTGATTGGCGAGAGCCTGATGCGGCAGACGGATCCCGGAGCAGCATTGGCGGCGCTGGTGGCGGGAGCGATGGCGACGCCGTGAGCCTGTGGGTGAAAATCTGCGCGAACACGAGCCTGGCCGATGCGCAGTCCGCAGCAGACGCTGGCGCGGATGCTGTGGGATTTGTGTTTGCGCCGAGCCCTCGGCGCGTGACGCGGGAAGACGTTGCGGCGATTGCGCCGCATTTGCCGGCAAATCTAGAGAAGATCGGCGTCTTCGTCGGTGCGCCTTTTGAAGAGATAGTGGCGACCGTGGAGGCGTGCAAGCTGACTGGCGTGCAGTTGCACGCGGAGGTTGGTGCGGATGTGGCGGCGCGGCTGCGCGTGCGGTTTGGCGCTGGATTGCGGATCTTGGGCGTGGTGCATTTTGGGCCGGATGCAGCGGAGAGGGCGCGCGCGATCGCGCTGGACCCGCATGTCGATAGCATCCTGGTGGATTCGCGGACGTCGACGGCGATGGGCGGAACCGGCATTGCGTACGACTGGCAACAGGCGCGGGCGACGATCTTCAACGATGGGAAGACGCAACGGCTGGTGGTTGCGGGCGGCCTCGATCCCGGGAATGTGGCGGCGGCGATTGCGACACTGCGTCCGTGGGGCGTGGACGTGGTGAGCGGCGTCGAGGCTGCTCCCGGACGCAAGGATGCGGCGAAGGTGTGGGCATTTGTGACGAACGCGCGTGCGGCGGAGCGGGCTCATTCTCAGAACTGATTTTGACGAATCGAAAAGCGTAGAGCTCGCCGCACTCCAGGAGAACAACCGAAATGAAGAGATTCATACTGACCGGCATGCCGGGGTCGGGAAAGACCGCACTGCTCCGTCAGCTGGAATTGGAAGGATTCGGCGTGGTGGAAGAGGCGGCGACCGACGTGATTACTGCGCGACCGCTTGAGTGCATTTCCGTCTCGTATGACAACATTTCCTGACAGAATCAGGCGCGACTTTTCTTCGAGCTGCTTCATCCTAAAGTGGAGAGGTCTCGAACATGGCTACATACGCTCCTGCTCCGTTTCTTGCTCCTGTTGAAAATCCCCGTTCGCTGAGGGTGAGGCTTGCGTATGCGATGACGCGCAGGCAATTTGGCAAGGTGCTGACGCCGGTGAAGGTTGTGTACTCGCGGATGCCGGTGGCCTTTGGCATGTTCGTAGGAAAGATTGCGAAGCTCGACAAAAAACTCACGCTGACGCCGGAACTCGCGATGCTGGTGCGCGAGCAGGTGGCGCGCATCAATGTGTGCGAGTTCTGCATGGATATTGGGAGGGCGTTTGCGATCAAGGCCTCGATGAACGAAGCGAAGTTTGATGCGCTAGCGGAGTACAAAACGAGCCTGCTGTTCAGCGAGGCGGAGCGGGCCGCACTGGACTACGTGGCGGAACTGACGCGGGACAAGCAGGTAAATCCAGAGACTTTCGAGCGGATGGCGCGGCACTTCAACGAGCGGGCGATCTGCGAGATTGTGTGGCTGGTGGCGAGCGAGCACTTTTACAACGTGACAAATATCGGGCTCAATATTCATTCCGACATGCTGTGCGACATCAGCCGGAAGAGGAAATGAACTTCAGGACACGATCAGATTGATCACGAGCTTGCCCTTTGAGTGCCACGTTGCCTGATAGCGCATCGCTTCGGGGACTTCGTCGAGTGTGTAGCGTTTGTCGATGACGGATTGCAGCTTGCCACTGGCGAGAAGTTCGCCGATGCGCGACAAATCCTGGCCATTCACCTTGGCGATGAATACGACAAATTTCAGCCTCGAGAAGCGGGAGCGAGTCAGGGTTACGAGCAGACCGCCGAAGAGCACCAGCATGGACTTCGGACCATCGAGAATGCCTGCGCCCACCCAAATCCCATGCGGAGTCAACACGCGCTTGCAGGCGGAGAAGGAATGATTCCCTGCCAGATCGAAGATGAGGTCATAGCGGGCGGTGCCGGCGGAGAAATCCTCGCTGGCATAGTCGATGACGTGGTCGGCGCCGAGCGAGCGAACCAGGTCTGCATTGCGCGCGCTGCAGACGGCGGTCACGTGCGCGCCAAAGATTTTGGCGAGTTGCACAGCGTATGTTCCGACGCCTCCTGAGGCGCCGTTGATGAGGACATGCTGCCCGGGCTGAAGCTTTCCGTGATCGCGCAGTCCCTGTAAGGCAGTGAGCGCCGCGACCGGGGAGGCAGCTGCAGATTCGAAGGAAGCGCCCGGCGGCTTGATGGCCAATGCAGCGGCGGGACCGACCGCATACTCGGCAAACGCACCGCGGCAGGTGCCGAAGACGGCGTCGCCGGGCTTGAACTGCGTAACGCCAAGCCCTATCGCTTCGACAACCCCGGCCACGTCGACGCCGGGCTGGCGAAGCTTGTGCGCTCCAAAGAGGAGTCGAGCGAGCGGCGGCCCGCCCTTCAGCAAGTGGCAATCGAGCGGGTTGACGGCTGCCGCGGAGACTCGGATCAGAACATCCTGATCGCCGGGAGAGGGTTTCTCGATCTCTTCACAGGTCAAGACATCGGGAGGGCCGTTCTTGCGGTACACAATAGCTTTCATGGGGCGCCCCGCATTGGATGCTGTTTTCTAGAATCGTACGCCTGCAGTGCCGGACAAGTTTCCTGTCGCGCCTGCCGGCAAAGATTTTCCGACATCCCCAACGGCGAATATGGCGCAAAGCGCATGGATAAGACCTCTTGTACACTGGATATTCCCCGGGCTTTGTCGTGGGGGAGCGCTCCGCAGGAGGCCATTCTGATGGCATCGGTGATTCTTCCCTCGGCTCCATCGGAGTCGCGGCCCGGACGTTTCGGCATCTACGGCGGGCGCTATGTGCCTGAAACGCTGATGGCCGCGCTGATCGAACTGGAACATGACTATGAGGCGGCCAAGGCAGACGCGGGGTTTCAGGCGGAGTTGGCGGGGCTGCTGAAGGATTTTGCCGGCCGGCCTACGCCTCTTTACTTTGCCAAGCGGCTCACGGAAGAGCTGGGCGGAGCGAAGATTTATCTGAAGCGCGAAGACCTTCTGCACACGGGTGCGCACAAGATCAACAACGCACTAGGCCAGGGCTTGCTCGCCAAGCGCATGGGCAAGAAGCGCGTGATTGCGGAAACGGGAGCGGGGCAGCATGGTGTGGCCACCGCGACAGTCTGCGCGCTGCTGGGGATGGAGTGCGTGGTCTACATGGGCGATGTGGACATGGAGCGGCAGGAACTGAACGTGCTGCGGATGCGGCTGATGGGCGCCGAAGTGCGCGGTGTTTCGTCGGGCTCGAAGACGCTGAAGGACGCGATCAGCGAAGCGATGCGCGACTGGGTCACCAATGTGCGCACTACCTATTATTTGTTGGGCAGCGCATTGGGGGCGCATCCGTATCCGACGATGGTGCGGGATTTTCATCGCTGCATAAGCCGGGAGATGAAGGAGCAGCTCAAGGAAAAAGAGGGCCGTCTGCCGACGGCGGTGATTGCCTGCGTAGGCGGCGGTTCGAATGCGATTGGGGCGTTCTACGAATTTATTCCCGACCGACAGGTGCGGCTGATCGGGGTGGAGGCGGGCGGCTGCGGGACCGCTCTGGGACAGCATGCGGCGCGATTTCGCGGCGGCGAGCCGGGGGTGCTGCAGGGCACGTTCTCGTATGTGCTGCAGGATGAGAACGGGCAGATCGCGGCGACGCACTCGGTTTCGGCGGGTCTTGATTATGCGTCGATTGGGCCGGAGCATGCGGCGCTGCACGATTCCGGACGGGCAGAGTATGTGGCTCAGGATGACGCGGCGGCGCTGGATGCGGTGGTGAAGCTGGCGCGGACGGAGGGAATTTTGCCGGCGCTCGAAAGCGCGCACGCGGTGGCGGAGTGCCTGCGCATCGCGCCGACGATGAGTCCGCGTGACATACTGGTTGTGAACCTTTCAGGGCGCGGCGACAAGGATATGGGCATTCTGGCCCGGGAGTTGAAGCTGTAGTGTTTTCATTTTCGAGGTCTCAGAGTGGAGACCTTGGGGCACCCACAAGGATGGGGCACCCGCAGTGGAGTTCGAACGACGATGCCGATCCATTTCAATCACAAGCCGGGCCTGGTGGTGTATTTCACGGCGGGGGACCCGTCGCTGGAAACGACGCGCGCGATTGCACTGGAGTCGATCGACGCGGGGGCCGATGTGATCGAGCTGGGGGTGCCGTTCAGCGATCCACTGGCCGATGGACCGGTGATCCAGCGCGCGAGTGAGCGGGCTTTGGCGCGCGGCACGCGGCTGAAAGACGTGCTGACCCTGGCGGGGGAGATTCGTGCGGCGCGACCGCAGGCCGGGCTGATTCTTTTCACCTATTGCAACCCTGTCTTGCGGTATGGCCTGCGGAAGTTTGCCGATGAGGCCGCGGCGGCGGGGGCCGATGGGGTGTTGTTGTTAGACATGATTGTGGAAGAGGCGGACGCCTACCTCAAGGAGATGGAGCGTGTGAGCCTGGCGCCGGTATTTCTGGCCTCGCCCACGAGTCCCGACGAGCGCCTTGAAGCAATCGCCAAGCACAGCAAGGGATTTGTCTATGCGATATCGCGGACGGGGATTACCGGCACGCGGCAGAGCCTGACGGCCGATGGCGCCGAGTTGGTGGCGCGGATCCGGCGATGGACGACGCTGCCGGTGGTTGTGGGGTTCGGCATCTCGAATGCGGAACACTTCGCCCAGGTGGCGGAGTTCGCGGATGCCGCGGCCGTCGGCAGCGCGATTGTGGAGTTGATTGAGCGATCGACTCCCGAGACGGCGCCGGGCGCAGTGGCACGATTTATCAAGGGCCTGCGCCAACCTGCCGAGGCGCTGGCCCGTTAGGCTCCCCAGCCCCTAGCTTCTAGCCTCTAGCTCCAAGCCTGCTGTGGGGGATCCAGCTGCAGAGGCATGTTTCAAGAATTTGAGCGACCGGCTTGAGGCTAGCCGCTCGCAGCTCACGTAACACGAGGATGGAATGACGCTGGAAGAACTGCGCAATCAGATTGATGTTCTGGACCGCCAGCTTGTGGAACTGCTGAGCGAGCGGGCCCGTGCTGCATTGATGATCGGTCACCTGAAAGTGAAAACCTCGCTGCCGGTGTATGAGCCGACGCGAGAAAAGATCATCTACGCCAACGTGCGTGCGGCTAACAAGGGGCCGCTGCCGGACATCGAGCTGACGCATATCTACGAGCGCATTATCGACGTGATGCGTGCGCTGCAGAGGAACGAGTTGGCTTCAGAGAGGAACGCCTTGGCGCAGACAGGGGGATCGCCGGTGACCCAAGAGGGTCGCGACGGCAACGCGCCGGGCCATGCAGCGGGCCAAGAGAAGCCCGAGACTGGGAAGAAGCAATGATTGTCGCAATGCAGGAGAAGGCCACCGAAGAACAGATTGATGCCGTGATCGACGTGATGGTGGAGTGCGGCGTTGGCGTGCATCGCACTACGGGCGCCACACAAACGATTCTGGCCGGTGTGGGACCGACGGCCGGTCTCGATCTGAGCAAATTTGAAAATCTGCCGGGCGTGCTGCACGTGCACCGCATCAGTTCGCCCTATAAACTGGCAGGCCGCGGGTTCCGGCCCGAAGGCACGGTAGTGGAGTTTCGCAACGGGGTGAAGGTTGGCAACCGGCGGGTGGCGGTGATGGCCGGGCCGTGCTCGATTGAAGGCAAGGAGCAAATCTTCGAGACGGCGGCGCGGGTGAAGGCGGCGGGGGGGAGTTTTTTGCGCGGGGGCGCGTTCAAGCCGCGGAGTTCTCCGTATTCGTTTCAGGGGATGGGGATCGCGGGGCTCGAACTGATGTGCGAGGCAGCGGAGGCGCATGGGCTGCTGGTGGTGAGCGAGGTGATGGAGATCGCGCAGATCGAGCCGATGCTCCCCTATGTGGATCTTCTGCAGGTGGGCGCGCGCAACATGCAGAACTTCAACCTGCTGCGGGAGCTGGGGCAGGTGCGCAAGCCGGTACTGCTGAAGCGCGGCATCGCGGCGACGATCGAGGAGCTGCTGCTGTCGGCCGAGTACATTTTGAGCGGCGGGAACTATGACGTGATTTTGTGCGAGCGCGGCATTCGCACGTACGAAACGGCGACGCGGAACACGATGGATATTTCGGCGATTCCGGTGGTGAAGAAATACTCGCACCTGCCCATCGTGGCCGATCCGTCGCACGGCACGGGGCATCGCGACATGGTGGCGCCGATGGCGAAGGCCGCGGTGGCGGCGGGCGCGGACGCGATCATCGTCGAAGTACATCCCAACGCGGACAAGGCGGCTTCGGATGCGGCGCAGACGTTGTATCTGGATCAGTTCGATAAGCTGATGGGGGAATTGCGGGTGATTGCGGAGGCGGTGGGGCGGAGCATTTGACGAGTGGAGTTTGCGGTGTCAGCGGGGTCCGCGGAGTTTGATGCATCTGAGATGGCGCCAGCTCTGCGGACACACGCGAAACGGGTCAGACGCCGCTAACGATGCCGACGCCGCTGCAAGCGAAAGGAATCATGATCGAGCGCATCGCCATTGTGGGAACGGGCCTTCTAGGGACTTCGCTGGGCCTGGCGCTACGCAAGGCGGGGTTTCGCGGCGAGATCGCGGGATGGAATCGCAGTTCAGAGGCAGCCGAGACAGCGAAGACCATGGGGGCGCTTGACACGGTTGCGCCGGACGCGATCGCGATGACGTGCGCAAGCCAGGTGGTGGTGCTGGCAACGCCGGTGTATGCGATTCTCGACTGGATGGAGCGGCTGGCCGGAGTGGTCGGTCCCGAGCAACTGGTCACGGATGTGGGCAGCACAAAAGCGCAAATCACGGAAGCTGCGGATCGGCTGTTTAATCGGCCGGAGCGTGCCGGTTTTCTGCCGGGTCATCCGATGGCAGGAAAGGAGCGCGGCGGTGCTGCGCTGGGCGACGCGGATTTGTATCGCGGTGCGGTGTGGCTGTTCACGGATCGGGCGGATTGGAAGCGGTCGGCACAATCGGCGGATCTTGTGCGGGAGTGGCGCGGATGGGTGAGTGCGGTTGGCTCGCGAGTGATTGATCTGGAGGCAACACGGCACGATGAGCTGGTTGCATGGGTGAGCCATTTGCCGCAGTTTGTGGCAACGGGGTTGAGCGCGCTTCTGGAGGAGCGGGTGGGCGATGCTCCGGAGTTGAAGGATGTGGGCGGGCGGGCGCTGCGAGAGATGACGCGGCTGGGCGCGAGCCCGTTCTCGATGTGGCGCGACATCGCGCACACGAATGCGGAGGCGATTGAAGGCGCGCTGCTTGCCCTTGAACAGCGGCTGGCGCATATTCGCGAGAATCTGCGCACGCCGGAGCTGCGGGATGAATTCGATCGGGCCAACCGTTTTCGCAGGGAGTAGTGCGGAAGGGTCTAGGCGGCTTCTTTCATTGGGTCAAGGATGTTGAAGCCCTCGATGCGCGCGGCTTCGAGCAGGTGGGGCGAGGCTGAGACGAAGATGATCTCGGTGCCCTGAAACATTTCACGCGCCACGATGGCGGCACCCAGCTGGAGAGCGTCGGGCCAGCGCAACTCGGTGCGATCGATCAGCTGGCGTGCCGCTTCGAGGACAGCCGGATTCAGCGGCTCCTGGACCATGCGCGCGGCCTCGACGCGGAGAATGTCGAGTGCCGCAGCCGCATTTTCGGCGCTGATGCGTCCGGTGCGGACCTGTCGACGGATGGCCGAGTAGACCTCGAGAGGCGCAGAGGCGGCGATCAGCTTGCGATTGTCTTCCACCGATTCCATGAGCCGGATGAGCGCATCGGTGCCCGGTTCCTGAACAAACAACTTGGCGAAAGCAGTGGATTCGAGAAAGTAGCAGCTCACAGAACGCCGCGCTCCTCTTCAATGACTTCGGCGATGCCGCCGCCGTTGAGGGCGACGGGATGGAAGCGCTGCGCTTCCTCGGGAATGTTGGCCTCGGCGCGGTTCAAGCGAATGGTGGTGGTGGGATAGGCCGGGGTCTTGGGGTTGGCGATTTTGCTGGTGAGGACCACGCCGCGTTGAATGGCCTCGGCGAGCACTGCCTGACGCGACTCGGGATGCTGATTCCAGCGGTAAGATTTGCGGGGAAGGAAGGAATCGCGAAACCACTTAAGGGCGATGAAGGCATGACCGCCGCGCTCCGCTTCGGCGAGTGCCGCACAAAGCTCGCGCACGCGGGTTTCGAGATCGGCCAGGGACATGACGGGCTGATCGTCGTCGACGCCGATGGAGTGTTCCACGGGCGCCCGCTGTGCACGTATTTCGCGGGGAGATGCTTCGCCGTCTTCGTTTCTCTCAAAATAGATGCGGACTTCATCTTCTTCGGGAGACCATGAAACCGCGGATGCGTTGCGGCGCTTGCTGCGGCCATTTTCGCTGCAGAGTTCGACGATGACCTGATATCCGGGAGGGGCGAGAAACCGCAATGCCCGAGACAATCCCGGATCTTGTGAAAATGCCAACTCGCTTAAAGCTTCTTCAATAATTTCTTCAGCGTCGGGGATAGTAAGGTTGCTGACATCTATGCTGCTTTGCGCAGCTCTTGTCGCTTTCATTTTTGCTTCTCCCTATACATCTATCCCGCTCTAAAAGCGGTATTTCTGGGGACCAGGAAACCTGCTTCAAAGTATGCTAGCCAAGCTAGCGCAGCTGACGGATTCTGGCAAGCAAAAGCCAGGGTAGAAACATTGCGAATAGGTGTAATGCAAATCCATACGTTCAATGGACGGAATGGCTGATCCCTTCGTACTCATCCATTGACGGACGGCTTTGTAATTCTTTTGGACCCCGGGTGACTCGATGATTTTCGAGCGATCCCGTCTCAGGAACGGGCCCAAATCATCGTGTCAATCATCATAATACGTTTCCGGTGTAAAGCTATACGAAACAAGTGACTGAATCCGGGGGGAATAGGCCGCCGGGCGGACTTGTATTCGGAAGTTTTCTTCGCGAGCATATCTCCGTACAATAGATGTATGCGGCACTTGTTGTTGGCTGTACTGCTTTGCCTGCCTGGATTGCGCTTAGAGTCCCAGGCATTTGATCTCGCCGGACCGAAAGTGGATGTGCACGTCAAGCGGGGACAAGGGACCCTCCCCATCGGCGAGGTTCCCAACCTGCTCCCGGGAGACCGACTCTGGATACATCCGGATTTTCCCGATAGCCAGTCTGCGCGCTATGTGCTGGTGGTTGCGTTCCTGCGCGGGATAACAAACCCTCCGCCGAACGAATGGTTCACCCGGGTGGAGACATGGAACCGGGAAGCGCGGGAAGAGGGCGTGTTTGTCACCGTGCCCCAGGAGGCCGAGCAGGCGATTCTGTTTCTGGCACCGGTAACGGGCGGTGACTTCACCACCCTGCGCAACGCGGTGCGCGGGCGGCCGGGGACCTTTGTGCGCGCCACCCAGGATCTGCAGGCGGCGAGCTGGGACCGGATGCGGCTCGATGCCTATCTCGCCGAGGTTCGAGTTACCTCGCAGGGTGACCCGAAGGCCTTGAAAGAGCGCGCGGAAACTGCGGCGCGCAGCCTTGGCATCAAGGTTAACCAGGAGTGCTTCGACAAGCCTCTGGAGCAACAGGCCACCTGTCTTTCAGCACATACCGAGGGGTTGGTGATGGATGACTCGAATGCGCAGTCGCGCGTAGGCCAGCTGACGGGCGGATCGACCGCCGACCTGATGAACCAGTTGGCCTATTCGCCCATGGCAGGAGCAGGTGCCTACAGCCCCTACATTGGCGCTATTGTCGACACGGCGCGGATTCTTTCTTCGTTGCACACGGCGCACTACCAGTACATTCCTGCACTGGCCTTGCCGACGGAAGACACTTTGAACCTGCGCCTCAGCGTGCCGCCGTCGTTTCGGGACCCTAAATCGGTGGTAGTGATTGCTCTGCCGCCGGTGGGCCCGCCGAAGATGCCTCCGCTGCACCCGGTGGATCCGAAGCAGGTGTTTTGCGCGCAGAAGCCGGACCTGGTGCTTCCCGCAGATGGGGCTCCGCTGGTGCTGGCGACGCAACTGGCCCACGACTTGACGCTGCACATCGAGACGAAGAAGGGGTCGGTGGATCTGCCGGTGAAGGCGGATCCGGGAGAAGGCGGCCTGGCGGTATACAAGACGGTGCCGCAATTCCCTGCCGACGAAGTGACGGGAGTGATTCGCGGCAAGTGGGGCTTTGACGATTGGGAAGGCCCGACGTATCACCTGCTGGTGGCGCAGCCGGGCAAGTGGAGCCTGGCGGCGAATGACGAGCTGGCGCTGGTGGTGGGCCGGGAAGACACGGTGCATTTCGACGGCGGCAACGGCTTGTGCGTGGACAAAGTTGTGGAGGGAGCGACGACGGGGAATGCGCTGCCTTTGAAGTGGAAGTCGCCGCAAGCGGACACGCTGGTGGCAACCCTGCCGATGGCGGGTGCGGCACCCGGCCGGGTGAAGGTCGAGATTTGGCAGTTTGGGCTCGACAAGCCGGATACGCTGCCGCTGAACGCTTATGCGGAGGCGGCTTCACTGGAGCGGCTAACCCTGAGCTCCGGCGACCCGGCTGCGGTGTTGACGGGAACCCGCCTGGATGAAGTGGCGAAGGTGTCGCTGAATGGCGTGACCTGGTCCCCTGGGACGTTGAGCCGCGTGCAGGATGTGGATCAACTGGCCATGCGCACCGATGGATCGACGGCGGCGCTGACGACGGGCGAGGCGTACCAGGCAAAGGTGCAATTGCGCGACGGCCGCGATTTGAAGGTGCATGTGACGGTCGATCCGCCCCGGCCGCAGATCGCGCTGCTGAGCAAGGATACGCAGGACCAGACGACGGCGGAGCCGGCTACGCCGGTGCGACTCGGAAGTCCGGATGACCTACCGGTAGAGAAGAAGCTGGTTTTCTTCCTGAAGTCGAAGGTGCCTGCGAGTTTTCCGCGCGACGAGAAGATCGAGGTCGCCGCGGTGGACGGCAGCTTCCATACGGCGCTTTCGCTGGCCGACGGAAGCCTGATGCTTGAAGACGCCAACACGGCATTAGGGGTTGTGGATCCGCTGGCGCGATTCGGGCCTTCGGCCTTTGGACCGGTGGAAGCGCGGCCGGTCTCGTCGGGGGGCGTGGCGGGGGACTGGCTGCCGCTGGGAACCTTGGTGCGCATGCCGGGATTCAAGGAGCTACGCTGCCCGCGTTCGGTGGCGAAACCCTGCTCGCTGACCGGCAACAACCTGTTTCTGGCGACGTCAGTGGCGTCGACTCCCGATTTCGGCAACCCGACCGACGTGCCGGCGGATTTCACCGGAACTCTGCTGACGGTGCCGCACCCGACGAGCGGGATTCTCTACGTGAAGTTGCGGGACGATCCCGGCACGGTGCAGGCGGTGACGCTGCCGGTATTGCCGATGAGCGTGCAGACGGGGACGGCGCCGAAGATACCGGTCGTGCCGGCGGCTGTGCCCACGACCGAACCCGGGGCCGAGCCGCAGACTCCGCAAACGAGTCAGCCGAAGCCTCAAGCACCCGCTTCGACACCGGCTTCACCGCAGACGCAGGCTCAGCCGGCAGCTGCTTCCTTGGGCACGCATTCGTAGCGAAACGCGAAGACACGCCACTTCAGGTTCGCGGTTTCCCACCAATTCGCCCGAACAAACGCGAAAGGATGGGGCATGGAGGCTGGTGTAAAACCAAACGCGCGGAGGGCTACTGGAAGAAGGCGCGATTCGGCGAAATGCTCTTTGCCTGCCGGAAGGTCGCTGCCGGTCGATGCACTCGTCGGGACGTATGAAGACCTGGGAGACACTGTTCGCCACAGTCGCGTGGGAACCTACTCGATTACCAAAGGCGCGCATCTCAACCGCTTTGTAACATGCGTGTGATCGCAGGTTTTCCGGCGGTCTTCACAATGGACGCATGCAACGGAAGAGCTGGTCCTCTGTGCCGACGGTTGCCTGCTGGAACTGGAAGTGTGCTTTGCTCAGCGCTGTCGTTCGTTCGCTGGTTTACCTGGCGGCAATGGCGCGGCCGGGCGCGCACAGCCGGCTCGCGGTGGTTGCGGTGGAAGTCGCCTACGTGACGGTGACGGCCGGCATTTACGCTGGACTGCAGCAGCGAGCTCTCGGGCTGCGCCGGCGCTGGCTCGGCAATGGATTGATTGTGGCCGGGGTTCCGGGGCTGGCGCAGGTTTTGGATTGGACAGTCCACCGTGGGTTGGGCGCGGCTGCACCCGGACGTGCGACGGTTGCCGTCTGTGTCTTCACGCCGGTCTCCGCACTGTTTCATCTGCACGTGATGCGGCGCGGGGTCTTTCTGACTGGGCGCGCTGGACGCACGCTGGCGCAAGACTTTCGCCAGATGCCGTGGCTTGTGCTGGGATTTCTGCTGCGGCCGTACGAAGTGTTTTCGAGCGCGATGGCACGAGTTGGGCGGCCAGCCGCAGGATCCGAAGCAGCCTGGTAAGCAGGGCTCGATTGCGCGCTATGCTGTTTGCATGCGTCGATTGAGTTTTTGCAGCCTCCTCTTCTGCTTCGTCTCTGCTTCCGCTTGCGTGATCGCACCGGCGATCGCTGGGGCCCAGACTGGAAATACGTGGTCGTTTGCTGTCTCCGGGGACAGCCGCAACTGCGGCGACTTTGTGATGCCCGCGATCGCGGAGAATGTCGAGGCCGAGTACGACGTTTTCTACTGGCATCTGGGCGATTTTCGGTGGATGTCGCAGCCGGACGAGGATCTGATTGCGATGAGCCGGGGGGGAGATTTCTTTGCGAAGGCGAGCTATCAAAAGATCGCCTGGGACGATTTTCTGACCCACCAGATGGCGTCGTTCGGCACGCTGCCCGTGTTTCTTGGAAGGGGCAACCACGAAACGGTGAGGCCGATGACGCGGGAGGGGTACATCGAGAAGTTCTCGAAGTTTCTCAATCGTCCCGAGATTGCCGCACAGCGCGGGGCCGATGGCGCCGACGGAGCGCCGCTGGGACCGTGGTATCACTGGACGCGCGACGGCGTGGATTTCATCACGCTCGATAATGCCAGCCACGATGAGTTCTCAGATGCGCAGCTGCACTGGCTTCGCAGCGTGCTCGATCACGATCTGGCGCCAAACTCGGGCATACGCGCGATTGTGGCGGGGATGCATGAAGCGCTGCCGCACTCGACGGGACAAGAACATGCGATGGATGACTGGGACCTTGGGCTGCGCACGGGCGAGCTGGTCTACACCTGGTTCTACGACGCACAGGCGGCCGGGAAACACGTGTACCTGATCGCGAGCCACTCGCACTACTACTCGCCGAACATTTTCGACACGGCGTTTTGGGAGCAGCACACGTCGACGGTAGTGCCGGGCTGGATTATCGGAGCGGCGGGCGCGCACCGCTACGCCTTACCAAAGAGCGCGGAGAAAGGCGCAAAGACGCATATCTATGGCTACATGCGCGGGACCGTGCAATCGGACGGAAGCATCGAGTTCACCCTGCATGAACTGAGCGAAGAGGATTTGATTCACGCCAAGTGGCCGAATGCGCCGCTCGATGCCATTCACGAGTGCTACATTCACAATGCCGATGAGTAGGGGGCGGCGCAAGCGTGACCTCGTAGAATGGGAAGAGGCTCAACGACCCGCACAGGAATCTACCAACGCATCATGATTGAAACGCTGAATTTTCCGCACGCAATGCTGCGCGAGATCCACGAGCAGCCGGAAGCGCTGGAGCGCACCGTCGCGCTTTACCTGCAGGACAAGAAACTGAAAGCCGACGTGAGCGCCAGCCTTGCAACGTGGGCCGATCCGGCAGGCGAAGTGTTGATTGCGGCCAGCGGATCGAGCCGTCATAGCGGGCTTGCGGCCGAGATCCTGCTGGAAGATTTGTGCGGGCTTGCGGTCGACGTGGAGTACGCGAGCGAATACAGCCTGCGGGGCGGCGTGGATCCGCGCAAGCCCTCGGTGATCGTGATTTCGCAATCGGGCGAGACCTCGGACACGCTGGCGGCACTGCGCGAGGTCCGCGAACGCCGCCAGAAAACATTGGCGATCACGAATGCGGCCGGCTCGACGATGGCGCATGAAGCGCAGGTCTCGATGCCGCTGGCCGCGGGGATTGAACGCGCGATTCCGGCGACCAAGAGTTTTACCTGCCAGCTGGCCGTGCTGTTTCTGCTGGGTCTTTATGAAGCGCAACGCGTCGGCCGCATGGACCCGCCGGCGATCGACGCAAACATTGCACGCCTGCTGGCGGTTCCGGGCTTGATTGCGAGGCAGCTGGACGGCTGGCGCACGCAGATGCAGGGCCTGGCGCACAAGTACGCGGCGGCGAATACATTTTTGTTTCTGGGCCGCGGCATTCACTATGCCATCGCGCGGGAAGGCGCGCTGAAGCTGAAAGAAGCCTCGTATGTGCACGCCGAGGGATATCCTGCGGGCGAGTTGAAGCACGGTCCGAACGCGCTGGTGAGCGAACGGGTGCCGCTGGTGGTGGTGGCGACCGTGGATCGCTCGCTGGAGTCGTCGGTTGTGCGCTATGAGCGGACACTGCAACTGCTGGACGATATGAAGGCGCAGGGCGCGCGCATCATTGCGCTGGCGAATGCAGGGGATACGGCGGTGGCGACACGCGTAAGCGATTGCGTGGCCGTGGAGCCGACGACGGAGTATCTGCTGCCGATCCTCGAGGTGGTGCCATTGCAGCTCTTCGCCTATTTCATGGCGCTGGAGCACGGCGTCGATGTCGACCGGCCGCGCAATCTTTCCAAGGCGGTTGTGGAGCGGTAGGGCCGGATCGCTGACCACAGAAGAAGAAGAAGATGTCGCAGGTCAGGTGCGGGCATTCCCACCCTTTCGTCAGAACAAAAACGAAAGGATGGGGCACGGCGTGTGCCGTCTTTGCGTCCTGGTGCTGGGGCCAGCTTTGCGGTTGGTTAGAACGCTTCCTCGAACGCGACCTCGCCGGCGACCGCTGTCTGATAGGCAGAAACGCGGCGCTCGAAGAAGTTGGTCAGTTCCTGCACGTCCTGAAGCTCCATAAACGAGAACGGGTTCTTCGCGTGGAAGGCGGGTGCGATGCCCAATCGGCGCAACCGCGCATCCGCGACATAGCCGAGGTATTGGCGGATGTCGCGGAGGGAGAGGCCAGCCACGCCGCCGCTGAGCAGGTCTTCGGCGAATTGCGTTTCTGCGTCCACTGCTTCTCTGAGCATTGCGACGATGTCGCGTTCGAGCTGCGCGTCCCACAGATCGGGCTCCTGGGTGCGGACGACATTGACGACTTCGAAGGCAAACTCGAGATGGCAGGTTTCATCGCGAAAGACCCAGTTGGTGCCGGCTGCGAGGCCGTGAAGAAGTCCCTTGGAGCGGAGGAAGTAAACGTAGGCGAAGGCGGCGAAGAAGAAAAGGCCCTCGATGCATGCGGCGAAGCAGACGAGGTTAAGCAGAAACTGGCGGCGGTGTTCGGGGGTGGCCAGTTGATCGATCGCGTGAATGGAATCCATCCACTTCATGCAGAAGTCGGCCTTCTTGGCAATGGACGGAATGTTTTCGACGGCGGCGAAGGCGGCAGCGCGTTCTTCGGGATCGGGCACGTAGTTATCGAGCAGCATCAAGTAGAACTGCACGTGCACCGCTTCTTCAAAGAGCTGGCGCGACAAGTAGAGACGCGCTTCAGGGGCGTTGATGTGCTTGTAGAGATTGAGCACGAGGTTGTTGGAGACGATGGAGTCACCGGTGGCAAAGAAGGCCACGAGGCGCTGGATGAGATGGACCTCTGCGGGTGAGAGGCGCTGCTTGAGATCGGTGAGATCGGTTTGGAAGTCGACTTCTTCGACGGTCCACGTGTTCTTGATGCCGTCGCGGAACATGTCGAAGAAGACGGGGTAGCGCATGGGCCGGAGGGTGAGGCAGAGTCCGGGGTCGAGGATGGCTTGAGGGGCTTTGACTGAGGACATGGAATCTCCTTTATTGGCAGGCTTCGCAGATGCCGGGGTTCTCGAGCGAGCAGGGGATGGCAGCTGCGGGAGCGACGGCGGCCGAGGACGGGACGGTGGTTTTGGCGATGCGCGTGGCGGGACGCGAGCGCAGGTAGTAGGTGGTTTTGAGGCCGCACTTCCATGCGTACATATACATGGAGCTGAGCTTGCCGATGCTGGGCGATTCAGAGAAGAGGTTGAGAGACTGGCTCTGATCGATGAAGGCACCGCGATCGCGGGCCATGTCGATTAATCCGCGCATGGGGATTTCCCACACGGTGCGATAGATCGCCTTCATATCATGGGGGATTTCAGCAATGTTCTGGATGGAGCCCTCGGCCAGCTTCAGGCGTGTCCGCAGGTCTTCGTTCCAGAGGCCGCGTTCTTTCAAGTCGGCGACGAGGTAGCGGTTGACCTGCAGGAACTCGCCGGAAAGCGTCTCGCGCTTGAAGAGATTGGAGACCTGCGGCTCGATGCACTCAGAACAACCCACGATGGAGGCGATGGTGGCCGTGGGCGCAATGGCGATGAGGAGCGAATTGCGCATGCCGTGCGTCTTGAGGCGCTCTCGCAGAAGATTCCAGCGAGATTCGTCGGCAGGCCTGGCGCCCCAGAAATCGAACTGCAGTTGGCCATCAGCGAGCCGCGTCTCGGCAAAGGAGGGATGCGGGCCGTAACTTTCAGCGAGTGCGCAGGAGGCCTGTAGCGCGTGGAAGTAGATCTCCTCCTGAATGCGCGCGGAAAGATACTGCGCCTCTGGGGAGTCAAAGGGGAGTTTGAGGAGGAAGAAGACGTCCTGGAGCCCCATGATGCCTATGCCGATGGGGCGCCAGCGGGCGTTGGCGCTTGCGGCCTGGGAGATCGGATAGTGGTTGATGTCGATGACGCGATCGAGCATGGGGATGGCGCTGCGGACGGTGCGGGCAAGTTTCTCGAAGTCGAAGGCGCGGTCGACCACGTGGCGTGCGAGATTGATGGAGCCGAGATTGCAGACGGCCGTTTCTTCAGGCGAAGAGACTTCGGTGATTTCGGTGCAGAGATTGGAAAGATGGACGGTATTTCCGAGTCGGCCGGTCTGATTGCATTTCAGGTTGCAGGCGTCTTTGAAGGTCATCCAGCCGTTGCCGGTTTCGGCGAGCGAACGCATCATGCGGGCGTAGAGATCGCGGGCTTTCACCTGGCGGGTAAAGAGCGCGTCGGCTTCGGCACGCTCATAGGCGGCGTCGAAGTCGGGTCCGAAGAGGTCAGGAAGTTCGGGGACGGCTTTGGGATCGAAGAGAGACCACGGGGCGTCGGCTTCGACGCGACGCATGAAGAGATCGGGAATCCAATTGGCAAGGTTGAGATTGTAGGTGCGGCGGGCGAGGTCGCCGGTATTTTCGCGAAGATCGAGGAACTGCTCGATGTCGGCGTGCCAGGGCTCGAGATAGACGCAGCAGGCGCCTTTGCGTTTTCCGCCCTGATTGACTGCAGCGACGGAGCTATCGAGGGTGCGCAGCCAGGGGATGATGCCATTGGAGAGGCCATTGGTGGCGCGGATGAGGGAGCCTTCGGAACGGACGCGATGAAACGCGAGACCGATGCCGCCGGAAAACTTGGAGAGCATGGCCACATCCTTATAGGCGTCGTAGATGGATTCGAGCGAGTCGGCCGGTGAATCGTGGAGATAGCATGAGGACATTTGCGCGCGCTTCGTTCCGGAGTTGAAAAGTGTGGGCGAGCTGGGCATGTAGTCGTGGGAGGCCATGAGCCAGTAGAACTGGATGGCCTCACTGGGTGTAACGGCGAGTCCGCAGGCAACCCGCAGGAAGAAGTATTGCGGCGTCTCGATGACTTTGCGACCCTGGGGATCGCGGAGGAGATAGCGATCGTAGACGGTGCGCAGGCCGAAGTATTCAAAGCGATCGGAGAGCTGATCGTCGACCGCGTGATTGAGCTTGCGCGCATGGGTATGCACGAATTCCGCGGTGGCGACGCTGACAATGCCCTCGCGCAAGCCGTGCTCGATGGACTGCGAGAACGAGTGCAGATTCTGGCCTGCGACTTCTTTCACGATGGTGCCGAGCAGAAGGCGCGCGGCAAGCTTGGAATACTGCGGCTCCTCGCCGATGAGCGAGGCTGCGGTATCAATCGACATGGCGTCGAGTTCGCGCGTCGTTGCGCTGTCATAGAGGCCGCCGATGGTTTTGCTGGCGACGCGCAGAGCGTCGACTTGGGTGAGCCCGACCGCGCAGCGCTGGACAGCGCGGACGATTTTGTTGACGTCGACGGGTTCGAGTTCGCCGTTGCGTTTGCGCACGTGCATGGTGGGGGTTTCTTCGGGTTCGGGGAAGCCGGGGAATATTCCACTGAGATTGGATTGAAGTGTGGCCATGGTCTGCTGATCTCCCTCTCCGCGGTTGAAAGGGAGAACACAGCAGCACTCCGGAGACGGAGCGGTCGCCACTGTACCCTCACCTCCCCGCGGAGGTTCAAGCGAATGTCTTCGTGGCAGGTCTTCGGACTTGCAGGCACCCTACTTGCTCCAGCTTCCCAGTTCATCACTGAACCAGTGCATTGGTGGGAGCGTTCGTTCCTGTTTACCGCTGCGGGGCAGTTCCGGAATCACACCGGATTCCCTTTTTCAGCCGATTGCGAAATCGGCCACCGACGAAGTTTTCCTACACTATCAGGGGTCAAGATAAAAGTCAAATACTACAGGTTGTGGTGCCTGTGCAAATCAGATGAACGGGGTGGGTGGGTTTGGGCGGACAGATGACCGGGACTTGTGGTGCGGGATTGCGGGTCGGGGATGGTTCTTGGCTGACGCGAGATTCCGAAGGGTTCGCCGTCAGGCGGAGACGAGCGTCGATTTCGCGAGATAGAGAGGGAGAATGCAGGCACCGAGCAGGCCGGCTTCCGGTCCGAGTTTAGCCGGACGCACTTGGGTTCCGCCGCAGGGCATGCCGGTGGAGGCGGGACGACCGGGGGCGGTGAGCGCGTACACGTAGCTGCGCCGTTCCAGTTCTTCGAAGAGGGAGGGAGAGAGAAGGTCCCAGGAATCGGCGACGCCACCGCCAAGGACGTAGAGCGGCAAATTGAGGATGTTGATGAGGCCGGCGAGACCGATGCCTAGAGCGCGGCCGGTTTCTGCGAAGAGATCGCGCGCATCCGAGTCGCCGCGTCGCGCCGCTTCGGCAAGGTCGAGCGCGGAGAGAGCAGCGTGGTTGCGCTGGGCGGCGAGCCCAGGGGCGTGGCCGGCGGAGATGCGGCGTTCTGCGGCATTGGTGAGGGCCGTTGCCGAAGCGCATGCCTCAAGGCATCCTGAATTGCCGCAGCCGCACAGAGAACCTTCCGGATAGATCGTCAGATGGCCGGCTTCTCCGCCCATGCCGGCGGCGCCGTGCCAGAGTTTGCCATCGAGGATAATGCCGTTGCCCACGCCGGTTCCCAGCGTAAGCATGCAGAGCGAGTCGACGCCGAGAAGTTTGCCCAAGCCGAGGGTATATTCGGCGAGGGCGGCGGCATTGGCATCACTTTCGATGGCAATGGGGAAAGGGATGCGGCTCTGCATTTCGCCGAGAAGATGAAAGCCGTCCCAGCCGGGAAGATTGGGCGGATGATGGAGGCGTCCGGCGGGAAGCTCGAGGGGGCCGGGCGAGCCGACGCCGACGCCGGCGATCTGGCGGGTTGCGGCGCAGCGCTCGGCTAGACCGACGATCGCTCCGCACATGTCGTCGACGACGGCATGCGGCCCGGCGTCGAGGCGCGTTCGCAAGGTGATGGTGTCGAACAGGCCGTCTTTCGCCGTATATGCCCCGACGCGGAGGCTTGTCCCACCGAGGTCGACCCCAATTGTCATCTGCTGCGCGTTCGCCAAGGTCACCTCGAGTTGCGAGCCGAAACGGCGGCGTTGCGTTGGTGTTGCCTGCTGTTTCTTCGGATGCGAACCGTCTCCCGTGCCTGGTTAACGAACCTGTATCAGCGTGTGCGGAAAGGCGAAGATTTATGCGGGTGGAATCGCTACCACGATACTACCACTATAGTAGATACGCCCCGAGGCGCGCATTGGTCAAATGGATTTGATGGAGGTGGAAACGGAAGTTTTTCTGCACCGGTGGAGGGCCGGGTTGGAGGAGTTTTTCTTGCTCCCTTTCCGGATCGCGTGCACGGCCAGGGAGCGGTGCGGCTGGCATTGTGGGCCCCGGTGGAGTAGTGGTCGGCGAGAAGCAGTTCCTTGAGGGGCCGGGGAGAGCTTAGACTTGACGTGCAGCACAATCTGACCCTTCCCGGAAGCGCATGAAGAAGAGCCCTCACCCAACCCTCAGCCAGGTTGCCCGCAAAGCCGGCGTGGGGACGACGACCGTATCGCGCGTAATCAACGGCGGCTACCGGGTGAGCCCGGAGACGCTGGAGAATGTACGGCGCGTGATCCAGATGCTTGGATACACGCCGAACCAGGCGGCACGCACCCTCAAGGGTCATCGCACCAAGACCATCGGGCTCATCATTCCCAGCATCGCCGACCCGTTTTTCTCGAATTGCGCGGAGGCAGCGCAGGCCGTGGCTCGGACCAACGACTCCCTGATGATCGTGGTGACCACGTCGAACGATCCGCGCAGTGAGATGGAGAATCTGGATGTGCTGATCCGTCATCGGGCAGATGGGTTGCTGATTGTTCCTGCCAACTCGCAGAGCGAGTTGCTGCGTGACCTGATCGAGCGGGTAGCGGTGCCGGTGGTGGCCATCGACCGCCCGATTTCGGACTCGGCGATCACCTGTGTGGTGTGCGACAACTTTCGCGGAGCAATCACCGGCACCCAGCACCTGATCGATCATGGGTACAAACGGATTGTTTGCCTGACGGGCGAGAGCACTCTCTACACGATCAGGGAGCGCATGCGCGGCTACCGCAAAGCCGTGGAAACGGCGCGGCTGCCCTGCATCTTCGACACGACGGTGAAGGACTACAAATCGGCGGAGTACGCCATCAAGAGCCTGTTGGATGGGCCCAATCCGCCCGACGCGATTTTCGCGACGAAGAACAGCACCACGATTTTTGCCATCGAGGTGCTGCAGGCCTTGAATGTTCCGGTGCCGCAGTCGGTGGCCCTTCTTGGCTTTGACGACTTTGAGTTGGCATCGACGGTGCGCCCCTCGATCAGCGTCATCCAGCAACCGATTGAAGAGATCGGGCGCCGGGCGGCGGAGATCCTGTTTGACCAGCTGAGCGAGGAGCGCAAGAGCGGTGGGGTCATAAGCGCAAAGCCGGCGCAGATCAAGCTGCAAACGCGCCTGATCCGGCGCAGCTCGTGCGGCTGCACGCCTCCGCTGCCCTGAGGCGCAGGGTTATTTCGGCGGATTGGGCGTATCGACGGAGGATTGAGTGCCGTTGAGTTTCGCGCACAAATCCAGCTCATACCTGGCCTGCGCCTGCAGGCCTTGGCGGCGGTAGATCCGGGCCAGCTTGAAATGAAGCGATGACGACTTGGGTGCCTGGGCGATGGCCTGCTGGAGCTCGCTCTGCGCTTTGGAAAGATTGTTGGTGGCTTCGTAGATGTGGGCCAGCTCTTCGTGGATGCGCGGGTTGTCGGGCGAGAGCGCCGCGGCCTGCGTGAGATAGGGAAGGGCCTGGTTGAACTGGCTGGCCTCAGCCAGCAGCGTGCCGAGATTCAGGTAAGGCTGAGAATCGACGGGATGGTCGCCCTGCCAGGCGATCGCCGTTTGAAACGCAGCTTTGGCATTGTCGGCCTGGTTAGTTCCCTGCCATGCCAATCCAAGATTGTTTTCGGCTTGAACGTAGTGGGGGCGCAGGGCAAGCGCGCGCTCAAAGCTGGCGATGGCTTTTGGATAGTCGCTCTCGTTGTATTCTGTGCGGCCGAGGAGGTACCAGGCTTCGGAATCGTCGGGCCGCTCCTGGGTGACTTCAGTGAACCACTTGTCGGCGTCAACGTAATCGCCCAGCAGGACGTAGTCGGAGGCGATGGTCATGAAGTCGTCGGCCTTGGGGCGCTGGTATTTTGCCCCCGCCGTGAATTGTGCCAGAGAATCTTTGGCGCGCTGCTCGCGGAAGAGCACGTAACCGAGCAGGAAGTGCGCGTCGGCGGAGGTGGGATTGGTGGTGAGAAAGCTGCGGACGAGGCTTTCGGACCTGGCAAAAAGGCCGGAGGTAGCGAGAGAGCGCGCTTCGGCAAGCGGGTCAGAAAGCGCGTCAGGAGGGCTTTGGCCGAACGCCAGGGAGCAGGCGGCGAGGAGCGAAAAGAGCGCAAGTTGGCGGCAGAGGCGCATCGTGTTCCTGCGGTGATTATGGTTTGTTCGCCGGGGCAGAGCAATCGGCAGGATGAACTTTGATTTGGTCTCGCAGGCGGCGCAAGTCGTCGAGATCGGGATTGTAGGTGAGCGCTGTCTGCAAGGTTTGCTCCGCGGCCTGCGCGTCGCCTCCGGCGCACTCGATATGGGCAAGGTTGGCGGCGAGGCCTGCAATGTCGTTGTTGTGGTCGAAGGCTTTGGCGAGGAGCTGCGCAGACTCGGTGAGGTTGCCGCGCTTTGCCAGCAGAATGCCGAGATTCGACAAGGCCGTTAGATCTTCGGGATCAAGTACCAGAACGCGGCGAAAGGCGGCCTCGGCCGCAGGGAAATCATGACGCTCGGCATTCATGTTGCCCCAGGCGTCGAGTGCGGCCTTGTCGTTGGGGATTGAGCCTTTGACCTGGGAGAGGTGGTCCCATGCGGCGTTCTCATAGGAGCGATCGCCCTGGAGCAAGAGCTGGTATTCGGCCATGGCCAGATCGCGGGGGGTCGTACCGGGAGAAAAGATGGGAGAAAGCTCACCGGCGATGGTGGAATCGGGAGCGATCGCGGCAGTTTCGGGTAAGCGCAGGATGCGGTGATCGGTCCACGCGACGTGAGGAATGTTTTCGGCGCCGGTGCGGCGCATGTGGCAGCTGATGCAGTCGGGATTCTCGGGATGATGGGACGTGGCGAAGGTGGGCTGCGTGTGGCAAGCCAGGCATTTGCCGCGGTAAAACGCGACGCGCTGCCCGGGTGCTGGCGTGAAGTGCGGAGCGTGGCAGCTCATGCACGACATTTTGTCGCCGCTGCTGCGCTTGCAGGTGCTCTGGCTAAGCTGTTCGACTTCGCTCACGCCGCGGGCTCGTGGGTCGGCCTTGGTGCGAATGTAGAAGGCCAGGTAGGTGGAGATGGATTCGCCGGGACGATAGTTGAGGGCTGACTTGCCGGCCCGTTCCACAGAGACATCGCCCTCGAGGTGGCAGCTGATGCAGACGGAATCGCGGCGGTCTGGATCGAGGCGGATTGGATTCACGAGGGGAGCTTTTCCATGGGATTGCACATGAAGCGTCGAGTCGCCATGACAGGCTTCGCAGGTGATGCCGCTGTGCAGAAAGGGCAGATCGCGGTAACGGTTGACGGTGCCGGGCAAACTGGCTTGCACTGCGCTCATGTGGCAGCGCAGGCAGGCGCTCTCGGCGGGAATGGCCGGAGGCATGCGCTGCAGATTGCCGAGGCCGGGTTTCATGTCGTAACTGCCCGACGCTGCATACCAGGCGACAGGGGACTCGAAGAGCGCGTCGCGGATGAAGTAGAGATAGGTCACGCCTAAGTGGCCGGAGCCGAGGAAATAACTCAGGGTGCGCGTCACGGGCTCCGCGGAAGCATGCGGATCGCTGGCGGTGAGGGTGGCCTGCCCATCCCGAGCCGCGATGGAGTAGGTGACGCCCGAGGGCTGATGGAGATAGGTCACAGGTTTGAGCTTCTGCATCGCGCTGCCGCTGGCGTTGGCCATGGGAGTGGCGAGGTAGGTGTGCATGATTTGCGCATGGCAGGCGGCGCAGGAGGCATCCGATTCGCGCACAGAGGTGGGGCCGGGCTTCGCGGCCGCGAAGAGAGAGGGATCGGCGAAAAGCGGGAACAAAGCCAGGATGCAGAGAAAGCTTCTACTGAGCCGCGTTTTTGAGGTTCGTGGCGTCGCTGGCTTGCTTGGCCAATGCTTCACTCGCCTCCTTCTGCAAGCGGCTGTAGGTCTTCATCTCCTGCTGGGCGTCGGCGCCTTTGCCCTGGGCGCGATAGACGTTGGCGAGAAGAAAATGGATGGTGGGCTCGGTGGGACTGTCTTTCTCGGCCATGAGCAGGTCGGGCAGGGCGTCATTCGGGCGGCTGAGGCGAATTAGGGCGCGTCCGCGATCGGCGCGCGCCTGCATGAGGGTGGGGCAGCGTTCAATCGACTGGTTCAACTGGGCGAGGGCGTCGTCGGCTGAATCGTCGGCTTCAAGGATGGAGTTGGCCAGCTTCCAGCGCGCGAGGCAGTTGTTGGGATCGTTCTTGAGCTCCGCTTTGAATTCGACTTCGGCCGACTGCCACTTGCCGATATTCCAGTAGGCCTCGGCCATGTGCATGTGGGTGCCCGGCTGGTGCGGTGCTTTGTCGACGGCTTTCTTGTATTCGACGAGAGCAAGGTCGTAGTTATGCATGCTGGCGTCGATTTCGCCGGCAATCTCGTGGGCGACGACCGAGTCGGGATCGATTTCGTTGATCTTCTTCAGGGAATCTTCGGAGAGCTGCAAATAGGTTTTGCCCAGAAGATACCAGGCTTCCTGATCTTTCGGATTACGGCTGAGGAAATGATTCAGGTGGGTCGCGGCTTCGTCGAGCTTCTGGGTCGCGATCAGGACGCGGCACAAGGTCATCTCGACCTGATCGTCATTGGGATTGGCACGCATGGCAGCGCGGAGGGCAGTCTCGGCTCTTGGCTCATCGCCCAGCTGGAAGTAACTCATGCCGAGCATGGCGGAGGCCGAGGGCATCTCGGGATTGAGCTGGAGACCACGGTGCAGAACTTCGATGGTATGTGAGTAGTCGTGCTGATTGAAATAGAGCATGCCCAGGTTGTTGTAGGCGGCGGCGAGATGCGGGGCCAGCTTGATCATCTGCTGGTATTTCTGGATCGCGGTTGCGGGGTCATCGTGTTGCTGGGCTGCCTTTGCTTCGGCATAGAGCTGCTGGACCGCGGGCGTGACTTCGTTGTCGCCCTGCGAGGCACGCGCGGCAAGCACGAAGAACGAAAGCGCCGCCAGAAGCAGTACGCACGGACCCGCAGATGGTGAAAACTTCTTCATCGAAGGCCATTATAGCGGGGGTTTGGATTGCTTTGACATGGTGCCGTCCCAGGCGCAGGCCGAACCTTTCGCGGTGCAATGGCGCAGGGGCAAGAACGGCTGTTGCATCGGGAAAAAAGAAGCCGGGCTGCATGAACACAGCCCGGCGGGTAGGAAACGTCATGGGACGCAAGTGAGAGATACACTCGGGACCCGGTCAGAATTCCAGATGGAAGCTGACCTGGCCTTGTCGATTCGCGGGATAGTTGCCTGGAGTTCCCTGTGAGACGACTTGGCCGAATGTGGTGTCGCTCGCGTTGGTGTCAGGACTATTGAACTGCGTTCGGTTGAATGCATTGAAGTAATCGACCTGCAGAATGCCCTGGAACCGCTCGCCCATGTAGAAGTGTTTGCGGACGTTCAGGTTTTCGTCGGCCCAAGGGGCGCCACGCATGCCGCTGTAATTGCGCTGGGCGGTGCCGAGGACATATTGCGATGGGGTAACCGTGAATGAGGTCGGGTCCCACATCTGTGCGGCCCCGATCTTGCCCACGAAGTAGTCGCGTGCCTTGGTATAGTGTGCGGTGCTGAGGTTGACCGAGGAGTTGCGGTCGGGACGGTCAAATCCATTGGGGAAAGGAGTGCCGTTTTCGCCGGGCGAGAGCGCTCCGGAGTTCTCATAGTCGAGGATCCAGCCGACCTGCCATCCGCCGGCGACGTTGCCGAGGACGTGGTTGTTCAAGAACTTCTTTCCTGGACCGATGGGGAGCTCGTAGGTGCCGCTGGCTTTGAACGTATTTGGTTCATCCGACTGGGAGATCGCCCATTCCGGCCTCTGGTTGTACTTGTTGATGCCGCCGGATGTGAAGCTGGAGAAACCGCTGCTGGTGTTATCCATCAATCGAGAAAGCGTGTAGCCGAGCAGGAAGTTCAACCCGTTGGTGAAGCGCTTCTCTGCCTCGATCTGGATGCTCTGGTAGTAGGTTGTGCCAAAGCCTTCAAAGTTATTGAAGATCTTGGAGTACTGGGGATAGGGCGTAAGGGCCTGGGCCACAGTCGCCGATCCTCCAAAGTCGTTCACGAAGTTGGCGTAAGGAGAGTTCACGCCGTCGACGGGAGCGGTGCTTGTAAACGGATCGCTCAGTGCGGAGCCCATGGAGAGGAACGACGGGTTCATCTGATTGATCTCGTTATTCTGGCTGGGCAGGTGAATGACGCGGTTGCCAACCCATGCCGCCTGGATTCGCATGTTGTAGGGCAGTTCGCGCTGGATGTTCAGGTTCCACTGCTGGCTGTAGGGCGCATAGCCGTCGTTCTTTTTGCTGAGGGCGTCGATCTGCGCGCCGCCGCCGAGACCGGGGCTGAAGGGCGTGGGGTTGACCGCCGGGATGGGGTTTGTATCCCAGACACCACTGGACGAAGTGTTGCTGCCGGTTGTGGGACGAGCGAATGATCCGGTCAACAGGTTGCCATAGTTGACGGCAACTTTGCTGGTTCCGTATTCATAGGCGCCACCATCGAGGAAGGCGACGTCGAGTCCGCCCTGGATGACGGTTTTCGAGTTGAGCTCATACGCAAAGCCTAACCGCGGACCGAAGTGTCCAAAATGAATATCGGCGCGATTGAATCCGGCGCAGCCGGTGCAGTTGCCGAACTGGGTCGCGGACCCGGGGATACCGCTGGCCGCCGGATCGGTACCCGGCTTGTCTGGGTTGAAGAAGACGATCAGGTTGTGATTCTCAGTAAACGGCACCTGCATATCCCAGCGAACGCCGAGATTCAACGTCAGCTTGGGTGTGATCTTGATGTCGTCCTGCACGTAGGGCGACAGATCCAGGTTGCGCAGCTCAAGCTCTTGCGAGTTCGAGCGGTTGGTGGAGTCAGGAAGACCGAGCAGGAAGCTGGCAAAGGCGTTCCCTTCATTGGCGAAGGTCGGGTCGGTGGGAGCGGTCGAGGTTTGCGCCGGACTGAAGTTGAAGTGTCCGCCCTCGGTCTGCTCTTCGTTGTCGTCTTGATAGGCACGACGGAATTCGCCGCCGATGTTGAAGGTGTTGCGGCCCTTGGACCAGAGCCAGTTGTTCACGACGGAGATGCCCAGCTTGCGGTTGATGGACTGGAACCATGAGCCGCTGGTGCCCCAGTCGGTGTAGAACCGGGCGTCATCGTTTTGGTCGCTATTGGTGCCGAAGGTGATGTTCGGCGGGATGTTCTCGTTTGTCACCGTCGAGGTGGTGTAGCCCTTGGTGATGTTGAACTGGTTGTTGATTTCGCCGATCCAGCCGAAGCCGGCAGTCATGACCAGGTGCGGCGACAGCGTGTTGGTGTAGTTCAACAGGAAGATGCTGCCGATGGACGGCTCGGCTTTCTGACTGTTGAGGGGATTGGGGGCGAGGACCAGCGGGTGGTAGTCGAAGCTGTGGGTAGAGTAAGTGTTGCGCCACTGCGAATAGTGCAGGCTCTGCGTCGGGGTCAGGGTCTGATCGACCACGAATCCCCAAACATGCTGGATGATCGGGTTGACGTAGGGCGCGAAGCTCTTGTTGCTGATGAACCCGCCGGGACCGGAGCCGGGACGATCCGGATCGGGAACGAACTGCAGGAGCGCAGAAGAGGCTGCGCTGATGCGATTCGGTGGAATGACGTTGTTCGCGCCGTTGTACTGGAAGATCTGACCGGTTGTCGGGTCGTAGATGTTATTCCCAGTGGCAGTGGCCCAAGCGCTGAAGTCCCCGGTCTTCTCGGCGGCTGTCGGGACCGTGGAAGGGTCGGTATCCTCGTTGTTCTGCTTGTACCATTCCTGGCTGTAGTGGCCGAAGGTCCTGTTGCGGCCATCGTAGAGATGGGGAATGCGAATCGGTCCACCAATGTCGAAGCCGTAGTTGTTCTCGTGGTCGGTTGGCGGAGTATTCGAGCCGCCCCATGAAGGGCCGTTGAAGAAGCCGACGGAGTCAAAGAAGCTGTTGCGGTTGATCTCAAACAATTCGCCGTGGTAGGCGTTGGTGCCCGACTTCATCTGGTAGCTCAGCGCGCCCTGACCAAGACCAAACTGCGCGGAAAACGTGGAGCGCTCGACTTTGGACTCTTCCACCAGATCGTACGGCGGATTGAAGTTTGTGGTGTACCCTTCGGTCTCCGGCTGCGGTGCCGGAATGCCGTTATAGACAATCTCCTGCTCAAAGTCCACACCTCCGCTGATTCTGTGAGAGAAGGTACTGCCTGTCGTTCCCGGAGCGAGGAATTGCAGCGCGTCGATCTGGCGGCCGCGGCCCGCCACTTCAGCAGGAAGCGACTCCACGACGATGGGCTCAATGGTGCTGCCCAGTTCGGGCTGTGTCGTATTCAGGGCAACTTGATCGGCCGTCACCTGGACGGTTTCGTCGGTCGCGCCGGCGGTGAGGGTGAAGTCGATGGTCGCCGTGGTGCTGACCTCGATGTTGATGCTGCGCTGGACGGCCTTCTTGAAGCCGTGCACATCGACCGCAAGGCTGTACTTGCCGGGGGTGAGGCCGCGGAAGGCATAAGTGCCTACGTTGCTGGTCGTGGTGTGGTCGGCAACGGAGGTTCCCTCATTGGTGACGGTTACCTTGGCATCGGGCACGACGGCACCTGTGGAGTCAGTCACCGTACCGGTGACGCCGGCGCTGGCTTGCGCGACAGCATGCTGAGGGACGGTTAACGCAAAGCACGCGAGGGTTGAGGCGAGCGCGGTGGCAATCCATTGGAATCTGGTTGCGCGGCGCAGACGAGGGGTCTGCTGTGCGGGGCACGTAGGGATCACTGTGTCTCCTTGCAAATGGTCCGGTTCTCTAGTGAAACCGTGACCTTTGGCCTTAATTGAAGAATTCGGGAACGGCGTGGTCTGTATTTGGGCGACCTTTGGAAACGGTACCACTCACAAATGGTAACGATTCCATTTGCGCGCAAATATACTTCCGCAAAGATTCTAGTGTCAAGCGAAACTTTTGCCAGGCCTCATGATCAGACTGAAACCCGCCCTGCGCTACGACCTGTAACAGCTCGACGCTTCGGGCCGGGCGATGCTGTAGTTTTCAGCGCGGAGCGGGCCGTTGGCGCGATCACCTCGCGTGGCTGGTGGCCGCAGGAGGGGTTGCGGAGGCTGGTTCGTGGATCTCGACCTGCTGGTCTGCTCTCACGTCGGTCAGGGTCTGAACCACGCCACTCGGCCAGCGAATCTCGATGCTGGTCGCCTGGGAACTGCGGCCCATCCCAAAATGAACGCGGGGGTCGCTCGAGGAGAGATAGCCGTTGGCGGTGGTGACCGTGGCCCACTGGGAGCCCTGGGGGGTGGTGAGCTCGACGACGGCGCCGATGCCGTCGCGATTGCTTTTGTGGCCAACCAGACGCAGGGTAAGCCAATGATTCGCAGTGACGGTGCGATTCATGAGGACGTGGGCCTCCCCACCGTTTGTGGTCACCACAGCATCGATGCGGCCGTCGTTGTCGATGTCGCCGATGGCCATGCCGCGGCCCACCCATGCGTCGTGGAAGATGTCGCCGGAGATGGGGGAGACATCGACGAATTTCTTGCCGGTGTTGCGGAGAAGCAGCATGGGCTCGCGATAGTGCAGCTGGGGAAAACTTTTTTCGATAGTGTCGAGATCGTGGCCCTGGGCGACAAGGAGGTCTTTCCAGCCGTCGTTGTCGTAGTCGAGGAAATGGAGGCTCCAGCCGGAGTGGAGCATGGTGATCTCGCCGACGCCGCTGGGCTGGGAGAGGTAGTCGAAGGTGCCGTCGTGGTTGTTGTGGTAGAGGGCATAGCGCTGGTTGGCGAGGTCTGTCACCACGACGTCGGGCCAGCCGTCGTTGTCGTAGTCGGCAAAGTCGACGCCCATGCCGGCATACGTCTGGCCCTCGAAGTTGACGGCGACTCCGGCCTCCAAACCAACCTCTTCGAAGGTTCCATCGGATTTCTGGTGGAAGAGGAACTCGGGCATGGAGTCGTTGGCGATGTAGAGATCGATGCGGCCGTCGCGGTCGTAGTCGGCAATGCCCACGCCGAGGGCTTTGGCGGGTTTGTCGAGCCCCAGTTTGTGGGCGACCTCGGTGAAATGGCCGTTGCCGTCGTTGTGATAGACCAGCAGCGTGATCGGCGGAAAGACATCAGGGTGGCAATAGCCGCGGTAGCCCTCACGATGCTCGCCGCAATAGACGTCGTTCCAGTCCCAGGTGACGTAGCGCGCGACCACCAGGTCGAGCAGGCCGTCGTTATCGAGATCGACCCAGGCAGCGGAGGACGACCAGCCGCTTCCCGCGACGCCGGCCTGGTCTGTCACGTCGGTGAAGGTGCAATTGCCGTTGTTGTGGTAGAGGTGGTTGCCTCCATAGGACGTGACGAAGAGATCCTCGTAGCCGTCGTTGTCGTAGTCGGCGACGGCGACGCCCATGCCGTAGCCCACGCCCTTGAGGCCAGATTTTTCGGTGATGTCTTCGAAGGTCCCGTCGCTCTTCTGGCGGTACATGCGATTCCAGTATTGGGGGCCGGTTTTCTGAGGAATGAATCCTTTGGGCGTGGGATCGGCGTAGGGCGCGCCATTGACGAGGTAGAGGTCGAGGCGTCCGTCGTTGTCGCAGTCGAAGAGCGCCACACCGGAGCCCATGGTCTCAATGAGGTATTTGCGCGAGGTGTGCGGGGCCTGGTGGAGGAAGTGCACGCCGACCTGTTTGGTGACGTCGACGAAACGGCCGGGGACGTCGGAGGCGGTCATGGCTTGAACGGATTGCGGATTGGCGGACGAAGATCGTGCGCGCACGATGCCGGACGCGCCGAGGAAGATGGTCGCGAGCGCGGCAATGCAGAGAGCGAGGCGGCTCGGCTTCACGGCTTGGCTCCCGCCGTGCGGGCGGCTTGGGCGGGAAGCGTGCAGGGTCGGGTTCCGCAGGAGGCAGACTCGATGCCCTTCCCTTCGACGATGGTGAAGATGCGATCGACTGCGGGCAGCTTGTAATTCTCCACGGCGCCGGATGGCCAGTGAATCTCGGCAGTACCGGCATCGGCGGCATCGCCCAGACCGAAGTGAGGGCGAGGGTCGTTGGTGGAGACGTAGCTGCCGCCGCTTAGCACATCCTGCCGCTGGCGCATGCCGTTGGCTGCGAGATAGACGGTAGCGCCGACGGCATCGCGCGGGCTTTTGGGGCCGCCGACAAGTTTCAGCTCGACCCAGTGATGGTGGTCGGGGTTGACGTTGCGCAGGAGCAACGGCGGGCCGTCGAGGCGGTTGATCACAACGTCAGTTTTTCCGTCGTTGAAGAGGTCGCCAAAGGCCGCGCCGCGCCCCGCGATGACTTCGGCTTCGCCCGATCCGCGCACCGGAGGCACTTCGGCGAACTTGCCATCGTGGAGATTGCGGAAGAGAAGAGGCCGTTCGGCGTAAGAGGTTCCCCAATCTTCACGATCGACGATGGGATAGATATGACCGTTGACCATGAAGAGATCGAGCCAGCCGTCATTGTCGTAATCGAGAAAGCCGTCTCCCCAGCCAAGGAACGGAATCGAGACTTTGCCAATTCCGGCGGGCATGCCCACATCACTGAAGCTGCCGCCGCCGTCGTTGTGAAAGAGCAGCTTGGCTTCGCCAGAGAAATCGGTGATGGCGAAATCGATGCGACCGTTGTTGAGGTAGTCGCCGGCAGCCACACCCATCGCGGCCATTTCGCGGCCGTCCTGATTGAGTCCGAAGCCCGAGGTCAGGCTTACATCGTCGAAGGTTCCGTCGCCGCGGTTGAGATAGAGATAGCTGAGGGTGGAGTCGTTGGCCACGACCAGATCGAGTTTGCCGTCGTTGTTGACGTCGACGAACAAGGGGGTGATGCCATAGTAGCGGTTCGAATCGCCCGAGACGCCTGCCTTGCGGCTCACATCGGTAAAGGTGCCATCGCCGTTGTTACGGAAAAGGTGATCGGGCTCGCTCTGCAAACCGCGCGGCCCGCACATGACTACGACCCCTTTGAATTCGCAGGTGTTGAGGCTGACGGCTTCGGTTTTGGGGTAGGGCAAGTGATTGCGGTCGAAGTGCACGTAGCCGGAGACGAAGAGATCCAGCTTGCCATCGCCGTCATAGTCGCCCCAGGTGGCTCCGTCGGACCAGTTGCCGAGGGTGACGCGCGCGTGGGGAGCAACGTCGGTGAAGGTGCCGTCGTGATTGTTGTGGTAGAGGCGATTCTCGCCCCAGTTAGACACGAAAATGTCAGGCCAGCCATCGTTATCAAAGTCTGCGACAGCGACACCAAACCCCCAGCGGTCGTTGGTGACGCCGGCCTTGGCCGCGACATCGGTAAATGTGCCGTCGTGGTTGTTGTGAAAGAGCGCGGCATGGGGCGGTGTTGCTTTTCCATCGAGCGCGTCGAAGGTGGAACCGTTGACGAGGTAAATGTCGAGCCAACCATCGTTGTCGTAATCGATCAGGCCCACGCCGGAACCGTTGGTGTCGACGATGAGGCGTTTGTCGGGAGCGCCCATGGTGTGGGTCCATCCCGCAAGGCCAGCGGTTTTGGTCACGTTTTCAAAGATGACCGGGCCGGAGTCGACAAAGCCGCTGGCGGTGGGTGGAGCTTTCTGCGCCGTCGCGGCGGCGGGGGCATGCTGCGCAATGAACCGTGCAGCGCTCTGCGGGACGAGCGGAAGGGCGGTCGCGATCGCGCTGAGCAAAGACAGAATCGCCCGGGCCGAACGACGGCGATGGGACGCCAACGGAGAACCTCCACCGATTGAGTCTAGCTGACCGCATACGACTCGGGAGGATGAAAGGCACGGTATGCCATGGTGCAAGATACGCATGGGTTGCAGTGTCTCTGCATGTTTGTCGTATACTCCGTTTGTTTTTAGATCGGTCCCAACGATGCGGATGACCTATTCCTTTTCCTGTCGCAGACGCAGAGTCCTGTTCCCGTTCGGCGCTGTTGCGGCCTTTTTGTTGATTGCGCCGGCTGCTGGATTTTCCCAGGCGGGAACGTGCAGCGCCGTCGCTTTGCATGCCCCCACCGCGGCAGACAAAGCCTACAACGACAGCGACTTTGCAAGAGCCGAACGACTCTACACGCAGGCGCTCGCACAAGATCGGAAGAATATCGAGATGGAAGCAGCGCTGGTGCGCACGCTGCTGCACGAAGACAAGGTTGGGGAGGCATCGCAGCGCGTGCAGGACTTGCTCGTCTCAAGCGCGAATTCCGCGGTAGTGCTCACCGCGCAGGCGGAGGTCGAATTGCGCCAGGGCCTGCCGTGGCAAGCGATGCAACATCTCGATCGCGCCGAGGAGGCCGATCACTGCTATGCGCGGCTGCATCTGATTCGCAGCCGCGCACTGCGCCTGGATTCGATGCACGCGTCAGAACGCGCGGAGTTGCAGAAGGCCTACGACATCGATCCGACGGACCCCGAGATTCAGAGTGCGTGGCACAGCATTGTGTCATCCGCAGAGGAGATTGAAGGCACACAGGAATCGCTGGCCGCGATGACCGACCTGGATGCCGCCACGCGGCAGAAAGCCGAGCGAACGGTGCACGACCTGATGCCGCTGCTCAGCGAGAATTCGCAAACCTGCAAGGTTCTGCCTTCTACGGCGGCGGCAATGCTGCCTCTTCTGCCTTCGAAAGAAGACGGCAAAACGATTGACGGGTTCCGAGTCGAGGTTCAGCTGCCGAAGACGGCGGCCAAGCTGGTGGTTGATTCGGCGGCCTCGGGTCTCTACATCACGCGAGCGCTGGCCGAAGAAAATGGGCTGCGCCCGGGAGACGGCGATCCGCCGGGAACGGTCCGCGCAGAGAGCGTGCATATAGGCCCGCTCGAGTTTCGTGATTGCCTGTTAGGTGTCAGCGACACGCCTTTTGCGGGCAAGGGGGACGGCTTTGTCGGCACCGATCTGTTCTCGTCGTACCTGATTCAGATCGATCCGCGCGCGGAGAAAATGACGCTTGGCCCGTTGCCAACTCTCCGCACCGTAGTGCCCGGCGATCGTCCGACGCTGCGCGAACTTGCCGCCTTCACACCTGTCTACCATCGGCGCCAATATTTGCTGGTGCCGGTGACACTCGACAATAAGGTGCGGGAGCTTTTCGTACTTGACACGGGCATGCGCTTCAGCACGATGACGCCTGAGATCGCCCACTCCATTTCAAACGTGAAGGTCAACTTCACGAATACTCTGCAAACGGAGTCGGGGCCGGCGGCGCACATCTATCGCGACTCATTCGATTTTCAGTTTGCGAATCTGGCGCTCAATCATCAGAACCATGTCCTCGAGTTCGATCCCACAGCGACTGACCACAATGCCGGGTTTGAGGTAGGCGGTCTGCTGGGCTTCGATGTACTTCATCTGTTGACTCTCACGCTGGACTATCGAGACGGACTGGTGGCATTCGGCGGAGCCAATGGCGAGTTTGCTCCGGCGTCGACACGGGAACTGGCGGCTGCGACGGCGCCGATTCTGTCGAACCCGGCGCCGAGCCGTTCCGCGTCTGTCGGCGCGTTGAGCGAGGGCAATTGCGCTATCGACAATGCCGATCGACCGCTCAACACAACGCTCGAGGGCACGATTCAAATCGCCATCGACTCGGGCCACTTGAAGCCCGGAAAAGAAGTATGGGTGAAGACGCTGAATGAGTACACCTTTCCAGGATGCACGCTCAATCGCAATGCGGTGGTCTACGGGCGCGTGGTGTCCGCGTCTTCAACGAAGAATTCGCAGACAGCGGAACTGGCCATCGCCTTTGATCGCGGCGATTGCCTGGGTCATGGGAAGCAGCAAATCTCTCTGCGCCTGATTGGGATTGTGGCGCCGCCGCCCGGGTCGGCCCACCTGCATGAAATGCTGCCAACGGAGGTGGTTGGCGGAGCTCGACAGATTTCGGCGACGAGTTCGGAATCCGACGGCTACGATCCGAAGGAGATTATCACGATCACTCCGGCAATCGTTCATCCGGGGGTGGTGATCGGCATGCCGCATCTGAGCCTCGAGCCCGATGGTGGCCCGGGATGCAGTTCGCGGATCGTCAGCACAAAACGGAGCGTCGCGTTGAACGAAGGTGTCGAGTTGATCCTGGCAGCGTACGGCCCAACCATGAAGTGAGCGACGAGATCGCGCGCGGAACAAGCCGCGCGCGGCGGCGAGGGCGATGACGGCGTCGGCTATCGGGTGCTTGCGCTTTGATTCGCAGAGGCAGGTTCCATGGGCCCGGGCTCTGTTCTTCCCAGGGTGTCGTAGAGCGGTTGCGCTGCACTGACCTGCGGATCTTCTTTCGCGACTGAAACCGCGAGCACGCGAATGTTCTCGTTGGACGGCAAGGTCAAGGTCTTGGCATGCGCAGGCAAGTCGATCCCATACACGAAGAGATAGCTGTATTGATAGGGCTGGTTCAGTCCTTCGGGCGTGTGGTGATGGGATGCGAACCAGGCGAGGGTTGCGGGCTTGATGTAGCCGGCGCGCAGACCGAGGTAGTCAGCGGGATAGTCGGGCGACCAATCGGGCGAGCCGGTATTGTTGAGATCCCAGGTCGCATGATTTGCAGAGACCGCCCAATCTTTGCGGAGTGCGACCTGATGCGCGGGTTGGCTGTCGTATCGTCCGCCTCCCTCGGTGACCGTATCGGGACGCGGTTTCCAGATGCGCGTGTCCCACTGGCCGATGAAGCCACCCCAGTCTTCGACGGTCAGGTTTGCCGCGTGCGTTCCTGCACGGAAGGCGGCTTGCTGATCGCCATTCGCAGCGGCGGCGAGCACGTAGACGCGATTGAAGTCGCCGGCGGGCAGGTCGATGGCCTGGCCTTTGGCGACCACGGCATCGGGCGTTCCGGTTGCAGCTTTTGGGAGCGTGAAGTCCACGCCATTCAGCTTGAGGGAGGTCGGAAGCATCTCGGCAGGTAGCGCATCGCCTTGCTTATCGAATCCGTTGACGGACTTGGTGTCGTCGTTGCTGGCCGCGGCGAGGTCATAGGAGAGCGTGACCGGCTGCGACTCCACGGGGTTCAATTGCGCCGGGGCCGAGCCCAGACGCAGCGCAAAGGTGCGGGGCTGATAACCCTTGAACGAGGTTTCGAGGGCGCCATTGGTCAGCGTGGCCGAGCCCACAGGCTGTTCCTGGCCGTTCACTTCGCGGGCTTCGGTGATGGTTCCTGCGAACTTGACTTGCACATTGTCCGCGGCGCGCCCGTGCAGCTCCACGAGCCGCACGATGGTTTCGTCGCTGGTCTCAGCTTTCTTGAGAGCCAGGATGCGCACGTCGGGATCGCTCACGTGCACGAGAGAGAAGCTGCGGCCCAAGGCTCCGGCGTGCTTCTCCGTCGCAAAGGCGATGAGAGGCGTGCTGAGGCGATAGGCTTGCCAGTCGGTTGCGCTGTCGCGCCAGTCGCCCGCGTGGCCGGCAAGGCCGAAGAGGATCTCGTGATGGCCCCAGTCCTGATTTTCTTGATCGGTGTAGTCGCCCTTCATCTGCGACGCGGGACCGGGCGTGCGGATAAGCGTGAGGCGGATGGTGTGGTCGTCGCGCTTGTCTGATCCGTTCTTGACGTCGGTGAGGATGGTGGAGCCGAAGGAGCCGTTCTGGTCGGTCAGATCGATCCAGTGATGCGACGCAACTTCAAATTGCCGTTCCTGGGCGGTGGGACGTTGGATGGTGCCGATCTCCCAGTTGTAGGTCGCATTCTCATTCGAAGCAGAAAGCGGAAAGACTGCCTTGAGGTTAGCGCCCAGCGTGCGCCAGTCGATAGATTCGCCGAACTCGACGCGGTTGCCTGCATCGCCCGCGGAGAGCGCGACGGTTTGCACGAACTTTGAGCCTTCGGTTTCGCGGGTGACTTCGACGGCGACGCGCACTGGGCCGTTTTCGACGATGCGGATTTTGGCCGGCCCGCCGACATAGGCGCGCGGCGGCGCCTGCTCCTGGTCGAAGTCCATGTTCCATGCCGGCCATTGTTTCGGCGCATCGTTGGAGATGGCGAGGCGGAAGGGCGCCGACAGCAACTCCTTGTGCAAAGATTTATCGAAAATGCTGGTCACGTCTCCTTCGGGGCTGATCGCTACGCGGTAGCGTGCGTTTTCGAGTTGCGATTCGCTCACTTTGAGTTGCGTGTTGGCGGCGGGCGCATCGGCGCGGCGCACGTCGTAGACAGCGAACCCAACCGAAGGCGTCCTGGCGAGGAAGAGGACTTTGCCTTCGCTTATCTGCGAGGGAACGTCGTGCCCGTCAGGACCGACGACGCGGACGGCTGTGGGCATCTCGCCTGAGAAATGGAGCGCGGCTTTAACCACGTCTTCGCGCTCGATGTTGAGCGGGTTATAGACGACGACTGGAACGCCTTCTGCATGGGTGTCGAGCCCGGAAGCGATCGACTGGGTGGCGCTGCTGAGCACGTCGGCGAATTGATTGAGCGCGATCACGTCGTCGTTCTGGGCAAATTCATAGGAGCGCGGGGTCGCGGTGCCGGCTCCCGTGTCGTGGAACTGCCCGCCCATGACGAGGGTCCATGCATTGTTGAGCCGCGCCTGCGGATAGGGGCGACCACCCATCCAGGCCGCGGCAATGGAAGCCTTCTCGGCCGCGTCGGCAAGGAGTTCATTCTTCCGGTTCCACCGCTTGTGGTAAGCCTCTGAGGTAAGCGAGCCCGCAGAGTGATTGATCAATTCGAGATCGCCCTTGTAACGCGGCATGCGCGTCTGCATCGCGGGGGTGATGGCGAGAAACATCTGGTCGGCGGCGGAAGAAATCACTTTCACAGGCCCGTCGCCCAAGCGCACGGGGGTGCCGTCGTTGTCGAGGTTGGTGAGCGGCTGGCGGAAGCCCCACGTCTGCGGAGGGATGACCGCTTTTCCCTGCGTGACCGTCGCCTCGAGCAGCTTGATGGACTCTTCGTCAGCGGCCCCGCCGATGTCTCCTGTGCCGACGTAGTGGTAGTCGGCAAAAACGCCTGTCGCTTTGCCATCGATATCGATGCGCTTGGACCAGTCGGTCTCGGGTTGCATGCGGCGGCCATTGGGCAGAGTGGCCGTGGACGAAGGAGGGGTCTTGCTCATGTCATCGCGCACGCGGCTGCCATAGCTGCCGGGATTGAGCGCGGCGAGGACGGTTTCGCCGTCGGGTCCCTGCCAGACGCCTACGTTGAAGGGAATGCCTTCAGGAGTTTCTTCGGGCGAGCCGGGGCCACCCACCTTGGGAGCAGGCTGCCACGCCGCGCTGAGTTTCTGCGTAGAGAATCCTTTGACGCCGGCGTGGGCCAGGATGGTGGGAAGCGAAGCAGGAAAGCCAAAACAATCGGGGAGCATGTACTCGGCGCTCGCCTTGCCGAATTCCTTGCGGAAATAGGTATTGCCATAGAGCACCTGGCGAATGATGGACTCGGCGCTGGGCAGATTCACATCGCCTTCTTCCATCGATGAGCCGGCGGGATACCAGTTGCCCTTGGCCACGTACTCCTTGAGGCGCGCGTAGTCGGAGGGGTAGTACTCCTTCATCAGCCGGTAGCGATTGGCGCCGGTCCAGTTGAAGACGTAGTGGGGATACTTGTCGATGTAGTCGAAGTTGACGCGCATCGTCTTGAGCAGATATTCGCTGATGACCTGGGGAAACTCCCACCGCCATTGCGTATCGAGATGCGCATAGGGCACGACGAAGAGCGTGGGCTGCTGCGTAATGTCGGGCACGCTCATGGTTTGCGCGCTTAAGGGGATCGCAAACGCCAGCAAGGCAAGAACCGGCATCGTTAAAACAGGGCGGAACATGGAGCCTCCACTTGAATTCGAAAATGGGATGGCTTGCAAAGATTCGGGGAATGCGGGGATGTCAAAACGAGCAGGAATCGGAGAACGATGGTATCGATTCCACCGCATCATCCTAGGTCCGCATTTTAGGTGTGTCAAGCATGGTCAGAGATCGGGTTTGATCGGGCATGGGACAGCTTTGGCGGAATCGAGATGCCGCACGAGTTGGGGGAAAGGAAACTCGTGGCATTCTCTCGCCGCGCCGTCGCACTTGCCGTATAGTGAATGCGCCGGAGCAAGGTCGGTGGATCTTCGGCAATCGCGACAGATTCTGCAGCTTTCGAGTGCAGTCAAAGCCCAGGAGGAACCATGCGCGTGCCGGGCGGATTCCGCGTTGAGACCGTGTTCCAGGACCTGGGGTATGCAGCGCGTCAGTTGCGCCGCATCCCGGGCTTCACCATTACGGCGATTCTCACGCTAGCGCTTGGGATCGGTGCAAGCGCAGCGGTTTTCAGCGTGGCATACGGGGTGCTGATCGATCCATTCCCTTATAAGGACGTGCACACCCTGGCGACGCCGAAGATCTGCTGGCCGGAGCTGGGCGAGTGCGGATGGCGCGCATACACGCCGCAGCAATTCAATGAAATCGCCCAGAAGACCGACCTCTTTTCCGGAATCACTGCATCGACGGTGGGGATGGTGGAGCTGACGGGAAACTTTGAACCGCAGCGTCTGCGGGGCAACTACATCACGCCGAATACGTTTGATGTTCTGGGTGTGCGACCGATGCTGGGACGCGCGAGCTCGGAGCACGACGTCGAGGGAGGCCATGAGGAAGTGGCACTGCTGAGTTATCGCTACTGGCAGGCGCACTATGGCGGCAACCCGTCGGTGCTGGGCCAGGTCCTCCAGATCGATCGGCATCCGCGGGTGATTATCGGCGTGATGCCGCCGCGATTTCTCTGGCGCGGCGCCGATGTCTACCTGCCGATCCAGATGACGAATGAAGCCGAAGTGGCAGGGCATCGCTACTTCGCGCTGGTGGGCCGGCTCAAGCCAGGAGTGACGGATGCGCAGGCCGCGGCCGAATTGCGGCCGATCTTCAACGATTTCTATTTGACCGCGCCATTCATCTTTCCCAAGAACATTGGCCTCGGCATTCTGCCGTTTGACGAGATGTTCAAATCGAATCTGGCGAGCACGCTCTATCTGATTCTCGGTTCTGTTTTCGTTCTGCTGTTTATTGCCTGCGTAAATGTTTCGAGCCTGCTGCTGGCGCGCGCCGTAGCTCGCGAGCACGAGTTCATTGTGCGGGCGTCGATTGGCGCATCGCGCATGCGACTGGCGCGCAATGCTCTGACGGAGTCGCTGATGCTCGCCTTGACGGCGTTGCCGGTGGCGCTAGGCTGCGCGTGGCTCGGCCTGCATGCGATTCTGCGCATTGTGCCGACTGACACCATTCCCGATGAGGCGGTGGTGACGATGAATCTGCCGGTGCTGCTGGGGTCGCTGGGGCTGTCGCTGGGGACGGTATTGATTTTCGGTCTCGCGCCGGCGTGGCATAGCGCCAACCCCAGGCTGGCCGCGGCGCTGAGCGGCTCACGCACTGCAGGCAATCGCACCCAAAGGCGCTTGTTGAGCGGATTTGTGGTGACGGAGATCGCGCTTTCGCTGGCGCTACTGGTGCTCGCTGGACTCATGGTGCGGTCATTAGTCGCGGTGGAGCGGGTGCCGGTTCCCTTCGCGCCCGATCGCACGCTGATGATGCGCATCCCGCTTCCCGATGTCCGCTATCCCACGCCGGAGACCCGCTCGATTTTCTTTCGGATGCTGCTCGATCGCGTGCGCGTGATCCCGGGTGTGCAGACGGCGACGGTGGATGCGTCTCAGCCGGTGATGGATTTCTACGGAGACCGGGTGCAGATTGGCAGCCAGCCCGAAGACAAGCGCATTGTGGCGATCCACCTGACCGATCCGGCGTTTCTTGCGGCGTCGGGAAGGAAAATGCTACAGGGGCACTTCATCGACGCTCGCGAAGTTTCCGCGCAGGCGCATGAGGTCGTGATCACCGACAACTTCGCCAAGAGATACTTCGCGGGTGAGAATGCGATCGGCCGGACCGTCCGGCTGCCAGACTTCAAACCCGACGGCCTGCACAAACTTGCCGATAACGCGTTCACCGTGGTGGGGGTGATGAGCAATATGCCTCCGTTCATCGGTTTCCGCGACGACTATCCGCACGTTTTGCTTCCCTACACGACAGCGCCGCAGCAAGCCGATTGCCTGCTGCTTTCGACGTCGCTGCCGCCGGCCGAGCTGGTGAATCCGGTTCGGCAGGCGATTCACGCGATGGATAAAGACCAGCCCATCGTGGACATCATGAGCCTGCGGCAGGCACTGGATACCTATGGCTACGCGGGCCCGCGCTTCTCTCTGGCGCTCTTTGGAACGTTTGCCGCGGCAGCGCTGCTGCTTTCGCTGGTGGGCATCTACGGCGTGCTTTCGTTTATCACGTCGCAGCGCACGCAGGAGATCGGCATCCGCATGGCGCTGGGCGCCAATCGAGCAGACGTGATGTGGATGGTCCTGCGACAGGCTTTTCTGCTGGCCGTGCTCGGTGTGGCGATCGGGCTGCCGCTGGCGTTTGCCGCGGGCCGCTTTGCGAAAGATGAGCTGGTTCAAACATCGCAGTACGATCCGCTGGCGCTGATCGCGGCCGTCTGCATTTTGCCATTGCTGGCCGTGGCCGGAACGCTGCTTCCGGCGCGACGGGCGGCGTCAATAAATCCGGTAAGAGCGCTGCGCGCGGAGTAGGGTTGTCAACGCGCATTCATTTCGCGCGTGCATACTGGGAGCGATGACTCACCTTCGAAGATTTGCCCTGCTTCTTGGTGCGGCGTGTGTGCCGCTGGTTCCGGGCGTGTTGGCGCAGCGCGGCGTGACAGCGGTTTTGCCGAACGGGCGGGAGATTCATCCGGCCGGCAACTGGATTCCGCTGGCGCCCTACCCGTTTGCGCTCGCAGTGCGGCCAGATGGCGCGCAGATCGCAGGGTCTTCGATCGGCTTCCCGTTCGCGCTGAACGTGATCGACAACCCGACCGGCGATGCGCCGCAAGTGACGCGCATGCCCAGCGGACATGAGAATGATCCGGCCATCGAGACGCACGCAGGGCTCGTCTACGCGCGCGATGGCGCGCTGCTGTATGTGGCAACGGGAGACTCGGGAAAGATTCGCGCCTATCGCACCAGCGACTGGAAGCCTGCGGGCGAAGTGCTGCTGGATGGGCCGATTGCGGGCAAGGATTTCTCGGGCAGCTTTGCGGCGACGGTGATTGTGTCGGCCGACGGCAAGACGCTCTACGCGCTGGACCAGGGAAACTGGCGGATCGTGTTCATCGATGCGGTGCGAATGGAGCGGATCGGCTGGATTGAGACGGGTGCATCTCCGTTCGGGTTGGCGCTGTCGCCCGACGGCGAACGGCTCTACGTGACCAATACGGGGCTCTTCGAGTACACGCCGATTCCTGACGCCAGCGCGCAGGATCCTCTGCACACGGGACTCCACTTCCCGCCTTTCGGGTATCCATCGAAGGCTGCGCGCGAGGGCACGCGCGTCGAGGGAAAGCAGATTGCGGGACTTGGCAATGAGAACTCCGATCGCGGCAGCTCGCTCTGGACGTACGATGTGCGCGATCGGGAGCACCCGGCGCTCACGGCCAAGCTGAGGCTCGGCGATCGAATCACCGAAGCTCAGGGGCAAACGGTGGGCGGCGCAGCTCCGACAGGGGTGGCGGCCACGGAAGACGCCGTCTATGTTTCGCTCGCGCATGAGGATGCGGTGGTGAGAATCAGCGCGGATGGATCGCACCTTATGGCGAGCGCTGCGCTTTCGCCGTTGAGTGGCACCAAGTTTCAGGATGCACAGGGACGACCGTTGCGGGGTGTGATGCCGAGCGGCCTTGCCGTGGAGGGCGGCCAAGTCTATGTCGCCGAATCGGGGATTGACGCGGTGGGGGTGGTGGATGCCGCGACGATGCAAGTGGTGCGGCACATTCCTGTCGGCTGGAACCCGTCGGCGGTTGCGTTTTCGCCCGACGGCACCACGCTCTTCGTGGTGAACACGAAGGGCAAGGGAACCGGGCCGAATGCCGGCAAGGGGCACGACGCGAAGATGCCAACGTATGTGGGCTCGCTCGAACTGGGCAGCTTGAGTGTGGTTTCGCTGCGCGATCTCCCCTCAGCCGAAGAATCGACAAAGGCGGTGCTCGCGGGGAACACGGCGGCGATTGCCAATCGGCCTCCGTTGCCGCAGCTGAAGCACTGCTTTTTTGTGATTCGCGAGAACCGGACGTATGACGAAGTGCTGGGCGATGTGGCGGGCGCCAACGGCGATCCAACATTGGCGCGCTTCGGTATGGACGGATGGGCGGAGGAAAAGTGGGGCGATGCCACGCACAGGACTACGCCGGTGGGATCGCAGACGGCGATGCATCTGAAGGTGACGCCGAACATGCACGCGCTGGTGGCGCGCTTTGCGATGAGCGATAACTTCTATGTCGACTCGGACGTTTCGGCCGACGGGCATCGCTGGTTGATGGGCATCAACCCGACGCCCTTCTTCAACACTGCCTGGACCTCCGGCTACGGCGGGCGGAGGCATGGCTCGCCAGCGGACGCGCAACCCGGACGGCGTGCCCTCTTTGGCGGATCGGATGCGCCCATGCCCGAGGATGAGCCGCAGTTCGGCTCGCTGTGGGAACACATCGCCGCGAGCGGCAAGGGTGTTTTGAATTATGGCGAGGGCCTGGAGATTGAAGGCAACGATGAGATGGCGGGCGCTCAACCCGAAGGGCAGCGACTGTTCTTGAATGCGCCGCTGCCGCGTCCCGTGTTTGAGTCGACGGATCGACGCTATCCGACGTTTAACCTTGGCATCCCCGATCAGTTTCGCGTGGCGGAGTTCGAGCGCGACTTCAAGCTGAAGCTCGCGGCCGGCAAGGTGCCAGCGCTGATCGTGATTCGCTTGCCGAACGACCACACCATGGAGCCGCGGCCTGGCGACGGCTACCCATATCGGGCGTCGTATGTGGCCGACAACGACCTGGCTCTGGGCCGGATTGTTTCTTTCCTCTCGAAGACGCCGGTTTGGAAGGACTCGGCACTTTTTGTGACCGAGGATGATGCGCAGAGCGGCGTGGATCATGTGGATGCGCATCGCAGCATCCTGCTGGTGGCCAGTCCGTGGGTGAAGCCGGGTACGGTTTCGCATGAGCACACGAGCATGGGTTCGATTACGCGCACGATGGATGAACTGTTGGGTCTTGGCGCGTTGAATCTGGAGGACGCGCTGGCGGGGGAGATGACAGGGATTTTTGATACGGAGCCACACCTCGCGCCGTATGCAGCGCAGCGAGCGGATCCGCGTGTCTTTGTGGCTGCGAAGGCGCGGTTTGCAAAGCCGAAGACCAGGCGGGAGGCGGCTGCTTTGCGGGATGTCGACGATTCCGATGCGATTCGCAAGGAGATGGAAAAGTCGGAAGGCGATTTGCACCGGCCGACGAGCGACAACTAAACCGGCTGCGACACGGAAGGTTTGTAGATGCCGGTTGGCGCGCGAAACGCGCAGGTTCGCTTGCCGGGTGGTCGATTTTTCATCGGCTTGTAATCAATTTCAGAACCAGTGTCGAACAGAATGGTGACGGGTTCATCCTGTTCCGCACCTTTCTTCGCCGGCAAGCACGGACGACTCGTTGACTGGTTTTTCTATTCCGAGTGAGCCGGAGTTTTCCTCTTGTGAAGCTTTCGGGCTGTTGGCGGGAAGCCAACTCGGCGATCGCATTACTGACCGACGGAGATTACCCTTCCTGCAGTGCCCGCAGGAAGACCCCATGCAGAACTTCAGGAGACAGCGACCATGTTTCAATTCATCCTTGACTCGCGAAAAGGTTCGATGCGGCAGATGCTGACAATCGTCGGCCTGGCGTTGATGATTGTCCTGTTCGGCGCGCAAGCGCGGGCGCAGGCAACGCAGGGATCGATGACCGGTTCGGTGAAAGACGCGGCGGGGGCGGTGGTGCCCAATGCTACGGTCACGCTGACCAGCGTCGAGGAAGGTACGGTGCGCACGACCAAATCGAATGGGGTCGGTGACTATCGCTTTCTCGACGTGAAAGCGGGGCACTATTCAATCAACGTGGAGTCGCCGGGGTTTGAAAAGTTTGCGGTGACGGGCGTGAGCCTGGAAGTCCGCCAGGAACTGCGGGTGGACGCGATCCTGGCCGTGGGCGCGGTGCAGCAGGAAGTGCGTGTGACCGGCGAGACGCTGAGCGCAATTGAAACGGACACGCCGACGATCAGTGGGACGTTTACGACGGACGACGCCGACAATCTTCCGGTGAATTCGCGCGCCAGCTTCTCAGGCACGACGCCTGCGGCGATCTTCGATGCGCTTCCGGGGGTGCAGTCAGATGGGTCGGGCATTTCGCTGCAGGGAGCGCTGCCCTACCAGGTGGACGTGACGGTGGATGGCGTGACCTCGAAGAGTGCGACAGGGGGCAACTTTATCAACGATGCCTTCCCTTCGACGGAATCGATCTCGGAGATTCGCGCCGACGGGGTGCTGGCGAACGCGGAGTTTGGCGATCCGGGGCAGATTGTTGTAACGACGAAGGGCGGCACGAACACGCTGCACGGAACGGGTTTCTGGTATTACCAGGACTCGAAGTGGGACGCGATTCCGTACACCTATCCGACGACGACGACCAAGCCCGATCTGCATGGGGCGACATTTGGCGCGAGCATCGGCGGGCCGGTGGTGTTGCCGCATCTTTATAACGGACACAGCAAGACGTTCTTCTTCGGCGCCTATGAAGGCTGGCGCCATCCGGCCCAGGAGACGATTCAAGAGGTAGTTCCGAGCACGCTGATGAAGCAGGGCGACTTCTCGAATTACGTGGAGCCCGACGGCGCGGGCGGCAACAGCTTTGCCGGCCTTTTTGATCCAAACACGGGCGGGACACTCGGGACCACGATTCCTTCGGGACAGATCAGCCAGATTGCGCTGAACGCGCTCAAGCAGTTCTATCCCGATCCCAACGTCGGCGATCCTTCGGCGTATGTGGACAACGGCGTGGCCAACTACCAGGCCAACGTGGATGCGAGCGGCCACTCAGACCAATTCGATCTGCGCGGCGATCAATACTTTGGTTCGAATCAGAAGTTCCTGGCCTGGGGCAAGTTCACGTGGAAAGATTTCCCGATCAGTTCGCCCGCGATTCTTCTGGTGCCCTCGCGGCTCAGCGTCAGCCAGAATCGCTCGCTGAAGGTGGATACCAACTGGACGCTCAAGCCGAGCCTGATTAATGAGGCCGGTTTCGGTTTCACGCGCTACACGTCGGGAGGGAGCGACAGCTTCAACGGGCTGGCCTGGACTAATGCGCAAGGCTGGCAGGGATTGCAGAACCTCTTCTACAACGGCATTCCCGAGATGGACTTCAACAACCTGCAGAGCCTGAATGCGGACCGGCTGACGAGCCTGTCCAAATCGCTGACCTTTGAATATGACGACACGCTGATCTGGACGAAGGGGAACCACACCGTCAAATTCGGCATAGATATCCAGCACCTGGAAGCCATCACGCCCCTGGGCTTTAACGGCTCGGACAACTACGGAACCTACACCTTTACCGATGGCAACGGCAGCCAGGGCGCCTTCACCGGCGTGGACTTTGCAGACTTCCTTCTGGGGATTCCGGACGCAACGTTCTATGACGTGGTGCACGGCGACAACGATGGGCTCTCGGATCACTACCACTTCTTTGGCCAGGATGAGTGGCGCTTGAACCCACGGCTGACTTTGTCGTATGGAGTCCGCTACGAGCTGCATCCCGGCTACTTCGATCGTTTCGGCGACATCGGCAATTTCGATCCCAGTGTTCCGCTTGCCGCGCGCGTGATCTATCCGCAGAACAAGGAAGCGCTTCTGGCGCAGGCTTTCCTGGCCAGCGCCAATGCATGCGATCCGGACGGCGTGACGGCGACGAATTCGGCGACGGTGAACGGCGCACCCTGCATGCAAGTCGAGGGCAACTCGACCGCGGGTTATCCGGCGGGGTTGAAGAAGTACCCGCATTTGCGTTTTCTGCCGCGAGCCGGATTCGCGTATCGTCCATTTGCCAATGACAAGTGGGCCATCCGCGGCGGATTCGGTTTGTACAACATCACAATGCTCGGCTCCAGCTTCTACTCGCTCACTGGAACGCTGCAGGCACAGACGCAGCAATTCAACAACAGTTACAATCCGGCAACGCATGCCATCGGCTACCAGTGGCCGGCGGTCGATGCGGGCTCGGGCGGAGCGGCCGGCGTGGGCAGCTACGGCACCGATTACTTCGGCACCGCGAACAGCACAAACTGGAAGGATCCCTATACAGAGCAGTGGTCGCTGGGCGTTGAGCATGATTTTGGCTCTGGCTACGCAGGACGGATCTCGTATATCGGCTCGGAGACGCATCAACTGGTGTGGGCGCCGGATGAGAATTCCCTACCTTACTCGTCGACGGTCTCGGCTTATAACCAGCCCAATTCCGCGCGCATCTTTCCCAACTGGGGACGCATCAACACGCGTGCAACTGGCTCGAACGAGAGCTACCAATCGATGCAGGTGGAAGGAAGCCATCGTCTGCAACGGGGTCTGGAATTCCACTCCGACTTTACGTGGGCCAAAGCTCTGGCCGATGACCAGGGACCGTATGGCTCCGACGCGACGGGCGACGGATTCGGCGGCGAAGGCGGCGGCGAGCGGTCCACTTCGGTTCTGAATCGCCACGTTGACTTTGGCAACGTCTATGGCACGCGGCGACTTCGCTGGAACACGACCGCACTCTATGACATGCCTTTTGGACGCGGCAAGATGTTCGGCGGATCGATGAATCGCGCGGCCGATCTGATTGTCGGGGGCTGGCGGGTGACATCGATTCTGACGGTGCAGACCGGCCCCTACGAGACGCCCTACTTCCCCAGCGGCCAGGGCGATCCCTCGGGAACGGGCTCTGGATTGAATTCCACGGCAGCCGGGTGGGACCCTGCGCATCGCGCGCAGCACGCCGATCAACTGGCGGGGATGAGCGTGAAACCGCAGGGGCGTACCCGCTTCGATTGGGTCAACAGCGCGGCGTTCGCCTGCCCCGGCTACGCCGGATGGGCGGTGGGAACGCCTTGCACCACAGGCAGCGGCTCGGGGCCTGTGCCGCTCCCGATCGGGCGCTTCGGCAACAGCCAGGTTGGGTCGGTGGAAGGGCCGGGGCTGGTGAACCTCTCCACTGGGTTGAGCAAAACGTTTGCCCTGACGGAACGGCTCCACCTGAGGGCCGAAGGCACATTTACGAACGTGCTGAATCACACCAACCTGGGTGATCCGAATACGAACCTGAGCTCGCCGAGTTTCGGGCTCATCTCAGGAACCATCGGCTCGTACAATGGCACGCCTGCCGATTTCGGAGGCGCGCGAAGCGGCCAGGTTTCGGCGCGGATCGAGTTTTAGGGCGCATCGAACATTTTTCAGAATGCGGCGTGGGCATCCGTGTCTACGCCGTTTTTGTTTGGCGAGAATGATGGCGCGTGAAGGTTCTGCGATGCGGCGTGACTTTTCCAGCTGCGATTCCCTGCCCGGTTACCAAAAGGCCGTTCTCCAGGGCGGATCTGGACCGTTACACTTTGTTGCGCGCCTGGAGCTTCGCCGCGATGCAGACTCGACTCCTTCTTGTGGTTGCCCTTGTCTTCGGTCTGCAGCCTGAGGTCTCTTTCGCACAGAGCCGGCGCGCGCTTCTGATCGGCATCAACACATACCAGCCGGCGCAAACAACGGCGCAGCACCCCGCTGGATGCACGGGAGGCCGCTGCGATTTGCCTGCGTTTGAGAATCTGGATGGTGCGTTGAACGACGTTGCAGCGATGCGCGACCTGCTGGTGAGCCCTAAGTTTGGCTTTACGCCAGGGGCGGTCACTGTGCTCACCGATCCTGCATTGCCCGTTTCCCAGCTCCCCTTTGTGACCCTGCCTGCAATGGAGACGAGTCACGACGGCATCCTGGCCGCAATGCAGAAGTACCTGGTGGACCTGCCTCATCGCGGAGACACAGTGGTTTTCTATTACGCGGGACACGGTTCGCTGCGCCTGAACAGCAAAGGCAACAAGCTGATGCTGATGGTGGAGGGCAAGCCGATGCATGCTGACAGCACGCTGGTGCCGTCGGACGCCTGGACCGGCGGGTATGACGTGCGCGACCGCGAGATGACGCGCATCTTGAACGCCGCGCTCGACAAGGGCGTGAAGGTCACTGTGATTCTGGACAGCTGCCACAGCGGGGCGTTCACGCGCGGCATTCCGCTGGGGCCGAAAATGCGCGAGCGCATGCTGCCCTACGATCCACGCGACATCAACGAAGCGCCTGATCTGCAAGCGGATGGACAACCGAAGCCGGCGCCGGCAGAGCGGACCGAGAATCCCGCGCTGGTTTTTTCGGCAGCGCAACAGGATCAGACTGCCAAGGAGTCGCCGACGACAGATGGCGTGCATGAGTCGCATGGAGCCTTCACGGCGGCATTGATCAAAGCGCTTGAAGAGCTGCCGGTGAATGCGCCGGCTTCGGTGGTAGCGCAGCAGGTGAGTGCGCAAATCGAAGGCAATGGGATTGCCGACCAGGCGCCTTCGCTCGACGCTGCCGCGGCCCGACGGCAGCAGCCGCTCTTCGGCGGAGCGCCTGCGCAGGCCGGCAAGTTGCGCACGGCGGTGGTGACCGTAAATGACGACGGGGCGGTGGTGTTAGACAGCGGGCGTCTCGCGGGGATCGGCCCGGGCAGCACGTTCGTTTCCTTTGGCGTGGAAGAGGCGGGTAAGCGCGCGACTTTGAAAGTGACAGGTCTCGACGGACTCGCGCGCGCCAAGGCAGCGATTGTGACCCCTGCGGGCGCGAAGGTTGTCGTCGGCCAGGTTTTCGAGCTCGACAAGTGGGCACCGGCACCGGCCGATCCTCTGCACTTCTGGATGTGGCCTTCGACGATTTCGCAGGCGGGACTTCAGAAGGCGATCGAACAGATCCGCGCCTCGGGGATTGAGGTTGTGGGCGACCCTGCCGAAGAGCCTTGGACGCATGTTCTGTTATGGAACAGTGCGGACTGGATTCTGCAGCGAGCCGGAACGACGGAACCGGTTGAGCTGGGTTGGACGCTAACGGCGAGCTCGTTGAAGGAACACGTTCCACCGGGCTCGAAGGTATGGGTCGATTTGCCGCCATCTCAGGAATTTGGCGGAAAGCTCAACCTGCATGTGCAGGACAGCATGGTGCAGGGCGTGGCCAACGCGGCCCAGGCCGACTATGTGTTGACGGGAACGCTGACCAGCCAGGGACCCGCGTGGGCCTGGTATCACAAGGCGGAATTTGAGAAAGGCCCGCCGGACCCGAATGTGCCGAAGCATAGTCCGGGCTGCTCGACGAGTTCGAGCTATCCGGTGCGCACGGACTGGGTGACGATTGCCGATCTGACTGGGGTGCCCGATGCGGCGGGAAAACTGAACGACTATGCGGAGCGCCTTGCCAAGCTGGCGGGTTGGCTGCGGCTGCCGTCAAGTCCCGGCGCGTCGGATGACGACTTCTATCATCTGGACTTCATGCGCGCGAGTGACCAGACGCTGCTCGGCGATCATGCATTGGTGCGGCAAGGCGACCGGTTGAAGCTGGTGCTCGCCTCGACATCGCGCGTGCTCGATAAGCGCTGGGTCTACGTGCTGGATATCGATTGCCATGGCGACGGCAATCTGCTTTACCCGCTCAACTACTCTGAGAATCGCTTTCCGAACGATGCCAGCGATCAGCGCCAGATTGTTTTGCCTGGGGCGCCGACGCTGAAGGCAGGTTCGCCGTTTGGCCTCGACACGCTGCTGCTGATCAGCACGAACGAACCGCTCGCGGACCCCTCCATCTTGAACTTCAAAGGAGTGGCGACGCGCGGCGTTTCGCAGGCACGCTCCCCGCTGGAGCGGCTTCTTTCGAACGCGAGCAGCGGCGCGCGGGGCCTGGATGTGGGCGGAGTGCCGACGGACTGGGCGGTCAGCATCCGCGGGCTCGAGAGCGTCCCTGCGCCCATTCCATGAAGACCGCGGTTGTTTCCTCTGGCGTAGTCGCTTTTTCGGCGTTATGCTGTCTGCACTTTCTCCGCAATTTGGTGAACGCACCCCAACCGGTGAACCTTAGGAACAGAGGTAAAGCTCGATGTCTGTCTCGCGCCGTAGTTTTGTTGGCAACGGTCTCGCCATCGGAGTGCTTTCTTCGCTGCTTCCGCCTGAAGCGGCTCGCGCACTGACGCAGGAAGCGGCAGCGGCGGCGAGTCCGGAGGAGGCCCCTCACGATTCGTTCGACTTCTGGAGTGGGTTTTACGACTCCGTGAACCCGCAAAGTGCGAGCTATGGGACGGCGGGGCGCGGGGCGACAGGTGGACTGCCTGATCCGAGCCTGCAGACGCAGTATTTGCACTACATGTCGGACCAGTCGAAGCTGCGTTACGCGACCGATATCACCAAGGAGGAGCTGCTCGACCACGATGGCGACGTGGCCGTCAGCGTTTCGCTTTCACAATTCCGCCCTGGAACCGCCGACCAAAAAGACCAGGCCTCGCAACTGCGCGTGGACGCGACGCAGACCAGCCCGCTGATGAATCTGTTTGCGCCGTTGGCATGGACCGCGATTGCCTCGCTGATGCCCGACAAGGGCGGCAAAATTCCGAGCCTCGACCAGTTGGGATTCAAGTCGGATCAGGCGACCTCTTCGACAAGCCATATCCTGCTGACCGGCGGCACCGGAAAGCTAGCGGTGAACATTTCGCGCGCGCCGAATGATTCGGGATTCCTGAAAGTGCTGAAGGTGATGATCACCGGTCTCAAGATGGCGGCGCCTCTGGTAACGCTGCCGGCCATCAGCGTTCCGGCACTGAATGCGTTCAGCGAGGCTTTCGCGTATTGGGAAGATCGCACGCGGTTCATCATGAACGGCAACCTGGTGCATGCCATCGCAACGCAACAGGCAATGGCCAATCCCGAGCGATCCCCAACCTATATCGGCATTGTTTCGGGTGACTACGTCATGGTTCCGCAAAAGCACACCGATGAGCTCGCCAGCGAGCTGCCCAATCTCGAGCTCGCGCAAGGGTATCTGGTACGAAGAGATGCGGACACGAGCAAGCCTGTTTCGTCGCGGAAAGACCTGGCTGTTCCCGGCGTCACGTATGCCACGATGCACATCGCGGTCAGCCCATTGAACTCGCAGGCAGGCGTTGCAAAGCCGGATGACTCCGGCGGTGAAGGCGGGGGTGCAGGCGGTGGCGTCGGAACGAAAGGCAAGGGCGGCAAATCGAAAAAGCCGGGGACGGGGTCTGGATCAGGCTCTGGGTCTGGGTCTGGGTCTGGATCGAAACCAGGATTCTAGGTTTCTGACCGCGTTGTTTCATATATGGGGTTCGTGCACCCATTCACCAGGAGAAAGCGCAAGGATGGGGCACGGAGCTGCGGGGGCAAATCGAAAGAGCGCCGGATCGGATGCGGTCGTGCAGCGTTCAGACCGTCGCTTTCGTCGCACCGGTTGAAACACCCCCGTCGACCAGAAGCGTTTGCCCGGTCACGTAGCGGCTTGCTTCGGAGGCTAGAAAGACGACTGCTCCATCGAGATCATCGGGGCGCCCGGGGCGCTTCACGGGAATGCGATCGGTGATGTATTCAACCCATGCTGCGTTTTGGTAGAGCACTTCATTTTGGCGCGTCTTGAACCAGCCAGGCGCCAGGCAATTCACGGTCACACCGTGCCTGCCCCAGTCATCGGCCAGGCTCATGGTGAGCTGCTTGATGCCGCCGCGGCTGGCGCCGTAGGGAGCGAGGCCCGCGAATCCCGCCACGCTGGTGACCGATCCAATATTGATGATGCGGCCATAGCCGCGGGCGATCATGCCGCGCGCGACCGCTTGCGCCACAAAGAATGCGCCGCGCAGATTGGTGTCGAGGATCGTGTTCCAGTCTTCCCAGCTTACATCGAGCGCGGGTTTGCGGATGTTGCAGCCGGCGTTGTTGACGAGGATATCGATTTTGCCGCAATGTTCTTCGATTGCGGCCACGGCGCGCTGGATGCTTGCGTGATCGCGGACGTCGAGATCGGTGGAAAAGGTTTTTCTCCCCAGCGATTCGATTTCACGGGAGAAATCGTGCAGAGCGCTCTTATCGCGGCTGGTCATGGCAATGTCTGCACCGCAACGGGCCAGCGCGCGTGCAAAATATTGGCCCAGCCCGCGGCTTGTGCCCGTGACCAGCGCCACCTGGCCAGTCAAATCAAACAATCCGTCGCTCATGGTCTGCCCCTTATGGCTCCAACACAACTTTCAACAATCCCGGTTCGTGGCTGTAGAGGCGCTCGAACCATCGCGCTCCATCCTCGAGCGGTGCGGTGGCAGACACAAGCGACGCCACCTGAACCTTTCCACTCGCCATCATCGCAATGCTCTCGGGGTACTCGCCGTTCGACGCGCAGGAACCCTGCAACCGAATCTGTCGGGCGACGACAGACTGCAAGGGGAGCTCGATCTTCGGGGCCACATTGCCTACCAGCGTCACGGCCCCGCCCTTGCGCACGCTTTCGATGGCCAGAGCAATCGCATCGGTGATACCAACGCATTCCACGGCAACATCGGCACCGCGTCCTCCGGAACGCTTCTGAATCTCCGCGACTACATCGGATTTTTTGGAGTTTAAAGTTTCGGTAGCGCCAAGTTTGCGCGCCAGTTCGAGCCGCGTGTCGTCCACATCGACCACAAAGACGCTCTCTGCACCGGCCTGCCGCACGGCCTGCAGGGTGAGCAGGCCAATCATGCCGGCACCCACAATGACAGCCGCGTCGCCCGCTGCAATGGGCGTGACCGACGCACCATGTACGGCAACCGATACGGCCTCAATGAGCGCAGCGTGTGCGTAAGGCATGTTATCGGGCAGTCTGTAGGCGATGCGCGCGGGCACGGTCACATATTCAGCGAACGCGCCCATCCGGCGAAAAAGCGGGGTGGAGACGCCGATGACCTCGCGATGATCGCAAAGATTGATCTGCCCCCGATCGCAGTAGAAGCAGTGGCCGCAATAAACGGTGGAGTCGAATGTGACGCGGTCGCCCACGCGAAAGTCGGTCACTTTGCTGCCGGCGGACTCGACAATACCCGCAGCCTCATGCCCCATCACGATGGGAGGGATGCGCCGACCTGTGCTGCCGTCGTAGCCATGCACATCGCTGCCGCAGATGCCGCACGCCTTGATGCGAATGAGCAGCTCATCGTCGGCCGGCTGCGGAACCGGAACCTCGTCGAGCGTGAGGTGCTTATATTCGGAAAGAACCAGCGCCTTCATATTTGCTTCATCCTCCAGGCGTTTTCGAGTGACGACTCCCGATGCCGCATGTGCATTCTCATTTTACGCATCCGGATTCGGCTGCAAAAATTTCAAGAATGCGAAGCTTTCGCGATTCGATATCGCGATGCCGGCTCGATTTTGCCCAGCAGGAAAATGTAGGCGCCGATGCCAACGGCCAGATAGATGCCGGCGATTCCGAAGACCCATCCGACCTGGTGCGCAGCGAAGAGGTAGCCGGTGATGGTTGATGCGGCGATTCCCGAGACCTGGTTGGAGAAGTTCATGATGCCGCCCACGCGGCCCACGTTGTTGCGACTGGCGATGAGGCCAGGCACAGACCAGCCGACCGGTGCGGCCGCCGAGAGGCCGCCGATCGAAATGCTGATCCAGAGGAGGGCCTGGGTGGCGTTGTGCGCATTGGCCGCACCCAGGATGCCGAGGCCGAACGTGGTACCGCCAATGAGGATCACCTGGCGCATGCGGCTCGCGTCGCAGCCATGCCGGATCAACGCGTCGACGAGCCAGCCACCGACGATCAGATCGCAGAGTGTAGCGACAAGCCAGGGAAGACTCGTATAGAGGAACGAGTGGTATGGATCGATGTGCAACGCGATGATGAGATAACTCGGCAGCCATGCGAGCAAGAGATAAAAGATGTAGTTGTAGGAGCCGAAGCCGATGGCGAGTCCGAGCACTTTGCGCTGTCTGAGCAGGTAGCCCAGCGATTCGGGTTCGCCCTGCGTGGTGTCGCGCGAAACATCTGGCGGCGCGTTGGCTCTGATCAGCTGGCGGTCGGCGAAAGTGAGGGACGCGTCTTCGTCGGGATCGCGATAGACCTTCCAGAACAGCAGGAAGTAGAGCAGGCTGATGAAGCCGGTGAGCGCAAAGCTCCAACGCCAGCCGATGCGCAGCAGGATAATTCCGAGAAGAGGAACGCCGAGGACGGACGAGAATTTTGCGGCGGAATCGAAGATCGCGGTGGCGAGTCCTCGCTTGCTCGCGGGAAACCAGAGGCCGATGGCCTTGGCATTTGCAGGGAAGGTTGGCGCCTCGCCGACACCAAGCAGAAACCGCGCGGCAAAGAGACTCGGGATTCCGGGCGCGATGGATGCGCAGAAGGAAGCGAGGCTCCAGATGAAGGTGCCGATGCGCCCGACGCGCCGTACGCCGAACTTGTCGAGGAGCACGCCCACGGGCAACTGGCACAGCGCGTAGGTCCAGTTGTAAGCGCTCGACAGGTAGCCGAAGGCGATATTCGAGATGCCAAAAGCGGCGATCAGGGATTCTTGGGAAACCGAGAGATTGACGCGGTCGAAATAATTGACCAGCACGCCGAGACCGAGGAGCACGGCAATGTGCCAGCATCGTCGCGGCAGTTTCCCGGACCTTTCGAAATTCGACTCGGTCAACGACTCACTCAGGGATTCACTTGGGGATTCGTTCAGGGACTCGCTCAGAGCTTGTGCGGCCCCACAGTTTGATCCAACTCCACTCTACTCCGGAGGCCCGTGCACGCTTTGCAAATCGATCCCAAGCTGCTGGCACTTTTTGTAGAGATGACTCCGTTCGAGGCCCAGCGCCTTGGCGGTCTGGGTGATGTTTCTTCCGTTCGTGTCGAGCTCCGCGAGGACCGCTGCGCGTTCGAACGCCAAGACGCGCTGTGCAAGCGGGCCGGTGACTTCGCCGTCGCTTGGGATCCGGGCAGGCCCGCCGCTTTGTGAGCTCCGCGCCGCCGGCAGCGCCAATCGCACGGCATCACGGTCTACCGCTGTGTCGGCAAGCAGGAGCAGCCGCTCCACCACGTTGCGCAGCTCGCGGATGTTGCCCGGCCACGCGTACTGCTTCAGCGCATCCATCGCATCGGTCGTGAAGGAGACGGGCTTCCAGCCGTTTTGCGCGCTGACCTGGCGTGCGAAGTGCTCCACCAATGCCGGCAGATCCTCGCAGCGCTTGCGGAGAGGCGGCAACTCGACGGGAAACACGACCACGCGATGATAGAGGTCGCGCCGAAAGCCTCCCGACTCGACCAGCTCTTCGAGGTTTCGATGCGTCGCGACAACCACGCGCACATTCACAGTGGTGGGCTTGTTGGAGCCGATCCGTTCCACTTCGCCCTCTTCGAGCACGCGCAGGAGCTTGGCCTGCATGGCGGTCGGCATGTCGCCAATCTCATCGAGGAAGAGCGTGCCGCGGTGCGCCTGCTCGAATTTGCCCGCATGCCGCTGCGCCGCGCCGGTGAACGATCCCTTCTCATGACCGAAGAGCTCGCTCTCGATCAACTCGGCCGGCACGGCGGCGCAATTGAGGGTGACAAATGGACCGGCGATGCGCGGACTTTTCTCGTGCAGCGTGCGCGCAACCAGCTCTTTGCCGGTGCCGGTTTCGCCGTAGATGCAGACACGCGTCTCGCTGCCGGCGACCCGCTCGATCTGGGCCATGACCTTGCGCATGGTTTCGCCGCTCCAAACCAGGCTGTGCTTGCCGACGCGCGCCCGCAGGTCGCGGTTCTCTGATTCGAGACGGGTGAGCTTTAACGCATTTTCGAGGGTGACGAGCAGCTTGTCGGTCGAAAGGGGCTTTTCGAGAAAATCGAGAGCGCCCAGCCGCGTTGCGCGCACGGCCATTTCGATATGGGCCTGCCCGCTCATCATCACGACGGGAGCCGCCACGCCCGCTGTCTTCAGGTCTTGGAGCAGGGCGAGGCCGTCGCGCTTTGGCATGACCACGTCGCTCAGGATCAAATCGAAGGGTTGGGATTGGGCAAGTTCGAGAGCACGCGCTGCGTTGTCGCAGACCGTTGCTTCGTGGCCGGCGAGGCGGAAGGCGCGAGAGAGTGAAGCCAAGGTGTTCGCTTCGTCGTCGACGATCAGGATGTTGGCCTTCGCACTCATGCGTCTGCCCTCGGCAGGGTAATGATAAATGTCGCTCCGCTGCCTTTGCCGCTCTCGACGGTGATGGTGCCGCCATGGTCAGCGATGACGGACTGCACAATCGCCAGTCCAAGGCCGGTTCCGTGCTGCTTGGTGGTGTAGTAGGGAGTGAAGAGCCGCTGGCACTCCTCAGGGGTCAGGCCCTCGCCGGTGTCGCTGACGCGCAGCTCGATTTTGTCGCCGGCAGGCTTCGCCGCGAGGGTCAGGGTTCCGCCGTTGGGCATCGCGTCCATGGCATTCAAGACAAGATTCGAAAGCGCCCGATGCAGTAGTTCGGGATCGGCCATCAAGGGCATCGGCGTAATGGCGATCTGCATTTCGTAACGGATCGACGCGTCTGGCTTGGCGCCTGCAGTTTCGTAGAGCCCGCGCACACGCTCGAGGATGTCTTTAGCGTCGATGCGCTCGAGCTCGGGCTTGGGCATTTTGCTGAAATCGCTGAAGCGGCCAATGATGGTCTTGAGATTCGCGATCTCCATGCCGAGGGTCGCGGTGCTTTCGCGGAAGACTTCGTCGAACTCTTCGGCGGGCAAGCTGCGGGCGCGCACCAGATTCTCGACGGTGAGTTGCAGCGGGAAGAGCGGATTCTTGAGCTCATGGGCGAGGCGCCGCGCGAGCTCGCGCCATGCGGCCACGCGCTCGGTCTGCACAAGCTGCTCACGCTGGCTCGCGAGCTGTTCCGTCATGTGGTTGAAACTGCGCGCCAGCACGCTGACCTCATCGTGTCCCTGCTCGGGCACACGCGTCTCCCAGTTGCCGCCCGCCACGTCTTCCGCGGCGCGCGCCAGTTCCTCAATAGGGCGCGACACTCGCGCAGCAATCCAAAGGCTAATGACGATGGCGAGAACGATGCCGCCCGAAGCCACGCCATAGGCGATGGCGCGAATATGCTCTTGCGCCTCGACCAAACCCTCGCGCGAGATGGCGACGGTGAGCACTGCCATGACCTGACCGGCGGCATTTTTCAACGGAATCGCCGTGGCGTTCACGCTGTCTTCGCGCCGCGCCGTCAGATAGAGGATGTCGCTGGTTTGTTGGCCAGTTCGCTGCGCGGCTTCGATCAAGGAGTGATACTTCGCAGCTCCCGGGACATCTCCGTTGGCTCCGGCCAGGCGCTGCGGATCGAACGATTGGGTCGCGGATGCTGTTTGATCCGCGGTCCCTTGCTGCGCAGTCTCGGAATAAAGCGCCACGGTCATGTCTGTCACCACGGGCAACTCTGCCAGCAGGCTCTGGTCGAGACGTTTTCCGCCGACCAACCGCAGGGCCGGCTCTGCGCCGCGGATTGCGCGCACGGCGAAGAGGCCGAGAGCGCTGGTGCCATCGGGCAATTCTTCGCGCTTGAGAAATGCCGGCTGACCGGTTGCGGCGGTGGCGGGCTCAGGGTAGCCGAAGCGCGCGGGCCATTGCGCGGAGCTCACGACATTCCCATCGGGGCCGAGGATTTCAAGGAAGTCGAGCTGCGCATCCTGTGCCATGGTCTGCGCTTCGGTGAGATACGGGGCAGCATCTCCCGATTGCACGATCTCGAAGGCCATGCTGCGTGCGTGCTCGCTTGCGGCAAGGCGTTCAACTGCCGCCGCCACTTCGGCCGAGCGATGTTGGAACTCCCGCTGAAACTGGCTGACGAAGAGCGCGGTCTCTTGCTGATCACGCTGTTCAAAGACCAGGCGAATACGCACGAGAACGGTCCAGGCTACGGCAGCCACAGCCGCTGCCACCGTCAACGAGAACAGAAGCAGAAGCTTCTGGCGAAGGCTCACGGCGCATCCTCCAGCGAAGCATCGGCAAGATCCGGAGCTCCGCCGGCATCCAGGTGCAGATCGCGCAGGCGCGGGCCCGTTGCATAGGCGCGTGGGAGATCGAGCAAGGGAACGAGGGTGTGGCGGTCGAGCGCTTCGCGTTCCGCTTTGTACAGAGAAGCGGGACTCGCGTCGGCGATCGCCGGTTGTGGCTGGCCCGCACTGCGGAGGAGCGCCTCGAGCACAGCCGCCGGCGAGCCTCCCGCGAGAGGCAGGATGCGCAGGGTTAGATCGGAAGGTCGGCCATTGGCGGGCGCGCCGACCTGCACATTGAAACCTGTTTCGCGCAAGTTGAGCGCGATGCGCTGTGCCGCCAACTGCATGGCGCCGTCGCCCTCGACGCTCAGAGTGAGAGAAGGAACGGTAAGCCCGCCGCGCAGTTCATGCGTCTTGTTGAGATCGCGATCCGTAGGGAATAAAAAGGCGTAGCCGGTAAGTTGCTGCGGAAGGAGAGCGGCCGTGACTTCGCCCTGTTTTTGAAAGATGACGTTGGAGAGGGCGCTGCGATCGACAGCGGCCGCGATGGCTGCGCGTAGAAGCGGGTTCGCGAGGGCGCCGGTTTCCGATTCCTGCAGGGCGAGGAGCTCCGCGGGCGGCGAAGCGATCACGGTGAGCCTCTGCTGTTGCGCCGGTCGCATCATTTCCGCAGGGACTTCAGCGAGGTCGGTTCGGCCGACGCTGAGATCGAGCCATTGGTCGTGGATGGCGCGATGGGCGCGCATCTCGAGGGTGTCGACAAACGGCCGGCCCTGCCAGCAATTCTCATTGGCGGTGAGTTGCAGAAGGTCCTTAGCGGGGGAAGCCACTTGAAATGGTCCGGTGCCGATGTAGACGCTGGGGATTCTCCCATCGGCCGTCACCGTGAGCGCGAGCAAAAACTCGTCGCCGGCGAGAAGCACAGGCAGATTCGGCATGGGTGCATCGCCGGTGAAAACGAGCCATGCGCCGAGGGCATGCACCGCAGACCAGGGACAACTTGAGGGGCACGCGACGTTGAGGGCGGCAACGGCATTCGTGGAGGTGAGGAGCGTGCCGTCATGAAAGTGCACGCCGGGCCGCAATCGGAATTGCCAGCGGTGATCGGCGTCGGCCGAGGCCCACTCGGCGGCCAGCGCAGGCCGCACGGTTCCTGCGGCATCGATCGTGGTGAGACCGTCGAAGACCAGGCGGCGTGCGATGCCGTTGGGTCGCTGCAAAGGGTCGCCTTCCGTCTCGACCCGAAGCGCGCCGCCATAGTGAGGCCGCGTGCGGGCCGCGACGGGCCGCGCGAGCAACGAGAGCGCGAGGCTAATTGCAAAGCGCCGTAACACGGTCCACCTCGTATGCGCCAGCTGCGCTGCGGACAACGGCGATTGCGCTCCGCGCGTCGGGTGCGGGCCACAAAGCCGTCACCGTTCCACTTACTTCAAGGGGCGCGCTCGCCGGAACGGCTTCGAGCGCCGGCACTTCGAAAGCTCGCAAGCTGTCGCTGGCCGACTGGCCCGAGCCGGAGGCGACGATCTGCCAGCCGGAGCCGCAGCCGGTGTTCAATGCAGCAAAGTCGCTGCCCCAGTCGCGGGTACCGGCAATGGGTTTGATTGCACCATTCTCAAGCATCTGCACGTTGGCCTCAATGCCGCCAACAAGCAGGCCCGCTCCACCCTGGCCCACTTCGCCGGCAGCGCGGGGAATCCAGGCCGCCGCGTAGAAACGCGACAGATCGACTGCAACGCTGGGGGTAACCACGCCGGTGAAGAAATTGCGGGCGGGATTGTAGAACGCGGAAACTGTCGAAGCGCCATTTGCATTCGATGGGATAGGCCATGGATCGTCCCCGGCATGGCAATTGATGGCTCCTTCGCCGATGGGCAACGAGCCCGTGCATTCCGCACCAGGGAGCCACGCTTTGAAGCCGGCGCCTCCGGGATCTTCCATGAGCAGTCCCTGGGGATCGCGCGACAAGGATTGCTTTTGCCCGATGTTTACGCTTTTGAATGCGTGCCACCCATCAGACCCGCGCGTGTAGAGCACGACCTGCTCGGGTTCGAGCACAACGATGCCACTGGGTGTTTCGAGTGCGGCGAGCACCGGTTGATCGATGGTGAGGATCGCCTGGCGGCGCAAGGCCAATCCGCCGGGGGCCGCGCTTGGCCGCGCAGAGTCCGACCCCATCTCGATCATGGCTACCTGCGTGACGTTGCCTTCGACGACTTCGGCGATCCAGAGGCGCGCGCGCGCGTTCTCACTGAGCATGACGCGAATGGTGTTGGCGCTCTCGTCGCCTGCGGGGGATACGCCGCGCGCACGCAGATCCTCTTCAAGGAGCTTGCGGATCACCGGAATCTCAGGCGCGGGAATCGAAGAGCGATTGAGCAGGGTGAGGTGTGCCTGACCGGGCCCGACGATGCCCGCGATCTTGTCGGCCAGTGCCGCGGCGGGTTGGTCCCAGGGGCTGGGAGCCGCAAGAACCACAACGGTCGCTGCCAGCCAGACACTCCACACAGCCGCAGTCCGCCGCATCAGCCTCATGGTCTCCATCATTTCTGCGTGTTTCTCGTTTGCGCGGATTATATCGTTTCGAGCTTTCGGATTCAGTGGCCTGAACAGAAAAGAGCGGGGCGAGAGATGGCTCCCTCGCCCCGGTCCGCTCAGTGTCCGTTCCCTTTCGTGTCCGGGTCGGGGTCCATCTCCGGTTTGATCGCGGGCGCATTTGCCATGTTTTTGAAGACGTCGTTGGCAAAGAAGAATTTGCCGTCGGACGGCACCATCACCACCTGGATCTTGTCGGAGAGGCGCTCGGCCACGATTTTGTTGATCAAGAGCGGCGATTTGTTCAACAGCTGTGCTTCGCTGGTCATACGTTCGGCATTTGCCGCGGCAATCAGCTTGATGCGGCTGGCCTCGGCGTCGGCGAGCAGGTTGCGGCGCTGCAGTTCCGCCTTGCTGTCGATGACTTTGGCTTCAGCATCGGCTTCGGCGTTCTGGATGGTCGCTTCTTTGCGGGCTTCGGCCTCGAGCTTGCTTTGCTCAATCTGCTTCTGCTTGAGGGGCAATGTATATTGCATGGCGTCGGACTCGCCCTTGGCTTCGACGACTTTCGACTTGGCGTCGCCCTCGGCCTGTTTGACCTTCTGCGCAGCTTCGGCTTCGGCCTGCAGCTCGGCAATCCTAACCTGCTTTTGCTGGATCTCGGTGTCGACGCTCATCTGGTCGTCCCGCTGTTCCTTGAGCAGCAGGCCTTCGAGGCCCTTGGCGTAGTCCTCGGGCAGCTTGACATCCGCGAGCATCACTTCTTCAACCACGATGCCGTCGGCGGCAAGTTTGCGCGTGATGACGCTTGCCGCCTTGGCGCGCACCTCTTCACGCCTGGTCGAGAAGATTTCGCGCACCGTGTAGGCGGGCGCCAGGTCGCGCCATGCGCTGGCCACGATGGGAGGCACGAGTTCTTTATCGGCCGGCTGCGGCAGATGCGCCTGCACGCTCGACAGCTTGCCGGGATCGAGCCGGTAGCGCACGGTGACGCCGAGGCCGATGTTAAGGCCCTCGCGCGACTGCACGTCGAGGGTGTTTTTTGGCGCGGCGCCTCTGGTTGTTTCGGGCGCCGCGCCTGCGGTAAAGAGACAATCGCGCAGATCGAAGATCTGCACCGACTCGATGAGCGGCGTAATGAAGTGTGCGCCGGGATACAGCGTGCCGGGCAGGGTTCCGCTCATCTGGCTGATGCGCACGCCGCCCATGCCGCTGGGTACCACGACGATGCTGGTGGCCACAAGCAGCGGCAGGCAGGCGACGATTCCCAAAGCAGCGGGACCGCGCCAGGCGATGGGCTCGGGTTCGACAACGGTTTCGTCTCCCGCAGATTTGCGCCGAGCATTCTGGATCCGCAGCCACAAGGCATACAACGGGAGCCCAAACGCGGTGGTGAGAATCACCCAACCCGCAATCGTAAGCAACATCTTCAATGCAAGCATTTCACGCCTCCCAAATCCCCCTGGTGGTTGAGCTCCCCGCGTCCGCGTGCACGAGTCGCAGAAGAGACCCGCAAAGCCCCGTATCTTCTGGCGCCCGGCGGTGGAGCAAGAAGCAGCCGGACCAGTCCTCCCAACGTCAACTCCTCCAGCAGCAGCCCTGCGGCAACCGGCAGCAGAACCGCGCCGAGTCCATTCATGGCTTCTGTCAGCAGATGCATGGCGCCCCCACTCCCTAACGCGTGCCCGCGATCGCGGCAGCGAGCTCGTTGACCGCGGCGCCTGCGGCATTGGTGGCGGCGGCAGTTGTTGTGGTGGGAGCAGGCACAGCCTGCGCCGTCAACGTGGGCTGCGGCGCCGCAACGACCGCCGGGGCGCCAAAGAGCCGCGCGGTCTGCTCGTTGCGCTGGCCGATCAGCACCACGGTGTCGCCAACCTGCATCTGCGCGTAGAGTTCCTCAAGATCCGGCTTGGCCATGCGGATGCAGCCGTGCGAAGCCGCCTTGCCGACCGAGCGCGGCTCGTTGGTGCCGTGGATGCCGTAGCCGCGAATACTCAAACCCATCCAACGCGTGCCGACTGGATTGTTTGGTCCGGGCGGGACCACTTTGCCCTCGTGGAAGTAGGTGGGGTTCACCACGCGGCGCTCGATGGTGAAGGTGCCCTCGGGGCTCGGCGTGGAGGGCTTGCCGACCGCGACGGGATAAACCTTCTTCAGCTGTCCGTCTTCAAGCAGAGCCAGCTTGTGGTCTTGAAGGCTCACCACGATCAGGCGCTTCGGCGTCTGCTGCGCCACGGTTTGCGCCATCCCCTGCGCCGCAAGAATCAATGCGACGGTTGCCACCATTGCCAGCCTGCTGAGAATGAATCCGGTCATTTGCGTCTCCCTCAAACTGCCTGCGCCCCCAAGAGAGTGCAGGCCGCGTGCCATCCAGAGATGATTGATTTAATGAGGGTTAGTCGGCAAGAAGGCCAGACGGGACGTGTCACGCCGCGCACAGTGTGGTTCCCCTGACACGGGGATTTTTGGATTTGGCATGCGAGCTGGCGGTGAGAATCCACGTTCTTCGCAGCGGCAGCATGCATGCGTCCGCGCATCGGGAACCAATTGCGCGCCACCTGCGTAGGAGACGCTATGAGATCGGTCTGTTGCGCCGCGGGTGCGGCTCTCCTCGCCTGCAGCATCGCTGGATTCGCTGAGACAAAGATCCCTTGCGGTCAGACTGTGAGTTCCCGTCTGCAGTCGAGGGCGATGCTGCGGATCGATTCAAGGCCCGCAGGACTGCAGATCGTGGGGAGCGATCAGGACGCGATCCATGTTTCCTGCACGGCCGGCAGCGACGCAACCATGCGGAACGTCGTTCTGCATTTTTCACCCACCGCGACCGGCGGCAAATTGTCGATTGAGGGCGAGCGGTTCCTGCGCGAAAACAACGGCCTCCAGGTCAAGATCGAGGTGCCCCGCAGAACCAACCTGAGCGTGCGCATGCTTGCAGGCCAGGTGACGGTAGAAGAGGTCAAGGGCGATAAGGATATCGACTTGGGAGCGGGACAGATCGTCATCTCCTCCATTCACGATGGAGACTACCGCAGCGTGAATGCCTCGGTGGTGGTGGGCCAAGTGCAGGCACGGGCCTTCGGCGCCGACACAGGCGGTTTCTTCCGGAGCTTCAGCAGGAAGAACGCAAGCGGCGACTATCGCCTGGAGGCGCATGTGACCACGGGCCAAATCGATCTGCGGGGGAATGCAGAGCAACGAGGCGAGGGCGCCAAGCCGGATTGAATCTCGGGTGAGCTGTCGCGGGCGCCGAATTCCAAGACCATAGCCGGTAGGGTCGAGGACTGGCGCGGTGTTCCGAAGGTTCAGCCTAGCCATTGCTCCCCGTTTCCTCTGGGAGTGCCTCAATAGCCAAACCGTGAATCCGTTTCCAGGCCCCGCCACATCGCACCCAGCGTGCGGATTTCCCGCACTGGGCGCACCTGTTTGCTTGGTGCCAAGAGTTATGTGGCCTATCGTACTGGGGCGGCTTTCGCGCCTGACCATCGGCGGAGCTGGTAGTCGTTAAACAGACCCAGCCGACCATATAGCCATTCGCTACTCCACAGCGTCCAGCCGAAGCCTCTGCGCCCCCGAGCACGCATTAAATGACGCCTGACCCTCTCCTCTACCCAGCGTTTGACCACTCCAAAACAAATACTCGAATGACCGACCCGAAAGTAGTTCACCCAGCCACGCAGAATCGGATTGATTTTCGCAATCACGATCTCGACCGGCCAGCTGACATGCTGTCGGAAGACCTCTCTGAGCTTTTCGAACAGCGCTGTCCGCTTCTTCAACTTGGGCGCATAGTATGGCCGCCACTTCCGCTGAAGGCTGAGTATGCGCCGATACTCGAAACCCAGGAAAGTAAAGCTCTCTCCCTTCTTCAGATCCACCATCCGACTCTTGTCTTCGTTGATCGCAACACGGAGCTTCGCGAACTCC
>DATDIQ010000042.1:0-67753 GCA_036520995.1 Occallatibacter sp.
GCCAACCCAGCCGGCTTCGTGGTTCCGTTCTGTATTTTGGCGACTCTCTCGTTTCTCCATGATCGATTCGTTCGGGTTGGCATGGTTTGCTTTGCAGTCAGTCTGGCTTTCAAACCCCATGACGGCGGTTTGATCTGGCTCTATTTCCTCCTGGCGGGCGGTCTCTACCGCAAGCGCGCGCTCCAGACCCTTGCTGTCGTGGCAGCGTTCAGCGTGCCTGCGGTCCTGTGGGTCTCCCACATCTCCCCGCACTGGCTGCAGGAATTGTCGACAAATCTGGCGGCGTTTTCTGGCCCCGGCCATATGAACGATCCCCGTGGCGAACACGGCGCCCTGATGATGACGAACCTGCAGACGGTTACCAGCTTTTTCTGGACCGACCCGCGTGCCTACAACTTTGCCGCCTATCTCGTTTGTGCGCCCCTGCTCGTTGCCTGGGGATGGATCACGTTGCGCAGTCGCCCGACCCTTTCCAGTGCATGGTTTGCGCTCGCGGCGATCTCAGCGTTCGCGGTTCTCCCGGTATACCATCGCCAGTACGATGCAAAGCTCATCCTTCTTGCATTGCCAGCCTTCGCGATTCTCTGGTCCCGCCGTGATCGCCTCGCCTGGATTGCTTTTGCAGTCACTGCAACCGCATTTTTCTTCGATGGTGATTTTCCATGGGTGGTCTTCCTTGAGTTCACCCGAAGATTGCACCTCTATCCGAATGGCCCATACAGTGCCGGAATGAAGGCGCTTTCCGACTTTCCCGTCCCCCTCAGTCTCCTCCTCATGGGCACCTTCTATCTCTGTATCTATGCCAAGTTGGTGCGGAATCCCGGTTGGCTCGCTGAGGAGAAAGGTTTGGGGACGACTCCGAAAGATTAAGCGACAGCCCTTAAGAAGCCTGAGATGGCGCCTTCTCGAGGGCGGATTTGACAATCACCCCAGTCAACCAAGACAGAACGCCACTCTCCCGCTCCTCCATGTACAATCGCTGCGATCTTTCTCCAGATGTTTATTCGCGACCAGAATGGGCTCTCCCCCAGCCCGACCACCCAAAGGAGATACCCATGCACAAAAGTCAGCTGTTCGTCACTCGCGCCTGCTTGATCGCCGCGGCCCTCTGCGTTCCCGCAACCTGTCTTGCTCAATCCCCGTTCGACGGGACCTGGCACACCGACCTCGGCAAAGCCAAAATCTCCCCGAAGCCCAATGTCTTTTATCTCAGCCAGGGCTGGTACCACTGCGTCAGCTGCAGCCCTGCCTACGACGTCAAGGCCGACGGAACCGATCAGGCCGTGACCGGCCAGTCCTACGACACCGTCAGCGTCTCTGAAGTTGATCCAAAAACCATTTCTATCGTCGCGAAGAAGGCCGGCAAAGCCGTCTTCGAGCAGACCCGCTCGGTTTCCGCCGATGGCAAGACCCTGATGGTCAAAACCACCAGCCATCCCATGAACAGCGATCAGCCCGTCACTGGAGAAGCCAGTGCGAAGCTTTCTGGAATTCCCCCGGCAGGAGTTCATGCGACTTCAGGCGCCTGGGTGATTGACAAGGTCAAATCGAGCGACAACGACCTCGATACCACCTTTAAGGTCAACGGCGATGAGATCACCATGACCTCGCCAACGGGTGAAAGCTACACCGCCAAGCTCGACGGTACCGACGCGCCGTTCAAAGGCAGCTACAGCACCGACACGGTCTCCGTGAAAAAGATCGACGCGCATACTATCGAGGAGACCGACAAGCGCGGAGGCCAAGTGGTTGAAGTCGATCGCATGACAGTCAGCGGCAGAACGATGACCGTCGTGGCCAACAATAAACTCACCGACCGCACCTCCACCTATATCGCGACCAAGAAGTAGTCGCAAACTCACTTCTTTGCCTGCCGCTCGCCTCTGTCGCTGCCCGGGGCGGGCGGTCCGAGTCGATTCCGGGCCCGTCCCTTGCTCTCGTCCGCCAGGGTCTGGCCATCCTATCGCTGTTCCATGGCGAAACCGGCGCCTTTCGCCCCGCATCTACCGCAAGGGCAACTCTCTTCTTTCAGGTGATTTGGATCACAGTATACTGATCAATAAGGCCTTAAGGTTGTCTACGGCATGCATTTACTCTGGCTCCGAGTCGCGGCGTTTCTTTATGCGGGGGCCAGTGTCGCCATCTTCCCAGCAGTTCTATTCTCCATCGAGCGTTGGCGCAAATGGTGTGTGCACCTTGGTGGCTTGGCCTTCTTTTTCCATTTCGTTTCTGCCGTTGAAATGCTCGCCGAAGCTCATCGCCTCGTCCCCGTCGGAGCCCGCGAAGTCGAATCGCTCCTTGGCATTCTCGTTGCAGGCCTGTTCTTTCTCGCCTGGTGGCTCTACGATGCGATCTCTTTGGGGATCTTTGCCTTGCCGGTCACCTTCTTCCTCGTCTTCGTACCCGCTCTCGGCCTCACGCCTTACATCTTTCCGTCGCAGGGAGTGCGCACCAGCTGGCTTGTTGCCCACATCGCGGCCCTTCTCGCGGCCTACGCGGCTCTCGGTTTCAGCCTGCTTGCTTCAGTCCTTTATTTAGTCCAGGAGCGCCGTCTCAAATCCAAGCGTGTGCCTTCTTCCGGCTCCGCGTGGGCTCCTCTCGACTGGATGCCGTCGCTCGACACCCTCGAGCGCATTGCGCACGCCATGCTTCTCTTCGGGTTCCCCTGCATGACGGTCGGCCTGATCCTCGGCGCGGTTCTCGTGCAGGAGACCTCTCTCGGCGCTGCCTACTTTCTCGACCCCAAGGTTGTGGCGTCGTTTGCCATGTGGGGCATTTACGTTCTGCTGCTCTTCCTGCGCAAAACCGCCGGCCTGCGCGGGCGCAAAGCCGCCTATCTCTCCGGCGCGGTCGTCGTCATCATGCTGTGCGTCTGGGCCGCCAACCTCGTCAGCCACGTGCACCGGTTCGGCGCCCCATGACTCTCGCGCTCATCGGCATCAACCACAAGACCGCACCCATCGAGCTGCGCGAGCGCATCGCCATCTCGCGCGAGGAACTGCATGAAACCACGCTGGCTCTTGCCACCGTTCCCGGCGTGGCCGAGTGCATGATCGTCTCCACCTGCAACCGCGTCGAGATGCTGGCGGTTGTCGAATCGCCGGGAACCGATCTGGCCGGCTTTTTTCATCGCCAGTTCGGCCTCGATCCTTCGATCCTGGCTCCCCACATCTACAGCCACTACGACCAGGACGCAGTCCGCCATCTTTTCCGTGTGGCTTCCAGTCTGGACTCGATGGTCGTTGGCGAGCCCCAGATTCTGGGCCAAGTGAAGGAGGCTTACTCGGTGGCTCGCACCGCGGGTGCCATTGGCGGCCAGCTGGAACATCTTCTCCAGTCTGCCTTCGCAGCCGCCAAACGTGTTCGCAGTGAGACTGCCATCGGCTCTAACTCTGTCTCGATCGCTTCGGTCGCTGTCGAGCTGGCGCGCAAAATCTTCGGCTCTCTCCAGGGTCGCACTGTCTTCCTGGTCGGTGCGGGCAAAATGAGCGAGCTTGCTGCTCGCCATCTGGTGCAACAGGGAGCCGGCGCGATCCTCGTGACCAACCGCACCCAGGAACGGGCTCGCCAGCTTGCCGAGCCCTTCAACGGCCGCGTTATCCCGTTTGACAAGCTTTATGACGCTGCGAGCGAAGCCGACATCGTCATCAGCTCTACGGGTGCGCCGCATCCTATCTTCCGCCGCGAGCACGGCCAGGCCTTCATGCATCGCCGCCGTAATCGCCCCATGTTCTTTATCGATATCGCGGTGCCCCGCGACGTCGATCCCGCCGTCAATCAGATGGAAGGCATCTTCGTCTACGATATCGACGACCTGCAGCAGGTGGCGGCTTCGCATATCGCCGAGCGCACCCAGCAGGCCGGCGATGCCGAGGCGCTCGTTGCCGCCGAGGTCGAGCGATTCCATCAGCGCCGCCGAGCGGTCAACGTTGCGCCTGCCATCGTCAGCCTGCAGCGCCAGGCTGAAGAAATTCGAGTGGCCGAGCTCAAACGCATGCATGCCAAGCTGGGTGAGTTGACCGGCGAACAACTCGCGGCTGTCGAGGCTCTCACCCGCGGCATCGTCAACAAATTCCTGCACCCACCGATGCAGGCGCTCAAGCAGGCAGCCCGGGACAACGATTCTTCGCGCGTCGAGGCGCTGTGCGACGCATGGTCGCTCCCCTCGGTCGCCGATCGGCCCGCCGAGGTGACAGAGATTTCTTCCCCCAACGCGCGGGTTGACGAACGCAACAGCTCACAGCACGAAGCCAGCGCGGCAGGTCGCCAATGAATCTACGCATCGGCAGCCGTGGTTCGCAGTTGGCGCTCTGGCAAGCCAACTACATTGCAGACCTCCTTCGTACCGAAGATCACTCCGTCGAAATCGAGATCATCCAGACAACCGGCGACCAGTTGCAAGAAGTGACCTTTGCCGAAGTTGGCTCCAAGGGCATGTTCACCAAGGAAATCGAAGAGGCGCTCGCCGAAGGCGCCATCGACCTTGCCGTGCACTCCCTCAAGGATCTTCCCACCGATCTGCCCGAGCAGTTCGCACTCGCCGCGACTCCACGACGCGTTGACCCGCGCGACGCGCTCGTTTCGAGAGACTACCCCACCATTGCGTCGCTGCCGCCTGGCGCGAAAGTCGGCACCAGTAGTCCGCGGCGCCGCGCGCAACTTAAAGCGCTGCGCCCCGACGTTCTTGCGGTCGAGTTCCGGGGCAACGTCGACACGCGCCTGCGCAAGCTCGCCGAGGGCCAGGTCGACTGCATTCTGCTCGCGGCCGCCGGACTGGATCGCCTGGATAAGAACGAGTGGGTACGCGAGCGGCTCGACCCTGCCGACTTCTGTCCGGCTGCGGGGCAGGGAGCGCTGGGTATTGAAACGCGCAAGGGCGACAAGCGGACCATCGTCGCGCTCGCATTCCTCGACGATCTCGATACGCGTTTTGCGGTCACGGCCGAACGAGCGGCTCTTGCTGCTCTCGGCGGGGGATGCCAGGTCCCCATCGGCGTGCATTGCCGCCCTTATCGTGGCTCGCTCGACAGTGACTGGGACGAGATTTTCGCGGTGGTCGCGGCGCCCGATACCGGCAAAGCCGTGCGCATCCTGCACCGCGCTCCCCGTACAGAGAGTGACCCTGTCCTCTTCGGTCAGGTGGCCGCACAGAAGCTGATGAACGCCGGTGCAGGTCCGATTCTTGCAGCTGTGGTCGAATCGCCTCCTTCAGGGGACCCCGCGTGACACAGCCCTTGGCCGGGCGTCGTATTCTCGTCACCCGAGGCGCCTCCCAAGCTTCCACGCTGAGAGAGGGTCTTCGAGAACTGGGCGCGGTGCCCATCGAAGTACCGGTCCTTGAAATTGTCCCGCCGGAGAGTTACGAACCGCTTGACGGCGCGCTCCGCAATCTTCGCTCGTACGATTGGCTCATTGTCACCAGCGCGAACGCTGTACATGTCATTACCGAACGAATCGCAGCGATGGGAATGGTTGTGACCTCTTTCGCACTGAAGGTGGCCGCTGTCGGAGAAGCCACGGCGCGGGCAGCCCGCGATGCCGGCCTGACCGTCTCCCTCGTTCCGGAATCGTATGTCGCCGAGAGCCTTGTCGATGCGCTGAAAGGAGAGGTCTCCGGCAAGCGTGTTCTGCTTGTCCGCGCCATAGTTGCCCGCGACGTGATTCCCGATGCACTGCGTGCGGAGGGAGCCCAGGTCGATGTCGTCGACGCCTACCGCAACGTGCTGCCCGTAACCGCGCCTCAGCAACTCCGCCATGCCTTTGCCCGAGGGCTCGATGCAGTGACCTTCACCAGTTCTTCGAGCGTCACACATCTTGCCGAAGCCGCTCAGGCTGCCGGTCTTCCGTTTCCCTTTCCCGGTGTCCGGGCAATCTCCATCGGCCCCATCACTTCGCAGACGCTTGCCGATTCCGGTTGGCCACCAGCCGCGGAGGCGAACCCACACGACATTCCTGGCTTGGTCGCCGCGGTCGCCCGTCACTTCGCACCGGCCTCGTAGCGTTCTAGTGAGGCTCCCGCACTCTCCGGGAACGGATTCTCTCCGTACCGCCCAACTGCGTGAGACATTCGATTAACTCCAATTTCATGCGACCATAGGGTTCGTCCCCGACAATCCTTGCAAGCTTGCGATCGATCACCGCTCGGGCTCGCCGACTCACATAAATGGACTCCCAACCACGCTCCGAAATCCGAATAACCTTGGCCCTCTTGTCGGCTGCTGTCTTCGACTCCAGAATGCCAAGCCGCACCATTTCGGCGACCGTCTTCGAAGCTGCCTGCTGCGTCACGCCCATGCATTGTGCCAGCTCGGTGATCGATCGCTCGCCGTCGATCAGGTGCTGGATTACATATCCATGGCTCTCGCGCACATGGCGAAATTCCGCTCGTATTAGCCGCTCGACAACGAGTTCGTTGACGCGTTGCCCAAGAAAGAGCGCGAGGTAGCCGAGATCGAGACGTTTCGGATCGATCTGTTTGGCATACACAACCATGGTTGTGTATTCTAGAACAAGACCGCGCAGCCGGTCAGCGAATTCAAACGGGAAGGGGAGAGACGATGCTCATGGAGCGTCTATTTTCTGAAGGACTGATGCAGATGGGACCGTCGCGCATCGATCCTAACCGGCAGGTCGGCGTATTCAAAATCGAACGCGTGGCCGGCTTGCCCGCGCTCCGCATTGCCGAGCTGCAAAAATTCGCCTGGATCCAGGGCGAATGGGAGCACGAGAATACTGTCCCGGCAACCAGAGTTTCGCCGGCTTACTCTGACATCGGTACCAGCTGTTTCGGCAGGAGCGAGGATGGTACCTGGATCTGTGCCCTGGCTGCGGACGGCCGCGCGACGCCGCAGATCACCTTCGACCCGTTCAGCCGTCAGTGGATCTACCTGCTTATGCGTGGCTCGTACGGGCTGCTTCGATCGACGGAAGGCTGGGTCGGCAACAGCATTGCCTTTACCGGCGCGATGACAATGATCGGCATCAACCTCGAGTGGCGGATGCGCTGGACCAAGTACAACGACGACGCTTTCGGATTCGTCAACGAAGAACAGAATCCCGATGGTTCGTGGGCCTATATCGACGAATGGCGCTTCCATCGCAAAGCGTGAGGCCCGACTCTCTGAGCCGCGCAACTTGCTGCGCCCGCCCTGCCGGATCGCCTATTTCTGATCCCTGATTACAGCCTTCAACTTTCCCACGTCTTGTCTTTCGAGCGGCACAGCGTTTCGAGGTTGCACTGACCGCACTTCGGCTTGCGCGCGATGCACACCTTCCGTCCGTGATGAATCACCTGGTGCGAAAAGCGGATCCAGTGATCTTTGGGCAGAACCTGCATCAGCTCCTGCTCCACCTTCTGCGCTGTGTCCCCCTTAGCCAGATCGAGCCGATGCGCAATCCGGAAAACGTGCGTGTCGACGACGACCCCTTCTGCTTTGCCGAAACTGACCCCGAGAACCACGTTGGCCGTCTTGCGCGCGGCGCCCGGTACTGTCGTCAGCTCCGCAAGCGTCTCCGGAACCTTCCCGCCAAAGTCCTCGAGGATCTTCCTGGCCGCGCCCTGAATTGACTTTGCCTTGTTGCGAAAAAAGCCCGTTGTCCGAATCAGCCCTTCCAGTTCCGGGAGAGAAGCCTTGACCATCGCAGCCGGGGTAGGGAAGCGCCGGAAGAGCTCAGGCGTCACCATATTCACGCGCACATCCGTGCACTGCGCCGAAAGAATCGTCGCCACCAGCAGTTCCCAGGGCGTGCGATGACGAAGCGCGCACTCCGCATCGGGATACGCCTCATCGAGCCGTCTCAGGATCTCGTCGATGCGCTCCGACGTGAGCGGGTTTCGCAGTGCTGGCGTCTTTCTAGTCACTGCCGCCGCGGTCTTTTTTGGAGGGGTCGCACTGCGAGTTTTCTTTGCGGGCGCAGTCTTCTTTACAGTCTTTGCGGTTTTCTTTAGGGTGGCCATGAGCTTCGATTCCTGCAGAACCATGTTACCTGCTCGCGCGCCCCTTCTCCGTCTTAGAGCCTTCCATTCAGCCACCCCGCCAGCTTCTCCACCGGCAGCCGCACGCCGAGGAAGAATTGCCCGAACAGCGCATAGACAGCGCTCACTTCGTCGAACCGCATCTCGTAGATCAGTTTCTTAAAGACGACAGGATCGTCGGCAAAGAGATCGACACCCCACTCCCAGTCGTCCATGCCGATCGACCCGGTGATGATCTGCCGGACCTGGCCACCATAGCGCCGGCCGATCATTCCGTGCTCGTGCATCATGCGCTGCCGCTCCGCAAAGGGCACCGTGTACCAGTTCGCTCCCTCGGCACGTTTGCGATCCATGGGATAGAAGCTCAGATACTTCGCATCCGGTACCGCCGGCCAAAGGCGCGGCTTCATGGCCTCGGCGCCGCGTTTCAGCGAGTCTGCAATCTCCGTTCCCCACTCCGGCGAATGCTCCGCAAATCCCTTCGCAGCCGCCGCTTCATAAGTCTTGCGCGTCGACTCGTACAGCCCCAGCTCCACCACCGAAACATAAGAATGCCGCTGCTCCAGATAATTCGAGAACTCGGTCTGCGCCAGGTCCAGCTCCACTTGGTTCAACGCTTCAAACGAATCGCGAAAATGGACAAGGATCAGATCTCCCTTATGGCCCAGCTGCGAATAGAGCGCAGTATGCACATTCCCATCGCTTGCCCGCTCCAGTTTGTGCAGCGCATCCATAGCATGCGCCGCAATGTGCTCCCTGTCTCCGGGAAGCGTGTCGTGCCATTTGTTCCATTTGAATGTGAAGAACTGATGCAGCACGCTCGCGCCTTCCAACGTCAACGGAACCGGAGGAAACTCTGTCAAAGGTAATCACCTCGTGTCGGACCTGAAAACAACACAATCGTAGCAGGCGCCGAGGCCCGCGATGCTCCCTTCCATGGGCCCCATTTCCGGCCTATATACTTGAACCAGCCCATGAGCGAACGGATTCTTGCAGCCCTGGTGCAGTTCATCACGCACGTCATCGACTTGGGTGGCTACGCCGGCATCGTCGCCTTAATGGGCATCGAATCCGCCTGCATTCCGCTGCCCTCCGAAATCATCATGCCCTTCGCGGGGTACCTGGTCTATCTGCAGCGCTTCAATCTGGTGTGGGCCGCAACCGCCGGCGCCATCGGCTGCAATCTCGGCTCTATCGTCGCTTATTGGATCGGCGCCAAAGGTGGCCGCCCGCTGGTGGAGCGCTACGGGCGCTGGGTCCTGATGAGCCATCACGACCTGCACCGCATGACCTACTTCTTCAACCGCTACGGGGCCATCACGGTGCTGGTCGCGCGTCTGCTGCCTGTGGTGCGGACGTTCATTGCCTTCCCCGCCGGCATCGCCAAAATGCCGCAGCTTCGTTTTCACCTTTACACCTTCATCGGATCGTGGCCCTGGTGCTTCGTCCTTGCCTATGTGGGCATGAAGCTCGGCCAGAAGTGGCACACCGATCCGCGCTTTGAGCAATCGTTCCATCGCTTTCATCTCGGAGTCGAAATCGGTCTCGCGGTCGCGATCGTCTGGTTTGTCTGGTCTCACGTCGATCGCTTCCGCATGCGCGGCTCCTCGCCCAACCCGCAGGAGTAGCGCGTCGCACGGGCGTACACTGAATCGTCCTGGCGATCTTCGAATGGATTCGTCGGGAATCCGTCACAACTTTTAGGTAGGAAGGACTAAGACAGAAAATGGCAAATGAGCAACAAGGCGGCTCGCAGAAAGAGACCGCCGCAAGCAAGATCACTCCCGCAACCGGCAAGCTCGGCATCATGGTTGTCGGTCTCGGCGCGGTGGCTACCACAATGATTGCCGGCGTTGAGGCAGTGCGCCGCGGGCTCGCCAAGCCCATCGGGTCCCTCACGCAGATGGGCACCATTCGCCTCGGCAAGCGCACCGACAACAATTCTCCGCTAATCAAAGATTTCGTTCCTCTGGCCAACCTCGATGACCTGGTGTTCACGGGGTGGGACATCTTTGAAGACAACGTCTACGAATCCGCCGCGCATGCCAAGGTGCTCGACAAGGAAATTCTCCAGCAGCTCAAGCCGTACCTCGAGACCATCAAGCCTCTTCCCGCAGTCTTCGATCAGTATTATGTGAAGCGGCTGCACGGCACACACGTGAAAAAAGGCAAGAACAAGCGCGATCTCGCCGACCAGGTACGCGCCGATATCCAGGCCTTCAAAATGACCGTCGACCGCGTCGTCATGATCTGGTGCGGCTCAACGGAAATCTTTTTGGAGCCCAGCGCGGTCCATCAGTCGATCGACGCCTTTGAGAAAGGGCTCGAGTCCAACGACGCCGGCATTGCCCCTTCGCAGATCTACGCCTATGCGGCACTGAGCGAAGGCGTCCCCTTTGCCAATGGCGCCCCAAACCTCACCGTCGACATTCCCGCGCTCATTGAGCTTTCAAAGAAGAACTCCGCGCCGATCTGTGGCAAGGATTTCAAAACCGGCCAGACCTTTATGAAGACCGTGCTCGCGCCGGCCTTCAAAGCACGCCTGCTCGGCGTTTCCGGCTGGTACTCGACCAACATCCTCGGCAATCGCGACGGAGAAGTTCTCGACGACCCTGAATCCTTCAAGACCAAGGAGGAGTCGAAGCTTGGCTCGCTCGAATACATCTTCCAGCCCGAGCTCTATCCCGACCTCTACAAGAACATCTTCCACAAGGTCCGCATCAACTATTACCCGCCGCGTGGCGACAACAAAGAAGGCTGGGATAACATCGACATCTTTGGATGGCTCGGCTATCCCATGCAGATCAAGGTCGACTTCCTTTGCCGCGACTCGATTCTCGCTGCGCCTATCGCACTCGATCTCGTTCTATTCCTTGATCTCGCCAAGCGCACACCGGAGCTAGCTTCGATCGGCATCCAGGAATGGCTGAGTTTCTATCTCAAATCACCGCAGACACGCGAGGGGCTGTATCCCGAGCACGATCTTTTCATTCAATCCATGAAACTCAAAAACACGCTGCGGCATATTATGGGGGCCGACCTCATCACTCACCTCGGCCTCGAATATTACGACTGAGGAATGGCCATCGAGGCAGCACCCCGCAGTGGGGACTGCCCTTGCAGATTGCGCGAGCAGCAAGCCCCATCCATGCGGATGGGGCTTTGCCTTGGCGTATCGAATACCGCTTACTTCGACTTCGACGGCTGCTTGGCAATGATCAGGCTCGCAATCTTATCGTAGGTCGCTCCGGCACAATGCCTTTGCTCTTGAGCTGCGTCTTGTTGGCATAGGGACGCCCCGCAATGATCTTCTGCGAATAGGCGTCGCCGATGCCGGGCAGCAGCTTCAATTGATCTGCCGTCGCCGAGTTGAGTTGATGTCGACCAGCTTGCTAACCGGCGCAGCGGCTTTGGTGCTCGAGGTTGCCGCTGCCTTTGCCGTCGAATTGGTCTCCGCCGCAAGTGTGGGTAAAACACCAAGCAATGCGCAGGCAACCAGGCCCAGCACTGCCGACGTAATCCGAGAGATTTTCATCGTGCGATCCGTTCGTTCTTCTGCGGAATGAAGTGTCGCTGGAGCATTGCACCGCGCCGAACCCTTTCGGCGTCCCCGGCTCCAAGTTGTACAAGGCGCCATCCTGCCTCTTTGCGAAAAGAATGTCCTAGCTATCGGAGTGGGCCCGACGGCCGCCTGGCGCCACAAGACTTGCAACCTCCGTACCCCGGCGCCGTTACGGCGCGGCTCTTCCCAAAGTTGCTTTAGTAACCATAAAAGACATCTTGCGCGCTACACCCCATCCTCCGTATCCTGATTAGAGAGATTGTGCTATCTACAGATGTTGGGGGAGACCTTACAATGCCTACTCTATTGCTAAAAATCTATCGTGCGACCGTCTGCCTGCTGGCCGACCAGGACGCTCAGAACCTCGTCGAGTACTGCCTGATAGTCTCCTGTCTCGCTTTTGCCTCCGTTGCTGGCATGCATTCATTGGCCAGCGGAGTTTCCGTCGCATTCAACAACGTATCGAGCGACCTCGCTTCTGCCATCTAGCCAGAGTCCCAGTGCCGTCCCAGCCTCGACGGGTCTCAATCCCGCCCTCAGGCTGTGCCTGTCGCCTGCGCGTCATCGCTGAACAACTTCAACGTCCTTCCCCCGACAATCACTCTCTCGCCCGCCTGGTCACGCGCAAAGGGGTCGTCGACGTTTTCGGTGTCGATCACCTGATTCCATGGGCGGCCGCTCGGCGAGCTGGGCAACGTAAACTCCACACCTTCATGCGCCGCATTCACCAGCAGCAAGAAACTGTCGTCGATGATCCACTCGCCGTCGTCGTTCGAAACCTGCAACGTTTGCCCGTTCAGCAGCAGCGCAATTGCGCGGCTCCACTCTGCATTCCATGCCTCGTCGGAGACTTCGTACCCGTCCGGGTTGAACCAGGCAACGTCTTTCACCACGCGCACCAGGGAGCCATCGCCTTTCTTGCGAATCTCGCGATCCTGGAAAAACTTCCGCCGGTGCAGATTAGGGTGGGTCAGCCGGAGTTGAATCAGCTTCCGCGTAAAGTTGAGGAGCCTCTGCCGGCGTGCATCCAGCTTCCAGTCGAACCAAGTCAGCTCGTTGTCCTGGCAATAGCCGTTGTTGTTGCCTCGCTGCGAGCGCGCAACTTCATCTCCGCCCGTCACCATCGGCACTCCCTGCGAGAGCATCAGCGTGGCCAGAAAATTCCGCATCTGCCGTTCGCGCAGAGCCTGGATCGCCGGATCATCCGTCGGCCCCTCCGCGCCCATGTTCCAAGAGTCGTTGTTGTCCGAGCCGTCCTTGTTGTCCTCCTTGTTAGCCTCGTTGTGTTTCCCGTCGTAGCTCACCAGATCGAACAACGTGAATCCATCGTGCGCGGTCACAAAGTTGATGCTCGCATAGGGCTTGCGTCCATCGAATTGATACAAGTCGCTTGATCCAGTCAGCCGGTACGCGAAATCCGAAAGCTGCCCGGCGTCGCCCTTCCAGAACCGTCGCACGGTGTCGCGGTATTTCCCATTCCACTCCGCCCACAAAACAGGGAACTGACCCACCTGGTAGCCGCCGTCTCCTACGTCCCAAGGCTCGGCAATCAGCTTCACTTCGGCCAGCGACGGGTCCTGGTGAATCGTGTCGAAGAAGGATGACAGCTTGCTCACGTCGTGAAGTTCGCGGGCCAGTGTCGCTGCCAGATCAAACCGGAACCCGTCGACGTGCATCTCCGTTACCCAATAGCGCAGAGAATCCATCAGCATCTTCAGCACCTGGGGATTGCGCACATTGAGCGTATTGCCGGTTCCGGTGTAGTCCATGTAAAACTGCGGGTTGTCTTCGACCAGCCGGTAATATGTCGTGTTGCACACGCCCTTCCAGCTCAACACCGGCCCGAGGTGATTGCCTTCGCAGGTGTGGTTGTAGACCACATCGAGAATGACCTCGATCCCCGCGGTATGAAACGCCTTCACCATCTGCTTGAACTCGCGCACTTGCCCACCCGTTTCCCCGCACGAGCAGTAGCGAGCAGTCGGCGCAAAATAGCCGAGGGTGTTGTATCCCCAGTAGTCGGTCAGGCCCTTGTCGAGCAGGTGACCCTCGTCGATAAAGTGATGAATGGGCAGCAGCTCCACTGCCGTTACCCCGAGGCTTTTGAAGTAAGCAATGCTTGCGGAATGCGCGAGGCCCGCATAGGTCCCGCGCAGCGGCTTAGGCACAGCCGGATTCCGCATGCTGAATCCCTTTACGTGCACTTCGTAGATCACCGAGTCGGGAAGCGGCGTATCCGGCGGACGGTCCTTTCCCCAGTTGAACGCGCCATCGATGACCACGCCCTTCGGAACTCCCGCGGCGCTGTCCTGCGCGTCCATCTTCAGCGGATCGCCCGACGCCACATCGTAGGGAAAGATTGGCGCCTTCCAATTCACTTGGCCGGCGATCGCCTTCGCGTAGGGGTCAACGAGCAGTTTGTTGAAATTGAACCTCTGGCCCTTTTCCGGTTCCCATGGGCCGTCCACGCGATAGCCATAACGTTGTCCCGGCTTGATGTCGCGTATGAATCCGTGCCATACAAAGGCAGTCCGCTCACGCAGCGTCACGCAGTCAGTCTGGTTGCCTGCATCGTCAAACAGGCAGACGTCCACGCGTGTCGCGCATTCGGAAAATAGTGCAAAATTCGTTCCCTTGCGGAGAGCGGTGGCACCCAGAGGGTAAGGCTTTCCTGGCAGCAGCGTTCGGCTCATATTCGGCTTCGATGCGACGAATGCTTGATCCTGTTGTATTTAAGCTCCTCCGTCGCTGATTCAGTCGGAGGAGCTGGATTGCCGATATTGCGAAGAAGGGTCAAAGCGAGAGGGCTGAGCGCGCTTCCTTTGTTCTTTTCTTGGCCTGGTACATGGCTGCATCCGCCAAGCTCAACAGGCTGTCCTTGGTTGTGCCGTCTTCCGGGAAGACTGCGATCCCGATGCTCGCTGAGCCGCTCAGCGTACAGTTCCGCAGCCCGAATCGTTTCTGGAAACAGTGGCTCAGGCGCGCCGCGATCTCTTCAACGTCGGAGCGGGATTGTACTTTCTGAATAAGAGCCGCAAACTCATCTCCGCCCAGCCGGGCCAGCATGTCCGTCGGCCGAAGCTGACGCTTCATCCGGGCAGCGGCTATCTGCAAGTATTCATCTCCGGCACGATGCCCATACTGATCGTTGACCTGCTTGAATTCGTCGAGGTCAATATAGATGAGACCGAACCGCGTCGATTTCTGCGTGGCCTCTTGAACCAGCGCGCCCAGACGCCTTTCGAGCGAGAAGCGATTGTGAATCTCGGTGAGCTGATCGAACTCGGACCGATGCACAAGATCGGAGTAGAGACCTCGTGTCTCGATCGCCAGGCTGGCAAGCCATGTGCCGATCGACAACGCCTCCGACTCATTCGCACAGGGCGCCGCCAACTGGTCGAACGCGGCAACGATCGTGCCATGGGCCGGACCGGGAGGGGAGGGAACCTCCTGACTGGCTATGCGCAGGCCTTCGATCGTCGACGGATGATTGCCGAGCGGTGCGTTGTTGCCAATCTGGCACCAGCAGGGTGCTCCACCGAGACTGAACGACACAAGTTCGGCGATTTGTTCGAGGATCTCGTTGAGGGGGCATTTGCCGTTGATCTCCTCGAGAATGTGGCTACGCCGCCGCTCCAGTGCGGCTTCCGCGGCGATGCGCGCGGCCATCGCCGCAGTCTGTTGCTTCACTTTGCGTCGCAGCATCCAGACCCAGCCGCCTGCAGCAAACACAAAGAACAGAAGAATGCTGACTGCAATAGCAAGATTGCGCACAGTCATCAAAGACGGTTTGGCCACCACCGTGATGTCGTTCAGGGAGCGGAGCGCGACATCAAACTGGCCCCGACCGTTGTACGGGTCGGAGTCGCCAAGAACGCAAACGCCGATCACCCGGACCTTCGATCCCACTGGGATCTGTTTCATCGGCGGCAAGGGAGGCGTTGATTGAGACGAGCTGGTCGCGTTGGGGTGCCTGTAAATCGCAGAGAAGAGAAGGCCGTCCGCAATCAGCACATATTCGTCCTGTGCCACTTCGCGAACCTCCATCACCACCCGCCCTTCCAGCGTGATCAGGTCGAAGATGTGGTGACTCGATCGCAGTTCGTGGGCATTCGTCGCCTGGGGTGAGGCCGGCGCGCGTACGTGGGTGTCCCGGACTTCGCCTTCGGTCAAAGTCAAAAAGCCATCGCGGACCTCGCCAATCCCTGTCGCATCGGCAATGTCGCCCACTTCCAAGTCGTCGCGTGTCTGCGTGAGAATCCATAGGCTTCGAAGACCGTCTTGAAGAACAACCGCAGCACCGGGCTCATAGTAGGTGATCGTGCCATGAACGCGAACCCTGGGCGTGAGCGCTTTTACGTTATAGCCGTACAGAATCTCGTCCATCGGCGTAACTGCCGCGGCCCAGGGATCGACGCTTGCCTGTTTGAGAATCTTTAAACTAGCGATCGAAGATAAGTGGAGCTGAATCGCAGTGATCTGCATCTTGCCGTCGAACTTTCCCGAGACGGCGCCGGTGATATCAACCTCAGCATCCAAGAGGCCCTTCAGGTCCGTCGCGTCGGCGTGATCGATATGCACTTCGACGTTCCCGCCGTCGGCAGACACCTGCAAAATGGCGCTGTGCCGATAGACATTCAATAAGTCGGCGCTGCGAACAATGCCGTGCATCGAGACCAGCTTGCAGTCGTACTGCGCGTGCATCAACTCGGAAAATGTGGGGTGTGCCGGCTCGGGCAATGCCCCGTGGCGCAGAACGGTGAAATCCTTGCTCAATACGTACGGGCGAAAGCTCTCGTGCGTCGTTCCCCGCACCCGAACGCGATCGCCTGGCAGCAGGGGGACATCTGTACTTGCCAGAATGTAGATCGCCGTGTCGCCATCCTGGACATAAAGGATCCTTTCGTAATCGCGGTAGTACGTGACCGTTGCCTCGAAGTCGACCGGCAGATGCTGCGTCGCCTCGGCATTCGAAAGAGAATGGATGGCGCTGAGAGAAGTGAGGAGAGGCGGGGATGGGGTGGAGGCGGCCATCATCGCCGTCGAGAAATGCGTCAGGAGGATTCCAGCAAGACTCAGAGAGCGAGCGGGGAAGAGCCGCTTCCGTGTGCGAAATTGGGTCGTTCGAGCCAACGATCAGGCTCCATCGCCGTCACCAACTCCAGCGGTCGGAACCACGGCGCCAAGGCGGCTTTCCCGAAAAGGACTCCGCCCCCCCATAGTCATCACCACCGAATTCAGGGAGACAGCTCTAACTTGCGGTTATCGGCCAATTTGTGGGGAAATCCAGCCGGGAATGAAAAGTGCGCGGAACCGAAGGCATGTTGATGACCCGTCTCTCACGAAACGGGGGCGTTCGAAGCAAATATCAACCTGCCAACGCTTTTCGTAGATTCGCTTGAAAGTTGATGCAGTCAGCGAAAGCGGTTCCGGAGCACCTCGGCCCATTGGATTTGCTGGATCCGCTTTGAAGGCGAGACACTATTCGGCAAACGTCAGAAGATCATGCCCAGCCGCGACAGTGATATATTGTTTCCCGCCCAGCGAGTATGCCACGGGCGCAGCGCTCACGTATCCTCCCGTATCAACCTGCCATAGCTCGCGCGCGGTCTTGGCGTCCAGCGCAACAAACAATTGTCCCAGGCCGCCAGATATCCAGAACAAGCGAGAAGCGTGGCTCTGGCTAGGACAAGTTTGGCCAGTTTCATCGGCTGCTCAGCCGATCCAGCTACCCCACGCACGCCAATCGGCTACCATGCCTGAGTACGATGAGCAGCCCTTCCGCCACCCCGACCGCAAGCGCGCTTTGCGGATCCGTTCTCGTCATGATCCAGTTCGACGTATGCGAAGAACTGCGCCTCGATCAACTCCAGCACGCCATCAATGCGCGCACCATGCAGCAGCCGAGCATGAAACATACGGCTCCCGCCTATGTGCGCTATCAGCGTCCGCCAGTGATCGGCCCGCTCGAACCATTGATTCTCGACTCCGGAGAGCGCCTCGAAGGCGAAGTGAAGTATTACGACTATGGAGTCGCCAGCGTGATCTATCAACTCCCCTTCGCGGGCGATTGGGAAAGTCTCGTCCATCTGGCGAGCCGCTGGGTGTGGGATCTTGACTTTGCTTCCCGTGTGGAACCCATCGTGCGCCAGAAGCTAGAACGCGTGGCAAGCGCGATGATCAAGCCCTACCAGCGTTGGCTAAGCGAAGACTACTTCATCTTCCATGTGCGCGAAGCCGCAGGCACTCCGAATGCCGCCGACCTGACCCGCGAACATGGTCTCCACATCGCCCAGGTCGTGCGCGGCGACAGGCTCCTGCTCTCCGACGGCGAGATCCGCGAAGTTTTGCAGTCGCAGGTCTCCTATTATGCGAGCGATGTTGCCGTGATCGGTTGGAACGCGGCGTTCCTTTACGACTCGACGGCCGGCGCCGAAACCTCCATCCAACTCCTCGAATACGCCAACTCGCAGCTGCTCGAGTTCCGCCACTACGATGAGCTGCTCACCGGCATCCTCGATAGCGTCTACGATCTGCTCGGAAAAAAGACTGGATTCTTCGCGCGCTGGGGACTGGTCAAGTCTGCCCGGAGCCTCCACACCGTACTGCTTGACGTAGCCGAATTGACCGAGCGTGCCGACAACGCAATCAAATTCTTGAGTGATATGTTTGCCGCGCGCCTCTACAAGCTGGCCGCGGGAAAAGTGGGCGTCCCCGACTACAAAGACCTCGTCGCCCAGAAGCTCAAGACCGCCGAGGACCTCTACCACGACATGGTCGAGCAGTTTAACCAGAGCCGCGCGTTCTTCCTCGAGGCCACGGTGGTACTGATTCTGCTGATTGAGCTGTTCTTCCTTTTCAAGGGGAATCCGTTCTGAGAGACCGAGACCCCCATCTCGATAACAGAAAATGAGACCGAGAGTGATCTTTGCGTTGTTGCGCCTGGCGCGCTCGTCACGCTTGGAAAGGCAACCGAGCTTGGCGTCCTTCGCGTTCACGGCGCTGCGACGGGCGTGATCGCAAATCTTTTTCTTTCGGAAAAGCCTGTTACTCGCCTTCTCAGCTACAGGTCTCAGCGTCCTGCTGAGTTACTCTGCCAGGATAGGAACAGAGGTGTACTTTCCCCCGTTGTCGCGGATTCAGATCGTCTATGGCTGGTGGCCGATCGCCACCGGATTGGCGGTGACAGCCTCGATCCTTGGTTCGACGATTGTCTTCTTCCCTTTAGTTTCCATCGGGCTGAAGTATTTCACGAAACCTGGAGCATACCTCCCGGTCTTACGCCGCCAGAGCCTCCGCCAGCCGTCGGATCGTCAGCACGGTGATATCGTCTTCCTGGCCGAATCCTTTGGCCGCGTCCGCAATATAGAACGCCGACTGGTTGCTCAGGTTGTGCACGCGCTCAAAGCCGAAAAGCTCGCCGGTCGCCGGTCGCCTTGCTTCCACCACACCGTCTGACATCAGCAGCAACCGGTCCCCGGGGTGCAGGTAGAGCCGCACTTCGTCATACCGCTCGTTGGGCAGTACACCCAGCGGCAGGCCGCCAGGTAGCACGATTTCCTGGCTGTTGAGATAGGGCGGCAGGTGGCCGGCATTGGCGATCACCAGCTCTCCATCGCCGCCAAACCAGATGGCCTGGCAGGTGGTGTAGCTGTCGCTGCCGGTCACCACGCGGTTGAGTGCTTCTAGGATCTTTGCCGGCCGGCGTTCTGGAAACCGTCGCAACGCTCCCATCACCATCGAAACATTCATCGCCGCCTTCAAACCATGGCCGGCTACGTCGCCGATCACCACCAGCAGCCCATCTTTGCCTTCCGACTGCACGTGGAAGAAGTCGCCGCCCACCTCTGTCGCCGGTTGGTAGACCGAGTCCACTTCGTAGCCCGGCGTCTCCTGCTTGTCCTGCGGGATCATCAGCTCTTGCACGCTGCGCGCCGCAGCCAGTTCGCTCTGGGCCATCTCCCGGTCATGCTGGATGCGCAGAAAACGCACGAAAATGATCAGCACGATGGCGAGCAACCCGGTGAAGTCCGCAATCGAAGCAAAGTGGATCGGCACCGGCCCCGCCTGGATGGTTAGCGGCGAGCGATAAGGATGCCCGGAAGCGTTGCTCAGCAGGCTGGTCATGATCGGCTCGGCAATCCCGATAATCGTCAGCACCAGGGCAAGCAGCAATAACCCGGCCTCAAAATTCTTCCGGATGGTCGCCGCGATCAGCGTGACAAAAATGAAGAGCGACCATCCAATCATCCACAGCAGGCTGCCGAGATAAATCACAACTAGCGTCACTACGATCAGCACGCCGTGACCGCCCAGCAGGATCATGCCCGGTCCCACGCCAACCAGAATCGGCGCCGTCCAGCGCAACGCCGTGATCGTCCACCGCTTCTTCAGATACAAGAAGGCAACCAGAAACTCGAAATACAAATAGGCCGACAGAGCCACCAACTGCAGCACGATGGCCGCGTACCAAAGCTGGTCGATCCGGGCGAGGCTGCCTTGCAGATCAATAAAGCCGATCGGCGCCTGCAGAATCTCGTGAAGCGCGAGCCACAGGTACTCCGGATGCCCCTTTTGCGAGAAGTGGAGCGCAAGGAGAAAGAAAGCCAGAAACGTCAGCAGAATTGCGTTGACCAGCCGCGGCAACCGCTCAAAGACACTATGCATGAACCACAGGTCCCACGCCCGCCGCAGGTCTTCAGGGTCGCCGATTCGGAAGGTGCGCTTGGAAAAGAACGATGTATACGCGTAATAGCCAAATGGGATGTAGAGGGTGCGAACCGCCAATGTCAGGTTTGTCTCATCCGGTTTGAGATTGAGGTGGTAAATGCGTGAGATCTCCTCATATTTGAAGGTTTCGTCGCCATGGGGTCCCTCGGGGACGATCGGTCGCCCATTCGCAAATACATCCAGCCCAGGACCCGATGCGCCCATCGTGAAATTCGTGTTCTGCGTGACAGGAAGCTCAATCAGCAGGGAAATGGGACCGTGGTTGGGAGCGAGCTTCAGGTGAATGCGAAACCACACAAACGGACGCTTGTGTCCCGGTGAATCCCCGGTCTGCCAGTTCTTCTCGTCGGCGCTTTCGGGGTGATCCTCATCCGGCACATCGGCGATCGACTCGTGGGCGTCGCGCACCTGCCAGGTGGAGTCGTCGAAGTCGGGGCCGGCGGCATTCGCATTGGAGGTGACCCCCACGCGCCAGTTCTTATCGAGCACGATCGGCGATCCGAGGCTCGTCGCATCCACTTCCATATCGGGAATGTGCGGCGCATTGGCGGGTGCCGGCTTGGCATGGGTATGCGGCGACAAGAGCGCGGCCAGGGGGCCCTTGGCGGGATTCGTCCTGGCCGGAAGCTTTGTCGTTTGCGCGTGCAGCAGCGGCATCCCAATCCACACGATCGCCAAGGGAAAGATCCAAAGTCCCGAACGCACGAACCCTCCCAGTTTCTACGTGATCTTCACTCTAATCCACCGGGGTCCGTCGTCCAAATGAACGTCGTCGTCGCCACGAGTACCTTGATCGGGCCAGAAAACTGTATCGAGCAATGACATTGGGGTGACAAATTCAACCGATTTCCCCTATCGCTCGGATGCCGAACAGGCAGATACTAGCGTCTAACAGGTCGAGCGAAGCGAAGGGTTCCCGCACCGGGCGCCATTCGGGTCGGAGGATTCAGATGAGAGCAGCTTTTCAGGGGCTCAAAGCAGGCGTACTGGCAGGGCTGACATTGGCGTTGGCTGCGACCCTCTCTGCCCAGTCAACTTCCCCAACCGGCACCCCAAATACTCCCTCCACCGCGCCGACTGCGCAACCAGGCAGCACGCCAAACGACCAGTCCACTCAGCCCGCTTCCACACCGGCTCCCGCCAATACCCCGTCGGCACAGCAAGCACCGGCCAACATACCGCCAAATACTCCTGCGGCGCAGCCGGCCCCGGGCACCACTCCGGTGGCCAGCGATACCCCTCCCGCTCCGGAATCGAAGAAGGAGTCGAAAAAGGAGAAAAAGGAGCAGGCAAAGGATGCGAAGGACGATCCTGAACCCGGCACCACGCCGGTCAATGGTGACGTCTCTGCGAAAGACGTGAATCCTGACAAGATCGTTCAAGTCGGCGGAGACATGATCAAGGTGAAGCCGGGGAGCATCGAAGACGTCGGCGCGGTAGGGAACCGCGACATCGGCGCCCGCGGCCTGGGCAACTGGTATTCGACCGACTCCGAGATCAAGATGGGCAAGTCGTACGCCGATCAGATCGAGAAGAGCACCCGCATGATCACCGATCCGGTAGTTGTTGAATACGTCAACCGCATCGGCCAGAACATCGTGAAGAACTCCGACTGCAAGGTACCCTTCACCATCAAGGTCATCGATTCCGACGAAATCAACGCCATGGCGCTGCCAGGCGGGTTCTTCTACGTCAATTCCGGCCTGATTCTCAACGCCGATGAAGAAGCCGAGCTCGCCGGCGTGATGGCCCACGAGACGGCGCACGTCTGCGCGCACCACGCCGCCCGGGAAATGACACGCATGAATTACGCGCAGCTCGGCACCATCCCGCTGATCATGCTTACTGGGTATAGCTGGACCGGCTATGGGATCTATGAAGCCGCCCAGCTTGCGGTTCCCATGACCTTCCTGATGTTCTCGCGCGAATTCGAGGCGCAGGCAGACTACCTCGGCGTCCAATACATGTACCGCGCCGGTTACGATCCGCAGGCTTTCATCACCTTCTTTGAGAAGGTGCAGGCCCTTGAGAAGCGCAAGCCCGGACTTGTTTCGAAGGCCTTCTCTGACCATCCACAGACCCCGGATCGCATCTTGCACTCGCAGGAAGAGATTGCCCGTATTCTGCCTGCTAAGGATGAATACACCGTCACGACCTCGGAGTTCGACGAGGTGAAGGCTCGCCTGGCCCGCATCGAGAACAAGCGCCGCCTGCTCGACAACAAGGACGGCAAGAAACCCTCGCTGCGCCGCGCCAGCAACTCCCCGGACGACAATGGCAACACGCAGGCCGGGAACAGCGGCTCCGGCTCAAATGGGGACGATCGGCCGACTCTGCACCGCCGCGAAGATCAAAACTAACCCGCCTTTAAGCCAGTGAGAAGGGCGCCCTTGGTTTAGCTTGGGTGCCCTTTTTGCTGCGCGGATGGTGCGGGCAGATTTTCCACAGGGGGGGGGGTGAGCTGCTTCAGAAGGCCTGCACCATCCGGTCTACTGGCCCAAGCCCTTGGGCTGGTTTCTTTTGGGCGCCCCAACTGGTTGGATCATCTGCCCCACCCACTTCCTTCAATCCGTCCGGAAGCCAACCCAAAATCCCGTAAATTGATGGCAACTTCCTGAAAAACCTTGAACCGGCGGGTGAAACCGCGATATATACAGGAGTACCGGTTCTTGCCCGCCGGAATTCCACCCTGAGGCCTTCGCCTGTAGGGGAGGGAAAATATGCGCAACGCCACTGCCCGCTCCAATCTGCTTGTTCCTGAAGTCCGCGAGGTCATGGATATCCGCCAGGCCTCCGACTACCTTGGCATCTCGCCCGACACCCTCTACAAATACGCCTCGGAAGGATTCGTCCCTGCGTTCAAGCTCGGTAACCGGTGGCGCTTCAAGCGCTCTCGGCTCGATGAGTGGATGGACCGTCAGTCGGACCTGCAGACACCCAATCCCGAACTCGACCCGCACGCCAAGAAACCCGTCCGCCCGGCGATGTAAGAAACAGGGTATCAAGGGATCAGTCCGACTCCCTTGGAGTCGCAGTCATGCTCAAGAGAGGACGACGATCATGGATGATTCCTCTTTGCCGCTGTTCATACATCGGGTTCCAATCTGCATCTCTATCCACGGGTGTTCGCATTGAGAAAGACGCGTCGATGAGTTTCAGTGTCGACTGCCCATTGATCCCTGTCCCCTGATCCCTTTCTTCAAGTCCCTGTTCCCTGATTTATCCTGTCCCGAATGGACCATCATCGTCGCATCGGCCTTTTGCGTCGCCGCATCACGCGCGCTGGTCTCGACGGCCTTCTCGTCAGCCATCTCCCCGACGTCCGCTATCTCTCGGGATTCACCGGCTCCAGCGCTGCCCTCGCCCTCACACGGCGGGCTGCGCGTCTCTTCACCGATGGGCGCTACACAGCGCAGGCTGCCGAAGAAGTCCATGCCGCGAAGGTTCAGATCGTTTCGAGCCCTCCAGCAGTCAACGCAGTCGAGTGGCTCGCGGCGCAGCCGGGAGTCGCCTTCGCCGGTTTCGATCCCGATCACACCTCCGTCTCCGAACTCGCGCGCCTGCGCGCTGCGCTCCCCTCGCATCTGCGCCGCACAGGTCTTGCCCCGCTCGCCGCGCCTCTCGTTGAACCGTTGCGCTGGATCAAGGACGAGGACGAGCTCGCCATCCTGAAAGAAGCGGCTCTGACCGGGTGCCAGCTCTTCGACCACATTCTTCGTTTTCTTCGCCCCGACCTCACCGAAATCGAAGTCGCCGCCGAACTGGAGTATCAGGCGCGTAAGCTCGGCGCCGAAGCCATGTCGTTTGAGACCATCGTCGGCTCCGGCCTGCGCTCCGCTTTGCCCCATGGAAAAGCGTCGGAGAGCCGGCTCCCCCGCAGAGGCTTCGTGGTTCTCGACTTCGGTATAATCCGTGAGGGCTACTGCTCCGACATGACGCGCACCGTGCACCTGGGAAAACCAACCGCCAAAGAACTGCGGACCTACGACGCCGTGCTTGCCGCCCAGGAGTCTGCCATTGCGGCCGTCGCTGGTGGCGTTCGCTGCGGAGACGTTGACGAGGCAGCGCGCAGCGTCTTGCGCAAGGCGGGTTTGGCCGAAGCTTTTTCTCATTCCACCGGCCACGGCGTCGGCCTTGAGATTCACGAGGCTCCCCGCGTGGGCTCCGGTCAATCGGCTAGGCTCGCGCCAGGCATGGTGATCACGATCGAGCCTGGGGTCTATATGCCGGGGGAGTTCGGGGTTCGCATTGAAGACATGGTCGCAGTTACCCGATCCGGCGGGCAGGTTTTGACACCCGCGCCCAAGGCCCTGATCGAGCTTTGACCCCTACACATCTCGCCCCAAGTGCGAGAGATAAGGAACGAATGAAACCTCAAGACATGCAGGATTTGAAAGAGCTGATCGAATTCCTGAGGCAATATCAGGTCGCGGAATTTGACCTGGATCGGGGAGACACCAAGATTCGGCTCAAGTTCAACCAGCCGGAGACCTCATCGGTTGGCCTGTCCGATCTCGCGCGCGCGCTGGCGTCGGCTCCACCCTCCGCGTCGATCGCCCATTCCCATGTTGCGCCGCCTGCTGCCGCAACCGCCTCCGCTACCGCGAACGGCGAAGATCTACACATTGTGAAATCACCGATCGTCGGCACATACTACGGTTCGCCTTCGCCGGGAGCATCCCCCTTTGTCTCACCCGGCGATCGCGTCGAAAAGGGACAGGTCATCTGCATCGTCGAAGCCATGAAGCTGATGAATGAAATCGAGGCCGATGCGGCCGGCGAAATCGTGAAATGCCTCGTCACCAATGGCCAGCCGATCGAATTTGGACAGCCGCTTTTTTCCATCCGGGTCAGCTAGCCCCATGAGCCGCCTCTTTTCCCAGCAAAGGGCTTTGCATGTTTCGTAAGGTCATGATCGCCAACCGCGGCGAAATCGCGCTGCGTGTCATCAATGCGTGCCGCGAGCTCGGCGTTCGCACCGTCGCCGTGTACAGCGAGGCCGACCGTAACTCGCTCCACGTCCGTTTTGCCGACGAGGCCATCTGCATCGGCCCCCCGCGCGCTGCGGACAGTTATCTCAACGTCCCCGCCGTCATCTCCGCCGCCGAGATCGCCAACGTCGACGCAATTCATCCGGGATACGGCCTGCTGAGTGAGAACGCCAACTTCGCTGAAGTGTGCCGCGCCTCGAACATCAAGTTCATCGGCCCTCCCCCCGAAGTCACACGACTCATGGGCGAAAAAGAAAAAGCCCGCCGGGCGATGAAAGAAGCCAAGGTCCCGATTCTTCCCGGCTCCGACGGCATCATCGCCGACGCGGACGAGGCCATATCTGTCGCAAAAACCATCGGCTATCCGGTCATCCTCAAGGCCAAGGCCGGGGGCGGCGGGCGCGGGATGCGCATCGTCCGCACCGATGAAGAATTGCCCAACCTCCTCCACGCAGCCTCCACCGAGGCCGCCAACGCCTTCGGCAACGGCGAGATGTATATGGAAAAATTCATCGAGCGCCCGCGCCACATCGAGTTCCAGATCCTGGCCGACGAACACGGCAGTGTCGTCTCGCTCTTTGAGCGCGAATGCTCCATCCAGCGCCGCCATCAAAAGCTCATTGAAGAAGCGCCGTCGCTCCAGGTCACCCCAACCATGCGCGAGGAGATCGGCCGCACGCTGATCCGTTGCTTGACCGCCATTGGCTACCAGAACGCAGGCACCGTCGAGTTCCTCATGGATGAGGACGGAAAGATCTACTTCATCGAGATGAACACGCGCATCCAGGTGGAGCACCCCGTTACCGAAGCCATTACCGGCGTCGACATGGTCAAGGCGCAACTGCGCATCGCGTCGGGCGAAAAGCTTAGCGACATCCTTCCGCCTAAGCTCGAGATCCGCGGGCATGCCATCGAGTGCCGTATCAACGCCGAGAACCCCAAAAAGTTCACGCCCTCGGCTGGCAAGATTACCGCCTTTAATGTGCCCGGCGGCAACGGCGTGCGCGTGGACACCGCACAATACGCCGAAGGCGTCGTCCCGCCATACTATGACTCGCTCATCGCGAAATTGATTTGCTACGGCGCGGACCGCGCTGAAGCCATTGCCCGCACCGAGCGCGCGCTCTCCCAATTCGTGGTGCAGGGAATCGACACCTCGGTCTCGCTGCACCAGGCGATCTTTCAAGACGAGGACTTTCGCGCGGGCAATTTCGACACCAAGTTCATGGAGCGTTTCCTCGCGAAGCAATCCGAGTAGCCAAGATCCAACTGACTGCCGGCCGAATGTCAGGCCGACCCGCCCCCGTCCCCCGGCATCCAACTCTCTATGACCTCAAATCTCAAGCCAACGCATACCCAACCCGGCGGCTTCATCGACAAGAACATGAAACCCGACGACGGCATGGTCAACGACTCCCTGGGCACCATCGACGTTGCCGACTCGACCGGCAACGATGAATGCAAAGAAACCGGCGACGCCAAGACGAAGAACAAGAACACCCGCGAGGACTGATTCCCCGATTCGCGGCTTCTGACTCGCCGAGCCTCAATCACTTGGCTTGCGGCAGGTCCCGCCTCGGCCTGTATTCTTGACGGGCGCGAGTCGGGGTCTCGCCGCACCGATGCTCCATCGAGCGCTTCAAACATCCGCAGTTCTTTTTTTTCTTTTTGCGCTTGGTTGCGCGCGCCCCTCCTCCGCGCAGCGCGCGGCCGACTGGCCCGCCTACAACGGCGGCGCGGATGGCGATCACTACACGCGCCTCACGCAAATCAATCGAAGCAATGTGCATCGCCTGCAGGTGGCCTGGCGTTACGACACCGGCGAGAAGGGCCAGATTCAGACCAACCCGCTCATCCTCGGCCGCACGCTCTACGCCTACACACCATCGCAAAAGGTCATTGCCCTCGACGCTGCAACCGGGGAGCTCAAATGGAAATTCGACCCCGGCATCCAGGCCGGACAGCCGGCGCGCGGATTCGCCACCTGGACCGACGGACACCAGCGCCGCCTCTTCGCCGGCGTCATGAATTTCCTCTATTGCCTCGACGCAGAAACTGGCAAGCCCGTTCCCTCCTTCGGCGAAAACGGCCGTATCGATTTGCGGAAGGATCTGGGCCGCGACTACCACGCGCAGTCCATCGCCCTCACCACGCCGGGCGTCGTCTACAAGGACCTGATCGTCGTCGGCGGCCGCAACCCGGAAACCCATCCCGCGCCGCCTGGCTATATCCGCGCCTTCGATGTCCGAACCGGCGCGCTGCGCTGGACCTTCCACACCATCCCACTGCCCGGCGAGCCTGGATACGAAACATGGTCCAAAGACGCTTGGAAGACCGCCGGCGCAGCCAACAACTGGGCCGGCATGTCGCTCGACCCAGAGCACGGCATTCTCTATGCGCCAACCGGTTCGGCGGTCATGGATTTTTACGGTGGCGATCGCCTTGGCGACGATCTCTACGCGAATTGCATCCTGGCCCTCGACGCCGCGACCGGAAAACTGCTCTGGCATTTTCAGGGCGTACATCACGACATCTGGGACCGCGACTTTCCTTCACCGCCTGCGCTCTTCACGATGGTCCGCAAAGGCCAGCACATCGACGCGCTTGCCCAGACGAGCAAGCAGGGCTATCTCTATCTCTTCAATCGCCTCACCGGCGCGCCGCTCTTTCCCATCCGCGAGCATTCCTATCCCGCGAGCACCGTCCCCGGCGAGGTTACTGCGCCCACACAGCCCTTGCCCGACTGGCCCGAGCCATTCGCCCGCCAGCGCCTCACCGAACAGATGATGACAACGCGCACCCCCGAAGCCCACGCATGGGCGTTGCAAGCATTCCGCATGATGCGCAGCGACGGCCAGTTCCTGCCCATGAACGTGGGTCAGCAAACTGTCGTCTTTCCCGGCTTCGATGGCGGCGCAGAGTGGGGTGGCCCCGCAGTCGATCCTGTCCATCGCATCCTCTATGTAAATGCCAACGAAATGGTCTGGACAGGCGGCCTCGTTCCAGCCGTAACGACCGCAGACCCCGGCGAGCAGATCTATCGCGAACAATGCGCAATCTGTCACGGCGTCGATCGCCGCGGATCCCCGCCGGCCTTTCCTTCCCTTGTCGAGATCGAAAAGCGTCTGCCCTTGCAGAAGATTCAAGACACCATTCGGCAGGGAACCGGCCGCATGCCCTCGTTCCCCAACATCGACGCTGCGCATCTCGCCGCGCTGCTCGACTATCTACACAATGCCGGCTCCGGAGGCGCGAAGAGCGAGATGACGTCGTCCCCATCGCCTGCCGCCGGCGAACCCTCCACGGGCAACACGGCCGGCGCTGGTGTCTATCGCGATCGCTGCGCAGTCTGCCACGGCGATCTGCGCGAAGGGATTCCACCCTCATTCCCCATGTTGATCGGTTTAGGCAGCCGGCTTACTGCGGACCAGACCATCGCGCTCATTCACGCAGGCAAGGGACGAATGCCCCCGATGCCCGATCTCGAGGACGCCGATCTCACCGCGCTGCTCGACTATCTCGGCGTGCATCCACCCGCTGCCGAAACCGATGAAGCCCAGGGCCAGGATCGCTTCGACTTCACCGGCTATCGCAAGTTCCTTGATCCCGATGGCTATCCGGCCTTCCAGCCGCCATGGGGAACCCTCAGTGCCATCGACCTGACGACGGGCAAATACCTTTGGAAAATTCCCCTCGGCGAATACCCGGCCCTTGCCGCGCAGGGTATGCGCAACACCGGCTCCGAGAATTACGGCGGGCCCATCGTGACGGCCAGCGGCGTGCTCTTCATTGGCGCCACGGTCTACGACCGCAAGTTCCACGCCTTCGATGCACGCACCGGCAAGCTACTGTGGGAATTCGAGCTGCCCTTTGCCGGAATGGCCACGCCCAGCACCTATGCGATCGACGGCCGGCAGTATGTCGTCACCGTCGCCAGCGGCGGTCGCGATCCCAAATCGCCCACCGGCGGGTCCTATATTGCCTTCTCGCTTCCGCGCTAGGCCTATTTGAAACAACGGCGAAATATTATCGCTTTTTCTTCGCCTTTTCACTCGTATTTCCGATATGCTGTTTTCGCAACGTGGAGGTTGCCTCGATGGATTTTCAGAAAGAATTGACCGCGGAATTCGACCGTGAATCGGCCACAACGCGCAAAGTGCTTGAAGCGATTCCCGACGACGCCGACTTCGCCTGGAAGCCGCACACGAAGTCGATGGCGTTGGGCCGACTTGCTGCGCATGTCTCCGACACTAACGGCGACTGGGCCATGCACACGCTCACGATCGACAAGCTCGAGTGGAAGCCCGACATGAATCCCACAGACCCCACCAACAAGAAGGACCTGCTCGCACGCTTCGACAAGCAAGTGGCAGCGGTGAAGCCTGAGTTGGCGAAGATGACTTCCCCTAAGTGGGACAGCAACTGGAAGTTTGTGGCTGGTGAGCAGACCTGGATCGACGATACCAAGTACAACGTGTGGCGCACCTGGGTCCTCAACCACTTGGTGCATCATCGTGCGCAGTTGGGCGTCTACCTTCGCCTGCTCGACACGAAGGTGCCGGGCTGCTACGGTCCCTCCGCCGACGAGATGTAATTGGCTGAAATACGGAACAAGGCCGCGATCCAAAGAGCCGCGTCGCAATTCTTGCAGGACCGTGGACCGGCATTTGAGCTGATCATCCGTCATTCAAACTGGTTCAGATCGGTGTCACGCATAGGATGACCCAACATTCGACACATGGCAGCGATCTGACCCTTGTGGTGGAACGCATGCGTCAGCACATGGTGTAACACGAGTGCCGGCGTGCGCACAGCAACGTCTCCGTCAGGAAAATGAAGTTGAGTGTCCGTGTTGAGTTGTTGATCCGTCAAGTTCGACACGTACGCTTTGGTCCGCTGATTGACCTCCTGCTGAAGGAGTCTTGCATCGTCAATCGTGCGGCAGTCGGCGGGCCTGCGGTCGACGTAGGGCAGACCTTGGAGCGTGTGGATCCAAAAGCCTTCGCAGTTGAAGAGATGAATCACTTGTTCGCGCAACGTGGGAAACCCGAAGCCAGGCAATTCTTGCAGGTAATCGCTTGCGGGGATTGAGGCCAAGTGGTCCAGTGCTGCGTTGATGCAAGAATGCGTCCAGCCATGAAACCTGAGTACGCCGGGGGATGTGAACATCGAACTCTCCTCCGGTTCATGATAGGACCATCGCTACGGATCGCGGAAGGGAGTCGCGCGAGGCCCACGCATCGCAGACTCCGCGATCGAAGGCCAACATTGCGCGTCATTTCCTTCTCAATCGCAGGCTGGCCATGAAATGCGGCAAAGCCGCCTCTTGTAGGCTTTTGCCATGGCCTTCTCTTTCCCGCGGGTTTATCCGATTCTCGACTCCTCTGTAATTCCCTCGACAGATCGCAGCGCCTATCTACTCCGCCTGGGAACCTCGCTCGCCGACGCGGGCGTCTCGCTCCTCGAATACCGCAACAAGACAGGGCCCGTGACGGAGATTCTGGCCGATGCGGGAATCTTGCGTGCAGCAATGCCGACCGGGGATGTGAAGTTGATTCTCGATGATCGTATCGATCTTGTGGCCATTACAGGGTTTGATGGTGTGCATGTCGACACAGGCGACGCGTCGCCCGCCGAGGCTCGCCAGCAGCTGGGGCCTGACCATCTCATCGGCACCTTCGGCGGTAGCCAAGCCCTCATCCCTGGAATTCTGTCGGCGCCCGTAAGCTATCTCTCCATTGGCCCGGTCTTCGCCACCACTACCAAGGAAACCACCAAGGCTCCCATCGGACCCGAGGGCGTGCGCCGTCTGCGCGCGGAGGCTGGTCCTGCGCCCGTCTTGGTGGCCGTCGGCGGAATCACCCTCGCAACTGCTCAGCAGGTCCTCGCTGCCGGAGCCACCACCCTCGCCATCTCTGCCGCCATCTTTCGCACCGCCGACCCCGCCGCGACCTTCCGCCTGTGGCGCGAAACCCTGGGGTAGGCACACCCGCGGTCAGTCATCCGCAGCGTCTAAAAAACAGAAGACATTCTCATGTATTTCCGGTAAAACCGACCAAGGTGACCACGACCAATCTCACGTCGCACGCGAGCACCCCTGCTACTACCCATGCACCAACAAAGATGGTGCAGACCCTGGGGCTGTTTAGCTCCACCGCCCTCGTCGCTGGATCCATGATTGGGTCCGGCGTTTTTCTTGTCGACGCCGACATCGCCCGCGGCACCAACTCGCCGGCCCTGCTGCTCGCCGCCTGGGTCGTCACCGGCGTGATGACCATGATCGGCGCTCTCAGCTATGGAGAGCTCGCAGCCATGATGCCCAAGGCCGGCGGCCAGTATGTCTACCTGCGCGAGTCGCTCGGCCCCCTCTGGGGATTCCTCTACGGATGGACGCTCTTCCTCGTCATCCAGACGGGAACCATCGCCGCGGTCTGCGTCGCCTTCGGCAAGTTTCTAGGTGTCTTCTTTCCCACCGTCTCCACCACTCATTGGCTTTGGCACATCGCCCACGTCCCGCCATGGCAAGTCGGGCCCATGGTGCTCGGCAACATGGAAATCGGCGTGAATACGGCCAACCTGGCTGGCTTAATTGTCGTTGTTTTGCTCGCCGTCGTGAACGTCTTCGGTGTCAAGCTGGGCGCCTTCATCCAGAACATCTTCACCTCGGCCAAGGCGCTTTCTCTTGCCGCTCTGGTGCTCTTGACCTGCACAGTGGGCCGCACCGTCGCTGCCTGGAACGCCAACTTCGGCGAGGGCCTCAAGCAGTTCTGGCAAAATGCAAGCTGGAGCACGCTGCACCCGGTGCAGGTGGGCATGGGCGGGCCCACTGTGCTCGTGAATCTGCTGGTCATCGTCGCCGTGGTGCAGGTGGGTTCTCTCTTCTCGGCCGATGCCTGGAATAACATCACCTTCACCGCAGGAGAAGTCAAGAATCCGCGGCGCAACATTCCCTTGTCGCTCATCTTCGGAACAGGCTTCGTGATCGCGGTCTACTTCCTCGTCTCGGTCGGCTACCTGCTCGTCCTCCCGATGCATGGCGACCCGCATGGGACCTCGGTGCTCGCGCGGGGAATTCAGTACGCCTCAGAAGATCGTGTTGCAACGGCCGCGCTGGCTGTGGTCTTTCACACCGGCGGCGCATACGCCATGGCGGCCGCCATCCTGGTCTCTACTTTCGGTTGTGCCAACGGTATGTCGCTCGCAGGGGCCCGCGTCTACTACGCCATGAGCCAGGACGGCCTATTTTTCAAATCCGTGGGCAAGCTGCATCCCCGCTATCGCACGCCCGCCGCGGGGCTGATCGTGCAAGCAGCGTGGACCGTGGTGCTCTGCGTCTCGGGATCGTATAGCCAGCTGCTCGACTACATCATCTTCGCGGTTCTGGTTTTCTACATTCTCACCATCGCAGGGCTCTTCGTTCTGCGCGTGAAAGAGCCCGATGCGCGGCGCCCCTACAAGGCCCTGGGCTACCCGCTGCTGCCGGCGCTCTACATCGCCATGGCCACGTGGATTTGTATCGTATTATTGCGGTACAAACCACAGTACACGTGGCCCGGCCTGGTGCTCGTGCTGCTCGGCATTCCGGTCTATCTTTTCTGGTCGCGTCGCCCCCGGGTAGTCTGAATCGTCGTGATTGTGAAACGAAGTTCACTCAGATCCACGGAGACTATGCATGGCAGGTAATCTTCTCGCCACCAAGCCTATCGAAAACATCCTCGCCGAGGCCAATGAAACCAGCGAACACTCCCTGAAGCGCGCGCTCGGCCCGATCAATTTGATCTCGATCGGCATCGGCGGCATCATCGGCGCCGGCATCTTCGTCCTCACGGGAACAGCAGCCGCGCAGTTCGCCGGACCCGCGATCGTCATCTCCTACATCATCGCCGGTATCGGCTGCGTCTTCGCAGGACTGTGCTACGCCGAATTCGCATCGATGCTCCCCATCGCCGGCAGCGCCTATACCTATGGCTATGCCACCATGGGCGAGATCGTAGCCTGGATCATCGGCTGGGCCTTGGTACTCGAATACGCGTTTGGCGCCGCTACCGTCGCCGTCGGCTGGAGCGGATTTGTCGCCAACCTGCTCGCGTTCTTCGGAACAAAGCTCCCCTTCAATCCGACACCGGCACTTCACTTGTCGCTGTTCGGGCACGCCATCTCGGCGCAGGTGGACCTTTTCGCACTCGGGGCTATCGTGGTCATTACGGCGATTCTGGTCATCGGCGTCCGCGAGTCGGCCAACTTCACCAGCACTGCGGTCATGATCAAGGTCTCCGTCGTCATCTTCTTCATCGGCCTCGCGGGAATCTTCGCATTCACCCATTGGCCGCACATGATGGCCAACTGGCATCCATTTATTCCCAAGAACACTGGCCATTTCGGACAGTTTGGCTGGTCGGGCATCATGCGCGGCGCCGGCGTGGTCTTCTTTGCCTATATCGGCTTCGACGCCGTCTCCACCGCGGCGCAGGAAGCGCGCAATCCGCAAAAGGACATGCCCTTCGGCATTCTGGGCTCCCTCATTCTCTGCACAATCCTCTATATGTTCGTCGCGCTCCTGCTAACCGGCTTGAAGCCTTACACCAGCCTCAATGTCGCGGCGCCCGTGGCAGATGGTGCTGCTGTGATTGGCGTCCGCTGGGCAGTGGTGCTCATTGACCTTGCCGCTATCGCCGGCCTTGCATCTGTCATGCTCGTCATGCTGCTGGGGCAATCGCGCGTGCTCTACACCATGTCGCGCGATGGGCTTCTCTGGGAGTGGGTCGGCAAGCTCCACCCGCGTTTTTGCACTCCCTATCTCACTTCGATCGTCGTCGGATGCCTGGCGGCGTTCCTGGCTGCGTTTTTCCCCATCACTCTACTCGGCGAACTGGTCAGCCTCGGGACGCTCCTCGCCTTTACCATCGTCAGCCTCGGCGTATGGGTTCTGCGCGTCAGGCATCCAGAATTGACTCGCCCTTTTCGCACGCCCTGGGTACCCTTCGTCCCTATCTGCGGCATGATCGTTTCGCTCGCCCTCATGTTCTCGCTTGACGCGCCGGCCTGGATTGGTTTTGGAAGCTGGCTTATCTTTGGCTTGTTCATCTACTTTGGATACAGCCGAAAGCACAGCAAGGTGCAGCGCGCATTAGCTGCCCAGTCGAAGGCAGCAGCCACTCTGCCCTGAGCCCCGCCCACATAAGACGATTCACAAACAGAACAGCCTCCCGCGCTCGGGAGGCCGTTCTCATAGACCACCAAAAATCTGGCTACACGGTCGTCGGTGTGCAGAACTGATCGAAGACGCGTACCAGCTCGCCCGCAATCTGCTGTGCCGTCGCCTGCTCAATCACGAAGCGCTGCATCAGGTAAGCCAGCTTGCCGTCGCGCAGAATGGCCACCGCCGGCGATGTCGGCTCGTTGCCGTCGAAGTAGCTGCGCGCGCGTTCCGTCGCTTCACGATCCTGTCCCGCAAACACCGTGATGCTTTGATCCGGTCGGGTCGCGGCATTCGCCAGGGCCATGCGCACGCCGGGACGCATCTTTCCGGCAGCGCACCCGCAAATCGAGTTCACCACCACCATCGTGGTTCCTTGCTTGGCAAGGGCCGCGTCCACTTCTTCTGCGGTCCGCGTCTCGGTGATACCCGCACGCACCATTTCTTCGCGCATGGGAATGACCATGATTTCTGGATACATGAATGCCTCCGACGAAAGATATCGCCTCGTCTATTTTAGCTGAAAGTGCCGGTGTAGCCTTGAAACGATGCTCTTCGAAGAAAACAAGTCTCTTGCGCCACTCACGACCCTGGGCATCGGAGGGCCGGCAAGCTGGTTCGCGCAGGCGGAAACCGAAGCCGAGGTGGCCGAAGCCGCAGTCTGGGCTGACGCGCACTGCGTCCCCTCGTTTGTCCTCGGCGGCGGCAGCAATCTCCTCGTGGCAGACGCCGGCTTCAACGGACTGGTGCTGCACATCGCCCTTCGCGGGATCGAGGCGGAGCACCATCGAGACGCAACAATCTACAGGGTCGCAGCCGGGGAGATCTGGAACGACTTCGTCGAACGGAGCCTCGAGGACAATTCCGCAGGCATCGAATGCTTGGTCGGCATACCCGGCACTGTGGGGGGCACGCCGGTGCAGAATGTGGGCGCCTACGGCCAGGAAGTTGCCCCAAGTATCGAGCGCGTCCGCGCCTTCGACCGCGCATCCAACGCCTTCGTTGAGTTTGCAGCCGCCCAGTGCGGCTTTGCCTATCGCCGCAGTCGCTTCAATACGACGGATCGCGGACGCTTCATTGTCACCCGCGTGGACTTCCGCTTGAAGCCGGGCGGAGCGCCTACGCTGCGCTACGCAGAACTGCAGCGGGCCTTTCCCGAAAGCTCGACGCCTGCATTGAGCGAAGTCGCTGCCGCGGTACAGCGCATCCGCCAATCGAAGGGCATGCTTCTCGTGGAGGGCGATCCGGACTGCCGCAGCGCCGGCAGCTTTTTCAAGAACCCCTTGGTGCCCTGCGCGCAGATGGAACAGATCGCGACCAGCCTCGGCAAAGAGCCACCGCATTTTCCCGCAGGGCCGGGCCCCGTGTCCGCAGGCCAGGTCAAACTCTCCGCCGCATGGCTCATCGAGCAGGCAGGCTTCGCCAAAGGCTTTGCGCGCGGTGCGGCCGGCATCTCCACCCGGCACACATTGGCGCTGATCAATCGCGGAGGAGCGACCGCCGCAGAAATCCTTGCACTCGCGAACGAAATCGCCGCCACAGTCGAGGCACGCTTCGGTATCCGGCTGCAGAGGGAACCAGAACTAGTCGGCTTTGACCAAGGAACGGCCTAGAAGCTCTTCAACCGCTCCATCAGCCGTATCCGCTCTGAGGCCAGGGCAACCGCCGCAGGGCCGAGCGCCACCACGCGTCCTGCGCGCAGCAAGGCCACTTCAGCGAGTGAAGCGTACGCGTCCGTCGCATCGTGCGTCACCAGCACCGTCAGCACTCCATGCTCGCGAAGCCAGATCTGCAACCGCGCCAGCAGCGCGTCGCTCGCCACGCCATCCAGCGCCGCAAACGGTTCGTCGAGCAGCAGCAGGCGGGGCAGCGGCGCCAGGGCGCGGGCCAATGCGACGCGCTGCGCCTCACCTCCCGAGAGTTGTTGCGGACGCCGATCGACAAGGTCCGCAGCTCCTACCAGCTCCACCACTTCCTGCACGCGCTCGGTCCGTTGCGCACGATCGAGGCCGCGCAGCCCGTAGCTCACATTCGCCGTCACGCTCAGGTGAGGGAAGAGCGCGGGCTGCTGCGCGACCAGCCCTATTCGGCGCGTCCCAGGCCGCGCGAATACGCCCGCCGCCGTATCAGTCAGCGTCGCATGGTCGAGCGTAATCCGACCGTGATCCGGTCGCTCCAGTCCGGCAAGCAGCCGCAGTAGCGAACTCTTTCCCGCACCCGATGGTCCAAAGATCACGGTCCAGCCCGAGGTGAAGCGGCACTCCACCTGCAGACGAAAATTCTCGCGCCGCGCTTCCACTGAAAACTCAAGCACGGTGCCCTCCGCGTCGGCGGCTGCCGCTGTAGATCACCGCGAGCGCGGCCACGCTGAGAATCAGGAGAAGGGAAGCGGTGCGATTGGCCGCGGCGTAATCGAAGTTTTCCACTTGGTTATAGAGCAGGATCGACAGCGTGCGTGTGGCGCCAGGAATATCGCCGCCCAGCATCAGCACCACGCCGAACTCACCGATGGTATGCAGAAAGCTCAGCACCGCCGCTGCAAGAAGAGACCGGCGCGCCAAGGGGACGAGCAAGGTGACAATGATCCGCAGTGGGCTTGCTCCGAGAAGACGCGCTGCATCGACCAGCGCAGGATCGATGGCAGCAAATCCGGCGACAAGCGGCTGCACGGCGAAGGGCAAGCTGTAGAGCACCGAGCCAACCACCAGGCCGCCAAACGAGAACGCCAGCGGGTGCCCCAGCAGCGTCGTAATTCCCCGGCCCACCGCAGTGCGGGGCCCCAGCAGAACGAGAAGCAGAAACCCGAGCACCGTCGGCGGCAGAACAAGCGGCAGCACGGCCAGCGCCTCGAGAAGAGCGAGCCAGCGGCTGCGTCCCAGCGCCAGCAGGGCCGCCAGAGGCACCGAGAGGACGAGGAGAATCGCAGTAGTGACAGTTGCCAGCCGAAGCGACAGCAGGAGCGCTTGCCAATCCATCGTGAGACGTGCCTTCAGTGCACCGGCGTGAGGCCGCTCTTCAAGAGCTGCGCCTGCACCGGAGCGGAGAGAAGAAACTCGAGAAACTTCCGCGCCGCGGGGCGTTGCTGTGCCTTGCCCACAACCACCGCACCCTGTTCGATCGACGGATAAAGATCGTGCGGGATCACGAACAATCGGCCATTGGATGCTAGGCGTGGCGTCATCGCCGAGGTGAGCGAAATCAGCCCTGCGTCTGCGTTGCCCGACTCCACAAACTCCGCGGCCTGCGCGATGTTCTCGGCGGTCACAATGCGCGGCTTGAGCGTGTCATAGAGCTTCAGACTCTTCAAAGCCGCCACCGCCGCACGCCCGTACGGCGCGCGCTCCGGATTCGCAATCGCAAGCCGGTTCAAATTCGGATCGCGCAACAGGTCGATCGATGGCACTGGCAAACGAGAATCGCGCCGCGTCCACAGAACAAGTGTTCCCTTTGCGTATACAAGAGGCGTCACGCCAGAGTTCAATCCCGCAGTGTCCGCAAGACCCGCATCCATCAGGCGCTTCGGAAATCCCAGATCGGCGGAAAGGAACACATCGAACGGCGCGCCGTTCTCGATCTGCGTCGTCAACATCGCAGAGGCTTGATAAGTGGCTTCAGCGTCCATTCCAGTAGCCTTCGCAAACTGATCGAGCAGAGGCGGCAGCACCGGCTCGAGATCCGCCGCAGCGGCCACACGCAGTGCCGTTTGCGCGAGAAGGCGCGGCGTCCCAAGCACCACGAACCCTAGGCAGACCATCGCGCATAGGATCGTCCGTCGGCTTCCGGCGGCAAGCAAAAATCGCGTCACGCTGGTAGGCTAACACCAAGGATGAACGATAACCTGCATCAACTCCGTTGCTTCGGATGCGGCGAGCGGATCTCCGGCTCCGAGGCGCTTCCCGATTTTCGTTGCGCCCAGTGTGGCGATCTTTTTGAAGTGGAATACGCGGGCTGGAACCTGCGCCAGGGCACCAATCGGCCCAACCCCGGCGCCCTTAAATGGCTCTGGCGCGAGCGGCGCTGCTCCGGCGAAACGCTCGATCAATCCGGCGTCTGGCGATTCCGCGAGCTGCTGCCTATCCTCGAAAACAATGGAAACGCCGTGACGCTGCGCGAAGGGAACACGCCCCTCTATCCCTTGCCCCGTGCAGGCCGCGCATTGGGCATTGAGCAGCTCCTGGCCAAGCATCAGGGGATGAATCCGACCGGGTCGTTCAAAGACACGGGGATGACTGCGGCATTGAGCGTCGCCAAAGAACGCGGATTCGAGTGGGTCGCCTGTGCGTCCACCGGCAACACCTCGGCGGCCATGGCGGCCTATGCGGCACGCGCAGGGCTGCGCAGCCTGGTGCTGATTCCCGACGGCAAAATCGCGTGGGGCAAGCTGGCGCAGGCCATGGATTACGGCGCCGTCACCTGCCAATTGAAAACCGACTTCGACGGGTGCGTGAAAGTGCTCGCCGAGATCGTGCGCCAAGAGCCTATTTATTTGCTGAACTCCGTCAATCCTTATCGTCTCGAAGGACAAAAAACTCCCGCGATCGAGATTGCCGAAGCGCTCGACTGGATCGTGCCTGACCACTTGATCGTTCCCGGCGGCAACCTTGCGAATAGCTCGGCGTTAGGAAAGGGCTTCCGTGAGATGCGCGAACTGGGACTCGTCGCGCGCATGCCGCGCATCTCGGTCATCCAGGCTGAAGGCGCCAATCCACTGGCGCGAAGCTTCGCCCAGAACAATGGCGGCGCGCTCCAACCCGTCGAAGCGCACACCCGCGCCTCCGCCATCCGTATCGGCAATCCGGCATCATGGCGCAAAGCAGCCAAGGTCATTCAGGAGACAGGCGGCTGGTGTCTCGATGTGACCGAAACCGAAATCGCCATCGCCAAAGCCGAACTCGGCGCCGAAGGCCTGGGTTGCGAACCGGCATCTGCAGTTACGCTCGCCGGTTTGAAGAAGCTTCGTGCCCAGGGCAAAGTCGCGGCCAATGATTCGGTCGTCCTCCTGCTCACCGGACACACTCTCAAAGACGCCGACTACACCATCGACTTTCATCGCGGCACGCTGCTCGAAGAAAACGAAGTCGCGGGCCATCGAGCTGCGGTTGATGCCTTACGGCGCAACGCGCACCCAGTCGACGCGAATCCCCATGCGGTCCTCGCCGCGATGCGAGGCACGGCGGGATGAGCTCAAAGCGCTTTCGGCTCCGTCTGCCGGCAACTTCCGCCAACCTTGGGTCCGGTTTTGACGCCGCGGCCATCGCGCTGAATTTTTATCTCGACATCGAAGCCCAGCCGGCTGGTGCGTTCTCCATCCATGCGACAGGCCGTGACGCCGAACGCTGCGCCGAACTTGACGACAACCTCATCCTCAATGTCTATCGCAGCACTCTTGCCGCGCAAAATAAACCGGTCACACCGCTTGCGCTCCGCATGGTCAACGACATTCCTCTGGGAATGGGCTGCGGCTCTTCCGCAGCCGGCCGGCTCGCCGCGATTGCCCTGGCAAATCATTTCGGCGGCCTCAGCTGGTCTGCGCAACGCACTCTCGAAGAGGCCAGCGCGCTCGAAGGGCATCCGGATAATGTCGCCGCCTGTTGGCTGGGAGGATTCGTCACGACCGCCTGCGAAGGTCGCTCCGTGCATGTTGCGCAGGTGACTCCGCCCGCACTGTGGCGTGCGATTATCGCTCTGCCTGAAGCGCCACTTGCAACAAGCAAGGCCCGCGCGGTTCTTCCCGATACCTACGCTCGCGCCGATGTCGTTGCCAATCTCCAGTCCGTCTCGCTGCTCGCGTCAGCCTTCGCGCAGGCACGCAGCGATCTGTTGCGCGTCGCCATGTCCGACCGCATCCATCAGCCCTACCGCGCGCCGTTCTGCGCGCTGCTGGGGCGCCTGCTTCCTCTGGCGGAAGGAAAGGACATCCTGGGGGTTTCCCTCAGCGGGGCAGGCCCTGCGGTTCTCCTTGTCATTGCAGGGGAAACGAGTCTTGCGCCCGCACTCAGGCGCATTCGCGCAGCGATCGACGCGCCGCCCACCACGGAACTTCGCGTCTGCTCTTTTGAGGCTCTGGGAGCCGCTTCATCCCTTGCCGGCAACTGTTCTTGAGACGCACGCCAATCACCACGACGCATCGTTTATTCCTAGAACAAATTCGTCGCGGAACCCGTATCTCTTTTGCAAATCACCAGTTGGTGATTACTCGCGGGATTACCTAAGTTTGCTTGCTATTCAACCGAGGAAACCCTACATTCGCTTGCGTGGGCAGTTCTGGGGGAGGGCTGCTCTAGCGCCCGTGATCCTTACTGGGATCCGGGCGCTTCTCATTTGAAGTGAGGCATTCAAGTGATCGACAAGATCCCCAGACCTTCCCCCGAATCTCCCTTCTTCGCACGCGGAGCGCAAGTTCCTTTCGGAATCCGAGCTCCTCTCTCTGTTCGCGCCTTGCGACTTTCCAGCAGCTCCTGCATCTGAATGAAAGGCGTGGTTTCGGTTAAACTAACGGCACGCTGTACGCGAGGAGAAGCATGGCAGGTCTGGGAGTGATGGAAGTAAGCGATGCAACGTTCGATCAGGAAGTGCTGCGCAGCGAGCAGCCGGTGCTGGTGGATTTCTGGGCTGTCTGGTGCGGGCCTTGTCGTGCGCTCGCGCCAATGGTCGACAGCGTCGCCACAGCCTATACGGGCAAGCTGAAGGTAGCGAAGATGAACGTGGATGAGAATGGCGCCACGCCTTCTCGCTATGGAATCCGCGGCATTCCGACGCTCCTGTTCTTCAAGGGCGGAAAGGTCGCCGACCAGGTGGTTGGCTACGTGCCACAGAATGTGATCGAAGAAAAAGTGCAACGCCTGCTCGCATAGAAATCCATTGCGCGCAGAAAAGCCCGGAGCCATCGCTCCGGGCTTTTCTGCGTTGTGGTTCTTCAGCGATACCTTCGTAACACGCCCAGCACACGCCCTTGAATGGCCACCTGCGCGGCGGGGACATAGATGGGTTCCATCTCCACGTTGGCGGGCTGCAGGCGCACCACGTGTCCCTCGGCATAAAACCGCTTCAGCGTCGTCTCACTCCCGTGCACCAGAGCCACCACGATCTCGCCCTGCCGTGCCGTGCGGGTTCGCTCCACCAGCACATAGTCGCCGTTGATAATGTGCTCGTCGCGCATCGAATCCCCGCGCACTTCGAGGGCAAACACATCGCGGTTTCCGATCACGTCGTGCAGCGAAATACTCTCGACCGTCTCTGTCGCCTCAACGGGCAGTCCGGCGGCAATGCGCCCGGCGAGAGGAACTCGATCCGTGGCACGCGTGCGCGTTCCCGGGGGGACGATGTCAATCGATCGGCTGCGGTTGTGGACCCGATCCAGCATCCCCTTTTTCTCCAGATTTGTGATGTGCTTGTGCACGGTGGCCAGACTCTTGAGCGCCATTCCCCGCGCAATCTCTTCAAAAGACGGAGAATAACCATTCCGTTCGACGAATGTCTCGAGAAAATCCAGGACTTCTTTTTGCCTGCGCGTAACAGCCATGGGCGCATTATAGCGAACAAAAAGCGAATCGCAACCACGATTTATATGCGGGATTGTCGCCAGTTCCCAAATCGGTTACTCGCGCCCAGGCTTCAATGTCAACGTACTCGGCGAACGAAAGGAAAGCCTCCATCCCAGTTCGGGAGACTGCCGGCGCCTCATTCCCATTCCGAAATTCGCCCTCCGAATCTCTACAGAATCGCCTTGAGTTCCTTTGTCTCGGGACGCATCGTTGTGGATGCCGAAGGTTAGCGAAAACTCAGCCGGAGGCCGTAGAAGTCGGGGCTCCGCAAGCCGGGAGCTTGCCGGGCAGGAAGGCCGCGATGCGATTACTGGTTGCCGAAGATGATCCCGCGCTGGGCAGGTTTCTCGAACGAGGCTTGGAAGCCGATGGATATCGCGTGCGCGTGGCCTGTGACGGCGCCGCCGCGATCGATGTTTTTCGCCAGGAGCTGCCGGACCTGACGATCCTCGATCTCAATCTTCCTCTCAAAGACGGCGAGCAGGTGCTGCGCGAGATTCGCGCGCTGGACGACGATCTGCCCGTCCTGATCCTCACTGCGCGCCAAGAAGTGGATACGCGTGTGCGCTGCCTCGATTGCGGAGCGGACGACCTGATGGGAAAGCCTTTCAGCCTTTTTGAACTGCGCGCCCGGGTGCGCGCTCTCCTGCGCCGCAAGCGCGAAGTTCGCCTCACGCTGCGCGCTGCGGATCTCGAGCTGAGTCGACTCGACCACTCGGTTCGCCGCGATGCGAAGCCGGTCGAGCTCACCAACAAAGAATTCGGACTCCTCGAATATCTTCTGCTCAACCGTGGGCACTGCGTATCGCGTATCGAACTGCTCGATGCGGTTTGGAAGATGGAGCCGGCCCAGACCACCAACATCGTCGACGTCTACGTGAACTATCTTCGCCGCAAGCTCCATGATCCGCCGCCCGGAAAACTGATCCAGACCGTCCGCGGACATGGCTACACCATACCGGCAGAGAACGAGAAGCCCCTTGCTGCCGCCACTGCCGCCTTTGCACCGCCCACACCCGCGATGTCCTGAAACTGCTGCCTCGTATCGATCGCGAGGCCATCCGCAATCTGAGGAGAAAAAGCCGATGCCAGCGTTCCCAATTCCAATGACTCCGACCACGATCCGGGTCCGGCCTCGTACAGCTGTGATCGCCAGTGCCGACGGCAGCGTGCGCCAGCGGCTCCACGAGATTCTGACCGGCCTTCGCTGGCAGGTTTGCGAAGCGACCGGCGGAGCCGATGCTTGGAGCAAGGCGGAAGAGACAGCACCCGAGGCGATGATCGTCGACGCCTGGCTGCCCGACCTGCACTGCACCGAGTTTGTGAAAGAATTCGAAGCCTCGTTCCCCGGCACCTCTCTCTTGTGCACGGATGGAGCCTTCTCCGGGAAAGACGGACAGGGATCCCATCGGCAGGAACTGCTCTATGCGCTGCGTCGCTCGCAGGAGGTTGACGTCCCCGATGGAATCGACTCTTCCGTCCCTGCGCTGTCCTGTCCGGAAGCGCTTGCGCACTCCCCGCTCAAAGCCGGCGGGATTGCCGACCCCTCGCATTTTCCAGAGCCAGAATCCTGCGCAGAGAAAGGCCCGCTTCCGGCGGCGACGACCGAGCGCCTACCGGAACTGGTGGGGGAGGCAGACTGCATGCTCGAAGTCAGCCGGCGCATCCGCCTGGTCGCGCCGCGGCCGACAGCAGTACTGATCGAAGGACCAACCGGCTCCGGCAAGGAACTGGTAGCCGCTGCCATCCATCGGTTATCGAAGCGCAGCCGCAAGGCTTTCGTGGCCCTCAACTGTGCGGCCATCCCGGAGGCTCTCCTTGAGGCTGAGCTATTCGGCCACACTCGCGGCGCATTCACGGGAGCCATTCAAGGCCGCGTGGGCCGTATCGAATCCGCCGATGGCGGCACGCTCTTTCTGGATGAAATCGGCGAGATGCCGCTCGCTCTGCAGGCGAAGCTTCTGCGCTTTGTCGAGAGCGGCGAGTTGCAGCGGGTCGGCGACAACGAAACCCTGAAAGTCGACGTACGAGTCATCGCGGCGACCCATCGGCCCCTCGCGCAGCACACCCAGACCGGCGCCTTCCGGGCCGATCTCTACTATCGTCTCGCTGTCTTTCTGATTCGCACTCCCGCGCTCGGCGAACATCTCGAAGATCTGCCTGCTCTGGTCGCGCACTTTCTCGACCGGCTGGGACGCACAATGCCCATGAAGCGCATCGATGCAGCCGCCTTTGCGCGGCTGCACGCGCACCCCTGGCCGGGCAACGTGCGGGAACTCGAACACGTCCTGGAGCGCGCAGCCATTTTGGCGGGAGACGCACCGGTAGTTACCGCGCGGGAAATCGATTTCGGCGGGCTCACGTAAGCCATCGCCGAACCCAGGAGTCGGAAAATGCATCGAACTGCGGTCGCGTGCGCACCATCGAGCGCGCCGGAGAGCAGGTTGAGATGGGCATGCTGATCGAAACCCGGTTGAGTGAGCAGATCGCGCGCTACCTGGATCTCGCCACGAGCCAGGCCAAGTTGACTGCCGCCAACATGGCCAACCTCGACACGCCTGGCTATCACACCCAGGGCATGAATTTCGACGCCGAGATGCGCGATGCACTTGCCGCCGTTGACGAGAACCGTCCGGGCCATTCCGTGCAGGTGGGCGAAGTCGATGGGCTCATCGCCCGGCCCGACGGCAACGATGTCTCGATGGATCGCGAGAGCCTCAACCTGGCCGAAGCGCAGTTGAAATTCAAAACCGGTGTGGCTTTACTGCGCGAGGAATACCAGCGGGTCCTGGATGCGATCCACGCAGACAGCAAGTGAGCCGCCCCCCAAGACGCGGGTTGGGACGGGGGCAACGGAGCGAGCAGGCGAAAGGAGCTGGAAGATGAATCTCTTTGGACTGATGGAGACCTCGGGCTCGGCGATGCAGGCTGAACGAATGCGGGCCGAAGTGGTGGCCGCCAATATGGCCAATGCCGAAACCACGCGGACCGAGTCCGGAGGACCGTATCGCCGGAAGATGGTGGTCTTCGCGGCCAACCAGGGCAGCCCGGCCTTTCTTCGCTCCATGCAGCAAGCGGCGCAAAGCGGCGAACTCTCCGCTACGCCTCTTTCCCGCGCGCCATCGCTCCCTCATCGCAACGCCCTCTTTCCCGGAGTGCATATCGATCAGGTCGTCGAGGACACTGCGCCACCGCTCAAACGCTTTGATCCGGGACATCCGGACGCAGGCACGGACGGCTACGTCGCCTATCCGAACATCAATCCACTCACAGAAATGGTCGACCTGATGGGTGCAACGCGCGCTTACGGAATGAACGGCTCCGCGGTGCAAGCAGAGAAGGGAATGATCGCGTCGGCTTTGGAGATTGCGAAGTCCTGAAACAGCCCAGGGCGGGAAGGGAACCAAGAAGGGAACCGGGAACGGAACAAGAAGAAGGAGGAGATTGATGAGCACATCCCTGAACACGTCGATGGCAATCGACAGTATTGCCGCAGGACTGAACGGCACGGGCGCTCTCGCGGCACCAGCAAAAGCGGCGTCTTCGCCTCCCTTCAGCAGCCTCCTGACCGACGCAGTCGGGCAGGTCCAGACACTCGAAGACGAGGCGCGGGTGGCTGTGACCGGTCTGATGTCCGGATCGGGTGTAGACGTTCATCAGGCGGTCCTGGCCAGCCAAAAGGCCGAAATGGCTTTCGAACTTGCGCTCTCGGTACGCAGCAAGGCCGTCCAGGCCTATCAGAGCGTCATGGGCATGCAGTTCTAGGAGAGAAGGCAAACCGCGCATGGCCACAACTCCATCCCATCTCGAGAAGGTAGTGCCGGTGCCCCTTGCCGCAGGACCCTGGAGCGCAGGTCTCGTCCCTCTCTGGACGCGGGCGCGGGTTCGCTGGGCAGCCCTGTCGCGGTCGCAGCGCCGCTCCTTTACGGTGGCCGCATCGCTTCTTGCACTCCTTCTGGGGGGAATGCTCTGGAATGGCCTGCGAACCGACTGGCGCACGCTCTATGCCGGCCTTGACCCGGAAGATGCGCGCCAGACCGGCTTGACCCTGACCCAGGCGCAGATCACCTTTGAGGTCGGCGATCATGGGACCGCAATTCTCGTGCCGGCCCCCGAGCTCGACAAGGCACGACTGGCCACTGCCGCTAAGGGTGGCGTAAAAACCGGCCGCCTGGGATTCGAGCTCTTCGATAAGCCGAACTGGGTTGGATCAGAGTTCGACGAGCAGGTGAACTATCAACGCGCACTCGAAGGCGAACTGGAGCACACGGCTGGGACGCTGGCTGACGTTGAATCCGCACGCGTCCATCTTGTCTTGCCGCACGAATCGCTGTTTCGCGATCAGGAGCGGCCGGCCAAAGCATCCGTGGTTCTCAAGCTTCGTCATGCCTCCCTGGCCGATGGAGAGGCGGACTCGATTCGCAATCTCGTTGCCTCGGCAGTCGATGGGCTGAGCGCCGATCGCGTGGTCCTGGTCGATGCCGCGGGACATCTTCCGCTGGGGCCGAAGACGCCCGAGGGGCTTCGGCTGGGAGCCGAACAAACCCTCGAAGAAAAGCTGATAGCAACCCTCGAGCCGGTGACCGGGCCCGGCAATGTGCGCGCCTCGATCACTCTCGACTACGACGACGCCGCCACCGAAGAGACAGAAGAAACCTACGATCCGGATCAGACGGCGACGCTTGCCATGCAGCGCACCGAAGAGACGAGCGGCGCTCAGCCCGTGGCTGCGGGCGTTCCCGGGACTGCTTCGAATGCGCCGAACACCCAGAGCCTGCCCGTCTATCCGCGCCAGACCTCGCCCCCCGAAACCTCGAAAAGCGAGTCGGGTACCTATGGGGTTTCAAAGTCCGTGCGCCACGTGCAGCAGAGTCCGGGCCGCGTGCGTCGGATGACAGCAGCGATCGTGGTCAATGACAGGCTTTTGCACGCCGCATCGAAAAACGCATTCGCGCAATGGCAGCCATGGTCCGCCGATCAGCTGCACAATCTCACCCTGCTCGCGCAGGCATCCGTGGGCTTCGATCCAGTGCGCGGAGACGTTCTCACCATCGAGGATCTGGCGTTTGACGAGAACCGGGCTCAGCCTCCTCCTTCGCTTCCAACCCGGCTTCTGCGCGCAACAGAAGACTTCCCCCTGCTGACGAAATATGTTGCCCTGCTGTCGGGCCTGCTCCTGGTCGTGACATTCGGTGTACGGCCCGCGCTTCAACTCGCACGCACCCTTCCGCCGGGTCTGGGCAAGGCGAAGGGCGCGACCGCCGAGGTGCACGCCGGCGCGTCGCCACAGCCAGCCCTAGGGCCCGCCGAACCGCCGCCTCTCGATCCGGATCGCCAGAGGTCCCAGGAGATCTTCGAGCAGGTGACCGATCATCTGAAACGGGAACCAACGCAGAGTTCGCGACTATTGCAGAGTTGGATTCACTCCGACTGAACGCGTGGATGAGCCAGGCGGTGCGGGGAGAAGCGATTTTAAGCAGACACTGAAGGGCATGGGAACGATGGCAGATCAGGCAGGCGAAGGCGGGAAACGGCGGCTCTCGGCAAGTCTCAGCGGCTCGCGCAAGGCCGCTGTCTTGCTGGTGGCCATTGGCGAAGAGCTCGCCAAGGAGATTCTGCGCGCCCTTCCGGAAAGCGATGTCGAGCGCCTGACCGAAGAGCTGGCGGACCTGCGCGGCATTACACCGGAGCTTTCGAGCGAGATTCTCGAAGAGTTCTGGGAGCTTCTCGAAACCCAGAACTTCATGGTCCACGGCGGGCTGGATTACGCGAGTCGGCTTCTGGTGGAAACCTTTGGCAAGCAGCGGGCCGACGATCTACTCACCCTCGTGCGCCGCTCGCAGGAAGCCGCACAGGGCAACCTGGCTAAGTTGCAGCGGACAGATCCGCAGCAACTGGGAAAGCTCCTCGAATCCGAGCATCCCCAGACCATCGCCCTGGTGCTGGCCCACCTCGACCCCAAACGCGCCTCGATGGTGCTTGACAATCTGAGCGAAGACCACAAGGTTGTCGCGATCCAGCGCCTCGCGGAGATGCGGCAATTCTCTCCAGAAATGGCGCAGAAGGTGGCGCACATTCTGCATCGGCGCCTGGAGAGCATGGGCGATACGGCGCGCAAAAGCTACTCCGGCTTCAAGGCCGTGGCCGACCTGCTCAACCGTCTCCAAGCCGACCAGGCGAAAAAGATTCTGGAGTCGATTGAAGAGAGCCATCCAGAGCTGGCCCTGGGCATCCGCAACCTGATGTTCACGTTTGAGGACCTGATCACGGTCCCTCCCGCGACCATCCGGGAGATTGTGGCTGGGGTCGATAAGAAACTGCTCGCCATGGCTCTGCGCGGAGCCAACGAGGAACTGCGCGCGCAGATGTTCAAGGCCATGAGTTCGCGGGCAGTCGAAATGCTCAAAGAGGACATGGAAATCCTCGGCCCCGTCCGTTCGCGCGAGGTAGCCCAGGCGCAACAGGAGATTTTGAACCTCGCGCGGCATATGGAAGCCGAAGGCAAGGTTGTCCTGAAACTCGAAACCGGCGAAGAAATGCTGGCCTGAGGATCCTCAGGCCAGGGTCCCCGGGATTCGGGAATAGATTGAGCCGCGGAGGATCACGTTCAACGGCTTCGATGGAAGCGACGATGCAGGAAACAACGCAGGCAGAAATCGAAGTCTTTCAGTATCCGGCGGGTCTTGCGCCTCCGATGACGAGCGAGACCTTCGCGCTCTTTGCGCCGCTTGTAACAGACGGTGAGTCGCCGTCGGGGCTCGGGTATACAAAGGCTGAGGACGTCGGGAGGGTCCGGGGCTCGAATGAGGACACGGCCGCGCTGCAAGAAAGTTTCGAGACGGGGCGCCTACGAGGCCTTGAAGAAGGACGAGAGGCCGAGCGAGCCGCACAGGAGGCCGCGCGGACTGCGGAATCGCAGGAGCGCGCCCGCCAGATGGCTTCTCTGCTCAACACCTTCGCGGCGGAGCGGGATAAGTACCTGCGGGCAGTGGAGCACGAGGTCGCAACCCTGGCCCTGGCCATCGCCGCGCGCATTCTTCGTCGCGAGGCGCAGATGGATCCTCTGTTCCTGACCGGCGCCGTGCGCGTTGCTCTGGGACAGCTGGCCAGCACCACGAAGGTTGCAGTGCGCGTGCCCCCGTCGGAACTGGCGCTGTGGCAGGAGGCGATCGCGCATCTTCCCCATCGCGCGCTGCAGGCGGCCGTGCTTTCGAGCGACGCGATGATCACCGGCGACTGCGTGCTCGAAACGGAAATCGGCTCGGTGGATCTCGGACTCAGCGCCCAGTTGCGCGAGATTGAGCGCGGATTCTTCGGCAACCCATCCGCGCCTGGTCCAGAGCCCTCGTCCCCCGCGGTCTCCGCCGCTTTCGGGGAGAACCCGCAATGACCGGCCTTCTCGATCGCTGCCGGGCGAGCCTCACCCACGGGCAGCCGTGGAAATGGACGGGACAGGTGATCCAATCCGTTGGTTCGACGATCGAGTCGACCGGCCCCGTGGCAGCAGTCGGTGAGTGCTGCGAAATTGTCGATCGCTTCGGAGTCCCCCACCCCGCGGAGGTGATCGGCTTTCGCGGATCGACGGTTCTGTCCATGCCCGTCGAGGGCGCCGACGGCATCCGCTTCCGCGACTCCGTGGCTGCGCTCGGCGTCTATCCGGAGATCGCTGTCGGTCCAGGTCTGATGGGCCGCGTTCTCAATGCCGCTGGGCATCCTATCGATGACCTGAACCCGTTGCGCACCGAACAGTCGCTCCGTCTCGAAGGAGCGGTACGCTCTCCGCTCGATCGGGTCGCGATCCGCACGCCGCTCGGCAGCGGAATCCGCGTGCTCGACGGACTGCTCACCGTAGGCCGCGGCCAGCGCGTCGGCATCTTTGGCGGCTCGGGCGTCGGCAAGAGCACCCTGATCGGGATGATGACGCGCAACACCGCAGCGGATGTCACCGTGGTCGGCCTGGTGGGCGAGCGCGGCCGCGAGGTGGGAGAGTTTCTCGAAGAATCTCTTGGCGTCGAGGGCCGCGCGCGCTCGGTGGTTGTGGTATCCACTTCGGACCAGTCGCCATTGCTGCGCCTGCGCGCCGCGCTGGCCGCGACAACGGTGGCGGAGTTCTTTGCAGCCTCCGGAAAACATGTGCTTCTGGTTCTCGACTCGCTCACCCGGTTCGCCATGGCGGCGCGCGAGATTGGCCTGGCTGCCGGTGAGCCGCCCACCGCAAAGGGGTACACCCCTTCGGTCTTTGCGCGCCTGGCGCGGTTGGTCGAACGCGCAGGAAACTTTCGCACCGGTTCCATCACCGCGTTTTACACCGTGCTCATGGAAGGGGACGATCAGCTGGATCCGCTGGTTGACGCGGTGCGTTCTCTTCTCGACGGACACGTGGTCCTCTCGCGCGCCCTGGCCTCCGAGGGCTGGTATCCGCCCGTGCATCTTCTCGACTCCCTCAGCCGTCTCATGCCGGTCGTAACCGATGCCGCGCACCGCGAGAATGCCGCCCTGATGCGCCGCTTGCTTGCGGTGTACGCCCGCTCTGAAGATCTGGTCCGCATCGGCGCCTACAAAGCCGGATCGGATCTCGAACTCGATCGCGCCCTGCATGCCCGCGCTGCTCTTCGCCGTTACATGACCCAGGGCTCGCAGGAGCGTGCAGGGCTCGAAGATTCTGTGCAGCAGCTCGCCGCACTCGCACGGCAGGTCTAGGTCATGGCTGTCTCCCGCGGATTACGAAGATTGCTTGGCATTCGCGAGTTGCTCGAAGAACAGGAGCAGGCGGCGCTGGTCGCGGCGCGCGCGGAGTTATCTCGCCTCGGAAACGCCCTCGAGGCCGCAACGACCCATGCCCGACATGGTCGCGCGCTTGTCAATGCCAGCCTGCAGACAGGCGACGTACCGGATCGCCTCGCGGGGCTCGCCGAGACGCAATCCGCCGAGAGAGTTGCACGAGTCGTGATCGATGCGCTTGATGGGGCGCAAAGGAAAGTGGACGAACAAGAGCACAAGTATCTCTTCCGGCGGGTTGAACGGCGCCAGGCGGAGGCAATGGTACAAACGGCCGACGCGGCCGAGGCACGGCAGGTTCTGCGGCGCGCCCAACAGGCCCTGGATGAGTGGTTTCGGTCGCGCGGACGGGAAAACAAAGAGCAGTGATCTCTCTCTTTTGCGCGCCGGGCCAAGCAGGGCGCAGATGCCTGGTCCCGCTCCAAACTGTGACATTCCTCTAACCTACTTCCTGCTTCTTTGGCATGGTTTGTGCTTCTCTGTATCGGCATGAACGTTGCGGCCAGTGCGATCGGCGTGCTAGTCCCTGGAGGAAAAGAAACTCAACCGGAAAGCAATGGGAATGCAACGCAGGCCGAGCCTCCGGGAATGCCAACCTCCACGCGGAATTCGAGCACCTGCGCGGGTTCTCGCAGTTTTCGAAGTTTTTTCAAACAAGCTCCCGACATGCAAAGAACCGAGAGCGGGCACGCGGCAAGTGCGCCTCTCGCCCTTCCGGCCAAGGCACAGACCTCTGTAGTTGCCGAATGCGTCTCGCGGCGCGCCGATCGAGAAGACGGTGCCTCCCAGCGTGGCGACGCGAATCGCTCCGCTCGGCAGGAGCGGTCGAACACAGAGAAGGGAAGCGGCCGCTCTGCGAAGAACCTCCTCTCGACGGAAACACCCGTCCGCATCGAGACTCCAACTACTCTTCCCGTACAGCATGCTTTGCAACCGGAAGTTGATTTCCCTACGGCGGATAAGTCGCAAGATGCGGCAAGCCCAGCGGCCGAGGGCTCCCTCAAAACCGTCGGAAAAGCGCGCAACGCCGCCACGGGGGAACAATCCCTTGCCGTGGGCGGCCGCCTGCACCTATCGATGGCTGCGCCTGCGCGAAACGGTGAAGCTGCGCAGGCCACCGACCGGAGGCTCCTCTCCACAGAAGCGCCCGCAATCGCCCAGCCGTCCACGACCGCGACCGAGCGTTCCTCTTCGAGACTCCCGAATCGGGTCCAGGCCGCATTGACCGACGACGTGACATCGTTTCCCGCCCTGGACGGGCGCGCTCGGCAGCAGCAAAATCAGGCGACCTCGGAACCGATGGGAATCCGGGCGGCTCCTGCGGTTCAGGCCTTGGAAATGTTCTCGCGTCGTGAACCGCTGCAGGCGGCCGCATCCGACGCTGGGAAAGCGCCTGACGCCTCCCCCATTCCCTCGAATCTCTCTCCGGCATACCCGATGAAGACGCCGAGTCTCTCGCCCCCGAGTTCGTCTTCGTCCGATCTCCTGAATAAGTCAGACCGGAAGAGCGGAAAACTCGATAGTGCTGCGCACGAAGTGGAGCAACCAGAGCCCGCCGCGGCCCTAGACTGGCACCCTGCGCAAAGCGCCACTTCCCTCGGTCGCGATCCTCAAATTGCTCTCGCGCCTCTCCCGGCCAGCGCCGCGATGCACGGTGCGGCCTCAGCAACCTCGGCCGGCGACACTCGCACACAGCAAACCTTTGCCGCGATGGAAGCCGGCCCGAGCCCGCTCAGCTCCTCGTGGACGCACGCGACGGCAACCACCGCCGAGGCCGGCTATCTCGATCCTGCCCTGGGATGGGTCGGCGTGCGCGCACAGACGGACGCGACCGGGATCCACGCTGCAGTTGTGCCCGCCTCGGCCCCTGCAGGCGAAATGCTTCAGGGTCATCTCTCAGGGTTGGGCTCCTATCTGGCGGATCATCGCGTTCACATCGAGAGCGTGTCCATCACCCCGGCCGAAGGCTCCCTCAACGCAAAGAGCGACCTTGCGTCGGGAGGCGGTCACGAGGGACATGGAAACAACCGCGAAACCGCGCAGCCCGGCCCCGAGGGCAACACATCGGAAGCTGCGCCGCGACCACTTCGGGCTCAAGTCGCTCTCCACCGCGACGCGACCTTGTCTCAACCCGTTCGCGTTGCCGGTCGCGGCGCACACATCTCGGTGATGGCGTAGCGGCCCGCGAGCAATCCCGAAAAAAAATCGACGAGCAGGAAGGAAGAGGGGAAAACGATGGCAACGACACCAAGCGCTTGGAATCACACGGCAATGACACCATCGCTTGCGGGAGCGACCGCAATGGCGAGTCCGCCAGCCGACAGCAATTCAACCGGCAGCGATTCCGCCGTGATTTCAGCCAATGATTTTCTCACTTTGCTGGTGACCGAGATGCAGAACCAGGATCCCACCGCAGCGACGGATCCCAACGAATACATCAACCAGCTTGTGAATGTGAACAGCCTTCAGCAACTGATCAGCATCAACCAGACGCTCACGTCGTCTCTCGGCAGTTCTGGCAGCGCGCCGGCGGGAAGCGCCAGGTCGGCGACACCCGCCGCAGCGACGGCGAGTGCAGACGCGCTCGCCATTCCATCGATGGGCAGCGCGGCCACCGAGGCAGCTGCCGGGACCACCGCATCCGCCCATGCATTGCCCGCGAACGCACCCGGCAACCTCAGCATTCCCGCCGCGCTTCCCGCGGCACAGCGCATCGCACAGTCGCTCGCAGGACGCTAACCAGCAGCCGGCTCTCGTTGTTCTCAATCGCCATGCCGTTGCTCGCACCCAAACGAAGGAGACCTTTCGATGGCAAGTTTTTCGATTCCGCTTACCGGCCTCAACGCCGACTCGACTGCGTTGAACACCATCGCCAACAACCTGTCCAACATGAATACCACCGGCTTCAAAGCCAAGTCCGTAAACTTCTCCGATCTCTTCTATCAGCAAGTTGGGACTGCCGGCTCGGGCGATCCAATTCAAGTGGGTGCAGGCACCAAGGTTGGCTCGATTGAAACGGATTTTTCCAATGGATCGCCGAACTCCACCGGCGTCGACACGGATGTCGCACTGCAGGGCAGCGGATTCTTTGTCGTCAGCGATGGTGCCACTCAATTTCTGACGCGAGCGGGAAATTTCACGACCGATTCAAATGGAAACCTGATCACCGCCAACGGGCTGAAAGTGATGGGCTATCCGGGCGTAAACGGCGTGGTCAACACCAACGCCGCGCTGGCTCCGATTAATATCCCGGAGGGTCAAGTTGAGGCGCCAAGCGCGACCGCAAGCTTCGGAATGACCGCGGTCTTGAATTCATCGGCGCCGGCCGGCAGCAGTATTTCCGGCCCTGCGCCGGTCTTCGATTCGCTGGGCAATCAGTATGCGGCGACGGTGACTTATACCAAGACGGGGACCAATGCCTGGTCCTATAACATCACCCTTCCGGACACGTTGACGCCGGCTGCGGCAACTCCGGCGAACGTGAAGTACGCCGCGACGCCGACGATGACGACCAAGCTTCCGAACGACATCTACACCTATGACTTTGCGAGCAGCAATGGCGCGCTGGCGACGGTGGACGGAACGGCAACGCTGACGATCAACGGAACAACCATTGGCATTCCGCCGGCGGGTGAGCTGGTTTCTACGCTTGAAGGCCAGATCAACACGGCTTTTCCCGGCTCGGCGGGGCTGAACAATGGCGTCTTGACCGTGACTGTACCGACTGGAACCCCCGTGGTGAACGGAATCGTTCAGAGCATGGCGGGGTCAACCCTTAGCTACAACTTCGGAACGAACAGCGGGCAGACGGCGACGGTCGACCCAACGACCAACATTTCCATCACGGGACAGAAGGCGGATCTGAGCACGGCGACCATCATCGTGCCCGCGGTCGCGCCCGGAGAGGATATCGGCACCTATGCCGCATCGCTCACAACAGCGCTGAACAACGCCGGGATCGTGGGTGTGACCGTGCAAGGCAGTGTCGCAACGGGGTCGCTGACCATCACCGGCGCCAACATGTCGACTACGGGCAGCGTGACCCAGGAGCCGGTTGCGGCGGCGAGTGCCAACGGCACGCTCAAATTCGACGCCGACGGGAACCTCATCAGCCCGGGCACCAATCTTTCCGGGATTACATTTGCCGGGCTCTCGGATGGGGCAGCGCCGTTGAACCTCACCTGGGACCTCTTTGGCGCGAACGGCAAAGGAAACATCACCCAGGTGGCCGCCGCAACTTCGGCAGCGAACACGGCCGGTTCGGTATCGAATTACACCGGGGATGGGTTTGCAAGCGGAACCTATTCGGGCTTTACGATTGGGTCGGATGGTACGGTTACGGCGACTTTCTCGAATATGCAGAATCTCAAGGTCGGCCAGCTGGCGCTTGGCCAGGTTGCCAATCTGCAGGGGCTCAATGATCTGGGCAATGGCGACTTTCAGGCCACGCTGAACAGCGGAACGATGAGCATTGGAACATCCGGAACCGCCGGTCTGGGCACGATGCAGGGCGGAGCGCTCGAGTCGTCGAACGTAAATATCTCGGCCGAGTTCTCCGATCTCATCGTTGCGCAACGCGCCTTTGAAGCCAATTCGAAAACAATAACGACCTTCGATACCGTGACCCAGGAAACGATCAACATGATTCATTGATCTCGTTCATCCCAATGCTCGAATGCGGTTGGGCGGGCCCGCTGGACTGGTTTCTAGCGGGCCTTTATTTCGACAAAGAGAGCTTTGCTTTGCGCCAGAATCTTGTGCCCGGCGTCGAAGATATGCGCTTCCGCCCAGTGTTTTCGGCCTTCGCTGCGCGTGACGCGCCCCTCCAGCCGGATCGCGGTTGCCGAGGGCACGGGACGAAGATAATCGGTCTCCATTTGGCGCGTCATGGCGGTGAGCCCCTTGGAACGGACCGCCTTGCTCATGGCCTCATCGAGGAGCGTCGCGATGATTCCGCCATGGAGATAACCGGGATGCCCTTCGAATCGATCCGGGATGGTTGTGAGACAGACAAGCGTGCCGTCGGGGGCGACGAGGAATGCGAGTTGCAATCCGCCTGGGTTCGCGGGTCCGCAGCCAAAGCAGCGATTCGAAGCCGAATGGGCAAACGGCGTGAGCGCGTCCTTGTAGTGAGGAATCATGGTCGAATGCTCCCGTGCACATCTCGGCGAAAGCCGGACCACCCGCATCTGCTGAATCGGACCGAGCCTCGACGACTTCATGGTTCCAGCATAGCGGAGCAGAAAAGGCCGGTGGGTCCTTCCATGGTAGATTCGACCCCATGGATTTCAGCATTCGCAAGGCCGTAGGCGGAGACGTGTGGGATATTGCGCGCGTGCAGGTGGAAAGCTGGCGAACCACGTACGCCGGCATTGTTCCGGCCGCGTTTCTGTCGGCGCTAAGCGTGGAGCAACGCGCAGAACGCTGGCGCGAGGTGTTTGCGGAATCGGAAATGACCCTCTACGTTGCGGAAGGACAGATCGCGGACGGACAGGTCGGCATCTTTGGTTTTGCGAGCGGCGGGAAGCTTCGCGAGCCGATCGGCGACTACGATGCAGAGCTCTTTGCCATCTACCTGCTGCGTGCGCACCAGGGAAAGGGTGCAGGGCGCCGGTTATTTGAAACACTGGCGCAGACGCTGCGGGCTGCGGGCCATGCGGCGATGGCGGTCTGGGTGCTGCGCGAGAATCCAGCGGCCCTGTTTTATCAACACATGGGAGGCGTGGAGATCGCGCACAAGCAGATCGAGATTGGCGGCATCCTGCTGGAAGAAGTGGCCTACGGTGTCTCTCTCACGGCCTATCGGGACGTCGTAAATTGAAAGTATGAGAGGTCTTTCCTTGATTTCTTGGTCCGTTGCGATCGGTACTTTGTTGTGTCTTGCGGCGGTTTTGTCGGCCTGCCATTCCGCTCCGCCCCTGACGGCCCAGGAGGCGGAAGGGAAGCATCTCTACCAGGTGCGCTGCGCGCATTGCCATGAGGACAACGATCTTGCGCTGAAGAAAGTACCTCCCGATCTGCACCGCGTATTCAAGCACTCGACCTTGCCGAGTGGCGCGCCGGCAACCGACCCGCAAGTCGCGCAGGTTGTTTTGGCAGGCAAAGGCATGATGCCGTCGTTTGCAGGCCGATTCGATGACGCGCAAATGAAAGCGCTGCTCGCCTATCTCCATACAGGGCTGGAGTAGCCGGGACTGGCAGTCCAGGGACTGGCCGTGCAGGCGATGGCTTCGCGTGACTGGATACAGCTTGCGGGATGCTTCTGGAGGCCGCAAATTGTTCCACGTGGAACAATTCGCCCGCTGTGCGCCTTACTTTCGTGCGCGAGGTTTGCAGGGAATACGCATGCCTCGATGCGACCAAGTTGGTCCGTACTGTGCGATTGGGAAGCCTGCTTCGGGAAGGAGGAAGCGTTGCCGATTCCAACCCGAACCGATTCTTACCAATTGTCGAACCAGTCCGCAATGAGTTAACAATGTTGCAAGGGGTCGGTTCCAGCGGGTGTTGAAGAAATTGCTGACAAATTGTGCTTCAACTGTTCGTCGATGCAGAGGAATCCTGCTATTCCTTGGGCTGGTGAGCCTTGTTCCGCAGCTTCCTGCCCAGGACAGAAGCTGCAAAATGCAATCGGATCGCGTTTCAGCGGCGGTCTGGGGCCAGATCACGCCACCCCCCGGCGGTATTACCGTGGCTTTTTTCGACAATGCCACGGTGCAGGTCGGACTGAATCACGTCTATGCGGATTTCCAGAAGTTGACTCACCGCTGGCGAAGCTTTATCCCCTGGATGTCATCCGACATTGTCAGCGTTTTCCCATTCAGCAGAGCGATTCAAACTCCGGCCAGTCGCATGCCGATCTTTTATGTGAGCCATACAGCAGCTGCGTTGGACGCTTCGGAGCCTGATGCCAAGAGGGTCCACCTGGTGCGAGCAACTGCGAAGCGCAACGCAAGGGTGGTTCAGATTACCTCGGGGTGGTCTGCCTTCAGCTTTCACCCGGGGTTTACCGCACGCGAAGAGATTCCGCTCAGGTTTCATGTCCTCTCGAGTGCTCTTTACACGATTCAACCCGAAGGGCCTCTCGATAACGGCGAATATCTTGTGATCTTCGGACCATCCGCACTGAGCGGGTTTGAATTCCAGGTCGCATGTTCGGGCGCTCATCGCGACTGACCAGAGGAAGGAGTTTCGTACGTTCGCCTTCGCCGTAATTTCGGCGAGCCGTGACTGGAAGCCGTGCCGCAATTTGGATTCAATGGAGCTGGCTGAAGACGAATCCGTGCATCTTGGCGTTCGAGTGACAGGCGAAGCACGAGGCTCCCGCATCCTGAATTGCATTCTGCGCCTGATCGTTCGCCCAGAAACGTTCGAAGCGCCATCCGCCTGTGTCCTTGTAAAGGGTCGAGTCTTTGATCATCACGTCGACGCGTCGACGATCGCCTTCGAAGATCACGCCTTTCATCTGCTTTGCCTCGCGCAACTCGTAGACGATGATCGAGCCATCGGCGAAGTCGCCGGTTGAGTAGCCCTCGACTGCCTTCGGATTCGCAAAAACGTGGTGCATTCCTTCTTCGCTCTTCAACGCAGGATTGGTGCCGGGGAGGATGACGCCCGTCCCCACATGCACCCAGCGTCGAAAGTTCTCAGGGAACTGGACGGAGTCAGCACCGTGGAGGAGGGGCAGGGACAGGGCCGCACACGAGAGCAGGATCCAGGCGGCGCGGTGGAAGCGAGTCGGGCGAGAGGTACCGAGGTGAAGGGCCATGGGCCCATTCTGCGGATAGGGACCGGGTTCGTATTGTAAAAAATTCAACCCGCGTTGGTGGCCTCAAAGATTCGCGTGTCGGGGTCGGCGATCGACGGCCGGTACTCGTGCGGCGTAATGCCGGCGAAGACGCGAAAATCGCGGATCAGGTGGGCCTGGTCGAAGTATCCGCAATCTGTCGCCAGTTCGACCCACTTCACGGGCAGGCCCTTCTCAATACGGTTGATCAACATGCGAAACCGCCGGACACGGTAGAAGAGCTTGGGGGTGAGACCCACATGCTCACGAAACAATTGAATGAATCGCGTATGGCTCAAGCCTGTCTCCGACTGGATGCTACGCACACCGCGCACCAGGCCTTCGCGCGACAACTGCTCGACTCCATAGCGGACCGCAGGGGGCGTGAGCACGGCGCCTTTCAGTTTTCGTGTCAAGTAACGCTCTATCATCTGAAAGCGGGCCGGCTCGCCACTCGCAGAGCACAGCTCGTTGAGCAAGCGGTCAGCCTCTTCGGGATGGAGTTCGCGGAGCGCAATATCGAGGTTGTGCAATTCGTTGGCCGGGAAGGGAAAGAAGAGGCGTGCAGCTCCGGGCCGAAAGAGAACGCCGAGGACAGCTGTGGACTCCGATGGATCGAATTGGAAGGACCGTGAATAGGGGCCGGCAAGCAAGGGCACCCGAATGGTGTGGGCCGCGTCATCGACGAAGTAGGTTGCAGCCGGCCTGTTGAGATGAATCACCAGCGCCATGGCACCATCGGGATAGATACGCTGGCGCGAGGATGGTACTCCGGGATTCGTTGCCCACCACATGAGCTGGACATACCGCGAGAGCGGGAAAGCCGGTTGATGGAGGCGGAGGGGCATTGTGTATGACTCCGAGCCGATGCATTTGTGAAACTACCATCGCTTCGGCCGGCGCGAATTGATTTTGTGATGAACCGGCAAAGATGAGCCACCAGCAGTTGCCAAAACAGCTATAAGGTGGCCGAATGGCAACTTTATGCTTTATTCGCAAGGTTGCTACGGAGACTCAAGTGCGGAGTGAGTTCGCCGGGTGCTGCCCCCTGCTGGCCGCAAGGTACCTAACGGTTGAAGAAATACAACCGGAGCCGGTGTTCGCAGAGTCCAAGCCAGGAACTAATGGTTTGCATGAGTTGCTCCCAATCGTTGGTGGGACCTATGAAGAGGCTCGACGGAAGCGATCCATTCATTGAGTTGGTTGTTCGATCAACTACCGTCACGTCTCACGACTGTTGGGCTGAAGCTATACGCGATGAGATAACGGGAGCGTTGCCGACCCCGTTATCTCTGGATCTCGTTAATCCTAGTCGCGGCCGTGCTGATCGTCAGAATCGTCTCTGTAAGGTGAGGACAGCCAGGGCGTGAAGGAGACTCCCGCACCCTGTATTGTCGCGCAGCGCTTTCCATTCGGGCCAGTTGCGCAGTTCCACCAGTTTTCGGTTGCGTCGACCGTTCCGGTGCTCAGGTTGTCGATGCCAATTCCGCTGGAGAAATTATTGAAGTGCACATTCAATTGACCGGTTGGGGTGCTGAATCCAATGTCGATTGCTTCACTGTCAAAGGTATTCTGAGAGATCACGGTCCCGGTGAGCATTCCCATGCTGAAGACGTTGATCCCAGTGGGACCCGAAGTCGGAGCGCCGGGGTTGTCCGGGCCGTTTCCAGCGAAGTGATTGCCGACGATGACGTTGTCATTCATGTTCACGGGCGGCGCGGGAGATGGAGGGGCTGCGTGGTTGTGCATGGCCACCCCCGTCGCTCCGTTACTGATCAGGTCATTGTTGATCACCACGTTTCCGGTATCCGTCGTGCCCGGGGATGGGGCAAAGATGCCGACGCCGGCGCCTGGAGTCACGGTTCCATTTCGCAATGAGACGTTGCGGGAGATGGTGTTGTACCAGACGCCGAACGAGAGTTTCGCTGTCGGGATGACGGTGGTGGCCGGCGCATGCGAAGCGAGCGTGATCCCGCAATCATACGAGTTGTCGTGGACGTAGTTCTCGCTGATCAAATTGTGAGCGCTCGGCCCAGTTTCGTCCGAGGTGAGAATGCCACCGGCATTGTGTGCCACCTCGTTGCGCAGGATCGTGGAATGATCCACACCCATCAGGTGAATTCCCTCTCCGCAGTCGTCGCCTTCATTCGTCTCGAACGCAGGTTGCCCGGGGCAGGTTCCGCTCCCCAGCGAAGCATCGTTATCCGCTACTTCATTGTCGACCACTGTGATGTTGGTCCCATTGGTCAGCAGAATCCCCTCGAAGTTTGCGTTGCGGACCTTAAATCCGGAGATGACCACGTTGGCGACGCCGGGATTGGGCGCTGTGCTCATGCCGTTCACCCAGATACCGTTCGCGAGGTTGGCGGCGTCGATAATGGCATCGAGCGGCGATACGGCAATGAGCGAGAGAGATTTATTGATGATCACCTGTTCGCGGTAGACTCCCGGCCAGACCTGGATGACATCGCCAGGCGACGCGGCCGATATCGCTGCATTGATCGATGAAATGCAGCCATGCTTGCCATCTGTATTGACACAGAGGGTGCTGGCCGATGCCGAACGGGCCAGACCCGCCAGAGAAAAAGCGATCAAGCCGGCCAGAAGCAGTCCGGTTCGACTGCTGATAGTTGTGCCGATAGCGCGCAAAGACATAGGGACCTCCTTGGGATCCAGGAAAAGTGGAAACGTGGTTTTAAGCATAGCCTCTCGAGAGAGCGGCGGTGATGCTGTCGGTCTGGGGCGTCGGCAGCAACGCACGATGATACACGAAGACCTCCCGCCAACAGGAAAATCATCGCGATGATGATAGCTGATGGGAGAAAGGGCATTGTTTGGGGTTCTACCGTCAGAACCGACCAGCGAGGTCGGGCAGTCACCAGGGTGCCGGTTGTGAAACACCCTCAAAGAAACCCTTGTCGCTCGATTACACGCGGCAGGCGCAGGAGTGGTATTCTGGCGCGTCATCACAGAGGAACGGGGAGGATACCTTGAGGCGAGCCATCCTGGTGGCGGTCAGTGGTCTTGTGTTTGGCGGTTTTGGGTTTTTGGCTGGGTGCGGAGATCAGGGGAGCAAGGCTCCGGGCATTCCCACTGCGCCCAAGTGGAAGGGAGCGGCCTACCGCATCGCGTTCGACGCCAAACCGGGCAAACCGAGCGCGGCAGGCGTGACCATTCCGGCAATCCAATACACGGCGAATCCCGAGGCGCTGGAACGGAGAGCCACGCTGGTGGTGCGATTCGACTCGTCGGGAGTGAAGAGGGATCAGCCGATCATGGACCAGATGGTGATGGGGCCTGTCGATATTTCCGGTACGGAGGGCGCCCTCTCCGCAGACTACATGGATGGAGCGAACAAAGGACTGGCGCATCTTCTCGGGGCCTACTGCGTGAAGGGGAAAGTGAAGATCACGGTGGCGTTGGCCAGGTCGTCTCTCAGCCCCCAGGCCGGAGATGCGGAAGTGAATTCGAAGAGACTGTCGGACTGGCTGCCTCTCGAAGTGGTCTTCAAGAATCCTCATCCCACCTGCTGAGCCACAGTCGCACGATCTCCCGGATCGCGTGCGTGAAATGGCTCCGGGCGGACTCCCGCGTACTCTTCGCGGCGTGAACGATCCCATCCCATAGAAGCCTCCGGAGGGCCGCGCTCAATTTCATGAGCCGCGAAGGGAATCCGAGAGGAACACCGTTTCTAGCTGTATCTGTGCCTGGGATTCAAATCCCCACATAAATAGAAAGAAGGTTATCTATGGCGACATGGCAAACCATGACACAAACCGGCGGTCCCCAGCGTTGGATTGTCTGGGGCGGCAACATCACCAACCACGAGGCCTTTGCTTTCACGTTGCAAAGTGCCGAGCGCAACGTCGGAGCACTGATTTCCGACGTTTCCGTCTACGTCGATCAGACGATTGCCGGGGGTGAACCGAGTTACAACATCACCCTCAACGCGGTTGACCAGTCTGCAAGTCCAGTCAACCAGGGCATCACCGGAAACTTCGAAAGCAACGGCGTATAAAGGAGAGAAAATGAAAGTCAATATCGTGAAAGATGAAAAGGGCAGGGTGGTCGCGACCTTTGAGAATGCCGCGCACGGCGGACCGTCTCTCAAGCCAGTACTGAAAGCCGGACATACCCTGCACGAGGTCGAAGCCGCTGAAAACTATAGAGCGGACATTAGCGCCTTTTACAAACAACACAGCCGGTAATACCGGAGCTTCGGACTCGCGCAGTGTGTGGGCTTGCCTGCAGACGGCGCGAAGCCGAGCGGCTGGGGGCGCGACGATACCGCTCCCAGCTTTTTTGTGGCAAGCGGGTAGGAAGGCACGTGTTGTGCGAATCGAAGCATTACGGCTCATTCGTAGCGGATGGCTTTCATCGGGTCGACGCCCGCGGCGCGACGCGCAGGGAAGGTACAGGCGATCGCTGCCACGGTGGCGAGAGCCAGAGCCGAGGCCAGCAGCATCAACGGATCGCGTGAGCTCTCGGTGGCCCAACTCGCCATAACTTTGTTGAGAGCCAAAGTGAGGACGATGCCGGCGAGAATGCCGCCTCCCACGCTGGCGAGCATGGAGCGAAAGACAATGTTGAGGACGTGGCCGCGTTGCGCGCCGAGCGCGATGCGAATACCGAACTCGCTGGTGCGTTGCACGACGATGTAGGAGACCACGCTGTAAAGGCCGACTGCCGCGAGGACCAGCGCCAATGCCGCGAAGGCGCCAAAGAGCCATGCCACGAGCCGGCCGCGCGCCCATTCAGGTTGGTCCCTGATCCACTGCTCAAGATCTTCTACCTGGCGCTGGGTCTGCTGATCGTGATCGACGGAGTTGATCTTCTGCTGGACCGCGTGCAGAAGCGTGAGCGGCGGCACGTCGGAGCCCACGAGAATCTGGGTCCACATGCGCATGGACATGGTGTAGGGAACGAAGGCTTCGGGCAGAATGGGTTTGCCCAGGCCGTCATCGCGCTTGTCGGCGATGACGCCGACGATCAGGATCCAGCCGCCGGCTGTGGGCGCGGCGAGGTTGAAGGGAGGCTGATCTTGCATGGCGGATGTTTTGAGCGAATGGCCCACGGGATTTTCGTTGGGGAAGTAGCGGCGCGCAAAGGTTTCGTTGACCACGGCGACTGCAGCGGCGCGGTGATTCTCGTCCTGATCCCAGATGCGGCCGCGCGTGACCGGAATCTTGAGCACCGGAAAGTATTCGGGACTGACAAAGTTGAGACGCGCGGGCTGATCCTGAAAAGAGGGCTTGCCCATAATTTCGAAAGTGGTCTCGTTGCCGTTCGAGGGCGGCGTGGCATTGGTGGAGATAGCGGCCATCGAGACACCGGGCACCTCGGCAACCTTGGCACGCAGTTGCTCAAAGTAGGCGCTGCGCTCGCCAATGGTTTTGTAGGTTCCTTCGTGAACTGGGATCCCGACGGACATGACATTGTGCGGGTTGTAGCCCAGCGGGATATTGAGCATGCGGACGAAGCCTTCCATGGCTGCTCCCGCGCCGGCGAGCATGAGCAGGGTGAGCGCAATCTGCCCAGCGATAAGCGTGCTGTGGATGCGCTTGCCGCTGACGCTTCCAGCGATCTTGCGCGTTGCCGACTGCAGAGCTTCGGTGGCTTGCGTGCGCGAGAGCTGCAGGGCAGGGGAAAGTCCGAAGAGAATGCCGGTTGCGAGGGCGACGGCGACACTGAAGAGGAGAACCGGCAGATTGATGCGAATCGCGGCTTCGTGCGGGAATGAGTACTGAGGCAGTCCGCTCACGATGAAATTGAGCGATTTGTAGGCGAGCAAGACGCCCAGGGCCGCCCCGGTGATGGAGAGCAGGAGCGATTCGGTGAGCAATTGGCGAACGATGCGTTTGCGGCTGGCGCCGATCGCCGCACGAACGGCGAACTCATGCTGGCGTGCGGTGGCGCGCGCGAGCAACAGGATCGAGACATTGCCGCAGCCGATGAGCAGCAGAAGGGCGACGGCGCCGAAGAGCAGCGCCAGGGTTCCTCCGAGCTGATCGAGGAAATCTTCGTTCAATCCCTGCACGTGGAGCTTGAATGCGCCGGTGGGAAAGTGTTTCGGCGTTTCTTTGGCAAATTGCTGGATGAGCGGCTGGAGCGCGCCATCGGCCTGCGCGTGACTCACGCCGGGCTTGAGACGTACCCCAACATAGAACGCATGGACCGGATCCGCCGTGATTTTCTGCGGGACGTAGACGTCGACGTCGTCCCACGTGAAGCGCGGGCCCGCGACGCCCACGATGGTGTAGTTCTTGTGGACCATCTGCAGCGTTTTTCCGAGGACATCGGGGTTCGAGGAGAAGTGGCGCTGCCAGAATTTGTAACTGAGCACGACGACCGGTTGGGGATCCTGGCCATCGATTGCGTCGGAGGGCTGCAGGCCGCGGCCGAGCGCAGCTGGCACGCCAAAAAAGTTGAAGGCATTCGAGCTGAAGAAATCGGCTTCGACGTCTTCTGGCACATCGCTGCCGGTGACGGTGAGGCTCCACCCATCAGCTAGAAATGCATCTTCGACGACTGGGGCTTTGCGAATCTTCTGCCATTGCGAGGCGGTCAGGCCGAAGCCGCGCATAGCGCCATTGGGCATCTGCATGCGCAAATGAATCATGCGGTCGGGATTCGCATACGGATAGGGATCTACGAGGATGGCATAGACCACGCTGAAAACGGCGGTGGTGGCACCGATGCCGAGGGCCAGGGAAAGGACGGCCGTCAGGGTAAAACCGGGAAGCTTGACGAGTTGGCGAAACGCGTAGCGCAGATCCTGAAAAACGGTTTTCATTTGTCGCTCCAAGTGCGGGAGTGGTGTTCAGGCTTTCCGCTGGAAGCAGAGTCGGTAGCTGTCTTCAGCATGAGGGCCGTCCCGTTGAGCGCGAGGATGGACCAATTCAGGCTATCGGGATTCGCGGAGAGGTGCGGAGAAGTTGCCGTTGTCTTGAAGCCAAGCAGATCGCGATAGAAATGGAGCGCCCGGGACCTGTCGAAGACACTCAGAAGCGGGGGGAGGCCCTGGACTTCGAGAGGCATGAAGGCAAACTCTCCGGGTCAGACGTTGTCGGCCTCTTCGATGCACGCCGCTGGCCATTCGGCGCAGGGATTTAAGTCGTAGATTCTAATGGAAGGCACACGGGCGTAAGGGTGAGCTGCTGTGTTCGCTTTCGGCGGCTCTGTTCAGAACCGCACAGTGATGCGGGTTGAGGATGCGGGACCAAGTTGCGACCACGATATACTCAGGATTGCCATGGCTTCAGAGAAAACCTTCTACCTTGAGACCTTCGGTTGCCAGATGAATGCCCATGACTCGGAAAAGGTGATCGGCACCCTTGAGCACGAGGGCTACCGCCAGGTGGAGACCGAAGAGCAGGCTGGGCTCATCCTCTACAACACCTGCTCGATTCGCGACAAGGCAGAGCAGAAGGTGTTCAATCGCCTGAACGATTACAAAAAGCTTCACAAGCAGGGAAAGCGCTTTGGCGTGCTCGGCTGCGTTGCGCAGCAGGAGGGCGAAAAGATCTTCGAGCGTGCGCCGTATGTGTCGCTGGTGTCGGGTTCGGCGTCGTATCGCAAGCTGCCCGAGATGCTCGCGCGACTGGAGTCGGGCGAGACGCGGGTGACAGGGCTCGATGACCGGCAGACCGCGGAAACCTTTGAGACCGAGTTCACCGCGCGGCAGAATCCCTATCGGGGGTACATCACCATCGTCGAGGGCTGCGACAAGTTTTGCGCGTATTGTGTCGTCCCGTATACAAGAGGAAAAGAACGCAGCCGCGGATCGTCGTCGGTGTTGGCCGAGTCGCGGCGGATTGCCGGCCAGGGCTATACCGAAATTCAACTGCTCGGACAGAACGTAAACAGCTATCGTGATCCGGAAGGGAAGTTGTCTTTCGCAGATTTGTTGGCGGCCGTGGGTCAAGTGCCGGGGATAAGACGGGTGCGGTTTATGACGAGCCATCCGCGGGACTTTACGCGCGACATTGTGGAAGCGATCGACGCGGTGCCGACGCTGTGCGATCACGTACATCTGCCGGTGCAGTCGGGATCGTCGCGGGTGCTGAAGAGGATGGCGCGGGAGTACACGCGCGAGTGGTACCTGGAACGCATTGCATGGATCAAGAGCGCGAAGCGACCCATCGCGCTGTCGACGGACATCATTGTCGGATTTCCCGGCGAGACGGCCGATGACTTCATTGAGACGATGGATCTGCTGGCGACGGTGGAGTACGATTGCGTCTTCGGATTCAAGTACTCGCCGCGACCCAATACGCCGGCGCTGACGATGATAGATTCAATCCCGGAGCCGGAGAAGGCAAATCGCTTGCAAGTGCTGCTGGATCGCCAGCGCGAACTTCAAAGGATCAACTATTCGAAGCACATCGGGCAAATTATGGAAGTGATGATTGAGAATCCGGTTTCGGCGCGGGGACAAATCGGCGGCCGCAGCAGCCAGAACAAACCCGTAAACTTTACGAGTACGCAGCCGATTGCGCCGGCGGCCGGCAGCTATGCGCGCGTGAGAATCACCGCGGCATTTCCCAACAGTCTTGTCGGCGAGGCCGTCTAACAAAGAGGCGGCCGAGGAGAGGACCCATGGATGTCGAGGTTCGGATTCGCGGACTGATGTTGGACCCGGCAACGAACATGCCGATCGTGGTTCTGAAAGACGTGGCGTCGGAAACCGTGATGCCAATCTGGGTAGGGATCTTCGAGGCCAACGCGATCGCGATTGAGATCGAGAAGCTGGCGACTCCCAGGCCGATGACGCACGATTTGACCAGAAACCTAATCCGGCACTTAAGTGGTGTGCTTGAACGCATTGTTATTACAGAACTTAAAGATGATACTTTCTTCGCGGTGCTGTGGATGCGCCAGGAGAACGAGTCGATCGTGGTGGATGCACGGCCATCGGATGCCATTGCGCTGGCGCTGCGCGCCGATTGCCCAATCTTCGTCTCTGAGCAGGTGATGCAGTCCGCCAAGCTCAATACGTCAGGCCCTCCTGAAGGTCCGACGGCGGAGCAAATGCGTGGCTGGCTCGAAGGCCTGAACGACGAAGACATGGGCCGCTACAAAATGTAGACAAACTTTCCTGGGAGGGAAGAGGCAGGCAACGGCCGATCTCGATGCGGGGAGGCCCGCGTTTACGCATGGGCGGCTCTAGTATACAGAATATCTGTTATCGGACA
>DATDIQ010000043.1:0-90768 GCA_036520995.1 Occallatibacter sp.
CGAAAGCCGCTCTTCGGAGCGGCTTTCGCGTTTCTACGCCGCCTCGCGCCCGCCGTTTAGACTGGTAAAGACCGCTCCCGCTCGTGATGACCCACCGGTTTGCCCGCCTTCGCCGTTTCCGCTTCAACCTGCCGCAGCGCATCGCCGCCGGGCTCCTCCTGCTCTTTCTGGCGCAGGGCCTCTGGATCACCGGACATCAGACTCTCTCCGATCAGGACTATCAATACGCCCGCTGCGGGCGCGAGATGTGGGAGAAGCCCTCGCCGCTTGCGGGCTACTTCACTAGCTGTGGCAATATCCGCGACGGCGTCTTTGCCTACCGCGTGGCCGGATTGCCTCTCACGCTCAATCTGCTGGTAGAGCGCGGGCTCGACATCTTTCGCAAACCGGAAGATCGCGTCGTGCAGTCTCTCGGAACCTCGGCGGCTCCCATCAGCACCTGGGAACTGCGCCATCAACTGACGCACATCCTTCTCCTGCTGCGGCTTCCCTTCTTGTTCGCCGGCTGTGTGCTCGGTGCGGGCCTGTGGTGGGTCACGCGGCGACTTTATGGCAACTGGGGCGGCTATACGGCTCTGGCGCTCTATTGCTTCTCTCCACCCATCCTCAAGGCCTGCGTGACGCCCGCGCCAGACATGTTCGCCGCGCTCGGTGTGTACGGAGCCATCTATACCTGCATCGGCGTGGCGCATGCCATGCAAGGCCCGCGCCGCAAGTGGAGACCACGCATTCTTCTGCTCACAGCGGCTTTGGGAATGGCGGCGGCGTCGCACATCGCGGCCCTGCCCATCGCGGCCCTGCTCGGGCTGGTGCTCATGCTTTGGGTGGCGGAGGGCAGACGCAGCCATGTGTTGCCTGCGGTGTTGGTGGCCGTAGCTGGTGCGTTGATCCTCGTTTTCGTGTGCTACGGCTTTTCGCCTGATGCTTTCAGCTATGTCTTCCGCTCCGCCGCCGGCTTTGTCTGGATCTCACTTGAGCCGGCGAAGCGCTTCTTCTCGACGTTCGGCGATGCGGGAGTCAGTCTGGCCGCGGCGGCCGCTCTGATCCTCTATCTCGGCATTCGTCGATCCCGCTACTTTGGCAACACGGCGCCGATCGTCTGTGCCTTGGTCCTGCTTCTGCTGGTCACCACCGGGTCTCTCGGCACTCCCTGGCTTTGGGCAGTGCCCTTTCTCCTGACCTTCATAGGAGGCGTATTTGCCGACGCCTTTGAGTCTTCCCGCGGCCGGCTCTTCATCGCGGCGGCTGCGTGCATCGTTCTCTTGCAGGTGGTCGTCTGCCTCATGACGCTGCCCAGCTTGATCTAATGCACCGCTGGCCTATGAGCCGAACGCCGAGGTGGACCCTATGACCTGTATCCAGTGGGCTCTGCATTGCGTCCGCAGGACGTCGCTTAGCCTGGGCTTCCTTGTCGTCGCGTTTTCCGCGTCCGGCCAGTCTTCACCTGTGAAGCAAACCGAATCCGCCCCCACGTCGAGCGTCCGAGTCCACTATGTCGGTTCCGCCGCCTGCAAGCCCTGCCACCTTGTCCAGTACAACGGCTGGAAGCAGAGCCGCATGGCCAACGTTCTGCTCGACCCGCGCGAGCATCCTGAAGCAGTGGTCGGCGACTTCACCCATCCCGATCCCGTGCGCGCCTTCACACTCGATGACGTAGCCTTCACCTATGGAGGTCGTTTTAAACAGCGCTACTTCACCAAGCGCGGCGACGATTACTTCCCGCTTCCGGCGCAATGGGATGTGCAGAAACACAAGTGGGCCCCTTACCATGTGGAGGCCGGCACCGACTGGTGGGTCACCGACTACGGGCCCACGAACTTCGATCGCCCGACAGGCCCGACCTGCGACGGTTGTCATTCGGTCAACTACGACATTCACACGAAGCAGGTCACGGAATGGAACGTGGGCTGCGAGAAGTGCCACGGTCCCGGCAGTGTGCATATGCAGCATCCGACCGCGAAGAACATAGTGAATCCAGCCAATCTCGGCTTCGTGCGCGGCAATGACGTTTGCATGCAATGCCACACCCAGGGGCGTCCGCTTGCCAACCCTATTGACGGCCGCTTCTACGACTGGCCGGTGGGTTTCGTCCCCGGGGACCGCCTGGTCGACTTTTGGAGGCTCGAGGAACTCAAGCCGGGCGTCACCGACTTCTATCAATTCGCCGATCTCACCGCGCATAAGAATCGCATGCAGGGCAATGATTTCGTTCAGAGCAACATGTATCACCGCGGCCTGCGGTGTTTCGATTGCCATCAGGTGCATAGCAGCGCAGTTTCGAACCTGCCCGTAACCGGCAATGCGTTATGCCTCGGCTGTCACACCCGCGAAAATCCTGCGGGTTTGCACGGCACGGTCAGCGAGCACACCCATCACACACCAAACAGCGCAGGCAGCCAATGCACCGCGTGTCACATGCCGCGCATCGAGCAGACCATCAAAGACAACTACGTCGCCGCACATACCTTCCGCTTCATCACCCCGCAGGAGACGGAACAGTCGGGCATCCCCAATCCATGTACCTCATGCCACAAAGATAAGTCGAACGCATGGGCGATCGAACAACTCACCCACTGGACGAGTGCGTCCCCCTGGCGTGTGGGGCAGTGATCGAGCCTGCCCTGCAAAGGAATGGCGATCGGATGTGGGCGACGAGATCGAGGTGTTTTCTTAGGTCCATGAGAAGGCTACTTTTCTTGACTGGAATCGCAGGGGACGAACCCTCAATTCCGGCTCCTGGATCAATGGATTCTCAACTCTGAAAACAGCGCGGGTGACGCATCGAAAACCGCCCGGGACGTCAGCGCTGCGAGCACTGTTCAAAACCTGGATATCTGATTGATAAATAAATGCAAAACAAAGACTTATTTCCTATGCATCGTCTTGTGCCAGGGTGCCTCGAGGCGGTAAAATAGTCTTTTGGCGCGGCCTTTCGCCGCTTCACCTTCAGCTCCCCTCTTTGGCGCCCTCCCAAGGGAACAAGAGCGGCCTGCAACCGGTGCAAAAGACCTTTTATGGCAGACGATCAGAATCCCCAGCTTCCGCTCGATGGCGGCACGCCGCCGAATAATCCGAGTCACATTCCCATCAACATCGAAGAGGAGATGCGCCGGTCGTATCTCGACTACTCGATGTCGGTCATCATCGGCCGCGCCTTGCCCGACGCCCGCGACGGCCTCAAGCCCGTGCATCGCCGCGTGCTCTACGCCATGAGCGAGATGGGGCTCGAGTACAACAAGAAATACACCAAGTGCGCCAAGGTCGTAGGCCAGGCCATGGGTGTGTATCACCCCCACGGCGACTCGGCGATTTACGACACCCTGGTGCGCATGGCGCAGCCCTTCTCGCTGCGGTACCCGCTCATCGATGGGCAGGGCAACTTCGGCTCCGTCGACGGCGATCCTCCGGCAGCGATGCGCTACACCGAGTGCCGCATGGCGCGCATCGCCGGCGAACTGCTGGCCGATATCGAAATGGAGACCGTGGACTTCACGCCGAACTACGACGAGTCCACAACGGAGCCGACGGTTCTACCCACGCGCATCCCCAATCTGATTGTGAACGGTTCGAACGGCATTGCGGTCGGCATGGCGACCAACATTCCGCCGCACAACCTGACCGAGGTCGTCAACGCAACCATCGATCTCGTGAAGCATCCCAACTATGGATTGCCCGAAGTGCTGAAGCACGTGCTGGGGCCTGATTTCCCCACCGGCGGCTTTCTTTATGGCAAGGCCGGCATCGTGAACGCCTACAAGACCGGCCGCGGCCGCTTCATGATGCGCGCCAAGGTGGCTACCGAGACCCTGACCAAAGAGCGGCAGGCAATCATCGTCACCGAGATTCCCTACCAGGTCAACAAGTCCAAGCTGATTGAGCGCATTGCCGAGCTGGTCAACGACAAGGTAATCGACGAAATCGGCGATGTGCGCGACGAAAGCGATCGCGACGGCATGCGCATCGTCATCGAGTTGAAGCGCGGCGCGCAGCCCGAGATCATCCTCAACCAGCTCTACAAGCATACGCAGATGCAGGAGAGCTTCTCCATGATCTTTCTGGCCGTGCTCAACGGCCAGCCGCGAGAGTTCCCGCTCGATCAAGCCATTCGCACCTTCATCAACCACCGCATTGAGGTGGTGCAGCGCCGCACGGTCTACCTTTTACGCAAGGCCCGCGAGCGCGAACACATTCTCGAGGGCTACAAGATCGCCCTCGACAATCTCGACACGGTCATCCGCATCATTCGCGCATCGGCTTCGCGTGCCGAGGCGCGCGAAAACCTCTATGCCTGGGGCAAGGGCAACGAGATCATCATCAAGCTCGATCGGGAGCGCCTGCCAACCGAAGAGCGCGGCCTCACCCTCAAGCAGGTCGACGCCGTCCTCGAACTGCAGCTCTACCGGCTCACCCAGCTCTCGGTCGACGAGATTCTGAAAGAGCTGGCGGAAATTCGCGCCAAGATCGCCGAGTACGAAGAGATTCTTGGCAGCGACAAAAAGCTGCGTTCGGTGATCGTAAAGGAGCTGGAAGATGTGCGCGACCGTTATGGCGACGCGCGCCGCACCCAGATCATCGACGAATCGGCAGAGCTTCAGATCGAGGATTTAATCGCCGACGAGCAGGTGGCCGTGACCGTGAGCCACCAGGGCTACCTGAAACGCACGCCCATCTCGATCTATCGACAGCAGCGCCGCGGCGGCACCGGACGCACCGGCATGAAGACCCGCGAAGAAGATTTCGTCTCGCAGCTCATCATCGATTCGACGCATGCCTTCCTGCTCTGCTTCACCAATTCCGGCCGCGTCTACTGGCTCAAGGTGTACGAGGTCCCCGATGTCAGCGCCGCCGGCAAGGGCAAGTCGATCCAGAGCCTGCTCAGCCTGCAGCCCGGCGAAAACGTGCGCACCATTCTCCCGGTGCGCGACCTCGAAGAGGAAGGGAAGTATATCTTCTTTGCGACCCGCAACGGCATCGTGAAGAAGACGCCCCTCAAGGATTTCTCCAACGTCATGGCCCGCGGCATCATCGCGATTGCCATCGACAAGGACGACGACCTTGTCACCGCCGGTCTCACCAACGGCAAGCAATTCATCTTCCTCGCCACGCGCGAGGGCTCGGCGATCCGCTTCCAGGAAGAGTACGACCCGGAGCGCAGCGGCATGGGCCTGCGCCCCATGGGGCGGAACGCCGCCGGCAACAAGGGCATCTCGCTCAAGAAGGACGACTATCTCATTGGCGCGGCCATCACTGACTCCGATGAGACGCGCGACAAGGAGCGGGACGAGTGCGCGAAGACCCGCGGCCTGAGCGACAAGCTTGCCACGTTACGCAAAGCCTTGACCCAGGCGAAGGATGCCCTGCAGAAGGCGCGCGAAGACCGGCGCAACGGCGCATCCGACGACGAAAAGCTAAAGACCAGGGAGAAAAACGCAGAGAAGGCTTTCGAGGACTCCTGGACCGAACTTAAAGAGCTGGACGAAAAGCTCTGCGTCACCCAGTCGCGCATCTTGACCGTGACCGAAAACGGTTTTGGCAAGCGCACCGACGTGGACGAGTATCGGCTCACCGCGCGCGGCGCCCAGGGCGTGACCAATCTCAAAGCCACGCCGAAGGTGGGAAAGACGGCATCGATTCTGCTCGTCGACGAGACCAGCGAACTGATGGTCATCAGTCAGTTCGGCAAGATCATCCGCATCGATACGAAGCAGATTCGCGCCGCGGGCCGGGCCACGCAGGGCGTACGCCTGCTGAATCTCGAGGACGATGACAAGGTCGCGGCCGCCGTCATCATTCCGCCTGAAGAAGTGGCCAAGGAAGACGACCAGGGCACGCTGCTGCAGTAAGAAACGGGGCCGGCGTTTTGGCAGGATTAACCGCCGGCTTGTTTGTCAGATTCGCGAATAGCCCCTACATCGGCCAGGTCGCGCAGTCTAGCGGACTTGAGTTTGTTGCGGACCAGGAGCTCGCGGAGATCACTTGGACGGAGACACCGTCAACGATCGTGTCGGTGCGCTGGGTCCACGCTTCTTCAAATGTCACAGCGTCAATAGACTGCAGAATATCGACGCGCCCCGGCGGATTGCCAAGCTGGAAAACAGCAGTTGGCGCATCACGAAAGTCAACTGGGCTGATCCCGGAGAGCGGTGCTCCAAATGCCGCAAGAGCGTCGAAAACCGCTTCACTATTTTTCACATCGGAGCGGATAAACAGATCAAGATCCTTCGTAGCACGCGGCTCGGCGTAGACGCCCACTGCGTAGCCGCCTACCATCAAATATTCAACTCCGTGGGAGTTGAATACGAGTAAGAGTTGCTTTAGATCTTCGGGCAGCATCGTACTTGATCCCCTTCACCGCATAGGCCGTAGCAGTCACTTCCCATACTGCTTCAAGCCGTTCGCCAACAGGGCGCCTGCGCCAATAGCGGTAGGTTTCGGCTTGTTGCTCCTTGAGATCGGTTACGCGACGGATCGTCTTGTCCATGAGGTCGGTGGGCTATCGATTCTTCTCCTAACCAAACACTGCGGCTCAGGCGCCGCATTGATTGCGTACCACTCCAATCACCCGCAACTTCCGCCCGCAACTGCGGGTTCCCATAGGGCAGGGACCGCAGCCCGGGCAGGGGGTTGCTTCTAACACCTCCGTTACCGCACTTTGGTGCATCTTAATCGTTGGTGCGATCTAACCTGCGGTACACTGGGCATGCACGAGAACGCGGATCGTGTACCTCTCTCATCACCCGAATTCGTTGTTTATGCGTCCTATACTCATGTTGCTCCCGGTTCTTCGCGCGCCCCTCCAGGTGCGGACCGCAATCGTCGCTTTCTTCTGCGCACTCTGTCTCGCCGCCACGGGCAACTGCTCTACGGCTACGTCTTCGCGCGCGCATCGCACCGCCCAATCCTCGCAGCATCGTTCCGAGTCGGCGCGGAGCCACACGGTCCATCGCGCGTCGGCACGCAGAACGTCGCACGCTTCGACCGCGCGCCTCAGAACCGTGCGTCATCGCGCCGTCCTTGTACGCACCCGCATGCCCATCCGCCGTTACGCGTGGATGCATGCGCAGGCCCGGCGTGCCCATCTTCAACGCGTTGCCGAGACTGACCAGAGAGAAACGCCTGCCGCCGATGCCTCCAATGCTGCATCCAGCCAGCGCGCAACAACAGGGACTTCCAGACCCGTTGCCGATGCGGAAGTTGCCGACAACACCGACAGCAACACCTCGACGGCTCAGGAAGCCGCCGACCAGATCGCTGCAGCGGAGACTCCCACGACGCATGCGGAACTGGCCGCCGCCGTCGACCCGTTTCGCAGCACCAGGATTGTCGCCATGGCGCCGCTGCGCGGCTCCCTGGAATCTCTGATTCGCCAGAATGAGAAGACCAACGCCGATAACCTGGAGCGGATTGAAGACGACGCCGATCTGCAGGCCCGAATCGCCGGTGGCCAGTTGGTCCGTGTGCCTGAGTCGAGCGGTCTCGCCGTGAATCCTGAACTGCCCGTTGACCGCCGCTACTGCCGTCCCTGGACCGCATCCTTCCTCGCCGATCTGTCCAAGGCCCACGAAGCGCAATTCCATCGTTCGTTCGAAGTCAGCTCTGCGGTGCGCACGGTCCAATACCAGAAGCACCTGATGCGGACCAATGGCAATGCCGCTCCCGCCGAGGGAGACATCGCCAGCCCCCATCTCACCGGTGCGACCATCGACATCGCCAAGCGCGGTTTGACGCGGAGCGAGATCTACTGGATGCGCGACCGGCTGAACAGCCTGCAGGCCGAGGGCAAGATTGACGTGGAAGAAGAGTTTCGTCAGTCCTGCTTTCACATCACGGTCTACAAGAGCTATGTGGGCGCGGGGCCGGCGCACAAACCGCACCCGCACGACCTGACCAAGCCTGACGAAAACACAGAGGATCCCGCGACGGTTTCTGATAACGCGACCCCGGGCATCTGAGCGCGCTCTTCTTCCCATCTCTTCACCAAAAATCGTTTCTTTCCGGCGGCCTTCGACGATACAATCGCGGGCGGGCGCAGTCGTTTGTGCCGACCGCATCGAGTCTGGCCCTCGGTTCGCCGAAAAAACGCGACCGCTTGCCAACAGAGGTGGTCTCATCGGGCAGGGCAACTGGCACCGTTCGGCGAACCGTATTTCGGGAAGGGAAGAATCATGAATGATCTTCAAGTGCAGCCGGCAGCCGAGCAGGTGCCGGCCTTGTCGCAGTGGCAGCGCGTGATCAACATTTTCACGGCCCCGTCGAAAACTTTCTTGGATATTAAGCGCGGCCACAAGAGCTGGTGGATGCCGTTCATCATCTTTACGCTGCTGGGCTACGTGCTGTTCTTTGCGGTAACGAACCGCATCGGCATGCAGCAGGTCGTCCAGAACCAGATCCATTTGAATCCGAAGCAGGAAGAAAAACTGGCCCAGGCGACGCCCGAACAACGCGAAATGTCGATGAAGATCTCGCTCAACATTACGCAAGGCATCTTCATCGCGAACCCGCTGCTCCTGCTCATCATTATTGGAGTCGGCTCGCTTGGCCTGTGGGGCACAATCAACTTCATCTTCGGCGGCAAAGCTACCTATGGCAGCATTTTCGCGGCCTGGATGTATGCGGGGCTTCCCGGGGTGCTCAAGGTGATTCTGGGGACGATCGTCATCTATGCGGGCACCGCTCCGGAGTCGTTCAACATCAAGAACTATTCACCCACCAACATCGGAGCGTTCCTCAATCCGCTCGAAACTAACGCGGCGCTCTATTCGCTGGCCAGTGCGCTCGACATCGTAACCATCTGGACCATGATTGTGCTCGGAATCGGCGTCGCCACGGTCGCCGGCGTCAAGCGCTCTTCCGGGTACATCGCGGTCTTCGGCTGGTGGGCTCTCTTCACGCTCATCAGCGTGGGCTGGGCAGCCGTGATGAGCTAACACGCCAGCTGATTGCCTGGTCGAAATACAAACGGCGCACATCGCGAAGAATGTGCGCCGTCGGCTTTCTGATCCCTGACTTATTCCACCCAGCGCCGCATAATGAGCGTCGCGTTGATGCCGCCGAAGCCAAAGGAATTTGACAGCGCCACTTCGAAGCTATGAGGAATCGGCTTGTTGGGCACGTAGTCCAATCGGCACTCGACGTCGGCTTCCTCGAGGTTCATGGTTGGCGGCAGCATCTGATTCTCCAATGCCAGCACGGTGATGCCGGCCTCAAGCCCGCCCGCACCGCCCAGCAGATGCCCGGTCATCGACTTTGTGCCGCTCACCTTGAGCGTGCCGCTCAGCGCGTGTTCTCCAAAGACGCCTTCGATAGCCCTTGACTCGTTGCCATCGCCCGCAGGGGTTGACGTCGCGTGGGCATTCACATAGCCTACTTCTTCGGGCGCAATGCCTGCATCTTTCAGCGCCGCCCGCATGCTGCGTTGCGCGCCCTGGCCCTCTGGAGCAATGCCGGTCATGTGATGCGCATCGGCGCTCATGCCGTAGCCGATCACCTCGGCCAGAATCTTCGCGCCACGGGCCTTCGCGAACCCCAGTTCCTCGAGAATCACGATGCCGGCGCCTTCGCCGATCACGAATCCGTCGCGGTTTTTGTCAAAGGGGCGGCTGGCGTGCGTGGGATCGTCGTTGTGCGTGGAGAGCGCGCGCATGGCCGCAAAACCGCCTACCGACAGGGGTGTGACCGAAGCCTCCGCGCCGCCGGCAATCATCACGTCTGCATCGCCGTGCAGAATCATGCGCACTGAATCGCCGATGGAGTTGGCGCTGGTGGCGCACGCCGTGGCCGTTGCGGAGATGGGCCCCTTGGCGCCATACCGAATGCTGACCTGCCCCGCCGCCATATTCACAATCACCGCGGGAATGAAGAAGGGTGAGATCTTGCGTGGGCCTCCCGCAAGAAGGTTGGAGTGTTCGCGCTCGATAATCTCGAACCCGCCGATGCCGGAGCCGATAAACACGCCCACGCGGTCGCCAATCTCCGGCGTGATCTTCAGCCCCGATTGAGTGATGGCTTCATGGGTGGCCGCAAACGCAAAATGGATGAAGCGCCCCATCTTGCGCGCTTCCTTCTTTTCCACGAAGTTGAGGGGATCGAAATTTTTGACCTCGGCGGCAAAGGTCACGGGGAAGCCGGTTGTGTCGAAGCCCTGAATGGGGCCCATGCCGCTTGCCCCGGCCAGTAACTGTCGCCACACCTCGGGAGCGGTATTGCCTACACCGCATACCAGCCCAAGGCCGGTGATGACAACTCGACGATTCACCAGTTACTTGCCTTTCGCGGTCTTCTCGTTCTTCTCGATGTATTCGATGGCATCCTTGACGGTCTTGATCTTCTCGGCGTCCTCGTCGGGAATCTCGAGGTCGAAGGCCTCTTCGAACTGCATCACGAGCTCGACCACGTCGAGAGAGTCAGCTCCCAGGTCCTCCTGAAAACTCGCGCCCGGGGTCACCTCAGCTTCGTCCACCTGCAGCTGCTCGACGATGATCTGCTTCACTTTTTCTTCAACAGCCATGCGTGATTCTCCTCAATTCTGGTTCGCAAAAAATCTGAAACGCATTCGGGGCGTCAGTTGCCGCACATCTCGCCTGTCCGCCTGCCTACGATACCGGCTTACCACACACCAACACAACCACCGCGCCGGGAATCCGGCGCATGGCCCCGAAACTCCAAGTCTACCGGGCGGCGGGGGGCATGTAAAGGCGCGCCAAGTGGAAATAAAGTCAAGTCTCTGAGCAAAATCCGGTCCATGCTTCGAGATCGGGAACCCTCTTGGCGTCGCGGATTCCGGGCCTGTCTTGCACAGGCAAAAGGCGTACATTAGGCGAAGAGGTAGTTCATCGATATGGCGCAGGTTCTGGGTATTCTCGCCGCGGTGGTGGTGGGGATCGTGGTTGGTTTCTGGATGCGCGCGATCGCGGCAAGATCTGAGAAGGCGCTCCTGGAGCAGCGCACCCGCGAAGCCGCAGAGGCGCTGGCTGCGGCGCATGCGAGGCTTGCGGTCGCCCAGTCCGAGGCCACGCGCCAGGCGGGATTCGAGTCGCTCGCCGCGGAACGCGAGCGGACCATTGGGCGCATCACTGCGGAGCGCGACGGCATGAAGGGTGAGTTGCACGCGGCCGGCGATTCCGCCCGTGTGCAGGCCGCCCGCATCAGCAAGCTCGAAGCAGATCTCGCCCACGAGCGCCAGAATATGGCGGACAAGGTGGCGCTGCTCGAGAAAGCCAAGCAGGCCCTGGCCGATCAGTTCCAGACCCTGGCGACCGAAATTCTCGAAACGAAGTCGAAGAGTTTCTCCGAAGGGAGCCAGAAGGAATTGGGCAATCTGCTCAACCCGCTCAAGACGCAGATCGAGGACTTCCGCAAAAAGGTCGAAGAAGCGCAGTCCGATTCGAAGACCGGCGTCACCAAGCTCGAGACCCTCATCGGCGGGCTGGCCGGGCTCAATCAACAGCTCTCCGAAGATGCGCGCAACCTCACCACGGCTTTGCGCGGCTCAGCCAAGACGCAGGGCGACTGGGGAGAATTCATCCTCCGCGATCTGCTCGACAAGGTCGGCCTGCGCGAGGGCGAGCAATACAGCTTCCAGCAGACCTTCGCCGGCATCGAGGGCGAGAACGGCGAACGCGCTCGCTCGGTTCGCACCGACGTCATCGTCTTTCTGCCTGGGGGGCGCAACCTCGTCATCGATTCCAAGGTGTCACTCACGGCTTACACCGACTGCGTGAGTGCGAGCGGGGAAGACGATCGCAGAACAGCACTCAAGCAGCACATCGCCAGCGTCCGCAGCCACATCACGAGCCTGGCCAAGGCCGGGTATCACCGCCTGCCGGAGCTCGAAGCGCCAGATTTCGTAGTGATGTTCGTGCCCATCGAGCCCGCGTTTCTGATGGCTCTGCAGGCGGATGCCGAGCTGTGGTCCGACGCTTACCGGCAAGGCATCCTGCTCGTCGGCCCGACCACTCTGCTTTACGTCATTCGCATCGTCAGCGTGCTCTGGCAGCAGGAGCGGCAGGCCCGCAACGTGCGCGACGTGATGGAGCGCGGCAGCGAGCTCTACGAGAAATTCGTCGGCTTCGTCACGGATATGGAAGTAATCGGAGACAGCCTGCGCAAGACGGGCGACCACTATTCCGACGCGATGAAGAAGCTGGCCGACGGACGCGGCAATCTCATCCGTCAAGTGGAAATGCTCAAGAAGCTCGGCCTTCGCACCACCAAGTCGATTCCGAAGAAGCTCCTCGACCGCGCCGATGTGGATCAGGAGGAACTTGCATTGGCGGCCGAAGCAGAAGAGAGTCCGTCGGATTCACTGAAGTAGACCCGCGAACAGCGTGGCCCCGTTTGCGAGACTTGGGAAGCGCTTAGCCCACCTCCAGCCCCGCTCGATCCCACTTGCCTCCATCTGCCGCCGCCTCATACGTGCTCTGCAGAAAATCCAGCAGCGCAGCATCCGGATCGGGCGCCCGGCGCATTGCCTCATACGGCATCACGAACTCGCCGAACTTCGTGTCGAATGCCGCAAAACCCGGCCGAATCGCGGACTGCTCGAAACCCGGCGGCTGGGGATACGCATAGCTATAGAACATTGCATCCGCATTCCCGCCGCCCGGCCAGAAGCCGCAACTGCTCACCTCGTGCGAATAGGCGTCGCGCGTCACCCGGTCAGCCAGTCCCGGTACACCGGGATGTTGCGGCGCAGCGCGGCCAGAAAAGCGCGTACACGCCAGGTCCATCGCGCCCCAGAAGAGGTGCACCGGGCTCACCTTGCCGCGAAATCGCGCACGAAACTCGGTGAAGACCCGTGTCGTCTGCAACAAAATCCGCCAAAACCGTTGCGCATACGCGGGGTCGTAGGCCTGATGCACCGTATCCTCATCGAACGGAATCGGCTTCGCGACCTCCTGCGGCATCCGCCAGATCTGCATTGCCACGCCCACGCTCGCCAGCTCACTCATCAAGCGCGCATAGAACGCTGCCACGGTCATCGGCTCTAAAGGAACGCTCCGGACACCCCGGTCGCATTCGATCCGCAACACATGATCGAGAAAATCGAAATCGATCTGCAGAGCCACGCTGCCCTGCGCCATCGGCATCGTCGTGACCCCGCGAATGGTCGGGTACAGTGTCACGTTCCAGGTATGGTTGAGGTGCGGCGTGAGCTTCATCCGCACTTTGCCCACGATCTGCATCCAGAGCTGCAGTGTCGCGCAGGTGTCGCTCCAGGCCCCGATCGGCAGCCCCGGCCAGGTTTCGGAAAATTGCACGGTTGCTTCGGATTCCGCGCGCATTCGGCCTCCTTGTCGCAAATCAGCCTGCTATCTTGCTACCCGGCTATCTCCTCGAACACGCGCGCAGCGCGGCTAACTCCGCGATCTTGAGAACCCGCTAACCCGCCGATTTGCCGACCCGCTTCTCCCCATACGCTTCCCGCATCTTCTTCCAGGTCGTCGACAAGTCCTCCGGCAGCACGCGCGTCTCGGCTACCGTAGTCATGAAGTTTGTATCGCCGGTCCAGCGTGGCAGCGCGTGCAGGTGGAGGTGTCCCGCCACGCCGGCGCCTGCGGCCTTGCCCAGGTTCAGGCCCATGTTCATGCCATGCGGATGATAGAGCCGTTCAAGTACCAGCTCGGTTTGGCGCGCGAGGTCCATCACCTCGTGCGATGCTTCGGCCGTCAGTCCCGCCAGCCGATCCAGATGCGCGTAGGGAACCACCATCACATGACCCGCCGTGTACGGGTACGCATTCAGGCAGACGTAACAATGCGTTCCGCGCAGCACCAGGCCGCCGGCAGCCTCGGCTTCCTCCGTGCTCATTCCATTGGCGATGGCGTGATCGATTGACGCGATAATGTTGCAAAAGACGCATCCCTTGTCCCCGGGCCAGGCAGCCAGGCTTGCCGGAACACCGGGACGCGGCGCTCCATCGGCGGTGGTGACGTAGGCAAAACGCCAGGGAGTCCAGAGCTGATCCATGTCGGGTATCGCTGCCGGAGATCAGTATAGTGGGCGGCAAGGTTTGGTGTTGCTCCGGTCCGCTCGAGGTCGTGCCCTGCGACACCGACTTTTTCAGGTTTTCGTGCTTGAAGCTCCGTGCCGTGCGAACGGCGTGTGTAAATTTTCGATCTCAGGGGCGATTCGGTGCGAGACTTCCAAGCTGTTGGATTGACGCTGGAAACCGGACATTGGTAAACTTGATTCGTAGCTCCCTGCCCGGAATCCTGCAGGGGGCTGCGGCCGCCCTCCAGCCAGCTGTATGCGTGCCGGGTGATTCCCTCGGAGACGAGTCGCTTTCTGTGCCAGCCTGCCTGGCCGGTACGACTGTCGCTGATGGAAATTTCTGGAATACACGCGCGGCGCTACGGAAGAAGGCCATCGGCGCCTGCGGTTGCAAGCTTCCGCATAAAAGGCGTCAGCCCTGCGACATTTCGATTGTCGTGAGAGCAAGAAATTCCGGAGCAGCAGTGATGGCAAACGTCCTGAATCCCGAAACCGAGAGTATAACCCTGAACACCGAAACCGAAACCCCAACCCTCGACCCTGCGACGGAGCTGGAACAGCCGTTGCACGAATCCACGTCCAACCTCGAAACTTCCGCAGAACTCGTTTCCTCCGCGCTGGACGCCGATGCCTCAACCGAGCCTGCAGCAGAATCCGAGGCAGAAGATCAATCTGCCCAGACGCAAGCCGCTGCCGCACCGCTGACCCAGAAGCACTCCGAGCACGCACCCGAATCCGTTGAAGATTTTTCCGCAGCTCTCGAAGCTTTTGAGCGCGAACAGGCCGCTGAGGCGGCTGCCGTGGAAGCCTATGGCGACAAGGTCGTCTCCGGCACAGTCATCAAGCAAACGGAGAAGCACCTCGTCATCGACGTAGGCCTCAAGTCCGAAGGCCTCGTGCCGATCGAGCAGGTGGTGGATCACACGGGCGCGGTGAAGTTTCAGCCCGGCGAAGTCATCGACGTGGTCATCGAGCGCGAGGAGCCCGATGGCGGCTACCTGGTCAGCTACGAGAAGGCCCAGCGCCTCCGCGTGTGGGACACCATTGAGAAGGCCCACAACGACAAGGTTCCGGTCATGGGCACCGTGGTCAGCCGCGTCAAAGGCGGCCTCACGGTCGACATCGGCATGAAGGCCTTCCTGCCCGGCTCGCAGCTCGAGATTCGCCCGGTGCGGAATCTCGACGGCTACCTCGGCCAGCAGATCGAAGTCCGCGTCATCAAGCTGAACAAGAAGCGCGGTAACGTGGTCGTCAGCCGCAAAGAGATCCTTGAAGAAGAGCAAAACACCAAGCGCTCGCTGACCCTCGAACATCTCGGCGAAGACGCAGTCCTCACCGGCACGGTGAAGAACCTGACCGACTACGGCGCGTTTGTCGACCTCGGTGGTATCGACGGCCTGCTGCACATCACCGACATGAGCTGGGGGCGTCTCACCCATCCCCGCGACCTGGTCAACGTCGGCGACGAGATCCAGGTGAAGGTGCTGAAGTTCGACAAAGACAAGCAACGCGTTTCGCTCGGCTTCAAGCAGTTGACGCCCGATCCCTGGCTCGATGCCTCGGAGCGCTACCCGGTGGGCGCGCACGTTCATGGTCGCGTACTCTCGGTCACCGACTACGGCGCCTTCGTCGAGCTGGAGCAGGGCATTGAAGGTCTGGTTCATCTCTCCGAGATGACCTGGTCCAAGCGCCTCAAGCACCCCTCCAAGCTGGTCAAGCCCGGCGACGAAGTGGATACGGTGGTTCTCAGCGTCAACCCCGCCGACCGCCGCATCTCGCTGGGCATGAAGCAGCTGTTGGAGAACCCGTGGGAGCACCTCACCGAGCGCTATCCGGCCGGCACGGTGGTCGAGGGCCGGGTCCGCAACCTGACCGATTTCGGCGCCTTCATCGAGATCGAAGACGGCATCGACGGTCTGGTCCACGTCTCCAATCTCAGCTGGACCAAGCGTGTCAAGCACCCTTCCGAAGTGGTCAAGAAGGGTGAGAAGGTGAAGGCTGTCGTTCTCGGTGTCGAGCCGCAGAACCGCCGCCTGAGCCTGGGCATCAAGCAGCTCCAGCCCGACGTCTGGGAGAGCTTCTTCGCCGCGCATCGCGTCGGCGACCTGGTTCACGGCAAAGTTCTCCGCACCGCGCAGTTCGGCGCTTTCGTTGAAATCGCCGAAGGCGTCGAGGGCCTCTGCCACATCTCCGAAGCAGTCGGCGATGACGGCGCTCCAGCCAATCTCGAACAGGGGCAGGAACACGAGTTCAAGATCATCAAGATCAACGTGGAAGAAAAGAAGGTAGGCTTAAGTCTCCGCGCCGTCACCGGCCACGAGGCCAGCCGCGCCCAGGTGGAGCACTACAAGGAGAGCGCGCACAAGGCGCCCGTCTCCAGCTCAACCACCACGCTTGGCGATCTCCTCAACTGGCGCAAAGCCGAGCAGAACGATCGCTGACATCTCCTAAGCAGCACGACCATGGCGGCCATCCTTCGAGGGTGGCCGCTTTTTTTCTGCGCACTGAAGAGCGCCCCCGAATCTTCCGACTCAATGCGTGACTTCGCTGTCCCCAGGGCCTCACAACCGGCGGCGACAGAAGCATGGAATGAAGATGCCCGCGCTTCGAATAGCCTTACCTTTGGACACCCCAAATGAGTCATGGTATGTTCTTTGCAATGGCCAAAGGAGCTATGGTGAGCGCCGACAAATCAGAAGTTCTGCAGGGCACGCTAGACATGATGATCCTGAAGACCCTCCACGCACTGGGTCCGTTGCATGGATTCGGGATTGCGCGCCGCATTGAGCAGGTGAGCGAGGATGTTCTCACCCTGAACGAGGGCACGGTGTACACCTCGCTGCTGAGGCTGCAACAGCAGGGTTGGATTGAATCCAAGTGGGGAACATCGGAGAACAATCGCAAGGCGAGGTTCTATTCGATCACCAGGCGCGGACGAACGCAACTTGCCGTCGAGACGGAAAACTGGGAGCGGATCTCTGGCGTGATCGGCCGTGTTTTGCGTTTAGAGGGGGAGAAATAGCGATGACTTCCTGGATTTCTCGACTTGTGTCCCAAGTTAGCGGCCTCTTCGGACAGCAAGAGGCAGATTCCGATTTCGACATCGAGACGCAGATGCATCTTCAACTCCTGACCGAGCAGTTCATTCGCCAAGGTATGAATCCAAAAGATGCCTGGTCAGCTGCTCGCCGTCAGTTCGGCAACCCGACGCTTCTGCGGCAGCGCCATCGCGAATCGCGCACGCTCCTGTTCTTCCCAAATCTCTCCTTGGATCTGCGCTACGGCCTCCGCATGCTATGGAAGAGCCCGGCATTCACGGTGATCGCGGCGTTGACGCTGGCCCTGGGTATTGGGGCGACGTCGGCGGTCTTCAGCTTGATTCAGGGCGTGCTTCTCACCCCGCCGCCCTATCAGAAACCGCAACAACTCATGCTGATTCCATCCGTCCGCACGGATGGGCGAAAGATGGACAGCCCGCGCGGCTGGGCAGCGCAGCAGTGGATGGAATGGAACGAGAAGGTGGGGTCGTTTCAGGGAATTGCGGGCTATCGCTGGATCTTTAATTTCCTGATTCGCAATGACGGCAGCCAGTCGATGCAGGGGATGTTGGTAAGCAAGGACTATTTTCGACTGATGGGTCTGAAGACGGCTCTCGGGCGCGGTTTTGACGACTCGGATTTTGCGCAGGGGCACGTGAAGTCGATTCTGCTCGGATACGAGTTCTGGAAGCGCGTGTTTGGCGGCGATCCGCAGATTATCGGGAAGACGGTGCGCATCAGCCGTTGGGATTCGTCGCTGGTTGTGATCGGAATCATGGAACCGGGAGTGCGATTCCTGCCCTCGCCCGGCGCAGCGAAGGAGCCCAATTACGACGTCAACGCGACAGTGGATATGTGGGTGCCGGCCAGTCCTGACCCGAAGTCTATGAAAGATCCCGATTGGGATGTGGTCGGCCGGCTGCGCGACGGAGTTACGCCGCAGCAAGGCCTGCAGGAGTTGGCCGCAATCACCGCAAGAGGAGCGAGCGCAGAAAAGCAGTTTGAAGGATTCGCGCCGCAACTGGAGCCACTGACGGATGAAATGAACCGGGATGGCAAACGGATTCTGTTGCCGCTGTTGGGCGCGGCGGGGCTGGTGCTGCTGATCGCTTGCGGCAACGCCGCGGCTTTGCTGCTGGTGCGTGGATTGCAACGACAACAGGAATATGCGGTGCGGATCGCAATGGGCATGGGCCGCATGGGCCTTCTGCGACAGGTTTTGACGGAGAGCTTGCTGCTGGCGCTGCTCGGGGGCGCCTTGGGAGTCGGTTTGGCACTCGGCGCCGTAAGGTTGTTCAAGCTCATCGCCGGACATGCTGTTCCGCGTCTGGATGGCGTGACGGCAGGCTGGGGAGTTTTGGCGTGGGGGCTTGGGTTCGCGGTGCTTGCAGCGTTTTTCGCTGGTCTGATCCCGGCGTTGCGCGCCTTTCGTTTGGATCCGATGGCGGTTCTGAAAGATGCCGGGCCGAAAGGAACGGCGGGAATCGGAGAGAGGCGGCTGCTGCGGGGGGTGACGATGCTGCAGACCGCGTTGACGTTGGCGTTGCTGGTGGGCGCAGGTCTGCTGATTCGCACCATGGTAAAAATCGCCGAAGTGCCGTCGGGATATAACACCGGCCGCATTCTGACCATGAGTGTGACCGAGGTGCAAAGTTGGGAGAACTGGGGCCCATTTCACCGGCAGGCGCTGGAGCGCGTCGCGGCGATTCCGGGTGTCCAGTATGCGGCGTTTGCCTGGGGCGTCCCCCTGACAGGGAATAATTGGCCCGCGACCATGGACATTGAGGGTCAGCCCCCAGCGGCAAAAGAGAGCGACAAAACAGCGCTGCCGCTGCGCGCAGCGACGCCTGACTATTTCAAGTTGATGGGACTTGCTCTGATCGACGGGCGGGAATTTCGATCGACAGACGATAATAAAGCGCCGAATGTCGCCATCGTCAACCAGGCATTTACGCATCGCTACTTTCCTAATAGCAACTCGGTTGGACGGAAAATCTGGCTTAACGGCCGAGATAAACCGGGCATCCAGATCGTCGGCGAGATCGCGAACGGGCGGACTGACGATCTGACCCAGGAGCCAACCCCGGAGGTTTATCTTTCGCTCTGGCAAGCGCAGGCGTTCTCAAAGCACCTGGTGGTGCGGACAACGGCAGATCCGCGCGCCGTGGTCGTTGCGGTCGAGCGCGCACTGCGTTCCGTGGATTCAACGGCGGCCATCGAGAACGTGAAAACGCTCGAGCAGATTCGTGACGAATCACTGGCGTCGCGGACCTTTGCGATGCACTTGTTGACGGGGTTTTCGGTGCTGGGAAGCATCCTGACACTGGTGGGAATCTACAGCGTGATTTCGCTGTCTGTGGCCTCGCGGCGCCGGGAGTTAGCCATCCGCAGTGCGGTGGGTGCTCAACAAAAAGACATTCGCAGGCTGATCTTCAGCGAAGGGTTCCGGTTAATTGCCGGGGGCGTGCTCGGGGGTATTGCGCTGGCAGTCGTTTTGTCGCAAGTGTTGAGGTCCTTCTTGTTCGAAGTGCAGCCCAGCGATCCTGCGACATTCATCCTGGTGGGAACGTTATTCATAGGAGTTGGGCTCCTGGCGTGCTGGGCGCCGGCGCGGCGCGCAGGCAGGGTCGATCCTCTGGAGGCGCTACGCTACGAGTGAATCGTTGCGGGCTCGACCAACGAAGCCCGACTGAGATTTGATTTCACTGCCTTTCGCCGCGGCCAGCCTGGGTTACGTCAGGTCCGAGCCGCAGCAACGTTGAGGAGGCTTGGCGCTACTTAACCTGCGTCCAGTCCAGAACAACCTTGCCCGCTTGTCCGGAGATCATGGCATCGAAGCCCTTCTGGAAATCCTGATAACCGAAGCGGTGCGTGATCACCGGTGAGATGTCCAGCCCCGAGTCCAGCATGACCGACATCTTGTACCACGTCTCATACATCTCGCGGCCATAGATGCCCTTGATGGTTAGCATGTCGAAGATCACGGGGCGCCAGTCCATGGGCGACATTTTGGCCGGAATTCCCAGGATGGCAATCTTGCCGCCGTGGCTCATGTTGGCGATCATGTCGCTCAGCGCCTGCGGGCTGCCCGACATTTCGAGGCCGACGTCGAATCCCTCGGTCATCTTGAGACGCTTCTGCACTTCGGCGAGCGGCGTTTCGGTTGGATTCACCGCCAGGGTAGCGCCCATCTTTCGTGCCAGGTCAAGCCGGAAAGGATTCAAATCGGTGATTACCACATGGCGCGCGCCGGCGTGTTTCACCACCGGAATGGCCATGATGCCGATGGGCCCCGCGCCGGTGATCAGAACATCCTCGCCCAGGACTGGAAACGAAAGCGCCGTGTGCACCGCATTGCCAAAAGGATCGAAGATCGCCGCGACTTCCTGGTTTACGCCGGGATGATGCCGCCAGATGTTCGTCATCGGCAGAGAAATCAACTCGGCGAAGGCACCCGGTCGATTCACACCCACGCCCTGCGTCGACACACAGAGATGCCGCCGGCCGGCCAGGCAATTCCGGCAGCGTCCGCAGACGACATGGCCCTCGCCGCTGACTATGTCGCCGGCGAAAAAGTCATTGACGTTCGATCCGACGGCAACGATCTCGCCCACAAACTCATGGCCGATCGCCATGGGCACGTGAATGGTCTTCTGTGCCCACTCGTCCCACTCGTGAATGTGCACATCGGTGCCGCAGATGCCCGTGTAGCGGACGCGGATCAGTACATCGTTGATGCCCATTGCCGGTTCTGCGATCTCTTCCAGCCACAGTCCGCGCTCTGCCCGCGCCTTCACCAACGCCTTCATGCACCAGCTCCTGTCTCATGCCACATCGTTCAAAGTGTAATGGCTGATGATGGTTTGCGTTCCGCGCAGCAAGACCGGCAGATTCTTTCTGCAAACGAGTACGCCAATCTGCGTCCTAAGCACTGAGAACCTGCTTGCGTCCAGCCAGCACGATCACGATGCCCAGCGATGCCAACACGCACACCAGCGCAAACAGAAACACGCTGGCATAGCCGAATGCGCCAATGACTGCGCCGGCGATGGGTCCGACCAGGAAGAAGGAGACGTCGGCGAAGACGGTATAGACACCAAGCGCGGTGCCGCGGCTGCGCTCGGGCACACGACGCACGGCCTCAACTCCAAGTGCGGGAAAGACCAGCGAAAATCCAAAGCCAGCCAGGGCCGCTCCGCACAGCGCCATCCACGGCGTTCCCGCGCGCCACAGCAAGAGCACGCCGAGCGATTCAATCGCCAGACAGGTGATTCCCACCGGGAAACCGCCGAAGTGGGCGATGGTGCGGATGAAGGTGAGGCGCGCGACGATAAATGCGATGCCGAAACCAGTGAGGCAAAGTGCCGCGCCGTTCCAATGGCGGCTCGCGTAGAAGAGCGTGACAAAGGTGGCCAGCACGCTGTACCCCACGCCGCCCAGGGCAAGCCCCATGCCATGCGGTGTCACCATGCCCAGCACGTCGCGAAAGGGCAGGTGCTCGCCGTGCACCACGGGGACAGGCCGTTTGCGGCTGGCAAAGATGCAGCTTGCGCCGCACAGCACAATTGTGGCGATCCCAATGGACTCAAGGCCCCAGTGCTGTCCCATCACCACGCCGAGAGGCGCACCCAGCGCGAGCGCCCCATAGGTCGCGATGCCGTTGAACGAAATGACCCGCGCGGTATGATCCTGCCCCACCGCAGTGATGCCCCACAAGGTTGCGCCCGTCGAACCCAGGCTTTCTCCGACACCGAGTGCCAGGCGGCTGGCGAAGAGGCTCGTCAAACTGAGCCACGCGGGATTGCGATGCAACGCCGCCGCACCGAGCAGCAGGAAGCCGCTCAAGGTGCAGGCCGCCATCCCCCAGATCACCGAGATCTTTGCGCCCGCGTGATCGCTGATCCGCCCTGCCCATGGGCGGCTCAAAAATGTCGCAATGTACTGAATGCTGATGACCAGCCCGGCCAGCGATGCGTGATACCCCATGCGCAGATGCACATAGGCCGGCAGAATCGCGAGCGGAAGACCGATGGCGAGATAGCAGGCGAAGGTAAAGAAGACGTAGCCGGCAATGCGCCGCGCGTCCGCGTGTGCCTGCGCAGTGATTGCAGTTGCCCTGTCGATGGTGGTACTTTCCATGCCTTACGGGGACAAAAAAAGTTGAAGCTGCCTCCCCCAGTATAGCGAAGGCGAATTTTCCCTGGAGTTCTCCGCGCACCTGCGGGCTGCGGAAAACTAACGGGAAGTACCGTGCTGCGCGGCCGGTTCTGTTTTTGTGGTATCGGTCCCGAAGGCCTTGTCGAGAAACTCCACCACGCGTTGCCGTGCGTCGTAGCCGTGCCACGGCTCGGCCGACGGACGCCCGAACATGGCGACCGCCAGCGGCCCGTGATCTTCGCGCGGATAGGTCACCAGCTCGACGGGCACGCCCTCTTGCCGCAGCGCGCGATACATCTCTTCTGCCTGACCCAGCGGATCGGTCGAGTCGCTCTGGCCCTGCAGCAGCAGGAACGGCGTCTTCGCCTTGGCCGCGCCCGCCAGCGGACTCTGGCGCCAGGCGTCCTCAAGATGTTCCCACGGCTTGCCGAAGTACCAGCGGTCGTACCATGAGCCGCGCTCGGTGCCGTACTCACTGAACTGGTCGATCACCGGGGCGCCACTGATGACGGCTGCGAAGCGGTCTGTCTTGCCCTCGACAAACGCGGCCATCTCGCCGCCATAGCTGTAACCCATCAGCGCCATGCGCGAGGAATCGAGCGGATACTTTGCGAGTACAGCATCCACGCTGGACATGATGTCGCGGTAGTCGCCGCCGCCCAGGTCATTTTTGTTAGCCGCGGCAAACTTGACACCGTAATTCGACGAGCCGCGAGGATTGGGGCGCAGCACCGCCCATCCGTGGCCGACGAGGAACGCGACGAAGGCATCGTTGCGGTTCTCAAATGCGCCGAAAGGTCCGCCATGCACATCGACAATGAGGGGAACCTTCGCGGACCCGCGATCGGGCGGCAGATAGAGCAGCCCTTCGATGGTGAACGCGTCACTCTTCCACGCCACCATTTCTGGTTCGACGAAGCGGAGGTTTGGCGGCGCAAGCTCCGGGAGTGGCAGCGCGGTGCAAGCATCGCCAAGATGACGGGCGTAGCAAAGCTTCTCCGGCTGCGCGCCGCTTTCGGCGAGCCACACCCAACCGGTCTGTTTGCGATTGCTGTTCAACCCCGAGATTACCGCTTCGTCCAGATCTACGGGGGCAGGAGGTGCTTTGCCTTCGATGCTGAGGCGCACAACGTTCATGCGTGTTCCCATGCCGGCAAGCGTGACGAGCGAATCCTCAGGCGTGAAGAAGAGGCTGCCGGCATTCACCTGCCCGTCAAAGCGGGCAGCGAGACGAACGGGCTTGGTCGACGAGTCGTCCGGGGCGAGGGAGAACAGTTCGTCGTAGCCCGGCGGTGCATCTTCGGGGGTTTGGGCGCTGAAAACAATTCTCGATCCGTCGGTGCTCCATGCGCCGCCCCCCACCGTTGCCGGCACCGCGTCAAGCTTTTGCACCTTGTCCGGATTCGCCGCATCCACAACCCATGCCGCACCGGCGGGACCAAGGTCCGACAAATCATTTGGCGCCTCAGTGAACACGAGCAGGCGATTGGAGGCCGGCGACCACACAGCCCCGCGCACATCCGGCGCAATCGCCACAGGCTTCAACGTGCCGTCAAGTCCGCCGTCTGGCTTGAGTGCCGCAAGATAGAGTCGCGCGCTGTGCTTCTCATGATTCACCCACGAAGCATCGGCTTTCGCATCTTTCTGCTTCTTCTCGCCCGGAGTCTGCGGATCGCGCGCCCAGACTGCGACCCACTTGCCGTCGCTAGACAAGACGAAACCCGACACATCAAGCTCGACCGGCTCCGGCGCTGCATCGGGCCTCTTCACGTCGGCGTTTTTCGCCTTGTCGGCCGGTGGCGCATCGCTTTTCGTTTCGTCCTTTTTCTCGGCGCCCGGCGGAGGAATCGCATCCTTTTCCTTGGACTCATCTACCGTTGGCACGATTTTCAGATCGTACGGCGCCCCTTCTCCGCCACGAAGATCCAACCAGAAAAGCTGGGTCTTTTCACCACGATGCGCAAGGAAAAAAATGGCCGACCCGTCCGGCGCCCACTGTGGATTGTGCTCGCCCCGTTTCTCCGCGGGCGGCGAAAAAGTAAGCTGGCGCGGCTTTTCTGCGCCGCTCGTCGCCACGATCCACACATGGGATTTTGCGCCGTCCGCCGTTGCATCGGTCTCGGTGAACAAGACCTCAGAACCATCGGGCGACAATTGCGGTCCGCCGATCGACTTCAAATGCCGCAAATCATCGGTGGTGGGGAAGTGCGGGGACGCGCTCGGTGCAGACTGCGCACCCGCCACAGCCGAGAGCGCACAGAGTACAGAGAACATCACCCGGAGCCGGATGCAATGTGGGGAAAAAGCCATGGCGGAAGCATACACGGAGCGGTTGTAGCGGCAACGAAGGCCGCCCGATCAGACGGCCCGTCTCAGAATCTCTATCGCGCCGCCGGCGCGGGAGGGCGCGGTGCCGGTGGCTGCATCTGCTGCGGAGGCTTCGGCTTCGATCCGTCCTTCCTGGCTGGAGCAAGAATGGCATGGAGAATCGTGCCTTCCATGCGCGGCATGAATTCAACCATGCCGGCCTCGCCAATATCCACGATGAGGCGGTTGATGATCTTGTAGCCGAGCTCCCGGTGCGCCATCTGGCGGCCGCGGAAACGCAGGCTGGCTTTTACCTTGTCGCCCTCGCTGAGGAAACGCACGGCCTGATTCTTCTTCGTCTGGTAGTCATGCTCGTCGACAGTGACCGAGAACTTGACTTCCTTGAGGGTGATAACTTTTTGCTTTTTACGCGCGGCGCGCTCGCTCTTTTCCTTCTCGTAGAGAAAGCGGCCGTAGTCCTGGATGCGGCAGACGGGCGGAACGGCGGTGGGGGACACTTCCACGAGATCGAGCCCGCGCTCGCGAGCGATCTTCAGCGCCTCAAAGGGCGCCAGGATTCCCATTTGTTCGCCGTTTTCGTCGATGACGCGAATCTCTCGCGCGCGGATTCGATCGTTGATGCGGATAAAGGACTTGGCCGAACGTTTATCGAGTGCGATGGTGCTCCTCCACGTTGAATTCGCTGCCCGTTCCGGGGCCTGCCGGACGTGCAACGGGCGTGCGAACGCACCCTGAGTATAGCATTGGTTCGGTTAAGCCGGCCGGGTCCGGAGCCCCTTCAAACGGCGATTCGGCTGGCGGGTATGTGCGCTTGTTCCAAAGCGAGAGCGCCCGTGCAGGCTCCGTCATCCCGCAGGGCCGTCACCTGGACTTGGATGAGCCGATTGGCGGGCAGCGCGGCGGAGATTTCAACGGGAATGAAGTTCTCAGTGAGTACCGAGCTCTTGGTCACACGCCTCAATGCATCCGGGGTTTGAAGAGTGATTGCATCGAGCGCCTGGCCGATGAACTGCCGTCGATGCGCAGCGGCCTTTTCCGCAGCCAGAGCCCGCAGCGCTGCCATGCGCTCCCTCACCACCTCATCTGCAACGGGATTCGCGGCATGCATTGCCCAGGCGCGCGTGGCTGGACGCGGTGAAAACGGGAAAAGGTGCAGATAGCCGAACGGTAGCGAGCGAATGAACTCAGCCGTTTCTTCGAATTCGGCGTCCGATTCGCCGGGAAAGCCGACCATCACGTCTGCGCCGAGGGTCAGGGCGGGCCCGGCTGCGCGGACAAGGGCGGCCACCTTTTCAGCATAGTGCCAGGGGCGATAGCGGCGATGCATGCGGCGCAGAACAGCGTCAGAACCGGACTGCAGAGGCACATGCGTGTGACGCGCGAGCCGCGTGCCTCCGCACTCAGCCATGCATGCGATCAATTCCGCATCCCAGTCCATCGGCTCAATCGAACTCAAGCGCAGACGCGGCAATCCCGTTTGCGCAAGGATATGTCGCACCAGTTCTGCAAGTGTGCGCGGGGCATCGGGCCGGGCATCTAGATCGCGCCCCCAGCGGCCCAGGTTGATCCCGGAGAGAACGAGCTCGTTTCCGCCCGCGGCCACAAAGCCTTCCACCTGCCGCATCACTGCATCGCAGGGGAGGGTCTTCGACGCGCCGCGCGTCCACGGAATGACGCAAAACGAACAGCGATTGCCGCACCCCTCCTGGATCTTGAGGTTCGGCCGGGTCTGCGCGCCCGGAACAACCTGCGTCTCTTCCAGGAACGAATGCGCGAAACGGTCGTCGGCCAACACAAACGCGGAACCCGGTCCTGCCAGCAGTTTGGCTGTATCAACGAAGTCCGAGGGCGAAAGCACTGCCTCGCCTTCCGACGACAGCGCGAGAGCAATTGCAGGCGCCAGTGCTTTATGGCTGTTGCCCACCACCGCCGCGACTCCGGCGAGTTGAGCCAGTTCTTCAGGCGCGCGCTGGGCATAGCAGCCCGTGGCCACGATTCGCGCCTGTGGATTGAGCCGATGCGTGCGTCGAATGAAAGCGCGTGCCTCTCGATCGGCTTCGGCTGTCACGCTGCAGGTATTCACAATCACCACATCGGCTTCAAAGCCTTGCCGCGCGCAGCACCCCGACGCTTGAAGGCGAGCCGCGATCGCCTCGCCGTCGGCCCGTGCCGCGCGGCAGCCGAAGTTCTCGATATGAAACGACGCACTCACTCTTCAAGTCTAGGGCAATCGATGGAAGAAGCCCAACCGAGGCGCGAAGATCAATGATCGTGCGCGCTGTCTCAGTTTCCTGTCCGCTCTGTGTGCTAGACTCCCTCACGCTATGCGAATCCGTGCGATTTTGTTGCCTATTTTGCTATCGTTTGCCGGCCGGCTGGCTTCCCAACTCATCGCGCAACAGAGCTCCGTTCCGCACCTTGAAAAACGCGGCCAAGCCACGCAACTCATTGTCGACGGCAGGCCATTTCTCATTCTCGGCGGCGAGCTACACAATTCGTCCTCGTCCAATCTCGACTATATGAAACCCATTTGGCCGCAGCTGGCGGCGATGCACCTCAACACGGTGGTGACGCCGCTCAGCTGGGAACTCATTGAGCCGGCGGAAGGGAAGTACGATTTCACGCTCGTCGATGGCCTGCTCGACCAGGCGCGTCAACAACACATGCGCATCGTCTTTCTTTGGCTGGCAAGTTGGAAGAACGGGATGTCGAGCTATGCGCCGGTGTGGGTGAAGCAGGACATAAAGCGCTTTCCCCGTGTCACCGAAAACGGGGCGCCGGTGGAGATCCTCAGCCCGCAGGGCAGGGCGACACAAGAGGCCGATGCGCGGGCCTTTTCTGCCCTGATGCAGCACATCAAGGAAGCCGACAGCCGCGATCACACCGTTGTGATGATGCAGGTGGAGAACGAAGTCGGAGTGCTCGGCGATACCCGCGATCATTCGGCGGAGGCCAATCGTGCCTTCGCGTCGCCTGTGCCGCCCGAATTGACCCGCTATTTGCAGACCCATCGCGACACGCTCTATCCAAACTTGCGCGCCCTTTGGGATTCCAATGGCGACAAGACCAGCGGCACGTGGGCTGAGGTCTTTGGCGATACCGTGCGGGCCGACGAGATCTTCATGGCGTGGCACTACGCGCGCTTCATGCAGGCGGTCACGGCCCGCGGAAAGGCGGCCTATGACATTCCCATGTATGTGAACACGTGGCTTGCCGGGGATGACTCGACGCCGGGCAATTATCCGAGCGGAGGGCCGGAGCCGTGGGTGGTGGATGTATGGAAGGCGGCCGGCTCGGCCATCGACGTCTACGCCCCGGATTTGTACGATCCCAACTTCACGCTCTGGTGCCAGCGCTATCATCGCGACGGCAATCCGCTGTTTATGCCGGAAACGCGCGGCGGCGCTGCCGGGGCTGCCAACGTGTTCTACGCTCTGGGTGAGGCGGCAGGCCTTGGCTTTTCGCCGTTTGGGATCGACGGCGAAATGGATCCCAAAGGCGAGCTCGCCGCCAGCTATGAACTGCTGACCAAATTGTCCACCCGCATTACGCGGCAACAGTCCGATGGGACGATTCGAGGCTTCCTCCTCGACCGGGCACATCCCGCGGTCGATCTAACCTTGGGCGGCTACACGCTGCACGTCACGCTGGACGAGATTTTTGGCAGCCACGCCGAGACCGGCTTTGGCGTGATTCTGACTACGGGGCCGGACGAGTTTCTTGGCGCGGGCCGAGGTTTTCGGGTGGAGTTCACGCCGCGCTCCGGGCCGCCGGTCGGCATTGCCGCGGTCGACGAAGGCACGTTGGACGATTCCGGACAGTGGGTCGCCGGGCGCCGACTCAATGGCGATGAGAACGATCAGGGAAAGGGCTGGCGCTTCGACTCAAGACAGCTGAGGACGGAGACGGTGAAACTCTATCGCAGGGCAAATTGACCCCCAGGCATGCTGGGTTCAGTTCTCTCGGGTTTCGGCATCAAGTCCTCATAGCGCCAAAACCCGGGTTACGGTATACTGAAACGAGCCTCAAGTGCGCGGGGAAGTCTCTGCGCCTATGGACTTTGCGGCGGGTGAAAGCAATACCTTTTCGGGTTTTGCCACACGATCCCTCCCTCGAAGAAGAGAAAACAATGCCCAAGTTGAAAACCCATTCGGGCGCGGCCAAGCGCTTCAAGAAGACTGGCACCGGCAAAATCGTTCGGCACCAGACGAAGACGCGGCACATCCTTTCGTCCAAGTCTCCTAAAGTAAAACGCAAGCTCGGCAAGAGCATGATCGTTTCTGATGGGGACCACGCGAAGGTCGCGCGCATGATCCCCTACGCCTGACCCCCTGCGTTGGGGCTGACCCTTCGATGGGTTGTGCCTCAGGTGCAGTAGGCCGGAAAAGCCGGCCGCCGTCCATCGCGAAAGCGTTTCGCGCGGACGTAAGAATCAGGCTTGAAAAGCGAGTGAAGAGGTTTACCGGTCGATCCGTTCGGCCCTCCTGCCTCCAGCCGCACACACCGTAACGCAAAAGGAGCATCCGCAATGCCTCGCGTGAAACGCAGTACCAAGCGCAACGACCGCCGCAAGAAGATTCTTGATCGGGCGAGTGGTTATTTCCTTACCAAATCGAAGCTCTACCAGGCAGCGCAGGAAGCCGTCGAGCGCGGACTGAAGTTCGCCTACACGGGCCGTCGCCAGAAGAAACGCCAGTTCCGCTCCCTCTGGATCGTGCGTATCGCTGCAGCCTGCAAGCTGAACGGCACAAGCTATTCGCAGTTCATCAACGGCCTCAAGAAGGCCGGCGTGGAGCTCGACCGCAAGATACTGGCCGATATCGCCGTACACGATGCCGCCGGTTTTACCAAGCTTGCCGAGCAGGCCAAGGCAGCCCTGGCAGCCGCCAAGAAAGCGGCCTGAACCCCGTAATTCCGCGACACACCCGGACTGGTGGAGTCAAACGACGGCTCGGAGCGATGCTCCGGGCCGTCGTTGCGTTTGCGGCTGTCTATTGTGCGAGAAAATCCTGCACGGTCTTCTGCCACAAGTCCGGCTGATCTACAAAATTCATGTGGCCGCTATTGGGCAGGATCACCAGTTTCGACCCGGCAATCTTCTCGTGCATCTCGCGGCTCAGCGAGGGATCGCACTCGTCGTGGTCGCCGGCCATCACCAGCGTGGGCACGTGAATTGTGGGCAAACGGTCGACGTATTCCACGGACTTGAGATTGCCATCGATGACAAATTCACCGTGCTCGCCCCACATCACGCGATAGAGCTCCCAATTCGTTGGCGCGTTACCCTCGGCCGGGTCATACGTCGAGTCGGGCCGTGCTCCATAGAGAAAAGCGAAATAACCCGGTCCCCAGGCAAGCTTCTCGTATTCCTCGCTGTAACGGCCGTGTTCCCACGCCTCGCCTTTGCCGAAGAGGCCGGCGGCTTCGAGCTGGTTGAGACGGGCGAGCTTGCCGGCCGGCATCTGCGCCTTCTCCCGGGCCAGCACTTCGTTCATCTGCCGCGTCGAGGGAAACGTGCTGTTGAGAATCAGGTGCGAGAGGTTCTGCTGGTATTTGAGAGCGTAGGCCTGCGCCAGTACGCCCCCATAGCTGTGGCCCAGCAGCGAGATTTTGCCGAGGTTGAGAGCGACGCGCACATCCTCGACATCCTCGACCATCGCTTCCACTGTGTATTGGCTCGTTTCCTGCAGGCGTTGCGACTTGCCCGATCCCCGTTCGTCGATGAAGATTAGCCGATGCGTGCGCGCCAGTGGAAGCAGCCAAGGCAAAAAGTAGGTATGATCCGCTCCCGGCCCGCCGTGAACCACCACGAGCGGCGCTCCCTGGCCGAACGCCTCGTAGTAGATCAGGACGCCATGGGCATCGATGTAGCCTTCCTGCTGCGCATAGACCGTCGGCGCGGATTGCGCGCAGAGCGCCGCAGTCATGCCGGCCGCGAGCGAGAGAGAAGCAAGCGCTTTCTTCATGGCGGCCATCGTACTACGCCGCTCTTCCGGGTCGAGGTCCGGCGGTGATTTATTCTGACTGTTACTGCAATGACCAACGACGCAATCCCCACTTTGTCGGCATTCGACGACGACTCGCTCGACAAGGCCTTTGCCGCAGTTGCCAATGAAGCTCGCGATGAAGCGGCTCAACTGACAACCCCGGAGGCCATCGAGACCTATCGCCTGCGCTGGGTTGGCCGCAAGCAGGGCCGTCTCAACGACGTTTCCGCATGGCTGAAAGCTGCACCGCCGCAAGCCAAAAAGGCGGTTGGCGAGCGATTCAAGGTGCTCAAGGAACTCGTCGACGGGCTTCTCGCTGCGGCGGAAGGCGCCGGCCCCAGCGATGCTGCTCTGGCCGCCGAGGCTATCGACATTACATTGCCCGGTACGCGCCGCCTCACCGGCGCAGAGCATCCGATTACGCGGACGCTGAACGAAATCGTCTCTGTCTTCGCCGCGCTGGGTTATTCGGTCGGTGTCGGACCAGAGGTCGAAACCGATTTCTACAACTTCGAATCGATGAATTTTCCGCCCGGTCATCCGGCGCGCGATACACAGGACACGCTCGTGATCGCGAACCAGGAGCGGCGTCCGTTGCGCGATCGTCTGCTGCTCCGCACCCACACCTCGCCTGTACAGATGAGGACGATGGAGTCGCAGCCGCCTCCGCTTCGCATCGTGATCCCCGGCAAGGTGCACCGCAACGAAGCGGACGATGCCACGCACTCTTCTACCTTTCACCAGGTAGAGGGCCTGTGCGTCGATACCAACATTACCTTCAGCGATCTCAAAGGCACGCTCGACCACGCGATGAAGGCGCTCTTTGGTTCCTCGGTCAAGACGCGATTCTTTCCATCGTTCTTCCCGTTCACTGAGCCTTCCGCCGATGTGCAGATCAGTTGCATCTTCTGTGGCGGCAAAGGCTGCCGTAAATGCAAGCAGTCTGGATGGATCGAGCTTCTGGGATGCGGCATGGTCGATCCCTCAGTGTTCGCGTTTGCTGCCGAAAAGCAGCCTGCGTATGACCCGAAGAAGGTTTCGGGATTCGCATTCGGCATGGGCATCGAGCGCATCGCCATGATGAAGTATGGCGTTTCAGACATTGGCCAGTTCTTTTCAGGAGACATGCGGTTCTTGGGACAGTTTGCATGAAGATTCTCACCAAATGGCTCCGAAGCTATCTACCGGAACTCCCGGTTAGCGATGCACAACTCGCCGAGGACCTCACGTTGCGCGGTATCGCTGTCGAAGGCATCTTTGATCTCGGGCAGGGCAACGGCTCACTTTTCGAGATGGACATCACGACCAACCGTGTGGACGCGATGAATCACTATGGCATCGCGCGCGAAGCAGCGGCAATCTACGGAGTCGCGCTCAATGCTCTCGATGTAACCCTTCCAAAGCATGCGCCGTCTGTGCAGGAGTTTCCCGTCAAGATCGAAGCCGAAGAGGCTTGCGGCCGCTTCACGGCGCGTGTGCTGCGCGGCATCACGATTGGCGACTCGAAAGATTGGTTCCCGGGCGCAGAGATCTCTACCTATTTTGGCCTGCTCGAGCAAAAAAAGATTTCCAACGCGGTCGATGCCACGAATTTTGCCTGGCTGGCGATGGGGCAGCCCACGCATGTCTTCGATCTCGACAAGGTTGAAGGCGGCATCGTTGTGCGGCGTGCGCGAAAGGGCGAAAAGGTGAAAACCCTCGACGGCGTCGAGCGTGCGCTTGATCCCGAAGACCTGGTCGTTGCCGATCATGTCAAACCCCTCGGCCTCGCCGGCGTGATTGGCGGCTGGGATTCGATGATCACTCCGGACACAAAGAACGTGCTGATCGAGGCTGCATGGTTCGAGCCGATGGCGGTTCGCCGCACGGCACGCCGGCACGGATTGCATACGGACGCGAGCCATCGGTTCGAGCGTGGCGCGGACTTCAACGCGCCTCCTGTCGCTTCGGCTCTCGTCGCGCGCATCTTGCTCGAAAACGGCGGCCGGCTCGAAGGCGACCTCGTCGATGTGCGTGTTCCCGCGTGGGAGGGCCGGACGGCCAACCGCAAGCCCGTCGCGCTCGCGCTCAGCGAAGTGCACCGCATCCTCGGAACCACGGAAGACAAAACAGCGATCGCTGCGGCCACCGTCGAGAACGTGCTGACCGGGCTCGGCTGCATCCTCACCTGGTCGCCGAGTTCCTCCCAAGCAGGGAAGGTGTGGAACACCGCGCTGCCCAGCTGGCGCCTCGATCTCGACCGCGAAATCGACCTCATCGAAGAGATCGCCCGCGTCTATGGCTATAACCGTTTCGCCAACACGCTGCCCGCATTCGGAGAAGGCGTCGAGGCGCTTCCGTCCGCCGAGGCCGAAGCCGTCGTGCGGCGGACGATGCTCGCTTCCGGCTTCCACGAGGCCATTGGAAGCACGTTCTGCTCTGCGACCGAGGCGGCTCTCACTGCGCCGCAACCGGGCCTTGTTGTGCCTCTCGGTAATCCGCTGAGCGAAGAGGCGGGGGTGCTGCGCCCTTCTCTTGTGCCCGGAATGCTTGCGATGGTCGCGGTCAATCTACATCGCGACGTGAGCGATGTGCGGCTCTTTGAACTTGGCACTGTCTTTAGCGGCACAACCGAAAAGGTCGAGGAGCGCCCGGCTCTCGCATTTGCAGCGGTCGGCGCTTTGCCCGACTTGAGCTCCATGCAGCCGGCGCGCGCGGTTGAGTTCCACGCGGTAAAAGGTGTAGTCGAGCAGATCCTGGCGCGCTTCCAGATGCGCACAATCTACTTCGATCGGTTTCCGCCGGAGTCGGGCCTGATGCCGGCCTGGCTGCACCCGTATCGCGCCGCCCGCGCGATCGCCGAAGGAATCACGGTCGGCTGGTTAGGCCAACTCCATCCCGTTGAGGCAGCTGCTCGAAAAATCAAAGAGCCGGTGCTCCTTGGGGAGATCTATCTTGACCGCCTTTACAAGCTGCCGTTGCGCAAGCCCGCCGCCCGCGAGGTCTCGCGATTCCAGCCCGTACGCCGCGATTTTTCGCTGGTGCTCGACGCGCGTATTCCCTGGGAGAGAATCGACCAGGCGCTCATCGGGCTCCAGATTCCCGAGATGGTCGAGTGGAGAGCGCGCGAAGTCTTTCGCGATACCAAACTAGGCGTGCACGATTACGCATTGTTGCTAGGCGTCACGTTTCAGGCATCGGACCGCACCCTGCGTGAAGAGGAACTGCAGGCCTTTCAGGCGCAGGTGGTTGACGCCGTTGCCAAGGCAGGAGCGCGCTTGCGCAGCTGACCGCGCAGGGCGGCGCGCATAGCGCTATACTGCAACGAAGCGCGAAAACGCGGAGGTCAAATATTCATGTCGCAAACATTCTTTGAGAACGAGGTTTCGAACGCGCATGCATCAGAAAATCCAGACGCCAGCCTCTCGTCGGAACCCGCGGCGCTGGCTTTGAGCGCTTCGGAGTTCTCGGCACTCGAAGAGCGCGTTGTGCGCGCGGTGGAACTGGTGAAGCGTGAGCGGCAGGCGCGCGCTGCCGCCGAGGAACGCGCCTCAAAGGCAGAAGCGCAGCTTCAAGAGCAATCGCCTGTGGTCGACCAGCTGAAACAGGAGGTTCGTTCCCTGCGCGGCGAGCGGGATATGGTCCGCCAGCGCGTCGAGCGCCTGCTCACGCAGCTGGATTCGTTGGAATTGTGAGGTTGATCGGATGGCGAAGAAAGAAGATACCGCGCCCCCGGGTTACACAACGGTTTCGATCTACGATCAGGCCTATCACCTGACCGGGCAGGACCCGGTCCATATTCACAAGCTGGCAGAACTCGTCGACTCCAAGATGCGTGCCGTGGCGGCGCAGGGGCGCACCGTCGACTCGCTGCGCGTGGCCGTGCTTGCGGCCCTCAACCTGGCTGATGAATTGACGCAGGCTACCGGCGCCGATGCGCGCGAAGGCCATGCCCGCGCCCTCACGCTGCGCGGCATTCTCGATGAAGTGCTTGAAGAGGATCGAAAGACGGGATCCTGATTTCGGCGGATGCGAATTCGAGGGTAAGGGTTGTGCACTTCCCGTATCACGCGTGGGTGCCCAAAACGAGACGGACCGAAAACGTACCACACCTTGGTTACCCCATTCAAGACTTGCAATTCTTCTCAACAGCTCCTACTATCCGCAATAGAAACCGGCCTGCAAAGCAGGTGGGTGGTCAACGCTGGATGAACCAACATTCATTGAACAGGGGCTCGACTCGTCAAATCGGTTCTGTGTGCCGTGTCCGCCAGTCCGGAATGCCTAATGAACCGCGGGGAGCTCCACCGTCTTAGGACGGGTTCACCAGCGCATCACGCACGGCCCCGTGGGCCGGATTTCTACTCTCCTTCCCCGCCGAGAAGATATTCTTCTCTCACGTGTATCCGGTTCTCTTCCACATCGGTCCATTGGTTGTTCCGGCGTATGGCTTCATGGCCGCGCTGGGCGTGCTCGCCTGCCTGGCGTTGCTGTTGCGCACCGCGAAGAGCACAGGCCTGAATCCAAATCAGCTTTGGAATCTCTGCATCGTCGCCCTTTTCGCGGCGATTGTTGGATCCCGTCTGCTCCTGGTCGCTCTCAACTGGACCGTGGTGCGAAGTCACCCGGCATGGTTTCTGGATCTGGCGATGGTGCACCATCCGCTGCTCGCCGGGGTCGGTTCCCTCTGTGCTATTGCGGCCGCAATCCCGTATGCGCGGAAGCAGGGACTGCCCTTCCAGGCTACCGCCGACGCCCTTGCCGCGCCCGTTTGTCTCGGTCTCGCCATCGAAGAAGTTGGCGCCCTGCTGGCAGGAGCCGGCTACGGGATTGAAACCGGCGTGCCCTGGGCCGTGAACTATACGCATCCGCTGGCCGCCCGCTGGAGCGGCGCCCCCCTCTTTGTTCCGGTGCATCCCGTGCAGGCCTATGCGGCGATTACCTTCTTCGTGATTGCCCTTGGGCTCTATGCGTGGACACCGCATCGCCGGCAACCCGGAGACGTTGTCGGGGTGGGCCTGATGGCCGCGGGCTCGGCCATCTTTCTTACTGAATTCTGGCGTGACCCGGAAGGTCGCGGATCGATGCTGCATGGCGCAATCGACATGCCCCAGGCGGTTGCAGTTGCGCTCGTGCTTGTGGGCGCCCTCTTCCTGCGCGAACGCACGAGACCCAGCGGCGATGGAGAAAAGGCAGCCCACGAACGGGCGCTCGCCATCGAGGTTACGCATGAATGAGGTGCGCCATCTCGTCGTCCCGCCCGAGGCGTCGGGCCAACGGCTCGATCACTTTCTTGCCACCCAACTCCCCGGCGTAAGCCGTTCGCGTGTGCAGTTGCTTCTCGATCAAGGCGACGTGTTCGTCAACGACGCGCGGCCAAAAGCATCGCTGAAACTGCGCGGAGGCGAACAGGTCGTCATCACGGGAGATCCGCATCCTGCGCCCCTAAAAGCCACCGCGGAAAACATCCCGCTCGACGTAATCTACGAAGATAACGATCTGGCGATCATCAACAAGCCCGCAGGCATGATGGTGCACGCCGGCTCAGGTGCGACCGACGACGCACGCAATCGGGGCACACTGGTCAATGCGCTGCTCCATCGCTTCCGCTCGCTGTCTTCCACGGGGGGCGAACTGCGGCCGGGCATCGTGCATCGTCTCGACAAAGACACCAGCGGCTTGATCGTCGTGGCGAAGAACGATGCCGCCCACGCCGCACTCGCGGCTCAGTTTTCCGGACGAAAGATTCGCAAGACCTATCTCGCGCTGGTGCAGGGAGAGGTGGCGCGCCCCAAGGGCACCATCAACGACCCCATCGGACGCGACCCGGTGCGCCGCATCCGCATGACGACCAAACCTACCGAAAACGCACGCTCCGCCGTCTCTCACTATGAAGTGATGCGGCATCTGACAACCCAGTTTGGCAAATTCACCCTCGTTCACGTCCGGATTGAGACCGGGCGCACGCATCAAATCCGCGTGCACATGGCTTCGATCGGGCATCCGGTGGTGGGCGATACGGTCTATGGAGCAGCGGGCCAGCTCACCGAACAAACCGGCGGTAAGGTCGTGCGTCCGGCGGCAAAGGCGGAGAGGCTTCGCCTCGGCCGCAATTTCCTCCATGCCGCGCGGCTTGCGTTTGACCATCCAGTCTCTGGCAAGGCAATCGAGGTCGAGGCGCCTTTGCCGCATGATCTGGAGCTGTTTCTCGGCCAGCTGGAGGCCGGTTTATGAACCCGATCCGGCAATGCCGCAGGTAACTTGCGCACAATCCAAGATTGATAGAATAAGAGGGATATGAATCAAAAGAGGTTTGCCTTGATTGTTGCGGTTTTTACCGCCGCGACTTTGTACGCGCAGCAGCCGGCGCAGCCTTCCGCCGCTCCCAGTTCGACACCGGCGCCCGCTTCTGCCGCTTCCGCACCGGGAGCGCCGTCGACGCAGGCCCCCGCCGCCTCGCAGGGTGACGACGCGGCGGCGAATGCGCCAACGATTCGGTTGGGCGTCAATGAAGTCGACCTCATCTTCACGGTTACCGATCGGCATGGGCACTACATCCCCAATTTGAAGCTAAATGATTTTGCCCTGCTCGACGATCAACGCGCTCCGGAGAGGGTGAACTCGTTTCGGCAGCAGATCAACCTGCCTCTGCGCGTCGGCATTGTGGTCGATGCCAGCACCTCGATTCGCACCCGCTTTCAATTCGAACAGCAATCGGCAACAGAATTTCTGCTGGGGGTCCTCAAATCAAAGAGCGATCGTGCTTTTGTAATGGGCTTCGACGTTACGCCCACGATCGAGCAGGACTGGACCGACAATCTCGACGCGCTCGAGACCGGCATCAATCGCATGCGTCCCGGCGGGGGTACGGCACTCTTCGACGCGGTGTATACCGCGTGCCGCGACAAACTGCTGAGCGAGCGCGGGCCCGAGCCTGTGCGCAAGGCGATGATTCTCATCTCCGACGGCGACGACAACCAGAGCCGCGTGCATCCCGATGAGGCGATTAAAGAATGCCAGCGCGCCGATACCATTATTTATGCCATCAGCACCAACTGGACCCCCAGCCGCGGCCGGGGCGACAAGGTGCTGAGCGACATGGCCGAAGCGACCGGCGGTCAGGTCTTCTTCCCGCCTTCCGTGGAAGAAATGTCCAGTAGCTTTAAGCAGATCGAGGAAGAGCTGCGCAGCCAGTACTCTCTTGTCTATACCCCGGCGGAATTCAAGTACGACGGCGCATTCCGCACGATTTATTTGTATTGCAACGACCGCCGGTACCAGGTGCGCGCGAAGAAGGGTTACTTCGCGCCGCGACAATAGTCGCGCCTGTCGAACCGTAACTCCTGGCCAATGCGACGGTTTTGCGAGCCGCCCCGATCGATCCAAAGCCGTTTTTCCAAATCAGGAAATCTCTGTCCGTCTTTGGTGCATTTTGGCGTTGAAGTTTGACTTCTTTCAGGTCGAACTGCTCTCTTCCGGGATATCTGCGATCCAATGAGATGAGGCAATTCGCCTGGAGGAGGCGGGGCCGGTGATTCGTCAGGCCATTTCGTGCGACGTCTGCGGGCGAGACAAACAGCAAACCAACCACTGGTTCGTAGTCTACGAGCACGGTGCGGAACTCCGCATCAGCGGTTGGAATTCCGAGGCGCGCAAAAGCACCAAGGCCAAGCACCTCTGCGGCCAGACGTGCCTGCATAAGCTCGTCGACGAATACATGGCGCGCATGCTGGCGGTCGGTCTCCCGGGGCAAAGCGTGGAGCCCGCGAGCGCTCTCGACAAACCGCGCGAAGCCGGTGGACTTCGGATCGACGCGAGCCTCACCACCGCCGCAGCCCATCCGCAACTTTTGCCTGTTATGCACATGTCTTTGACCGCCGTGGACGAAGATGCATCCTCGGCGAGAGCTGCGTCGTCACGCGCGTCAGGTGCTCCAGAGGATGCGGAGGCGATTCTCGAGACGCCCCGTTTCAATTCGCTTGCCTGGCGTGCCGACGCGTGGAAGCGGGAGCGGGAGCGCGAACAGCACAACGCAGCACCTTCGGCCAACGCACGGCGCCGCCGGATTGTCTGAACTGAACCACTATGGGGCAGTTGATGTTTCCAGAAGTTTCAGCAGTCCCGCCTCGTCCAACACCGGTACTTTCAGCTCCTTTGCCTTGTCCAGTTTCGATCCGGCCTCTTCGCCGGCAACGACATAGCTGGTCTTCTTGCTCACCGATCCTGAGATCTTTCCGCCCGCGGCTTCGATCTTGGCCTTGGCCTCGTCGCGGGTCAAATTGGGCAATGTTCCAGTCAGCACAAACGTGAGTCCGGCCAGTTGTGTCGACCGCTGTTTCTTCTCGGCGGTCATCTTGATGCCGGCGCTCTTCAAATGAGCGACCAATTCGCGGTTTGCCTCGCGCGCAAAAAAGTCGAGAATCGAGCGCGCAATGCGCGGTCCCACCTCTTCGACGCGCTCCAACTCCTCGGCACTCGCGTCAACGATCGCATCCATCGATCCGAATTCCTGCGCCAGCAGCTCCGCGGTGCGCTCGCCCACAAAACGGATGCTCAACCCCATCAGGACACGCGCCAAACCAGCATCTTTCGATTTCCTTATCTGGTCGAGCAGTTTTTTGATTTCCAACGGCCCGAAGACACGCTGCTCTTTCTTCACCCCCTCGCGCTCCACCGCCTGCTTCAGCGACGCCAGCGTCTCTTCGTTCAGCTTGTAGAGGTCGGCGACGCTCTTCACCGCGCCGCCCTCGGTTAGCGCGGCGATCGACGCCTCGCCCAGTCCTTCGATGTTCATCACGCCGCGGCTTCCCCAATGCTCTAGCGTGCCTCGAATCAGGGCAGGACAGTCAACGTTGACGCACCTGTAATCTGCTTCACCCGCTTCGCGCACAACCGGACTTTTGCATTCCGGGCACTTCGAAGGGAAAGCGAAACCGCGTTTCCCGCGCGGATGTTCGGTGTCTTCCACGATCCCTGCCACTTTCGGAATCACGTCGCCGCCACGTTCGACCTTGACCCAGTCGCCGATGCGCAAGCCCATGCGCTCGATCCAGTCGGCGTTGTGCAGCGTAGCGCGGCTGATGGTCACGCCGCCCACAAACACCGGCTTCAGCATCGCCGTGGGTGTCAGCTTGCCACTGCGGCCCACCGTAATCATGATGTCTTCCATCTGAGTCATGGCCTGCTCAGCCGTAAATTTGTAAGCAATGGCCCAGCGCGGCGCGCGTCCCGTATAGCCCAGTCGCTGCTGCGTGGCGTGTGCGTCGACTTTCAGCACTACGCCATCGATCTCGTAGCCCAGCGTCTCGCGGTCTTCCCCGGCCTTTTCGATAAACTTCATCATCTCCTTCACGGTATGCACGCGCCCGCGGTGGGGATTGACGCGAAACCCCAGCGTCGTCAGGGCTTCGAGCGTGGCATCCTGCCCAGCAGCAAAATACTCGCCTTCGATGAGGAGGAAGTAGGCGAAGAAAACCAGGCCCCGGGTTGCCACGATGCCCGGGTCGAGCGTGCGTACTGTGCCCGCGGCCGAATTGCGCGGATTCACGAACGCCGGCAGCCCCTCGCGTTCCCGGTCGGCGTTGGTCCGCAAGAATGCCTTTTCCGGCATCACCACTTCGCCGCGCACCTCGAATCCCTGCCCCTGCGGCAGGCGGGCCCTCTCGATCGCGTGGGCGGGGATAGAGATAGGCACGCTGCGAATCGTGCGAACATTCGTCGTGACGTCTTCCCCGACCTGTCCATCGCCGCGCGTCACGCCGGTTCGCAGGGTCGAAGATCCACCGTTCCCGCTCGACCCATAGGTCAGCGCCACGCTCAGCCCGTCGAGCTTTAACTCCGTGGTGTATTCCACCGGCAGATTGCCGGCAAGTTCGTGCACGCGGCGGTCCCAGTCGGCCAGTTCCTCTTCGCTGTAGGCGTTGTCGAGGCTCAGCATGGAGCGCGAGTGCTGCACCTTTTTGAAGCCTGCTGCAGGCTTGCCCCCCACACGCTGCGTGGGCGAGTCGGGCGTGCCCCAATCCGGATGCTCGGCTTCGAGCTTTTTGAGTTCGTTCATCAATGCGTCATATTGCGCGTCTGAAATTTCCGGCGCGTCCATCACGTAGTAGAGGTGCTCGTGCCGGCGCAAATCCATGCGCAGCTCCTCAATGCGGCGTGCTGTCTTGTCCGTTTTGTTCCGTTCAACCATGGGCAGGATTATAGGGCGCGTCCTCATGTTGCTTCCCGCCCCTCTTTCGGATTCAGTTGCAATCGGCTCCAGTCCACTGCAGGTGGTCCGCTAGTATGGTTCCGAGCGAGCTATGGAGCCCATCACGCATTTCCTTACCGGCGCCTGTATCGGACGCGCTGGATTCAACCGCAAAACGATCTACGCGACACTGGCCGCAACACTGGCCGCCGAAGCCGCCGACATGGACGTCGTCTGGGGTTTTGCGGGGCCCGTCGAAGAGTTGAAACATCATCGCGGCATCACGCACACCTTCATTGCCGTTCCGGTGGTCGCTGCGGTCATCACGGGATTGGTATGGTTCTGGCATCGCTGGCGCCGAAGGCGAAGCGGCAACAAACCCGGCGCCGGTTCAGCGGAATCGGACCTTCCTGTCTCTCGAAGGGCGCCGCCCGTGCGATGGCTATGGGTCTATTGCACGGCGTTTGTCGCCGCTGCCAGTCACATCCTGCTCGACTGGACGAACAACTATGGCGTGCGCCCTTTCTTCCCATTCAATCCGCGCTGGTACGAGGGCAGCTTCGTTTTTATCGCCGAGCCCGTGCTCTGGGTTTTGCTGTTCTCCGCCCTGATCATTCCGTGGCTTTTGGGACTGGCCGACAGCGAAATAGGCGCGCGTCGGACGCCGTTTCGAGGCCGGGGATGGGCCATCTTCGCGCTGTGCGGCATGGTGGTTGTGTGGTGCGGTCGATGGGCCGAGCATGCCCAGGCCCAATCGATGCTCGAAAATACGCAGATCACATCTGCGCCTATTCTGCGGATGGCCCTCGAGCCTTACCCCGTCAATCCATTCCGCTGGCATGCCATTCTTGAAACGCAAGGCTTCTACCAGTTCGCCGAAGTGAATACGCGTGCAGGAACGATCGACAGCGAAGCGCCGCGCGATGTCTTGTACAAACCGACCGACACGCCTTCCGTCGAAGCCGCAAAACGCACGCGGCTGGGCCGTGTCTATCTCGACTGGGGCCGATGGGCCGTGCTCCGTGATGTGGGGCAATATCCCGTCGGCGACATTGCTCCTCCACAACTTCCCCCTGGCAGGACCTGGACCACGGTGGAGTTCTCCGACCTGCGCTTCGCGTACGCCTTTCGCGGCGAGGGCAGGCAGAGCGGCTCATCGACGCTGGGTGGATGGGTTTATATCGTCGATGGTCACGAAGAAGCTGCGGAGGGAATGGGTAACCGCGAGCAGAAGTAACGCGTTCAGGTTACGGAAAAGATCGACGCTGCCGCGCTGAGTGCCAATAAGAAACGAAGTATTACCAGCGCGGAACATTCCCCTTCCCGGGTCATTGCGCAACTTCCGGCAATCCGTCAATGTCATTTAGAGGAAACCTTGAAACGGAAGCGTTGCGCGCGATGCGTGTTCATGACTCTCGAATTCGTCGTCGCCTGCCTGCTGGCGGCGCAGGGCGTAGCCGCAGCGGGCCAGTCTGCGCCGCCCACAACCGCCGCCGAATCGGCGGATGCAGCTGAGTTCTCCAGCTCACAAACCACGCTGGCAGAACCAATCCAATCCGTCCGTGTTCCCATGCCCTCCGCGGTCGGCCTGCTTGAAGACTTTCAGAACTCCGACGTGAAGTTTGCTTTGCCCGCTCTGATCGACCTGCTCCGCGATAAGCGGCACGAGGGTTGGGTGCTGGCTGCCTACCCCGATCCAAAGACAAGCCGCCCCTTGATCGGTGCCGGTTTCACCCTCGATCTGCCGGAGCGCGCGCACCCGCAATCCGACCGGACGAACCCGCATCCGTTTCTTGAGCCGTCTTCTGCTGACTTGTGGCAGGCTGCGGGATTAGCGCCCGATCGCCTCGACGAGATTCTCGATCAATACCACGCGCGCCTCGCCGCATGGTCGAAAAAAGGATTCCGTCGCAGGATCGCGAGCTTGACGCCGCAGATTACCGACGCCGAGGCCACGCTGCTTCTCCGCATTGCGGCCATTCAAGCCATCTATAACGCCAAGGCGTATTGCCGCAACTTCGATGCCCTGACCGCTTCGCAGCAGATGGCTTTGACCCAGCTCGTCTACCAGATGGGCGTCAATCTCGAGGAGTTCAACGAATTCCTCTCCCTCATCAACAAGGACTCTTCCGCGGCGCAAACTCAGGGCGCGAACACACTGTCCGCCAACGCTGAACCCGGTGATCGAGATTATTGGACTTCGGTGCAGCACTCGCTGATGCGAAGCCAGTGGGCGCGGCTTTATCGAACCCGGGCCATTGCCGTGATCGCCATGCTCGATCCCGCGTATACCGACAGCCCTGCCGGAGCCGAGGGCCGAGTGGGCGCCATTCTGCGGCCCGCCGTCCTACATCGGCGTCACGGTCACGCTGCCGGGCTGCATTCCGTTGCGTCGCGCGGCGGAAACGCAAGCCGGTTGCAAAAAAGGAAACGTGCGATGCGGACCAAAAAGCGGGCTTAGTCTTCCCGAACTCTTCAGAAATCCACTTAGTTTTGCCATTCCGCCTTCAAAGCCGGTTGACCCACCCGCCCGCACCCGGCAGAATGGGTATATCGTCGTTTTGAGCCCTGGAGTGCTTTCTCAGGGATTCCCGCACGGAGCTTGCCCATGCCTGCCTATCTGCTGATTGTCGTTGCTATTCTGAGCCGCTTCCTGCTGGCTGCCTTCCCACATCCGGAGTGGTTCAACTTTACGGCGGTGGGCGGGGCGCTCCTTTACTTTGGCGCGCGCCGGTCATGGCGCGAGATGCTGGCTCCGCTGGCAGCCTTCATGGCAACCGACTATCTCCTGACAACTCGGGTGTACGCGTATCCATTTCATTGGCAGGGCTACGTCACCACCTGGGCCTGGTATGCCATGGCCATCGGCCTGGGGTGGATTCTCCTGCACGCCCGGACGACTTTTTTTCGCGTTGCCGCCGGAGTGCTTCTGGGGCCGACCTCGTTCTTCATCGTCTCCGACTACGCCGTCTGGGCGGGCAGCACCATGTATCCGCACACGCTCAGCGGCCTGCGCGATTGCTTCATCGCAGCGCTGCCGTTCTATCGCAACGACCTGATCTCCACGGGGATCGTGGCGGGTCTGGCCTTTGGCGTGCCGGCGCTGGTCCGTCGCCTGCAGCACGACCGGGCCGTCACGGCATAGGCTGGTCTTTCTCGAGAGGGTTCTCGCCCGAGGCTGGCTTACGCCGTGTCCACCAAATGCCGAAGCCGGCAAACGCAAGGGCAGCGACCACACAGAGCGCTTCCAGGGCATGGTGTTCGACAAGGCCCACCGCGCCTGGCCCCAGCTTCAGCACCAGGGCTGAGAGGACCATCCACCGTACAAACCGACCTGCACACACTGCCAGCATGTAGGGTAAAACCCTCATTTCAAAAACGCCTGCCGCGAATACGAACAACTTCCAGGGTGTGGGTGGTGGCAGCATCGACGGGATCATGACGGCCAGAAATTCCTGGCGTTCAAAGCGCTGGCGAAGAAAGTCAAAACGCGCCCGGTTCACCCGCTTCAACAGGAAGAGCTCGCCGCCGGCCCGGCCGATTCCATAGGGCACCAGGCCTCCAATCGCGGACCCAACGGCCGCCATCAGGCAGTAAAGCCAGAAGTTGGGCTTGTCGTTCCAAACGTAGACGGCAAGAATTGCGTCCATCGGCACCGGAATCGATGAGGAATCGAGCAGGGCAACTGCCGCAACACCCCAGAAACCCAGCTTAATGAGCGCCGGAAGAAGGACGAGCTTCCATTGGACAACCAGATTTACGAAAAACCGCTTCAGATGGGTCTCTTTCTCCTCGCAAGTTCGTCCATTTCAAAAGAATCATTGTACGGTTCAGGTGTTGTCCCCGCGTCATTGGAAGGTATCCAAGGGGATGAGAGAATAGTCAGGAAGGACTCGAGATTGAGCCGCGGGAGTGTCGCGCGGTCTCTGTTGAGCGAATGCCGATCACCGAAACGCCAGCCAAGTTGAACGAGCCGAACGAGCCCCCGGGGACCGGACCCGACCCCGCGGCGGCCGGCCAGAACGACGCGCCGGACGAGGAGCCACAACCCAAGGCTCGATCCACCTCCCGCTGGGTCGACTACGACACGCACGAACTGCTCGACATGATCAGCGAGCTCGAAGACGAGCGCCGCTGGGCCCGCCTGCGCGAGGGGATCTGGCTTGCCATCCTGATCCATGTGCTGCTTCTTTCGGCGATCACCTGGATTCCCCGGTACGTCTTCAAGGTGCCGCCGGTGATCGACCCGTTCGATGCCATCAAGCAACGCAAAGACCTGAGCTACCTCGATTTACCGCCTGACCTGGTGCGCAAGTACCAACACCCCAAAGTCGAGATCAAGCCGGTTCCTGAGAAGCAGCCGCAGATTGACAAGAAAACCCTCGAGGCGATGAACAAGCCCACCGCTCCGCCCGTGCCCGAGTCTGCTGCCCCGCCCAAGCTCGAAGCCCCTGCGCAGCCGCAGCCCGCGCCGATTCCGCCCAGCCCCAAATCGGAGTCGCCTGTAGAAGCTCCGCACCCCCCGGCGGTTCCTGCGCGCCCCAACTTTGCCATGGGATCGCAATCCGACCAGATGCGCGATGCGATGCGCGGTGCGGCCCGCAATCCAGGGGAGGATTCCGGAGCCCAGCCGACAGGTGGCCTGTCGAGGCACCCAGGCGCCGCCGGTGGCGTACAGGTGCTGTCTGACACGCAGGGAGTCGACTTCAGCGCCTGGTTGCGACGCTGGTATTACGACACCGAACATACCTGGGATCCCTTGATTCCCGATGAAGTCAACCCGCCGATCCTGAAATCGGGTGCGGTGCAGATCCGGTTCAAAGTGCTGCCCAACGGGCAGGTCACCGACATGGTGCTGGAGGGTCGCTCGGGCGATACCGGACTCGACCGCGCCGCATGGGGAGCGATCACAGGCTCGAGCTATCCACCGCTGCCGCGCGAGTTCCACGGGCCCTATCTCGAGCTGCGCGCGCTTTTCCTCTACAACGAGCAGGCTCCCCACTAAGAATCTCCGCGACATTAATCGACGAACGTGCCTTTGTCTCCCAGCTTTGCAAAGAGCGGCGGCTCCGGCATGCCTTCTGCTGTGTCGGGTGCGGTCGGCTCCCGCAACTCGTGCAAGAAGATGCCGTCTTGCTCCAGCAGCGCATCGTAAACGGCCGTGTGTCTCCAGCGCCGCGCCAGCACAAACGCGCTCATGTTGGCAATCATCATGGGCAGCACCAGGCCGTAGCCCTGCGTCATCTCGAAGATGATCAGCACCGACGTCATGGGCGCGCGTACCACGCCGGCAAAGACCGCTCCCATGCCCACCACTGCAAAGGCGCCGATCGAATCGGTTGGGTGATGAAACACGGTGACGTCGAGATAGCCCACCGCGCCTCCTAGCATGCCTCCCATAAAGAGCGACGGCGCAAAGATGCCGCCCGCACCGCCGCTTGAGTATGACGTGACGGTGGCAGCGAGTTTGAGAAGGCAGAGCGCGATCATGGCGGTCACCGGAATGGTCCCCGTGAACGCCATGGTCAGTGTTTTATACGGATCGCCGGCGATGCCGCCCAGATGAAACACCCAGAGGGCCAGCGCAGCAAAACCGCCCGTCGCCGCGCCGCCCAGCGCGGGATGCACCCACGCCGGAACCGCGTGAAGCCGCTTGAACCACGCGCGCAATCCAAGCAGGGAATCGGTGAACGTCACGGAGACAACCGCGGCCAGCAGACCTAGAAGAGCATACCAGACCAGCGAAGAGGCCTTGCCCAACTCGAAAGCATGCGGCACATGAAAGATGGGGTTGGCGCCCATGATCGTGTGTTCCACTACGGCCGCTAGCGCTGCCGCCACAATCACGCCCGACAGCATGGTTTGGTCGAGATCCCCGATCAGCTCTTCAAGGGTGAACGTCACCGCCGCAATGGGCGCGTTAAACGCGGCAGCAATGCCGGCCGCCATACCCACAGATGCCATGCGCCGACGGTTCTCCGGGTTCAGTCGTGCGGCGCGCGCCAGAATATTGCTGACGCCCGCACAGATGTGCACCGTGGGACCCTCCACGCCAAACGAGCCGCCCGAGCCGATCTGGAGCACACAGAGGATGAACTTGCCGATGGTTTCTTTCGCTGAAATGTACCCGGATCGCCGCGCAAACGCGACCTTTACCTGCGGAATGCCGCTGCCCGCCGCGGCCGGAACTATGAAATAGAGACCCAGACCGCAGACCAGACCGCCCAGGGCAGGAGAGAGAATAGTCCACACAATCCATTCCCGATGGCCGGGCTGGGCAAATCCGGCGGCGGCTCGGTCGATCAGCAGACCCTCGACCCACGTCACGCTGCGATGGAACGCCACCGCGGCAAGTCCGCACAGCCCGCCCGCCAGAATGGTGAAAGCGAGGAGGCGCTGCCGCTCATTCGGCATGCGCTGCAGGAGCCATGCGACAAAGCGGGTATAGAGGCCTGTCGACCAGTTCCAGAAGCCCAACAAGGAGCAACCTCGCCGCTCCAGTATAGGAGAGCGCGAGCTATCGACAGGTTTCAGCGTTGGTTCAGGGCTAAGGTTTTGGCTCGGTCTCCCGCATGAACGCGGCAAGATCGTCCTTCCACACCGCCGCAACGGTATGGGTGCCGTGGCCTCGCGTCACATCCGAAATCGGGATCAGGATGAAGCGCGCATGTGAAATTCTCTTGACCATCTTTTCGGCGATGCCCAGTTCCGGCGGATTGATGTAGTCGTCCGCGGAATTGATCCACAGTACCGGCGCCGTGATCTTTTCGAGATTTGGGCTGGGGTCGTAATTGCGGCTCGCGTTGAGGTAGTAGATCATGTCGTTTGCGTCGGGCGGCGGGCGCTCCCAATACCGGTCCACATAGCCCTCGGCGGATTGACGGGTGGGATATTGCTTCTGCATTTGCAGCGGGCTCGAACCCATCACCAGGATCAGCGTGTTGGCGAGCCTTAATCCCTCCACCGGTTCCGTCTTGTATTCGCCGCCCATCCACGCCGGATCGAGCTCAATGCCTTTCAGTCCCATGTAACGCATCATGCGGTTGCGCCCGGCAATCTGTACGGGCAGGCAGGCAAAGGGCGCCAGCGCATCCATGAAGCCGGGATAGGTTTCGCCCCATACGAACGATTGCATGCAGCCCATCGAGGTGCCCAGGATCAGGCGCAGGTGATCGATTTCCATCTGGTCGAGCATCCTGTGCTGGCTGCGCACCATGTCGTCATAGTCGTATGCAGGGAAACGCATGTGCAGGCCGTCGGAAGGCTTCGAGCTTTCACCGTGGCCGATGTCGTCGGGCAGGATGATGAAATATTTCTGGATGTCGAGAACGCCGCCCGGCACGAACAGCACGTTTGAAAACAGGGGATTCAGCAGAGAGTGCGCACTGCCCCCGGTGCCGTGCAGCAGCAGGACCGCATTGTCCACGCGGCCGGCAGCATTGCGATGCGGCTTGCCCAGCGTGAGGTAATGCAACTTGAGTTCAGGCAGAGTTTCGCCGGTGCCGAATTTGAAATTCGGCAGGACCACCGTGCCCTCTTGCGTGGGCCACTGGGTGACAGCCGGATTGGATTGACCGAATGTTGCTGTGCCGGCGACGAGAGCAAGGGCTGCGAACAGATGCATAGGTCGAAGTTGCATGGGGCGACCTCCCAAGAAGTGTTGATCCAGGAATCAGTTCGCAGCCAGTGTAGCGGCTCGGCCTGTGCCCGAACGAGGCGCATCGCAGATTTCGATTCCAAGTCGTCGCACAGCCGCGATAAAATTCTGGACGAATCGTATGCGTCCCTTCCTGGGTCATCCCGCTACACCGCCGCCCAAGCGCTTTCGCCGAGGCCGGCCCGATCGCGGTCGCCGATTTTCCCGCTGAGGGCTTCTGCTCCGTCCAGATTTCCGGACTTTGCCGCTTGAAACCGCGGTTGCGCGCTTGCGGCATCCGGAGAGCGACCTCGTGATTTTGAGAATCATCCGCCGCATGCGGATAGAAAGGCTTCCGTGATGAACAGTTTCGCCAGCCGCGCCAGGCTCACCTCTGGCAAGCACTCCTACACGATCTATCGGCTTCCGGCTCTCGCAGACCGCGGCTTCAATCTGAGCCGCCTTCCCTTTAGCCTGAAGATATTGCTCGAGAATCTGCTGCGCCGCGAAGACGGCGTGAATGTGACCGCCGCGGACGTCGAATTCCTGGCCAGGTGGGATGCGAAGGCCGAGCCCAGCCGCGAGATCGCCTACATGCCGGCGCGCGTGCTGATGCAGGACTTCACCGGTGTACCGGCGATCGTCGACCTGGCTGCGATGCGCGATGCCATCCAAGCGCTCGGCGGAGATCCGCAAAAAGTGAATCCCCTGATTCCAGCCGAACTGGTCATCGACCATTCGGTTCAAGTGGACGAATTCGGCGCTGTGGGCGCTCTGGCGACAAATACGCTGTTGGAATATCAAAGAAACCGCGAGCGCTATGCGTTTCTGAAGTGGGGGCAGACAGCTTTCAAGAACTTCTCGGCCGTGCCGCCGGGCATGGGCATCTGCCACCAGGTGAATCTCGAATACCTCGCCCGCGTCGTCTTCACCACCGAGATCGACGGTCAAGCGGTCGCCTATCCCGACACGCTGGTGGGCACCGACTCCCACACCACGATGATCAACGGCCTTGGTGTATTGGGCTGGGGCGTCGGCGGCATCGAAGCCGAGGCGGCGATGCTTGGCCAGCCCGTGTCGATGCTCGTGCCCCAAGTCGTCGGCTATAAGCTGACGGGCAAGCTGCGTGAAGGCGCCACCGCAACCGATCTTGTGCTGACCGTGACACAGGCGCTGCGCAAGCTCGGCGTCGTCGGAAAGTTCGTAGAGTTTTATGGACCCGGTATCGCGGAGCTACCGCTCGCGGATCGCGCCACCATCAGCAACATGGCGCCGGAATATGGCGCGACCTGCGGCATCTTCCCCGTGGATGCGGAGACGCTGCGCTATCTGCGCCTGACAGGCCGCACCGATGAACAGATCGCCCTGGTCGAGGCCTACTATAAGGAGCAAGGTCTCTTCCACACAGCCACCTCGACTGAAGCTGAATATTCGCAAAGACTCGAACTCGACCTCAACGCCGTGGAGCCCAGCGTGGCAGGGCCGAAGCGTCCCCAGGATCGCGTGTTGTTGAAGGACGCAGCGTCGAGTTTTGCGCAGCAGCTGCCTTCACTGCTTGCACCAACGGCCAAGCCGCTAGGCTCGCGCACCGCGGCCATGTGGGAGCGGACGACGATAGTGACTGATACCACCGTTGCTGAGAAGGCGCCGCTCCATGTCACTACCACAGTGAAGGAGCGCTTCCATGTCGACCCTGATAAGTATCTCGATCATGGATCGGTGGTGATTGCCGCCATTACGAGCTGCACCAACACGTCGAATCCTTCCGTGATGATTGCTGCCGGCCTGCTTGCAAAAAAGGCCGTCGAGAAGGGCCTCACCGTGCCTCCGTGGGTCAAGACATCGCTCGCACCCGGTTCGCGTGTGGTGACCGACTACTATGAGAAGTCCGGTCTGCTACCTTATCTCGAAAAGCTCCGTTTCAACGTGGTGGGATACGGATGCACCACTTGCATCGGGAACAGTGGGCCGCTCCCGACCGACGTGTCAAAATCCATCGAAGACCATGGTCTCGTCGCGGTCAGCGTTCTCAGCGGCAATCGAAACTTTGAGGGTCGCGTGAATGTCGACGTCCGTGCCAACTACCTGATGAGCCCGCCCCTCGTAGTCGCCTATGCGCTTGCCGGTCGCATCGGGCACAACTTCGACACCGAGCCGCTTGGCAAAGACAAAGCCGGACAGCCGGTCTACCTCAAAGACCTCTGGCCCACACAGCAGGAAGTTGCCGAAGCCATCGAGAAGGGCCTGAGCAGCGAAGGATTTCGCAAGGAATACTCGACGGTGAGCCAGGGCGACGCGAACTGGCAGGGGCTCAGCTTCCCCACCGGCGACGTCTACCAGTGGGAAGCGGACTCGACCTATATTCGCAAGGCGCCCTACTTCGACGGCATGACCAAAACGCCGGCTCCCGTGACCGATATTGCCGGTGCGCGCGTGCTCGCGGTTCTGGGCGATTCGGTCACGACGGACCACATCTCGCCAGCCGGCTCCATCAAGACTTCCGGTCCTGCCGGAAAGTATCTGGACGAGAAAGGCGTGCGAACGCCCGACTTCAATTCCTACGGCTCGCGGCGCGGCAATCACGAAGTGATGGTGCGCGGCACCTTCGCGAACGTCCGACTGCGCAACAAGCTCGCCCCGGGCACCGAAGGCGGCGTCACGCGCCTGTTGCCTGAAGGCGAGCAGATGTCGATTTTCGATGCCAGCGTAAAATATGCCGAGCGCAAAATGCCGTTGATCATCCTCGCCGGCAAGGAATACGGATCGGGATCGTCGCGTGACTGGGCGGCCAAAGGGCCGAACCTTCTGGGCGTACGCGCGGTGATCGCCGAGAGCTTCGAGCGGATTCACCGGTCCAACTTAGTGGGAATGGGCATTCTGCCGCTGCAATTCGAGGATGGACAAACTGCCGAGTCGCTCGGCTTGACCGGCGAGGAAGTCTATGACTTTCCCGGACTGACGAAGCTGCTCAAAGAGAAATTCTCCAACGGTCGCACGCTGCAGGTCAACGCAACCGGCCTGAACGGCGACAAGAAAACGCTCCATGCAATGGTCCGCATCGACACGCCGCAGGAGATCGAGTACTACGAGCACGGCGGCATACTGCTCTACGTCCTCCGCCAACTCGCGGCGAAATAGAGGAAGCACAAGTCACCGGCGTCTCTTGCATGCAGTGGCTGGGTGCCCCAGATTTCGCTTTTGAGAGACCTGGGAAAACTGCAAATCCAGCGTGCCCCTTACGGATTCGAGATTTTCGGGGGATTCGGCGAGGGATACCGGCGCAGCGGTGTCCGGTTGCGCTTGGGTTTGTCGCGAGGCGGCATGAGCGTCGGATCGAGGAGCGTTTCTTCGTGATGCGGAACCACGAAGCGGGCGCCTTCCTTCTGTTCACCCAGCACGTGCAATCGTAGAAAATTCGTGGATCCAGATTTGGTTCGCGTGCCGGCTACAATCGCGATCACCTCGCGATTTTTCACATAGCCATATTGTTCTAGAAGGCTCTCGGCTACGTCGACCAGCGCTTCAGTCGAGTTGACCTTGGGACAGCGTATCGGCGTCGTGCCCCAGAGCAAGTTCAGTCGATTGATCGTGACTTCAATCGGGCTGAGCGCAAAGATCGGGGAGGCAGGGTGATACTTCGAGAGCTGGCGCGCGGTCGCTCCCGATTCGGTGAATAGCGCAATGCCGCGCAGATCCAGATCGTCGGCCGCGTGCGCCGTCGCTTCGCAGATCGTCTCGGCGATTGACAGGTGGCTTTGCCGCACCCGCCCTTCGGAGTATGTCTCTTTTTCCGCCTTGATATGCCGTTCGGCTTCGCTCACGATGCGCGCCATCATCGAGACTGCATCCACCGGATACTGGCCGACCGCCGATTCGCCTGAAAGCATGACGGCATCGGTGCCGTCGTAGACCGCGTTGGCAACGTCAGAAACTTCGGCGCGCGTCGGCCTGGGATTCTCGATCATCGACTCCAGCATCTGTGTCGCGGTGATCACCGGCTTGAAGTACTCGGTGGCCCTGCGAATGATGTGCTTCTGAATTGCCGGCACCTGCTCCGGCGGCACCTCCACCCCAAGATCGCCGCGCGCGACCATGATGCCATCGGCAACTTGCAGAATGCTGTCGAGATGTTCGATGGCCTGTGGCTTTTCGAGCTTCGCAATGATCCACGTTTCGCATCCGTAGGCCGTTACGCGGTTGCGCACAATGCGCACATCTTCCGCGGTGCGCACAAACGACACGGCGATCGCGTCCACGCCATTCTTGAGAGCAAACTCGAGGTCCTGCGAATCTTTGTCGGTTAGCGATGGAACGCGCACCGGAATGCCTGGAAGATTGATTCCTTTGTTTTCGCCCAGCAGGCCGCCGTTCACAATTTCGCACACAACATCGCCGCCGTTTAGCTCGTGTACGCGCAGCTCGATGAGTCCGTCGGAAAGCAGGATGCGCGACCCCTGCTCGACATTTTCCGCGAGGGTTTTAAACGTCGTGCCGATGAGCAAAGCGGTTCCCGGAACTTCGCGCGGTGTGATGGTGAGCCTGGCGCCGGCTTTCAACAGGACCGGCTGATGATCTTTCAATTTGCCGGTGCGGATCTTGGGTCCTTGCAGATCGCCGAGGATGCAGAGCGGTTTCCGCTCTTCGCGGCTCACCTTGCGAATCATGTGGATCAGCGCCAGCTTTTCGTCGTAGGTACCGTGCGAAAAATTCAGACGCGCGACGTCCACTCCCGCGCGCACAAGTTCTCGAAAAACAGTTTCGGTGTTCGAAGCGGGCCCCAGCGTCGCAACAATTTTGGCGCGTCGTTGGACAGGGGATTCATTCAGGCTCGTTTCAGCGTGTATCAAGATCGCTCCAGATGAGGACAGCAAGGGGATTGGGGGTTGAGTGGAAGGCGGTCTCGCTTCATTTTACACGGCGGCCCGACAACGAATGTCTTCGAGCGCGCGTCAATTGCCAGGAAACGGAGTGCGTCTGCGACGTTAGGGATGGGATGGAATCGTCGTGGGCAGTTCGACCTGTGCATCCTGATCAGGCCGCACGCTCGAAAGCAAACCATTCAGTTCCGCGCCGATGAGTGCGCTGAACGACGTGATGTAGAGCCACACCAGCGTCGCAATCCCTGCGGCGAAGGGTCCATAGAATCTGGAATAGTGAGCGAACGACGTGACGTACCAGCCGAATGTCAAGGTGGCTGGGAACCACATCACCGTGGCTCCGATAGCACCGGGCATTACCTTCGACCAATGTTCGGTGCGCTTGGTTCCGAAGTGATAAAGCGCCGCGAGCACAGTGACGCTGGTAACGAGAGCAACCGCCCATCGCACCATGCGCCAGAAAAAAAGGACGGCGTGGCGCAATTCGTGTGCGGCGTTGGCCACCATCCAATGCTCAATCTGATGTCCGAAGACAAGCACCAGGGTGGCCAGCGCGAGCGGAACATGCACCATGGGAACCAGCAACATCGCGCGAATCCGCCGCTCCCCAAATCCCCACTCGTTGCGCGGCAGCCGATAGGCGCGGCGAAAGCCTTCCATCAGCGAGAGCATCATGCCGAGCCCGGCAAACACGCTCAACGCCAGCGCCGAGAACAAAAGCTGCGCCGATTGGAGGCGTCGCGTCTGCATCGAAGCGAGAAGTAAGTTGTACGTATCGGTGGGAAGAAAATTCATGAACGCGATGCGGATCTGGCCCAGCATCGTGGAGCCTTCGGGCACCAGGGCCAGCAGGGCGGTGACAACCACCATGGTGGGGAACAGCATCAGCATCCCCGAGTAGGCCGCTGCCTTCGCCGTGTTGAGCACGTCGTGCTCAAAGGCCTGCAGCAGCACTTGGCGGGCTTTAGCAACCATGCGGGCGAAACGCATCACAAGCCAGAGTAGAGCATTTCAAGTGAAGACGGCGACAAGCTTATGGTCTTTCCGGTGGAGGAATCATCCTGATGCACAGCCGAACGAAGAGAGAAGGGAGAACGCTGGAGGGCAGACACGCCCCTCATCCTGGAGTTGCGGAAGGCGGCAGCCCCCCAGGCGGAGGATTGATGTCGCTGACGCTCGAAGCGCCGGCGGTTTATGATGACCGGGTTATGAGTTCACCTTTTGGCGGCAAAACCACTCGGCGTCTCGGCTCCCTTCTTCTGGCCTTCCTGGCCGTGCAGCTTTCACCGGCCCAAGCGCGGCCGGTTCCGAACCCTCAGCTTGCGTCCAAAGAGCTGAACGCGCGGGTCGATGCGCTGTTGAAGAAGATGACGCTCGACGAAAAAATCGGCCAGCTGGTGCAGTATTCTGCCGGATTTGCGACGGGCCCCGCGGCTTCGAACCTGACCTACGACGACCTGGTGGCCAAGGGCATGCTCGGCTCAATGCTCAACGTGGTGGGCGCCGACAAGACAAATCACTATCAGCACATCGCCATGGAGAAGTCGCGCCTGCGCATTCCCATTCTCTTTGGGCTCGACGTGATTCATGGGGACCATACAACCTTTCCCATTCCTTTGGCCGTGGCGGCAAGTTGGGATCCCCCAGCTGCCGAGACGGTTGCGCGAACCGGAGCCCAGGAAGCGCGGGCCGACGGCATCGACTGGGTCTTTTCGCCCATGGTCGACATTGCCCGCGATCCGCGCTGGGGGCGCATTGTCGAGTCGAATGGGGAAGACCCCTATTTGAGCTCGGCAATGGCGCGCGCCTGGGTGAAGGGCTATCAGCAGGGCGATCTCTCCAAGCCCGACTCCGTAGCCGCCTGCGTCAAGCACTTCGCCGCATACGGCGCCGCGATTGCCGGCCGCGACTATAACGCGACCGACATGAGCGAGCAGACGCTGCGCCAGGTTTACCTTCCGCCCTACCATGCCGCGGTCGAGGCGGGGGTGGCGACGGTGATGAGCTCCTTCAACTCCATCAACGGCATTCCCGCCACCGCCGATCCCCTGACCCTCACCCAGATTCTGCGCAAAGAGTGGGGCTTTGATGGACCCGTGGTGTCCGACTGGGGCGCGGTCGCCGAACTCATCAATCACTCCATCGGCGATGGGCCCACCGTGGCGCGTAAGGCGCTCGAGGCTGGCCTCGACATGGACATGGAAGGCAATCTTTTCGGCACCACGCTCCCCGCGCAGGTTCGTTCAGGCAAGATTCCCGAGAGCGTCGTTGACGAAGCGGTGCGCCGTATTCTGCGCGTGAAATTTGCGCTGGGACTTTTCGATCACCCCTACACCGAGCCGGGGCCGGCGTATGAAGCAACGTCCGCACGCCGCGACGCCGCGCGCAAGGTTGCCGACGAAACCATGGTGCTGCTCAAGAACGATCCGGTGGAGGGCGTGGGCGCGCTGCTGCCGCTCACCGCAAAGGCCAAAAAGATTGCGCTGATCGGTCCGCTGGCCGACGACGCGCGCGATTTGCTCGGCGCCTGGTCCGCGGGCGACCCAAAGAACGTGATCACGCTCAAGCAGGAACTGATGCAGCGGCTCGGCGATCGGCTCATCTACGCGGTCGGCTGCGGACCGTTGGCTGGTGAAGACGAGAAGATTCTCGAGAGCGTCACCTTTGGCGGCTCGGTGGCCGGCGGGCAAAACCAGCCTCCACCTGACGACGAGAAAAGCATCGCCGAAGCGGTCGAAGCCGCAAAGCAGGCCGACGTGGCGATCCTCGCGCTTGGTGAACCCGCCAACTGGATGGAAGGCGAAGCCGCGAGCCGAGTTCATCTCGGCTTCACGGGCAACCAGGAAAAGCTGCTCGAAGACGTGGTCGCTACTGGGAAACCAGTCATCCTCATCGTGCTGGCCGGTCGTCCGCTCCAGCTCAAATGGGCTGCCGAGCATGTGCCCGCAATTTTGGAAGCATGGAGCCCGGGCATCGAAGCCGGCCCCGCCGTTGCCGACGTCCTCTTCGGCGACGTGAACCCATCCGGCAAGCTGCCCTCGAGCTTTCCCCGCGCCGTGGGCCAGGAGCCGCTCTACTACGCACAACTCCCCACCGGACGCCCCGCACACATCGACTTGACCCACATGCCCACCAACTCGGCGGAGAAGTTTGTCTCGCGCTATGTCGATGAGCAGAACTCCGCCCTCTTCCCGTTTGGCTGGGGGCTCAGCTACACCCGCTTCAGCTATGCGAAGCCTACGCTCACCCGCTCCGAGGCCCCGCTCCAGGAGGTCCTGGGGAATCGATCGCCGGTCACAACCGTCGGCGTCGACGTCACCAACACCGGGAGTGTTGCTGGCACCGAAGTGGTGCAGCTGTACATCCGCAACACCGTGGCGAGCGTGGAGCAGCCGGTGCGCGAGTTAAAAGGCTTTGCGCGCGTGCAACTGGCGCCGGGCGAAACCAAGCACGTAACCTTCCCGCTTGGCTTCGACGAGCTGAGCTTCTACAACGTCGACGTCAAGCGCACAGTGGAACCCACCACCTATGACATCTGGGTGGGCGGCAATTCGCTCGCCGAACAGCAGGCGGAATTCAAGGTCGTTGAATAGCCCCGTCAAACAGGCCGAGACTGAGCACACATAAGGGATTCGCCACGAGTGTCAGGGTGTTGCATGGCGACTTGGTCTAAGTCCGTGGCGGATCGCAAGCATCACCACTCCCGAGAGTGCCGTGAGTGCGCCGACTGCGTTTAAGCCACCGGCATAGCTGCCCCAATGGCCTTTGATCCAACCAATGAGGTAGGGACCGACGAAGCCGCCCAGGTTGCCGATGGCGTTGATCATGCCGATGCCTGCGGCGGCACGCGCGCCCGAAAGGAATTGGCTGGGCACCGCCCAGATAGGTCCCTTGGTTCCGTTTACGCCGAAATTCGCCGCAACCAGTGCGAGAACCACGGCAGTGGTGGCCTGCGCATACCCCGCCCATATCAATCCGACGCCGCCTATGAAGCAGGGAATGGCGACGTGCCAGATGCGTTCGAGCGTCGCGTCGGAGTGTCGGGCCCATAAGACCATGCCCACGACTGCGACTACATTGGGCAGCGCGTTGAGCCACCCGACAATCAGCGGAGAATGGCCATATTGTTTGATCAGGAGCGGCGACCAGAAGCCCACCGAATAGAGACCGGCCGAAGTTCCCAGGTACACGAGAGAAAGTGCGAGCACGCGCGGATCGCGCAGCACTGCCCACGTTGCGGCGATGCTGCTTTCTCCTGAGTGATGGCCGGCGTGTTCCGCAGCGAGCGTCTGCTGCAGCCAATTGCGCTCGTCTTCTGCGAGCCACGTGGCCTGTTCCGGCTTATCGATGAGGACCTTGAGCGTGAGAAAACCGAGAAGAATGGCCGGAAGCGACTCGATCATATACAGCCATTGCCAGTTGGCAAAACCGGCGATGCGGGGCAGTTCCATCAATGCGCCGGAGATGGGTGAGCCAATGGCCGAGGAGAGAGGAGCGGCAGCCATGAACGCGGCAATGGCGATGGCGCGCTGGCGTGCGGGAAACCACAGGCTCAGATAGAAGATGATTCCGGGAAAGAAACCGGACTCTGCGACTCCCAGCAAGAAACGCATCGTGCAGAAGCTGTAGGGTCCGACAACAAACGCCGAGGCGAACGAGACGACGCCCCAGACAATGACAACGCGTGCGATCCACTTGCGCGCGCCGATGCGCAACAGCAGCAGATTCGACGGCACCTGCACAGTGACATAGCCGATGAAGAACAGGCCGCTGCCCAGGCCGAACATCTGCGGCGTGAGCCCGATGGCCTTATTCATGCTGAAGGCGGCAAAGCCGACATTCAATCGGTCGAGAAAGCTGACGAAGTAGAGAAGCATGACGAAGGGCAGAATCCTCGTTTGCAGCTTCCGCGTCACGCGGGTTTCGAGATCGGGGAGTTGCGCGCGACCGCTCAATGCGTCGTCACAATTTGTCTTGCCGCGAGCGCCGAGCAAACGGCCTCTGTCACATCCGCGGTGGTCGCCGTGCCGCCCAGGTCGCGGGTGTGCAGCCGAGGATTCGCCGTCACCGCTTCAATCGCCTGCATCAGCCGCGCCGCAGGCTCGTGCTCGGCGAGATGCTGAAGCATCATCACAACACTCCAGAAGGTGCCGATGGGGTTGGCGATTCCCTTGCCCATGATGTCGAAGGCCGATCCGTGAATCGGCTCGAACATCGAGGGAAATGCGCGCTCGGGGTTGATGTTGGCAGTGGGTGCTATGCCCAGGCTGCCGGCCAGTGCGGCGGCGAGGTCGCTGAGGATGTCGGCGTGCAGGTTGGTGGCGACCACGGTATCGAGGCTTGCGGGGCGATTGACCATGCGCGCCGTCATGGCGTCGACCATCTCTTTGTCCCAGGTCACATCGGAAAAATCGCGTGCGACTTCGCGCGCGATCTCATCCCACATCACCATGCCGTGCCGTTGCGCGTTGCTCTTGGTCACGACGGTCAGCAGCTTGCGCGGTCGCGATTGCGCGAGACGGAAGGCGAAGCGTTGAATGCGCTCGACCGCAGCCCGGGTCATGACGGACAATTCGGCGGCAACTTCCATCGGGAAGCCCTGGTGGACGCGCCCGCCCGCGCCGGAATACTCGCCTTCTGTATTCTCGCGGACAATCACCCAGTCGAGGTCGCTGGGGGCACAGCGCTTGAGCGGCGCGTCGATACCCGGGAGAATGCGCGCCGGCCGCACATTGGCGTACTGATCCAGGCCCTGGCAGATCTTGAGGCGCAGACCCCAGAGCGTGATGTGGTCGGGAATGTCGGAGTCCCCAGCCGAACCGAAGAGAATCGCGTCTTGTGCTTTGAGCGGCTCAAGGCCGTCTGCGGGCATCATCGCGCCCTGCGTGCGATAGAAATCGCCGCCCCACGGAAACACTATGAAGTCGAAGGCAAGATCGTTGCCGGTTGCAGCGAGCGTGTCAAGCACTTGCCGGCCCGCGGGAATAACCTCTTTCCCGATGCCATCGCCCGGGATCAGCGCGATCCTGTAGCGTTTCATGCCGCGGCCTCCGAGCGAACACCGCCAGTGTACAGGGAGGGAGGCACGACCGGCGCGGTGGGGGACGGAGCAGCGTCGAAGTTTTAAGGGGTTCGGGAAATTGCGCTTTATATGGCTCCGGCTTCGAGCATGCGATCGAGGGCCACACGCGCCCACTGTTTCACGCTGGCGCGGACTTCGATACGATTGACCACCCGTCCTTCAACCAGATTTTCGAGAGCCCAGGCGAGATGCTGCGGACTGATCCGGTACATCGTGGTGCAAAGGCATCCCGTGTCGTCGAGGGTAAGGATGCGTTTGCCTTCCGGCGCAAAGCGCTTGGCGAGTCGGTTGACCAGATGAATCTCGGTGCCGATGGCGAACGTGGTGCCGGCCGGCGCTTCTTCGACGATTTTGATGAGGCGCTCCGTCGAGCCCAATGCGTCAGCTTGCTGGCAGACTTCCCAGCGGCACTCCGGATGCACAATGACCTGAATGCCCGGATACTTGGCACGCACTTGATCCACATGGCTGGGTAAGAAGCGCTGATGCACCGAGCAGTGGCCCTTCCACAGCAGGATGCGGCTGTCGGTCAGGCTCTGCTGCGTCTGCCCGCCCTGCAGACCCCAGGGATCCCAAACGGTCATCTCATCGAGCGAAATGCCCATTGCGAACCCGGTGTTGCGTCCCAGGTGCTGATCGGGGAGAAAGAGAACTCGCTTGCCGCGGGCGAAGGCCCACCGGATCGCGTTGCCAGCGTTCGATGAAGTGCACACCAGCCCGCCGTGCTCCCCGCAAAAAGCCTTGATGGCGGCCGTCGAATTAATGTAGGTGACCGGAATCGTCTCGCTGGCCAGCCCGACGCGGCCGAGCGTGTCCCAGCAGTCTTCTACCTGCGAAATCTCCGCCATGTCGGCCATTGAGCAGCCGGCGTTCAGGTCGGGCAGGATCACCTGCTGGCCGTCGCGACCCAGCACGTCGGCGCTTTCAGCCATGAAGTGCACGCCGCAGAATACGATGTACCGTGCATCGGTCTCCGCAGCAATCTTCGAGAGCTTGTAGCTGTCGCCGGTGTAGTCCGCAAAGCGGATCACTTCGTCGCGTTGATAGTGGTGTCCGAGCAGCACGGTTGTCGAGCCGAGCCGCGCGCGGGCTTCCGCGATGCGGGCATCCATGGTGTGGTCGGAAAGCGCCAGGTAGTTTTCGAGAGAACAACTGCTGCCAACGGCCGACGGGGCCGCCAATTCTTCGTCGATGACCAGATTCACTGTATTCCGCCTTCAGTCCGACTTGCGCCAGACGGGGATGTTGAAAGCTCAAACCGGCTGCAGCGGATGCTTTCCTCGCTCGACTAGAAACCGGCCAAATCGAGGGAACGCCCACGGGGTTGTTGCAGCCCTTTCACAATTATAGATGTCCTACGGGCGCATCGGTTCCACGAAGGTTGTAGCCGATTTGTCCCGTTGAGTTTCTGAAAGAGGGAGCGCTGGGAACGGCCACAACCGCAAGGCCTTTGTCGTTGGGGTGATCCGGCGGGTATCATAAGCCTTCATGGGAACTCCGCTACCAATTGAACTTGGCAGCATCGGGATGGCTGATTCGCTCATTCTGATGGTGCTGGCTTTGGTCGTGTTCGGGCCGCGACGCCTGCCACAGATCGGCCGCCAAATTGGCAAGCTGATGTACGAGTTCCGCAAGGCTTCGAACGACTTCAAATTTCAGATGGAAGAGGAGTTGCGTCTATCTGAAGAGGCCGACCGCCGCAAAAAGGAAGAGGAGCAACGCAAACAACTTGCCGTAACGCAGGTGACCCAGGAGTCCGTCTCGGTCACGCCGGCTCTGGTCAAGGCAATGCAATCGCCGTACCCCGCCGAAGAGACAAGCACTTCCACTGCATCGCCTCAGTCGTCGACCGCGGACAATATAGAACCGCGCATTTTGCCGCCGTCCACCGGAGAAACCGTCGCCGCCCAGCATCGTTCCGAACCCACCGAACTGAACGAGCAGCCCGCGGAGACCCAGCCCGCAACGCCTCCGGCCGCGGAAGGTCCTTCTGCGCCTGAGACACCTCAGGCCACGACGCCCGAGCCTGCATCCGCGCATCCGGCAGGCAATCAGCAAACTTCCCCCTCGGAGGCCGTCAACCACAATGGTTGATCCTGAGGATCCGATCGGCAAAGCGCGCAAGGCCGTCACGCAACGCGCCGAACTCCCAGGTATGAGCCTGATGGAGCACCTCGACGAACTGCGCCGCCGCATCGTTCACTCCGCAGCCTATCTCGCCGTCGGCTTCGTGGTCGCCTACTTCTTTCATGAACGGCTTTACGGCCTGGTGCAGGAGCCTCTCGATCGCTTGCACATCAAGCTCAATTACACGCATCCGATGGATGCCCTGAACCTGTACCTGCAGGTTTCGCTCATCGGCGGAGCCATCCTCGCCTCGCCTTTCATCCTCTACCAGGTCTGGCTTTTTATCGCTCCCGGTCTCTATCAGAAAGAACGCCGCTTTGTCGTCCCCTTCATGGGGGCAACCGTCGCCTTGTTTCTTGGCGGAGCGGCGTTCGGCTACTTCTTCGTGCTGCCCGGCGCTCTCAAAATCCTCATCGTCGACTTCGGCAAGCACTTCAACCCCATCATCACCATCGAGGAGTACACCGGCTTCTTTCTCTCGATCATCCTTGGTCTCGGTATCAGTTTTGAGATGCCGATCCTCATCTTCTTCCTCGCCCTCTTCGGCATTGTGAGCCCGAAGTTTCTCTGGAAGAACATCCGCTATGCGGTTCTCGCGGTCTTTATGGTGGCGGCATTCATTTGTCCCAACCCCGATCCCTGGACGATGTGCGTCTATGCAATTCCCATGCTCTGCCTCTACCTGATCGGGATCGGCGTGGCCTGGTGGGTTCACCCCGACCGCCGCAAAGCCAAAGCGGCACCTTAGCAAGTGGGTGTTCATTGGCGATTTGCACTTCGCCACGAATGTGCACGGAACGCGGCCGAACGCCTCGAGTTCAAGGGACTACCGTGGGCAGACCACCCGCCTCACACAAAACACCGTCCTCTTCCCTCTGCCTTGCGAGGGGGTGGACGGGGACAAGCTATCCTTGGGTATCACGCTACGACGCGTTCCGATATGTTGATCGGCAGCCCAGAATCAATGGGGCTTTATCCCTGAGGAAAGCATTTTGACGGACTGGAAATCGAGGCTTCTGCCACCAGCTTGCAGGCTCTCTGCGAAATGCCTTGTCGTTACCCTCTTGTCGATCACTGCGTATGCCGCTCAGGCGCAACATTTCAACGGCGGGCGCGCCTATGACTACGCGCGGGATTTTGTGTCCATCGGGCCGCGCTGGCCTACCGGCCCTGGACATGCAAAAGCCGAGGCGTTTCTGCGCGCTCACTTCGCGCACGATCATCTTGAAGAAGACGCCTTCACCGCCGACACGCCGATTGGTCCCGTGAATATGTGCAACTTCATCGTGCGCTACCCCGGCACGAAAGATGGTGCGATCGTGCTGGCGACGCACTACGAAACAAATTACTACCTCAAGAATATCGATTTTGTGGGGGCGAACGATGGTGCGGCCACAACGGGATTGTTGATGGCCATTGCCGATCAACTCGGCGCGCAGACCGCGGGCGGCAAGAAACTCGATGGCTATTCGGTGTGGCTCGTTTTTTTCGACGGCGAAGAAGCCATCCGCAGCTGGTCCGACTCGGATTCAACCTACGGGAGCCGCCATCTTGCCGCCAGGTGGGAACGCGACGGCACGCTGGGGCATATCAAGGCGTTCATTTTGTCCGACATGATCGGCGACAAAGACCTCGACATTCAGCGCGAGAGCCGCTCAACGGATTGGCTGGTTGACCTGGTACGCGACGCGGCGAGGAAATTCGGCGACGAGCGCTACTTTTTCCAGCAGGAAGAAGCAGTCGACGACGACCACATCGCGTTCGTCAGGCGTGGCGTGCCGTCGATCGACATCATTGACCTCGACTACGGGCCCAACAACAGCTATCACCACACCGCCCAGGACACCCTGGACAAAATCAGTGCCCATAGCCTGCAGATCGACGGCGATGTGTTCCTCGAAGCCATTCACCTAATCGACCGGCGATGACCCCGCGGTACCGCCCCCGATCCACGTTGTCCATGCGCTAGCATGGCAGTTATGATCGCCGGCGCATCGTGGACGTGGTGGCTGGGGTTTCACGGCGCTGTGGTCCTGCTCCTCGCCATCGACGCGTACTTGCCCGCGCACCGTCGAGCTGGCCCACAGAAGCAGAGCACGGTTTGGATCTGGACAGGCGTATTAGCCGGTGCCGCGGCCGCGTTTGCGGGCTGGATCGCCTGGGAAGAAGGCCGTCAGCGAGCGCTCGAATTCGTTGCCGGCTATACCATCGAAACCTCGCTCAGCATCGACAATCTCTTCGCCTTTCTCGTCATCTTCCGGGGATTCCGCATCAGCGAGCGCCGGCAGCACCGCGCCCTGCTTTGGGGTGTCGCCGGCGCGGTAATACTGCGCGCGCTTTTCATCGCCGCGGGAGTCACACTGATTGCGCGTTTCGACTGGATCACGTGGATCTTCGGGCTCTTCCTGCTCTACGCTGCGTGGCGCCTGGTGAGCGGCGGCTCGGCCCACGAGGTTGTTCCCGCGTGGATCCGCCGCATGCAGCCGGCGAAGGGTTCGCTCCTCCCCGTCATCCTGGCCATCGAATTCACCGATCTGTTGTTCGCGGTCGACTCGATTCCCGCCGTACTCGCCGTGTCGCACGATCCCTTCATCGTCTACACCTCAAACATCGCGGCGATCCTCGGATTGCGCTCGCTCTATTTTGCCCTGGCTGCGATGCTCGACCGCATTCGCTACCTGCACTATGGCCTCGGCGTTTTGCTCGGTTTTGTCGCATTCAAGATGCTTGCCGCGCCCTGGCTCGACGTGCCGATCACGCTTTCGCTGGTGATCATCGGAGTGATCCTGGCTGTGTGTGCCGTCGCCTCATGGATCAGCGTGCGCCGAAACCCGGATCCTTCCTAGGCGCATTGCGGGTTCGGCATCATGCATCTACATATTTGGTACCTTGTTTTCCTGCCTGGCGGGACCGGGCACCGAGGACGGATTGGGGATTGCGAAGGCGGATTTTCGTCGTATTCTGAAAGGGTTGACCCATGAAAACGTTCACGCTTGACGAAGCACAAGCCCTGCTCCCCGTTCTGGAATCGCTGCTGAAGCGCGCGATTGAAAGCAAGCGCGCAACGGAAGAAGCAGAAGCGGATCTGTCCGCCCTATCGCAGCGCATTTACGTTGCGGGCGGCATGCGCGTGGACGTGGGCAAAGTGACCAAGCAACGTGCCGAGATCGAGAGCCACAACCAGCGTATGCGCGAGACCGTGGCCGAGATCGATTCGATCGGCGTGCAGGTGAAGGACCTCGAGAACGGGCTTCTGGATTTTCCCTTCCGCCTGGACGACGAGATCGTTCTTTTGTGCTGGCGTGTCGGTGAGTCGGCCATCGAGCACTGGCATACCGTGGAAGCGGGATTCAAAGGGCGCCAGCCCGTGGACGAGCGTTTTCGCCGCCGCTCCAATTCGAGCAATCGACCCAACTGAACGCGCGATCTGGCTGCAAATCGGACCCACGTAAGCGCTTCGTGTTCTTCCTGCGTCTTTTAATCCAGACTCGGAAGTTTTGACCAGAGTCGGAAGTTTTGATCTCTTTCTCCAACGCAGAAAGAGTAAGAGAATGGCGCGAGGCAGTACCCTGTTCCAAGAGGTTCAGGGCGCGCGGCGGAGGAGTATCAACGATGAGGCGGGTTTGGAGTGGGCTGGCGCTGGCGATTCCGCTGCTCCTGGCAGGTTGCAAGGGGTTCTGGACTCCCCCTTCGAGTTCGGGAGGAAGCGGAGGGACCACAACGCTGTCGAGCGGCGTGTTTTATGTCCTCAACCAGGGAACGAATCAGATCGCCGCCTACAGCATTGCCACGGGCAAGTTGACGGCGATCAACGCCTATACGCTGCCGGTTGTCTCGCCCTTCGCGCTCACCGTCTCTCCCAATAGCAGCTTTTTGTATGTTGGCACAGCCTCCGGCATCTTTCTTTACTCCATCGGGTCGGGAGGCGCATTGACCCTCGCCAACAACGGATCATCCATCTCCCAGGACGCAGCGGGCGCTTTGCGCATTGATCCGACCGGCTCGTGGCTGGTGGATGCCTGGATTCCGGTCACCGGCGGTCCGGTGCAACTCGATTCGATTCCCCTGGCTTCCAACGGCACGGCCAACACCAGCCAAAAGGTCCAATCCATCAGCGTGAGCCTGGCAGGCGCGAGCGTGAAGGGACTCACCATTTCAGGCGACGGCAACAATGTCTTTGTCGCCCTGGGCACCGCCGGAACGATCGTCGTTCCGTATGCGTCCGGCGCTTTCGGAACTACCTTCACGAGCATTCCGGTTCAGCATTCTCTGGGCGCCGATCTTTCGGTTGCCGTGGACCCTGTCACGGCGACAAACTCGACTCCGCGCCTTTTCTACATCGGAGAAACCCTCGGCAATTCGTCAGGAAGCTCCGGAGGCCTCCGCATTTTCAACTACGATTCGCTCGGAACGGGCTCGTTGACCCAGGTAAGCGGTTCTCCTTTTGCGACCGGCACCTCGGCGCCCAACGCGATTCTGGCCGAAGCAACCGGCGGCTATGTCTATGTAGCCAACGGCAACGGGGAGACTGCCGCGGGCAATCTTTCGTGGTTCACGATCGCGACCTCGGGCACCACCGATACAGTTACGGCAGGCAATAGCGTAGCTGCCGGCATTCAGCCCATGGGCCTGGCCGAAGACAGCCAGAACAACTTCGTTCTGGCCGTTTCGTCCGGCGGTTCCACTTCCAGCGGCAATCCCGATCTCGACGCCTATACGATGAGCTCTGGCGCCCTGACCTCGGTGATCGTTTCCGCGACGGGGACCGATCCGGTAGGAGCCAGCGCCATCGCCGCAGTGCCGTAAGCTCGACGGGACGTGACTTGCGGCATGTGCGCGCTGCGCGATTGCCTCGCCGATGGTGCTATCCTCAGATTGACCCCCGTGGCTGTGCCGACGCGATCCCGGATTTCAGTTTCCCCTGTCAGGAGTCAGCGATTCTACATCTCCTTGACCCTGCTCTTTTCCTTTTTCCCGCTGGTTACCGGTTGCGCCCGGATGCGGCCGGAGCATCACGAGACGGTCTATGTCTGGACGCGGCAGATGTATTTGCGCGATCGTGTGGCCGCTGTCTCCAATCGCGTGGGCGAAGTCAACAATGCCGAGCCGCTCGAAGTGCTGGAGCATGGGCGCCGGTTTCTTCGCGTTAAAACCTCGAAAAATGAGATTGGCTGGATCCCCGAACGCGCCGTGATCGACAGCAAGGCCTACGATGGCTTCGTGGCGCTTGCCCAAGAGCACAAGAGCGACCCCGTGGTGGCGACGGGCACCCTGCGCGACGATATCTACCTTCACGTAACTCCAGGCCGCGATACGAATCGTTTCTATCTGCTGCCCGGCAATGTCAAAGTGCAGATGCTGGTGCGCGCGTCCGTTGCCAAGGGCGGACCACCCGCAGCCGCGGCCTCGCTGCCACGGGTGGAGGCGACCAGGATCAAGGCGCCCACTCGCGTGAGTATTGAACGCGTTCCAGCGCCGAAGGCGGGTGCCCCCTCCAAAGAGCCCGTCCCGCCCGAGACGCCGCCTGTGGCCCTTGAAGACTGGTGGCTGATTCGCGACGGCCAAGGTCGCGCCGGATGGATTCTTGGCAGCCGTGTCGATGTGGATGTGCCCGACGATGTGGCGCAGTACGCCGAGGGCCAGCGTATGATTGGCGCCTATGTCATTGCCAATGTTCACGACGATGAGGCCAGCACTCCCAATCATGAAATTGCCGAATATGTGACCGCGCTTGCTCCGCCGAAAGCGGGCCTGCCCTTCGATTTCGACCAGATTCGCGTCTTTACCTGGAGCCTGAAGCACCATCGCTACGAGACGGCGTTTCGCATTCATCCTATCCAGGGTTTTCTGCCGGTGCGCATTGGCTCCGAGCCGTCGAAGGACGGAGCGGAACCGACATTCAGTTTCCAGGTCTCCAGTTCATCCGATCTCGTGATCGATCCCAACACGGGCATTGCGCGTCCGGTAGCGCCGCGCACCATCAGCTACGCAATGCGCGACACGGCCGTGCGCCGTATCGGGCCCGACATGGCGCCGATCCCGATGATGCACGAACCGGGAGAGAAGAGCGAAAGGGCCAGGCCCGCCAGGAGGCATCGATAGCATCGGGGCGCATGCGCGTCCGGACTCTGTCGTTTTTCGAAAGCGCGGCTCTTAAGGACGATTGGAAGGACATCCGGCCTGAACCCCTGGTCGCTGGCCAGGGTCGCAGGTGCAACCCCAACCGGCAAAGGGAGACTCAAACCTCGCAGTGTGCCGCATTCCGAGGGGAGACTTCACTCTGCGCAGAAACTTCTTTTTGTATCTCTGCCTCTTCGTGTTGCACTTCACCCCGATTGCAATTGCGCAGGCGCCGATTGATCCATCGCTGCCCGAGGCCCCTCTTCCTCACAAGCGTGCTTTACTGTTGTTTCCCGGCTACGATGTGGTGCCGCAGGCAACCAAGCCGGTCGCGCCTCTGCGCAACAGGCAGAAATTCCTCATGGCCTATCATTCCATCTTCGATCCGTCGTTTCTGATCCGTTCGGGAATCGTCACAATCTTTGACAAGTCGTTGAGCGCGGGCCCCGACTATGGGCGCGGCGCAAGCGGCGAAGCACAACTCTTCGGCTACAACTGCACAGGTCTTGCCTCGACATTCTTCTTGAGCGACGCTCTCATCCCTGCCTTGGTTCACGAGGATCCGCGCTATTTCCGCAAGGGGGCGGGTTCTGTCAAATCGAGAATCTGGTGGGCGCTACGGAGTGAGTTCGTGGCCTTCAATGATCGCGGCGTGCAGATGCCGAATTACGGCGTTCTTGTCGGTTTTGGATTGTCGACCGTGTTGAGTGATGCCTACCTGCCGCCGAAAAACGTCTCAGTGGGAAAGACCTTTGAGGGATACAGCATCAAGTTCGGATCGAATTTCGGGTTCAATCTCCTGCACGAATACGGTGGCGTGGCGCACATAAGAAAGATTCTTCTGCGGCACCGAAACCAGTAGCGACTCCGAATCCTCCCATCGAGCGCACCGGGTCAAAGCGGAGACGTGCCGCATTTCTGGCGCCCATCACCATTGCACGCCAGGATAAAGACTCGGCATGCGGCTCACGCGAAACTGATCTGCATTCGGTGTCACGCCCTGCCACACCACCTGCGACCCCGTCGGATCCAACTCTTGCACGATCGCACCGGTTGTCGGTGAGCAAAAGTCGACATGGATGTCTCCGTTTAGTAGTTGATCCACGTTGCCGCCAAAGTAGCTGAAGTAGCTTGGCCCCGGCATGTAATGCGTCACCAGCGTTGCGGTCATGTTGGTTTCGTTCAACTCGAAAACCGGCACGGTGGAGTAGCAGGTGGCCATTGATGTTGGTGAAGGCCTGCAATAAACCTGGCCCGAGGCGAAGATGCGATCGTTGCCGTTGTCCATGAGGCCGAGACGGAAATCGCCGGTGGTGTTCTGTGTGAAGTAGCTCATGCCGTGCTGCGCATAGAACCAATCCTGCGGGTCAGTGCCGCCGGCCAGCTTGAAATCGCCGCCTTCGCCAAGGCGCCAGAGAGTCTTGCCTGAGCCCTGGCCGTTGAGATACTCAATCTTGATGACCCAGTTCTGATGGCGTATCGAGAGCAGCAGGTTATGATCGTCGCTCGAATACAGCAGGTCGTTGGCGTGCGTCCAATCGGGAAAGTTCATCGGATGGCGGTTCACGTCGAGGTTGTCGAATGCGTTCCACACCCACACAGGATTGCCGCTCGGATCGACATCGACAAGCGCATCGCCGAGAACACTTGTCGTTCCGGGATAGCCCGCCAGGTTCGTGTAGTTCTTCGCATATGCGGCCAGCAGAATCCAGTGGCCGTTGGGCAACACCAGCACGCTGTGATGAAAACTCTTCAGTTGATACGAATTGCCTTGCGCATCGCGCAGAGTCGACGCCGCAAGCGATTGGTTCAGCGTATCCATGGAGAGGCTGCGGACGGTGTTGCCCGCCAGATCCACCTCGCGCACTTCGTTGAACAGATCCTGCGAAGCAGGAGTGGTGATTGAAGAGAGATAGGAGATCACCATCAGAAAATGCCCATTGGGCAGCAATTGGATTCCTTGCAAAAGATCGTTGCTGCTCGCGTGATAGGTATAGGTCCAAATCACGTTGCCATTGAGATCGGTGGCAAAAGCCTGTGTCAGATTTTGCGGCAAGAGAGTATTCCACATCTCGATGCCAGGCTGCGAGGTTCCAGGCGTGGTCACTTGTACTTGGGCAACAGCCGGTGCTGCTCCGGTGCTGCAGGTCTGGTCGGCGTCAGTCAAGGTGGCGCCGTTATCGAGCGCTACCCGGCCGCGCATGTGGTATTTGCTGTTCGCCTGCATTCCGGCAACATAGATTTGCACCGCGCCGCCGTTGGGCGACGCCGTTGCCACTTGCCAGGTATTCAGCCCATAGCTCGTCGACTTGCCGAATTCGACATACGCCTTGCCGGGCGATGGCAAATACAGGGAGTAGCTTGCCACCTGCGTGTTGCCGGTGAAAGGTGGACAAAGAATCTGCGCTGCCTGGATGATCGACACAACCGCGGTGGCATAGTTCTGCTGCGGCGACGATACCAGCGCCGCTGTGACCGTGATGTTTTCGCTCTGTGCCATGGCAGACGAAGCGGGCGCTACGAAATTGCCGCTGCCGTCGATGGTGCCGGCCGTTTTGCTGCCGCCCGTTGCGCCGTTCACGAACCACTCAATCTGCCCGCCCCCACTCGCGGTCGCCGTGAACTGAAACTTCTGCCCCGGCGCCAGCGCGACATACTGCGGCGTGATCGTGACCGTGCCCCCTTGCCCCGCGCTGGGCGGCGGCCCGCTCGGTGGAGGGCTTTCCGGCGGCATAACCCCCGACCGGATCCAGAAGCCGCAGCCCGCAAGCAGCAAAAAGAAGAACGACAGGGCCGTCCAGGCAAAAAACCTTGCCATGTCGCGGCGCGATGCTGGTTTCCTGCGGCGAGCAAGCAGGCGAAGCCGGGGGAAAGGATTCATTGGGTTCTCAAACTGCGGTTCGGGGAGCCGTGGGGAATCGATGTTCGATCTTCCTGTAACTTGGACGGGATCGGAAGCCGCAAAGGGTGCCCTCTGCCGTCATCCATTAGCCTACAGATTTGCCGATTAAGCAGAAGATTGTTCCGAGTCGTGGCAGGCTATCCGCGACGGCGCAGTTCGTGTTCCACCACGCGCAGCATTTCGCTCTCCGGTGCGGGCTTCCCGGTCCAGATCTCGAATTGACGCGCGCCCTGCTGCACAAACATCTCCAGACCGCTGATGACATGGCTGCCTTTGGCCCGCGCCAGCTTGAGCAGCGGCGTTTCCAGCGGGTTGTAGACCATGTCGAAGACGACGGTCGCGTTCAACTCGTTTTCGGCAATCGGCATCAGTTGCTTCACGCCTTTCATGCCGCACGGCGTCGCGTTGATCAGCACGTCGAAGCGCTGTTTGGCGAATGCTTCATGCTTGAGCGATTTTGCCTTCGCCTGCCGGGCCAGCGCCACCGCGTGCTCGTGCGTCCGATTTACCACGAACACTTCGGCGCCCTGTTCATGAAGGCCGAAGACCGCAGCCCGCGCCGCGCCGCCCGCACCGAGAATCGCGATACGCGCTCCCTTCAGACGCAGCCGCTTTTCGAGTGGGCGCACAACTCCGACGACATCCGTGTTGAAGCCGTAAAGTTTGCCGTCGGCCCCGGTACGCAGCGTGTTGCAAGCTCCAATCTTCGCCGTCAGTGGATCCATGTTGGCTAGATGCGGCAGCACCTCTTCTTTGAGCGGCATGGTCACGGCCACCCCCGCCAGCGGCAGCTCGCGGATCACTGTGAGGAGATCGTCGAGCGACCGCGTTTTCAGCGGAAGCATGATCGCGTTCACGATTTCGCGGCGAAACGCCGTATTGTGCATCAGTGGCGAGAGCGAGTGCCCGATCGGATTGCCGGCAACCCCGAAGAGGCGCGTCGCCGTGTCGAGATGCTCCACGCGATAGAGATCGAGCAGAGTGCGCGCCGACATCTGACCTGCCGCTGTCTCGATGCCATCGGAGAGTGCGGCGAATGTGAAAGCGCCCCCGGCCCGCGGCCCCAGCACGCGGCTCAGAATACCTTCCTCGCCCATCGCGATGCCCACCACATGGGCCGAAAGCGACCGGTCTTCAATCAGACGCAGAACGGCAAGGTTGTCGGCCAGGGAGCGGGCCGTCGACACTACCTTCACATAATCGGGCTCGAATTTTTCGATCCGGTCAGCCGCCTGTTCCAGGCTGCGCGTTCGCGTAAAGTCGTGAAAACTGATCAGCAGCGCAGCGCCGGCCGAACGCAGCTTGGCAATTTGCGCCGCCTTGCACTGTTCCGCCGATTCGATTTCAAGATCGATGATCTGGCAGCCAGCCATCGCTGCGTCGCCTAGGACGGCGAGTTCCGCCTGCAGGGAGCCGACAAAGTGGCCGCCGTTTTCCTTCCGCCGGCAAGTCGCAATCACGATCACATCGCGATGCTCTGAAAGAAACTGCTTCAGATAAGGCAACGCCGCAGCCGGTTTGGGCAAAAAGTCGAGCCGGAACTCGAAGAACCGTGCGTCTTTTAGCCCTAGTTCGGCACGGTCGACGAGCTCCGAGGGCGAGGCCGCCTGGATCGCAATACACAGCTTGCCAACCCGCAGCCGCAGACTGGCGGCTGGAGCAGCGGCGAGAGGCGAGATGGCAGCGGCGTGGGGCATGACTCAATTGCCGCATATTAGATGGGTTGCGGGCCGGATGCAACAACAGAACCCGGCTCGGCAGTGTCTCCCTTTGCACTTTTCCCGGTGGAAGGGGGCGCCGCGCCTCCCCGGCTACTCTTCGCGCAGTGCCTTTGCCGGGTCGATTGAGGCGATGCGCAGCGTCGGAAGCGTGCTCGCCGCCAGGGTGACAGCGGACAGCACTCCCACCACCGCGAGCAGGGTCAGCCTGTCATAGGCAGAAACTCCATAAATCACTGATCGCATGATTCTTAGCGACACGCCGCACAGGGCGAGGCCAATGCCGAGGCCCGCGGCCGCTGCCCGGATTCCGTGCCCGGCAACATGCGCCATCGCCTGTTGGAGGGTTGACCCCAGGGCGACTCGGATGCCGATTTCACGGGTCCGCTGCGCGACCAGATTGGCCACCAGCGCGAAGATGCCAACCGCGCTGAGCAGCAAGGCAAGCCCGGCCATCGTGCCGAGAAGCGCAACCTCAATGCGCTGTGTGGCTAGCGTCTGCGCCAGCAGGTCGCTCATGCTGTGAAAGCCAGAAAACGGCAGGCCTGGATCGACGCTGGCCAGGGCGTGTTGCATCTGCGCGGCGAGGCCTTGCACGGGCTCCGACATGCGGACGATCCAACTCGGCTGGAACCAGGTGTGGACCAGAGCCAGAAGCTGTGGTTCCACCTGAGTGGCCGGGATGTACATCGTCTGCTCGGTCTGGACGGGCGCGGTGGGATTCAAGCCGGAGGAAAGCTGTACGTCTGCCACCACTCCAACGATCATCACGCCCTTGTCTACGGAATGGCCAATCGGATTGGTGCCGGGGAAGAACTTGCGAGCGAAGGTCCGATTCACGATGGCCACGGGCTGTGCGGCGGGGCCGTCGGAAGCTTGAAACGCTCGGCCGGCAAGCAGCGGAATCTGCAGTGTCTCGAAGTAGCTGGGAGTCACGTAGACAAGGTCGGTACCCGCTCGTTGGCCGGCCGAAGGTCCATCGTGGAATGTGATGGCGTCGTTGAGGACTCGCTCATAAGGCAGGGACAATCCGACCGCAGCATTCTCGACGCCGGGGATACGTTGCATGGCAGCGATGCTTTCATTGAGCAAGCGGCGAAACGCGGCGGGGTCGTAGTAGCGCGCGTCATCGAGCGATGCCTTGGCCGTCATCACACCCTGTGGATTGAAGCCAGGTGGCAGGGTTTCGAGATGAATCAGGGTGCGGATGAGCAGGCCGCTGCCGGCGAGCAGAACGACCGTGAGCGCCACTTCTCCCGCGATGAGCGCTTGCCTGAGTTTTTGGCTTTCGCTGCCTGCGATGGCACGGCTGACCATGGAAGAGCGCAGATCGACTCTGCGCACGCCGAGAGCCGGGAGCATGCCGAAGAGAAGGCTGGTCACGAGGGAGACAATGAGCGTGAATCCGAGAACGCGGCCATCGAGCGGGACGCCGGCAACCGGTAGAAAATCGCGGGGCAACAGCGAGAGCAATCCGCGCAGCGCAAGAAAGCCGACACCCACCCCGGCGGCTCCCCCGATGAAGGCGAGCAGCAGATTCTCAAGCCAGAGCTGGCGCAGTATTTGACCTTGCGAAGCGCCGAGGGCCAGACGGGTAGCGATTTCAGAGGTCCGGCGCGCCATGCGGACAAGTGTGATTCCCGCGAGGTTGGCGCAGGCGATCAACAGAATGAAGCCTGCGGCGATCATCAGGGTCCATGCCTTGGGGCGCAACGCTGTGGCCTGGCCCCGCTGCAAGGGCACCGAATGGAAATCCAACCGGCCGCCGGATGGATTTTCCTGAACAAATTGCCGGGCGCGAAAGGCCCATGCGCGGTTGATCTCCGCGTCGGCCTGCTGCCAGGTGGTGCCGTCGCGCAGGCGGGTGATGACATCGAAGTTGCTGCCGCCGCCTTCGCCTTGCCTGCTTGGTTGGAGTGCGGTGTAGAGGTCGGCTTGGACGGGCGTGATGACACCTTGCGGTAGCACTCCGATGACGGTGTAGGGTTGGCCTTTGAGATGGATGGTCTGTCCCACCAGATTGCGGTTGGCGTTGAAGGTGGTGCTCCACAGGCCGTAACTCAGAATGGCCGAAGGTGGTCCCTGGGGGCGGTCTTCTTCCGCAGAAAAGCTGCGCCCGGTCATGGGGCGAATGCCGAGGACGTCGAAGAAATGCTGCGAGACCCGAGCCGCATAAACGTACTGCACGCTTTGTTCCGCCTGCAGGTTCACGCCGAAGGCGATGCCCGCATACACCGCTGAAATGAGCGACGGGACATCGTCGCGCAAGGATTCCCACTGAGCGCCGTCGATCTCGTGGCGATCATCGTAAGGCGAGCCGCCCTGGACGCGGGTAAAAATCGTGCCCATGCGATCGGGCTGAGGATAGGGCAGGCTCTTGAGCATCAGCGCATCGACAATGGAAAAGATGGCTGTGTTGGCACCGATCGCCAGTGCCAAGGTCACGATTACGGTGGCGCTGAAGCCGGGATTGCGCGCGAGCTGGCGCATGCTGAACCTGAGAAGTTGAGCTAGACGGTCCATCTCGGCCTCCAGCGAAAGAGCCTCCACGCAGGAAGAGACACGCGCGGTTAGATGCATTTACGTTTGACAGGCGGGATCGGTTCCGCGGGTTGCATCGATTCATGCGCGACTGCGACTGGCCTCCTGTGGCAACCTAGACTCTGGAGGGGATTTCTCATCATGGCAACTGGAGTGATCGCCGCCGCTGCCATAACCGAAGATGCACACGCCTGGGAAGCCGGCGGAGCTGCGTCTGCCGACGCGCTGAAAGCCTGGGTAGGCGCGCGTCTGGCCGCCCACGAGACAGCCCTTGCGGCGCTGCTCGCTGTCGAAGGGACGCGCACCCTCGAGAATTCGCTACGGCTCTACGATGCCGCGATCGAGCAGCTGAGCCTGGCGGGATCCCAAGCGGGCGTGCTCAACTCCGTGGCTCCGGACAAAGGTGTTCGCGACCAGGCGCAGATAGAGGCGCAGCGCGTGGCGATGGCAGGCAGCGCCCTGAGCCTGAACCGCGCCGTCTACGACGCGCTTGCGGCCATCGACCTCATCGGCGCCAACGCTGCAACCAAGCATTATGTCCAGCGGACCCTCCTGAGCTATCGACTGGCCGGCGTGGACAAGGACCAGGCCACGCGCGACCGCCTGCAGGCATTGCATGAAAAAGCGACAAAGCTTTCGCTCGATTTCAGCCGCAATATCCAAGAAGGCGGAAAGACCATCGAGGCGGTGCCTTCTGAACTGGAGGGACTGCCGGCAGATTACCTTGCCCGCCATCCAGCCAACGCGCAGGGCAAAGTCACGCTCACCACAGACCCACCCGACATGCAGCCGGTGATGACATTTGCCACAAGCGGCGCGCTCCGGGAGAGGATGTTTCTCACCTACAACACGAGGGCGTACCCCGCGAATGCGCAAATCCTTCTCGACCTGCTTGCAACCCGGCAAGAGATCGCCGATGTGCTGGGATTTCGCAGCTGGGCCGACCTTGCGACCGCCGACCAGATGATGGGATCGGCGGCGAACGTGCGCACGTTCCTTGCCAAGCTCAACGATTCCAGCCGCCAAGGCGCGCAGCGCGAGCATGAGCTGATTCTCGCCTTCACGCGCCAGAAACAGGCAGGCTTGAACGAAATCGACATCGTGAGCCGCGGTTACTGGTACGAGCAATTCCGGCGAGCGCAGTTCGACTTCGATTCGCAATCGGTGCGGCCTTACTTCCCCTACGCACAGGTGGAAGCCGGCGTGCTCGACACCGCGGCGCGGTTGTTCAAAGTGGAGTTTCGCCCATCGCAAAAGAAAGGGTGGGACCCGGCGGTTTCTGTCTACGAAGTCTTTGAAGGCAGCGTGATGGTCGGCCGCTTCTATCTAGACATGCATCCGCGCGAAGGCAAAGACAAGTGGTTCTCGGCCGCGCCGGTGGTGACAGGCGTGCGCGGGCGCTACCTGCCCGAGGCTGCGCTGATCTGCAACTTCCCCGGAGGCGATCCACCCACACACCATGGACCCGGCACCGGGGGCCCCGGCGAAGAGAAAGACCCGGGCCTGATGCAGTATTCCGACGTGGTCACCTATTTTCACGAGTTCGGCCACCTCATGCACTCGATTCTCGGAGGACAGACGGAGTGGGCGGGTCTTTCTGGATTCGCGACGGAAGGCGACTTCATCGAAGTTCCGTCGCAGATGCTCGAGGAGTTCTTCCGCGATGAAAATCTTCTGCAGGCCTTTGCGAAACACTTCGAGACGGGTGAGGTGCTGCCCTCAGAGACGATCAGGAAGATGAAGCTCGCCGGCTCGTTTGGCCGAGCCGACTGGGTGAGGGCGCAGCTCTACTACACCACCCTCTCACTCGATCTCCATGATCAGGATCCAGCAACGATCGACTTGGACGAGATCACCAAGCGGCTCTACCAGAGCCTGCAGCCGTGGACCTGGCTGGAAGGCAACCGCATGTACGCGAGCTTTGGCCACCTCACCGGCTACTCGTCGAACTACTACACCTACGCCTTCGACAAGGTGATCGCACTCGACTTTTTCGCGCAATTCGATCCCAAAGATTTGCTCGGCTGCGAGGCCGGCTCGAAGTATCGCAAGACCGTGCTCGAACAAGGGGGTTCGAAGCCGGGCCGCCAGATGGTGCGCGATTTCCTTGGGCGTGACGAAGAGTTTTCTGCCTTCTCGAAGTGGTTGAACGAAGAGTTCGAAGGCCAGCAACTCACCGCAAGCCGCTAACGCCAGAAAGCGAGGAAGATGACCGCGCGCGATTTTCGACGGTTAGCCTTGAGCCTTGATGGCGCAGAAGAGGGCTCGCACATGGGGGCGGCGGATTTTCGCGTCGGAGGTCGTATCTTTGCCACTCTCGCTGCCGAAAGGCAAGGCTATGGCAACCTGCTTCTCATGCCTGAGCAACAGGCAGAATTTGTTGTCGAGCGGCCCGATGTTTTTCTGCCGATTCCCGGCGGATGGGGCAAGAATGGTGCGACGCATGTCAGGCTGGCAGAGGCCGACGAGGACCTGCTGAAGGGCGCGCTGCACACAGCGTGGAAACTGCGCATCGAAAAGAATTCAAGGACAACCCGTAAGCCGCATACTCCTGCGAAGAATACAAAAATCGCCGGATCGAAAAGGCCGAAGACAAGTGCAGAGAAATAGAGCTTCCGGAAGTTGCTCATTGTGTGGAAGTTAGTCCAATGGAGAAAATCTTTTCGACATCCGCCAACCTTTAGCAACCTTTTTGCAAGAGTTGGCGTCCTATCTGGTAACAAGCAGAGGCTTCCCCGAATCATGGCCCTTCCAACAAAGGTTTCTACTCCTTTTGGTCCTTTGATGGACCACTTCTCTTGACCCTTCCGGATCCCCTTCCTATCAATGCCTCTCGAGCGGGCCTGCCGGAAGGCAGGCCCATTCGCTCTCATCCTGCTTCCTCCTAGACCCTCTCCCCTACAATCGAGTCTGTGAAGTCCCCGGTTTCCTCCTCGGAAAAACTTGTCACATCGCAACTGCTGGGGTTGGACGAGCGGTTCCATGCTGCAGGTCTTGTGCGCAGTCGCCGTGGAGCACATGCCGGCGTTCGGCGCGTTCCAGGTTTTGAACAAGCTACGCCCGAAGATCTGTCGCCGGCGGTGGAGTCGCCTCTTGTCGCGACCAATGGCGTGCGGCTGTTCCAGGTCCCCGCATTGAAAAAACATCCATGGCTCTGGCACGGATTCACGACGCGCCAGGGAGGCAAGAGCCGCGCCTACTGCGCGGAAGGCACAGACGGCGAGCTGAACCTTGGATTTACTGCCGAGGATCCCCGCGAGACCGTTCTGCAGAACAGGCAGCTGCTGGTCGAAGCCATCTCGGGAGATCGAGCCACGCCTCTCTTCGTGGTTCGCCAGTTTCACTCGAATCTTATCCACCTTGCGCGTCGAGCCGAAGTGGCGCGTCCCCAGCCTTTCCGCGCCGATGGATTGATCACCACGGAGCGCGGTCTCCTGCTGGCCATTCAGACCGCCGATTGCATTCCAGTGCTGGTGGCCGATCAAAAGCTGCGTGTCGTCGCGGCCTTTCATGCGGGATGGCGTGGCACAGTCAAGCGCATCGTGGAATTAGGGGTTGGAAAGATGCGGCTGGAGTTTCGTTCGAAGCCGGAAAACCTCATTGCCGCCATCGGGCCGGGAATCGGCGCCTGCTGCTATCCCGTGGGAGAAGAAGTGCTCTCTGCATTCGAGAGCCAGTTCGCCTATGCGCGTGGATTGTTCTGCGAAGTATTTGACTCTTACCCCGTGCGCACCAGGTATCCCATGCTCTTCCTCACCAAGCGAGCACCAGGGCACTCGCCGATTGGCCCGCAACTTCACCTCGATCTGATTGAAGCCAATCGCCGCCAACTCTTGAGCGCCGGTCTGAGCCCGAAGAAGATTCACGTCGTGGGGGGGTGCACAAACTGCCGGACCGACCTGTTCTATTCGCACCGGGCCGCACAGGGGCACGCCGGACGCATGATGAGCGTCATCGGCATTCGCCCGAAGTAACTTGCTGCATTGCCTGAAGGTCGCGGGCAGTGAACTGGCCGGATGCTGCCAGGCCGCTGACCGCTTTAGGCCGTCGCTCGGGCAGCCTCGCCGGGGTTAACCAGGTCGCGCAACTCCTTGGAGGGCTTGAAGTAAGGCACCCGTTTGGCGGGAACCTCCACGCGCTCGCCGGTCTTTGGGTTCCGGCCAATGCGCGGATTGCGCTGGCGAATCCGGAACGAACCGAAGCCGCGAATCTCGATCTTGTCGCCGCTCTGAAGCGCCGAAATCACTGAATCGAAGACCGTTTCTACAATGACTTCGCCGTCGCGACGGGTCAGATCCCCGAGACGCGTGACCTTTTCTACCAGATCTGCCTTTGTCATGTCCTTCAGACCTCCGCACACAGACTAAAGGGATTGTCTGCGTCTCGCAGCCAAAAATCAAGGCCGGCCACGAGATTTGAGCCTTTCTCTTCAGCAACATGCCGAGAAGTTGCATGAGGAGGCGATCCAGCCTGCATTTCGTCTGCGTTATCATGGCCAGAGTCTCGCTCGAATCGATCCGGCAGAACTGTCAGGGGCCAGTCGTGTCGCACTATCCGAAGTACAGCATCGTGATTCCGGCGTTCAACGAGAGCGGCCGCATTCCGGCAACGCTGCAGTCGATCATTGCCTGCATTCGCGAGCGGCAATGGGACGCGGAGATCGTTGTGGTCAACGACGGTTCCACCGACACAACGGCGCAGTTCGTTCGCGAGATCGCACGCACCGCACCCGAACTGCGCATCATCGAGAACCCCGGCAATCGTGGAAAAGGCTACAGCGTTCGGAACGGAGTGCTGCATTCCCTGGGCGACGTGGTGATGTTCACCGACTCCGATTTGTCGGCGCCCATTGCCGAAGCAGAACGCCTTTTTGCTGCCCTTGCCGGCGGGGCAGACATCGCCATCGGCTCGCGCTGGCTCGAGAGCGGGCGTCAGACCCATCGTCAGCCGCTCTATCGTCAGCTCTTCGGTCGATGTTTCAATTTGGTCTGCCGCATGGTGATGCGCCTCCCGTTCGTCGATACCCAATGCGGCTTCAAGGCCTTTACCCGCAACGCTGCGCAAACCGTTTTCCAGCTGCAGACCATCGAACGCTGGGGCTTCGATCCGGAGATCCTTTTCATCGCTCTCAAGCGCGGTTTTACCGTCAAGGAAGTGCCGGTGAGCTGGGCCCACGATGAGCGCTCACGCATGAGCTATCTCAAAGATGGCCTGCAGATGCTGAAAGAGCTGGCCATTGTTCGCTGGAACGCGCTGACCGGCCACTACAGCAGGCCCATCGACGCAATTCTCCGCACCGGCGAAACCCGGTAGGGAACTTTTCCAGCGAATTCCCGATCGGTCTTTTCCGTGGAGAGCGTGATTCTCGCTGTTGAATGGCGAAACCGGATGCGTCGTTTGCGCGAACGAACGCGCGATCATCCGGCAAAAAAGACCGCCCTGCCTTACAAAGACCGCCTGCCTTACTTCGCTGACGATCCAATTGCTCGCGCGCGGCTATTTCACCATTTTGCCTTCGCCCGGTTTCACGTCTCCACAGTCGGAGCCGACTCGGTGCGAGGCCATGGTCATATTGATGGTCATCGGTTGCGGCAGGCTGGGATTGGAAATCTTCATCACCACGGTGCCATGCGTATGATCTGCACTGTCGATCAGAATGTCGACGTGCGACGAGTTCACGCCGTTTGCGCCGCAGGCCTCGTCGAAGGAAACTTCACTGGTACTCTGCTGCAGATTCGAAAGCGTGCACTCATGTTGCTGGCGCGCATTGAAGCCCTGGATGTCTTTCCGCCATTTATCGGGCGTCAGACACGATTGAACGACGTGCGCACGTCCCATTGCGGAAGCCATGGCGGCCATCGGCGTGCCTTCAACGCCGGTCACGGTGCTGCTGGTTTCCGTCTGCCACAGCCCCATGCTCACAGGCGGCGCCTCGGAGATGGCGGGCGGCGCACCCGCAGCCTGCCCTTTGGCTGTGATGGGAATTGAAAGGGCGGCAAGTGCCAACAGAGCCAGAACCGAGCTGGTCGGGAAAGATGTCTTCATGGAGGGGGCGTCCTTCGTGCTTGAGATAACTGCGCGGTGTTCTGGCTTATACCACAGGCGAACCTCCAATCGCCATCCCTGTTTCTGTGGATGCCGTGGGCGCCTGACCCGCGGCCATCTCGATGCCTCCGGCCAACCGAAGCCAGAGGATCAGGCAGAAAAGAACTCCGCGAAGGCGGCTGCAATGCCGCATCGTTTTGCCTCAATAAGTCACTTCATTTTGGATGCGGGCACCGCGGCCGTTTCTTCCCCAGCGGAACGCAGCGGTCCGCTCGAACGAGACGCGAAGAACCTGTCGCGCCTGCGATACACTGGCAATTCGTCTGGAAAAGGAACCGCGCATGGCGTGTAGACACCCAAAGAGAACCGGCCTGATCGCAGTCGCCTCGCTGCTTGGTTTTGTCTGCGCCTCGATCGTCTCTTGGTGTCAGGCTCCTCGTGCAGGGCGGGCTCATGCCACGCAGAACGGCGACGTCCTTCGGCTCGAGAACGGCGCGATCCATGTGGAGATTCGGGTCGCGGAGAATACCCTCTCGAATCTGACCGTCACGGACACGCAACAATCGGTCACTCTGCCCATTGCCCAGCCCTTCTCGATTCTTTTGAAGGACGGCGCCATTGAAAACGCTGTCACACTCAGGCTGGGCGGCCAGCCCGCGCTTCGCGAGCTGCAGGCACAGCCCGACGCATCCCGCGCAGCAGAGCGCATCCATGGCGCGCAAATCGACCTTCCATTGGAAAACGCCGACCATTCTCTACGGGCAACATGGTCGCTCGTTCTGCGCGATGACTCGGCGTATCTGCGCCAATTGCTTACCATCGCTGCGGAGGGACGCGATGTTCCCATCAGTCGCGTGCAGCTTATCGATCTTCGCCTGCCTGGCGCGCATGTGGTGGGATCGGTCACCGGCTCGCCCATCGTTGCCGGCAATCTCTTCCTCGGCTTCGAGCACCCGCTCTCCCGGAGCAAGGTCACCGGCGATCGGGCCACCGCCTGGATTGAACGCGAACTGCCCCTGCAGGCCGGCCAATCGATCACTTACTCGTCGGTCCTCGGGGTCGCGCGCCCCGGCCAGATGCGCCGGGACTTTCTTGCCTACATCGAACAGGAACGCGCCCACCCCTATCGCACCTTTCTTCACTACAACTCCTGGTACGACCTCGGCTACTTCAACCCCTATGACCAGGCGGGCGCCCTCGATCGCGTGCATGCCTTCGGCCGCGAATTGACTGAAAAGCGGGGCGTGAAGCTCGACTCATTTCTCTTTGACGATGGCTGGGACAATCACAACTCGCTGTGGGAATTCAACGCCGGCTTCCCCCAGGGATTCACGCCGATCCGAGAAGCCGCAGCGCAATATCATGCAAGCCCTGGCATCTGGATGTCGCCGTGGGGCGGCTACTCCAAGCCCAAGCAGGAACGGATCGCCTTCGGCAAACAAGCCGGCTACGAAATCGTCGACGGTGGCTACGCCCTTTCCGGGCCTAAGTATTACGCGGCCTTTCGCGATGTGTGCCTGCAGATGATTCAGAAGTACGGAGTGAACCAGTTCAAGTTTGACGGTACAGGCAATGCGGATTCAGTTTTTCCAGGCAGCCAGTTCGACAGCGATTTCTCCGCGGCCATTCATCTCATCGGCGAACTCCGCGCCGCCAAGTCCGATATCTTTATCAATCTCACGACCGGCACTTGGCCTTCGCCGTTCTGGTTGAGATACGCCGACTCGATCTGGCGAGGCGGCGACGATGACTCCACCACAGGTGTCGGCCCTTATCGCGAACGTTGGATCACCTATCGCGATGCGCAAACCTACGAGCGCGTGGTGCAGAATGGGCCGCTCTATCCCCTGAATTCGCTCATGCTGCACGGCATGATCTACGCCCAACATCACAAGGAACTCAACAAAGACCCGGAGAACGATTTTCGCAACGAGATTCGTTCCTATTTCGGCACGGGCACGCAGTTGCAGGAGATGTACATCACGCCGTCTTTATTGAGCGAGGCGAATTGGAACGATCTTGCCGAAGCCGCACAATGGTCAAGGACGAATGCCGACGTGTTGAAAGATACACACTGGGTGGGCGGCGATCCTGCATGGCTCGAAGTGTACGGCTGGGCTTCCTGGACACCGCGGAAAGGGATTCTCGTGCTGCGCAATCCGAGCGACAAGGAGCAGTCGATCACGGTGAGGTTGCAGGACGCTTTCGAATTGCCGCCGGAGGCCGCCGCAGCCTACACCGCACACAGCCCCTGGAAAGACGATGCGCGCCAGCCCGCATTAGCCCTGCAGGCGAGCCAGGCATATGCATTCCGCCTCGCGCCATTTCAGGTGCTTACGCTCGACGTCATGCCGGTACAGGAAGGTCGACCATGACAAAGCATCTTTGCGAGGTAAGGCAATGAAATCTCCAACACTTCTCGTTCTTGCTGCCGGGATGGGCACCCGCTATGGCGGGTTGAAACAGATTGATCCTGTGGGCCCCAGCGGCGAGACGATCATGGATTATTCCATCTTTGATGCCCTGCGCGCAGGATTCGGCAAAGTTGTATTCGTCATCCGTAAAGACATCGAAGGCGCCTTTCGGAAGTCGATCGGCTCCCGCTTCGAAAATCACGCAGCGGTGGAATATGCGTTTCAGGAACTCGATGCTTTGCCTCCCGGATTCACGACGCCCGAGGGCCGCACCAAACCGTGGGGCACAACGCAGGCGATCCTCTCGGCTGCTGAAGTGCTGCATGAGCCGTTTGCCGCCATCAACGCAGACGATTTCTATGGCGCAGAGAGTTTTCGCGCTCTGGCACAGCATCTGCAGTCGGGCACGGCGGATTATGCGATGGTGGGCTTCGTTCTGCGTAAAACACTCTCGGAGTTTGGATCCGTAGCGCGGGGAATCTGCCGGAAGGATGCGCAGGGCTTTCTCGACAGCATCGTTGAGAAGACGAACATCGAACCCGATGGCACGGGCGCTAAAAGCACCGATGCCGACGGGTCGGTCACCCACCTCTCCGGCGACGAAGATGTTTCGATGAATATGTGGGGATTCAACCTAGGCATCCTCGATCAGCTGCATGACGTCTTCGAGCAATTCCTGCGCGAGCAGGGAACCGATCTGCGCGCCGAGTCCTACCTTCCCAACTCCGTAGGGCAGCTCGTCAAGTCGGGGATGGCGCGTGTGCGCGTATTGCGTAGTGGGGACGCCTGGTTCGGTGTGACCTATCGTGAAGACCGTCCACGCGTCGTCGAGAGCATTCAAAAGTTGGTGCGAGACGGGCACTATCCTGAAAGACTGTGGGCATGAGCGAGGAGCAAAATGTTGCTGCCGCGGCGCGCCAGTTTGAAATTCCTGGTGAGTTCGCGTCCGCGGCGCCTTATGGCAGCGGTCACATCAACGATTCCTACTGCGCGGTCTTTCATGAGAATGGACAGACTTCGCGCTACATGGTCCAGCGCATTAACCACAAGATTTTCAAGAATCCTGTCTCCGTGATGGAAAACATCCAGCGCGTGACGTCGCACCTGGGCGAGCAGGTCGAAGAGGAACCGGATCGCGATCGCCGCGTGCTCACTCTGATCGCTGCGCGTGATGGACGGGCCTGGCACACGGATGCGGATGGCAACTATTGGCGTGCGTACCGGTTTATCGAGAATGCACGCAGCTTTGATGCCGTGAACTCGCCGGTGCAAGCTTTTCAAGCGGCAATGGCCTTCGGGCACTTTCAACAGATGCTGGCCAACCTGCCGGCTCCGCGCCTGCTTGACACGATCCCCGATTTTCACAACACGCCCAAACGCTTCGCCGCGCTTGAGCGTGCAATCGAGGCTGACCCCGCGCAGCGTGCATCCGTGGCTAAGCCGGAGATCGACTTTGCCCTGGCGCACAAGTCCATCACCTCTGTGCTGCTCGACGCGCGCTTGCCGGAGCGCGTGACCCACAACGACACCAAGTTCAACAATGTGTTGCTCGACGACGACACCGGAGAAGGGATCTGCGTAATCGACCTCGATACGGTGATGCCTGGCTTGGCCGCGTACGATTTTGGCGACATGGTGCGCACCACCACCAGCCCTGTCATGGAAGACGAGCGGGACCTGTCGAAAGTAGCCATGCTGTTTCCGATGTTCGAGGCGTTGGTGCGCGGATATCTCGACTCGGCGGGCGGCTTCCTTACGAAGGAAGAAAAACAGCACCTCGCCTTTTCAGGCAAACTGATCACCTTCGAAATCGGCGTTCGCTTTCTCACCGACTATCTCAGCGGCGATACCTACTTCAAGGTTCATCGCGAGGGGCAGAACCTCGATCGCTGCCGCACCCAATTCAAGCTAGTCGAATCCATCGAGCAGCAGGAAGAGGCAATGCACAGGCTGGTCGAGAAGCTAACCAGCAATTAAGTCGAACGACGAGATTCGAATTCATCTTCACCGAGAGGCAATCGTGAAGCGACTTCCGCTTTTCTTCTTCTGTCTTGCCGCGCTCTTTCCACTGTCTGGTTTAGGGCAGGCGGCCGGAGATATCAAGCCCGCCCCTTATCAGGTCGCATGGCAGGATCTCGAATTCGGCGTGATTCTTCATTTTTCCACCAATACTTTTCTTAATCGCGAGTGGGGCGACGGCACAGCCAGTCCTTCGATCTTCAATCCCGCCCAGTTCGATCCCGACCAATGGATGCGCGCCATTCGTGCATCCGGTGCGAAGTACGTGGTGCTTGTTGCCAAGCATCACGACGGTTTTTGCCTGTGGCCGACGCAGCAGACTGATTACAGCGTGCGCAGTAGCCCCTGGCGTGACGGCAAAGGCGACGTGGTGGGCGATGTGGCGCGCGCCGCGCGAAAATACGGCCTTGGCTTCGGCGTCTATCTCTCGCCATGGGACCGGCACGAGCCAAAGTACAAAGACTCCGCTGCGTATGACGATTATTACAATGCTGAGTTATCGGAGTTAGCCTCGAATTATGGAGACTTAGTTGAATTCTGGCTTGACGGCGCCGGATCGGCCGGCCATGTCTATAACTTCAAAAAAATCATTGAGACGCTCCGTACTTATCAGCCCGATACGGTCGTCTTCGCCGACACTGGCCTCTTTGAGTATGGCGACGCGCGCTGGGTGGGCAACGAGGCCGGCGTGGTCGATTACGAGAATTGGAACCTCATCGATCGCCACGGTTACCAGCGCTGGCGCCCGGTCGAAGCCGATACGCCGCTGCGCAAGCTGCACTGGTTCTGGCATCCCAATGACGAAGCCTCTCTCAAATCCGTCGACGAGCTGCTCGCCACCTATGACGCCACCGTGGGCCGCGGTGCTCAGCTTATGCTCGGGGTCGCGCCCGACAATCGCGGCTTGATTCCCGACGTCGATGTGAAGCGTCTGGAGGAATTCGGCGCGGCACTTCGGCGGCGTGAAGAAAACAATCTCGTGCTGAAGCACAGACCGTCCGAAGCCGCCGCGGCCTTCGACGGCGATCTGGACACGTTCTGGTCAGCGCCCTCCGGCTCCCATCATGCCGCGCTCGAGGTCGACTTCGAGGCGCCCGTCACCTTCGACCACGCGCTCACAATGGAGTGGCTCAACGACGGCCAGCATGTGGAGAAGTATGCGATTGAGGCCTGGGACGCGAAGGCCGGGAAGTGGCTTCGAGTTGCCGGCGGGCAGGCCATCGGCCACAAGAAAATCGACGGATTTCCCCCCGTAACCGCAGCGCGCGTCCGGTTGAACATCCTGTCCAGCACATCCGAGGCAGAGATCCGCGAATTTCAGCTCTATCAATGGGGTCTACCGGCGACGAATCACTGATCTGCTCCGTCTCCTTTTACGGACGATATCTGAAGCTCTGCCTATGGATCGCAGGCCAAGCCGAAAGACTCAAGGCAGGTCCGCCCCGTGAACCACATTCCGCCCCCTATTGAACTTTCTTCGAGATAACTTTGGGTCCGTGAACATCTTGGATGTGCTTTTTGAAGGCAACGCTGATCGATGGCTTGAGGTGGCATCGAAAGGCTGCTGGCACACTGAGCAACGTTTCACTCCATGTGATTCGATCAAATGGGGCGGTAGAACGGTTCTCATCATGAAGGATTGGATGCAATTCCTTCGTGCAAGCCATTTTCTATGTGGCTGAAATGGTTCACGTTATATGTACGGTATCGAGTATACGGAACGGCCCCGCGCGGATTACGGTTTTGAAATCCAGGCTTGAAGCTTTACTGAGGGCCTGGAATGACATGCGAACAATAATCATCGACGACGATCCCAATGACATACGTATCGCTGAAAGAGTGGCGCATACTGCCGGGTTTGAGAATGTCGAGGCATTCACATCTCTACGCGATGCCGTCGAGCGCATTGAGCAGGGACTGCGAGGCGAGAGATCACTTCCTGACGCGATCATCCTTGACCTCAACCTTGGGCATGAGAACGGCTACGAAGTGCTGCGCCACTGGCGAGCCACCTGGGCAAGCTCGCCGATGCGAATGGTTGTTTGGAGTGCTCTGGGTGATCACAATCGAGAGCTGTGCGCTCTGTTCCATGTGGATGCATTTGTATCCAAGTGGAAAGGCGAAGACGCTTTGCACAAAGCCCTCGAAGAGGTGAGCGGGACAAGCCCTGTGACCCAGGTCTGAGCCGCTCAATTTCGCGGGCTGCATCCAAATTGCCGGGAGCGAGAAACGAGACCCACAGTGGCCGAATACCAGCGTTACGACAGGCTCTTCCCCCACAAACGCAGGCTGGATGGAATGTACGAATCGATCTGTCCGCGATGCTTCAAGACAGTTGGCAGCAAGGGCAATGAAGACGACCTGGTTGAATTCGAGAATGCCCACATCTGTCATGGATTGGACCTGAGCGAATTGCTACGCCCGAAAGATCGAAAGTAAAACGGGGCGTCCTACAGGCCGATCTCTAAGCTGCTGCCCGCGCACAATTGTTGCAATTCCATCTATGCGTTGTGATCCAACCTGGGAACCGCAATCTGGCATCAATCATCAAATGGAGCTTTATACCGTCGATGCGTCCGAGGAGATGTCCGCAGAGTTGGGAGTGCTTTACAGGTTGCAATACGAATCGCTTCAAAAGTCTTCCTATCTTCATATGTTAGAGAAAGAAGCAGAGGTTTATGACCGTCGTCGCCTGCGCATCGGGGAGCTTTGCGAGGCTTTAGCCGCACTCAGAGCCAGTGCTCATTCGAATTGAACCAAGTGCTGTATATAGAATTCACTCCCGCTCCGATTACAGTTGTGCGCAATGTTGCTCGGTCTACAGATCAGCGGCCGATTGCCGCATAGCACTCAACTTCTACTCTCAGGCGGTTTCATCTTAGAAACGTGATGCCGTTGCGCGAGGCACTGCACATCGGACGTGGCACGACCTTCGCAAAGCCTTGCAGCACCGTCCGGAGCTTGAGAAAGCAGCAATAGTCTCCGAAGCCCCTGATTTTTAATAGCTTATGGTGGGCGCTGCAGGATTCGAACCTGCGACTTCCACCGTGTGAAGGTGACACTCTACCGCTGAGTTAAGCGCCCTGGGAACCCGAGCCAGCGCAAGGTGCGTCTGTCAGGCTTTCCGTAGGGTAGAGTAACACCAGCAAGGCTTCAGGGCCAATCTGTGCCCCATCCGAAGGTGCCGGTCCGAGCTTCGTGCAAGGGCCCCAAAGCTGCCCATGTTCTGGAGATCCAGACCGACTTCCGTCTCGCAAAGACCCGCCTCCATCGGGCTGCGAGGCTTTCTCTCCACGGCGACCCTCGACCGCATGGAATTGGCTGGAATCGGTCAGGACAATTCCGCCGCGCTACAGCCTAAATTGCGGCCTCGGGCGGAGATGTCCGCCGCCCGGGCAGACGACGATCCCCAGGGTGTCAAGCGGAAGCCGGGAGCAGGCCCCGACTCACCGGAAAGTGTTAATTCCGGGGAGGAAAGTAGCGAATTCGCGCAACCTTCCGAGGGAGACGGGGTTCGTGAAGATATGGCAACCCTGGTTCTGGACAAGCCGGCACTGGGAGCAGGCTCGGCTTCCCGGCCCAACGCGAGGACGATGCCCGTCGGAGTGGCCAACTATGGCGCCGATGAGACCAGCGATGCGGCAGTGATGCTGCGCGTCGCGGCGGGCGACGAAGCGGGCTTTAATTTTCTGGTACAAAAGCACTACCGGGCCATGATTCACTTCTTGTTCCGGATGGTGCGTAACCAGGCGGTTGCCGAGGAGTTGGCGCAGGAAGTCTTCCTGCGCGTGTATCGCTCGCGGGAGAGCTACCGGGCCGAGGCGAAGTTCACCACCTGGCTCTATCGGATTGCGACTAACCTGGCAGTGAATCACGCGCGCGATACCAAGCACGAACGGGCTGCGCAAAACGTCTATCTGGATCAGCCGGACGAGGAAACCGGCACCACGCCCGATGTGGCCGACGATGAACCGAACGTGGAGCAAAATATCCTCCGCGACGAGCGCATGGCGGCCATCCGGCAACATGTCATGGCTCTGCCGGAGCGGCAGCGCATGGCCGTGCTGATGCACAAGTACCAGGGGATGGACTATCGGCAGATCGGGGATGTGTTGAAGCTGAGTGAGTCGGCGACCAAGTCGCTGCTCTTTCGCGCGTACCAAACGCTGCGCGATAAGCTGAAGGATTTTGTGTAAGCAAGGGAAGCCGGATTGAACCGGCACGGAGTGGGGGTGGTAGCAATGGAACCGACGATGAAAAAGTGCACGGCGATGGAGACGAAGCTGGCGGATATGCTGCTCGATCCCGTCGCTGCGCCTGCCAAGGTTACGACTCATGTTGCGGCCTGTGAGCCCTGCGGCCAGGAGCTGGAGGAGTTGCGCTCCACGATGGCGCTGCTTGATCGCTGGGAGGCCCCTGAGCCCAGTCCCTACTTTATGACCCGCCTGCAGGCGCGCCTCAACGAGGAGCGCCAAGCGGCGCCGGCCGGATGGTTTGAGCGTTTGCGCTCCCGCATTGCCTACGGTCCGCAGCTGCACGCCCGACCCGTTGCGGCCATGGCGTTGACGGTGGTTCTCTTGCTGGGCGGCGGGACGTATCTGGGCATCACGAATTGGGATCAGCCGCCTGCGGATGCGCCGCGAGCTGCGGTCGTCCACGATTTGCAGTTGCTGGATAACAACGCCCAACTGCTCGATCAGCTTGAGTCGCTCTCGAGCAGCGACACCAGCACCGCGAATTAAAGGCGGCCGGCTACGCGGATCGAGATCGACACAGAGGGCGCTTGCAACGAGGCCGGGAGCAAATCCATGAAGGGGGCAACCAAAGCGAGAAGTGGGAGCAGAGCGCGCGGAATGGCCTTAGCCATTGCGCTGCTTCTGTGCCAGCCCGGTGCGTGGGCACGCGGGCAGCACCAGAGCGCGCCCCGTCCCGCTGCGGCTCCCCATTACTCCCCTCCCCGCGCGCAGGCTGGTCGCCCCATGGCGCGGCCGCAGAGTCGGCCGAACTACCCTCAGTATCGCGGCGCAGGACAGCCGCAAGGGTATCGCCCTCCAGCCACGCCCCCGTCCAATCTCGGGCGTCCCGCGACACCTGGGTCAATTTACCAGGGTCAAGGCTACGCCCGGGGCCAGGCCTATGCGCGTCCGGCGTATCCGGGCTACGGGCGCACTCCGTATGAGCCCCCGGGGCACCTTGGCGCGTGGCTCAACTCCCATCGCGGCGTTCCCGCGCAGCAGCAGGAGCAGATGCTGCGCAACGATCCCAGCTTTAACCGATTGCCCTCCGGGCAGCAGCAAAGGTTGATGCAGCAGCTCAATCGAGTCGACCAGATGCCCGAGGCGCAGCGTGAACGCCGGCTCGCGCGAGCCGAGAATCTGGAGCGGCTGTCTCCCGAAGCGCGCACCCAGGTCCAGGATGCGGCGCACCGCTGGAAAACTCTACCCGGAGATCGTCAGGCCGTGATGAAGGGCGCCTTTCAGGATCTTCGGAACGTGCCGCCCGATCAACGGCAGACGGTGCTGAACTCCGCGCGTTATCAGAACGCCTTCAGCCCCGAAGAGCGCGGAATTTTGAGCAATATGCTCAGCGTCGAGCCCTATCAGCCGCCGCGGTAACG
>DATDIQ010000044.1:0-25375 GCA_036520995.1 Occallatibacter sp.
GACAAGTACCGGATGGAGGCGATGGAGTAACGAATACCTCTACGGCACTCTTGGGCTGTACTGGGACTGGAAAGTCCAGCCACTGCCCGGTGTAGAGAGTATGTCGTGAAAGTCGTCCTCATCCGAAAACGATGCATAACCCTTTCAATGAAGCTTGCTGGGTGAGCTGTGTGAGGGAAAACTTCATGCACAGTTCTTATGGGGAGGGGCTGGAAACGGATTGCGCTCGACGCAGATACCGCGCCAGTCCCTTACCCGACAACTGTTTTTCAAGGTCCTGAAGCAAACCGCAAAAGTGAAGTCGTTCCTGGGCACCAGCGCCAATGCAGTCAAGACGCAGGTATGGACGGCATTAATCGCCATGCTGATCCTGAAATACCTGCAAATGAAATCCAGCTTCGGTGGGTCGCTCTCCAATCTAGCCGCTCTGCTGCGCCAACAGCTGTTCATCTTCAGAGACTTGTGGGCATGGCTCAACGCTCCTCTGGAAGGACCGCCAGCCGCAAGGCAACTCTGCGAACAGCTACCGATGCCGCTGATGTGGTAGCTAAGAGTTGGACAGCAGCAAAACAAACAATCATCCGGTAAACCCATAGCTCAGCACTTACACGCCAACTACTTGGACAGCAGGATACCGAGCACATAGAAATCCATCCACAGCGGGTCCTCGACAGAACCTCCCGCTATTGGCGAGGGAAGATGCCCATGTCCTCTGAAATCAACTGCGCGGATCTATGGAATCGCTGTCTTGGACAAGAGTGGGACAGCAGGATCCCGAGCACATAGAAATCCATCCAGAGCGGGTCCTCGACAGAACCTCCCGCTATTGGCGAGGGAAGATGCCCATGTCCTCTGAAATCAACTGCGCGGATCTATGGAATCGCTGTCTTGGACAAGAGTGGGGGTAGGGGGGGGCACTTTTCACGGCCCCTATCCCCCCACCCGAAGTGATATTGCCACCCGACCAGCCTGCTCTTACACTCAGAAAGGACCGGCTCTTCCTCCATGTGAGGGCTGTGCCACGTGCGGAAGTGGTGAAATGGCAAACACACTAGCCTTAGGAGCTAGCGCCGCAAGGCTTGCGGGTTCAAGTCCCGCCTTCCGCACCAACTCTTCTGGTGAGTATTGAGGTCCTTGAGGTCCTTCGCTTTTGCTCAGGATTTCGGCTGTGGGCTCGGACGCCTGCAAAATACCTCAAGTTCAGGTCCCGCCTTCCATTTCGTCGGCGCTGTTGAAGAAAGCGGAGAGATGGCGCGTTGGGTCGAGCGGAGAGACGATGCCCCCGACAGCAACGTACAACCGATACTTTGGTATGGCTTTGGTATGGATTGATACCTTCGTCCAATGGATTCGCTCTCGCGCTTCTGCCAATCTCGCTGTGAAGAGTCGCTCTGCATCGAAAGGAGTCCCGGATGGACTTCGATCGGGAGCAGAAAAAACGGCGAAGTCCGACCCGGATTTGCCGATCAGGATCTGTCCGATCAGATGACGGAGCTATACCCGCATTGGGTCGCCAATCAGTCGTGGTTGATGTTCGGATTCCCGCAGCCATAACCAACATCCACCGCTGATGAGAACTGTTTTTCGAAATTGGAGTTGTCAATGACCAGCGTAGAAATCGAGCAGAAGAGCTATGAGATGCCCCCTCGAGAGGGAATCAGCATCGCGCACTTTCTCACCGTCAGCGACATCGAGCGATCGGCTCGCTACTACGAAAAGGTTTTCGGGGCTCGCATTCTGAGCCTGGGTGACGGCAACGCGCCGGGGTATCTTCAGCTTGCGAATATTTGGATGATTTTGAACGTTGGGGGCGGACCAACCCCCGATAAGCCGACGGTAACGCTCAGCGTCCCCGACCCGCATCACATCAACAGCTTTATGAATTTCCGCGTTGCGGATATTCAAGCGTGTTATGAACTATGGAAAAGTCGAGGAGCGGAGTTCATCACGGAGCCGATCCCCAAATACGGCGAGACGCGCTGCTACATCCGCGATCCTGACGGATACCTGATCGAGGTCGGACAGAGTACGGACCTCACGTACGGTTGACGCTCGGACCGCAAAATCGCGACTCATCGTCGATCGTTTCCCGAACCGCTCGATTTTGTGCTCGGTGACTCGACGGTTCGCCGAGGAATCACCGCCGCATCGCCAGGGACGGCCCGTCCATGGTGACTGAAGTGACCTGCCACGCATGGGGGATACGAGAACTGGTCTGCACACGGGTAGAGTGAAGCAGCAGTTTGTTGAACCTCGCGGCTATCCCGACAAAATCTGAACGTGGACGGGTAACCCAGGAGAGTTGGGGCCGATTGAATCTCCGGTATGCACTGATCGCGTGGTTGCTGGTGGGATGCGCCAGTCATGAAGACCCCATTCCAAAAGAGCGCGAGGCGGTGAAAGAAGCGCTTTTCACCGACGTCCAGAACCTGCTTGGCGACGCAATCGATGGGGACCTGAATCGCATTCACCTCTATCACCATGGAATGGAGGGAGGATCCGGCGTGGACTACACTCTCTGCGGCGCGGTGTCGGCATGGGAGAAACCCCACGAAGCGAAACCGGATCGCGCATCGCAGAATCTGTTCATCATCACCATGCGGTTGGGAAATGAGGGCCGGATTCTGGGCGAAACCGAGCTCCAGTTTGCCGACGCATCCCCAACAGCGATGGTGCGCACCGACGCACCCGTCAAGGTGCTCTGCTCCAACTCCGCCTCGACCCTACCGCCGCAATTTGAACCGCGCGACAAAAGATAAGCAGGGATCAGCGGTCAAGTCGGACGAAGAGTCGTGGGGGGCGGTTCTTTTCTCCCGCTGCGAATTGCGGCGCTCTTTCCTTCGTCGTTCTCAGCCCTCGCGGAGTAAGCTGGGGTAACGATGAGTCCGACGCCGCAACAACCGAAACTCGATATGTCGCAGGCAGGAGATTACCGCGAGTCCTACGCCAACAGCGTGCAGGTGCGCGTGAGCGTGTGGGATTTCCAATTGGTCTTCGGTCTGGCTTCGAGCGAAAGCCCCGAGCAGGTCACGATTCGCAATCACAACGCGATCTTTCTGAGCCCGCAGCAAGCGAAGGCTCTCTGGAACGTGCTGGGGCAGAATCTCGCTCAATACGAGCAGGCCTTCGGCACGCTGAATCTGGAGCCGCAAGGGCAGTCGTTTCCGCAGGGGCCGGTCAATTAGTTCTGGGAACATTGGCGCCATTCGATGAGGACACGCCTGCCCTGGAGGCCCTTCTTCGCGCCGCGGCTCGACGCGCCGTTTCCCACGTGGATGATTTTTCCCGTGATCTTCGCGGCGCTCTATGCGAGCCACGTGTCTCTGCTGCGGCTGCCCTACTACTGGGATGAAGCCGGGTACTACATCCCCGCTGCCTGGGATTTCTTCCGCACCGGCTCGCTCATTCCTTTCACCACGCTGAGTAATGCCCATCCGCCGCTACCGAGCGTCTATTTGGCGTTTTGGTGGAAGGCGGCGGGTTTTTTCCCTGAAGTCACGCGCGAAGCCGTGCTGCTGGTGGCGTCGCTCGGGCTGCTCGCGGTGTGGCGGCTGGCGCTGCAGCTGGCCGGATCGTCCGCAGTTGCCTTCTGGACCGTGGTGCTTACAGGACTCTACCCGGTGTGGTTTGCGCAGAGCACACTGGCCCACGCCGACATTTTCGCCGCAGCCTGCACCTTGTGGGGGCTTGTCTATGCGCTGCCAGAGAAAGAACGTAATCCACGCGCGGCGGCACTGTGGTTCATGGCGGCGGCGCTGTGCAAAGAGACGGCCATTGCGGTGCCGTTGACGCTGGCAGTGCTCGATCTGGCGGAGACAATGCGCGTGGACACCCGACGAAAGGAGCGTCTGCGCGAGGCCGCGTGGCTGGTGTCGAGCTGTCTGCCGCTCGCGTGCTGGTATGCATGGCACTACGCCAAGACCGGGTTCGTCTTCGGCAATCCGGAGTACCTGCAATACAACGCCGAGATGACACTGGCGCCCGTCCGCATCCTGGCGGCCTTCGGGCATCGCATTCTCCACCTCACTGCGCACATGAACCTGTTCGTGCCGTCGCTGTTGACGCTGGCCGCATTGATGCTCAAGCCGCGTCTTGATGCAGAGGGTCACGAGCGGGCGCGGATCGGCAAGGGAACTCTTTGGCGCATCTTTTTTGTCCTGCTGGCCAACGCGGCCATGTTGAGCGTGCTGGGCGGGGCATTGCTGACGCGCTACCTGCTGCCCATGTATCCCCTGGTGTTGCTGGTGATGGTGTCGACGTTTGCGCGCCGCGTACCGCTCTGGCACGGGCTGGCGGTGTTTTCGGCGATCGCGTTTATCGTGGGCCTATTCGTGAATCCGCCCTACCGCTTTGCGCCCGAGGACAACCTCTCATATGCGCGGGTGGTCCGCCTCGACAGGGCAGGCATTGCGGAGCTGAACCGGCGCTATCGCGGAGCAACCGTGCTGTCGGCGTGGCCGGTGACCGACGAGCTGACAAAACCCGAGCTTGGCTATGTGAAGGAGCCGCACGCCGTGGACCGTATCGACGATTTCACCCAGGGGCAGATCGATCGTGCGGCGACCGAGGCGGGGAAATACGGGGCGGCGCTTGTCTTTTCTACCAAGTACGATCCTCCAACGATCCTACTGAGCCTGGGCCCGAAGAGCGAGAAGCTCGATGAGCGCTACTTCGGGCTGCATCACGATCTCCCTCCCGAAGCCATCGCCATGCGGCTTCACGGCTCGCTGGTATGGGAGCGCGAGGATCATGGCATGTGGATTGCATTGATCGGTTTCCCCTCACCGAGGACCGGCGGAACGGGGAACGAACATGGCTCCATGAGCCGCTGATCTGTCACTGAGGCCGTGCAAGTCGCGTGCCTAGAGCACTATAATCAGCCTTGTCGTGACATCCTTCCAATCATTGCGAGGTCGCTCTGCATGGGCCGCCGCGGCGCTCCTGCTTCTGGCACTCTTCGCCGGCGCAAGGGCGCGTGGGCAGGCCGCGCCGGAGCTTGGCCGGGAAGGAACAGCCGCAGGACGCGGGCGCATTCTGCTGGTGCTGCCCTTCGACAACCGCACAGGCCAACCAAGTCTCGATTGGATTCGTGAAGCGGCCGCGGAACTGCTTAACAGCCGATTTAGTTCGGCGGGATTCTCGCCTATGAGTCGTGAAGAGCGCTTGTATGCGCTCGACCACCTCGGCCTGCCCGAGGGATTCCAACCATCGCGAGCCAGCGCCCTCAAGCTGGCGCAGACGCTCGACGCCGATTCGATCGTCGTGGGAAGCTACGTGATGGACGGCAACAACATCGTGGCCGAAGCGCGCGTGGTCGACGTGCCGCACCTGCAGATGAGCGCGCCAGTGACGAGTCGCGGCGACCTACACGATCTGATCGCCGTCTATGACTCGCTCGCCTGGAAACTGACCCGCGTGCTCGATCCAGGAATCAACGTGACCGAGGATACGTTTGTTGCGGCCGGCAAGGGAATCCGGCTGGATGCCTTCGAGCAATACATTCGCGGCATCACTGAGTCGGATCACGACGAACGCCTGCGCCATTTGAAACAGGCTGTCTATCTGAGCCCGGATTTCAGCCCGGCATGGATGGCGCTGGGGCGCGAAGACTATGCAGGGCAGGGATACGACGAGGCTGCGACTGTCTTTGCGAAGGTCGGCAAGAACGATCCCGATGCGCTCGAAGCGGAGTTTTATCGCGGACTTTCGTTGCTTTTTTCGGGGCACTATCCTGAGGCTGAGACGGAATTTGCCGCGATCGCCAAGGTGCTTCCCCTCGCCGAGGTTCTGAATAACGAAGGCGTGGCCGTCAGCCGGCAGGGACACGACGGCAGTGCGATGTTCGTGGCCGCGGAGTCGGCAGATCCGAATGCGGCGGACTACCACTTCAACCTCGCGGTCAGCCTGAAGCATCGCGGATCGAACAAAGAAGCGCTCGCGGAATTGGCGCAATGCCTGAAACTGCGCCCCAACGACGCCGAAGCGCAGGAAGTGCAGCGGGAGTGGAACGGCGCGCCTCCGCCGCCGGCGCCGGCAGCAGGCGGCGACGATCAGGCCGCAATGCCAGGCACCAAAGCCGATCCACTGGAGCGCATCGCGCGCACCTTCGATGCGTCAGCCTTTCGCGCGGCAGCCGGCATGATGGACCAGTTGGAAACAGCCCGGCTCGCGGCGCTCTCTCCACATGATCGCGCTGAAAAACTATCGGAAGAAGCCAAGGATTACCTCGATCGCGGATTGCTGCTCGAAGCGGCTCGACTCTACCAGTCGGCGGTCGCCGCAGATTCCTCGGTGGCCGAGGCACACGCGGGACTTGCCGAAGTGGAAGAACGGAGCGGCGACGAAGCGTCGGCGCGCACCGAGGCGAAGGCGGCCCTGGAACTGAAGCCCTCGGCGGACGCGTATCTGGTCCTGGGTCGGCTCGACCTGGCGGCGAATCATCTCGATGAAGCGAGCAAAGATACAGCCGAAGCGCTGCGACTTGACCCCGGCAACCGCACGGCGCAGGATTTAGGCCGGAAGATTGATTCCAAGGCAGGAAAACGACCATAGGGCCCTGGTGAAGTGAGACGGGGCAGGAGCAAGGCCATGCTTCAGCAGGCAGGTGGGTTCGGATTCCGGTTTGTATCGCGGGTTGCAGCGGGATTTGCGCTGGTCCTCGCGGGTGGTTCTTCTGCGAAAGCGCAGCAGCCCCTGGTCGACAAGGTCATTCTTGACGACACCATCCAGCCCGTGAGTGCCGGCATGCTCGAGCGTGCCATAGCCCATGCGAATAGCGATGGAGCGGCCGCCCTGCTGGTGCAAATGGACACCCCCGGCGGCCTGGTCGACTCCATGCGCGCCATGGCCGGCGCGATCCTGGGCTCGCATGTTCCGGTGATTGTGTTTGTGTCGCCCTCCGGGGCACGAGCCGGTTCGGCGGGATTTTTCCTGCTGGAATCGGCCGACGTGGCGGCAATGGCGCCGGGCACCGAAGCCGGCGCCGCGCATGTGGTTTTTGCCGGCGGCAAACCCGACGACACAGAAATGCAGAAGGTGGAGAATGATGCCGAAGCATTTCTCCGTTCTTACGTCACCCGGCGTAAGCGCAACACCGACGCGGCGATCGCGGCCGTGGCTTCGTCGCACTCCTATACTGCCGAGGAGGCGCTGTCGCAGCACCTCATCGATCTGACCGCCAAAGACGATGCGGAGCTGCTTGCGTCGCTCGACGGGCGCGAGATCACGCGCTTCGATGGATCGAAAGTCACCTTGCACCTCGCCGGCGCGCGCATCGAAACGCTGCGGCCGACGCTGCGCGAAGAATTGCTGGGATGGCTGGTGAACCCGAATATCGCCCTGCTGCTGCTGGTCGGCGGAGCGCTGCTGATCTATCTCGAATTCAATACGCCGGGCACGATTGTACCGGGAGCGTTGGGCGCATTGATGGTGTTGCTGGGAATCTTCGGGCTCGATCTGCTGCCCATTCGCTTCACGGCCGTGGCTCTGCTGATAGCGGCAATGGTGCTGATCGCGCTTGAAGCGAAGGTCGGCGGACACGGCGCGCTGGCCATTGCAGGTATCGTGTGCTTGCTCTTCGGCACCTTGACGCTGGTCGCCGCGCCGGTGCCCGAGATGGCGATCCATCCGTGGCTAGCCATAGCCGTGAGCGTCGCCTTTGGAGGCATCACAGCTTTCCTGGTGCGCCTGGCCGTTCGTGCTCGGCGAAGAAAAATGCGGCTCGGTCCCGATGCGCTGGTGGGCAGCGTGGCCTCGGCAATGGAGGCTCTTGCGCCCGAAGGGCACGTGCTGGTCGAGGGAGAAATCTGGCGTGCCGTGGCCAGCGCACCGGTGGACAAAGGGGCCAAGCTGCGCGTTGTGGCGCACCAAGACTATCTGTTGCGCGTTGAGCCTGCCGAATCGGAAAGCGTAGTGACCGCGCCTGCGACCAATCACGGATGATCAATTGTGCCAGTATCGCAGGAGTACAATCCCTGCTGAAGCGAGGAATGCCTCATGTTTGATATGTCGATCCCGGTTTTGATCGTGATTGCCATCGTGGCTCTCTATCTACTGAACTCCATCAAGATCCTTCGCGACTACGAGCGTGCCGTCATATTCCGTTTGGGCCGGGCTCTGACGCCGCCCAAGGGGCCGGGCATCATCTTTGTCTTTCGGCCTTTGGATCAGATGGTTCGCATCAGCCTGCGACAGGAGGTGCTGGAGGTCCCGCCGCAGGACGTGATCACCCGTGACAACGTGACCATCAAGGTGAATGCCGTGGTGACGTTGTACGTGGTCGATCCCAATTCCGCGGCCATCAAGGTATCGAACTACGTCTACCAGACTTCGCAGTTTGCGCAGACAACGCTGCGCTCCGTGCTGGGTGAGGTGGAGCTCGATGAACTGCTGAGTCATCGCGACAAGCTGAATCTGCGCATCCAAAGCATCATCGACCAGCGGACCGAGCCTTTTGGCGTTAAGGTTATTTCGGTCGAAGTGAAGCAGGTGGATCTGCCCGAGCAGATGTTGCGGGCGATGGCAAAGCAGGCCGAGGCAGAACGCGAGAAACGGTCGAAGATCATTCATGCGGAAGGCGAGTTTAACGCAGCCCAAAAGCTGGTGGATGCAGCGCAATTGCTCGCCACCGAGCCGATCACGCTTCAGCTGCGCTACCTGCAGACATTGACAGAGATTGGCGTGGAGAAAAACACGACCATCGTTTTCCCGCTCCCGATGGAGTTGTTGTCGCTGCTCAACAAGCACGTACCCTCGGCGTCCCCCACGGCCGATGCGAAGAGGTAGAGGGCCAGAGGAGCCGAGGTGTGAGGAACCTGCAGCGGACGCGACGCGATGGGCTCTCGGGCCGTTCGGATCTCAGATCGACTTGAGGACACAGCATGCCGCGCGTTTTTGACGAAGAGGAATTTGAGCAAGAACGACCGCGGCGTGACATGGAGGTCACGCTCGGTCCGGCGATGCTGCTCGCCATCGCGAGTGCTCTGGTGCTGCTCTGCGGGCTGTGTTTTGGCCTTGGCTACACTTCCGGCAGGCGGACCGCATCACACGCCGTCACCGTCACGCAATCGGCTGCGGGGCAGACCGTCACCACGCAACCGGGTGTCCCGTTGCAGAAGCCGCAGGCAAAGGGAATGATTCCCGCGGCAACGCCACAGACCGTCGTGCAACCCTCTGCGACCGATGGATCGCCGAATGGGAATGCCTTGACGTCCTATGCGCCGGCGGCCAGCAATCCAGATGGCTCGACCAATTCGACGCAGGTCCGGCCCGCGCTTCCGGCCCAGCCTGGAGCGCTGCAAGCCAACTCTCCCACCCCCGTCGTCCAACCGGCCATTCCACCCGGCGCGGGCGTAATGGTGCAGATTGCGGCGGTCTCGCGCGTCGAAGACGCAAGCGTCTTGATGGCTGCGCTGAAGAAACGCGGATATGCCGTGGTTGCGCGCCGCGATCCCAGCGACAGCCTCATTCATGTGCAGATCGGCCCGTTCGCAAACCGTGCCGACGCGAACGCTACGAGCCAGCGTCTGCTCAACGATGGTTACAATGCCGTCGTCATGCCGTAGTCCGGCACCCGAAAGCGGATCAATCGCGCATCCATTCCGGCAGCCCCGAGGCGATGGCCGCGCGTACTGCTTCCATCAATTCCTCGCGTGAAGAGAACGCCGCGGGATCGAGCGCCGGATGAAACCTAACGTGCGCCGTGCCCGGATGAATGCGCAGGCTGCCTTTGGCCATCATGCTTTCGGTGCCGTAAATCGACACAGGAACACACGGCGCGCCTGCTCCCATGGCGAGATAGAATGGGCCTTTCTTGAACGGCAGCAGGTGTCCATCGCGCGAGCGCGTGCCCTCCACGAAGGTTGTGATGTGGAAGCCCTTTGCAAGCACGCGGTGCGCGGTGCGGACGCTTTCCACGGCTCCTTCGAGGCGGCCGTCTCGATCCACGGGAACGAATTCGCCCAGTTTCAGACAAAATCCCAGCACCGGAACGCGCAGCAGCGAGCGCTTGATGAAGGCGGAAGTGCGTCCCGGAATGCGTGGCAGAAGGGCTGGAGGGTCGAGGTTGGAGACGTGGTTCGACATGAAAATGCACGCCCGATGAGCAGGAACCAGTTCGGCTCCTTTGGTCTCCACGCGAATGCCCGCGAGATGCAACGCGAGACGGACAATGCGGATCGCCGCATTGTAGAGCGGCGTGGCGTTGCCCGTAATGACTGCCCAGGGAATGAGGAAAAGGGCTGCGGGAGCGCCCAGCACAATAATGGTGGCGAGGAGCAGGAGTGACCGGATCATGCAGACGAACCGAGCGCCCGGCTTTCTTTGAGGCGCGCGGGAAGTTTCTCATAGATGCCGTCGAAGCCGCCATTTGAAAGAATGGCGACCACGTCGCCAGAGCGTAGTCGCGGCACGACCGAATCGACGATCTCCTCGACGCCAGGATGCAACTCAGCGGGCGTTCCGCCCGCGTTGACGGCACCGACAACTTCTTCCGGGTGCAGGCGCTCAGCTTCAGGAATGCGGTCCTGCTGATAGACGCCGGCAAGGATGACATGGTCTGCGAGCCGCAGGCTTTCGACGAGTTCGTTCTCAAGCACCTTGCGCCGCAGCGTGTTTGACCGCGGCTCCAGCACGGCCCACAACCGCCCCAGGGGATAAATGGCCCGGAGCGCGCGAAGCGTCTCGCGGATTGCCGTGGGGTGGTGCGCAAAATCGTCAATGATCGTGATGCCGCCAATTTCCGCGCGCACTTCGAGGCGTCGTTTCACGCTCTTGAAGCCGGCAAGCGCCGCCAGGATCGCTTCTTTGGCGACGCCCTGACCCGCGGCCAGTGCGGCTGCGGCGGTGGCGTTGAGCGCGTTGTGTTCGCCGGCGAGACGCATGGCCGCTTCACCCCACAGCGCACCACCGTGCCGGATCTCCCAATGCGTCAGGCCATCCTCATGGCGCAGATTGCAAAGCTGCCAGTCGGCCTTGTCGGAGAAGCCATAGCGTTCCACGCGGCAAAAAGCTCGCGCAACACACTCCGTGACATTGGCGTTCCCGTCGAACGCAACGATGAGGCAGCGGCGGGGAACGAGATTCACAAGGCGCTTAAACGCTGTCTTCACCGCATCGAGATCGGCATAAATGTCCGCATGGTCGAATTCCACGTGCGTGAGAATGAGCGCGTCGGGAAAGTAGTGCAGAAACTTCGGCCCTTTATCAAAGAAAGCGGTATCGTACTCGTCGCCTTCGAGGATGAAGGTGCGCGTGGGCCGAAGCTGGAAACTGGTACCGAAGTTTTCGGCTACTCCACCGATCAGGAACGACGGTTCGAGTGCGGCATTCTTCTGCGCGGCAACCTGGTAGATCCACGCCAGCATGCTCGTGGTAGTCGTCTTGCCGTGCGTGCCGGCAACTACCAGCGATTCACGGCCCACGAGAAACTCCTCGCGCAAGAGTGCAGCCATGGAAGTGAACGGAATGCGCCGGTCGAGAATGCGTTCGATTTCTGGATTGCCGCGCGAGAGCGCGTTGCCAATGACGACGAGCTCCGGCGCAGGATCGAGGTTCGCTTCTGCATACGGCTCGAGGATTGGAATACCCAGCGAGCGCAGCAGGTCGCTCATGGGCGGGTAGGCAGCTTTGTCGGAGCCGGTGATGCGATGGCCCTGCAATTGAAGCAAGCCGGCAAGCGAGGCCATGGCCGTGCCGCAGATGCCGCTGAGATGAATATGACGGGGAACAGTCATCGAGTCACTCCGGGCTCGAGGAGCGAGAGTCGTGGTGCGTTCGTGGCTTGAAATTCCGCACCGACGCCAAAGATCAGTGTGACATTCTGGCGCGACACATGGCCGCTGCGCAAGCCAATTCCAATCGGACCGGCGAACCCATCGAGTGCGCTCAGGATGGCATTCTCGAGCAGGTCGGGTGCGCCACCCGGCGAAGCGCAGTCGAGCATCTCGCCGAAGATGATTCCGGGCACACCTTCGAGTTTGCCTGCATGACGCAACTGCCAAAGCATGCGATCGATCTGATAGGGCTTGGCGCCGGTATCCTCGAGAAAGAGAAGTTTGCCTTCGGTCGCCGGCTCCCATGGAGTTCCCAGCAACGCAACAAGAATGCTCAGACAGCCGCCGTAAAGGGGCCCGGTCACCGTGGCCGCTCCATCAGAAGGCTTCAACAGGCGCAGCCCTTCCGACTCGTCCACGCTATACGGTTCGCCAGCCAAGGCGGCGTGAAAGCTATTCAGGTGCACGCCGTCCTTGCGATAAAAATCCGCGGCCACCATCGGGCCGTGAAATGCGGGCAGGCCGATCTGATCGAGAAGGTGCAATTGGGCGCCGGTCAGATCGCTATAGGCGAAGAACGGCTTGGGACGCTGCTGGAAGCGCGCGACGTCGAGATTCTCCAGCAAATAGTTGGAGCCGTATCCGCCCCGCAGTGCAAGCACAGCCGGCGTATCCGGATCGGCAAAGGCTTCGTTCCAATCCGTCAGGCGCTGTTGCTGCGTCCCGGCAAAATAAAGTGGGCCGCGCTCCAATCCATTCGTGCCGAGCGCCGGTTCAAAGCCAAGCTCGCGCAGAGCTTCCATGCCGTTCTTCACGCGATCGGGTTGGGCAAACGAAGCCGGAGCAATCACGCGGAGACGCGCGCTTGACTTGACGGCGGGCGGCTTCAGCAGGCGCATAGGCGTCACCATGCCTCGCCACGCGCAACCAGAGAAGCTGGCCCGGTGAGGAAGAGGCTTTCTCCCGGACCATTCCAGCGCACGGTTTGCGCACCGCCGGGAGCGATGACTTCAAGCTCGGAGTGAGCTTCGTACATGCCGATCAACGCGGTTGCCGCGGCTGACGTGCCCGTGCCCGACGACGATGTAGGCCCGACTCCGCGCTCATAGATGCGAATGGCGATGAGATCAATCGGTTCGGACGCACTGCCCAGGATGTGCACAAATTCGACGTTGGTCTGGTCGGGGAAATCGGGGTGCAGGCAGATTTCCGCGCCAATGTCATCCCAGGGGCGATCGTTGATGGAGAATCTGAGAGTGGCAAGCGCGCGTTCGGTCGCATCGAGCGGAGAGCCACCGCCGAGAAGATCGAGGTCCATGCGCGGCATCACGATGACAAAGTGCGGATTGCCCGTCGAAACAAAAACGCCGTCAATCGATGTGCCGTCCGACAGTTCAACAGTTTGCTTCTCGAACTCCGGTTCGCCCATATCGGTCGTGATCATCGCGGTGGGGCCGCCCATATCCGAGTCGCGAAACTCGTCGATCGTGCAAACGCGCGGGCCGGCGTCGGTCTCGATCGAGAGGATGTCGCCCGGCTGTACGTTGCGTTCTTCTGCCATCCAGGCGGCCACGCAGCGGGTTCCGTTTCCGCTGATCTCCGCCTCCGAACCATCGGCGTTGCGCAGATGGATGCGCCCCGACGTGTCGCCAGTCCATTCAAAATACTCGACACCGTCCGCACCGAGGCCGGTGTTGCGCGCACAGAGCCGCTGGGAGAGAAGTGCGAGGTCGTAACTGCGCACATCGTCGTGGTTGACGATCAAGAAATCGTTGCCGCAGGCATGCGCCTTGGTGAAGGGAATCAATCTTCCTCCGGATCGCGGAAGGTGAGGAGCGCGTCGATGGCAGGCTCGGCAAGAAGCTTGGCGTGAAGTTTTTCGTGTTGCCGCTTCGTTGCGGTGAGCGAAAAACTCACCCTCTGCAATTCGCCGATCGCATCGCGGTCGACGCCGGCAAGTTGCTCTCCCGCTTTGTCCATGGCGTCGAGAATCGATTGAAGCATTAGCGTCTGGTCGCGGCCTCGCGCTTCATAGGTGAGCGGATAGATCTTGAGGTTGGCACGGCGTTCGAGGAAGCCGACCACTTCAAGCGCCACCACAACCGTGATCGCGGCGACGACCGCGGCGGCGTAAAGGCCCGCTCCGCAGGCCATGCCGATCGACGCGACAACCCAGACGCTGGCGGCACTGGTGAGTCCGCTGATGCGGCTGCGATTGTGAATGATGAGTCCTGCCCCGAGGAAGCCGATGCCCTGCACGATGTTCGAGGCGACTTGCCCGCGGTTGGAACCCGTCTCGCCCGCCAGAACAGGCGAGAGAAGGGTGAAGAATGCGGCGCCCATGCAGATCAGCAGATTTGTGCGCACGCCTGCGGCTTTGCGGCTCACTTCGCGTACGATGCCCACGAACGCTCCGAGCACGCAGGCCATCAGCAGGCGCCCAATAGCGCCGTCGACCACGTTCATCTGCTCCAGCCAGTTGAAGCTGAAGGGCAGCGCGATCTGTGCGAATGCCTCGGTCATGTCGATATCTTGCCCGATGCTATCACCGCGGGAGGGCCTTGTTCATTGGCCGGGTATCGGAGACGTAAACCGTGCCGTCAGGCTGTCCCGGAGCCTCGAAATGTCCCACCGCCTTCAATCCCGCGGGGTGTGCGCGCACGGCCCGATCGACCTCGTCGCCGTCGAACGCTACGACAATCTCTGCGTGCGCGGCCGGTGCTGCCAATGCCGCTGCGTAGAAATCGGCGTCGCCCTCGTTGATCGTCTGACGAAAAGGAATGCCGGTGAAGGCAACGAGATTCGGATAGACCGAAGTCTTCATCAGGACGGGGGCCCCGGGACGGCTCGCCAACAGCGAGCGCAGAAGCGGTGGAATCTGTACTTCGAAGGGCCGTCGCGCTTCGATATTTTTGGTCCCTTCAATGTAGGTGAGCGGTTTCTCGGCAGTCACTTTCCAGGCATTCCAGACGGCAAGAGCGATGATCAGCCCGGCTACGGGACGGACCCAATCGCGCTTGAACTCGCGGGTAATTCCAAGAACAATTTCCGCAACGCACGCAAGGCTCAATGCGAATGCGGGCAGCATCTCCATGCCGTAGCGCGTGTTGTACCAGGAGTGCGGCCACCACTTGGGAATGAAGATCGGAACCGAATTGTAGGCCACGGAGTAGGCGTAGAAGGGAACCGGGAGCCACAGCAGGAGCGTCCACCAGAAGGCACGCCGCCGTGCGATGACGCAGCCGAAAGCAGTTCCGAGCACGCTGAGGATAAGCATGCGGTTGCCCCAGAGTTCGGCCGACGTATCGATCTCGGCGGTGCGCATGAAGAAGAGCAGCGAAACCCAGGGATCGTGCCAGCCGGGATGCGGAGGGCCTGAGCCTCTGGTCGTATGAATTTCGATTGCCTTAGCCGAGTAGGGCCCGCGCGCGAAGTCGAGCCAGTCTCCGAAGACCGCGGCGTTATAGCCGAACCACACCAGCGGCGCCGCGACGACGAGAAGGCTCGCCAGCCAGAATGCGGGCGAGTTGAGCTTGCGCCGGCGCAGAAGCACGATGCCGATCGAGGTCCAGGCCAGGAAGGCCAGAATCCAGCCGTCATAGCGCGTGTAGACGGCGGCGACAAGGACCAGGGCGATCAGCCAGAGCAAACGCACAGCGCGGTGAGGGTTGGATTCAAGCGACGAGCGCCACTCGACGAGCCAGACGACGGCCCAGATCAGCTCGCAGAGGAAGAGAGGCTCGGTCATCGCAGTGGTTTGCAGATACAGCAGATTCGGATTCAGCGCGAAGAAGACCAGGCCTGCTGTGGCCGCATAGGGCTCAAGCCAGCGGCGCGCCAGCCGATAGATTCCAACGCACGAAGCAACGTAGGCGAGCGCCGAAGGAATCATGCCGGCAATGCCGTCGGCCCACCAGCGGTAGACGGCAACGAAGGGAAGCATGAGCAGATGGGGCAGCGGGAGCCACACCGAGCCGAGCTGCTTCAGGCCGGGATAGTGTGCGTCGATGACCCGGCGCGCGATGGCCATGTGTGCCACGGCATCGCCGTAGTTGAGCATGGCGTCGTGCTGCCAGCTCCACACCACCGCGGCGATCGACAACGCGACGCAGGAGGCCAGCACAACCAGGCCCTCTGCGCGGCGAAACGGCCTTTCAATCAAGGTGGGTCAGCTCGCGGAACAGCTTGAAACGTTCGTCGATCTCGTCGCGGGTGAGCTGCTGCAGGCGCTCCGTCCCGAAGCGTTCGACGGTAAACGACCCCATGACGGAGCCGTAGAACATTGCGCGGCGGAACGCGCCGGGCGTCAGTTCGGGCTGCGACGCCAGATACCCGAAGAATCCTCCCGCGAAGCTGTCGCCCGCGCCCGTGGGATCGACGACTTCAGGCAGCGGAAATGCGGGGGCGCGAAAGGTCGTCGCGCCAACGTTTTTTGGCGACTTGCCAAAAAACGCGGTAGCTCCATATTCGCCATGCTTGACCACCAGCATGCGCGGGCCCATGGTGAGCACGCCGCGCGCGGCCTGCACAAGATTCGAGTTGCCGGCGAGCATGCGCGTCTCGGTGTCGTTGATGAGAAGAATGTCAAGACCCTTGAGCACTTCGAGCAGCGCCGGCTTGTGATCCTTGATCCAGTAGTTCATGGTGTCGCCGGCCACCAGCTTTGCATGGGGAGTCGCTTCGCGCACCCGGCGCTGCAAGACAGGATCGATATTGGCAAGAAAGAGAAATTCGGAGTCGCGATAGGCGTCTGGAATCTTCGGCTCAAATCCGGCGAAAACGTTCAGGTCGGTCTTGAGCGTCTTGGCTTCGTTGAGATTGTCGAGATACGAACCCTGCCAGAAAAAGCTCTTGCCCGGCGCGCGTTCGATGCCGCGTGTGTCGATCTTGTGTGCGTCGAAGACTGCCTGCTCGGTCGCGCCAAAATCTTCACCCACAACAGCGATCACGCGGACTTGCGTGAAGTAGCTCGCTGCCAGCGAAAAGTAGGTTGCCGCGCCGGCCAGGCAGCGTTCCCGGCGTCCTGCCGGAGTTTCAACGGTATCGAAGGCGACGCTGCCCACTACGGTAATTGCCATGTTTTTCCTTTCGATTCACCTTTAGATATTTGCCCCACCGCCAGCTTTTACATTGCCGCACGCAGTGCCTACCAGGAGTGGTATTTGCCATAGAGGAGTTTGAGCCGTTCTTTGGCTGCGGCGGGAATCGCGTCGGGCTGCGTAAGTACGGCAAACTGGCCCGCGGTTGCGCAAGCGCACGTCCGTTCTTTCGGCAGAGCTGCCACGGCAGCCTTCACCACCTTGCAGGCGTTGTCGGCATTCTTGTGGAGCACGGCGACAATCTCTTCGATGGTGACCGCGTCGTGACCCTCGCGCCAGCAATCATAGTCGGTGACCATGGCGATGGTGGCGTAGCAGATCTCCGCTTCACGCGCGAGCTTGGCCTCCTGCAGATTGGTCATGCCGATCACATCGGCGCCCCAGCTGCGGTAGAGATTCGACTCGGCCTTCGTGGAGAACTGGGGGCCCTCCATGCAGACGTAGGTGCCGCCCAGCTTGCCGATTACGCCGGCAGTCTTGCATCCCTGTGCAGCGGCCTTCGCCACCGTGGCGCAAATCGGATCGCCGAAAGCCACATGCCCCACGATACCGTCGCCAAAAAAGGTGGAAATCCGATGAAAAGTGCGATCGATGAATTGGTCGGGGATCACGAAGTCGGTGGGCTTGTGCTCTTCTTTCAGCGAGCCGACGGCAGAGACAGAAACAATGCGCTCGACGCCGAGTTTCTTGAATGCGTAAATGTTGGCGCGAAAGTTGAGCTCGGAAGGAAGAATGCGATGGCCCCGGCCATGACGCGCGAGAAAGGCTACGTTGCGGCCTTCGAGTTTGCCCAGTACGAAAGGGTCGGAGGGATCACCGAAGGGAGTTTCGACACTCACTTCGTGCTGGTTGGTGAAGCCGGGCATGGAGTACAACCCGCTGCCGCCAATGATGCCGATTTCTGCCTGAGCCAAGCGATGCCCCTTGCTGAGAGTGTGCGGGTACGTGCTGCCCCGCCCGGTCGAGTGGCCCGGTTGCCGATAGCCACAAACATCTCAGTATAAAGGGTGGGGCGACGCAAGGGGGTCGGGTTGCGGTGGTCGCGCGCGGCGTCTTCTTAGGTCTCGAGAGACGTTTTTTCTTGCGCCTGGTGTGCGACAGCGGGGGCTTCCCGCAGTGCCCATCCGGCAAGCAGCATGCTGGGAGCGGCGACAGCCTCGACCTCGCCGAGCTCCGCGAGCGTCGTGAAACGAACTTCCTGCTGCGGCTGGCCGGTGCGCGAAACAAGCGCGCAGGGAAAGTCGGCGGGCAGGCCCTCCTCGATCCACTCGAGGGCAAGCAGGCCCAAGTCGCGACCGGGCATGTAGACCACGCGCGTTGCGTTTTCGATTGCGGGCATGGGTGCGTCGTTGTGCGAAGCCGCATGATGGCCGGTTGAGAAGACCACGCTCGACGCCGCGGTTCGGCTGGTCAGAGAGCAGCCCGCGGCCGCAGCAGCGGCGAACGCTGCCGTGATGCCGGGGACAACTTCGAAGGGAACCTCCGCAGCCGTCAACGCGGCGATCTCTTCGGCGGCCCGGCCAAAGACGAGCGGGTCGCCGCTTTTCAGCCGGACCACGCTCCGGCCGGCGCGGGCGTGCTCAACCATGAGCGAGTGAATCTGTTCCTGGGTGATGCTCTTGGTCCCGCAGCGCTTGCCGACATTCACGACCACTGCCTGGGCCCGTGCTAGATCCAGGATTGCTTCTGGCACGAGGTCGTCGTGCAGGATAACCTCGGCAGACTGGATCAGCCCTAGCGCTTTCACGGTCAGCAGGTCAGGATCACCTGGACCCGCGCCGACCAGAAAAACCTTGCCTGCCTCGATCGGCGCGCGCGCCAACTGGCGCGCAGAGCAAGTCGGCGATTCGCAGATCTGCCGTTGCGCAAGCTCGTGCAGCAGCAGCTTGCGTGCCTCTCCGCGCGGATGGGTCGCGAGAACCTCGCGACGCAGCGCGCCGAGTTCCGCGAGCCACGGACCGATATCGGCAGGAAGCTGTTCGTCGATTTCGCGGCGCAGCCTTTGCGCAAAGGCCGGGCTCTCTCCGGTCGTCGAGATGGCGATCTGCAAGTCGCCGCGGTTTACCAGGGAGCCAAAGAAGAAGTCGCAATTCGGCACGTCGTCGACAGAGTTGCAGAGGATGTTGCGGGCTACAGCCTCGTGATAAACCGCGGTATTCACTTCGGGCTTGTCGGTGGCGGCGATCACGAGGAACTGCCCATCCAGATCCGCCGGTTCGAACGCCCGCTCGATCCATGCAAGCTTGCCTTCCGCCGCGAGCGCGCGAATTTCGGGGCAAGCCTCGGGGGCAACGACGCGAAGACGGATGCCGGTCTTGAGCAGGCTCCCGATCTTGTCGAGCGCGACTGTGCCGGCACCGACCAGCAGGCCGGGGCGGCCGTCAAGCTTGAGAAAGATGGGCAGCAAGCTCATAGTTCAGTTCCCGCTCCTTCGTGTTTTCGGTTCCTGATTCCCCACCTCAGTCCGCGACCGCGTGCGGCACGCGGCCGCTCGGCAGGTCGCGCTCCACGGGGGCCAGGATCTCCCCGGCAAGTTGCGCGCGCAGTTCTTCGTTGCTATGGCGGCCAAACCACTCGCGCAGATTCTCACCCGTAGTCCGTCCCCCAAGATAATGCCGCAGCAGCCGCTCGATCGCCTCCGGAACCTGGGTTGCGGCGCAGCGGTACCCAACCGTGCGGGAGATGCCGGCATGTTGTCCCACGGCTCCGCCGAGGCAGAAATAATAAGCATCGACGAGCTTGCCTTCGAGTTTCACTTTCTTGCCCTCGACGCCGATATCGGCGATCCAATGCTGGCCGCAGCCGTTGGGGCAGCCGGTCACGTTGAGACGCAACTGCTGGTCGAATTGCGGAACGCGCTCTTCCATTTCGTTCACCAGCCAGCGGGCAAACCCCTTGGTCTCGGTAATGGCTAGTTTGCAGAATTCCGTGCCCGTGCATGCCACGGTGCCGCGCCAGAAGTTGGTGGCTTCGACGTAGAGCCCAAGCTGGCCAAGTTCGCGCACCAGTTCGCCGGTCTTCTGGTGAGGGACGTTGATGAACACCAAATTCTGCGAGATGGTGGCGCGCAGCTCGCCCGTTCCAAAGCGTTCCGAAAGCTCGGCTGCGGCTTCCAGCTGTTCGCCCGTCAGGCGGCCGCTCAGGACTGTCGCGCCCACATAGGCCAGCCCCGGCTGGCGCTGCGGATGCACACCGGCATGGTCCCTGAAAATGTCGGAAGGCACTTCCTCGTCGCCCGCAGGCTGTAGGGCGAAATCGACGCGCGATTGCAGTTCGGCAACGAACTGCTCCGGCGTCCAGCCCTCCTTGGTGAAGAGGTACTTGAGGCGGGCACGATCGCGGCTCTGGCGCAGCCCCTGCTGATCGCGGAAAATCTCCGTCACGGCGCGAATGGCCGGCACCGCCTGGTGCGGCAGCAGGAACGCATTCAAGCGTACCGCGAGGTGCGGTTCGTTCGAAAGCCCACCGCCCACGCGCAACGAAAATCCAACCTGGCCGTCGCGTGTCGCAGGGCTCAAGCCCACATCGTTAATCTCCGGATAGTTGCACCAGGCACGGCAACCCGATGCTGAAATCTTGAATTTGCGCGGCAGGTTCACAAAGTCAGGATTGGCCGTGAGCAGACGCGCCGTCTCGATCGCAATCGGCGAAGCGTCAATGATCTCGTCTGCCGCGATCCCGGCAAGCGGGCAGCCGGTCACGTTGCGGACTACGTCGCCGCAAGCGCCCTTCGGCGAGAGACCAATGGACGCCAGTGTCTCGACCACCTCGGGGAGGGATTCGATCGTCAGCCAGTGCAGCTGGATGTTCTGCCGGACGGTGATGTCTGCAAGGTTGCGTGCGTGCTTGCGCGCGATTCTGCCAATGGTCCGCAGTTGATGCGCGGTCAGAATGCCGTTGGGGATGCCGACCCGCATCATGAAGTACTCAGAAGCCAGGCCCTCGCCACCCTTGCCGCCGGTGGCGCCGATTCCATCGCCCTGCGTGTAGATGCCCCACCACTTGAAGTAGAGCGCGGCCCACTCCGGAACAACGCTGGAACGGCCCTGGCGCGCGAACTGGCGTACCTCATCGAAGGCATCCCAGGGATTCTTCTCGAGCTTCAGACGCTCGGTGCGCTGGGCCTTTGTTTCTTTCGGTTGAACAGCTTGTTCCATTCATCCCTCACCGGCAGATAAAGAAAGCCCGCGGCAGCTTGAGCTGGATCGCGGGCTTTCGGAAACCTTTAGACCATGTTGGATCGTTCAGACTCAGGTCACCCGTGCGCGCGAAGCGTGCAACAGAGCCGACAACAGAGGCAAAGATCCATACCGAGATGATCGCAGGAGTGGAGGAAAAATTCAACCAAATCGGTCCAAATAGATTTCAAGCAGTGCCGCCTCACCCATCGGTAATGCAAAATGTGGAAAATCGATGGAAATCGAATGAAATGAAGCAAATAATGAAGCAAGTAGGCCACGTTTTGGTGGTTTGGGCCCGCCGGCACTCCGCAAGGGCAAGAGGGAGAGTTCCCGAGAGGTCGATCGAGCAGCGGTCACACGTCTCGGAGGAAACTCGTTGGATTCAAACGCGCAATCTGCCGATGGAGATTGGGAGAATCGCATGGCAGAACTCCCGTATATGCGCAACGCAACGGTCCGCAAGCTCGATGGTGGCGGGAACGCAGGATCATCCTCGCAGTTCGTGCCCGGCGCGGAGCCGAGCAAGGTTTGCGCCTATAACCAGACCCGTCAACGCTTTCTCAGCGTCGATGTCGAAGCCGCCGATTTTTCCCCTGCGATCCTGAACGACCGGCTGCCCACGCTCACTTCCGGTTGCGGCCTGGGCTTGTGGATCGTCCCATTTCGAGGAGTTTCGCCCACCAGTGTCCGCTTCCCCATCGATCTGGTCTATCTCAACGCAGACGGCGTCGTCCTTTGCGTCGTTGATTCATTTCCTATTTCACCTGTGCCTCCCTTGAGCGCACAGGCATCGAGTGTTCTCGCGCTGCCGGCGCAGAGCATCAGTTCTACCGCGACCTGTCGTGGAGATCAACTGCTGCTTTGTCCTTCAGAGGAGATGAAGCAGCGCCTGCAGCAGCTGGCCGAGGCGAAGCCGGACGCTGCGCCGGAACCCAGCCAGAGCGCTGCCTCCGCATCCAATCGCTCCGCACAAAAAGCGGCCGGCAATGTGCTTCCATGGGTCGATCGCTCGAAGCCCACGCCGGCGGTCGAAAATCCTCTGGCAATCGAGAAACCTGTCGTTGCCGAGAACGCTGCACCGGCGGGGGCTGTTCCCGCTCCCAGGACCAATGCACAGCCCGCGATCCAGGATCCGCCCATTCCGAGCATTGTGCCTGCTCCCGATCAACCAGAGCAGGCCCCGGGCCAGGAAAAGGAGGCTCTCCAACCCTGGGTCAAGAGACACAAGGCCCCCAAGGGCTGGCTGCAGAAGCTGCTGGCGTCGGCGCCGACCGACCCCCGCAGAGCGCCGCGAGTGGCCATCCCCTGGCTGGGCGCGTATTTCTTCACCGGTGGCAAACCGGTGGCCTATGCTGTGCGCGACATCAGTACAAGCGGCATGTACGTGCTGACCGAGGAACGGTGGTATCCGGGCACGGTCATTCGCGTCACACTCACCGATCGCCGCGATCCCACGCCCGATCGCTCCATCACCGTCAATGCCTTGGTCGCGCGGCCTGGCAACGATGGGGTTGGACTGGCCTTCGTCCTCAATGAAGACATTCGCAGCGGAAAAGGCTCGGTCATCGACAGTCAGGCCCAGGGGATCGACCGAGACCAGATCGAACTGTTCCTCTACCGTGTCTCGCAAGGCGCTCAATAGACATTCAACACTTTGGATGGGAAGAGGGCCGCGCGAAGGGCAGCCCAGTCCTTTTCCGGCGCGGCTCGATGCGGCACAACGCCGGCCAGGGCAGGCTCCGGCACCGGACGGACCTTACTCGTCGCGCAGCAGAATCAGCGGATCGACTGCGAGAGCGCGGCGTGCCGGGAGCCAGGCTGCCAGCAGACCTAGCAGAAACATGGTCAGCGTGACGCCAATCAGCACCACGGGATCGCGGGGCGATGCCTGGTAGACGATGTACGACAGCACGCGAGTGGCAAGGACACCGAGCGCCAGGCCCGCGACGGAGCCGATAGCCAGCAGGCGAAACGCCCTGCCCAGCGAAGCCCGCAACACCTGTCTGCGTCCCGCGCCCAGTGCGACGCGAATGCCCAACTCGCGCAGCCGCTTGCTGACGACATAAGACGCCATGCCGAAAATCCCTGTCACCGCCAGCATCGCACCCAGCAGTCCCAGTACGCCGAGAGCCACCGTGGCCACGTGCGCCGCAAACAGCGCCGAGTCCATCTCCGATGTCCACGTGTGGATCGCGAAGGGCAGGCCGGAATCAAGCCCGCGCAGCGTCATCTGCACCGCGGCCGCCAGGTCCTGCGGATTGCGATTCGAGCGAACGACGATCCACGTGGGGCTCGAAGGGAACTGCTGGAAGGAGAAGAACATCGCGGGTTGCTGATCTTCTGTCAGCGTGCGGTATTTGCCGTCCTCGACAACCCCCACAACTTCCGCGCGTTCGCTACCCCAGAATTTGAAGTGCCCCCCGACGGCTTTGTTGACCGATCCAAAAACTTTCACGGCGAACTCGCGATTGACCAGGGCCACTTTGGGCGCTTTGCTGTCATCGTGCATGGTCAGGTCTCTGCCGGCGACGAGCCGCGTGCCGGCTGCGGCGAGATAGCCCGGCGAGATCTTATAGCTCATGGCATCTGCGGCGTAGTTGGTGGGTCGAAAATCCGTCGTCGCGTCAGAGTAGACGTAGGAGTCCCCGCCACCCAGGGTAAGAGGCAGGCTGCTTGAATAGCCCGCCGCAGTCACGCCGGGAAGGGCGCGCACCGCTTCAAGCATTCGCTGCTGCATGGTGGGGACACGATCGTCGGTGTACCCCGCCATGTGAAGATCGCAATCGGCGAGGGTAACGTTTTGCGGCTGGAAGCCGTAGCTGTTTTGCAGCGAGCGCGCGAGTCCGCGTACGGCAACGAGCGAAGAGGTGACGAGCACGGCGCAGATGGCGATCTGGACGACGAGGAGCACATCGCGCATCGTGATCGGGCGCATGCCGTCGGTTCCTCGCATACCGGTGCGAATGATCTGCCACGGATCGGCACGCAGAACCTGGCGGACCGGAACCATGCCAAAGAGCAAGCCGCTGACGAGCGCGAGGAGCAGCGCGACAACATACGTGCGGATGTCTGGGTTCACCGGGATGTTGATCGGGATATCGGGAATTGGCTGCCAGACACTGAGGAAGCGCAGAATGACCACGCCGCCCGCCAGGCCAACGGTGCCGCCGGCAAGCGAGACGAGGATGGCTTCGGTGAGCAGCCGCTGCAGGATGAGCCCGCGGCGCGACCCGAGAGCCAGACGCAACGCAATCTCTTTGGAGCGATCGGCGGCGCGGGCCGCGAAAAGGCTTCCCAGATTTGCGCAAGCCGCGAGAAGAATTAGGCCGGCCAGCAGCATCAGTCCCGCCATGAACGCGCGAGCGGGGCCGCCGAGCATGTCCCCAACCAGTCCGGGGCGGGCGAGGCTGAAGGTTACTCCATCATCCGCGGAGGGATAGGTCTTGGAGAGCCAGGAGGCAATGGAATTCAAATCCGCCGTGCCTTGCGCCGGTGTAATGCCGGATTTGAGGCGGCCAATCACGAACCCCGAGTGATTGCCGCGCTCGTGAAACGCGTCATAGCCCTCGATGGTTGGTTGTTCGACAAGGGGAATCCAGAACGCGGGCGCGAAGAACAGTTCGGTCCCGCGGAAGCCCGGCGGCGCCACCCCAAGAATGGTGAACGGGTGCTTGTTGATCGCAATACCGCGCCCGACGACGCCGGCATCGTCGTGAAAACGGCTGTGCCAATAGGCGTAACTCAGAACAACATAGGGAGCGCTGTTGACGCCCTTCTCGTCCGCGGCGTGGAAGAAGCGCCCGAGATAAGGCTGAATGCCCAGGCCATCGAAGTAGTTGCCGCTGGCGAGATAGGGCCATGCCGTCGAGGGATTGCCGCCGGTATCCACGCCGACCGGACCAATGATTTGGCACATCATCATGCTCTCGAAGGTGCGATTGCGATCGCGCAGATCCGCGTAGTCGGGGTCGGATTGCGAAGGGTACCGAAAACGCTGCACCATGTAGAGATTCTGGCCGTGGGGCACATTCACCGGGCGCAGCACCAGCGCGTTTAGAACGCTGAAGACCACGGCGTTCGCACCGATGCCGAGGGCGAGCGTGACAATGGCCGTGAGTGTGAACCCCGGCGCTTTGATCAACTGGCGGATGGCGAATTTCGTATCAGCGAGCATGATTGCTCAGGGATACGCGGGATAGAACCGGCCGGTTCCGTCAAATGCGGCAAAAAGAAAACCTCTCGGTGCCATGCACCGAGAGGTTTTCTTTTCGAACCGCCGGCAGGCGGGTTGTGGACCGCGCGTGCGGCAAAGCCGCGTGCGCGG